>JABTVA010000002.1 GCA_015075075.1 Deltaproteobacteria bacterium | reverse complement strand
GCCGCGAGGCGTACCCCGGAGACGTCTTCTACCTCCACTCAAGGCTCCTCGAAAGGGCCGCGAAGCTCTCCGACGAGCTCGGCGGCGGGTCTCTTACGGCCCTCCCGATAATCGAGACGCAGGCGGGCGACGTCTCGGCCTACATCCCGACGAACGTCATATCCATCACCGACGGCCAGATATTCCTCGAGACCGACCTCTTCTACTCGGGCATAAGGCCCGCCATCAACGTCGGGCTTTCGGTTTCCCGCGTCGGCGGCAGCGCACAGATAAAGGCCATGAAGTCGGTCGCAGGCACATTGCGGTTGGAGCTTGCGCAGTACAGGGAGCTCGCGGCATTCGCCCAGTTTGGAAGCGACCTCGACCCGGCCACCCAGAAGCAGCTCAACAGGGGCGGCAAGCTCGTCGAGATACTCAAGCAGGGCCAGTACAAGCCCCTTCCGGTCGAGAAGCAGGTGCTCGTCATCTACGCCGCCACAAACGGCTATGTCGACGCCTACCCCAACTCGGCCCTCAAGAGGTACGAGGAAGAGCTCATAGCCTTCATGGAGTCCAGGCACCCCGGGATACTCGACGAGATACGCACCAAGAAGGCCATAGACAACGACTTGAAGGCCAAGCTCAATAAGGCGCTCGACGACTTGAAGGGCCTGTTCGTGGCCGAAGGCAAGTAATTTAGCGGCCTGGAATTACCTAAAGCTGCTCAAAAAGCTCCAGATGCAAGGCATCGAGGAGCGAGGAGCGAGTCGTACTCTTCATGTACGTCGCAGTGACGAGCGACGAGATAACGCAGCAGATGGATTTTTTGAGCAGCTGTTAAAAAAGCCCATAGGTGATCTCATAGATGCCCAGCCTTAAGGACATAAAAAGAAGAATAAAGTCGGTCAAGAACACGCGGCAGATAACCAAGGCCATGAAGATGGTCTCCGCCGCGAAGCTCAAGAAGGCCCAGGACGAGATAGTCGCGGCCCGGCCCTATGCCGAGAAGATGCTCGAGCTCATAGGCTCGCTCGCATCCAAGGCCTCCCCCGACAGCCACCCCCTCCTTGAAAAGAGGGAGGTAAAGAAGATAACCCTCGCGCTCTTCACCTCGGACAGGGGCCTTTGCGGAAGCTTCAACTCGCAGCTCCTCCGGACAGCGGAAAGGTTCCTCCGCGAGCGCGGCTCGTCAGGCGCAAGCCTTTATCTCGTCGGCAAGCGCGGGGGCGAGTATTTCAAGAGACGCAACATCACGGTCCTCAACGCGAGGCCCGTGGGGAGCGGCAGGCCGGCTTACGGCACCGCAGTCGAGATAGCCAACGACCTCGTGGGCTCGTACCTGAAGGGCGAGACCGACGAGGTCCACATGATATTCAGCGAGTTCAAGTCCGCCCTCACCCAGAAGCCGCTTACGATAAAGCTCCTGCCCGTCTCGGCACCCGAGAACGAGGAGAACAAGGAAGGCGAAGGCAAGGGCGAGTACATCTACGAGCCCGGCGAAGAGGCGGTGCTTGCGAGCCTCCTTCCAAAGTACGTAGAGGTGCAGGCCTTCAGGGCCCTTCTGGAAACGTCGGCCAGCGAGCACGGGGCTCGGATGACGGCGATGGACTCGGCCTCGAAGAACGCGGGGCAGATGATAAGCGGCCTTACGCTCGTGTATAACAGGCTCCGCCAGGCCGCCATCACCAAGGAGCTCATGGAGATAATCGGAGGCGCGGAGGCGCTTAAGTAAGCCCCGCGGCTCTGCCTGAGGCAACGACTTAAGCCCCGGAACTCACGCGGGGCAGTAACCGGGAGAGGGCCGGAAGGCCGTTCCCAAACTTTTAAGCAACCAAGGCAACCTCTAAAAATTGTAGATTTTTCCCGCAATCAAGGAAGGCCGGGAATAAAAAGCGGAGCATATATGACAATATGTGAGCATTTTTGTTCCCGTAACTACCCAGAGTCCGGGGAAAAGATCAATTTTTAGAGGTTGCCTCAAAAGATTCCGCAAGGGAGGTCTTCCTGAAATGTCCGAAGTCCAGAGAACAGCAGCCGGCCTGACAGCCGAGGGTGTCGGGAAGGAAAGGAATATCGGCAGGATCACGCAGGTCATCGGCCCGGTGCTCGATATCGAGTTCCCGCCCGGCAGGCTCCCGGCCATCAATAACGCCGTGAGGGTAACTAACAAGAGCATAAGCAACGAGGAATGGAACCTCGTTACCGAAGTCGCCCAGCACCTCGGAGAGAACACCGTAAGGTGCATAGCCATGGACGCGAGCGAAGGCCTCGTAAGGGGCACCGAGGCCTGGGACACGGGCTCGGCCATCACGGTGCCTGTCGGCAAGCCCGTCCTCGGGCGCATAATAAACGTCATAGGCGAGCCGGTCGACGAGCTCGGCCCCATAGCGAGCGAGAAAAAATACGGCATACACCGCCCTGCCCCGACCTTCGAGCAGCAGTCGACCAAGATGGAGGTCTTCGAGACCGGCATCAAGGTCGTCGACCTCCTCACCCCCTACCTCAAGGGCGGCAAGATCGGCCTCTTCGGCGGCGCGGGCGTCGGAAAGACGGTCCTCATAATGGAGCTCATCAACAACGTCGCCATGCAGCACGGCGGCTTCTCGGTCTTCGGCGGAGTCGGCGAGAGGACCAGGGAAGGAAACGACCTCTGGGAGGAGATGAAGGAGTCGGGCGTTCTCGGGAAGACCGCCCTCGTCTACGGGCAGATGAACGAGCCCCCGGGAGCGAGGGCAAGGGTCGCGCTCACGGCGCTCACGATGGCCGAGTACTTCAGGGACGAGGAGAACCAGGACGTCCTCCTCTTCATAGACAACATATTCAGGTTCGTGCAGGCCAACTCAGAGGTCTCCGCGCTACTCGGCCGCATACCCTCAGCCGTCGGATACCAGCCGACGCTCGGCACCGACGTGGGCGGCCTCCAGGAGAGGATCACCTCGACGCTCAACGGCTCCATCACCTCGGTGCAGGCCATATACGTGCCTGCGGACGACCTGACCGACCCGGCCCCTGCGACGACCTTCGCGCACCTTGACGCGACGACCGTCCTTTCGAGGCAGATAGCCGAGCTCGGCATCTACCCGGCCGTGGACCCGCTGGACTCCACATCGAGGATCCTCGACCCGCAGATAGTCGGGGACGAGCATTACTCGACAGCTCGCCGGGTGCAGGCCATCCTCCAGAAGTACAAGGACCTCCAGGACATCATCGCCATCCTCGGCATGGACGAGCTCTCGGAGGAGGACAAGCTCGTGGTCGCCCGCGCGAGGAAGATACAGAGGTTCCTCTCGCAGCCCTTCTTCGTGGCCGAGCAGTTCACCGGAACACCCGGCAAGTACGTGAGCGTGAAGGACACCATCAAGGGCTTCAACATGATAGCCAACGGCGAGCTCGACGACATCCCGGAGCAGGGCTTCTACATGGTCGGCACCATAGAAGAGGCGCTGGAGAAGGCCGAGAAGATACGGGCGAGCGTCTAAGGGTTCTGAAGAACTCAGAATTACATGCAGGCTGCTCAAAAAGCTCAAGATGCAAGGAGTCGAAAAATGAGGAATGAGGCGTACTTTTATTGTACGCCGCAATGACGAATTTTGAAGACGACACAGCAGATTGGGCTTTTTCAGCAGACTGCTAAGGGAAGAACGGGTAGGGATTGTAAGGCCGCCTCGGGCCGAACGGGTAGTAGGGGTTAAAGGGGGAAAAAGGCCCGTAGGGACCATAGGGATAAAACGGTCCGTAGAGGAAGGGGTCCTGGTAAACGTATCTGTCCTCGACCGGGTCTGAAATCCTTACTTCGATGGGCTCGAGGACCGGATAGGGATATTCCATCCTGCCTATCCTCCTCCTCTCGACGGCCCTTACGGTCCCGGCAACGGTTATCCGCTTGTCCTTGGAGTAGATGTTGGTGTCGAGGAAGCCCCTCGCCCGGATTATGAACCGGCCCCTTGAGGTTCCGTTAGCGGGGCGCTCGTCGAACCCGAGTTTCGTCTCAAGCACCTCTATCTCCGTAACGTCCTCGAGGTTTTCGGCGCCGAGGATTATGCCGCCCCAGAGGACGTTAGAGCCGAGATAGCGGTCGGGGTTGGCCTGGACCTGGTCGAGCGTGATGTCGCGGTCCACGGCCTTCAGGACGCCCCTGGGCATGACCGAGCAGCCCGCAAGCACCGCTACAGCCAGGATGAGGACGAGAGTTCTCATGCATTAATTCTATTATCTTCCGGGGAAAAGTCAATGGCAAAGGCCCAGAATTACATCGAGGCGGAATCAAGGAGGCTTCAGCCCTACGCGGCCTGGAGCGGGGCCACAAGGGGCAGGAAGCACGCGGAGGCCGAGCACCCGTTCAGGACCCCCTTCCAGAGGGACAGGGACCGGATAATCCACTCCCACGCCTTCAGGCGGCTCGAATACAAGACCCAGGTCTTCGTCTACCACGAGGGAGACCACTACCGGACGCGGCTTACGCACACCATAGAGGTGGCCCAGATATCCCGGACCATCGCGCGCGCCCTCGGCCTGAACGAAGACCTTGCAGAGGCCATAGCCCTGGCCCACGACCTCGGGCACCCGCCCTTCGGACATACGGGCGAGGACGCGCTCAACCACCTGATGGAGGGGCACGGCGGGTTCGAGCACAACGGGCAGAGCCTCCGCATAGTGGAAGAGCTTGAGAGGAAATACCCGGGCTTTAACGGCCTCAACCTCACATACGAGGTACGGGAAGGGATTGTGAAGCACTCTTCCGAGCACGACCGGCCCGGCCGCAATTCCGAATACGACGGCGGCAGCTCCGCCTCGCTCGAAGCCCAGATAGTGGACATAGCCGACGAGATCGCCTACAACAACCACGACATAGACGACGGCCTCTCTTCCGACATGCTGGAGATCGACTCTCTCAGGGAAGTGGCGCTCTGGAAGGAGCACTTTGAAGAGGTTAAGGCCCTTTACCCCGGCGAGGACCGGAAGATACTCGTCTCCCAGACCATAATAAGGATAATCAACGCGCAGGTTACCGACCTCGTGGGGACCATCCTTAAGACCATAGCCGACGAGGGCATCGGCTCCATAGAGGACGTGAGGGCGCGCGGGGCGAATATCGCGGGCTTCAGCCCGGAGATGGATGCTAAAAACCGGCAGCTCAAGAGGTTCCTTAAAGCCAATCTCTACAACCACCACAGGGTCATAAGGATGGCGGACAAGGCCCGGAGGATACTAAGGAACCTCTTTACTGTCTACATGAGGGAGCCGAAGCTCCTGCCGCCCAAGACCTGCATGGAAATAGAGAGGCACGGCAAGGAAAGGGTGATCTGCGACTACATAGCCGGGATGACCGACAGGTTCGCGCTCGATGAGTTCAAGAAACTGTGGGACCCGTACGAGAGGGTATGACCGGTGCTGGCATGGCTTGTTTGGTGGGTAATCCTAACCAAGATAAAGGAAGTTCATTAAATTTATAATGGCAATTGACGCTATGCACATACTCCAACACATCCTTATAAGAAGGTTGTTTAAACCAATCGTTCAGCACATAAACATATTCGACTTTTATGCCAAGCGGCGCAACCAATTTTAAATACTGCTTGCGTTTAAAATCACATGTTTGAAGTTTCTCATCAACCGAGCCTGCAACCTGTTGATATTTGACTTCGATAATAAACAAGGTTTCTCGTACAATCACCAGAAGAGCATCGTCAGGCAATAATCTTTTTGAGAGCATTTGCTGCCAATTAATATTTTCTTCCTCCAAAAATTTATAAAAATCTTGCTTCCTAAAACACCGCGCAACTAGAGTGTCCTCGAAAAACACGCCTAATCCTGCCTTATGAGATATCTTTTTCAATGCATATCCGGGAACCGCTTTCAGAAGGTCTTGAAAATCAACTTTCTTTTCAAAATTTAAGCCGGTTATTGTATTGCCTCCGCCGGAACCGCCGATTTTCATGACGCTTTGCCCTCACGACAGAAAAGTGTCTTTTTTTCTTTGCCAGCTTGTTCAAGACGCTTTTTGGAAAGGTCTAAATATCCTTCCTCAATGTCAACGCCTACATATTTTCTATTCAATAAAATTGCGGCGATTCCGGTGGTAGAGCTTCCGCAGAAGGGGTCAAGCACAAAGTCTTCTTCCCGTGTAGAGGCAAGAATAATTCTTTTTAATAACTCAACCGGCTTCTGGGTCGGGTGTTTGCCGAATTTTTTTTCATCCGCAGCGGGCGCGGAAATTTCCCAAACATTGCGCATCTGCTTACCATTATTAATTTGCTTCATCAGCTTGTAATTAAAGTAGTGTTTGCTTGATTTATTTTTTGCTGCCCACAGCACAGTTTCAGTAGAATGGGTAAAGTAACGGCACGACAGATTAGGGGGTGCATTTCTTTTATACCAGGCGATATCGTTAAGTATCTTGTAACCAAGCTCCTGCATGGCAAAGCCGATTGAATGGATTATATGAGTTGTCCCTGAAACCCATATCGTCCCGTTGGGCTTAAGGACGCGCTGGCAGGCTTTCAGCCATTCAAGATTGAACTCGTGGTTTTCTTTAACGCCTTTCGAGACGTCCCATTTGCCTTTATTGACCGACACCATTTTCCCTGCATGGCAGGTGATGCCGCCGTTTGAAAGAAAATACGGCGGGTCTGCAAAAATCATATCAACGCTGTTTTCCCGCGCCCTGTTCAAAACCTCAATACAGTTTCCCTTCAACAGCAAAATGCCATGTGCCGGATCTTTAAAATAAGTAGAATAAGGCTTATCCCCATACGAGGCTGCCTCTTCGAAATTGGCTAACTCTATACCGCTCTCAGGGGCCGCATACAGGATTTCTTTTTTCTTGCCCCTGGTGTTTTTGACTGGCTTACAAACTGGCATTTTTGACTTCCTTGAGGCTTGATTTGTTGATATCGAAAACATTCAGCTCGATACTTCTTGGAAGCTGTTTTTCTTCAACCTTCTTCATTCCCGCGGCGGTTACGATGGCAATCGAGTCGTACCCTTTCTTTTTAGCCGCCTTGTAGATCTCCGCATCCAGCCGGAATCTTGTGTTTAGGGTGGTTTTCGAAAAAATATCCAGAAGGGATCTGTATGTATCCATCTGGCGGGAATCTGAACCGAAGAGCCGTTTGATAATGTTTTCTTCTGTATCTATCAACGGATTAGACAAATGAACTTCGATCGGATTGTCGTAAGGACGGCCGTAGAACTCACATTCTTTATAAGACGAGGCGAGGAACGCACCTCTCTTTTTATACGCACACTTGTCCAAAGGAGGCGAATGCCACCACTTCTTTCTGTTGAGCTGCTCTATAATGGATTTCGGGTTTTTGGTTGAGTTCATGGCTTATTAGAATATTAACTGTTACGAGCTGATTCGAATGGGAGGGTATTATGCCGGTTTGTAGAATACAAAATCGAGGGGGGCTGTGGCAAGGAAAATCAGCAGTGTTCTATTCTCTTGAGAGCTTATAAGTCGATATGTATTGAATAAGTCCGGTTTTTTTAGTATTCTATGATATGATTTAGGAATACTCAATTTTGGAGGTCTTATGGGTGAAGGTTGCGGAAGTTGCGGGCCTGCCGGCGGCGGCCCGTTCTCGGAAGGTCTTGAGCTGGTGGAGTTCGTCTATCACGCGCACGGCGGCGGGGTGAGGAACGCCCCCATCCCGGACGGCGGGCTTAACGCCAGGTGCCAGGGATGCGGCGAGGCCTTCGTTTTGAAGACCTTTGTCGGCAAGTGCCCCAAGTGCGGCGGCGTGCACGCGGTCTCTCCGCCGAGGTGCGACGACCCGGAGAACATCCAGTTCGCCGGTGTCGGCTACAAGCTCCCTCACGAAAGGTAATCCCCTTTCAAAGAAAAACCCCTCAGCTACTGAGGGGTTTTTTATTTGCCGGGGAGGGATTGTACCCGGCTCGGCGGGAGTCCGCTTTAGCGCGGCTGCAGGGACCGGAAAAGCCTTTATGACCTGAACGACCCTCTTTCAACCCTGCGCTGCCCCGATTTCGCTCGAATTGGATTCCCTGTAGCCCGAATGATAAGCAACCGCCCCCCAGTGCCAGGCCCGGCTTTTTGCCCCATCCCGGGCCCTCTTGGGGTATAATAAGCCTTTGTTTTTTTAATGCCGCGATGCTCGTCGGAATTCTATAATATCGCCCTAAGCAGGCTAATCCCGGTGAACAGGAAGAAAACAAACGTCCTGAATCAAATTCATAAATGAGCATGGGCAGATATAAAGACCTCATAAAGTCAATGGGTTTCCAGTCCTTCCTCTGGACCCAGTTCCTGGGCGCGTTCAACGACAACGCCTTCAAGATAGTCCTCTCGCTCGTCGCCGTGAACATCGCGGGCTCTGAAGGCGCCTCCGGCGGCGCGTACCTCTCGATGGTGGGCGCGGTCTTCATACTCCCCTTCTTTTTCTTTTCCGGCTATGCGGGCCACGCCGCCGACGTCTTCAATAAAAGGACGGTCATAATAACCACCAAGGGTTTCGAGGTGGTCGCGGTTCTCTTCGGCCTCGCCGCGCTATGGTCCGGCAGGATCGAGCTGATGCTCGGGACCCTCTTCCTCATGGCGCTCCACTCGACGTTTTTCAGCCCGGCCAAGTACGGCATAGTGCCGGAGATGCTCCCGGACAGGGACTTGTCCCGCGCAAACGGCCTGCTGGAGATGTCCACGTTCCTGGCCATAATACTCGGCACCTCGCTCGGCACCATAATGTATTCGGCCTGGAGCGACAAACTCACGGTCGTGGGGCTCGTCCTCGTGGTAACGGCGCTCGTAGGCATGCTCATGAGCTTCGGGGTGCCGGTCGTCCCGGATTCCGGCGCCGTGAAGCGCTTCAAGTGGAACCCCTTCTCCGAGATAGGAAAAGGCTCCAGGAGCCTCCTTAAGAACAGGCTCCTCCTATTTACAGTCGGCGGCATTACGTATTTCTGGTTTTTGGGCTCGCTCCTCCAGATGGTCATAATACTCCTCGGAAAGGAGGTAATGGGCCTTACCGACCTATGGGTCGGGATACTGATAGTCTTTCTTGCCGTGGGCATAGGGCTGGGGAGCATAATCGCCGGGAGGCTTTCCGGCGACAAAGTGGAGCCGGGGCTCGTGCCGCTCGGCTGGATCGGCATGGGGATATTCTCTCTCCTACTCGCCTTCTCGCCGGACTCGTACCCGCGGACCGGGGCGGCCATGCTAATGCTCGGCTTCTCCGGCGGCCTCTTTATAGTGCCGCTTAACGCGCTCCTCCAGCAGAAGAGCGCGGCGGTAGAAAAGGGCCGCATAATAGCGACCAACAACTTCTTCAACACCTGCGGCATTCTCGCGGCCTCGGGCGTGCTCTGGGTAATGACGGAGACGCTGGGCCTTGCGGCTGATAAGATCATTCTCGCCTTCGGCGTGGTGACGCTCCTCTCGACCGTATTCATATTGAAGGCCTTCCCGGACTTCCTCACGCGCTTCATACTCTGGATGCTCACCCATACCCTCTACAAGATAAAGGTGGTCGGCCAGGAGAACGTGCCGCTTACGGGCCCGGCGCTCCTCGTATCCAACCACATGTCGTTCGTCGACGCCTTCCTTGTCGGGGCGTGCGTGCAGAGGTTCATAAGGTTCCTCATATACGAATACTTCTACAACATAAAGCCCATCCAGTGGCTTTTGCGCCTCATGAAGGCGCTGCCCATAGCCGACGGCAACAGGAAAGAGGTGCTCCAGTCCATCTCCCGGGCAAGGGATGAGATCAAGGCCGGGCACATGGTCTGCATATTCGCCGAGGGCGCGATAACGCGGACCGGGAACCTCCTGCCCTTCAAGAAGGGCTTCGAGAGGATAATAGACGGCCTCGACGTACCGGTGATACCGGTCCACCTCGACCGGGTCTGGGGCTCGGTCTTCAGCTTCAAGGGCATGAAGTTCTTCTGGAAGTTCCCCACGCATTTCCCATACCCGGTCACGGTCTCCTTCGGCAAACCCCTCCGCGGCGCAACGGCCCTGGAGGTGAGGCAGGCCGTAATGGAGCTCGGGAGCGCTGCCCATGACCACAGGCGCTCTCAGGACGACCTCTTGCATCTGGGTTTCATAAGGGAGGCCCGCTCGCGCCTCTTCTCGTTCTGCATGGCCGACTCTACCGGAAAGAAGCTCTCCTGGGCGCGCGCGCTTGCCGGGAGCATCATGCTCTCGAAGTGGGCGGCCTCGAACCTCAAGGGAGAGAAGGTCTGCCTGCTTTTGCCTTCGAGCGTTGCCGGGGCGCTCGCCAACATCGCGCTCCTCATGGCCGGCAAGGTCCCGGTCAACCTCAACTTCACCGCAAGCCGGGAGGCCGTCGGGTCCGCCGTCTTGCAAAGCGGCGCGAGCGAGATAATCACCTCAAGGGCCTTTATCGAAAAGGCCGGCATCGAGAGGGACGGCAGGATGCTATTCCTCGAAGACGTGATGGCAAAGGCCTCAGGTGCCGGGCGCCTTTTCGGCATGGCTGCGGCCCTGCTTTTCCCGGCCCGCCTCATCTCGGCCCTCTACTGCGTGAATAAAGACCCCAGGGGCCTTGCGACCATCATATTCACGAGCGGCTCTACGGGCATACCGAAGGGCGTGATGCTCTCGCACCACAACATCATCTCCAACGTCGAGGGGCTCCAGCAGATATTCGTCCACTCACACAGGGACACCATTATGGGCACGCTCCCCTTCTTTCATTCATTCGGCTACACGGCCACCATCTGGTTCCCGCTCCTTTCGGGCTTCCGCGCGGTATACCATACCAACCCCATGGACGCGAGGGGCATAGGCGAGCTTGCGCGGAAATACCATGCGACCATGATAATGGGCGCGCCCACCTTCTTCTCCCATTACGTAAAGAAGTGCGAGCCCGGGGATTTCGCCGCATTGAGGTACGCCGTGGCCGGCGCGGAGAAGCTTAAGCCCCAGGTAGCCGCGGAGTTCAGATCAAGGTTCGGCATCGACCTCCTCGAGGGCTACGGCGCAACCGAGATGTCGCCCGTCGTCTCGGTCAACATCCCGGATATCGAGCACGGCGGGGTGCGCCAGAGGGGCTCGCGTCCCGGCACCGTAGGCCACCCCATACCCGGGGTCTCGGCCAGGGTGGTCGACCCTGAAACCGGCATGGAGCTCCCGCCCGGGAGCGAAGGGATGCTCCTCGTAAAGGGGCCGAACCTCATGCTCGGCTATCTCGGCGACCCCGAAGCCACCTCGCGCGTCTTAAGGAACGGGTGGTACGTCACCGGGGACATAGCGTCTATTGGGGAGGACGGGTTCATCACCATACTCGACAGGCTCGCCAGGTTCAGCAAGATAGGCGGCGAGATGATACCGCACATAAAGATAGAGGAGGCCCTGGCAAACGCCCTCTCCTCGGACTGCGTCGTAACGGCTGTGCCGGACAGCGCGCGGGGGGAACGGCTCGTGGCCCTTTATACGAAAAAGGAGACGGCCCCGGAAGAGGCGTGGAGGGCGCTGGCCGGGACGGACCTGCCGCGGCTATGGCTCCCCAAGCGCGACAGCTTCTTTTTCATAGAGGAGCTTCCGGTCACCGCGACCGGGAAAACCGACATGAAGAGGATACGGGGGCTGGCGGCAGAGCTTGCCAGGGCAGGCGGGAGCTTCCTTTAGGGTCTGTCTTTCAAGACGGGTTTCGTCCCTATTTGGGGACAGCGATTTCCGGAATTGGCGCGAGGAAGACCGTGTTCCTGGAGAGGTCCTTGGCCTTGTACATGGCCTTATCAGCGGTCTTCAGGAGCTCGCGCATGTTCCGAGTGTGGGTGGGGTAGGTCGCGACCCCGATCGAGGCGGTTATCTTGAGGACAAGCTTCTCTTCGGCCTGCACGAACTCGTGCCTTTCTATGGTCGCCCGTATCCTGTTCGCGACCTGCATCGCGGCCCTGTGGTCCGCGTCGGCCAGAATTATCACGAACTCGTCGCCTCCGTACCTGATTACCGTGTCCACTTCCCTCACGCACTTAAGAAGCAGGTGCCCGAGCTCCACGAGAACCCTTGAGCCGACGAGGTGGTCGTTGGAGTCGTTTACGTTCTTGAAGTTGTCGAGGTCGAGGAAGAGGACGGTAACGGGCATCCTGAGCCTGTCCGCCCTCTTTATTTCCTTGTCGAGGACGAGGTCAAGGTACTTGGCGTTATAGAGGTTCGTGAGGCTGTCTATGAAGGCCATCTCCTTGGCGTCCGCGTACTTCTCCGCGTTCTCATAAGCTGTTGAGGCGTGCTCCGCTATGAACGAGGCGTTCATCAGGTCCTTTTCGGAGTATTCCTCTTTCCGCTTGCGTGAGAGGAGGATGAAGTAGCCTATCGCCTTCTGCCCCCTGACGAGCGGCGCGGCGATGAAGGACTCGAAGCCCTTGAGCGGCCCGTTCTCCGCGAAACCCAACTCTCTCATCGGAAAAACCCGTATCTCGGGCCTGGCCTCGCAATCCCTTTCGAATACGGTCTTGAAGAGCCCTGCGAGCAGTTCGGCCTGCTCCGGGTCTATGTGCCTTGACGCCTTGACGGCGAGGGTCCTAAGGTCGTGTTCATGGAAGGTGGCGATGCCCGAGTCCGCCGGGACGGTCTGGAGGAGCGCGTCGAGGGTGAGCTCGTAGAGCCTGGATATGTCGAGGGTGGTGGTTATGGCCCGGCTCACCTCGAAGAGCCTGAGCGACTGGCGCATCTCCTGGTTCTCTTCGAGGAGCTTGCGCTTCTCCATGCAGCTCCCGATCGTATGGAGGAGCTCAGCCTCATTGAGCGGCTTCATTATGTAGTCGAAGGCGCCGCTCCTCAGGGCCGCTATGGCCGACTCTATCGAGCCGTGGCCGGTTACGAGGATAACGTCGGTGAGCGTGTTTTTCTGCTTTACTCTTTCCAGCACCTCCATGCCGCCCAGGTCCGGCATGACGAGGTCGGTCATGACGATGTCGAAGCCTTCGTCCTCCATGACGGCCAGGGCCTCTTTTCCTGAGGACGCTACCTTTACGGAGTAACCTCCGCCCGTCAGCATATCAGAGCAAAGGACCCTGAAGAACGCGTCATCATCGATTACGAGAATCCTTCCCTTGCCCATGAATACCCCTGCTGGAAACTCAGATTAAAATAGCAGAAAACGGCCTTCGGGTCAATTACAAGCATCCGGGCCCTTCCCGGGTCAGGCCCTTGACACGCCCCTTTTTTGCGGAATACTTAAACTGGCCGGGAAACGAGCGCACCAGGAGTCAAAATATTGAGGATCCTGCCGTTTTTACTTATCTTTTTTCTCCTCCCATCACTCTGGGGCTGCGGTAACGGGGATGAGGGCGCTGAGCTCAGGGCAACGCTGATTTCTGCCGGGGGCTTTCATACATGCGCCGTCTCGGGCGATTCGGCAGTATGCTGGGGTGAAAATTCAGACGGCCAGCTCGGAAATGGGGGTCGGCTCGATTCCCCCTTCCCGGTCGCTGTAGAGGGCCTCTCCGGCCCTGTCGAAGTCTCTTCGGGAAGGGCGCACACCTGCGCCCTCCTTCCGGACGGCACTGTCCGGTGCTGGGGAAGAAACGCGTTCGGCCAGCTCGGCAATGAAACGGTTGCGAGCTCGACCACTCCAATGGAGGTGTCCGGCCTTATTGGGGCGGCTTCAATTTCCGCCGGAAACTCGCATACCTGCGCGGTCCTCTCCGACGGCACAATCGCGTGCTGGGGGAATAACGAATTCGGGCAGCTCGGGAACGGCACCTTCGCGCACTCGGCTCCCCCGGTCGCGGTCACCGGCCTCACGGGTGCAACGGCCGTTTCAGCGGGCGGCACCCATACCTGCGCCCTCGTTTCAGGCGGCGGGGTCCGGTGCTGGGGTTCGAGCCTTTTTGACCAGCTCGGCAACGCTGGCATACCGACCGGCTCCGGCTCGCTCTCCCCCGTGGAGGTCACCGGACTCTCGAATGCCGTCTCATTGAGCGCCGGTGAGAACCACACCTGCGCCCTTATCGGAGACGAGTCGATCAGGTGCTGGGGGGATAATTCCTCGGGGCAGCTCGGCTCGTTCTGGCTTGCCCCGAACCTTATCTCCTCCAGCACGCCGGTTTCGCCTGGCGTCTCCGAGGCAGTCTCCATTGCCGCGGGTCTGTCGCATTCATGCGCCGCGCTCTCGAATAAAAGGGTCTTCTGCTGGGGTGAGAACGCCGACGGGCAGCTCGGAAACGGGAGCTTCGCGGGGTTCGTGCCCCCTGGGGCCGGCGCTCCGTTGACCACCACCATAAACCCGGTTCCGGCGGCCGGGATTACGACGGCCGTTTCCGTAACCGCGGGCTTTTTCCATTCCTGCGCTGGCCTGGACGACGTAAGAGTCGCCTGCTGGGGGAGGAATACTTCAGGCCAGCTCGGGGACGGGACAGATTTCTCCTCGCCGGTGCCGGTCCTGGTCATTGAATGAGGCACTATTCTCTCGAAGGCGCGCCTGAAAGGCCCGTATCACACGACCCGGAGCTTAAAAAGAGGGTCCTCCTCGATGAACCGGTCTCCTGTGTTAAGAAGATAAGCCAAATCGTGCTTGAGCAGGGTGCGACCGCCTCGGCCCACGCGCACGAGGGCTCATCCGAGATCTTCTATTGCGTAAGGGGCGCTATTACCTTTAGCGTCATGGGCGTGCCCGTCCTTTTAAGAAGGGGGCACCTCCTTGTGGTAGAGCCCGGAGAGGAGCACGCCATAGTGGAGGTAAGCGCCGAATCCGAGATGGTCTATCTGATGGTCGAGTCGGCCCGCTGACCGGCCTTCTCGAAGCTTGTTCCTATGAAGACACCTTCCGGGCCTGCGACGCCGGCCGCCATATAAGCGGTCGTATGCGCAATCGCGTAGCCCCCGCTTCTATCAAGGGCCAGGAACCCTGCCTGGAAGCCCAGGCCGACAAGCCTTTTTAACGCAGCCCTGGCAGCCTCTGGCGCGGCCCATCCGCCCATGAGCATGGAGACCTCCTTGGCAAGGCAAAGCCTCAGTATCTCCTCGCCCCTTCCGGTGCACGAGACCGCGCCGAGCCGATTATCCGCGTAGACGCCGGAGCCTATGAGCGGAGTGTCCCCCACCCTGCCGGGGAGCATGGCAAAGACCCCTCCGGTGGAGGAGCCTGCCGCGAGCTTCCCTTTCCCGTCCATCGCGATTGCGCCGACCGTCGAGAAATAAGTTTCGTAGAGCCTGCCCGGCCCGGTATGCCGCGCCCTCTCGAGCCGTTCAAGGACTTTCGCGGAAGGCGGGCCGAGGCGCGGAAGTCCCGCCTTTTTGGCTAACTGCGTTGCCCCTATATTCGTAAAAATATTATTCGGTAGACCCATCGCCTCCCTTGCGGCCCTTATCGGGTTCCTGAAGCCCTCGAGGCCGATGACCGCGCCTGCCCTGAGACTTTCGCCTTCCATGAGCGCCGCGTCAAGCCGCCTTACTCCGTCGAGCTGGAGGTTTGAGCCATCCCCTGCGTTAAAGAGACCAGTGTTTTCCATCAGCCATATGGCATCGGCTACGGCGTCGAGAGAACTCCCCCCGCGCTCAAGCGCTGCATATCCGGTTTTGAGCGCCTCGCCCATCCCTTGAAGGGCCTTCTTAAGAGGCCTCTTTGCGCCAGCTCCGCCGTGTACAAGTATTATCATTACGCGCCCCCCTCCTCAGACGGCAATGCTCCGGGGCCGGCCCGTGGCCGCCGGATTTTTTAATTATATACGCCCTTTTCGTTTTTACCGTAAACCCTTCCATGATAGAATACGCCTGATGCTCAAGAATACCTTCTGCCATATCCCGGGCGTGGGGCTTAAGACCGAGCGGAGGCTCTGGGAGAACGGCATCGTGGACTGGGACTCCCCGCTCGGGGATTTCAAGCTCCGGAGGACCGCCGAAGGCGCCTTCCGGTCCGTCCTGGACCAATCCCGCCTGAAGCTTGAGGAAGGCGACCCTGCCTTTTTCGGAAAGCTCATCCCTCCCAAGGAGTCATGGAGGATATTCTCGGATTTCAGGGATGACATAGCCTATATAGATATCGAGACAAACGGCTATGTGGGCAGTCACGGCTACATAACCGCGATCTCCCTCTACGACGGAAGGAGGGTGCGCTATTACATCCGTGGCGAGAACCTCGATGAGTTCAAAAAGGACATATTCGGGTACAAGCTCCTCGTAACGTACAACGGCAGGTGCTTTGACATACCATTTATCGAAAGCAGCATGAATTTACGCCTCCCGCATGCGCATATTGACCTGCGGTTCGTGCTCCGCGACCTGGGATTCAAGGGAGGGCTCAAGGGCTGCGAAAAGCTCATAGGCATCGACCGGGGCGGGCTTGACGGGGTTGACGGCTACTTCGCGGTCCTCCTCTGGAAAGATTACAGAAGGAACAAAAACCCCAAGGCGCTCGAAACGCTCCTGGCATACAACATACAGGACGTAGTGAACCTCGAGCCGCTCATGGTCACCGCGAATAACCTCAAGGTCTCCTCAACCCCCTTCGAACGCGACTACCGGATAAATATGCCCGCGCCTCAAATCGACCTCCCCTTCAAGCCGGATCACGAGACGATAGAAAAGATAAAATATTCTCTTAGTCACAGAGCCGCCGCCCGACTAGAGCCAGCCTAAGTCTAACCTCGTATCGCACAAATCAGATTCTATTTACCTCTTACTACTATTAAAGTATCCTTTCTTAATGTTTGATTTTTACATGCGCCTATTGTAGTTCTATTTTAATTTCGGCTTTGAATTTTTGTATTTGCTATCGCCTTATTTGCTTTCTATTTTAAAAAATAATCCCCGCGTTAAAGCAATACAATCCTCTAGTCCCGCTGCTTTAGGTATCGATGTGAAAAATGGCTATCTCTTACCTATTAAAAACTTCGTGAAATTCTAAATAGTTATGAGATATCAAGATATGGCCCGACCTAAATCCACGCTATTACCTATTTTCCATTGACAAACACATGAATGCTGGATAATATACCTTGTACTCGATGGGAGGCTGAAATGATCAGAAGAGTTTTAGCCCTTTCTAGTCAGTATCGCCGCTAGAAAGAGGCGCAAAATAGGAAGGCCTTAGGTCTGTTCTCCTCTGACAAGGTGCAGACCTAAGGCCGTGGCGATAATGGGGCGCGGAAGGTTCCCTCGTCGGCCTATCAAACCAAACGGGCGGGGTTCGACTCCCCGGCGCTCCAATATGATATTAGCAGATAAGGCATGAAAAATCATTAAGAACATCTATCTAAGACTCTGGAGGACAAAATGGCACGGAAACGGAGCCCAAATTTTCCCACGATATCAATTGATAAAGCGACTGAGCTTGTTCAAAAACTATATAATAAATATCTTCGTAGTTCTGTTCCCGTAAACCTCGCGATTGAAGCGATGGGCTATTCAGTTAAGAGCAGCGGGTCAAAGCAATTAGTGGCTACGCTGACCTATTATGGATTGATAGAAGCTAAAGGACAGAAGGATGAAAGAAAGGTTAGCGTATCTGAATTAGCTTTCAAAATACTCAAAAACCCCAATACGCGTGAACGTGATTTGGCAATAAGGGCAGCTGCTTTAAAGCCTTCTATTTTTCATAAAATCTATTCTGATCATCAGGATCATTTACCTCAGGAGGAGTTGCTTGCTTGGGAATTGGAAGATAAGTATGATTTTAACCCCAAAAGCATTCGGGATTTTATTTCTATTTTTAATCGAACCATGAATTTTGCCAAGGTTTACGACACGCCTGTGGCAGAAGAAAATAATCAGCGTCCATTTGATGAAAAATCGAATACCGAAGAAAATTTATTAGAAGAAGCTTCATTGCAAATGATAAAGAATACGAATAGCAAAGCCCTTGGCCAGAGAGCATGCAGGAACGTAACGCAATGTATCCTGTAGGGAAGGGAACTTCTATTCGATTAATTGCTAATGGACCGATCACTCAAAAATCAATTCAGAAACTTACAAAATTGTTAGAAATTAACTTAGATGATTTTCCAAAGGAAAATGAACAGAACGATGAGGAAGTAAAAAGTGAAGAAGGGACAAAAAGTAGCCATTCACGTGTAATATTCTAACCTTTGTGTATGTTGCTTTCTTCTTTCTGCCTATTCTGCCCTAAATTATAGTAAGTTTTTGCTTTGATAATCCCCTAGGGACGAGACGAGCGCAGCACAAAGGAAGAAGAGCGTGAACGGGCCGAGGCAGCAGGAGCGATGCGACTTATGAAGCTCGTTTCACGTGGTGGGGGAGAGGCTAGCAAGCCCACATATATGACCCTTGTCATATATGCATCCAACAAGAGATGATAAGCTGTGCACCAATTTACAGGAGGTGAAGGGATGAGGAATTTATCCGCTCTTTTTCTTGCTTTCCTGCTATGCGCCCCGGGCATCGCCTCTGCGGCTGACGACCACCACAGGCACGATCACCAGACAGCGGCAAAAGGCGCTTCAACGAACGCCCTTATCGAAGAGATGCGGCAGCTCGACGCCGCGTTCAGGGAGATAGTATCGGCGGTCGCACTCGGCGACGGGCACAGGGTGCACATGGCAATAGATTCCCTTCACGGGACCATGGAAAAGACACAGGAGGCGCTCCTTCACGGGGAGGTGAAGCTCAGGAAAAACGCATCGAGGATAAAGGAGTTCGAGCGCATGGACCATGAGTTCCACGTTGACCTCGAATCGCTTGCAAAGGCCGCGCATTCAAGCGACATCCAGAAGATGAGCGGCCTTACGAAGAAGCTCCTTGACGGCTGCGTAAGCTGCCATACCGTCTTCAGGCCCTGAAAAATCCCCTCAAAATCGAATAGAGCCGCACCAAAAGGCCCCTTTTTCCCAAGAGGCCTTTTCTTTTGTGGGTGCCTGTTTTCTCTTTACCACATGGCCCTTTTAGGGTAAAATATCTGATTCTTTTCAGGGCCAAAAAACTTTAAGAAAGAGCCGGTGAACATGGAACAGACACATTTGAGGAACATAGCCATAATCGCGCACGTCGACCACGGGAAGACGACCCTCGTTGACGCGATGCTCAGGCAGGCCGGGACCTTCCGCGCAAACGAAAAGGTCCAGGAACGCGTCATGGACAACATAGACCTCGAGCGCGAGCGGGGCATAACCATAATGGCCAAGAACACGGCCATAGAGTACGACGGGGTCAAGATAAACATCGTGGACACGCCCGGGCACGCGGACTTCGGCGGCGAGGTCGAGAGGACCCTCAAGATGGTCGACGGCGTATTGCTCCTTGTCGACGCTTCCGAGGGGCCGCTCCCGCAGACGAGGTTCGTCCTCAAAAAGGCCCTTGAGCTGGAGCTCGTGCCGATAATCGTCATAAACAAGATAGACAGGCCTGACGCCAGGATACAGGAGGTCATAAACGAGGTCTACGACCTCTTCATAGACCTGGACGCCAAGGAGGAGCAGCTCGATTTCCCCATAGTCTACACCAACGCGAAAAAAGGCACCGCGACCCTCGATCTTCAGGCGGACTCGCCTGATCTAAGGCCGCTCTTCGAGCTCATAATCAAGACCGTGCCGCCGCCCAGGGGCGACTGCCAGGCAACGCTCCAGGTCCTTGTGACCAATATCGACTACAGCGACTATGTCGGGAGGCTCGCGGTGGGCCGCGTCTTCGGCGGCACCATCAAGGCGGCGGACACCGTCGCAATGGTGCACGCGGACGGAAGGACCATCAAGGCAAAGGCCTCGGCCCTGTATGTCTTCCAGGGGCTTGAAAGAAAGGATGCCGCCCAGGCCGGCGTCGGCGAGATAGTCGCGCTCGCAGGCATGGAGGGCGTCTGCATAGGAGATACCATCACCTCCGCCGAATTTCCAAGCGCCCTGCCGAGGATAAAGGTGGACGAGCCGACCATTTCCATGATCTTCTCCCCTAACACCTCCCCGTTCGCGGGCAAGGAGGGGAAGTTCGTAACTTCGAGGAATCTCCGCGAGAGGCTCGAAAAGGAGCTCCTCTATAACGTTTCAATAAGGGTGGACTTCGAGAAGGCCGACGCCTTCAGGGTGATGGGCAGGGGCGAGCTCCAGCTCGCGATCCTCATCGAGATGATGAGGAGAGAGGGCTACGAGCTCTCGGTCTCCATGCCCGAGACCATCACAAAGGAAATAGACGGGAAGCTCCACGAGCCCATGGAGCACCTCGTGATAGACGTGCCCGAGGAGTTCATAGGGGTTGTCACGCAGCAGGTCGGGGCCAGGAAGGGCCGTATGCAGAAGATGCAGAATAACGGCCACGGCAGGGTGAGGATGGAGTTCAGGATACCCTCGAGGGGGCTCATCGGCTTCCGCTCCCAGTTCCTCACCGACACCAAGGGCACCGGCCTTCTAAACCACCTCTTCGACGGGTACGAGCCGTGGCACGGCCCCATGTCCACGAGGGCCACGGGCGCTCTCGTGGCCGACAGGGCCGGACCTCGACGGTATACGCCCTGTATAACCTGCAGCCCAGGGGGACGCTTTTCATAAAGGAAGGCGTCCCGGTCTACGAGGGCATGGTAATAGGCGAGAACTCCCGCGAAAACGACATGGACGTGAACGTGGTTAAGGAAAAAAAGCTCACGAACATGCGGGCGTCGGGCTCGGACGATTCGATGTTCCTCTTCCCGCCCAAGTCCCACACGCTCGAGCAGGCATTGGAGTTCATCCGTGATGACGAGCTCGTGGAGGTCACGCCAGCTTCCATAAGGATACGGAAGCGTGTACTTGAAGCCGGGAAACGGCCCAAGCGAAAGGATTAATCCCCGCCCTTTAAGATAACGTCAATAAAAAAGCCGCAGACCAAAAGGCCTGCGGCTTTTTTTTGCTGAACGGAACCTTTCCTGCTACACCTTTACCAGGGCCCACCAGACCAGTATGCTCGCCACATAGCCGAGGGCGATGGCCGGCGCCCACTTGAGGTGGGACATGAAGGTGTAGACGTCCCTCCTTACGCCCATCACGGCGACCCCGGCGGCCGAGCCTATGGAGAGGAGGCTTCCGCCTGTGCCTGCCGTGAGGGTTATGAGGAGCCACTGGTCGAGGCCCATCTCCGGGTTCATCTGCAGGACAGCGTACATTACCGGGATGTTGTCTATGACTGCCGATATGACGCCGACCGCGCTATTCGCGTAAGTGGGCCCGAGCCCGCCGTAGAGGTTCGTGCTCAAGAGCGCGAGATACCCGATGTACTGGAGCGCGCCCACGGCCGTTATGATGCCGAAGAAGAAAAAGAGCGTGTCGAACTCGGCCCTTTCAACCTTCTTGAATATGTCGAAGTTCTGCTCCAGGGCACGGTTTGCATAGGAGTGTTCCTTTTTCTTGAGATAGAAGCCCAGGAACATGAGGAACCCGAGGCCGGTCATCATGCCCAGGAACGGCGGCAAATGAAGGAACTGATGGAAGCTCACCGCCGTTGCGATGGTCGCGAAGCCGAGGAATATGACGCGCTTGGCCCCGTACCTCATCTTTATGACCTCGGTGGAGCCTTCGGGCCGGCCCTTGGGGAGGAACGGGAACATTATCGCGGCCGGGACAAGCCAGTTCACGATCGACGGGATGACTATTGCGGAGAACTCGAGAGTATTTACCCTGCCGGCCGTCCAGACCATGAGGGTCGTTATATCTCCGAACGGGCTCCACGCGCCGCCCGCGTTCGCGGCCACTATTATATTCACGAAGCCCATGATTATGAACTTCCGGTTCGAGCTCACCGCGCTCACGACGGTAGCCATGAGAAGCGCGCTCGTAAGGTTGTCCGCGACCGCGGAGAGGAAGAAGGTGATCACGCCGGTTATATAAAAAAGGCTCCTGTACGCGAAGCCCTTCCGGATGAGCCACGATTTCAGCGCGTCGAAGACCATCCTCTCCTGCAAGCTGTTTATGTAGGTCATTGCGACGAGGACGAAAAAGAAGAGCTCCGCTATCTCGACGAGCATGTGCTTCACGTGCTCTTCGGCGTGCCCGCCGCCGTTCACCGCCTCGTAGCCGGCGATGAGCGCCCACATGAGGCAGCCTATGAGTATGACCGGCTTCGACTTCCTCAAGTGAAGCTTCTCCTCGAGTATCACAAGCGCGTAGGCCAGGACGAACGCCGCAATGCTCACATACCCTATCCATGAGACCGTCAATGCTTGCATCCTACCCTCCAGAAAATATTAATATATTGGAAAAATGCAAAAAAAAGGCCTGAATGAGGGCACCCCCCTTCCAAGCCCACTCTCCCTTTCGGGCGCGTCAGTCCGCTTCCGGTTCACGGCAATATGACATTTTGCATGTACCGTTGTCAAGGAGTTAAGGGGCTCAATTTACCCGCGGAACAGCCGATATAACGTATCAGGGGGCAGGGGGTCCGTTTGCTTTTTTCGGGCTTTGATTATATGATTTGCAGAGGCCGGGCAGAATCGGTTCAGCGCCGTTTTCCCGAACGGCAGGGCTTCGCTTGAAAGCACGCCTTTGACGACCCTCTCCCAAAAACCGGCAAACCCCTAAAAATGATGAAAAAACTGAAATTTTCCCTATCGGCCAAGGCCTTCCTGGCTGTCGTCATAATACTCCTGCCCATCCTGTTCGCCTTTGCGGCCGGGTTCAGGGACAATAAGGAGATGCTCAAGAAGTATTTCCTCGACGACCTGACTCTCATGGCCGAAGCCATAGAGGTACAGGTCTACCAGTTCCTCGATGCCGGGAAACGGCGCGCCCAGGACTTCGCGAGCGACGGGCTTATCATAGCGGAGCTTGATGGTGCGGCGTCCGGAGGCGGCTGGTCGGCCTCCCGGCTTGAGCGCCATATCGTCTCGAACAAGCTCCGCCTGAGCGACCAGATAAGCGCGATAGCCGTAATATCGCCGCAAGGACAGGTAATCGCGTCTTCCGAGGACTCCCTCCTGGGCTTGGATTTTTCCGCTGAAGACCTTTTCAGGAAGGGCAGGCACGGGGTCGCCGCATCTGAAATGCGCTCGGGCATCGGCGGGACCCCGGACCTCGCTTTTTCCGCACCCATAAGTAACGAGGAGGGCGAGCTCATCGGGGTGCTGGGCAATTTCGTGAGCGCCTCCGAGCTTAGGGGCCTCCTCTCGGGCGAGCTTGCGAGAAACCTCGGCGCATTGAGCTCCCGCCTCGACCGCCGCGAGACCTACGAGGCATATCTTGTAAACCGCGACAGGCTCATGATAACCGACTCTATTTTCAGGGACGGGGCCGCATTCGACCAGCGCGCCGACACATTGCCTGTTTCGGCCTGCCTGGAGCGGGCGGCGAGATTACGGCCTATATGCCGACCATAGGGGTCGAGGTCGCTGAGCGTCCATGTGCCTGCCTGAGCTCGGATGGACCCTCCTTGTCGAGATCGATTCGAGCGAGGCCTTTTTCCCCTTATCGCGGATCGGCTGGTCCGCGGCCATTACCGCCCTCGTGGTGGCCCTCCTTACGGGCCTGCTCTTCATCGTATTCCATCGCCGGGTGGTCCTTAAGCTCCAGGCCGTGGCCAATGCGGCCGCCGAGATCGCAAAAGGCGACTACGACACTAACCTTAAGGACGGCGCAAGCGACGAAATCGGCGAAATCACGCGGGCCTTTAACGAGATGGCCCGGCAGATAAAGGAACGGGGCCGCTCGCTCGCGGAGAGCGAAAGGCGCCTGAAATCCATACTGGACAACTCTTCCGCCCTTGTATACATGAAGGACCTTGAAGGCAGGTACGTCTTCGTCAACAGGGAATTCGAGCTCCTTTTCAGGACCTCTCTTGAACAGATGGACGGACGGACGAACCATGACCTCCTGCCCAAAGAGGCGGCCGACAGCCTCAAGGAGAACGACTCGATTGTCCTTGCACGCCGCACCAACCTCGAATTCGAAGAGAGCCTGCCCCTGCCCGGCGGGGTGCGCACCTATATATCGATGAAGTTTCCCCTTTTGAGCGAGGAAGGGGTCCCGTACGCCGTCTGCTGCATCTCTACCGACATAACGGAAAGGAAGCGCGTTGATACGGCCTTAAGGAAGAGCGAGGAGCGCCTGAGAAAGGCCCAGGAGCTCGCGCGCATGGGAAGCTGGGAATGGGATATCCCCGAAAACACGCTCTGGTGGTCTGACGAGATATACCGGATATTCGGCCTGAATCCAAAAGAGTTCGGCGCGACCTACGAGGCCTTCCTCGAGTCCGTGCACCCGGATGACAGGGAGTTCGTCAAGCTTTCGGTGGAACGGAGTTTCCACCATAACAAACCCTATTCGATAGACCACAGGATAGTGCGCCCGGACGGGACCGTGCGGATAGTGCACGAGGAGGCTGAGCTCCTGACAGACCCGCAGGGAAGGCCGCTGCGGATGATAGGCACGGTACAGGACCTGACCGAGCAGAAGACGGCTGAATTCGAGCAGAGGAAGCTTTCCGCTGTGCTCGAGCACAGCGTAAACCTCCTCTTCATAACCGACCGGGACGGGGCCATCCAGTACGTAAACCCAACCTTCGAGCTGGTGACCGGGTACACGAAGGAGGAGATAATCGGCCAGACCCCGAGGGTGCTTTCATCCGGCGAGGCCACTAACGCCCTTTACCAGGAGCTCTGGAAAACCATCCTCTCCGGCAGGACCTGGCGGAGCACCCTCAAGAACAGGAAAAGGAACGGCACATATTACTGGGCGAACTCCGTCATCACGCCCATAAGGGACGAAAAGGGCCAGATAACGCATTTCCTGGCGGTGCAGGAGGACGTGACCGAGAAGATGATGAACGAGGAGCGGCTCAATTACCTCGCGGGCCACGATGAGCTTACCGGTCTCATGAACCGCTCCCGTTTCATCGAGGAGGCTGAGGCGTGGATGCTGAAGTCCGGGCCCAAGGGCGTTTCCGCCGCGCTCTCCATAATAGACATGGACCAGTTGAAGGTCCTTTACGACCCCTTCGGCCACGGCGCCGGGGACGAGTACCTGAGAAGGCTCGGTAACGTCCTCAAGGACCTCCTGGAGAGGGAATATGGTACGGACCCGTCCGCATTCGTTTCCCGGCCGCTCCTTTCACGCCTTAGCGGAGACGAATTCGCGGTCTTTATCCCGGGCATCGCCCCGGAAAGGGGCATGGAATTGATCGAGTCGATCAGGGCCAAGGTCGAGGGCTTCTATTTCGCGGAGGCGTCGAGCTCACTGACCGTAAGCGCCGGTCTCGCCTTCTACCCGGACCACGGGCTCCACATGAAAGAGCTTCTTTCGAAGGCGGACGCCGCCATGTACCGCGCAAAGGAGCTCGGGAGGAACAGGGCCCACGCCTACAGGCCCGAGGACCAGGACCTTGAGAAGATGCACTCGAGGCTCGCGTGGAAGGAGAGGATATTCAAGGGCATAAGGGAGGACCGTTTCGTGCCCTGGTTCCAGCCCCTCCTTGACCTGAAAACCTACGGCATAAGCCATTACGAGGCCCTGGCAAGGCTCGTCTCCGAGGACGGGAAGGTGCTCCTGCCGGGCGCGTTCATAGACATAGCCGAGAGGTTCGGCATAGTGGGCCTCATAGACCGGGTCATCATAGAGAAGACGATGCGCGCGCAGGCGGAAGAGATGAAAGCCGGGCGGAACCTCTCCTTCGGCATGAACCTTTCAGGAAAGGACCTGGGCGACGCGGAGCTCCTTGATTTCATAAAAAGGAAGATACGGGAGACCGGGGCTGAGCCTGAAATGCTCGTCTTCGAGATAACCGAGACCGCCGCGATAGGCGACCTCGAAAAGGCCATCAGGTTCGTGAAATCGCTGAAGGAGACCGGCTGCCGTTTCTCCCTCGACGACTTCGGCGTTGGCTTCACCTCTTTTACCTATCTCAAGGAGATGCCGGTCGACTACATCAAGATAGACGGCTCTTTCATAAGGAAGCTCGACGAGAACCCCGATGACCAGGTACTTGTGAAGGCCATGACCGAGATGGCCCGGGGCCTCCGGATAAAGACCATCGCCGAGTTCGTCGAGAACGAGAAGACCCTCTCGATACTCAGCTCTTTCGGGGTGGACTACGCGCAAGGGTACCTTATCGGAAAGCCCTCGCCCGGCCTCGTGCCGGGCGGGAAGGCCCGGAAAAAGAAGCCCGTCGCCACCGGGGTTTCCGGCTAGCCCAGCATCTCCACGAGTGTCCTGCCGAAGACAGGCAGGTCGCCGGGGTTCCTTGAGGTGACGAGCCTGCCGTCCACCACGACAGGAGCGTCCATGTACACGGCGCCCGCGTTTATGACGTCGGTCTTGACGGAAATGTAGCAGGTCGCCCTCCTGCCCCTGAGCACGTCAGCCTCTATAAGGAGCTGCGCGCCGTGGCAGATGGCGCCCACAACGAGCCCCTTCTCGACCGCTTCCCTTGCGAGCCTTACCATGTCCGAGTGTACCCTCATCCTGTCCGGCGCCTGGCCTCCGGGTATGATGAGGCCCTTGAAATCCGCGGCCCGCACCTCCCCTGCACCCTTTACGGCCTCTATCGGATAGCCGTGCTTGCTCTTGTATGTGCCCGGTTTCGGCCCCACTACAGTTACCTTGTGGCCCGCCTCCTGCAACCTGTAAAATGGATACAGGGCCTCAACGTCCTCGAACCCGTTCTCGATGAGCATGATTACGTTTGCCACGATGGCTCCTGGGGGTTTCCGTTTTTTTAATTTGGGTGCTCGGGCGTAAGATTGCTCTTTTACAAAGGCCTGTTAACGCGCTGCCGCGCTCTTTTTGGGCATAAGGCTTCGCTCTCTTTCCTCCTCCTTCCTCCGGGCTCGGCCCTTATGTCGCTCGGCCCATTCTGGCTCGCTCCTGCTGCCCCGCCTCGCCCGCCCTCCCTCCACCCCTATGTTCGCTCCGCCTTATGCCCTGGGTTGTTTTGAAGAAAAAGGAACGAATTATTTTTTCTGTTTTTTGTTTTTAATGAATACACAGGAGAGTAAGACGAGCGTAGCCTTAGGGAGGAAGAGCGTGAACGGGCCGAGGCAGCAGGAGCGAAGCGACTTTAGGGGCCCGTTCACGGGGACGGGGAGGATGATAGCAAGCGAGTCTTACTCTCGGCCGCGCGAAAGCGCGGAAAAGGTCTTTTTACGAAGAGCCGGGCCTTTCTCCTCAGGCCCTACTCTTATCCATTAGCTCCCTCTTCACCTTCCTCGAAAGGAGATGCGCCCTCCTGACCGGCTCTGTGATCCTAAAGCGCGGGGCGCATTCAAGGACCAGCTCCACCGAGCCTGCTACATCTATCCTGTGCCCCGGCGACACGAAGAGGGGCTTTACATTATCCCTGGTGCGGACGACCGCGCCCACGACCGCCCCCTTATACACCAGGTCGGAAAAATCGCCTCTCTTCGGCCCGGGTTCTTTGTACTCTCCCACGAGCCTCGTCTTTGCGGAGCCTATGGAGGGCACGTTAAGCAACGCGCCCATGAACGCGGCAATCCCCAATCCCAGCGGGTGCGCTATGCCCTGTCCGTCGAAGATAAGGAGGTCCGGCCTTCCCTTCAAGCCCTTGAGCGCGCCCAGCACGGCAGGCCCCTCCCTGAAGGAGAGCAGCCCTGTAATGTACGGGAACCCGGCCTTCTCCACAATGACGCTCTCTTCGAGCGGTTCAAGGGCGGGGTAGCTTAAGAGCGAGGCTACACTTATAATCTTATCATCCAAAAAAGAGGCGTCAATGCCCGCTACCAGGCACGGACGCCTCCTTAAGGGCGCGATGCTGCGCCTCTTACCTATCTCGGCCTGTATCTCCCTGATGCGCTCCCTGTCAGCGGGCCACCTGAGGCCCCTTATGGCTTCAGGGTCCATCCCGGCCGTTCCGTCGGGTTTTTTTAAGGATCTGCCTTACGACTCCTATCACGCTCCGGTCCCTGTACTCGACATCCGGTTTCGTGCCGGAGACCTCGGCCCCGACCTCGACCGCTATGGAGCCGGATTTCTTTACGGCCAGGACCTGCGAAGGATACGCGGACCTGTGCCCTGTGATGATATAGCTTATTACGCAGGCGACTGCCGCGTATGGCGCGACCTCGGCGCCGAAGAGCTCGACCGCCATTATGCTCGCGGCTATGGGCGTATTAGCGGCCCCGGCAAGGAGCGCCACGAACCCAATGGCCGAGAGCATGGCCGGGTCCATGTCGAGGAGCCTCGAAAAGGCGGACCCGGCCGTTGCCCCGACGAAGAATATGGGCGTGCCGATGCCGCCGCTCCCGCCGAAGCTCAGGGTCACGGAGGTGAAGAACGACTTCATGATGAACGCGTACCACGGGACCTCCCCTCCCTCGAGGGCCGACTGTATCACGTCAAGGCCCAGGCCCAGGTACTTGCCCGAGAAGATGAAGCTCAGGGCCACGAGGACGCTCCCCGCAAGGAGCGCCTTGTATTCGTCCCTGAGGCTTATGGCGTTCGAGGCCTTTTTCCCGAGCCGTAGCGTCTCTACGAGCAGGAAGGAGCAGAGGCCGAAGAGGGCCCCTGCGATGATGACCTTTATGAAAAAGGCCTCGCTGAAGACGGGTATGAACGTAATGGGGTTATAAAAATAAGTGAGGCCCATCCACGAGGAGACCTGGTAGCTTATTATGCCGGCGACGAACGAGGGAAGGAGCACCTCGTAGCGTATGCTCCCCACGAAGAGGACCTCCATGCCGAATATGGCTCCGGCGAGCGGGGTGCCGAAGACAGACGAGAACCCGCCGCTTATGCCGCAGATGACGAGCTTTCTCCTGTCCGAGCCGTCGAACCGGAGGATGTCGGCCACGAGCGACGCGAGCCCCGCGCCTATCTGCGCGCTCGGCCCTTCTTTTCCGGCGGAACCGCCGGTGGAGAGCGTTATAAATGTGCGGATGAACTCCACGGGTATCACGAGCGGCCGTATCCTGCCGTCGTTCTTGTGGATGCTCGATATGACCATGTTCGCGCCGTGTCCGGCCGCCTGCGGAAAGACGTACTTTATTATGAGGACGCTCGCAAGAAGGCCGAAGGGCATTATGACGAAGAAGTAATCATAACGGGCCGCGAGCTCCGCCCCGAAATTGAGTGACTTGACGAAAAGAGTTGTAGAGAGGCCCACGATTGCGCCTACGACAGTGGCGAGCAATATCCACTTTACGACGCTTATGAATATTACGGTCTCTTCCTTGAGTTTCCTCTGCATCGCACCCTATTCAGGCCTGACATAGACTTCAACGGTCTTGCCGTTCCTCAAAAAGGCCCGGGCAAAGACCAAACCTTCGCGCTCTACAAGCTCCTTTAGTCCGGCCCTCGAATCGATGCTCTGGGGAGTATAGGCTATTATGTCGTAATCCTCGGGGCCTGTTCTATCCGCGGACTCGAAAAAAACGGCTTCAAGGGGATTATCGACATACCCGAGGTACGGCCTGGTGAACGCGTGATAAAGCGGCCAGTTTGTAAGGACCCTTTTCCCGGTGTAATTTTCCTCGAGGAAGACGCTCGCCTCCTTGTGGACTTTGACGATATCGGTGTACTGCAAGTCCGCCTCGCAGCTCAGGCACCCGTCGTCGCGCCCGTGTATCCTGGTTATGAAGAGCGCGATTATAAGCGCCGCCGCTAACGCCGCCGCGGCCCTTGTCCTTGCGAGCATCACTATCGAGGCTGCCGCCATTATCGCGAAATAAGGGAGGACCGGCAATATGTACCTGCCTATATAATATATGAATGTATATGCGCCGATAAAGGAAGCGAAAAGGAAGAGGAAAAGAAGGTGCTCCCTTCGGAATGCGCGGGACCTGTACACCGCGAAGTTAAGGAGGATGGCGGCGAAAAGGACTACCCTGTATTGCATGTAGAATCCGAAGTAGACGACGTTCTTGAAATTCCTAAACGCCTCCTCGAACCCGAACTCGGCGAAGCTGTTGTGGTTGAAATACGGGTTGGGCAGGAAGTGCCCGGTTGTCGCCTTCTGTGCCGCGAAGAAGGCTATGAAGGGCGCTATCGGGGCGCAGTAGACGGCCATCGTCTTCCAATTCCGGGTAGAGGGGTCGGTTATGAGGAGGTACGCGATTATGCTCGCGACTATGGCCATCGCGCTCTCTTTTGTAAGGAGGAGGATTGTCGCGAAGACGACATATGGAAGATTTTTTTTCCTGAGCGCGTAATAGACCGTGGCAACCCCCAGGGAAGCGACCACGATGTCTCCGGTCACTATACCGGCCTGGGCAAAATACATTGGAAAGAGAAAGAGGAAGATGGCCGCGATTGCCCCGACCATCCGGCCTTGGAGGAGCTTACCGAGCAAAAAGGTATACCAGAGCCCGAGGGTTGCTATGGCCAGGATGAAGACATGCGCGGTTATCTGATATGCGCCGAAGGTCTTGAAAAGGGCCGCGAGGGTGAGATAGAGCGCGAACGGGTGTCCGAAGAAGGTCTCCGGGGGATGTAAGCCCGGGAGGGCGCGGTAGAGGCCAGCCTGGGAGAGCCAGTAGGCAGGAGAGATATATGCCCCGAGCTCGTCCCAGTGGAAGGGCAGGGCTATTGTGTTGAATTTAGCGGCAAAGACGATTGCCGCGATCGCAAGCAGGGTCCAGAGGTCCTTTCCATCTATGCGGCCGGACCCTGCCTGGCACTCATCTTTCATCAAAACTCCTTTACGAGGACGGGCCGGCCCAGCCCCCTACTATGGTCGCCTCCTGCGGGACCTCGCCGTACTCGACCGTCTCCCGTGCGGTGCCGTCTTTCCTTAACATGGTGCAGGTGCCGTCAAAGACAACGCCTTCCTCGATGATGAGGGTCGGGGTCCGTATCTCGCCGGTCATGTTGCCCGGGGACTTAAGCTCCACCCTCTGGGCCGCCTCTATCTTCCCCTTGACCGTCCCGGAGATGACCGCCGTGCCGACCCTTATATCCCCTTCGATATGGGCTCCTTCTCCCACCACGAGCGCGCCTGATGGGGCCGAGATGTCGCCCTTGAAGCTTCCGTCGACCCTCATCGTCTCCTCGAACGAGAGCCTCCCTTCCATGGCAACGCCCTTGCCGATGAAACCGGTGATGTCGCCCGCTACAGCGGTCTTATTCTTCTCGTTCCTGTCCTTTTCCTTTCGGAACATGAGGGACCTCCTTATTCCATGCTGGGCCTGTTTGATTTGGTCCGGGCAAACGGGCCCTTTCGGGGTTTGTTATAAGGGGTACCGGAAAGGAATGCAAGGACCCGGGTCACATCAGCCGCCGGCCGAGCGGAGGAGGTCCAGTATCCTCTCCCTCTCGTCAACGGAGAAATAGCTTATTTCTATCCTCCCCTTCCCCTTCCTGTCCTTGAGCGCCACCCTGGTGCCGAATATCCCCCGGAGCTCGTCCTCGAGCTCCGTATTCCCGCTCCCGCCGCCTTTTGCGGGCCTTCCGGCCTTCTCCTTTTTCGGGGCAGAGGAAAGGGCCTCGGCCTCGCGGACTGAAAGCCCCTTGGTGATTATCTGCCTGCAGAGTTCGGCCTGCGCCGCGTGGCTTTCAAGCGAAAGGAGCGCCCTCGCGTGCCCCATGGTGAGATTGCCCTTTATTATCTCTTCCCTCACCTCGTGCGGCAGCTTGAGGAGCCGGAGGTAGTTTGCGACGGTCGCCTGTCCTTGCCGACCTTCTTTGCGACCTCCTCCTGCGAAAGGCCGAATCCCATGAGGCTCCTGTACGACTCGGCCTCCTCTATGGGGTTGAGCCCCTCCCTCTGTATGTTCTCTATTATCGCGAGTTCAAGGCTCTCCTCGTCCCCGGCCTCGACAACGACCACCGGGAGCTCGTTAAGGCCCGCAATCCGCGCGGCCCGCCACCTTCTCTCCCCGGCTATGAGCTCGTAGCCCTCAATGGCCCTCCTTACGACAAGGGGCTCTATTATTCCCTTCTCCCTTATCGAGTCGGCCAGCTCATTGAGCGCAGCCTCGTCAAAGTGCTTTCTCGGCTGGGATTTGTTCGGGCTTATGTCGGTTGCGGGACATATCCGGAACCTCTCGTTAACGGTTGCGGCAGGCGCTGGCCTCTCAGATGGGGAAGCCTCGCCAATGAGGGCTCCGAGCCCCCTTCCAAGGACCTTTTTCTTATTCAGCATACGGGCCTCTTATTAAGCTAAGTGTTTGATTTTGTTGATGAATCTGCGCCAGCGCCAAGGACCAGCTCCTTTACGAGCTCCATGTAGCTGACCGCGCCCCTTGACTGGATGTCATAGAGTATCACCGGCTTTCCAAAAGAAGGGCTCTCTGAGAGCCTCACGTTCCTGGGTATGACGGTCTTGAAGGCCTTGGCCCCGAAGTGGGACCGTATCTCCTCCTCCACCTGGTGCGTAAGGTTGTTCCTCGCATCGAACATGGTAAGGAGTACGCCCTCTATCTGGAGGCCGGGGTTGAGCTTGGCCTTTATGAGGTCTATGGTGCGGGATATGTCGCTTATGCCCTCGAGGGCATAATATTCACATTGTAGGGGTATGAGGACCGAATCAGCCGCCACGAGCGCGTTGACCGTAAGAAGGCTCAGGGAAGGCGGGCAGTCTATTATTATGTAGTCGAAGAGGTCCTTTACGGACTTTATAGTGTCCCTCAGCCTGTATTCGCGTGCCTGGTCGTCGATAAGCTCTATCTCTGCGCCGGTAAGGTCTATTGAGGAGGGCACTATCTTGAGATACCTGAGCTCGGTATCCTTGAAGAGAGATTTGAGGTCCGCCTCCCCGATCATGGCGTTATAGATGCCCCTGGAGCCCCTTTTGTCGAGCCCCAGGCCGTCGTCGCATTACCCTGCGGATCGAATCGATGAGCAGCACCTTTCTCAACGGCAGCGAGGGTCGCGGATATAGGTTTGGGTAGTGGTCTTCCCCACCCTTCTGGTTCCAGCTATGGCTGTTACTTTTTTTCCCAATGCGCCTCTTTCGCGGGGAGTTCGTCAGGTGAGTTTAAAACATCAGACCAGTTGATTCAAGGGAAAGAGCCTGATGTTCCGTAGACATATTTGGGCGAAATCAGACCGATTGTTCCACGTGGAACATTACAATTTCCATGACGACCAGTCGTGACTCTGCTTGAGAAGGGGACAAGACTCCATGGACCTCCAGCCTGGTAGGAAGCCGCGCGTACCATGCATTTAAACTCGTCGCTGACAGCGGGCCTTCTTCATCATCAGGAGCATGCCGCCAGACAAATAAAGCGGGCCAGGGGCTGAAAAAGCCGCCAGCTCGAAAACGCCCTCAATGTACGGTCGATTGACCAGCAGCCTTGTTTTCAGTTCATTGCCTCAGCCCACGGCGTGGATGGCTTCTATGCCTTTAGCAGCGTTCTGTGTAGGCTCACCTTCTTAAGGACTGAATCAATGCAAGGTCACTGAAGGTCAGCGTATCTTAATCGGTATGCGGAAGCCGCACGCCCATGTCGAGCGGAACATTCTGAGAGGAAGCGCACCGGGCGTGAAGTCGAAGTGTTTATAATAATTTCTCTATCATCTTCTGTTGCGGTGAGTTTATTCTCTTGTTCCATCTTGGCTCCCACGTAGATAGACGAACGCCTCTCTATCCTTCGTTGAGCTCTGTACGAAGCTCAAGGCGCCCCTTTTTAAGGATTTCGAGCTTTCCTGTCGTCAGCGGTTAAATGCCTTACGGAGATGTTCGTGGAACATCATTTATACGCACCAATCTTCTTAAGATGCACCATCAGCATGGATATTGCGGCTGGGGTCATGCCTGATATCCTGCTGGCCTGCCCTATTGAAGAGGGCCTCGTCTTCTCAAGCTTTTCCCGTATCTCTGCGGAGAGGCCCGAAACGCTCCCATAGGAAAGCTCGGGTATCCGTATCCCCTCCATCTTCCTGAACCTGCCCGCCTCCTCAACTGCCTTTATATGGCCCTCATTGCGGTCTCGATCTCCACGGCCTCGGCAACCTCATCAGATACCAGGAGTTCGCTACCTGAGAGCATAAGTACATCCCTGAGTTTTATGCCGGGCCTCCTGAGGAGCTCTCTCAGGGTAACGGTTCTGGGCTCGCCGCCTCGGGGGCCTTAAGGGCCTCTCTGGCCTCCCTATTAGGATTAAACTGGCCGAGTCAGGGGATAACAACTCGATTTTGTATTAATTTTTCAGGAAAACCCCGTGCTTCGGGGTAGGCCAGCCTCGAAACCCTTTCCCTGAGGCGAAGAGATTAGCATTGTCCTCGCGTAAGAAGCCTGTATTCTGCCCTTGAGGTGAACATCCTGTAAGGTTCTTATTTCGGTAACAGGGTCGTCTATCATTACCCTATGAGCTTCTGCCCTGTCGGTATGAGCGCGGGCTTGCCCTAAGCTTCGGGGCGTTTATCGGCCACCAGCCCCTGCGCTGCCGCCTCCTCATGGCCGTCCGTTTATCTGTCCGGCAAGAAGGCATATCTTCTTTGCCTCAAGCGACAGCAAGCTGGAGTCCGTCAGCGTCGTGCTCTATCCGCCGCCGGGCTCGAATCTCTGCCGCCTCAAAGTGGGTGTGGTCCTGAGAAGGCCTTCTGGCCGTCTATTGGAAGGAGGTGGATAGGCCGTTCAGGTAGACCTCAACCGTATCATAGCCTCGAACTCGAAGAAAGACCTGGTGCCGCGCCCTTTCCGGGAGATTTGACTTCACCTTGTCCTCTATCGATGGGCAATATCTTGGGCCTATACCTTCTATAACCCCACTATATAGTGGTGAGCGCCCCAGATTTTCTCTAATTACCCTATGGGTCTCTTCGTTGGTATAGGTTATATGGCATGGGACCTGCTCCCTCGTGAAGGGCGGCGATGAAAAGGAAAAGGGCTTGAATTCAGCCGGGGCCTGTATCTCCTGGAGCGTTGTCCTTGAATAATCGATGCTCCTCTTGTCGAGCCTCGGGCATGTGCCGGTCTTCAAGCGGCCGAGCTTGAGGCCCAGGGATGCGAGGGATCCGGAAAGGGAGTTGCTGGCCGGGTCGCCTGCCCTGCCGCCTGGAAAGCTATTGAGGCCCATGTGGATGAGGCCCCTTAAGAAAGTTCCTGTGGTAACGATTACCGCTTTCGCGCGGAGCTCTTCTCCTGTAGAGAGGCGAACACCGGTTGCCAGGAGCGTGCCGCCCGGGCCAGTGCCTGTGATAACGGCATCGGCAACCCCTTCCCTCAGGTGAAGGTTTGGCGTCCCCTCCAGGGCCCTCTTCATCCGTCTTCTGTAAAGTGCCCTGTCGGCCTGCGCCCTGGTGGCCCGGACAGCAGGGCCCTTGCTGTCGTTAAGGGTCCTCATCTGGATGGCGGTATCGTCGATGGCCCTGGCCATCTCGCCGCCGAGCGCGTCAACCTCCCTGACCAGGTGGCCCTTTGCAATGCCGCCTATGGCCGGGTTGCATGACATCTGGCCGATGGTGTCCAGGTTGATCGTGAGGACGAGGGTCGAGAGCCCGGTCCTCGCGGCCGCAAGCGCGGCCTCGCACCCGGCGTGACCGGCCCCGATTACTATGACGTCGAAAAACATTTTCAGTAAATACCCTTTTGGATTTTATCATTTTATATTAGCGGCGAAATGGGGTCAATCCCTAAGAGGCTTTGATAGGGCTCTCGTTTTTGGTATAATTACTTATTCCCCACAAGCTTCGGCCAGCTTATTATTGGCTCCGGCTGAACGGGGATTTTGAGTTTACAGGCACGATTCCGCTGCAAAGGAGCGAGCCCAAATTCCATTGACAACATTTTAAAAAACTGTATACTTCCAACTTATGCCAAAAACAGCCGAAAAAACCAAAAAAGCCGTGAAACCAGTGAAAAAAGGGGCGCCGCTGGCCGGGGCTCCTAAAGCTTCAGCCAGTAAGGCTTCCTCGAAATCACCAAAGAAGGAAGAGAAACAAATGGCAAAAAGGACCAGCAGCACTACTGCAAAGAAAGAAACGAAGCCGAAGGCAGGCAAGGTGCCGTTCAAGAAGGAGATATCCCAGAAGCTCCTGGACGCGAAGAACAAGATCCTGCAGGAGGTCTCCCAGAAGGTCCGCAGCGAAAGCAACGTCCTCAAATACGAAATCGGCGACATATACGACATAGCCAGCAACGAGCGTGAAAGGGAGCTCGCCCTCATGCTCGGCGACCGCGACAGGGAGAAGCTCTCGGAGATAGAGGACGCCCTTGAGCGCCTCCGCGACAACAGCTACGGGGTCTGCGAGGAGTGCGGCGAGCCGGTCGCCGAGGAGCGGCTCCGGGCCCTCCCGGCAACGAGGGTGTGCGTCGAGTGCATGTCCAAGATGGAAAAGGAGCAGAAGATACGGGGTAGGTTCGAGGAGGAGACCGGCCTCGGCATCATGGAGAGGACCGAGAACGAGGAAGAGGAGTTTTAGTCCTCCCGGCGGTCCCGGGTCCATAAGGAAAGTCCGGCAAGGCTTTAATGGCCTGCCCAAACCGCCTTTCCTGCCATAAGCCGCATCAAAGCCGGGCCTTAAGGCCCGGCTTTTTATTTTTAAAGATAAGAAGCTTTGGAGGATTTGAGTATGGATAACAGGGGGTTTTGGAAATACGCTATTGTCGCTCTTTCGGTATTCCTCCTCCTTGCAATATCGGTCCTCCTCATATGGAGGCAAAGGCCGGAGACCGTCAGCTACGCAAGGCCCGCGATGGGTACGCTTGTCGAAATAACTCTCATGGAAAGAGAAAGGGAGCGTTTCGACGAGGCTGTAGACGCAGCCGTCGGCGAGATAGAGAGGCTCGAAGCCCTTTTGAGCTCCTACAGGCCGGATAGCGATATTTCGAGAATAAACCGGAATGCCGGAAAAGGCCCGCTTCCGGTATCGCCGGATACATTCGAGGTCACGAAGGAGGCCCTGCGAATAGCGGGACTTACTAACGGCGCATTCGATCCCACTGTGGGCGCTCTTGCGGGGGTCTGGGGCCCTTCGGGAGAAATGGGCATAGTCCCTTCGAAAGAGAAGGTCGAAAGGCTACTGGGGCTTGTGGACTACAGGGGCGTGATGCTCGATGAGAAGGGGCCGAGCATAGCCCTTGCAAGGGAGGGCATGTCGCTTAACCTCGGCGGGGTCGCGAAGGGATATATAATCGGAAAGGCGGCGGAAGAACTCAAGGCGAGGGGTGTCGCAAGGGGGATAGTGCGCGCCGGCGGAGACATGGTCGTCTTCCAGGACAACGGCAAGCCCTTTACCATAGGCATAAAGCACCCGAGAAAGGAGGGCCTGCTCGGGGAGTTGTATATAGAGAACGGCACAGCGCCCACGTCAGGGGACTATGAGAGGTTCTTCGAGAAGGACGGCGTGAGATACCACCACATCCTCGACCCCAGGACCGGCTTCCCTGCAAGGGGCACGCAGGCCGTCACGCTCGCCGCCGAGGACCCCACCACAGCCGACGCCCTCGCAACCGGGGTCTTTGTCATGGGGCCGGCCAGGGGCATGGAGCTTATCGAGCGGCTCGAAGGCGTCGAGGGCCTGATTGTAGACGAGGCCGGGGCCGTGAGGGCCTCCAGCGGCTTCAAGGGGAAAATTTACTGAGGTCTTCCTTTTGCCTCATCCTGAGCGAGAGCTTTTTCCTTCTCTCCGGCAATCGAAGAGACCCTCACCCTCCTCTGGAATTCGTCCACGGCCCTGTTGTGCTCAACGAGCGTCCTCGAAAACTGGTGCGTGCCGTCGTTCTTCGAGACGAAGTAGATGTAGTCGGTCTTTGCGGGCCTGAGCGCGGCGGCTATGGATTCCCTGCCCGGGCTCGCGATGGGGCCGGGAGGGAGGCCGTAGTTGACATAGGTATTGTAGGGCGATTTTGTGGAGAGATGGCTTTTCCGTATCTTGCCGTCAAAGCCGGGGATGGAATAGATGACCGTGGGGTCGCTCTGGAGCAATCCCTGCCTGAGCCTGTTATGGAGACACCCTGCTTATAATTTCCCTCTCAGCGGCGCTCGGTCTCCTTCTCGATGATCGGGGCGAGGGGTCACTACCTTTCTCATGGACAAGCCCTCTTCCCTGGCCTCGTCCTCGAACTCTGAGTAGACCTTTTTGAACTTCGAGACCATCCTGGAGATCATCTCGTCGGCGCTAAGCCCTTTTGTGAACTCGTAGGTGTCCGGGAAAAGGTAGCCTTCGAGAGTCGGGCCCTCGACGCCGAGCGAGGCCGCAAGCTCCGGGTCCAATGCCCTCGCGATGAAGACCTCGGCCTTTACAAGGCCCGCGGCATCGAGCGCCGCAGCCATCTCTTTTATATTGTAGCCCTCCGGGAGCGTTACGGAATATCTTTTTATGCGCCCCTTTACGAGCGAATCGAGCACCTCGAACGGGGTCATGTCGGTCGTAAACTCGTACTCCCCGGCCTTTACCTTCTTGGACGCGCCGAGTATGCGGGCCGCGAACCCCAGCGTGTCGGCGTCGCGCACGATCCCCTCGCGCTCGAGCGTTTCGGCGATGACCCTGAAGCTCATGCCTCTTTCGATACGCACCGTTTTGACGGCCCGCTCGCTCGAGGGCGGGGTCAGAAAGGTCACGTAGAAGTGCGTAACGGCCAAGAGGATGCCTGCCGCCAGGACTATCGCAATCTTTTCTATCTTTTTACGCATCGCGTTTTCTGTTTTTTTTTAAAGCCGCGGGCCTTAACCAGCCCTTCTTATACTGTCGAGATAGCCCTGCAGGATGTAGGCGGCGGCCAGCTTATCGACCACCTCTTTCCTCTTCTCCCTCCGCATCTCGCCCTCGATGAGGAGCCTCTCTACGGCAACGGTCGAAAGCCTCTCGTCCCAGGTCTTTACGGGCATATCGGTCCGCTCCTTGAGCTTTTCCAGGAATTTAAGGACGAACTCGGTCTGGGGACTGCGGCTTCCGTCCATGTTGAGGGGAAGCCCGGCAACGATGGACGTAACCTCGTGCTCCGCCGCCAGCCCCAGCACCTCTTCCATGTCCTTAGATAAGGTCGTCCTCTTTATCGTGGTCACGGGCTGCGCGGTAATGCCTGCGGGGTCGCTGAGCGCCACGCCGATGGTCTTTTTGCCTATGTCGAGCCCCATTACCCTCATAATCCATTGTACACGAAAAATATACCCCCTGAAGACCGGTCTCTTCAAGGTAATTCTTGACTGCCGCCCTGCAATGCCTGTAAAATATGCATTCATTTCGATACGGGCGGTTAACTCAGCGGCAGAGTGCCACCTTCACACGGTGGAAGTCACAGGTTCAAATCCTGTACCGCCCACCATGAATCCCCCCTTCCCTCCTGGACCAGTTCACGCGGCTTGATATGAGACCAGATTGGAATGATTTCAGCCCAATAACGGCTATCGAACGGGTATTGACAGCGCCTTTAAAAAGGTCTATAATTTGTTGAAATATCTGCCTCGTCGCAAAGACAGGTAACACTGGGTGAGTAAGTCCCGCGGCGCTAAAAATTCTGCCCCCTATACACACCGCTCACAGCATGAATGCCCGCTCACTCCCTTGAAAGGTCGGTTCCGGTTTATCTCTAAGATAATATAAAGGCACCCTCTAAAAATTGGAGATTTTTCGAGTCCGGGGAAAAGATCAATTTTTAGAGGGTGCCTAAAAGCAAACCAAGGAGAATTCTAATGGGTGTAAGCTATTCTGAAATTATAGAGAGGATGCGCTGGGCCGGGAAGCTCAAGAACGATTCGGCTGTGGCCCGCGTGCTCGGAGTAACCCCCCAGGCCCTTTCCAACTACAAGAAAAGGGGCGAGATGCCGACCGACCTCGTGCTCAGGTTCGCCAACATCTACGGGCTTTCCGTGGACTGGCTCATATCCGGCGAGGGCGAGATGTACAGGCCGGGAAAGGGCGGCGAGCCGGGAAGGGGCTACATGACCGCCGCCGAGGAGACCATGATGTACGGGAAGGAGTTCACCAGGGCCCCTGACCTCTCCGCCTTGAGCCCGGACGAGATAATCTACGTCGGGAAGCTCCTGAAGATTCTAAGGAGCCCGAACAAAAGCACGGCGGCAGCGATCAAGTACAGCGTGGACGCGTTCCTCAAGGCCTCGGAGCTCCCGATTGAGCCCGAGCCGGAAAAAGAAGCCCCCAAGAACCACTGAAACCGTCCCGCCTGAACCGAAGCCGCATCCGGTTGGATGCGGCTTTTTTTTGCCCTCCATGCCCCTTCGGCCCCTGAGGGGCCTTGTTGACCAAAGGCCTCCTATGTGATAATTTCTCACCTTATGGCCAAGGGGTACTCATATTCGCTCCTAAGAGAATGGCTCGGGGCCGAGGAGGCCCGTAACTCGCACTTGATCGAGGGGCTCCTGCCCCATCAGAAGCTCCTCCTCTTTTCCGAGGGCTCTATGACAGTAGAGCTTGAGCTCCTTACAAGGGCCCGGGTCGAGGCAGAGGTCAGGTTCACGGGCGAGACCCTCCTCACCCCTGAAGAGGCCTCCTGTCTCGGGGCCGCGCCCGGGGCCAGGGCCGCTGAAAGGGAGGTCTGGCTCAAGGCGGGCGGCAGAAAGCTCATCTACGCACGCACGCTCATCCCTTTGGACATGATAGACCCGGGATTATACGAGGCCCTCTACGGGAGCGGCAAGGGCGCGGGCAAAAACTGCTCGGAGCCGCTGGGCAGGGTCCTTGCCGAAAAAGGCATCCTCTTTGGAAAGGAACGGCTCGAGATCGGGGTAGTAAAAAGCCCGTCGGTTTCCTTGGGGCTTGGCGCACCTGCCGAGACCCCTCTCTTCGCCAGAAGGTACGTCCTTTTCAACGGCAGCGCGGAACGCTGGATAATAAAGGCCGCGGTCGCTGAAATATTCAGCCCCGAGCTTGCGGCCCTGAGCGTAAGGAGCTCCGCATGGGCCTAGGCGCGGTTGTTGCCGCCGAAAAACTACATGCGATCTCGGACCTCATCAGGCTTCCCAGGCAGCAAGGCACGCTACTTCTCCTCTGGCCCACGATGTGGTCCCTTTTTATCGCCTCGGGCGGAAGGCCGGGGCTGAATCTCCTTCTCATATTCACGGCCGGGACGTTCCTCATGAGGAGCGCGGGCTGCGCCATAAACGACATTGCGGACAGGAACTTCGACCCGTTCGTCGAAAGGACGAGGACCAGGCCGCTTGCGAGCGGCAGGCTCAAGGTGAAGGAGGCGGCCCTGGTCTTCGCCGCGCTCTCTCTCGCCGCCTTTGCGCTGGTGCTGCAGCTTGACAGGCTCACCATTCTCCTTTCGTTTGCGGGGCTGGCCCTTGCCGGGGCCTACCCCTTTGTCAAGCGCGTAAGCCATTTTCCACAGGTCGTCCTCGGCATGGCCTTTGGCTGGGGCGCCGTAATGGCCTGGAGCGCGGCGCGGGGCGAGGTCGGGGCCGCGGCCCTGTTTATTTTCCTGGCCAACATATTCTGGTCTACAGCGTACGATACGATCTACGCGCTCATGGACAGGGATGATGATCTAAGGGTTGGCGTAAAATCCACGGCCATCTTCTTCGGCGAATCCGTCCACAAGGCGCTCTTTGCGCTTTATATACTTTTCGCTCTGGCGCTCGGTGCCGCTGGCGCGCTTTCGGGGCTCGGGGCGGTCTTCTTCTCCGGCCTTGCGGTCTCTCTCGCGCTCTTTCTTTTTGCGGCGGCAATGGTAAAAGAACCCTCGCGCGAGGCCGCGTTCAGGGCTTCAGGCAAACGCGCTTATCGGCGGAAGCTCATCCTTGCCTTCATATTCCTCGACCTGAACCTCTGAGAGGGAAGATGCATTATTACGATTTAAGGGAATTCCTGGGCGAGCTCGAGAAAAAAGGGCTCCTTAAGCGCGTAAAGGCGGAAGTTGACCCGCACCTCGAGGCATCCGCCATAATGGAGAAGCTCGTAAAGGCGGGCGGCCCTGCCGTCGTCCTTGAGAAAGTCAAGGGTAGCAACATCCCCATTGTCGGGAACCTCTTCGGCACGGCAGAGAGGGTCGCCCTGGGGCTCGGCGTTACCGAAGAAGAGCTTTCCGAGATAGGCGGCTTCATAGCCGCCCTCCAGCGCCCCCAGCCGCCCGACGGCCTCTGGGACGCGGTAAAGAAGATACCCTATTTCGGCAAGGTCCTTACGCTCGGGCCAAAGACCGTGAAGCACGGCCCCTGCCAGGAGGTCGTCCTTACGGATGATGCCGACCTCTCGAAGATACCCGTAATCAAATGCTGGCCGGGAGATGCGGCGCCCCTCATCACCTGGCCTCTCGTGGTGACACAGTCCCCGAAGGGCGGGCCTTATAACGTGGGCGTCTACAGGATGCAGTATGTCGACCGTAAGCGCGCAATAATGAGGTGGCTCAAGCACCGCGGCGGCGCCGCCCACCAGAGGGAATGGGAGAAGGAAGGAAGGCCCATGCCCGTTGCGGTCGCCATAGGCTGCGACCCCGCGACCATCATAGCGGGCGTCACCCCCGTGCCGGAGGACGTCGGCGAGTTCCACTTTGCCGGCGTGCTCCGTAAAAAGGCTATCGAGCTCGTAGAGTGCAAGACCGTGCCCTTGAAGGTGCCCGCGACAGCGGAGATAGTGCTCGAAGGCGAGATACGGCACGGCGAGCTTGAGATGGAGGGGCCCTTCGGCGACCACACTGGCTACTACAACGCGCCAGAGCCCTTCCCGGTATTTCACCTGAAGGCCGTAACGCACAGGAAAGACCCGCTCTATTTGACGACCATCACTGGAAGGCCGCCCAAGGAAGACGCTGTAATAGGGACGGTATTAAATAAGCTCTATCTTCCGTCATTGAAGCTACAGTTCCCGGAGGTCGTGGATTTCAGCCTCCCCATGGAGGCTGTATCGTACAGGATAGCGGTCGTATCGATTAAAAAGGAATACCCCGGCCACGCGCGCAGGATAATGATGGGCCTCTGGGGGGTATTGAAGCAGTTCATGTACGTGAAATACATAATCGTCGTTGACGACGACATAGACGCGCATAACTGGGCGGACGTCATATGGGCGATATCGACCAGGGTAGACCCGAAGAGGGACACCCTCATCTTGGAGAATACGCCCATAGACTACCTGGACTTCTCATCGCCGCTCGACAACCTCGGCTCGAAGATGGGCATTGACGCGACGCACAAGCAGCCGCCCGAGGTCACCAGGAAGTGGGGCGAGAAGATGGAGATGGACAGGAAGATAGCGGAGCTTGTGGAAAAGAGGTGGAAGGAGTACGGGTTTTAGCCGGCGCCCATTGATGTCGTTGCGAGCGAAATGACGCAATCTCTTCTAAGGATTGACTGGGACTGCCTACTTCCGCGGCTCCCGTAACCCTGCAACGTGAGGCAAGCGCCATGAGCATGGAAGAAAAAAGGTCGATCACTGCCCTGGATTTTAAGGATAGAGTACATTCGATTTATATCCTGGCCGGTTTTGCTATCGCCCTCATAGCCTTGTATCCGGAAGCGACCCTGGCCGATCCTCAGTTCCAGCCGGAAGGCGGGCCTGAGGCTTCGGAGGAGGCTGCGATCGACATGGTATTTGTGAAGGGCGGATGCTTCGATATGGGAGACGTCTTCGGGCGCGGAAACGACGACGAAAGGCCCGTGCACCGCGTTTGCGTGGATGATTTTTACATAGGCAAATATGAGGTAACGCAGAGGCAGTGGGAGGAGCTGACCGGAAACTATCTTTACTATTTCAAAAATTGCCCCGACTGCCCCGTAGAGAACATAACCTGGAAAGAGGCCCTGGCGTTCACAAGGGTTCTGAGCGACAAGACCGGGATCGCTTATCGCCTCCCCACTGAGGCAGAGTGGGAGTATGCCGCGCGTAGCGGCGGCAAAATGGAAAAATGGGCGGGCACGAGCGATGAACTGAAGCTCCGGGAATACGCCTGGTTTGAGGAAAATTCAGGCGGCAGGACCCATCCGGTGGGACGGCTCAAACCCAACGGCCTCGGGTTGTACGACATGAGCGGCAATGTCCGGGAATGGGTCTCGGACAGGTATCATGAGAACTACTACAGTTCAAGCCCGTTTGATAATCCGAAAGGCCCGTCGGGCGGCCAATATCATGTTGACCGCGGCGGCTCCTGGAGCGAGATAGCTGAGTACGTACGGACTTCAGTGCGGAGCTGGGGTCCGGCGTTCCGGCGGGACCAGTATGTAGGGTTCCGCCTGGCCGCCACGCCGGCGAAAGCCAAAAAACCGGCAACGGTCGCCCCGGTTAAGCGCCCGCCCGAGTCCGAAGGCAAGTGGATGGAGATTGACAGGATGATGGAAGAACTTGCCAATTAGGGGCGGGATGGGAATTAGCTTTGCTGTCCAAATATTTAAGGAACCTCTGATTAATTCATGTGTTCGTCATTGCGAGCGAAGCGAAGCAATCTTATCTTTTGGAAAATCAAGCGCTTAGAGATTGCTTCGGAGCTGAAGCTCCTCGCAATGACAACAGAAACCGAGAATTAATCAGAGCTTCTAACTTTGGAGAAGTTATGACCAATCGAGAAGTACAAAATGTGCTATTGATGTTGCTGTTGCTTTTGAGATGAAACAAAAGAAAACCAAAAGATATAAGCGAACTTTTGAGTGGTAAAGGATATGATCTTGAATCAGGAGGACGCAAAATCGAAGTTAAAGGTTTCTCCGGCGCTCTTCCTTCCCGGGTGGTCCTGAACTACTATAATTACACTGCTTACAAACGTAATAAGAATTTCTGGCTGTATTTGGTCTATAACATCAAAACAAAGCCGCAGCTTGCAACGTTAAAAAAAGCGCAGATTGTTGGGGAAGAATATACACAATTCGAAGTTCGACTTGATAAAAAATCCTTGAATTTTTAATTCGTAATTGGCATTAGCGAAACATAACCCCAACATTCTCTTAAGAGAATAACATGACCTCCGAATCGCAGAAATTCGAAAAGTTCGGCGCGGACTGGTGGAATCCGGCGGGCAGGCTCTTTTCGCTCCACAGGATAAACCCGCTCCGGTTCGGCTACTTTGAATCCCGCGCGGGCGGGCTTGAAGGAAAATCCGTACTCGATATCGGCTGCGGCGGAGGGCTCCTTTCAGAAGAATTCGCGAAAAAGGGCGCGTTAGTTGCCGGTATCGACCTATCGCCCGTCGCGATCGAGGCCGCTAAGGCGCACGCGGCTCAATCCGGGCTTCAAATCAATTACAGGGTCGCCTCGCCCGCCGCGCTCGCAAAGGAAGGCCCTTCCTTCGATATCGTCGTCTGCGCCGAGGTATTGGAACATGTCGACGACCTCAGGGCCTTTCTAAAAGACTCTCTATCGATGCTCAAGCCCGGCGGCCTTTTCTTTTTCGGCACCATAAACAAGACCGTGCGTGCGCGCTTCCTCGCGCTCTTCGTGGCCGAGGACCTCCTGGGCATGGTCCCCAGGGGCACGCACGACTATGCCAGGTTCATACGCCCCTCCTTACTCAAGGAGATTCTCGAGGAGAACGGGGTCGGCCTTTCCGAGCTCGTCGGCATGAGCTACGACCCGCTCCGTTTCGAGTTCAGGATATCCAGGGACACCTCCGTAAATTATCTGGGCTATGCCAGGAAGAGATAGGTAGCAAGCTGATGCTCCCGGCCGTAATTTCGGTAATAACGCTCCTCTCCATCGCGTTCCCGCTCCTCTGCTCGGCATGGCTCTGGAAGGGCAAGTTCACGAGCAGGACCGACTGGGCCACGCGCGCGCTCCTCTCCGCCTCTGTCGTGGTCTTTTTCCTGGTCGCCGGGACATGGGCCTTCGCGAGCGTGTGGCTCAAATACGCCATAGCGCTCCTCTTCGCTATCGCGGTCGTAAAGACATTCCCCAGGCTCGAGGACCGGACCATATTCGGAAGGAGGGACGGCAGGGGGCGCGCGAGCTACAGGCCGAGGGTCATACTGCTCGTAATCTTCCTGGCCCTTGATTTCGCCGCCCTCAAGGGCAGGTTCATCAAGGACGAACCGATCGAGCTCTCTTTCCCGCTCAAGGACGGGAGGTATTACGTCCTGCAGGGCGGGGCAGGCCGCATCGCGAACCCCTTTCATTCGTCAGCCGGCGACCGCTACGCCCTCGACATAGTAAAGCTCAACACGCTCGGCAACAGGGCCTCGGGCTTTTTCCCTTCCGAGCTCTACCACCATAAGATATCCGGCGAGGTCGTCTACAGCCCCTGCTCAGGCAAGGTAACAGGGGTCAGGGACGGACTGCCCGACAACCCGCCTCGCTCGCCTGATATCGAAAACCCCGCCGGAAACCATATAATCATCGAGTGCGGAAATGCCAGTGTGCTCATGGCTCACCTCCTCCGGGGAAGCATCACCGTGAAAGAGAAGCAACCGGTGAAAGAGAACCAGGTCATAGCCCGGGTGGGCAACTCGGGCAATTCGTTCGAGCCTCACCTCCACATAAGCGCAACGCTTAAGGACGAGCCGGAAAAGGCCCTCCCCCTCACCTTCAACGGCAGGTCCCTCGCGATGAACCGCTCTTTCAGGAACTGAGCCCTCCCCTTCCCGCTTCTGCTTTCGGCAGCTTGAGGCAGCAAACCTTTTCCTTCATACTCTTATTATGTTCAATCCACGGAAAAGGAGGTGCCTCAATGCGAAGAAAATTGCATCTGCCCGTGCTATTGGTGCTCTTCATCGCGCTATCGAGCCTCGCGAGCGCCGTTACAGCCATAGAAGGCAGGTCGGCAAAGGAATTCGTATCAAACTGGCCGGAGGCGGCGCGTAGCGCCGCGAACCAGATGGTCGATAAATACGGCGAGCCTGACGAGATTACGCCGACAAGGCTCATCTGGCGCGAGAACGGGCCCTGGACGGAGACAATCGTTCATAAGGACGTGGTAACGCACAGGTTCCCAAAGGAGCATGAGGACACTCTCGAACAGACCATCGCATATCAGGTTCCACCGGACAAGTTCGACGACCTTGCTGAATTCGACGGTAGCGTCATAGTCGCGCGCACATTGGGAACCATATCAGCCATGTGCGACCAGGAGGCCGCGAACTTTCTGGCCCTGAACCTGGCCAACGACATAGTAACCGACAAAGTAACGGTTGAGGAGGCAAGGGAACAGTACGCCGAGATAATTCAGGGCCTCATGGAGGGTGAGGAGCACCCCTATACCCAGGGCCTTGAATTCGATGTGGCGAGCGTTGAAGACACGCGGTTCGAGGACGAATCGGTAATAGGATGAAAAAGCCCCTTTGTGAAAGGGGCTTTTAATCATGTTCGGGTTCAAATTCCCCGGAGCTTCCTGCGCTGTCTTTAACTCCTCCGCCTTGATGGGGGAGGCATGGGAGGGGTGAAAGATAAATCACATCCCCAGTATCCCCTCCCGCCTGATTAAACAATGGGGAGGGGATGTTTTAAAATACCCCGGAGCTTCCGCGGGGAGTTCATTTCAAAAATCTTATTGGAGTTACTTTAACGGGCCCTGTCCCGCGTCGCCCTTTCTATTTCGGATGCTATTTTTTCCGCTGCGCCGGCCGGGTCTTTAGAATCCCTTATGGGGCGGCCAACGACGATATAGTCGGCCCCGTTAGAGACGGCCTCGAACGGCGTCACTATCCGCTTCTGGTCTCCCCTGGCGTCCTCGGCCATGCGCACCCCGGGCGTGACGATGAGGAAATCCGGGCAGAGCGCGCTTCGCACGGCTTTTGCCTCAAGACCCGAGCAGACGACCCCGGCGCACCCGGCTGCCTTCGCGACCCCGGCTCGGTGAAGGACCAGCGACTCGGGCGTGAACTTCTTGTCAATCCCGGCATCGGGAAACGATTCCCTCGAAAGGCTCGTAAGGACCGTGACTCCGAGCACTTTTGTATTTCCGGCTGCCTCTGAAGCCGCCCTGAGCATCGAGCTACCGTCGGAGGCGTGGACCGTCATGAAATCGGCGCCCAGGGCAACGGCGGACCTCACCGCCCCTTTGACGGTCTCCGGTATGTCGTGGAATTTGAGGTCGAGGAATACGCCTTTCCCGCCTTTTTCCCGGACCGTCCTCACCACCTCCGGGCCGCAGGCTACGAAGAGCTCAAGGCCTACCTTGAATACGCCCACATGGTCTTTGAGTAGGCCGACATACTTCCGCGCGCCTTCGAGGTCAGGCACATCAGGCGCAGATATTATCCTATCTTTTGGGGAAGGCCCATATTATTCCCTCTTAGCTATGTCTCGCCGGTTGAGTTAAAGAAGAGGCCTTGCCCTTGCGGCTGGCCTCTTTGCTTTTCACAATGAGGGGTCTTCTCAGAATACCGGCCTCTCCTTCGCCCTCTCCTGTTTCTTCTTCTCTTTCTCCTCTTCCTCCATCTTCTTCTTGTGGACCTCCATCAGGTCCGACAACGTGAAGATGGGGTCGACCTTTATGCCGGTCGCCTTCTGGATGTTCTCGGCGCCGCCCTCTTCCCTGTCGAGGAGAGGTATCACGCGGAGCACGTTGTAGCCCGCCTCCTTGGCCTTCTCCACGGCCTTGATGGTGGAGGCCCCGGTCGTGACCACGTCCTCCACGACCACCACGTTGGCGCCGGGCTTGACGTCGCCCTCCACCCAGGCCTGGGTGCCGTGCCCCTTGGGCTCCTTCCTTACTACGAATACGTCGAGGTACTTGCCCCTCACAGTGCATGTGAGGGCCGCGGCGTAGGCGATGGGGTCTGCCCCGAAGGTCATGCCTCCGACCGCGTCGATGGGCGCGAGCTTCAGTTTCTGGAAGTACGCGTAGCCGATGAGCTCCATCGCGACCGACGAGAGGGCCGTCTTCTTGACGTCGATGTAGACGTTGCTCTTCTTGCCGCTTGAAAGGGTGAACCCGGCCTCGTCATACTTGAACGACTTGTTATAGAGTATGTCGAGGAGCTCTTTTTTATAGTCCTCATCCATTATCTGGTGCGAGAAATCTTCCATGCCCTGCTCCTTTGCGGTTACGGTTATGTGCTCCCGTATAATATAGTATTAACAGGGCCGGAAATCAAGGCGGGGATATCGGGGACTTGGATGAGTTTACAATGACGAGGTCCGGAAAGGGCTTGAGTTCACTCGGTGTCCGCGCGGGTCTTTCTTGAGACCTGCCTGAAGGGGACCACGTTCCTGCTCCGTTCCTTGAGGAGTGACGCGAGCACGGTCTCGTGCCTCCGTTCAGGGTCGAGCTCGAGGCTCTTAAGCGTCCTCATCTGGGCGGGCGTGGCCGTAAGCCAGTTGAGGAAATAATTCTCCTGGTCCTCGAAGCGCGCGGGCCTGGCCCTTCCGGGCGGCGCTTCTTCGGCAGGGCCGGCCTGGACGGCCGTTCCGCCGCCTTCCAGCCCGTCCAGGAGGTCTTCGCTCTTCATTGTCTCACTCCGGCTCCGAATAGGTATATATCTTGTTCTCGTAATTCCTGAGCGTCAGCCTGCCCTTGGCCTGGGAGATGAGGTAGGTGGGCGCAACCGGGATCTTCCCTCCCCCGCCGGGCGCGTCGACCACGAAGGTCGGCACCGCGTAACCTGTAGTGTGCCGCGGGCCCTCCATTGATGCACCCACCGGGACAGGCGTCTGAAGTGGCCCGATGCCGACGGCCATGTCGCACTGGTGGATGTAATAGGGCCTGACCGTATCTTAAGGGCTCGATGCGTAGGCTTTTCATGACGGCGGGTTTGTCGTTTACGCCCATAGGAGCACGGTCTGGTACCGAGCAGGATGCCCGCGTCGGCGAGCATGGGACAATTCTCGACCTCAGGAGGATCCTTCGCGCGGAAGTGTATGCTAATAGGGCGGGTGGTATTTCAGCATCGCGACGAGCTCGCCGGTCACCCTCGCAGCGTCACGGGCACCGGTGCCGATCCTGATCACCCGCTGCGCGGTATGTCTGAGCCTTTAATATGGTCATCGAGGACCTCGGTCTTCATCGCTGCGAGGGTCGCCGCCCGAGATGAGGATGTCCCTTGCGGTTTTTCGACTTGTGTAGCATCGCATCGTCGAGGCGGTCTAGGGCGGGCGGTGCCTTCCCGACATCCGTTTCCTCGTGCAATGCGGTACATGGCGCAGGAGTCGGTAACTATGAGGAGCGCCTGTCAGGATGCCTGGTACAGCGGGAATGTCGGGGTAAGTCCTCACCATGGGTCTACCATCTCATGAGATGAAACGCTGTTCCTCGGTTCTCGGCATTGCCTTGCCTCATGGGGCATTTTGGGTCTCTGTCGATGAGCGAGGAGAAATGGGTGGTGGTGGCCAGGCGGTATGGTGGCGCGCTGATTCGCCTCTTCCCGCCGGGTAAGGTATGAGGTCTTTCAGCGCCTCAAGGGTGATGCGGTTTTGAGCTGCCATCTCAGTCGTTCCAGCTCCGGGCGTGAGAGGGGCACTCGATATACCAGCCAAGTCGGACCTTGCGACTTTAGCCGCTTTGCTACTGGGCGGTTCAGAGCTATTAAGCCCTTCGTTCTGCCTCCTACTGTCTAAGCGGGTTTTCGGTTTGACCAGGTTCAGCTGCGGGTTCTGGAGTCTTCCATAGCCTTTGTGGCTATCTTGTATTTGAAACCCTTTTAAGGTATTTCAGATGAATTCGACCTTCTTACGTCCTCTTAGAATACTCCCTGAACTCCTTGTCCCCGATGAGGATCTTCCGGGGTTTTATAAACCCTTCTGCTCAAGGTAATAGAGCTTTTGCCTGGGAATATCGATTTTTAATAGAAGTTCCGGAGTTCTTATACCCACCTAAATGATTGCTCCTGTAATTGAATGAAGGGAACATTATTAAGTTCAAAATAATCTGCATATAAAATTAAACTTATTTTATAAATCAAACTCAAACTTGTCAAGAGAATCTGCGGTTTAGAAGTTTTTAAAGCTTTTCTACATGTCGAAGCCTCAGAGAAGAGGGGGTGCAAGTCGTCTGATGCAAAAAGGATTTTAGCAGCTTGCTGAAAAGCTCCTTTTATTCAGGCTTCAAAAGCCCAGATGCAGGCCCCAATTGGACAGGGAGCTGAATGGGGCGTACTTTTCGTGTGCATGGAGTGTCAAACGACATAGCCTTTGACGCAGATGGACATTTCAGCAGCCTGTTAGACAAATATCAGTGCGTGACGTGGTTTATATGTAAAAATGCGAATAAGGCCGGGGCGCCCCTTGAACTTAAGGCCCTTTGTAAAATTTTTGTCCGGGCATTTGCCTGAAGAGGAGTTGCGAAGAGAACCACAAAATGGCGCAGGTTTTCGTAACGAGGTCGAGCCTATAAGGCCAGGGAGCCCTTACATACATCCTCAGCGCACAGGACGAGAACGAGGCTTTCGTCATCAACTACATGGATGCGAGCTGGTGGCCGGCCATTCATGCCCGTTTTGGCGCTGCAGGCTTACCAGAAGGCGCCAGCGCCCTTTGGTGAAGAGTCGCAGGAGATGGCCTTAAAGGCGGCCCTGGCGACCGGCCTATGGCGGCCCATGTATTCACTATAACTGGGCTGCGGCAACCACCCGGCCTGGCAGGTTGGCAGGAATGCTTTTCTTAATGCCGAGACCCGCATTCAACATTCATCTTCCAGAGGAGGATAACGGATGCTGTTCGGATATCCTACAATCTGAGCCCTCTGGAGACCGAGGATGAACGACCCTCATGCAGGGTCATGAGATGCATGGCTAAAAGGAAGGGAACTCTTCTACAGCCTTTGGCAGCAACAAGCGAAAGATCCTCCTTAGGGATGATAAGTCCCGGCCTTTCGAGCTGTCCATGCTCGAAGGCTTGCATTCCCGGACCTCAGGGCAGGCTCGTACTAACAGGCTGCCAAAGGCCTCCGCCCCCTCCTTTCAAAAGGAACGAAAGGGGCTTCACATCCAACTTCTAAAAATTAAGATTTTCCGCAATCAAGGCGCCGGGATAAAAGCGGACATATGGACAATATGTAACATTTTATTCCCGCACCAGGAAGTCCGGAAAAGAGTCAATTTTTTGAGGTTGCCATCCCCTGATTTCAGTATATAATCTATAGCCCAGGGTCACGCTGTTCATTCTAAAATTCTCCAGAGGAGGGCCCTTCGTGTCCATCGGGATGACCCTTACCAAGTTCCTTCTTGAAGAGCAGAGGCGGCACCCGGGCTCTACCGGAAACTTCACGGCGATTTTCTCCGACCTCGTAACCGCCGCAAAGGTCATATCAAGGGAGGTGAGGCGCGCGGGCCTCATCGACATACTCGGGGCGTCGGGCAACAGCAACATCCACGGCGAGGAGGTCCAGAAGCTCGACGAGCTCGCGAACGAGACCATCATCAGGGCCATGGAGCACGGGGGGCATCTCTCCGCGATGGCCTCCGAGGAGATGGACGATATCATCCACGTGGACGGCAAGTACCCCAGGGGCTGCTACCTCCTTCTTTTCGACCCTCTCGACGGCTCATCCAACATAGACGTGAACGTAAGCGTCGGCACGATATTCTCCATACTCAGGTGCCAGGACGGCAAGGTCACTACCGCCGACTTCCTCAAGCCCGGTGTCGAGCAGGTCTCGGCAGGCTACATCCTCTACGGTTCGAGCACCATGATGGTCTACACGACAGGCCACGGCGTACACGGCTTCACGCTCGACCCGAGCGTCGGGGAGTTCCTCCTTTCGCACCCGGATATCAGGATCCCGGAGAAGGGAAAGATCTTCAGCATAAACGAGGGGAACAGCAAGCACTGGCTACCGGGGACAGGGGCTTATGTAGAGAAGCTCAAGTCGGACGGCAAGGACTACACCGCCCGGTACGTGGGCTCCCTCGTCTCGGACTTCCACCGTAACCTCCTTAAGGGCGGCATCTTCCTCTACCCGGCGGACAAGAAATCACGTAACGGCAAGCTACGCCTACTCTACGAGGCCAACCCGCTCTCTTTCATAGTCGAGCAGGCCGGAGGCCGTTCATCCAACGGCGTCGAAAGGATAATGGAGATACGGCCAGGGGAACTCCACCAGAGGACGCCCCTCATTATCGGGAGCAAAGCGGATGTCGAGGAGGCGGAGTCGTTCTGGAAGGCCCACATCGCCTGAGCATGCGCCGGGCCCGGCAAGACTGAACTCGTGTGAATCCGTATCAGTCGCTTTCCTTGGCCTTATGAAAATCGCGGGCCGTCTTCTCGGATTCGAAATACATTACCGTGCCGTCTTCCCTTGAAACTATAAAGGACTCGGCCTTATCGACAACGTTCCCTGTGGCCGGGTCGATTGCATGGCGGAGCGCTCCGGCAGACATTAGCCTTCCCACGCAGTTCGGGCAGCAGCCGAAATACGTCTTCCCCTCTATCTCCACGGGGATGTTCCCCATGAACGAGACCCGGTCCTGCACCATGCAGACCCTTGAGGGCTCGACCTGCGGGATAGCCGCTTTTTCCGGGCCCGCCTCCACCGCTTGCGAGTTGAAATAAAATACGGCCGCGACTACGGCTACGGTCAAGACCACTGCGGCTGAAATCCTGGCGAGCATATTCCTTCTCCTCATCCGTTAATCCGGCCCGATAATATCATTTCACCCCGGTCCTTTGAAAGCCGCTTTTCCGGTCCTTGTTGCCTCACCGCCGGGGCAATGATATACTCCATTTCATAATGAAACTCGAAAGCATACTGGCGATAGGGGGAGGGGAGGGGCAAAAGGCCGCCCTCGAGTGCGCCTCCAGGCTCGCACGCCACGCGAAGGCCTCTCTCGTGCTCGCCGACGCGATCGAGGACCTGCCCGCGAACCTCAAGGGCAACGATTCCTTCATGGAGCTCTGGAACAGGGTCGCGAGAGAAGACGGCGAGCAAATGGAATCCTCGCTCGAATCCCTCTCGACGGAGGGAGTAAACGCCGAGGCGAAGCTCCTTATCGGGACGCCGTTCATCGAGATAATACGCGAGGTATTAAGGGGCGGGCACGACCTTGTCGTAAAGGGCTCTGAAAAGACCGGACGCCTGAGGGGCGCCTTTCTGGGCAGCAACGACATGCACCTCCTCCGTAAATGCCCCTGCCCGGTATTGATAACAAAGCCGTCGAAGGGCTGTCATTTCGAAAGGATACTGGCGGCAGTGGACCCGGACCCGTACCATCCGGAAAGGAACGCGCTCAATGTAAAGATACTGGACGCGGCCGCGGCGGTTGCAAGGGCCTGGGGCGGCGTCATCCACATCATCCACGCCTGGGAGCTCCTCTCCGAAAGCCTCTACAGGGTAAGGAGCCTCTTGTCGAGCCAGGACCTCGAAACCTACCTTAAGGAGACCCACTCGCTCCACGACCGGTGGCTCAAGGATATCGTGAACAGGGCTGACCTGAGCGGCGTTAGGCACGAGACGCATCTCGTGAAGGGGAGTCCCTGGGACATAATCCCGGCCATGCAGAAGGAGAAGAAGGCCGGACTCATCGTGATGGGGACCGTCGGAAGGGCGGGCCTCCCGGGCCTACTCATAGGCAATACCGCGGAAAGAATACTCGGAAAGATAACCTCGTCTGTCCTGGCCATAAAGCCCGACGGCTTCGTCTCGCCGGTCCAGCCCTGAAATAAAAACTTTCCCGGCCCTACATCTTCTCCGAAAGCACGGACTTTATCCTGTCGAAAGAGCCCCTGTCGGTCAAAACGAAGAGCTTATCTTTCTTCTCCAGCACGGTCCTTCCGTCGGGCACGATGAACTTGTCGTCCCTCCATATGAAGACAATGAGCACGCCTTTCGGGAAGCCCGCGTCAACGACCTTCTTTCCGATTACAGCCGAGCTCTCCGGCACCTCGACGGGCGTAAGCTCGCTCTTGAGCTGCTCGGCCATCTTCTGGAAGGCCTCGGGCGCGAAGGGCTCGGTCACTTGGAGAAGCTTCGAGATAGTCGGTATGGTCGTGCCCTGCACGAGCGCCGAGGTGAGGACTATGAAGAAGACGATATTGAAAATGAGGTCCGCCTCCTCCACCCCGGCCACAAAGGGGAAGGTCGCGAGAATGATCGGCACCGCGCCGCGAAGCCCCACCCATGATACCAGGGCCTTGTCCCTGAAAGGCACCTTGAAAAAGTAGAGCGTGAGGAAGACGCTATCGGCCTCGCAACGATTATGAGGAAGGCCGATGAGAAGCCCCACCCTGATTATCGGGACGAGGCGCGAAGGGAATACGAGGGCCTGAGCGTAAGGAACATGCCTATCTGCATGAGGCAAGGAGGCCGTCGTGGAAGCCCAGTATGCTCCTTCTCTTCAGGAAGTCGCTCTTTCCCATGACGAGCCCGGCTATGTAGACCGAAAGGAAGCCGTTCCCTCCGAGCGCGGCCGATACCCCGTAGATGAGGAGTACGAAGGAGAGGGTGAGGACCGGATAGAGCCCGTCATATTCGAGCTGCAGCCTGTTCACTGTATAGATCATGGCCCTGCCCATCACGTATCCGGCGACCGCGCCAATGGACGCCTGCAGGAGAAAGAGCGGGACCATGTCCACGAGCCTGAAACCCCGGGTCATGATGAGCCCGATGACGCCTATTGTAAGAAATACCGCCATGGGGTCGTTGGAGCCCGACTCGAGCTCAAGGAGCGGCTTAAGGGGTTTTCTGAGGCTCACATTTCTTGAGCGGAGTATGGAGAAGACCGCGGCCGCGTCGGTAGAGGAGACGATCGCGCCGAGGAGAAGCCCCTCAAGGAAGCTGAAATCCGTGATAACTGAGACGAACCACCCCACAAGGAGCGCGGTTACGAGCACCCCGGCGCTTGAAAGGGCGACACCTTTCCAGAGGACCGGACGAATGCTCTCCCAGTTGGTATCAAGGCCGCCCGAGAAGAGTATGAACGAGAGCGCCACGACCCCGATGGCCTGCGTGAGCACAGGGTCGTCGAAGTGGATGCCGAGACCGTCCGAGCCTACAAGCATCCCTACCAAAAGGAATATCAGAAGCGACGGCACCCCGAGGAGGCTCGAGGCCTTGCTCGCGAATATGCAGATTATGAGTAGGAGCGTTACGCCTATTAAGATGTATTCTATCGGCATATGTTTTTTCTGCTGAAGGCAATCTTTGCAGCCATTCGAACGCTAACGCGGCCCGAACAAAAAATTTATTTTAATATTTTTCGACTGGAATGTTCACTTTCCTATGCAGAACGAGCTGAAGATGATCTCAAGCACGTCATCCGGCGTGGTCTCGCCTGTTATCGCTCCGAGCGAACCGACGGCCTCCCTTATATCCGCCGCGACAAACTCCCTTGGAAGGCCGGAACGGGCCGCCTCCAGGGCCCTGCCAAGCGCCCGCAGCGAGCCTGAAAGGCAGTCCCTGTGGCGGGCCGAGGCGATGAGCTCGCCCGGAGCTGCGGGGTATGCGCCGGCCGGGTGACCGGCGACCTCCCTGTAAACGAGGTCCTTAAGCTCCTCGATCCCTTCCTCCTGGAGGGCGGAGATGAAGACGAGCGGCCTTCCTGCAAAGGCCTTTTCCGCTTCTTCGGTCCTTGCGCCCGGCAGGTCTTTCTTGTTCGCGGCGATAACGAGCTTTTTCCCGGCGAGCCCTTCGAGCACGGCGAGGTCTTCATCAAAAACGCCGGAGAGGTCGGCAACATATATGACGAGCCCCGCCTCCGCGGTCTTCTCCCTCGCGAGCTTTATGCCGATCGCCTCAGCGCGGTCGCATGGCTCCCTGAGCCCGGCCGTGTCCATGAGCCTCACGGGGATGCCTCTCATGTCGAGGACCGCCTCTATTACGTCCCTCGTCGTGCCGGGGAGTTCCGTCACTATGGCCCGCTCCTCCTGAAGGAGCACGTTCAGCAGGCTCGATTTCCCCGCATTGGGCCTGCCGAGGATAATCGACTTCACGCCTTCGCGAAGCGCCGCACCCTCGTCGAAGGTCTTGAGCATCATTAGAATTGATTCCATCGCGGCTGAAATCGAGGCGCTCATCGCCTCGTCCGGCAGGCTGTCGACCTCCTCGCCGGGGAAATCGAGCTCGGCTTCGAGCCTTGCCAGGAGGCGGACGAGGGGGTCTTTTATGGCAGCCGCTTTTCGCGAAAGCCCGCCCTCAAGCCTGCCGCGCGCTGCCGCCAGCGATAGCCCCGTCTCGGCCGTTATCATGTCCGAGACAGCCTCGGCCTCGGCAAGGTCCATCTTCCCGTTGAGGAAGGCCCTCTTCGTGAACTCGCCGGGGAGCGCGGCCCGCGCGCCGGCTGAAAGCGCGGCTGAAAGGACCTGCCTTAAAAGAAGCGGCCCGCCGTGGCAGTGGAGTTCAACCACGTCCTCGCCGGTATAAGAACCGGGCCCCTTCATAAAGACCAGGAAGCCCCTGTCCAGGAGCTCGCCCTCCGGCGAGGTTATGCGGCCTAAATGAAAATATCTCTCTTTCAAGCCGTCAATGCCGGGCTTGAATAGCTTAAGCCCAACGGCGAGGGCGTCCGGGCCGCTTATCCTTATGACCCCTATGCCGCCCGGCCCCGGGGCGGTCGCTACGGCCGCTATGGTGTCGGTTATTCCTTCTTTCATGGCCTTCGATTATTCGCACTTAATAAAAAACCCCGGCCCTTGGGGGCCGGGGTTTCTCTTCGGCTTTGGTCCGGACCTCCCCGGAATCCTTTTGTCCCTGCTATATTTTCAGGCCCTTGCCTTGACCGGCGTCTTGTATATGTAATACTGCTGGCCTATGGTAAGGACGTTATTCACGAGCCAGTAGAGCACGAGCCCCGAGGGGAAAGTAAGGAACATGAACGTGAATATGAGCGGCAGGAACATCATTATCTTCTGCTGCGCCGGGTCCATGGCCGTGGGCGTCATCTTCTGCTGCAAGAACATGGTCGCGCCCATGAGTATGGGCGTTATGTAATAAGGTCCTTGGCCGAAGGTCCTGTATCCAGAGAAAGAATGGCGCGTGCCGGAGCTCTATCGCCCGTAGAGCACCTCGTAGAGCCGCGATAAACACGGGTATCTGAAGCATCATCGGCAGGCAGCCGCCGGGAGGGTTATCTTGTTCCGCTTATAGAGCTCCATGAGCTCCTTGTTCATCTTCTCCTTGTCATTCTTGTGCTTTTCGTAAGGGCCGCGAGCTGGGGCTGCATCTTCTGCATCTCGCGCATGGAGTTGAGGCTCTTTTCGTAAGCGGGTAGAAGAGTATCTTTATTATGACCGTGGGGACTATTATCGCGAGCCATGGTGCCGAGGAACCTGTTGAAGAAGTTCAATATGACCAGGGAGGGCTTGGCGAGCCAGTCGAACCAGCCGAACTCTATCGACTCCTCGAGGCCGAGGCCCTGCTTAACGAGCCTGTCGTACTCCTTTGGGCCTATGAAGGAGCCGTAGCTGAAAGAGGCCGTCTCGCCCGGGGCGAGCGTCATGGGGAGCTGGAGAGCGGCCCTTGACTGGCCGGGCGCCGGCGCTTCCGCGGTCCACGCGACCTGCTTCTCGGCCTGGGGTATGAGCGCCGAGAGGAAATACTTGTCCTCAAGGCCCAGCCACTTAAGCCTCCCCGTGCCGGCTGCGGCAGGGTCGCCCTCGTCCTGCCTTATGAGCTTGTCCACGGTCTTTATTACGGGCCCCTGGTGGTAGCCCGTGTCGTCGGTGCCGGAGACGTCGGCAAAAAGGACCGTCTCGGCCCTTACGGAGATCGTATTTCCCGTAGGGTTCGTGACCTTCAGCCCGGTGTCCATGAGGTAAGTGTCGCCTGAGAAGAGATACCTCTTATCGATGATAAGGCCCGTGGAGGAGGTCCCTTTATAGACGAGCTCGGCCTCCTGGGACTCATCTATGGTGACCGACTCTGTCGAAGACGAAAAGCTTATGTTCTCTACGGTCCCGTTTATCTCAAGGCGCGTGGCGAAGGATTCCCTCTTTCCGACCTTCTCCGAGGCGTTTACTATGCGCTCGTCCTCAAGCCCCTCGCTGTATCTCTTGAGCTCAAAGCTAATTACGCTGCCGCCGTTGCTGGAAAGTACGGAGCTGAAGAGCGGGGTCTCGACGGTCGTACGCACCTCTTTTACGGGCGGGGGCGCGGGCACGGCCGGGGCCGCATCCCGGGCCTGCCGCTCCGCGGGGGCAGCCTCTTCCGCTGTCTTTTGCGCTTCCTGGGCAGGGTAGAACTGCTGTATGAAATAAGGGTAGAGGAATAGCACCGCCATCGAGAGTATCAAGGCGATCCAGACTTTCTTATCCATGCTGTGGCGTCCTGTTCAGTTGTTTTTCCCTCGCGGGAAGCACCGGGTCGTGTCCGCCCTCGTGATAAGGGTGGCACTTCAAAAGCCTTCTTGTGCCGAGATAAAGCCCCTTGAGGGCGCCGTGCGCTTCTATGGAGGCCCTGGCGTATTCCGAGCAGCTCGGGTAGAACCTGCAGGAGGGCGGAAGGACCGGAGAAATAAGGGTCTTGTAAAGGGAAATAAGTAATATGAGGGCTTGCTTGAGCATTTCTATCCGGAAGCCGGCCCCGGCGGGCCGAGCGCCTTTTTAAGTTCCTCCTCCACGCATTTGAGCCCGGCTGCGTGCTCGAGGGTCTTTACCGAGATGAATACGTCGGTCGAGTCCGGAAAGAGGGCCTTGTTCTGCCTGAAGAACTCACGGAGGAGCCTCTTTATCCTGTTCCTTTTGACAGCGCCTCCGGTCTTGGCGCTCACAGCTATCCCGAGCCTCCTCGTGCCGAGCCCGTTCTGGAGAAGATACAGGTTAAAGCTCCTGGTGGAGAGCCTTTTTCCGCTCTTCCGGACCCTTGTAAAGTCTTCGGGCCGGAGAAGCCGCTCCTCCTTCGAAAAGGAAGACCCTTCTTTTCCTTTCATCCGCCCGGCTCCCTTTTTAATTCAGCCGGAAAGCCGACGGCTTTCATCCAAGAACGAACGAGCGCCCTTCACCTGCCGCTTTTCAAGCGACCAGGGGTCGTATTTCCTTTGTATCCGGTTCTCCGGATACCCCAAACCGGGGTCCGGGGTGGAAACGGCCGGGGGCTTACTTACTTGAGCTTACGGTAACTGAAAGGCGCTTCCTTCCCTTGGCCCTTCTCCTCTTTATTACGGCCCTTCCGGCCTTTGTGGCCATCCTCGTAAGGAACCCGTGGGTCCTGAGTCTTCTTTTTTTGCTCGGCTGAAATGTCCTCTTCGGCATGGCGTGTCCCTTTTCCTTTTAGCAGGCTGCTGAAAAAGCCCGATCTGCTGTGTCGTCTTCAAAGCTGGACACTCCGGCGTACTACAAAAGTACGCCTCATTCCTCACTTTTCGACTCCTTGCATCTTGAGCTTTTTGAGCAGCCTGAATGTTATTTTGAATTTTTCAGCAACCTGTTGGTTCCTTCTGTGTGCTGTAAATAGCGGGGCAGGGCCCTGGTCAAACCACTATTTAGACACAGGGAGTCCTTGATTGTCAAGCGGTTTCGGCTAAGGGGCTCTCCGTAAAACCCGCCCGTCAGCGCTTGTCCGTTCCGGTAAAAAAACGGGCTCGCCGGCGGCCGCGCGCATCAAAGCCTCATGGGCATGATTATGTAGGTATAGTCCTCTCCTCCGGCCGGCCTTATGATGCCCGGCGAAAGGGAGTCCTTGAGGTTAATCCTTACCTCTTCTTCCTTGAGCGCCTCGAGCACGTCTATGAAATAGCGTGCGTTGAAGGCTATGTCGATATCGCCTTCCGAATAGTTTATGTCGACCTCTTCGGTGGCTTCCCCCAGCTCAGGGCTTGAGGACGACAATACGAGCTTCGAGTTCGAGAAGTTGAACTTGACCCCCTTTATCTTGTCGGTCGAGAGTATTGAGACCCTCTTAAGAGACGAAAGGAGGTCTTCCCTTTTCGCGCTGACCACCTTGTCATTGTCCTTGGGGATGACCCTCCTGTAGTCCGGGAACTCGCCTTCAAGGAGGCGTACCGTGATTACGGTATTGTCCCTCTTCATGACCGCGTTCTTCTGTGTTATGCCGAGGAAGAACTCCCCTTCCTTCTCGTCGAGGACCTTCTTCATCTCCATTACGCCTTTTCTCGGAAGTAGAACACCTTCCTTCTGGCCTTTTGCTATATTGTCGCCTTCGCTCACGATAAGGGCGAGCCTGTGCCCGTCGGTTGCGACCATCTTTATCCTGCCGTCCTCCCTTTCAAGGAGGAAGCCGTTTATGTTGTACCTCGTCTCGTCGGTCGAGACCGCGAACGAGGTCTTGTCTATCATGTTCCTCATGGTCTCGCCGTCTATCGCCTGCAGCGACCCCTCTTCCGGGTCAGGGAACGACGGGAACTCCTTTGCCGGGAGCCCCATGATGTTGAACCTTGCCTTTCCGGCCTTGAGTGTAAGCTTGTCGTCCTTGCCGGTCGATACGTCTATCTGGTCGCCGGGGAGTTCCTTTACTATCTCGAAGACCTTCCGGGCGTTCACCGTTACGGAGCCTTCCTCGGAAACCCCTGCCTCTGCCGAGTCCCTTATGAAGACCTCCAGGTCGGTAGCCATGATGGTCACCTTGCCCTTTGAGGCGTCCAGGAGCACGTTCGCGAGTATGGGCATGGTGTTCCTCTTCTCAACGATGCCCTGTATCCTCTGGAGCACCTTTATGTAGTCTGGCTTACCGATAGTGAACTTCATCCTGTTCTCCTGTTTTTGGATTTGTATTCTATCTCTCTATAATCTCTTAGAGAGTAGTAGATAGTAGTAGGCCCTGTTAATGTGTTGATAAGCGACGAAGCCACTGAAAGAAAAGGCGAATCTACGGCGCTCAACTGTTCGTAAAAGAGGCGCCGCCGCCAACCTTCTGCCGCCCCCGCAAATCCATCAACAGAGATCCCTCACTTACCAACACCCGGCTTTTGGATACCAACAAAAAACCCCGGGGGTGTTTATAAAGCTGTTGGGACGATGCCCAAGGGCCTGAACGCGCTATCTTATGCCGAGGTTCTGCTTCAAAGACCGAACGGCCTGCTTTACCTCGCCGTTCTCCTTTATCGCCTTTTCGATCTTCTTGCAGGCGTGTATGGCCGTCGAGTGGTCCTTGCCGCCGAAAGACGAGCCTATTTCAGGGTAAGAAAACCCGCCGTACTCCCTTGAGAGGAACATGGCTATCTGCCTCGGGAGGGCTATGTTCTGGTGCCTTCTCTTGCTCTTGAGCTCCGACGGCTTTATATCATAAAAAGAAGCGACGGCCTTCTGGATTTCGTCTATGGTGAAGACCTTTTCCTCAGCTTCCTTTATGAGGTTCTTGAGGGCCTCCCGGGCCATTAAGAGGTCTATGTCCCGGTTCGTAAGGCTCGATACCGCGATTATCCTGTTAAGGAACCCCTCGAGCTCGCGTACGTTGGAGCCGCTTACCTCGGAGAGCCACCCGGCGACGTCGTCCGGCAGCTTGACTCCCTCGGCCTTAGCCTTTTTCCTGAGTATCGCGATCTTGGTCTCGGTATCCGGCGGCTGTATGTCCGCGACAAGCCCCCATTCGAAACGCGACCGGAGCCGTTCCTCGAGGCCGTTCAGGTCCTTGGGGAACTTGTCGCTTGTCACGACTATCTGCTTGTGGTTCTCGTAAAGGGTGTTGAAGGTATGGAAGAACTCCTCCTGCGTGCCTTCCTTGCCGGCCCAGAACTGGATGTCGTCGATGAGGAGGACGTCGACGTTCCTGAACCTGCTCCTGAACTCGCTCATCTTCTGGCGGCTTACGTAGTTTATGAAGTCGTTTACGAAGCGCTCGGAGGTGTAATAGCAGACCTTTGCGCCGGGGTTGAGGGAGAGGACCTTGTGGCCTATCGCCTGAAGGAGGTGGGTCTTTCCGAGGCCGACGCAGCCGTAGATGAAAAGCGGGTTGTACTTGCTCCCCAGGTTCCCGGCGGCGGCCGAGCACGCGGCGTGCGCGAACTCGTTGGCCTTTCCGACGACGAAGTTATCGAATGTGTACTTGCCGTTAAGGGTCGAGCCCGTCTGCCTGGGGGCCTTGCCGCTCTCCTTTTCCTTTTTCCTGGGGGCAACGGCCTGTGGCTCGTCGCTTACGGACCAGGCAAGCTCAAGGCCCTTCTTCGACACCTTCCTCAGGACGTCCTCCAGGAGGACGAGATAGTGCTCCTTTATCCACTCGAGGAAGAAACGGTTCGGCACCTCGAGCTCTATGTGGGAGGAGCTCCCGCCCAGCACCCTTATGGGCCTGAACCACGTGGCGATGTGCTGCGGGCTTACATGGGTCTCAATCGATTTGAGGCAGTTTTTCCAGATAGCTTCGAATCCATTTGCACCACGGGTTCCGGCAGCTCTGGGGAAAGAGGGGCAAACGAGGGCCAGAACGATTGCTCACTGCCGGAAGATATTCACAGGGTTATTCACAGATGTTGATAACTGGGGCCTTTTTGTAGGGAGCCAATTTATCAGAGTGGAAGGGTGATTTCAAGGGTTTTGAAGGGCAGGTGAAAAGAAATTTATGTAGCAGAAAAAACAAAAATTTATCAAGCAGTTAAGTCTGGAAAGAGGGGCCGCGCCCATCGGGTCCGCCCAAAAAGGCTCTTTTAAGACTCCGGGCCGGTCAGGGATAGAGCCCCTAATCCGGACCGCGTCTGAGACGCTTTTGACCCCCAGGTCCATGGCGGCGGTCCTCATGTCAAGGCCCTTGTCCCTTGAGAGGGAAAGGACCTCGTGGAACGCCTTCTTCATGACCGCGGAAAGGCGTGACTCCACTTCCGCTTCGTTCCAGAAAAACCTCTGAAGGCCCTGCACCCATTCGAAATAAGAGACCACCACGCCGCCCGCGTTCGCGAGTATGTCGGGGATGATGAAGACGCCCTTTGAGCCAAGGATCTCGTCCGCTTCTGCGGTAAGGGGGCTGTTCGCGCCCTCCGCGAGGACCCTGGCCTTTACGAGGTGCGCGTTCGAGGCGTTAATCTGCCCTTCGAGCGCAGCTGGTACGAGGAGGTCGGTTTCTATAGATATGAGCTCGTCGATTGTAAGGTCCTCGGAACCCTTGAAGCCCTGCACGGTGTCGGTGTTGCGTTTATGCCTGACGAGCCCCTTCACGTCGAGCCCCTGCGGGTTGTAGACAGCGCCCTTTGAGTCGGCCACGCCGATTATCCTTGCGCCGGCCTCTTCGAGTATGGCGGCCGCGTTCAAGCCTACCTTCCCGAAGCCGAGCACTGTCGCGGTCAGGCCCTCGGCCTCAATGCCCAGGTGGTTGAGGGCCTCGAGGACCGTCGTAACCAGCCCCGAGGAGGTCGCCTTGCTCCTGCCGAGCGAGCCGCCGAGGCTTACCGGTTTGCCTGTCACGACTCCGGGGACCGAGTACCCCTTTATCATGGAATAGGTGTCCATCATCCAGGCCATTACCTGCTCGTCCGTATAAACGTCCGGCGCGGGGATGTCGGATTCCGGGCCGATGAGGAGGCTGATCTCATAGGTGTATCTCCTCGTGAGCCTTTCGAGCTCGCGCTTGCTTAAGCCCGTCGGGTCGCAGGCCACCCCGCCCTTTGCGCCGCCAAAGGGTATATCGACTAGGGCGCATTTCCATGTCATGAGCGCCGCGAGCGCGGTAATCTCGTCAAGATTGACCCTCGGGTGGTAACGGACCCCGCCTTTTGCCGGCCCCCTCGCGAAATCATACTGCACCCTGTAGCCCGTGTAGTTCGCTATTGAGCCGTCGTCCATCTCCACGGGGACCGAGACGATAAGGGAGCGCTTCGGGGTCCTCAGCCTTTCATATATTGATTTGGGGAGGTTGAGATGCCTGTTCGCCTTCTCAAGGGCCATAAGCACCTCGTCGAAAACGCTCTTTTCAGCCATGGTCCCCCTTGGAATATTCGAAAGTTTTTCTGCTCAAAGAGGAAAAAGCCCCGCCCTTTAACTATTCACTACCCCGGGGCGCCGTGTCAAGGGAGGGGGCTGCGGCTTCTGCATTGACTGGACTTGTCTCCGTGTTTTGCCCGGGGACAGCATTTTCGAAATCGGCCTGAACAGGCCCGCCCTGCGGCCCGGGGAATTTTTCCTCGAACGGGGCCGGCACTGCCACCGGCTCCTGCTTTTTCGCCGTATTGCCTGACCAGAAGGTCCATATGAAGTAGCCTGCGGCGATCGCGGCAACGAGGAGGAGCATTATCCAGAGGATAGCCCTTGATGATGCGTTCTTTTTGGCGGGCCCGGTCTTTACAGGTGCCTCTCTTTGGCCTGTCGCCTCTTTTGGGGCAGGTGGCTTCTCCTGAGCCGGAATGTGTGCTGGCTTTGCCTCCGGCACGGCGTGCGGAGGGGTCTCCGGGACCCCGGCTGCCTTTTCAGGCGGCGTGGCTTTGGGCGGGGCCTCGGTTGAAGGTTCCAGGGCCGTCGGCTCAAGTACGTGCTCGTATTCCATGAGCTCTATTTTCTCATGCGCTCTGGGCTCGCTTTCAACGGGCGCTTCAGGCAAAACCGCTTCAGTATCTCCGGGCCCCGGCTCAATCGCAACCGTCCCGGTGAACGGGGCCACGGTCTTTTCAAGGGGCTTGGGCACGGTCCTCCCGAAAACGGCCGCCGCCTCTCTGAGAGCGGCCCCGGGAATGCCGCCGGTCTTCTTGAATATCTCGCCCGGGTCGGGCGCGGAGAGGGCGACGCGCACGGCGGCCTCCCCCTTTGCTGATTTCGCCCTGGACCCGATAAGGAGGGCGGTCTCGCCTGGGGTCATCCCGCTCATCAAGACCCGGGTAGAGAGCCTATCATCGAGCTCCTTGAAGGCCGGGTCCTTGAGCTTTTCCGCCAGGCCCGGCCCGGCAGAAAGGATGATCTGCAGGGTCTTGAGCCTTGTAAGATACTGAACGAGCTTGAGGCAGCCGGAAGAAAGTGAGTCGGCATCGTCTATCAGTATGAGGCTCTGGCCGCCCTGTATCTTATTCTGGGAGACCCGCATCCCGAGGTTAAGGAGCTGGTCCTTTACGGTCCGGGCATCGCTGCTCGCGCCCAGCTCGGAGTTAAGCTCCCTGACGAAATCGAGCTCCTTTGCCTGGGGCCTCAGTATGAGCGCGGCAAGGACCTTGTCCTGGGAAACCCTTTTAAGTAGCTCAAGGAGCACGGTGGTCTTCCCGGCCCCCGGCTCTCCCTCAAAGAGCACCGGGCCCGAGTGCTTCCTTACGGCCTTTACGAGCGCATCGAGAGCCCCTGCCTCTGCCCCTGAAAGGGGCGGCTCTGCCGGGAAGCCCGCGAAAGGCCCGGCCTCACGGGGTGCCCGGCTGTTCAGAGTTAGCCTCTTAAGCTCGGAGAGCGCCTCGGTATTCCAGAAATTTTTCGAGAAAGCCTTTGAGAACGCCTTTTCGGCCTCTTCGGAGCGCCCCTGCGCGAGGAAGACCTTTCCGAGGTAGAGCCACGCGCCGTCCAGGTCGTTATTGAGGTCTATGGAGTCCTTGAGGAGCCTCTCGGCCTCGGCGATCCTTCCGGGGTCGTCGTTATAAATGGCCCAGCCCAGGGCGGCCCAGTACTCGCCCTCGCCGGGCGAGATGGTCGTTATGTCCTTGAGCATGCCGATGGCGGTGCGGAAGTCCTTTTTATGGAGGGCGGCCTTGGCGCGCATGAAAAGGAGCTCGGCATTCAATTGGGAATCCACCTGCGCCTCTGGAGGGCGGGCCTCCGGGGCCGATTCCCTGAGTTCAAAAGGCGCATCCGTAGCGCCCTCGCTTTCCTTGAGGAGCCCGGTAATGACAAGCGAGAGGGCGATGGACAGGGCGCGGTGGCGCAGCAGGTCCGAGGAGCCGAGCGCGTCCTCGAGCGTGCCCCCGCCAGAGATAGTCTCTATGAACCGCATCTCCTGCAGGTTGAAACGGAAGTCCTGAAGCCTGTACGGGCCTTCTCCCTCATGGAGCGAAAGGCGCTTGTCCATGAAGGGCCCGAGCTCTTTTTTGATGTTCGATGCCGGGTAGAAGCCGAGGCTTATGCCCTCCAGAATGAGCTCTGCCGGATGGAGCGGGGTATCGGGAAGCCCCGCCGGTATAGGCGCTTCACGTATCTGTAGGAGCCTCTTCCCAGTCGACTACCTTAAAGAGCCTCCTCTTGAGCTGAAGCCTCAGGAACTCCTCCAGCTTCCCCTTCGTAAGGAGCCCCAGGGATATGAGCACCTCGCCATGGCGCTTCCGTTCCCGGAGGACGGCCTCGAGCGAGCCCTCGTACTCCTTTTCGGAGATTATCCCCTCCTGCATGAGGAGCCTTCCGAGCACCTCTCCGAGCACGTTCGAGCTCGCCGCCACCGGAAGGCCCCGCCTGAAGAAGAAGCGCTTCTTCACGGGCTCCCTCATGATGTCGAGGACGGCCGTCTCGTCCTGCTTGAGATATATGAGGTGAAGCAGCCTCGGCAGCCCTATATTTCCCAGTTCGCTTTTCATCCTTGACCGTCCTTCCCGCTCCGCGGGGGAGGGGGCGTCTTGAGCCCTTCGAGGACCTTTGAATAGGAATCCCTTACCCTTTCGGCAAAGCGGGCGTAATCCTTAAGGAGCCTTTCCGCGGCATCCGGACCGGAGTAGCCGGTCCTCCTTGCAAGAGTGGCAAGCTCCTCCGAGCCCCTCACGAGGTAGCCCTCCGGCCTGTCGTGGACAATGCGCTGCCTCGTCTCTATGAGCCGCATGAAAGACCAGGCGCCGGTAAGGAAACGGAAGTCCTCTTCCGTCACGACCCCCGCTCTTTTGAGCCTGAGGAGCGCCTTTTGGGTATAAGGGGTCCTGAGGGCGGAGTTATCAGAGCCGAACCTGAGTTGAAGCGCCTGCACCAGGAATTCTATATCGACTATGCCGCCTGCCCCGGTCTTGATATTATACCTTCCCGCATCCTCCTTGGCAATTTCAACCTCCATCCTCTTCCTTATCCGGAGCATCTCCTCGATATCGGACGTAGTGACGGGCTTTGAATAGAGGACCTCCCAGAGGCCGGATACGATGCCGCGTCCGAATTCCATGTCCCCGGCAACGGCGCGGGCCCTGGTAAGGGCCTGCCTCTCCCATACGAGCGTCGGGCCGGAGTGGTATTTGAAGAGCGCCTCCTCTGAAACGACGAGAGGCCCCGCGCTCCCCGAGGGCCGGAGCCTCGCGTCAACATTGAAGACGAAGCCCTCTCTCGTCCGTAAAGTGAGAGCGCTTATCATCCTTTGCCCGAGCTTCACGTAATATTCGTGGACGGATAATTCCCTGGGCCCGCCGGTCCTGTCCTGGGCATCTCCCGCGTACACGAAGACTATGTCGAGGTCAGAGCCGTAGATGAGCTCCCGGCCGCCGAGCTTCCCCATGCCGATGACCGCGAACCTGCCGGATGCAGGGGGGGCCCCGTAGCGGTCCCTCAAGCCGTCCGCCGCGATTTTAAGCGCCGCGTCGAGAGCCGCCTCGGCCACGAACGATATCTGGCTGGAGACCTGCCTCGGCGTTAAAGCCCCGCCAACGTCGTTAAGGCCGATCCTGAAAAGCTCCTGGCTCTTAAGCCTCCGGAGCCCGTCGAGCAGGTCCTCGTACTCCTTTCCTGACGCCGCCTCCGAGAAGAAGGGGGCGGCTACATCCTCCCGGCTTTTATAGGCTATGGAGAGCTCGTTCGACAGGAGGATGTCCAGGCTTTCAGGGTGCTCTATCAAGTCCCGCGAAAGAAAAACGCTCGTGCCGAAAAGGCGCATGAGCTCCTCGAGAACGCGGGGGTTCTCGTAAAGAAGCGAATAGAAGGTCGTGCGGGCGCCTACGGACGATATGAACCTCTCGAGGTGGGCGAGGCTCCTGTCCGGGTCGGGCGAATCCGCGGCCCTCTGGAGGAACATGGGCGCGAGCCTTTGGAGCATCAGGCGCGCCTTGGAGGACAGGCGGGCAAAGGGCGGGCCGTCGCGGAGGAGCTTGAGGTTGGCGTAAGCCGTAGAAGGGTCGCCGAAGCCGAGGGCGCGGAGCCTTGATTTCGCCTCTTCCTCCGGGAGGTCGGCCGTAAAGAGGAGCCTTACCTCCTCCGGGACCTCCGGGGCCTCGCCGGACCTGTAGAAAAGGGACCTGAAGACATCGTGCACGCCCGAGGTCACTCTTCTGTACTCGTCCCAGAAAAGGCCGGCTGCTTCTTCTTTCGAGCCGCTGAAACCCATCATCCTCGCGAGCCTCAAGAGGGCGGCCTCGCTCGCCGGTATGGCCTGGCTCTGCCTGCCCTCGATTATCTGGATCCTGTGCTCGAGGTCCCGGAGGAACGCGTACCCGGCCGAGAGGCGCTCCGCTTCATCGTCCCTGATGTAATTGCGCTCCTTGAGCTTGAGAATGGCCTTGAGCGTATTTCTTTCCCTTACGAGCGGGTCCTTTCCGGCGTGTATGAGCTGAAGGGCCTGGCAGAAGAACTCAATCTCGCGTATGCCGCCCGCCCCGAGCTTAACGTCCACGGCGTCCGGGTTCCTTCGAAGGAGGCTTAAGTCTATCTTCTCCTTCATGGTCTTTATTTCATCGATTGCCGTGAAGTCCAGGTATTTCCTGTAGACGAACGGCCGTATCATGGAGAGGAACTCTTCCCCGAGCCCTATAGAGCCGGCTACGGGCCTTGCCTTTATCATGGCCGCGCGCTCCCAGGGCTGTCCCCAGGACTCGTAGTAGACCTCGGCGCTCCGGAGCGAGTTCGCGATGTCGCCGCTCCGGCCCTCGGGCCGGAGGTCGAGGTCGACCCTGAAGGCGAACCCCTCGTCCGTTACGTTGGATATGAGCCTGGTTACGAGCCTCGAGACCTTGACGAAGAAGGCATGGAGGCTTATGACGGAGCGCTGGCCTCCTTTCGACCTGCAGCGTCTCGCCTTTGTCGGATGAGTGCTGGGCAGATTGCGTCTGTCGGATGAGTGTTGAGCCCCGCCGAGCTTCTACGTTCCCATGCCTATGACGACGAACCCGGCCTCTTTCTTCCCGCCCTCGGCGTCATCGTATAGCGGGGCGCCGTAGGTCTTTTTGTGGTGTCTCACGGAGAAGGCTACGGCCGCTTCGAGGCACGCGGAAGCGAGGTCGGAAAGCTCCCTTGTGGTCTCCTTTAAATCCGCAACCCTCAAGAGGTCCCTTGAGCCAATCCGGAGATACTCCTTTTGCTTGAAAAGGCGTATCTCCCTTGAGACCTCTTCGATTGATTCAAGCCCGCGGGTCCTCTCTCCTATTTCGATTTTGAGCGATTCCGCTTCCCGGGAAAGCGCCAGGGCTTCCCTGAAGAGCCATCCGGTATAACCCGGGTTACGGGCCAGGATGCCCGACAGGAACGAAGACGAGCCGCAGATGAAGAGGAGTTCCCCAAGCTCCTTGTACGGGAGCGCGTTTACGCTTTCTCCCGAGCCCTCGACCACGCTTTCGAGGTTATTGAGGGCCGCGTCAGGCGAGGGCGCCTCAAGGGACAGCTTAACGACCGCCTCCAGGCGGGCCGAGAGCGGGCCCCCTGAAAGGAGCCTGAGGTTTCTGAGAGCGCCTCTGCCGTCGGCATAGCCGAGCCCGGCGAGCATAAGAGAGGCCTCGGATTCCGCTTTGCTGAGTATTTCGTCTATCATCACGGGATTTGGGGTATCGGGATTGGACCATGATAAGACATCGCAAATAAAAACGCAATAGCCCTCCGCAGCGGCGGGGACCTGTAAACCCGCCTCTTTCTTGACAAATCAGAGGGGCGTGCCTACATTATATTGGAATTGACCGGGCAGGCCCGGGGTAGACTGCCTTCCCCCGACCGAGAGGGGGTGGCAAAAGGAGCGGAGGCCATGAGGCTCGACAGGTTCACGATAAAATCGCAGGAAGCGCTGCAGGAGGCGCAGAGGCTGGCTGAATCGATGGAGCAGCAGGAGGCGGTCCCCGAGCACCTTCTCCTCTCGCTCCTTTCGCAGGAGGGCGGCGTCGTGCCTCCACTGCTCCAGAGGATAGGCGTCAACACGAGGCTTCTTAAGGGCCAGCTCGAGGACGCCATGAAGCGCTTCCCGAAGGTATACGGCGCAGGCGGCGAGGTCTATCTCTCGCAGAGGCTCAAGGCCGTCATCGACAACGCCACGAAAGAGGCGAGGGAGATGAAGGACGAGTTCGTCTCCGTCGAGCACATGTTCCTGGCCATAGCAGGAGAGAAGACCGGCGAGGCCGCCCGGATGCTCGCCTCCCACGGGGCGACCAGGGACTCCATAATGAAGGCCCTCAGTTCCGTAAGGGGGACCCAGCGCGTAACCGACCAGATGCCCGAGGAGAAGTACCAGTCCGTCTCCAAATACACGAGGGACCTTGTCGAGCTTGCGCGCTCCAATAAGCTCGACCCGGTGATAGGCAGGGACGAGGAGATAAGGCGCGTCATCCAGGTCCTATCGAGAAGGACCAAGAACAACCCGGTCCTCATTGGAGAGGCCGGGGTGGGGAAGACCGCCATAGTCGAAGGGCTCGCGCAGAGGATAGTGGCAGGGGACGTGCCGGAGACCCTGAAGAACAAGAGGCTCCTTGCCCTTGACCTCGGCTCCCTCATAGCCGGGACAAAGTACAGGGGCGAGTTCGAGGACAGGTTAAAGGCGCTCCTCCGCGAGATTACGGAGTCCCAGGGCGACATAATACTCTTTATCGACGAGCTACACACGCTCGTCGGCGCGGGCGCGGCAGAGGGGGCCATGGACGCGTCCAATATGCTCAAACCCGCGCTTGCCAGGGGCGAGCTTAGGTGCGTGGGCGCGACCACCCTTGACGAGTACAGGAAGTACATAGAGAAGGACGCGGCTTTGGAGAGGCGGTTCCAGCCCGTTCAGGTAAAGGAGCCTACCGTAGAGGACACGATAGCCATACTCAGGGGGCTCAAGGAGCGCTATGAGATACATCACGGCGTAAGGATAGCGGACCCTGCCATAATAGCGGCCGCGGTACTTTCGAACAGGTATATAACCGAAAGGTTCCTGCCGGACAAGGCAATAGACCTCGTTGACGAGGCCGCCTCCCGCTTGAGGATAGAGATAGACTCCATGCCCACGGAGATAGACGCCATCCAGAGAAAGGTGATCCAGCTCGAGATAGAGAAACAGGCCCTTTCCAAGGAGACCGACAGGGCCTCCCTCGAAAGGCTTGAGAAGATAGAGAAGGAGCTATCGGGGCTCAAGGAGGAGAGCACCATCCTCAAGGCCCACTGGCAGCGCGAAAAAGATATGATAGGCCGCATCCGCGAGACGAGGAAGAAGATAGAGGAAGTGAAGATACAGGCAGCCCAGGCCGAGAGGACGGGGGAGCTCGGAAAGGCCGCGGAGCTCAAGTACGGCAGGCTCTCCGAGCTTCAGCGGCAGCTCGAAACCGACCAGGAGGAGCTATCGAATCTGCAGGACGGCCAGAAGATGCTGAAGGAGGAGGTCGGCGCCGAGGACATAGCCGAAGTAGTCTCCAGGTGGACTGGCATACCGGTTGCCCGGATGATGGAGGCCGAGAAGGAGAAGCTCCTCAAGATGGAGGAGGGGCTGAGAAGAAGGGTCGTAGGCCAGGACGCGGCCCTGAAGTCCGTATCCGACGCGGTAAGGAGGGCCAGGGCGGGCCTGCAGGACGTAATGAGGCCCATAGGCTCCTTCATATTCCTCGGGCCCACGGGAGTCGGCAAGACCGAGACGGCAAGGGCGCTCGCGGAGTTCCTCTTCGATGACGAGCGGGCCATGATACGGATAGACATGAGCGAGTTCATGGAGAAGCACTCCATCGCGAGGCTCATAGGGGCGCCCCCGGGCTACGTGGGCTACGAAGAAGGCGGATACCTTACCGAGGCCGTAAGGAGGAGGCCCTATTCGGTCATACTCTTCGACGAGATAGAGAAGGCGCACCCCGAGGTATTTAACCTCCTGCTCCAGATACTCGACGACGGCAGGCTTACGGACGGGCACGGCAGGACCGTGGACTTCAAGAACACGGTCATAATAATGACCCCCAACATCGGAGCCAGTACATAACCGAGCTCGGGGAGTCCGAGTACGAGGAGATACGGAAGAGGGTCATGGAGGTGCTCCGTGTGACCTTCAAGCCCGAGTTCCTGAACAGGATAGACGACATCGTCATATTCCACCCCCTTACCAGGGAGCACATGAAGTCCATAGTCGAGATACAGATACTGTCCCTCCAGAGGATACTCCGGGACAAGAACATAGGGCTTGAGCTTACCCCGGCGGCCAGGGAATACTTCGCGGACAAGGGCTACGACCCGGTCTACGGGGCAAGGTCGCTTAAAAGGCTCCTCCAGAAGGAGGTCCAGGACGCGCTTGCCCTTAAGTTTCTCGAAGGCGAGTTCGGCGAGGGCGACAGGGTCTTGATAGACTACCGAGACAATAGGCTCATACTTAAAAAGGAAGGCACCGTCTCCGGGGCCGTTAAGCAGAGGCCCTAAGGGCGCGGCAGGGCGCTCCTGAAGCGGTTTTCAGCCCGTCTGTATCCTTGACAAATGCTTGATTATAAAATAAATTAAGATTTACGAGTTTTTTCTTGCCGGTCAGCTCCGGGCTCTAACCGAGGTGCTTCCGTGGCCCTTAAGAAGAAAGACCCCTTCAAGGACCTCCTCTTCCTCCAGGAGAGGATGAGCCGCATATTCGACGAAACGCTCCTCAAATACAAGACTTCCGGGGGTAACCACTGGTACCCCCCCGTGGACATATACGAGACCGAGGACTTCCTGGTGCTGAAGGCCGAGCTTCCGGGGGTGGAGTCCGAAAGCGTAAGCGTCGAGGTGAGCGAGAATACGCTCTCGCTCAAGGGGGAAAGGAAGTTCGAGAAGAACCTGAAGGAGGAGAACTACTTCAGGATGGAAAGGTTTTACGGCACCTTCCAGCGGGCCTTCAGCCTCCCCTACACGGAGGACAGCAAGGATATAAAGGCGAGTTTCCAGGACGGCATACTGAAGATAACCGTCCCCAAGCCGAAAGAGGCCGGACCCGGGAACATCAGGATAAAAGTGCAGTAAAAAAGGGCTGCTAAAATGGAACGGAACGAAAAAGACGAAGAAAACAGGAAAGAAGGACAGGAGGGCGGCGGGAAAAAGGCCGGCGCGCTCCCGGCCCTGGATTTCTCCGCTTTCATACTCTCGCTTTCGACCTCTGCCCTCATGAACCTCGGCCTTGTCGAAAACCCGGTGACAAAGAAGACGGAGAAAGAGCCGGAAGTGGCGAAGCAGACGATCGAGCTTATCGCGCTCCTTAAGGAAAAGACTAACGGAAATCTCACCGAGGAAGAAGCGAAGCTCGTTGACGAGGTCCTCCACGAGCTCCGCCTCTGGTATGTGAAGCTGGCGTCATAGCCCCGGGCGTTGCAGTTTTTCCCGGAACCGATAAGAAACTTAATATTTTGAACAGGAGCACAATGAACCAGAAAAGAAAAGGCTTCGGGCTCAAGACCATCGTGCTTGTGGCGATTATCTCGGTAGTCGCGGGCGTGATGATCACGGCCCGTTTCGATATGACGAACACCACCACGGCCCAGAACTTCTGGCAGGACGCGAATTCGAGCCCGCAGGTGTCCGGGGCCGTGCCCAGCAATTTCGTTGAGCTCGCAAGAAAGCTTTCTCCCGTGGTCGTGAACATATCCACGACCCAGGTTATGCAGGAGAGGCCCACGATGCCCTTTCCCGAGTTCAGGGGCCCCTTCGAGGAATTCTTCGGCGACGACTTCAGGAAGTTCTTCGATGAGCCGCCCGGAGGGGAGATGAAGCGCCAGAGCCTGGGCTCGGGTTTCATACTCAACGCGGAAGGCTACATACTCACGAACTTCCACGTCATAGAGAACGCGACCGAGATAATCGTCACGCTCTCCGAGGACAAGAAGGAATACAAGGCGACGGTGGTGGGGCAGGACCAGAAGCTCGACATAGCCCTCATAAAGATAAAGCCCGAGGAGAGCCTCCCCATCGCGGTCATGGGCGATTCGGACAGGCTCCAGATAGGGGAGTGGGTGCTCGCCATCGGCAACCCCTTCGGCCTCGGCGGCACGGTGACGGCCGGCATAGTGAGCCAGAAGGGGAGGGTAATCGGCGCGGGCCCGTACGACAACTTCCTCCAGACGGACGCGTCCATAAACCCGGGCAACTCCGGCGGCCCGCTCTTTAACGTGAAGGGCGAGGTCGTGGGCGTAAATACCGCGATAGTCGCGGGCGGCCAGGGCATCGGCTTCGCGACACCCATAAACATGGTGAAGGAAGTGCTCCTGCAGCTCAAGGAAACAGGCAAGGTGACCAGGGGCTGGATAGGCGTGAGCATACAGGAGCTTACGCCCGAGCTTGCCAGGTCCTTCGGGGTCAAGGAGGCCAGGGGCGTGCTCATCTCGTCGGTAAACCCCAACGAGCCGGCGGACCAGGCGGGCTTGAAGGCCGGGGACATAATCATATCCTTTGACGGCAGGCAGGTGAACGAACTTAGCGACCTGCCGAGGGTCGTCGCGACCACGCCTCCGGGCAAGAACGCGGAAGTGAAGGTGCTCCGGGACGGCAAGGAGCGGGTTTTTTTCGTCAAGGTGGGGGTCAAGGCGGACGAGGAGGTCGCGGAGCCAGCGGCAAACCAGGATAACGGCGCTCCCGACAAGAGACTCGGGATATCCGCGCAGCCCATAACCCCGAAGCCAGCCAAGCGCCCTCGGCAAAGAAGGAGACGGACGGGGGTCATTATAAGCTCGGTAAAGCCCGACAGCGCGGCAGCCGATGCTGGCCTCAAGAGGGGAGACCTCGTAAAGGAAATCGACAGGAAGCCCATAAGGGGCATGGCGGATTACAGCAGGGCGCTTAACGAGGCTGAGAAGAACGACATAGTCCTCTTCCTCGTCGAGAGGGGCGGGAATACGATTTACGTGATTGTGAAGCCGCGAAAATAAACGACACCACCGCAAACTGCGGGTTATCTTAGACCTCCCCTCCCCAAATTTAATCAGGGCGGGAGGGGATAAGAGGGGAGGGTGAAATATCCTCACCCTCTCCCGGCCTCCCCCATCAAGGGGGAGGAGTGATAAAAGCTGCAGCGGGAATTCAAGGTCGAGATTAAGCGAGCGGCGACGAAGGGAATAAGAGATTGGCTGGATATCTGTTGGCCCTTACAGGGGCAAGCGGCGCCGCGTACGGGCTTAGGATAGCGGGCGAGCTTCTTTCGAGGGGAGATGACGTGGAACTCGTCATCTCCCCTTCGGGTTTTATTATCCTCAAGGAGGAGCTGGGGATAGAATGCGGTGAAGCGGACGCGCCGGAGCGGATAGGCGATTTCCTTAAAAGGTACGGGCGGCCCCTCAGGGGGCGCCTGAGGCTCGTCTCCCATAAAGACCTTGCCGCCTCTGCCGCGAGCGGCTCATCCCTCGTAAAGGCCATGATAGTCTGCCCGTGCTCGATGGGCACCCTCGGAAGGATAGCCGCCGGCATCTCCGGCAATATAATCGAGCGGGCCGCGGACTGCATGCTTAAGGAGAGGCGGCCCCTCGTGCTCGTCCCCAGGGAGACGCCCTTGAGCACCATACATCTACGTAATATGCTCGGGCTCTCGGAAGCCGGGGCGATAATACTCCCTGCCATGCCCGCCTTCTATCACAAGCCTGACAGCATCGATGGGATAGTCGATTTCGTCGCGGGAAAGGTGCTGGACGTCCTCGGCATTGAGAACAATCTCTTCAAAAGGTGGAAAAAGGAAGGGGATTAGCTTATAATCGCCGCTTCCGGCTGCAAGGCGATGGGCTTTTTCCGGATTGTGTCCGAAGAATTTTCGCCGCCATTCTGAGCGAAGCGAACTTCGGCCCCTGCAAGCCGCACGAACCTTGACTCGAAATGATCAACCGCGCCAGAGCGCGGACCAGAACCCAGAGGTATGAGAAAGTGCTCGACGTAAAATTTCTGAGGGAGAACCTCGAAGAGGTCGAAAAGAGGCTCAAGACAAGGGGGGGCGCCGTAGACCTTTCAGGCTTCAGGGAGCTCGATTCGCGTAGAAGGAAGCTCCTTACAGAGGCAGAGGCCCTCCGGGCCAGGAGGAACGCCGTTTCCGAAGAGGTCGGGAGGCTCAAGAGGGAGAAGAAGGACGCGTCCCACCTTGTGGCCGAGATGCAGGAGGAAGGGGCGAAGCTCAAGGCCCTTGAGACAGAGGCAACAGGGGTCGATGAGGAGCTTAATAAATTCCTGCTGGAAGTCCCGAATGTTCCGCACACTTCCGTGCCCGTTGGAAACGACTCGACCGACAACCCGGTAATAAGAGAATGGGGCGAGCGGCCTGACTTCAAGTTCTCCCCCCTCGAGCATACGGATGTGGGAGAGGCCCTCGGCATACTCGATTTCGAGCGGGCCGGGAAGATATCCGGGGCGCGGTTCTCCCTATTGATGGGCGCGGGCGCGCTCCTTGAGCGGGCGCTCATCAATTTCATGCTCGACCTCCATACGAGGGAGCACGGATATACAGAGGTGCTTCCGCCTTTTATGGTCAAAAGCGCGGCCCTTCAGGGAACGGGGCAGCTGCCGAAATTCAGGGAAGACCTCTTCAAGGTGGAGGGCTCGGACCACTTCCTCATCCCCACGGCCGAGGTCCCTGTAACGAACATATACTATGACGAGATAATCGATGAAGAGCGGCTGCCCATAAGCTACGCCGCATATACCCCCTGCTTCAGGAGCGAGGCAGGCTCTTACGGGAAGGACGTAAAGGGGCTCATACGCCAGCACCAGTTCGAGAAGGTGGAGCTTGTGAAGTTCTCGCACCCGGATTCTTCCTACGACCAGCTTGAGCGGCTTACCGCAAACGCCGAAGAGGTGCTTAAAAGGCTCGGCCTTGCCTACAGGGTGGTCACCCTCTGCACCGGAGACATGGGCTTTGCGTCCGCCAAGACATACGACCTTGAGGTGTGGCTCCCGGGGCAGGGCAAATACAGGGAGATTTCGAGCTGCTCGAACTTCGAGGACTTCCAGGCCCGGAGGGCGAACATCCGCTTCCGCCCAAAGGGCGGAAAGCCCAGGTTCGTGCACACGCTTAACGGGAGCGGCCTTGCGGTGGGAAGGACCCTCGTTGCGATACTCGAAAATTACCAGCAGGAGGACGGAAGCGTTGTCGTGCCCGGGGCGCTCAGGCCTTACATGGGGGGCCTTGAAAAGATAGTTAAAAAGAGTTAGTTTATTCAGGCAACCTCTAAAATTGATCTTTTCCCTGGACTCTATCAGGCCGTGAATAAAAATGCTCACATATTGCCTATATGCTCCGCTTTTTATTCCCGGCCTTCCTTGATTGCAGGAAAAATCTCTAATTTTAGAGATTGCTTTTAAGGACACAGCAGGAAAAACCGTACCTTTCCAGCACCACCCTGCCAACATATCCGGAGGGTTAGGCTAATGGTAAGTCACCGGTCTTGAAAACCGGCGGGCTAACGCCCTTGGGGGTTCGAGTCCCTCACCCTCCGCCATTTTGTTTAAATAGAATTCGATTAAATCAAGCAGTTAAGTCTTGAGATATCACTAAAGTTGTGTCCCCAGACTGTCCCCAGAGGGGGTCGGGGAAGCTAGTGAAAATGGGATTATAGTTGTCCGTAAACTTTCCCGGGAGGTAATAGATGCCAAAATATGGAAGAGGCTTAGGCCGTGAAATTGTCGGGGCTGTGAACAGGGGAGATCTTAAAGAACCCTTCAACGTAGCTTTAGTGCGCGCGTTTGCCAAGAGTAAAAACTGGGAAGTCCCGGAAAATTACCTGCTCGTTTGCTTAGCCAATGCTTCAAATGAGAGCCATAGCCTTAATTTCAAGAAATATTTTGAATCAATCGGAGATGGACTATATCGCATAAGAGAAGAATATAAAGGCTCTGAGTGACTATAACAGTGATATGGACAATACATTTCTTCTAAAACTCGGAGGAATTTATCTTTCAAAGAATCTGTTCGAGCCTGCCGTTCGAGTTTTGACTCGAATACCGGAGAGCGATGCGCATTATTTTGAAGCCACTGAAAAACTCGTCCAAGCCTATTACAGAATGAGTGATTTCAGGAATGTGATACGCCGTGGCGAGGAACTATTGAGCAAGGATACAAAAGGCGAGTCCTCGACATATGACATAATGGGGTATCTTGGGACCGCGTATTCTCACGAAGGAGAAAAAAATCTCGCAAAAGAGTATTTTCTGAAAGATTTTTCTTTTTTGCCTTCTAACGAACAGATCGCAGACCGTCTGAAGAAATTAACTCCAGGTTCCGAACGCTCAAGCATAGATAGGCTTCTCGAAGAGCTTCCATCTGCAGGCTTGACCCTGCATGTGCTTTTCGATTGCATAGCCCCTCTGCTACACGAAACCCGACAGGTAACATGTTGCTTTCTTGACCAGATGGACGAAGCGCTTTTTGCATTCTCGCACAATACCTTCCTGGTTGCGGCAGAAATGCTTTTCAAACGCTTTGGCATATACACTGCTTTTTTAAGATTTGCGCAAGATTCTTTTGGATTTTGCAAAGTATATTTTTCGTTCCGACCGACCTTGTTACAGGAAGTATGCGAGCTCGAGGAAATAGGATGGAAGGAATTCGAAGAAAGCTCTGACGAAAATAAACCTTCAGCTTGCCAGAGAGAAAAAGAAGGGGTGCTGCTTGGATACCCGAACTGCTGTGTAAAATGGGCCGGTGATTTAAGACGTGCAGGCCAATCGATTGAGGTGGAAGCCCTGGCAGACCTCATCGCGGAAGAATACGCCTGTTCTATGGAAGGACCAAGCAAACCAAGACCCGAGTTTGTGTATTTCGGGTTCGAGTTTTATCCTTGTAAGGCCAGATGTGCTGAGGCAGAGAACATAGGAAGGCATAGTTTTGCAATATACCAGAAGGTCGATCCTGCATTTTCTGAGATCTACCGTCACTATATTCTCAGGCTGAACCATGCAAAAATTTACGATGTTCCGACCAGTAATTATAGATATTTTTTGAAAAATTTTAATTCAGAGTATTACAGTGCTATAGAAGGCAGTTCATCCGATGATAAGGAAGAAGGAGAGGGATAAAAAAGGTCTTCTTCATGAAAAATGGAATGGAATAGAAATTCAATCAGCACATAGCCGGGTGTGCTCGGCCCACCATTCATTTTAACGCACTCACTCCGCCCCCTTTATCTTCTCCGCCGTCCTCGCAGGAATACCCGCCTACGCCTATCTCCATTAGCGTCTTTGGAAAAGGACCATAGCCAAGGTCTATCGACCGCTTTATAAAAATTTGAAATCGTGCTATTCTGGCATCATCAGGCACCATGAAAATCACCCCCGAGGCTTTTTCGGACTCGGGCCATCAAGCGGACGGCATACCGTATGCCCCAACTCTCCGTGCTCGCGAAGCGCTTCCTCGTCCTGGCGCTTTTCCTCGCACAAACCGGCTGCGCTCATGTTGCGCTCAATAGGCCGCCTACCGAAGCGGTGAGGGCAAGCCTGGGCAGCATTGCCGTCGTGCCCGCGTCCTACGCGCCTGAAACGGACTTCCGTACATTCGCGAAAGGCACGGCCGAGGGCACCGGCAAAGGGGCCCTCATCGGCGCCGGGGGAGGGGCCTTCACAGGGGCTACGCTCGCTTTCATCCTGGCCGCCGGAGGGGCAGGAGCCCTTGTCTTTCCGCCGGCCTGGCTGCTTCTTCCGGCCGCCGGCATAGGCGCGGCGGTCGGCGTCGTCGCGGGGAGCGTGGGCGGCGCCGTATACTCGGCTGACGAAACGGCTTCGGCCGAAATCGAGAGGGCGGCGGAGGACGCCTTTTCATCGAAGTCTCAGATGATGGTTGCCGAGGCCTTCATAAAGCATGCAAGGGAGTTTGCCGGAAGGGAGCTTGAGCTTATAGAAGGCGCCGGGCCCGGCGCCTCAGGCGAAAGGCCGGACTACCGGCCCCTGAAGGAAAAGGGCGTGGATACGGTCGTCGAAATTAGCGTAATGCGCGCGGGGTTCGAGGACGGCAAAGGCAAGGACCCGGCGACAGCCGTATTCATGACCCTCAAAACACGCGTCGTCGGCACCGGCGACAACAAAGAGCTTCACCTGAGGGAGTACGCCTATAAAAGCGATAGGTTGAAGTTCAACGAATGGACGGCGGATGGCTCGGGACGTTTCGTAAAAGAATCCGCCCGCGCATATGAGACGCTCGCGGAAAGGGCGCTCGAAGAGGTCTTTTTGATCCCTGAATTCGGCCGCGAGGGCTACGAAAGCCTCGGTATCGAGTGGGAGATATACCAGGCCTGCGGCCTTAAGCCTGAGAAGCCTGCAATGGAATTCAGGTTCCTATGGGTAACTCCGGAATTCGGAGCGGCTGAATCGCTGCGGCCCGAGCTCAGGTGGTCGGCCTTTCCCATGCCCAAGCACGCGAAGGCCGACAGGTCCGGCAGCCTCAAGCGCGTAAGCGACATATCCTACGACCTGAAGATATGGGGCGTTGCGGCAGACGACCTTATAGGAGCTCTCGTTTACGAGCGGAGAGGGATTGCAGGGCCCCAGCACAGGGTCGAGGAGGAGCTTACCCCGGGGACGAAATATTTCTGGAGCGTGTGGGCGCGCTTTTCTATTGACGGCATGCCCGCAGCGACACGCTGGTCCTATTCCCGGGCCCCGGTCTACAAAACTAAAAACGACAGCGCCGTCAAACCATACATGTCGCGGGAAAAGATGGCGCTTCTCGTGCCGCTTGCAGCCGGCGCAGGGGCTGCCGGCGGAGTGCCGGCCGTAGGCGGCCCCGTGAGGGAGACCTGCACGCTGGATTTCATTCCGAGCCCGAACTACTTCCGTTTCAAGACGCCGGATTGAAGCAACTCGTGCGGCTTGAATTCCGCGCCGAAGAATATTAAAGTTGAACGTCATGGCTTACTTTGTAAACGAGACTGGCTTCAGGACGATTGCAGCTCACGTGCTCGATAGCCTCCCCGACGAGTTCAGGAAGCGAATGGAAAACGTCGTCGTGGTCGTGGAGGACTACCCTTCCGAAGAGGACGCAGAGAGCGCGGGGGTGCTGCGCGAAGAGCTTTTAGGACTTTTTCACGGCATATCCCGTTTTGAGCAGGAGTGGTGCGGCGGCGCGTCCGGCCAGCTTCCGGAAAGGATCGTGCTTTACAAGAGTAACATCGAGGCCATCTGCTCCACAGAAGAGGAGCTTGTAGAGGAGATACGCCTGACCGTCCTCCACGAGATAGGCCATTATTTCGGTCTGAGCGATGAAGAGATCGAAAAGTACGAAAAAGGATAATTAAAAAAGACAAAGCTCATTTAGATTCTTTTAATCCTTAGGGGTTGAATTCCTACCGCTTGCGGCGCGTTTTTTGACTCTTCCCCTTGATGGGGGAAGCTGTGATGGGGTAAAGAAATTTCACCCTCCCCTCTTATTCCCTCCCATCAAGGGAGGGGAGGTTTGTAGATACCACGCTGCTTGCGGCGGGGTAGTTTATTACACCAGACTATTTTTTGTCTTCTCCTCCGTCCTCCCGAAGTACATTCCTTTTCATCCAAAGCCGCGTCGAAAGATATCTTTTAACAAGTAACCTGTCCGATACTTATCTGAAATAAAGAAATGCCTGGCCACCGGCCCGAACACATTCATCTCGAATCCATCTGTGAGCTGAATTGAATAGAGGGAGCACGTAAAAAAATGATTCGGGTTTGCCGGGAGAGAACCGGGGCGGGAGATAATGCTGATATTCGCCAGATACGATTTCTGTGAAAACAAGCCCGGTTTTTGTTGCCCTGTTTAAAAAGGTATTATAAAATCCACGAGAGATAGAGTCGAACAGCGCTAAACATCAGTTCACCAGCCGCCCCGCAGCCAGCAGGTTGTTGAAAAACACCCTGCCAGGCAATCCACGGACGGATTGCCAAATTGCGAAGACTATCCAAGTCGGGCAAATTTGTGAGGCTTGGCCGGAATGAATCCGGCCAAGCCTTGGTTGAAAAAGTCCAGGAAGGACTTTTTCAACATCCTGTTAGGAATAGCGGGTTTACGTTCATAGAGGTGCTCGTTGCGCTCGCGGTCGGCTCTATTGCGCTCCTTTCGTTTTACGGCGTCCTCATGAGCGTGCTCGGCGCGGGAGAAAGGACCGGTGGTTCGCTCGAGAGGGACCTGGAGGCCGGGATGTTCCTCGATAGGCTTTCGGGCGAGGTCAACTCCGCGTACTTCAGCCCCGAAGAGCCCCGTACCGCCTTTTCCGGAAAGACGAGGGCAGGGGCTTCGGCCCTGGAGTTTACATCGTATTCAGCGGAGCCCCAGCGGGAGGGAGCCCCTTCCACGGACCTCATGGCCATAGGCTACTTCGCGAAGCATGAAGACGGGGGGCTTACACTTTACAGGGAGACGTGGAACCCCCATATAGGCGAAAGGTTCGTCTCGGAGGCGCTCTCCGGCATCGAGGCCTTCGAGTTGAGCTACAGTAACGGCACGGCCTGGGCCAACGCATGGGAGGCGTCCCTTGAAAAGAAGCTCCCCCTGGCCGTAAGGGCCAGGGTGGTCTTAAGGGACGGAAGGGAATTTACGGCGCTTTCGAGGACCATGATAAGATGAGGGCCCACTCGAAGGAGAGGGGCGTAGCCTTGAGCGGGCTGAGGAGTTCGGGGGAGGGCGGCTTTGTCCTTATAGCCGCGCTCGTTATTCTCGCGGTCCTCGCGGCTATCGTGACGGAGTTCGTCTACCGGGTGCACGTCTCCACTTCCAGGGCCTCGAATTTCGCGGACGGGCAGAAGGCCGCTCTCCTGGCCGGCAAGGGTGTCGAGCTCGCCCAGGAGGCCGTTAAAGAGATGCTCAAGTCCGGGCCTAATATCGCGATTGATAAGGACGGGCTAATCTTCACCGCGTCGGAAGGGGGGGCGTCGGTGGTCGTGAGGGTGCATGACGAGCTTGGCAAGGCCTCGTTACGGACCGTCTACCCCAACGGGGTCGAAAACGGCAGGACGCACCCGGTATTATCAAGGCTCCTTGAAGGGCTGCGTATAAAGGGCCGCGAGGGCCTTGAGGACGCCCTGGCCGACTGGATCGACGGCGACGACCAGCCGAGGGCATACGGGGCAGAGGGCCCGGAGCACTATTTGAGGCTCAAATCGCCCTATGAGGCTCGGAACGGGTATCCTGGCTCGCTGGGAGAGCTCCTGATGATAAGGGGCTTCACGCCCGAGGTGCTTGCAACTCTAAAGCCCTTTATCTCGCCCTATAACACTGACGGGCTGGTGAACGTGAATACCGCCACAATGGAGGTGCTCCTCGCCCTTTCGGAAGAGATGACAGAAGAGCTCGCCTCGAACCTCATAACGCGGAGGATGGAGAGGCCCTTCAGGGACAGGTCCGAGATAATGAAGGTGCCTGGTTTCGAGGATGCAGGCTACGGGCTCATGGACGGCATAAGGGTGGAGAGCCGCATATTCAGCGTCCATTCGAACGCCGCATCAGGCGAGGTCTCACGGGAGATAGAGGCGGTCTTCGAGGCAGGGAAGGGCGTCCTCTATTGGAGAAGGCTTTAGAGAGGGTATTGAAAAACACCCTGCCAGGCAATCCGCGGATGGATTGCCGAATTGCGAAGACTATCCAGGTCGAGCAATTTGTGAGGCTTGGTCGTATTCATTCCGGCCAAGCCGTGGTTGAAAAAGCCCAGGAATGGCTTTTTCAACACCTGATAGAGAGGGCCATAGATGAAAGAGCAGTTCGCGATAATCGAGATCGCGCCCGGAGCTGTAAGGGGCTCCGTATTTAACGCGCCTGGCGAGAGGGCAGCCTCGGCTGCCGAGCATTTTCCCCAGGCGGGCGGCAGGAAAGACGCGCTCTCGCGCCTTGTATCGGCCCTCCAGGGAGGCCCTGGTGGAGGGGCCTTGAAGGAGGCGCTCTTCCTGAGCTTTTCCCCCGCGCTCTTAAGCATTCGGGTCGTAGATGTACCGCTCGAGGACCGCGAGAAGATAAACGGGATACTGCCCTTCGAGCTTGCGGGCTCTCTGCCCTCGGATGCGGAGGATTTCGTATTCGACAACCTGCCGCTCGGAAATGGTCGGGCCATTGCCGTTTGTATCGAGAAGGCGTTTCTAAGGGAGTGCCTTTCCGAGCTCAACGGCCTTGGCCTGGACCCGCGCTGGGCCGGCCCCGCGGCCTTTGCGGCCCCGGCCCTCGTGGAAAGGCTCTCGAAGGAGGGCGGGTACGCCGCCCTTGTGACCCCCGAGTTTTTTTCCGTATCCGAAGGGGGCAGGCTCGTTTTTCTCAATGCCTATAACGGGGCCGATTCCCTGAGGCTCAACATCGAGCTATTGAGCTCCGGCGGGGTTACGATAGACAGGGCCTATCCGATAGGGTTCGGCCTTGGCGCGACAGCGCCAGCGATGCCCGATATCGAAATACGGGAAGGAAACCTGCCCGAAGGCATGGAGGAGATGGCGGCAATCTACGCCCTCTCTTTGAAGGTGAGGGGGAGGCGGCTTCCGGGGTCTGCCCCGGACTTAAGGCGCGGGGAATTCGAATACACGAAGGAGAAAAGCGCCGCAAGAAAGAAGCTCAAGACCACCATTTTCCTGTGCGCGCTCATTTCCATTCTGGGAATATCGGACCTCTATATGAGATACCTTGCCGCGTCGGACGAGCTCGCTTCATACAGAAGCGCCCTCAGGTCGGCGTATCTGGGCCTTTTCCCCGGGGAGGGCGGCGCACCTGACGAGCTCTACCAGATGGAGGTAAAAATGAAGCTCCTTCACGACGAGGCCCGCGTCCTCGGGGGCGTGCGGCCCGCTGAGGTAATGAGGAAGCTCGCCGCCACTGCGCCGAAGGAGGCGGGGATAGTCATAAACGAGCTCCATGTCGGTGAGGAGAGGATAAGCGCAAAGGGGGAGGCGGCCTCGTTCGAGGCGGCGAACGGGCTTAAGGACGCGCTCTCAAGGAGCGGCGCGTTCAATGAGGTGCTCGTTACGGACCTCAAGGCAAAGGCCGGCGGAGGGGCCGTCTTCACACTCTCCCTGAAGGAGGGCGTCGAATGACAAGGACGGCGGATATAGTCATGCGGCTCAGGCAAAGGCCCGCTCTCGCGCTCGCGGTGCTGGTCCTCGTGGCCGCATTGGGCGGCGCGCTTGCCACTATCTGGAGGTATTCGGCAGTAAAGAGGCAGGCGGCCTTGAAGAAGGTGGAGCTTTCGAGCTTCCGGGCGATCGAGGCCGCGTATCTCGAAAAGAAGGCCGGGATAGAGGAGGCCTTGAGAAAGGCCCATGCAAAAGGAGACCAGCCGGCCATAGCCGTTATAGAGCGCGCCGCTGACGCGGTCGGGGCAAGGTCTTCGATAGTCTCCATAAGGCAGGCCGGAGAGAAAGAAACACTCGGCTACACCGAAGCGGCGGTCGAGGTCAAACTCGAAAGGGTGGGCCTGAACCAGCTGGTGAACCTCCTGCATCAATTTGAGAGGGGGGGCGCGCTCGTCGTAACGAGGGAGTTCTCGATGAAGACGAGGTTCGACTCCCCGGACCTTTATGACGTCGATATGAGACTTTCTCATGTCAGGAAGAAGCCTGGTACGTAGCCGTCGCTTATCGAAGCCGCGCTCTTACTTCGCATCTATCTGGATAATGGAAACGCTTTATATTTCTTAAAAAGGTATGCGACCCGCACTGTCCCTATTCCGTTTTTTATGCCGTGTAAGTTTTTTTTACAGTTGCGGCGGTGTTTCATTCGTAACACCCTGAAATCAAAACGAAAAATTTTGCAAAGGATCTTATTCGACCCTGCGCTTCTGTCAGCTTATTTTACATGCCTGCCATATGAAAACGCCGGGTTTTTTGTAACTGCTCGAAATGGTTTGTTTTTAGTAGAAATGAGCGGATTGGCACGGCGGTTGCTTATGCTTATGTATGACTTAAAGCAAGGTGGAGTCTTCTAAAGGGGGGAAGAACATGCTCGCCAAGATAAAATATTCCATGCTGGCCGTGGCCGCCGTTCTGATGCTGGGGTTTAAGCCGACCGTAAGCCATGCCGTTCCCGCCCTGCAGCTCGACATAGAAGGCGGAACCTATGATTTCACAACAGAGACGATCGTTGCCAATTCCGATCCCTTTACGCTTTACGCGTTCCTGAAAACGAACGACTATAACCTCCTGAGCGATTCGTTCTATCTCTCGATCGCTGTCCTGCCATCGCTCGAGTATTCCATAGAGGGCCTGGACCTGGGGTCTTTCAGCCTCAACGGAACAAGCTTCAATGTCACCTCGGAGATGTATTACGGTACCCCGCCCGTCGAAGGGTACTATAGCACCTTTGACGGAGGCGACCTCGCCCCTCATGACGTCTACCCGACCTACTTCTACGAGCACGAGTTCCAGTTCAACGAGAACGACACGACCGCCACGTACAATACCCAGGACCGGGCGATTACCGGGACCGTCGAGACTGAAAACGGCCTCATGTACTACGTTTCGTTCTCACTGGATACCACCCGGCTTGCCTCTGACTATGTCCTCCATTTCGACCTTTACAACACGAAAGTAGCAAGAGGCGGAGATATCGATATCTCCATGTTCGCCCCCTTCTCGCATGACGCGGAATCAAGGAAGGTGCCTGAGCCAGGCACGCTCATACTCCTCGGAAGCGGCCTGGTAGGCTTCTATGTGCACGGCCGCATGAGAAGAAAGAGGAGCTGACAGGCTCCAGGGTGCAATAATTTCGGCCTCGGGTAATAATGAAATTACATGATTGTCCCAGGTGCAGGAGCGCCTTCTATACGGCCTTGTATTCAAATGCCGCCAGATGTCCTTACTGCGGCTTCGAAGGAAAATCCGAGGGGCGGGAAAAAAGGAAGGATATCAGGGCAAGGGTGGCCAAGGAATGCGTCCTCACGGCCGAAGAGGGAAGCATAAGGGCGAAGGTAATTGACATATGCGAGCGCGGGATAGGCGTCCTCGCAATGGATGGTATACCGGAGGGAGATACCTTCAGGGTAGTGGTCGAGGATTTCGACCTGCAGGCAAACGCAATAATAGTCTGGAAGACCAGCTTCGGAGCGGGGCCTGCGAGGGCCGGGCTGAAATTTGTCTAAAATAAGGGCGGCGATGTTTCTACCAATAAGCCGGCCTCTCCTGCATCTAAATTAAAAAAACCGGCCCGCAAACTGGCCGGTTTTTTTGTCTGCTTTTCCGGAATCCCGGGGCCTTATTCTCGGGATTTCCTCAAGGGTCTCGAACTCCGGGTATCTTTCATTTGAGGCTCCCAAGCGCCTCTCTGGCTTCCTTCGAGCCCTGGAAATCGCCTTTAAGGCCGAGGGCCTTCTTCAATTCCCTTTCAGCAAGCGCGGCATCGCCTTTCCTGTAGTACGCCATGCCGAGGTGATATCGTATCACGGGATTATCCGGCTCTTTTTCCACGCTTTCCCTGAGAAGCGAAATGGCCTTCATGTAGACCCCCTTCTTATAATATATCCAGCCCAGGGTGTCTGACACGTTAGGGTCTTCGGGCGCCAGCGATTTCGCCGTTTCGGCCAGCGACATGGCTACGTCGATATTCCTCCCTCGGCATAGAGCCATGCCAGGTCATTTGCCGCGGGCACGAAGGACGGGTTGATTTCGAGGGCCTTTTATAGCTCTCGACCGCTTCTTTTTCCGCCCTTCTTTTCATGGAGCACCGCCAGCATCATGTGCCCGGAGATGATGTCTGGGCCCAGCTGTACGGCCTCATTGTATTGCCTGGACAGCCTCGTCCAGCGCACCCCTGAGCGCATACAGGCCTCCCAGGTCCAGGTAAGCCGCCGTAAGGTCGTTTTTGAGCCGGAGCGCTTTTTTGAACAGGTCTTCCGCTTTGTTTAGGTCCTTCGTGAGCATGTAAAGGCGGCCAAGCAGATGGTGCAAGTGGGGGTTGTCCGGAGACCTCTCAAGCTCCGAGCCGACCCTGGCCAGGGCCTTGCCCGCGTTCTTGTCGGCGATATGGATAGAGGCTATCATCGATAGCACATTCAGCAGTCTCGGGTCTTTCGCGTAGGCGCGTTCGAAAACATCGAGCGCTGCCCTGTGCTCGCCCAGAAGCTCAAGCGCCGTGCCGAGGCGGACGTAACCCCTTGCGTCCGCCGGTGCCGATTTGATGGTCTTCCTGAAAAAGACCGCGGCCTCTTTATACTTCCTCTCCTTTAGCGATATGTCCCCCATGAGGAGGTTTGCACCGGGGTGGTCGGGGCTCTTCGTAAGGACTTTTTTAGCCTCCTCGGAGGCAAGGCGAAGCTCGTCGGAGCCCAGATAGGCTGCTGCGAGCGCAAGCCGCGCGGCGGAGAGCCCCGGGGAAATCCTGAGCGCCTCGAGGAACTCGGTTTTGGCCATTTGCGCGTTCCCGTCCGCCTGATACGCGAGCCCCAGGGCGAAATGGGCCTCAGCGGAGAGGGGGTTTGCCTTCAAGGAGGCCTTGAGGTCGCCTATCGCGCCCTGGAAGTCCCTCTTGGCCAGAAGGAGCTTGCCCCTTAGATATAGCCCTTCGGGGTCCTTCGGGCTCTTTTCAAGGATGGTTTTGATCTCCTCAAGAGCCTCCTTGAGGGCGCCAGTATCTATTCTAAGGGCCGAGAGCTTTTTCCTCAGGGCCAGGTCGCCGCTCTTTTCTATGCCTTTTCCCAGGACCTCGGCCGCCTCTTCCGGTTTCCTTCCTGAAGCGGCCAGGAAATCCGAAAGCGCGATGTAGCCTTTCGGGCTTTCAGGCTTGAGGTCAATGGCGGAAATGAATGTTTTTTCCGCCTCCCCAGGCCTGCCAGTCGCGTGGTAGAACGAGCCGAGGGCCAGAAGCGCGTCCTGGCTCTCCTTGTTGAGTTCCACCGCTTTTTCCATTTCATCCTGGGCTTCGCCCTTCTTTCCCTGGCCGAGGTAAATTTCGGCCAGGGCGACGCGGGCCTCCAGGGAACCGGAATCGGCCTCGACCGCTCTCCTCAGTGCCGTCTCCGCCCTCCTCAAGTCCTTTCTTGACAGATGGATGGATGCCGCGGCCATGTACGGTTTCATCTCGTCCGGCCTCGACGCGATAAGCCCGTCGAGTATGGAGAGCGCCGCTGCATGGTCGCCGCCTGCCGCCAGCGCGCCGGAAAGGAGCAACTTCGCCTCGAACCTTTCAGGTTCCGCTCCGAGGACGAGCCGGGCCTTCTCCCTGGCGCCGTCGAAATCCCGTAATAGCAGCAGGAACTCCCCTACTTTCAGCTGCGCATCCATGAGCCCCGGGTCCAGGTCTGCCGCCGCGCTGAACTCCCTGTACGCGAGCTGCATGTTAGGGACCCCGCCGGAGGACATGAGGGCCGTTCCCAGGAGGTAGCGCGCCTCCGCGCTATCAGGGTCTGCCTTTGAGGCGTTCTTGAATTCAAGGACGGCTTCCCTGTATTTTGCGGCCTCCATGTGCGCCTTTCCCTTCCGCATGTGGCTTTCGAATTTCCTGTCAGCTCCGAGCCCGCAAGACAGGACCGAAAAAGCCAAAAGGAGCGGGAAAACAAACCTGAGAGCGGATAGCATCTGAATCCTCCTTGGATGGTGAAGTTTAGCTGAAGCTCTCGCGACCAGTACACGCTTCACTGTAAAATTTCCTTACAGCCGTTCAGGCTGATGACGTTTAAGTTGCTGAAAAGACAGAAGAACAGGAGAAGGCACGCTACGCCGAGATTACCCCGAACCTGTCAGGTTGCTTTACATCTTTCCGTAATTGCGATGCACGGATTCACTAAGGCCCTGAACGCACAGGCTTTTTTTGCTGTGAATGGTTTTGGCACAACTGTTGCTATGTTGCTATATAGGCATATCATCATAAGTACCTGAAATGGAGCCGATACCCCATGTTTACCAAGCTCAAGTATATCGCCATAGCCGTGCTGGCAGCTTCAGTCGTGGCGCTTACGCCCTCCGCGAGCCAGGCCCTTCCGGCCCTTCAGCTCGATATCGAGGACGGAGGATATGATTTAAACACCCAGACTATCGTGGCCAGGGACGACGCTTTCACGCTGTATGCCTTTCTGAACCCGAGCAAGTATAATAACATCTCGGACATGTTCTATCTTTCGATTGCCGTCCTGCCCGCGCTTGAATACTCCGCGGAGGCGGCAGGCTCGGGTCTTCACTATCAACGGGACGACCATTAACGTCACCTCGGACATGACCTACGGGACCCGCCGGTTGATGAGATCTATACCGGCCTCTGAAACGAACGACTGGGATACCGGAGACCTTGAGCCGCATGGCGTATTCCCGACCTATTTCTACGAGTACGGGTTCACTTCAACGAAAACGACATGACCGAGAGATACGACACCATGTACAGGGCCATCGACGGGGAAAGACTCATACAGGACGGCCTCATGTACTATGCCGCGTTCACGATCGACACAAGCCTCCTGGACCCGGAGCATGTCATCCATTTCGACCTTTACAACGCCAAGCTCGGAAGCGGCGAAGACTACGATATAACCATGTTCGCCCTGCTCGCATGACGCCGAATCCAGGCGCGTGCCTGAGCTGGCACCCTTATACCTCGGAAGGCGGGCTGGTCGGCATATATTTGCACGCTGGCTCAGAAGGAAAAGAGCTTAGTCAGATAGCAAAGATCGGCTGTCCGACAGATTCCCGGAGCCCCTGTCAGATTTAGCAGCTTGCTGAAAACCCGTTTTATTCAGGCTGCTCAAAAGTTCCAGATGCGAGGCGTCGAGGAGCGAGGAATGAGGCGTACTTTCGTGTACGCCGCAGTGACGAGCGACGAAGATAACGACGCAGATGGACTTTTTCAGCAGCCTGTTAGAGAAAACAACCGGCTAAAGGACCCGAAGAACATGCAGGGCGACTTTAGCCGGTTGTTTTTTTTCCGTCTATCTCTCCCTCCTCCCCGGCCTTCTGTTCACCTTGCCGCATTGCCTTGCTTTAAGGCAGGGAAGCGATGAAAACAGCTATTCAGGGCGGTCTTCAGTACATGCTTCCTTTTCTCGGTATATGTCCCCACAAGGAAACAAAGCAGCAGAGTGGAGGTTATAAGGAGCGCCTGGTCGAGAAAATCCCGGGGATCGTGGGATGTGACAGCCGCAAAAAAGTGGAGCGCCGGATAATGCACGAGGTACAGGGTAAATGTGTATGAGGCCAGAAACCTTACCGGGTTTCCAAAAAGGCGAGCTGCTCCTTTCAGCTTTTCTGCGTAAGCGTAAAAACCGATTACATTCAGGGTAACCAGCGCGCCTATTATGTAGTTCTCTAAAAAGCGCTTCGACCACTGCAATTGAGAGACACTCTCGCCGAGGATGGAATGGGTCAGAGAATTAAGATGGAGCGGGGCATCCAGATGCAGGTAAAGCAGGTATCCGAGAAGCGGCATGAAAAAAAACGCCAGGCCGTATCCCCAGCTTAGCTTGACCTTTCTGTTGAAATAATAGGCCCCGACACCCATGAGCCAGACAGGCGCGAGAAGCAGTATCTTCGGCCCGGCAATCAGGCAGACAAGGAGCGTCCAAAGCCACCATGACCTGCCCGGCCTGTAGAAAAGAATGGCAAAGATGAAGTAGTACCAGAATTCATATCCAAGCGACCAGAAAGGGCCGTTACTGAGGGGCCTTATGGAAAAAAACCAGAGCTCCTGTATGAAAAACGAATTCGCGAAAAGACGCACCAACAGATGGCTGTCCTGATACCACCAGCCGTCGTAAAGCTCCCTGTCGAACCTGGGTCCGACAAGGTCGAAGAAAGCCGTCAGCAGGATGGCTGGTATCACTACCGAATAGAGCCTGGCCAGCCTGCTCACCGTGAAGTCGTATGGGGTGGCCTCCTTCTCATTGGCTACATAGCATATGACATAACCGGAAAGGACGAAAAACACCATCACGGCATAGTTGCCGTCCCCGAAAAAACCCAGCCATCCGTTGGTGAACCTCTCGTATTTCAGATGGGCTATGAAAACCGCCAGCGCGGAGAGCAGGCGGAGCAGGTCAAGGTAGACGGAAAAAACAGGCGACATGGATTTTATCCGACATGGAGTTTATCCCAAGTTAAGCACATCGCTGGATTCGGGCAGCCGTAAGCAGGAAGCAGGGCGGCGGAGACGGGGAATAGAGCCGTCCCCGTTCGGATGATATAAGCTCTCCGGTAGAATTTATTTACACTGAACGATTTGGAAATCCGAAAGGGACAATCATGCTGGGTCATTTCGGATCAACAGTCTTCCCGTAGGTCTCAAGATACCATCCCACGGTCTTCCTGATTCCTTCGTCTATGCCGTTTTCCGGCTCATACCTGAGGACCGCTCTGGCCCTTGAAATGGCGGCAAGCGAGTCCTTTACGTCTCCCTTCCTGGGCGGGGCGTAGGTTGGCTCCACCGTTGAGCCCAGCGAGTCGCGTATCTTCCTGAAAAGGTCGTTTATGCTCGTCTTGTTCCCGTAGCCAACGTTGAAGTGCATGCCCTCGGCGCCGCTGGCGAAGCAGGCCTTTATGTTGGCCTGGTTGCAGTCGTCCACGAACGTGAAGTCCCTTGACTGCCCGCCGTCGCCGTAGATTACCGGGCTTTTGCCGCGGAGCATCGCGTCCACGAACCTCGGTATGACTGCGGCGTACTGCGAATTCGGGTCCTGCCTCCTGCCGTATACGTTAAAGTACCTGAGGGCCACCGTCTCGAGGCCGTATACCCTGTGGAAGGCCTTGCAGTAGTACTCCCCGGTTATCTTCGAGACGGCATAGGGCGAAAGGGGCGAGGGGGTCATCCCTTCCTCCTTCGGGAGCACGGCGGTATCGCCGTAAACCGAGGAGGAAGAGGCGCATACGACCCGTTTTACCCTGGCCGCCCTCGCGGCGTTAAGGACGTTCAGCGTCCCCGTGGCGTTTACCTCGTGCGTGGTGGCCGGGTCCTCTATGGACCGGGGCACGGAGCCGAGGGCAGCAAGGTGGATGACGTAATCCATTCCTTTCATGGCGGCCTCAAGCTCGGCAAAATCGCGTATGTCCCCCCGTATGAAATCCAGCCGGCCCATGATGCCGGAGAGGTTTTCCTCCCGGCCTGTCGCGAGGTTGTCGAAAACGGTCACTGAGTGGCCCTTATCGAGGAGCGCCTCCGAGAGGTTCGAGCCTATGAAGCCCGCACCGCCTGTTACCATGAACCTGAGCATCAAAGTCCCTTTCCAGGCCTATCAGGATGTTGAAAAAGTCCTTCCTGGACTTTTTCAACCACGGCTTGGCCGGAATGAATACGACCAAGCCTTACATTGCCCGACTTGGATAGTCTTCGCAATTTGGCAGTCCATCCGTGGATTGCTTAACAAGGTGCTTTTCAACACCCTCCTAGGCCTTTACGATATTCCGCCTCTTAAGGCCGGCCGTAGCATTTCTGGTATCAACCACGAGCCTGCTGTTTTTCGCTATCCACTTGTAATCGTAGCACGAATGGTCGGTCGCGATGAGCACGCAGTCATACTTGCCGATATTCGCCTCCGTAAGCGGGGTAGAACGCATCCTGAAGTGCCTTCTGTGGCTGATCGCCAGCGGGAGGTACGGGTCGTTATAGTCGACCTCCGCCCCTTTCTCCCTGAGTATCCTGATGAGCTCTAAAGACGGCGATTCCCTCAAGTCGTCCACGTCCTTCTTGTATGCGATGCCGAGGACGAGAATTTTCGAGCCCTTGAGGCTCTTGCCGCGCTCGTTAAGCGCCTCCATTACCCTGGTGACTACGTAATAGGGCATGTTGGAGTTAATCTCCCCGGCAAGCTCTATGAACCTGGTCGAGAAGTCGTACTCCCTGGCCTTCCAGGTGAGATAGAACGGGTCTATGGGTATGCAGTGCCCGCCCAGGCCCGGGCCCGGGTAAAAGGCCTGGAAGCCGAAGGGTTTGGTCTTGGAAGCCTCTATTACCTCCCAGATGTTGATATCCATCCTGTGGCAGAGCATCTTGAGTTCGTTCACCATCGCTATATTGACGCTCCTGTAGATGTTCTCGAGGAGCTTCGTCATCTCCGCGACCTGGGTGGAGGAGACGGGCACGACCCTGTCGACTATCTTTGAGTACAGGGCGGAGCCTAACTCCGAGCATTCCGCGGTTATGCCGCCGACTATCTTGGGGGTGGTCTTTATGCTGAAGTCCACCCTGCCTGGGTCCTCCCTTTCGGGGGAGAAGACGAGGAAAAAGTCCTTGCCCGCCCTTAGCCCGCCGGCCTCGAGCATGGGAAGGAGGAGTTCGCTGGTAGTCCCCGGATAGGTAGTCGATTCGAGGGAGACGAGAGTGCCCGGCCTGAGAAATTTCGCGATTTCGGCGCCAGTGGATTCGACATATGAGAGGTCGGGCTCGCGCTTGTCCGAAAGCGGGGTGGGCACGCATATTATGACGGCGTCCATCCCGGCAAGCTCCGACATGTCGGTCGTGGCCTTGAAGGAGGGATTCCTGCCCTTGACCAGCCTGGATATGAGGCCCGAAGGGATGTGCTTTATATAAGACTTGCCTTTTCTCAAAAGCCGGACCTTTTCAGGGTCGACGTCGAAGCCGGTGACCCTGTACCCCACGTCGCAGAAGCGGAGCACTATCGGGAGCCCCACGTAGCCCAGCCCGATTATCCCTACGCGGGCCTTCTTGTCTTTTATCAGGCCTGCGAGCTTAGTGAAATTTCGCGACATCAATTGCTCCTTTCAAGCTTCGTAGTAATATTGTATTTCTTTACAAGCTGGTGGAGGGTGGGCCTGCTGAGGCCCAGCTCCTCTGCAGCCTTGCTTATATTGCCGTTGTGCATGGATATGGCGGTGCATATGAGTCTTACGTCGAGGTTTTCCCTGGCTTTCCTTAAATCGAGGGTCTGCGGCTGCTCCTTTTCCGCAAACCCGAGGTCCGAGGAGGTTACGACCGGGCCTTCGGAGAGCGCAAGGGCCCTCCGCACCCTGTTTTCCATCTCCCTTACGTTCCCTGGCCAGTCATGACCAAGGATGGCGTCGAGGGCGTCCTGCTGAGGAGTTTCGCTCGGCAGATTGTTCCGAATACTTCTAAGGAAGGTCTCGTAAGTAGCACTATGTCCTCGCCGCGCTCCCTAGCGGCGGGACTCGACTGACACGACCGCGAGCCTGTGGTAGAGGTCTTCCCTGAACCGGCCCTCCTTTATGAGGGCCGTGAGGTCCCTGTTCGTGGCCGCCATGACCCGCAAGTCCATTTGAACGGGCTCGCCTCCGCCGACCTTCTCTATGCTGTGGTCCTGCAGGAACCTCAAGAGCTTCACCTGGAGCTGGAGCGGCAATTTCCCTATTTCGTCCAGGAAGAGGGTGCCGCCCTGCGCGAGCTCTATCCTGCCCGCCTTTTCGCGTGCGCGCCGGTAAAGGCCCCTTTCGTGCCCGGAAAAGCTCGGTCTCCATGAGGTTTTCGGGTATGGCCCCTGCAGTTTATTGCAACAAGGGCATGCCCGAACGCGAGCTGTGGCTGTGTATCGCGCGCGCTATGAGCTCTTTTCCGGTGCCGCTCTCTCCCGTAATGAGCACGGGTACGTCCTTGCCGGCCACTTTTTTTATGGTCGAGAATATCTCCCGCATCCTGCCGCTCGTCCCGGTGATCCCGCCGATGAAAACATGGGACGCGGGCTGCGTCTGGAGGGCCCTGTATTCGGCCCTCAAGGGTGTGTACGTAATGGGCCCGCCTGAGTGTGTGCTTAAGCTCATCGAGGTCTGCGGCTTGGTGAAGAAGTCGTGCGCCCAGGGACACTGCCGAGAGCGCGGCAGAGCGGTCGGGGTTGCCGGTGAGCACTATTACCTTCGAAGCCGGGTCCTGGCCCAGTATGCTTCCGAGGAGGCGGAGCCCCTCGGAGGTGCCTTCCGGGTCCGGGGGGAGGCCCAGGTCCAGCAGTATGAGCGGGAATTCCCCGCCCTGGAGGGCCTCCATCGCCTGCTCGCCGTCCTTTGCAAGGCAGACGTCATAGTACTGCACAAGGGCCCATTTCATCTGGGTCCGGATGTGCTCGTCATCGTCTATTATCAGTAATCTCGGATTTCCCATTTAATAAGAAGGCCTCAGGCCGGCGTCAGCGCTTCAGTCCCGCCCGGGAAGAGTATCCTGAAGGCGGTACCCGCGCCGGGGGCGCTCTCCACGTCGATGGTCCCGCCGTGGGCCTCGATTATGTTCTTGCACTGGTACAGGCCTATTCCGAAACCGTTCCTTTTCGTGGTCATGAACGGCCTGAAGAGCGATTCCCTTACGAACTCCGGCCGCATGCCTCTCCCGGTATCAGAGACCGTTATGAGTACGCCGCCCTTTACGGGTTCTGAGCTTATGGAGATCTCGCCTTTCCCTTCTATCGAGTCAAACGCGTTAGAGAGGAGGTTCAGGAATACCATTTCCATCACTTCCGGGTCAATCGTAACGACCGGAGCTTTCTCGAGGTTTATACTCAGCCTGACGTCTTTTTTCTCCGCGAGGGAGAGCTTCCCAAGCGCGCCGTTTACGACGGTACGCAGGTCCGTATCCCTCGGCCTTATGACCAGTCCGCCGTCGGAGGCTGAAAGCCGCTCTATGACGGTCTTCATCCTTCCGACCGTGGCGTCTATGGTGTTAATCGCGTCCTTCTGGAACGAGGGGTCGTTCATGTTGTGCCTGGCGTTCTGGCTGACCAGGGAAAGGGTGTTCGTGAGGTTTTTAAGGTCGTGCATTATGAAGGCCGATGCCTTGCTGAACCCCTCCATCGCCTTAAGGCCCATGACGTCCTGGTCGAGGCGTATGTTCTTTATCTGGACCGCCGCCTGCGTGGTCATGGCCTTTAGTATGTCGAAATCGTCCTGCCGGTATTTTTCCCCGGAGATATCGCTCCCCAGGAGGGCGAACCCGACGGGCTCTTCGTGCGCGACAAGCGGCGCGCAAAGGACCGCCTCGGGCCAGGCAGCGAGGCTCGGCCCCATATCAGGTATTTCGGATAAAAAGAAGGGGTCTTTATCGGTTTTTATGCGCCTCGGTATGGGGTGATCGTACCCTATCTGCCCCGGGCCTTTTTCCTGGCCGGGCGCGGTATTCACATATTTGCCGGTGACCGGGTCGAGAAGCCAGAGATGAACGCCCCTGGCGCCGGTCGTCTCTGATATGAGCTCGGTAAGCGTGGATGTTATCTCGCCGACGCTCCTTTTCGAGCTGATTTTTTCGATGGTCTCCATCCACTTGTCCCGGAACTCGTACTTGTGGCTGTAGAAGTGCCTGTTTATGAAGAGCTGTACCTTCCTCCGCAGAAAGGACGTGAAAAGGAGGAGCGCAAGGAAGAGGAGCGACACGAATATGAAGAGCGCGGTGAAGAAAAAGCCGAGGGGGATGTCCAGGTGGCGTATCACCCTTATTACCACACCCATGCCTATGAGGTACAGGCCGACGACGAGGACGGTGAACGAGCCGTATACCACGTACCTCGACACGAATATGTCGACTTCGAGCTGCCTGTGCCTTACTATGAAGACCGCGGTCATGGAAACGGTTATGAGGGTGATGACCGAGGCCAGGACAAGCATTTCCGCGTTTATGGCCGAAAAAAGGAGGGCCTGGCTCGAAAGAAAGACATAGAACGCCAGTGTCCCGCCCACGCCGAAAATTATGTATTTTATCTGCCATCTCTTCTGGCCGGACGAGGACTTGAGGGTGTTCTCAAGGTGCACGAGGTTAAGCACGAGCCCGAGGAGCATGAAGATGTAGAAGTATTTGCCTGCGGGACCGAGCGAATAAAGCGGGGCCGAAGAAAAGAAGGCCTCCTGGCCGGCAGCTGCCGGGTGGTATTCTATAAAGCTGGAAAGCCCCGTCAAATAAGCGAAAACAACAGAAATTAAAAAGAATATGGCGAAAGCCGGCAGCCATTTCCTGAAGATTTCCTTATGGCCGGCCCTGGCGAATACTATAGAGAAGAGGAGCCAGGAAGCCGGAAGCATAGCCTGGCCTGCAAGGTTGATGCGCATGCCCGCGTTCCAGGCGCCGGGGAATAGCAGGGCAAGCGCGATCCCGGCCTCGATGATGGCAAGGCAGGCCATGCCCGAAGCGAACCCTATGTTTGCCAGGCGGCGCGGGTTTCTTAAAAGGGTGAAAACGCCCAGCCCGGCGCACAGGACGGCTGTTATGAGCGGCGCGATAATCAGGCGGTCCCCCCGGGTTTATGCGTTACCTGAAAATGCAAGCAATGAGGCGACATAGGGAAACGGCAGCTCACTTTTTAATACCGTAGAAAATGCGATAGTATAGCATAGAGGCGTATTCATGCATCGCATGGTCCGAGCAGCCCAGATGAAATGGCGACAGGCGGAGGCTCGCCTCGAGGAAGTTCTCGCTGGAAAGGTAGTCTGTTGGAGCGGGCAGGGGGGCCATGCCGAGCCTCTTGAAAGCCATGACGGACCTGGGCATGTGCCCCGCCGAGGTGACCAGGACAAACGGAGACGCCCCCGCCATCGCGCGTACGTTTTCCGCGCTCTCGAAGGTGTTTCCCGACCCGTTTTCAACGGCTATTCCGGCCTCCGGCACGCCGATGGAGACCATGAGCTCCTTCATGACCAGCGGGACCTCATCCGAGCCGGTTATGATTATCTCCTCAAAGTCCCCGGCTTTGAAAAGCCTCGCAGCCTCGAGTATGCGGAAAGCTGAGGAGCTGTTCACCCGGCTGCTTATGGGGACCCTGGTATCGTTCTCGGCGTATCCCGTGAGGACGACGATCTTTTTCACGCCTTCGGGAGGCTCCTGCATCGGCGGATACCTGTATTCGAGGCTCCCGAGGAGGAGATACGATGTCGGGCCGAAAGCGAAGAAAATATACAGGCATAAAGAAAAGGCAAAAAGGCCTGCCGCTGCCTTCTTCAGCCTGAATATGAAGAGGAGCGCGCCTCCGGCCAGGAAGACAAGTATTATATTGGATGGAAGCACCAGGTTTTCGAACAGGTTCGCCACGCAGCCGGCCGCTTACGGTCCCTTTAAAGAGAGGCCCTTCCCGTCCGCCATGCGCGGTTTGCGCCCGTCCGGGCCGCTTTTTCCCTTGTAATCCGCACCGGTCTCCTCTTTACAGCCCTTTTGCGGTTTTCACTATGTCTTTTACGTTATTATAGTAGTGTTCCGGGAGGAACATCTTCCTTACGGATTCCCTCGCATTTTCACCAAGCCGCTTCCTGAGGCCTGCGTCCTTCAGCAGCATGTCTATCGCCTCCTTGAGCCCGGCCGGGTCTGCGGGTTCTACAAACATGCCGTTTTCCATATGGACTATGTAATCTATCGTCCCGCTCGTCCGCGTGGCGATGACGGCCTTTCCCATGGCCATGGCCTGCAATAGCACGCTTTGTCCGGTCGAGATGCGCCTGCCTTCGAGCGGGACGACTAAGATTTCGCTCCTGGCCATAATGTCCGTGAGCTCGGCGGGTCTTATGTCGAAAAGGCATTCGACGTTTTCCGGGACATTCAAACCGGCAATGCATCCCGGCGAGGCCACTATGACCGCCCTGGCATCGAGACCCTCGATTGCCGAGAGCAGGGTCTTGTAATCCCTGAAGGTCCTCCCGGCCGACAGTATCAGCCTGTCCTCGACCGGCCGGCATACGTCGAGTAAGGCCGGGTCGGTGTGCAACGGAGCGAAACAGGCCCTGTCAGGAGCCCAGCCGAACGCATCAACGTAGTATCTTGCCTCTTCCCGTGAGGAACAGACCGCCTTGTAGGTGGAAGAGAAGCAAAAACGCATGAAAAGGTACTTGAGGCGCGATTTCATCCCCCGCCCCTTTTCCCGCATGATGAATTGTAATATAATGTGCCTGGGTTTTCTGGAGAGGGTAATGGTCTGGAGGAGCGATACGATGAAAGACGCCTTCCCGCACTCGAAGGTGAATATGTAGTCATATTTCCTGCTCGCGCCGAGCATGAACGGCGCGAGCTTGAGCGTGAGAAGGAGCAGTTGCATAGTAGTCCCCGCCCTCACGCCGGGGACGCGCTTGTATTCGAGCCCGCTCGTCCTTCCCGCGGCGGGGACATGCTGCCACCACCATGGCTTTTGTTGCGGCGGCCCTATCGTGAGCACAACGGATTTCATGTCACAAGCCTGTCCTATCGCGGTTTGAGTGGGCCACGGCGGCGGAGAATGCCTCTGATTCACCCGGATAGCATTAAAGAATTTCATGCCCGGACCGAAATTGATAGATAAGGGTCCTAAGTGTGATGCCAATCACTTATTCGTTTTCAAATGCATATTAACATGGAATCAGGATATAAGTAAAAAGAAGGAAAAAAATGAAAAAAAGCCTGTGTATGATAGCTCTTTTGTCAATGGTCGCGCTGGCCGGTTGCGGAGGCGGAGGCGGCGCTACCGGTACAAGCGGCTCCTCCGGCGATGACGGCGGGGATTCCTCGAGGACCCTTACGTGGTCCGCTCCGTCGACCAGGGTCGACGGAAGCCCGGTCGACGCCTCCGAGATAAAGGGGTACAGACTGCTTTACGGGACCGCTTCCGGTATTTACACCAGCACGGTGGATGTCGGAAATGAGACAGAGTATACGTTTGAGGATTTGACGAGCGGCGTAACCTACTATGCCGTCGTGGTCGCCTATGACGGGAATATGGCCGCGAGCGACTACTCGGATGAGATGGTCTTTCAGTATTAGCGGCATCCTGAACGGCTTCCATTTACGTTCGAATATGGTATATAGATATCAGCCAGGAGCTTCAATAAAAATCGGGTAGCCTTCCGGAGGTGTTATGCGTTACATGGTCTCAATCCTATCCTTAGCCGTTTTCTTTTTCTTATCCTCCGGTCCGGCCTTCGCCGCGAACTACCCTCTTGAGATCGTCAATATAAAGCCGGCCGGCACCGGAGGGATGACGGCCAATAACAGGATATTCAGGGCCTACCCGGGGATAGAGTACAACATACGGGCCGGCGTCATAGGCGGTTTATACCCGTATACGTTTTCGCTCTCGAGCGCGCCGTCAGGCATGACCATAAACAGCAGTACGGGCGAGATAAGCTGGGCAAGCCCCCAAACGGCCCAGAGCGGGGCGACACCGACCATAACGGTCGTGGATTCCGAGGGCACCAGCGTGTCCTCCTCATGGACTATCACGGTCACGACCTCCGGCTTCAGGTTCATAGATGCGGTAAACGGCAGGTCCGTTGCGAACGGCGGCACAGGCACGCTCTCCAACCCCTGGAGGAGCATGCGCGACTGGTACGAGGGCAATGATTACGCGTCCAAGACGAGGAATTCATATGTGAACGAGTTCCTCTATTTCAGGGCCGGGACATACTACCTCGACGCATACATCGAGGACTCGACCTCTACCCTGCCCGGGAGGATGCCTGTACTGAGCACCTATAAGCCGGTCGTCTGGATGGCATACCCCAGGAGACCCCGTGATAGATATGCAGTACGTTTCCGGCCAGCCGACCACCGGCCCCATATCGTTTTCTATGCACGAGCGAGAACGTCTATATCGACGGCTTCAGGGTCAAGAACATGCGGTACAAGGGTTTTGAGCTGGACCCGTCAGGGGATTACCAGACGTTCAGGAGGCTCGACATGGGGCCGCTCGGCCCGACCCAGACCGGCGGGTACAACCAGTCCTTTATCCTGGCCGGCACGGGGACCGCGAGCGACTACATGATCATTCAGGACTCGTTCTTCCACAACCTCGACCTCGGGGCCGGCATAAAGATTTACGCCAAGAACAAGCTCCTCATAGAGGACAACGTATTGGCCCACTTCAAGGACACGAACACCGTCACGAACATCGAGGGGATCGCCCTGAAGGGAGACGTCCGCCGGACCACTGTCAGGGGAAATACCATCTATGACGTCCCCCAGAAGGGCATAGGCGGGAACATGCACGATACCACCACCAGGGAGATGGAGATACTCTACAATTGCGTCTATAACGCATCCATTACCGCAATTGACATAAACCAGGACGGGATGGCCGGTGTAATCCACATATACAGGAACACCTTCTCCGGAACGGTCCAGGTGAGAAACACGGACTCATCCGACGGCCCCTTCTACTTCAGCAACAACGTTATCGTGAACAGGGATTCCGGGACGCCAGCCGGAAGCCATATCTATCACCTCAGCGTGTCGGACCCGTCGAGGGTCGTGCGCTCCGATAACCTTGTCGGCTACCCTGCCGACAATATCCTGGGAAGCGGTTGCAACCTGACCTCCGGATATCTCTCGTACATAGGGACGCACGGGCATCTCAGGTCGGTTCCGCTGAACGCCCCTGTTCCGTCCGCCCCCGCGAGCCTGACCGTGAATTAGGCGAGCGGCCGCTCCATCTATCGCGGAAGCTCCGCCTGAGGAAAGCGTATTCGTCCGCGAAATGCCCCAGCATGCCCGGGTCTCTGTACGCGAGGTTGGGAGAGTTGGTCTTTTCCGCGATAGCCTTCTCGTAACGCTCGCCGCATTCCAGCGCGGTCTTCCTTATAAGCCCGTCGAGCCTGCCGGTCGATATGCGGCTCCCGGTGTTCGCGACAGCCCACTCCCTCGGCGTAAACCGCCTGTAATTGTCCAGCATGTAGAGCAGGTTCCTGTCAAGCTCCTCGTAAGTGGTGAGTATTCCGGTCCGGGAGTTTATCCTGTTTACCGCCCCGCCTATGGAATGCCTGTAGACGATTGCCGGCAGGCCGGCGAACATCGCTTCCACGAGCGCCTTATTGTCGCCTTCCTTCCATGACAGGAAGACGTACGCCTTGGACCTGCTCAGGTATTCGCATATCTCGCTTTGCTTGAGGTTCTCCTTTATCTCGATCTCGACGAAGCGGTTGTTTACGCCGCTTGCGAGGCGCTCCATGTCCGCGGTCGTCCTCCCCCCCCAGTTGAACCCGATGAGCAATACCTTCATGCGGCGGTCCTTTATCCTTTTAAGCGCCTTGAAAAGGGCGTCGTGGCGCTTGTGCCTGGCCCAGTTCGCCACCATGACGAAGTCGTAGTCCTTCTCGAGGACCGGAAGGGGCTTAAAGAGGTCCGAGTCGACCCAGTCCGCCGGGCCCATCCTTATGGGCACCAGGGAAGGACTGAAGCCCGATATGAAATCGAAGTCGTCGTCGGTAAAGCATTGCACGAAGACCCTGCGGCCCGGGGAGACGAACATGAGGATGCTCGGGTCGCAGTATCCGGCCCAGCAGGGCTCCAGGACAATGAAGAACCTTTCGGATACCCTGTCCATGTCGAAAAAGGAGAGGAAGGCCTCGAAGGTCTTTGCGTATTTGATTATGATAACGCCCTTTTCGGCCTTGTCCTGCTTTTTAAGGACCATTACGTCCCTGAAGAGGTCGTTGGAGCCGCCGTTTCCGCTCTGGACGTATTTCCTGGCCGCGCTCGATGCGAACCTGCTCCGTAGAAAGGAGTCCAGGATCTCATTGGAGCCAGCCGCGGACGCGGAAAGGGCGCTTTTTTTGATTGCGCGGATGGCGATGCGCCTGTAGAGGCCTATGCCGGCGACCCTGTAGACCCAGCAGAGGTCCTTGATGCCCCTGTATCTGCTCCCCAGTAGGAGGTAAATGCCCCCCCTCAGGAGCGCTCCGGCTGCTATCGCGGACCTCAAGGGCTTGAAATCAAAAAGGGTGCGTACAAGGCTCATACGCGCGCTTCCTTTTCGCGAACCGAAGCGGGCATGCCGGGCTTGAGGTCCTCTTTGGCCTTTCTTATTACCCGTCCGGCGAGGGAAGTATCATACCTTTCGGAGGCGAATGCGGATGCTATGTCCATGGGTTTTTTCCCGGGGCTCGCTATTCTCATCAGGGCCCTGGCGCAAAGGGACGCGGCCGATATCAAGCCGTACGGTATCCAGAGCGGCCTGAGTCCCGGACGCCCGTCAAGTATTCTTTTCAGAAGCTCCTCCCTCGTAGGGGAAGCCGGGTCGACAAGGTTCAATATCTTCGGGGCAGCGCCGTAATCATTGAGGTATGACGCGATTACCAGCGCGGCGGTTTCTATGTCGCAAAGGCTTATCTTGCTTCTCCGCCCCCCCACCGCGACGAAGAGCGGGCCTACTTCCCTCCCGAGCCGGCCCGGGGCCTTCAGGGCCTTGAAATCCACGAGCGGCCCGGCCCTCAGGACCTTTACGGGTATGCCCATCTCGGCGCCATATTCGATTGCCAGCGCCTCTGACTCGGCCTTGCCCCATACGTAGGGGCCGCGCCCCGGGTTGCCTGAATCGAGTGGGGTGCTCTCGCTGAGGGGCCGTTTTACGCGCCAGCCGTTCTTGATGACGGCTATGCTGCTTATGTGTATGACCTTCCCTACCGAGGCGTCAGCGGCCGCCTTTATGACGTTCCGGGTCGCCGTTATGGAGTTCCTCTTATGCGCATCGGCCCCGCCGCTCGTCTCTGCGGCGCAGTGCACGACCGCCTCGGCGTCCTTTAGAACTCCCGGGTGCAGCTCCTCCGCAAGCTCTGCCGCGACATACTGCACTCCTGGGAGCCGCTTCGAGTACGGGGGGATGCTCCGCGCCAGGACACGGACCGGCCAGCCCTGTTCCCTAAGTACCGAGGCCACCTTCCTGCCCAGGAAACCCGTGCCCCCGGTTACCACGACGGTGCGCCTGGACGCGTTCACGGGCGGCATGGAGGCCTCGGTGGCCGCGAGCTCCCTTTGGGCCTTGTCCTCGGCCACCGCCTCGCTCTCCCCGAGACGTTCGTTTATGCTCTCGCAAAGCGCCACGGTCGAGGTTATCGACCCGTATGAGAGCGGCGGGGGCGCCGCGCCCCTCACGCTCGCGTAGAAGGCCTCGGTCAGCTCGAGGAGCCCCGGGTAGCTCTTTTGCTTTTTCATGAAGAGCCTCGCGAAGGACCTGGTCGTTTTCCATAGGGCCTGCGCCGACTGCATGTAGGGGTTGAGGATGATCGCGATAGCGTTGTCGCCGGGGCCTACCAGCTTGACAACGGTGCCCCTTACGAAATCCACGTGGAGCATCCCGTTCGTGCCTATGATGCGGAGGTACGACTCGACCGGGCGGCCGGTAAGGGTCACGGCGAGCATGCCGGTCAGGCCGCCGTAGTTGACGAGCGCCCTTACCTCGCCCTCGTGCCTGACCTCCAGGGCAGCGAGGACGGGTTCATGCGCGCCGCGTTCGGCAAGCTCCATGAAGTTCAGCAGGAGATATACCGGATGTGGCAGTATGTCGGTCATCTGGCCCGCAGGGGTGATGTTCCTTCTGACCGTCCGGAAGGAGAAGTAGCTCTCGATGTGGACGACCCTGCCGATAAGGGGCAGGAGCCTCTCCGCCTCCCTGGTGCAGTCGTTGTATAATATCTGGTGCCCGGCGCAGAGCCGCAGCCCTTTCTGGCCGGCGAGCCTTACGAGCTCGGCGGCCTCGGAGCGGCGCATGGTGAAAGGCTTCTCGATGTACACGCTGGCGCCGTGTTCAAGCGCCAGCCGCGCCAGCTCGAAATGCGTCTCAGGCGGGGTGACGATATGCACGACGTCCGGGCTTGCCTCGGCCAGAAGTGTCTTCGCGTCCCGGTATGCTTTGAAGCCGTCGCCCAGCGCCGCCTTCAATTCTCCGCCGGGCGGCAGGAGGTCGGCTATTGCCACTACGCGGGCCCCCTTTATCCGGGCGATCGCCTGGGCATGCTTAACGCCCATCTTCCCGGCCCCGAAGAGGGCTACCTTAAGCTGGGTGCTGTCTGCTCTTTCCAATATGGACTCCTGTTCGATATGAATTTTTCCCCGATCATTCTGTGCCAGAGGCTCAGGTTCAGCGCAGTCCAGAGGAACTCTGAATGGTCAACGGCTCCTATGCGGTGCTCGGAGACGACCCTCCGGAGCGCGGCCTTATCCATATACGCGGAAAGGCGAGGGCAGTCGGCCAGAGTTTCCAGCATGGAGCCGAGGCCAGTGCTTGAGCGGAACCATTCGCGGAGCGGGACGCCGAAACCGGACTTCCTCCTCTTGATTACGCGCTGTGGCAGGTGCTTTAGGGCTATGTCCTTGATTATCCTCTTACCGGTCATGCCTGAAATCTTGAAATCAGACGGGAGCCTGTTTGCGAATTCCACGATCCTGTAGTCCAGGAAAGGGACCCTGGCCTCGACGCTGGCGGCCATGCTCATCTTGTCCTGCCGGTTGAGTATCGAAACGAGATAGGTGTGCTGGTCGAGGAGCGCCGCCTTCATACCGGCGTCCAGGCCGGGCCTTTCAAGCAGGCCCAGTACCTCGTCCCTGTACGGGAAGGCGCGGCCCCTTAAGACCGGAAGGCGGGATTCCAGGACGTCTCTCCTCAGCGGGACGGCATTATCGATGAGAAGGTCCCTCATCGGCAGCCCTGAATCCGACCTGAGCCTCGCGACCCTGTGGTCGTTCGAAAGCCGGGCGGCTGCAAGCAGCGCCCTCCGGGCAAAGGCCGGCAGGGACTTGAAAGCGCCGAGGAACCGGGGCACCTGGTACCTGGGATACCCGGCGAAGAGCTCGTCGGCGCCCTCGCCGGTCAGGACGACCGTCACATGTTTTTTCGCGAGCCTGCTTATCGCGTATATAAGGACCGAGTTGGGGAAGTTGAGCGGCTCGTCGTTATGCCATATCATCGCGGGGAGGAGTTCGGCGAATTCCTCGTTATTGAGGCGTATCTCGTGGTGCAAGGTGCCGTACAGGCGCGAGACCTCCTCCGCGTATTCCGTCTCGTCGTAGTCATTCTCGAAGAATCCGACGGAAAAGGTGTTTACCGGCTTCCCGACCAGGCGCGCCGCAAAGGAGGTTACGAGGCTCGAGTCGACCCCGCCGCTGCAGAAGGTGCCGAGCGGGACGTCGCTCATGAGCCTTATCCTCACGGAGTCCTCGATGAGCGCCGAGGCCTCCTCCATCGCCACCGCGTACTTCATGCCGGAATCGATCTGGCGCGGGACCGGAGACCAGTACCTCCGAGTCGAGAGCCTTCCGTCCCTTACGGTCGCCGTATGGCCGGGGAGGAGCGATTTGACCCCCCTGAAGAGCGTGTTTTCGCCTGAAACGTACCTGAAGAGCATGTACTCCGGCACGGACTGCTCATCGCACCCGGCCTGTATGAGCCCGCCCTGGAAAAGGGACTTTATTTCCGAGGAGAAGGCGAAGAAAGAAGGGGACATGGAATAATAGAGGGGCTTTATCCCCATGCGGTCCCTTGCCAGGAAAAGCGACTGCGCTCTGCCGTCCCATATGGCGAACGCGAACATGCCGTTCAGTCGGTCCACGCAATCAGCCCCCGCCTCCTCGTAAAGGTGCAGGATCGTCTCCGTATCGCTCCCGGTCCGGAAGCGGTGGCCTTTGCCGGCAAGCTCCTGCCGCAGGCTTTTATAATTGAATATCTCGCCGTTGAACACGATCCAGAGGGAGCCGTCCTCGTTTGACAGCGGCTGGCGTCCGTCGGTCAGGTCTATTATGCTGAGCCTCCTGTGCCCGAGGGCCACGCCGCCGTCGGCGAACAGCCCTTCCTCGTCCGGTCCGCGGTGCCTGACCGCGTCCCGCATGGCTACAACGGCGTCGGCCGGACAGGCCGCGCCGCGCTCATGCATCAATATGCCCGCTATACCGCACATTTTTCAGATCCCCAGCTTGACGTTTGAGATGACCCACCGGAATTTGCCCGACCTGGACCTCGGGACCTCGTTCACCAGCTCGATATTCACGTTGACCCGCTCCCCGAGCCTGGCCTTAAGCTCCTTGACGAGGTGGTCGCGCTCCTCAGGGGTGAAGTTCGAGTTAGGCACAATCCTTACGAGGATGTCGTTAAGGCCTTCCTGCACGATCTGCGAGGCGGCCACTGAGTCGAGCGGCTTGAAGGGGTGGGTAAGCACCGAAGGCGATATCACCCTCCCATCCTCAAGGGTCAGCATGTCCTCGGCCTTCGTTGTCACCGGCTCGATGACCGGGAGCCTTCGGCCGCATGCGCACCCGGCGGGCCTTATGCTCGTCATGTCGCTCGTCGCGTACCGGATAAGGGGCATCGCGAGGTTATGGAGCCCGGTCGTTACCAGGAGGCCGGCTTCGCCTGGAGCGCAGGCCTCTCCGTTACGGTCCAGGACCTCGGTTATGCCGTACTCGGGGTACAGGTGGTTGCCGCAGTGGGCGGAGCATTCGGAGGCGAACACCGTCCGCTCGGCAAGGGCGTAGTAGTCGAAGACGCGGCATCCGAAAGACTTCTCTATGAGCTCGCGCTGGAAATCGTAAAGCGTCTCGGACGAGGTTATGACCGCCTTGGCCGGGAAGGTCCTTCCGTTGTCGTGCAGGTATTTCGCAAGCACGTAGAGCGTCGACGGGTATCCGTCAAAGACCGCCGGCCGGTACCTTTCCAGTTCCCTGAAGTAATGGCCGAGGTTCTTCCGCGAAAGGTGGAAAGAGGAGAGGAGTATCTGGTTGTGGACACGGTTGTACCTCCAGAAAGGCGGGGACTCCTGTCCGAGCGGGACTATGACGTTCCCCCTCGCCACGGCTATCCTGTCCCCGGCGCGCGAAAGCTCGCACCCTGCCCAGCGGTAGTGGCGGTCCAGGGCCGCGTACGTGAACTGTATGACGGACCGGTCATAGCAGACCTCCAGCGGGGAGCCGGTCGTGCCGCTCGTGTGCCCTTTGGGCACCGTCTTGACATTCAGGCCCGTGGAAAGGAGGTCCTTGAAATTGTCCTTTATGTCCTGGCGCGTGAGCACCGGGAGTTTCGGAAGGTCGGCGGGGGTCCTTATGTCGCCGGGCTTAAGCCCCCTTTCATCGAATACGCGCCTGTAGTACGGTACCGTGTCGTAAGCGCGGCCTATAAGCAGCCTGAGCCGCTCTTCCTGGTAGGAAGCGAGCTCCGGCCCGGAAAGCCACTGGGACCTTTCGAGCAGGGCCGCATATTCGCTGAACTGCCTGCCGTACCTTTTCCTGTCGAGGAGGGCGCTGTAACCCGTAAGCAAAAGGTTCTGCAGGAATACAGGGGCCTTGTCGTAGATGCTCTTGCCTGTGCTCATCCTATTCGCCTCTGCGCGTCCTCGTAGGCTTCCTGGAGACGCAGGCCTATGCTTTCCCACGAGTATTTGGCCTCCGCGGCCCTCCTTGCCGCGCTCCCGAGCGCGCGCCTCTTGGGTTCGTCCTTAAGGAGGTCGAGCACCCTTGCGGCGAAATCGGCGGGCGAGTCGGCTACAAGGAGCTCCTTGCCGTCAGCGGCCTCAATGCCCTCGCAGCCGATGCTCGTGGAGACGATCGCCTTTCCCATAGCCATCGCGTCCAGGAGCTTCAGGCGGGTCCCGCCGCCTATGCGCAAGGGAATGACGTAAACGGCGGCCCGGGATATGAAGGGCCTCACGTCATCGACATAGCCCGGCGCCGTTACCGAGGAGTCGCCCTTCGCGTATTCGAGCAGCTCGGCGGGCGGGCACTGTCCTATCGCGTAGAACTCGCTCTCCGGCCTCGATCTCTTGATAAGCGGCCATATCTCCTTCAGGAAAAAAAGGACCGCGTCCTTGTTCGCGAACATGTTCATGCCCCCTGCATAGACCACGGCTGGGCGCTCGTCCGTCAGGACAGGGCGGAAGTAATCGGTATCGACGCCGTTCGGGACTATTGCCGTAGTTATGCCGGGGACTGCGGCCCTCAGCTTGGATTCGTCCTCCCCTGAAACGAGGATATTGCACGCGAACAGGGGAGACTTCTCCTTTTCGTATGCCTCGAGCCTCCGCGCCTGCCGCCGTAAATACGCCCTCAGGACGGGGTTTTTCTCGACCGCCGCCCTCCTTGCCATGAGGACGGACTCTATATTGTGGTGCGTGAGGACCTTCGGTTTCCTTATCCCGGGACAGTCCACCTCGGCAAGCGCTATCGTGTCGAAATGTATGAGGTCTATATCGTCCGAGGAGGCCAGTTCCTCAAACCTGGCCCTGAATGGGCGCGACGAGTGGGCGAGCACGCTGAAGGGCAGGGTCGAACAGCAGGAGAGCGCGAACCCTGCGAACTTGTGGAACTTCGACTTTTTCGGCCACAGAGTGAAAAACTCGACGCTGGAGCAGAATTTGCCGAGCTCGCGCCGGCTCTCTTCCAGCAGGGGCTCGGTTCCGAGCACATCGGGGTGCACGAACGCCAGCAGGTGGATCTTGTTGCGCCTGGCGCTCATCCGAAGAAGGTTGTAGCCCCGCTGCAGCACGCCCCCGTGGGGCGGATACGGCACTATCTGCGAAAGAAAGAGTACGTTCATGTCGTCAGTTTTTCATCCCCTGCCCGTAAGGACTTTCTCGAACAGCTCCTCGTACGCGGCCGCCATCTGCCTTGCGCCGAAACGGGCCTTTATCTTAGCGGCGGCGCATCCGCCGACCCTCTCCCGGAGCGGGCCGTCTTCTATCAGCATGGCCAGCTTCGAGGCCATGGCATCGACGTCCCTCGGCGCGACCAGGAAGCCGTCCCTGCCGTCCTCGATAATGTAGGGGTTCTCACCGACAGACGTAGCGACCACCAGCCTGGCCGCGCCCATCGCCTCAAGTACGACGACTGACATGGCCTCCCAGAGCGACGGCTGGAAAAAGATATCGACATGGGGCAGCAGGTTCGCATCCGCGTCCTTTACCCACCCCAGGAACCGCACGTTTTCCTGCAGGCCGAGGCCCCTGGCCTTTGACTCAAGCTCTTTTCTGAGCGGCCCCTCTCCCGCTACTATGAATACGAAGTCGCGCGAGGACCCCTTGAGCCTCAGGGCGACGTCCAGCAGGTAGGTAAAGCCTTTCTGTTCGTAGAGCGTCCCCACCGAGCCGATGACGACCTTTCCCCCGAGCCCGTGCCTCTTCCTGAAATCCGGGTCGCCCGGCCTTTCCCTCATGTCTATGCCGTTCCTTATCGTGACTATCCTGTTATCGGGTATCCCGTACGCGCCCTGGATCGATTTCCTCTGTGCCTCGCCGACCGCGACCAGCTTGTCCGAGAACCTCCAGGATGCGCGCTCCAGCATCATCCTGCTCTTTTTGTCGTGCGGATAGTTCCCGAAATGGAAGGTGTGGACCAGCTTCGTGCCCGGCCTTAGGAGCGTGCATATCGCGGAGTCCGACAGCGCGTGGGTCGTGTGGGAGTGGATGATGTCGACCTTGTGCCTGGACAGTATGCCGGCGACCTTGAGGGAGGTAAAGTAGTCGATTTTAGCGCGCCTCGGCTTCGGGACCTCCAGCACGTCGAACCCGGACCTTTGAAGGTCCTCGCCGATTTCTCCGCGCTCCTTTAGGCAGCATACGAGCACGTTGAACCTTGAAGCGCAGAGGTTCCTGCATAGGCTCTGGATTACGGCCTCTGCGCCGCCGATGCATAGCGAAGAGGTAAGGACCATGAGGTTTACGCGTCTTTCCGCCATCGCTATGCGCCCGCGGCCCCGTACCCCGGCCTGAGGGCGCGCGATCTTTCAGGCTGCGCCTCCGGAGGCTTCCTGAAGACGAACCTGGCGGAGCTGAGTATGGCGGCCAGTATGTACAGGTGCGGGTAGTATATGGCGGTCAGGAAAGCCCCTCCGACCGCAAAAGAGACGAGGCTTGCGTTCAGCGAGACGAATAGGTTCCTGGCGGACGGGTCCTCCGGGGCCCGGGGGGGCCGGAGCCCCTGTATTATCCTGCCGTTCCGCATGAAATTGTAGGCCATGATGTAGAGAAGGAAGAAGGCCGGGAAGCCGAGCTCTCCGAGTATCACGAAGTAGATCGAATGGGCCGTAGACCAGGGGAACTCCGCCCGCCCGTACCCCGGCGGGCGGTATTCCACTCCGTACTTGACCGGGAAGTGGCCGGCGCCCACCCCGAGGAGCGGATGGTCGATCGCCATCCTGACCCCTGATTCCCACGCCAGGAGCCTTCCCTGGGCAGAGCCGTCGCTTTCGTAATTCTTTATGGTCTTGATCCTTTCCGTATAGGAGGAGGGGGCCAATGAGACCACCAGGCCCGCGAGCACGACCAGCGCGCCGGCGAGCACGAGCTTCCTGTCGCTCTTCGTCCAGAGATAAAGGACGCTTGAGACGAGCGCGAGCGTGCCCCCGCGAGAGGACGTCCCGATTATTCCCGCCACGAGTACAAGGAGGACCAGGATATAAAAGGCCTTCATGTACGGCTTTTTCTCCTCACGGATGAAGAATACGCAAAAGGGTATCGCTATCGCGATGGATAGCGAGAGGTCGTTCCCGTCTCCCAGAAAAGCCCCGGAAGCGATATAGCTCCTGACCTCCGGGTTGAGGAAGAGCTGGGTATTGAGGAGCAGCACGGCCACGTGGACGAATATCAGCGTCTTCAAAAGCCCCTTGAGCCGGTCTTCGGTCCTTGCGGCCCTGCAGATCACGAAATACATGAGGACGTACCCGATGATGGTCTTGAACTTGTCGAACGCGTACAGCGTTACGTCCGCGGTAATCACCGACCCGACTATCAGGAGGACAAAAAAGAGGATAAGCTTCGTGTTCCTGTACCTGAGGACCGCGAGGTTGCCGGGGCTGGCGCTGGAAAAAATCGTCACGGCTATGACGACGGCAGGCACCAACGAGTTGAGATGCAGCGCGTTCAGCTGCGGCAGGTAATTGTTGGGCCTGACGTACTCCAGGACGAAAAAGAGCATCAGCCCGTAATACTGTATCTTCCCCGTGAACGGCGCGGTTGTCTCCCGGGGAATGTTAAGTGTCGCTGTCTTCATCTTGCTCATCCGTTGCGCCTCTCCGGGCCTCAGTTCCGCAGCATGACTTCACTGTAGATTTTCTCGAGCGACCTGGTCCTGCCGGCGAAGTTGAATCTTTCGATGACGTCTCTTTTCCCTCTCTTCGCCATTTCCCTGTAACGCCCCCTGTCGTTAAGGAACTCGATTATCCTCCCGGCGATCTCGTCGGGCCTGGCGGGGTTTACGGTCACCCCGTTTACGCCGCTTTCGATTATCTCGGGGGTCCCGCCGACCGCGGTGGCGATAACGGGGACATCCATGAGCAGGGACTCGAGGACAGCGTTCGGCAGGCCCTCGGTGTACGAAGGGAGCACCATCAGGTCGAAGTCCTCCAGGGCCGGCTGCGGGGTCCTGATATAGCCGGTCAGGAAAACGTGCGACCCGAGCGAAAGTTCATTAATAAGGCTTTCTATGCCGCCCCTCTCGGGCCCGTCCCCGACCAGGAAGCACGACACGTCATGCCCCGCCTTGACGACCTCGGAGACTGCCAGCACCAGGTCCTTATGGCCCTTTTCCGCGCTCAACCTTCCGATGGAGCCGATTACAGGGGCGTTTTTTTCGATGCCGGCGAGCTTTCTCAAATACCCGCGCTTCCCGGTGTTCCTGTAGTTCTCCACCACGATGCCGTTATGCAGGAGGGTGAGGTTTTTGCATCCGGAGGCGCTCAGCTCCTTCCTTATCTCATCGGAAACTGCGATTACCCTGTCATACGACCGGAGCGCCAGCTTGTCGAGCCTCGTCATTACGCGCTGCTTAAGGCTGTTGCTTATCCAGCCGTGGGACGTGGTAACCAGGCGCACGTCGCTGAACCTGGACGCCAGGTAGCCTATTATGTCGGATTTCGTCTCGTGGGCGTGCAGTATGTCGATATCGAGCTTCCGGACCAGTCCTACGAGCCTGCGTATCATCAAGGGGTCGTATTGGTTGAACCCCTCGATAAAATGGACGGGAAGGCCTCTCCTCCGGGCTTCGTTTGTAAAAGGCGAATCATAAGGCTCTTTTCTTGTCTTGAAGACCGCGATCTGCATGCGGAAGCCTTTGTCGATATAAGCCGCCGTCTCCAGGATGGTCTTCCCCGGCCCGCCGATTTCGTAAGTGTCCCTGAGGTGGAGTATGTTTATTGGAAGCCGCATATCCGCGCGCCGGAGAGCTTTTGTCAGCGGCCCGGGAAAACAGGGCCGCTCAAGGGAGCATCCTTAAATAAAGCTCCTCTGTCTTTTTTACGTTTTCCGAGACGGGGAAGAGCTCCTCAAGCCGTTTGCGCCCGGCCCTGCCCATCTCGCGCGACCTCTCCGGGTCGCCGAAGACCCGGATGATCGCCTCGGCAAGGCTTTTCTCGTCTCCCGGCTCGACCAGGAGGCCGGTTACGCCGTCGATCACTATTTCCGGCCCTGAGCCGATGGTGTTCGATATGACCGGCTTACCAAGGGCCATGCCCTCCAGGAGCACCCTGCCGAACGGCTCCGGCTCGACCGAGGCGTGCACGAGGACGTCCAGGCAGTTTACGAGGTCAGGCACGTCCTTCCTGTACCCGGTTATTATTACGGAGCCGCCAAGCCCCTCGCTCGCGATGAGCCCCGTTACGTGCTCCATGTATTCACGGTCGTTTTCGGAGGCGTCGCCTATGACGAGGCACCTGGCACCGGGGAACCTGTCAATCACGCGGCGCATGGCCTTTATGACCACCTCTTGCCCCTTCCACTTCTTTATGTTGCCTACTATGCCCGCGAGCGGGGCGGCCTTCCCGATGCCGAGTTCAGCAAGGACCTGTTCCCTCGTCCGGAGCGGCTTGAACCTGTCCGGGTCGAGGCCGTTGTATATCAGGTGGAGCTTCCTCTCGGGGAAGCCGTTCCGCAGAAGGTTCGTCCTCACGGCCTCTGATATGCAGATTATGCACCCAGTGCCCTCGCCAGGATAAAGGCAAGCGCCGGGAAGGACTTGTTAATGCCCCTTTCATGGGCCACCGCCCGCGTCCGGGCGAATAGCGACGCTAATATCCATTGCTGCGGCCTGAGCACCGTATTATTAAGGTGGAGAAGGTCGAACCTGCCCTTGAGGAGGAATTGCCAGCACTCGAAAGACGGCAGCACGAACCCCCTCAGGTAGTTCAAGGCCTTTTGCAGCGCCAGCGCGGGCATAACCGCCAGGGCGTTGGAAATCGGGTTTTTCGAGAGAGCCGCCAATGCCGGGAAAAGCCTCTTGAAATCCAGAGGGGCCGGCTTTTTGAGGACCACCACCTCGCAGCCTGCCTGCCTGTATGCCGGTATCAGCCGGTGCTCCTGGTAGAATACCACCGTCGGCTCGAAGAGGGCCTTGTCGAGGCCCTCCACGAGGTAGAGGAGGCTGAAATGGGAGCCGCCGACCGTGCCGTCGGTGTTCTGCTCGACGTACAATATCCGGCGCCTCGCCTTCAAGCGGGGAGAGACCTCTCCCTGAAGATCGAGAAAAGCTCCCTGATGTTGAAAAGTATGTACATGCCCGCTCCGGCCGCGACCAGCGCAACGAGGGAATAGACGTTCACGTCCATGTAGTCCTTGATATGGAAGAGGGCCGCGGCCATGCCGGTGCTCAGAAGGGTGGCCCTCAGCAGCCCGGCCCCGGCCTTTCGGAGCGGCAGGCCTATCGTGCGTGAAAGGTAGGCCGAGCCGATAAGGAATTCGAGCGCGATAGCCGAGGTAAGGGTCAGGGCCGCGCCAGTTATGCCGTACCAGAGCGTCATGGGGTATATCATCACGGCGGAGACCGCGAACCTTATCGCGTTGATGTAGAAGCTTATGCCGGGCTTCCCTATGGCGTTGTAGACGTACCCGTTCAGCGACGATATGGCCCTGATGCAGCCGAACAGGGCGAGCACCCTTAGCGCGTCAGCCGCGGGGAGCCAGTTTTTCCCGTAAACCACCTCGATTATTTCGGTCGAAAGCACGGCCAGTCCGGCGGACGCCGGTATGGCGACCATGCTTACGACCCTCAGCACCTTGAAGTACGTCTCCCTCAAAAGCGCCATGTCGCCCTGGAGCTTGCTGTACACGGGGAAGACTATCCTGGACACTATTTTCGAGAAATGGGAGGTGGGCAGGTTCGCGAGCGTGAAGGCGATGACGTAGTAACCGAGTGCCTCCATCCCGGAGACCTTGCCGATGACGAACGTCCCCATCTCTATGGTGAAAAAGACGACTATGGTCAGGCCGGTTATGAACTTCCCGTAGGCGAAGAGCTCCTTCGCGATATTGAGGTCCAGCCTGAACCTGGGCCTGCCAGGTATGAGCATATAGCTGATTACGACGCCGAGGACCGACGCAGTGACGTGCCCGATGACCAGCGCCCATACGCTCCTGAAATAGAAGGCCATTGCGACCACCGCCGCCGTGTTGGCGGCGTTTTGAAGGAGCTCGAGGTAGGTGAGCCTCCTGAAGTCGAGGTTCTTCTGGTAGCTGACGGCGTTTATGTTGTAGAACCCACCTATTATGAAGCTCAGGGCTATCACCTTGACGAGCACATCGAGGAGGGGTATTTCGTAGTAAGACGCGGCGACGGGGGCGATGAGCACCGTTATAGCGGTCAGCGCAAGGCCGCGTAGGACCAAAAGAGTGAACGCCGTGTCCTTGGCCTCTTCAAACCCCTTCTGCCTGTGTATGAGCGCGGCGCCGTAGCCGGTCTCCGTAAAAAGGTCGAGGCTCCTGATGATCACGAGGCATATGGCCATGAGGCCGAAGACCTCCGGCGCAAGTATGCGCGCCAGCACTATGGAGCGCGCAAGGACCAGGAGGTTGCTGCCAAGGCTTGAGAGGCCCACCCAGAAACCAGAGCGGAGCATCTGGGTCTTCAAAGACCCCCCGGTGCCGTAGAGGAACCCGGCTGCCCGCTTCTTAAATTCCGTCGAACCGGTCATTGCCCCGGGTGTTTGGAGCAGATCAGGTGGATTTCATCGCCCCTTTGCAGTTCCTCGTCGACCGTGAAGCCGGCCTCCCTTATTGCCTGCCTGACATCCCGCTCGCTTGCTCCGAAGCCGGGTAGCAGCTTAGGTGCACCTCTATCAGCAGGAACCTGCATTCCGGCCTGGAAAGCGCACTGCGCATCCCCTTGAGGACATGGTAATCCGCCCCTTCGACATCCACTTTCACGACGTCAGGCGGGGGGACGCGGCCCTCTTGAACAAGGCTGTCGCCGGTCGCGAGGTCTATCTCGAAGCCTGATTCGGAAAGGCTTGCGTAGTGCCTCAAGCTGTGGATCGCAACGGCGTCCGTGAGCGCGGAGTATATCCTGCCCTTTCCGTTACTGTCGCTCAGGGCCATTCGCATCGGTTTGACGTTCCCTATCCCGTTAAGCGCGATGTTCCCGTTAAGCAGCGCATGCGCTGCCGGCTCCGGCTCGAATGCGTAGACAGCCCCGTCGCGGCCCGCGGGGTGGCTCGAGAATATGGAATATATGCCGACGTACGAGCCGACATCCCACACGGTGTCTCCTGCCTTCACGTTCTGCAGGAAGCGCTCGAGCTGATACTGTTCGCCTCCCGACTTCACGACCCTCCTGTAAAGTGAAGGAGAGGTGGTCCAGAAGCGCCTCCTTATGCCCAGTACCTCTCTTGCGGTCTTCTTCCTGCGGTAATAGGCCGCTTTGGCGAATTCAAGCAGGCCCAGTGCCTTAAGCACCGATTTGAGCAATTGTTTCAAGAAAAAAGCTCCCTTCTCCGGGTCCCGGTCTCTGGCGCGTGCCCGGACTGCCAAACCTTATGCGCCCCAGCCGCTGAACCGTTCATCTGTAGTTCCTCGAAAGCCAGCCGCACATTGTATCAAAGGCGCTATCCTGCCACTCTTTGAAGGTGAAGACGTGGTTAGCGTTCCTGGTTATATGTATCTCGAGGTTTTTGCCGGCCCTTGCGACGGCGTCCTTGTGGTTGTTCGCGAATTTCTCCTCGAACTCCCAGTAAAGCCTGTCGGCCTCGCTGAATATGAGGCATATCCTCCTTGAGCGGGACATGCCCTCGAAGGCCCCGGGGAAGAGGGAATTGAAGTTGCCCTGCTCGCCGGAGCCGGCTGCGGAAGGCGGCTGTCCTTCCGCGGCACCCTTGCCCTTGCCCCCGGCAAAGACCCTGAAAAGGAGCTTGTAGTCGCTCCTGAACGAAAGGAGGCGGCCCCAGGCCCTCAAGTCGAAGACCTTCCGCAGGTAGTCTCTTTTTATGCTCTGGGTCTGGCTTTTCGTAAGGAACTTGGACTTGTCCACCTTCGAGCCGTCAAGTATCACCGGGATGCCGAGCCCCAGGAGAGAATCCACCCTGTTATCGCCCGCGCCGGCCAGGAGCCCCGTTATCGCCCCGCCGCAGAGGCCTGAAAGGATGAAGCTCTTTATGCCGAGCTCCTTTTGCATCCAGTCCATTGCCGCCACGGTGTCGCCCACGAACCGGCCCACCTGGATGGAGCCGTAGACGTCGGCTGCGAACCTTTCGTCAATCTCTCCCTCCGAGTCGCCCATGCCGGCCGGGTCGAACCTCAGAACGGCGTATCCGAGCTCCACGAAGCGCCGGGACATCTTTACATAAAGCCTGTGCGGCGCGACCCTGCTCTTTATCCCCGGGCTCAAGATGATTATGCCCTGCTGCCGGGGCTTTCCGGCGGGCATGTGTAGAATCCCGTGGAGGGCAAGCCCATCCCTGTTCCTGAATACGACAGGGCGCATCTCTGTTATCGCTGTTCCAGCCATTCGAGTGTCGCGCTGAAGAGGTTTTCGGCTTTAGCCGAATATGCCTTTATCTCTTTCCAGAAAGGCTCTTCGATTACCATAGACAGGCCCGCGCTCTCGTACGCCGAGGCAAGCTGTGCCATATCCTTCCCTGGCTCCTTCTCCTTGCGGTTGATCTCGACAACAAGAGTCCGCCCGGAGAACCGTTTCTTTTCACCGGCGAGGCTTATCGCGGAGACCTGCTCGTAGAGCGCGTTCGACATCTCGTAGCCGTCAACGTTGACTGTCGCGCCCTCGGACATCAAGCGCGCAAGCTCCGCCCTTGTCCGGCGTATCTCCTTGTACACGGACATCTGGGTCGTCAGGTTTATTTTGAGCATCTCCTGCATGTAGGCTGCCCCGTTTACGATCGGGTTCCACAGAACGAGACCCGAGGTCCCGGGCATCTCCTCGGCCGCGAGCGCGGCAAAGGTAGCGCCGAGGCCCAGGCCCAGCAGGCAGAGCCCGTCCTTTTCTCCCGCGGAGTTCAGGGTGAAATCGGCCGCGGCCCTTACATCAGAGATATATGTCTGGAGGGTCGTCTCCTCGAAGTCGCCGTCGCTATCGCCGTTACCCATGTAGTCGAACCTGAGGACGGCGTGGCCGCGGCCTGAGAGCTCGCGCGCGAAGTTGACGAAGACCCTGTGCGCCCAGAGCTTCTCCTCGGCAAAAGGAGAGCAGAAGACGAAGGCCGGGCCTTTTCTGATTCCCGGCTCGTGCAGGACCCCGAAGAGGCTGCTGGCGCCGTTTCTGAAAAAAAGAGGTCTTTCGCTCATCTCAGGCCTGCCTTTTGGAGGGGTTCCATATCTCCATGCGGATGCCTGTCGCGTAAAGGAACCAGGCGTAAAGGATGGCCGCGTTCACGGCCGTGAAATAAAGCGGGACCCTGCCGAGGGTCCTTTCATGCAGGCCGCCGATACGGAAAAATGCGAGGCCTGCAAGGGCGTCAGAAAAGAGGCCTGGGCGCGAAGACCGCATAGGGCGGGCTCCGGAGGAAAATGCGTTAGATACGAGGAGCGAAATCATAAAGAACGGGACCAGCCAGCGCGCGACCTTGTGCGACAGGAGCTCCAGCGAGAAGACGCCGGTCCTTAATGGGTTCATAAGGCGGGCATTGCTGAAAAGCGCCGCCATGCCCCTCACGAGCGTCCTGGCCTTCCGCCTGAACTCGTCTTTAACGCCTTTTACGCTCGTCATGGTCCCAAAAGCCGCGGGCTCCGTTACCGCCCTGTAGCCCTTGTCGACTATATTAAGGACCGAGAGGAAGTCCGGGGCAAGCCCCTCCCTGAAAGGCTCGCAGGCCTCCCTTCTTTCGGCGTAAAAAGAACCGCTCGCGCCGACTATGGAATGCACCCTCGATTCGAGGTTCCTGAGGAAGAGCTCGTATCTCCCGTAGAGCCCCTCTCCGCCGGGCCCCTCTATGTGGTCCTCGCCCGATACGCACCCGACTGCCGGGTCCTGGAATTTCAATACTATGCTCCTGATGGCGTTTTTATCGAGCATTATGGAGCTGTCCGAGAATACGACTATTTCGCCCGTTGCGGACTTGTGGCCGTAATTTAGCGCAGCGGCCTTGCCGCTTCTCATCGGGAGCTTGAGAAAGCGCATCCTTCCGGAGATGTTACGCCCGACTATCTCGCCGGTCCGGTCCGTGGAGCCGTCGGATACTATGATGATTTCGAGCCTGTCGGCGGGATAATCGATTGAGAGGGTATTCCTGAGCTTCCGTTCGATTACGGCCTCCTCGTTATGGACCGGTATGAGGAGCGAAACCGTTGGCGTATAGTCCCTGTTCCCAGCGCGGATTTTTCTCCGCATAAGGCCTGAGAGGAGGAAAAGCAGTGCGGGATATCCGAAATAAGCGTAGAAAACGGCCGCGAGGGAAAGCCAGAAAATGAGCTCGGCGATCCCGATGGCATGCAGCGCTTCCGTCACCTGTTCCCCCGCGTAAGGGATGCAAGTGTGTCCGCCCCCTCGAGGAACACCCTGCCAAGCCGTATCCCGCCCACCGTAATATATCCGAATTCCTGCCTGGAGCCTATGGTAAAGAGCTTTCCCTTGTTTGTGTAGCTTCCATTCCTGAGGAGAAGAAGAAGCTCCTCGGCATCCGCTGGACTGCCCTCGACTACCAGGTCCAGTTCCCTGAAGTTCCGGGCCGTATGGAAATCGAGCCCCCCGAAAGCCAGCAGTGAACCGTTCATTCTCCTTAGCGAACGGTATAGCGCCACTGACCTGTGGTGCGGCAGGTAGCGGCTGTCATACGAGGCGTTCCAGACCTCGAGCCCGTCGAGCTTCCCTTTAATGTGCTCCGGGACGAAGTGCCCGTTCCTGGCCGGATGGGCTATTACCGAAAGCCCGCCCTGCTCCCGTATGGCGTCTATGGTCCGCGAGATGTCTCCCGGCGGGATAAAGCGGGTTACGCCTATGCCCAGGAGGTGCAGCTTGGGATATTCGCTGAACCCGAACTCGAGCCCGGGCATAAGTATTACGCCCCTTTTTGAGAGCTCTTTGCACTCAGAGGTAAAGGCGTCCATCCTGGCGGAATCCATGTCCTCCGCGTGTTCCGAAAGCGCTACGAACCCGAGCCCCTGCGCCTTGCAGAGCGAGACGAGCTCCGGGAGGGTGCATCTGCCGTCATGCGAATAGGTGGAATGCGCGTGAAATATGCCCCGCATTGGTTACCCCTTGCCCAGCTGGTTCCTGAACCACATGGAGGTCTCGTACAGCCAGGGCCGCGGGTCGTCGAGCCTCAATACGTCAAAGCGAGTGCCGCCGAGCGACGGCTTGAGGAACCTCAATATGGACCCGAGTTTCCCCGGGTGGCCCGGCGGGAGCTTGAGCGACCGTCCTTTTTTAAGGAGCACCATGAGGAGCGAATCCACGTCTCCCCAGAACCAGCGCGTCCTCCTCCCGGTCCTGTACTCGAAACATGGCCGGACGTCCTTCTCCATCGCGATATCCATCAGCATGGACGGGAAGTCGACGCCCGCGTCGATTGCCAGCTGGAGCGAGCCCCAGAAGCGCCCGTTTATCTCCATGAGCTTCGGGAGCCCGTCGCGTTCGTCCAGCTTGAACTCCACCATGGCAACGCCGTGCCAGCCGAGGCTCCCGAGGAGGGCCTCGGTATACTCCCTCGCAAGGGCCGGCACGGGGACGCTCTCGCAAAGGACGCTTACCCCGCCTGAAGGAGGCTTCTCCCTGAGCCTCCTGTGGCTGAATATGGCCTTGAGCTCGCCCCGGTCATAGCAGGCGAAGACCCCTATGCCTGGTCCGTTTATCCTTTCCTGCAGGAGAAGCGGGTACTCGTCTTTTTTCATCCCGAGCACCTGCTGAAGCTCCTTCGGGTCGGAGGCGTAGCTTACAGAGGCCGAAAGCCACTTCCCGTCCGGGCCCTGTATCCTGGACCTGTGGGGCTTTACCACGACCGGGAAATCGATATCCATTTTTTTGGAGCCGTCGCCCTTTTGCCTTAAGACGACCGTCCTGGGCGCCGGTATATTGAGCCTGCCGGCGGCCTCGAAGAGGCGGTCCTTCCGCGCAGCCAGGTCCAGCGTCTCGAAGGGCGCGAACGGGACCTTGCTTGCGGCGAACACATGCCTGTTGGCTGTAACGAGAAAGGTCGAGATGTCGGATACGGGCATTATGACGTCGATCCCCTCCCTTGACGCCTGCCCGAGGATGGCCTCTATGAACCCGCGCGGGTCGAAGGCAGGGTCCGGGTATGCGAACCTTGCGCGGCAATAGGATGAAACCGATGAGAGGGAGGTCTCCTTCTTTTCGCCCACAATCACGTGGTGGCCGGCTTTGCCCAGCGAGCGCGTAATTGCCAGGGCGGCCCTGTTATCCCCGTCCGTTACAAGTACCTTCATGTGTTCTCAGAAGACCCCGAGTATCCTGCAGAAGAACATGGGGACGGTCATCGTGGCGTCGTTATGTATGTTGACCCTCTTCAGCCTGAAGGGGTCGTCCGTGTGCCTTACGAACCCCTCCCTGGTGGTGAATGCCGCATCATACCCGTGCTTCTCAACCAGGGCAGCCGTGTAATCGTCATGGTCGCCGTTAGGATAGCTGAAAGAGGAAGGCGTCCTGCCGGTCAGGAGCGCCACCCCGCTCCTTGATTCCCTGATCTCGGACTCGGCCTCAGGGCGCGGGAGCATCGTAAGTATCCTGTGGGAGACCCCGTGCGAGCCGAAGGAGACGCCGCCTGAGAGCATCTCGGCTATATCAGGTGCGCCGAGGAACCGGTCGCGGCCCGGCCCGGGCCGGACGGGTATGGAATCCGACAGCTCCCTGAGGGTCTCCTCTATCTCCGAGTGCGTGCGTTTCTTCTGCGACTCGATAAAGCGCCTTATGGCCGGGAGCCGTCCGGCTGCATCTCCGGCCTTCAGGCCATAGCCTGCAAGGAGCGCGCTATTCCCGGCGCGGTCGTCGAAAGCGGCAGAGAGGAGCGCGGTCATCCGCTCCTGCCAGAACATCTTTCCCGTGCCTATGTAGCCGTGGGCGAGAAAGACCAGGGCTGGTATGCCGTTTTTCTTGAGCGCCGGCAGCGCGTTCGTCGCGTTGTCCAGCCAGCCGTCGTCGAAGGTCACGAGGCAGCTGGCCGTCTCAAAAGGCCTCTTTTCCTTGAGACGCAGATTGAACTCGGATTCTCCGATTATCGTGAACTCCTTCCCGAGGAACCGCATCTGCTTCTCGAATACTTCCCGTTCCACAACTATGCCGGAGTGAGAAAACGACCCGTCCCGCTCCTCCTTCGTGAGGACCCGGTGGTACATGAGCACCACGGCCTTGTCCTTAAGAAGTACGAGCTTAAGGACCCGGAGCGCGCCGGATTAGTAGAGGACCGCGGAGAGCGTCCTCTTTAGCACCAGTTTCAATCGGGCTGTCATCGTTTCCGAAACCTATGATAGGTCCGCGCCATGCGCGCGACGACGGCCCAGTATCCCCCTGGCCATGCGGCGCGGCGCGTCCGCGCCCAGGGCCAGAATGCCGGGGAGGGAGCGCGGGTAGATGAAGAGGTCGACGTATTCCCGCCTGCCGCTCTCAAACGGCTCAAGCCACGGCTCGGCTGTGCCCAGGAACTCATAAAAGCCGAGCTTCCTCATGCAGGCGTATTTCATGCACTCGAAGGTGAGCTGGATCCCCGGCGAGCACCGGGCCCATTTCTCGTCGTATCCTATCTTGAGGACCCAGAAGCTTCCGCCGGATTCGATCGCAAGCTGCGCCGCGGCCGTATGCCCGCCGATATCGAGCGTGCATACCCTCAGTATGCCGGCCCTGCAGGCCCGCCCCGAGTAGGCGCGGAAAAAACTGCCGAGCCTTTTATTGTGCAGCATGGAGGAGCCGTTCCGTCCCTTCCAGCCCGCCGCTTCAACCCGGAATACCTTGTCGAGGTCGCGTTCGAGCCCGGAGGGCTCGGGGCAGAATATGTTCGCCGAAACCCTGCCGTGCTCCTCAGCCCTTTTTTTCGCCCTCCTGAGGTCGTACCTGCGCTTCGGGGAGAGTCCGCCCTGGAACCCGTCCCAGTCCTTGCCGATCGCGGCAAAAGGCGCGGAGGCGCGGGGCTCTTCGCACATGCAGCCCGCGTTATATTTTTCCCTGAAGGCCTTGAGCGCCTCCGAGGCCGGAAGCCGCCTGAGAAGAGAGGGATATCCCGCTCTTGAGAGCGCCTTGAGGAGCGCGGCAGGGGAACCGTCGCTCCCGTCCAGAAGGAGCGCCCCGGGCTCGAAGAGGAACGGGGCGCCCAGGACCTCGAGCCTCTTTAGTTTCTTGCCGGTAACTCCCAGCGGCGCTATTGCCGCCGCCATGCCGCCCTTCCGTATAACGAGCACCCTTGGCGGCATCGCGTCGCCGAAGGCCTCAACGCATGAAAGAACCCAATCATGGCTTGCAAGGGGGTTTTTCTGCCTGGCCGCCAGTGAATCCCATTCAGTTGCGAGAGCGCGCAAGCCGTCCGCCCCGGTTATGACCTCGGCCTCGAAGGAGGCGTCGCTACCGCGCGACACGGCAGAAGCGCCTCCGCGAAGCCGCCTTCTCAGGTCCCTTGCCGCGGTAAGCGCCGCCGGTCCTCCCGGGCTGTATGCGAAAAGCTTGAGGAGCCTTGCGCTGGCCGAACCCCTGCCCATAGCCGAAATCCTCTTAAGCGCGGCCCTCGCCTCTGGTGCCTTTCCCTCGAAAAGAAGCTGGGTGGCGACAATTGAAAGCTGTTCCGCCTCGATCTTTTCCACCAGCTCCCGGTGCGTTAGCATGAACTCGGCATCCTGTTTCCATACCCGGTCTATGAGGGACAGCCTGCATCGGGCGGCCTTGAGCGTGCTGCAGTTCGTGGTGAGCCTTACGGCGTCGTCATGGCTCCTGTTTATGGCCGTGGCGGTGTCGAGGAAGCAGGCTACTTGGTCCCTGGCCAGCCTGGCGAAAAAATCCCAGTCCGCGTAAAGCGGGTCGCCGACCGTGAAGACTATCCCGGGCTTGAGCATGCTCCGACGGACGATCGCGCTGCTCGGCAATACGTGAGGCTCCTCCAGGAGCTCTTTGTATATGTTCCCAGTATAGATGTCGAATCCCTCAGGCCGGGTCAGGAGCGCGGAGGAGTGTATTTTCCTGGAGTAGATTTCCTCCCAGGGAGTCCTCCTCCTGTGCCACGTCCGGAGCCCTTCGCTGATAAGGTCGCCGGACTGCTTCAATATCGTGAAATCCGAGAAGGCGAAGGCCGCCTCCGGCAGGCGGTCCATTATCTCCACCTGGGTCGAGAGCTTTCCGGCGGCCCAGAGGTCGTCGGAGTCCAGGAAGGCCAGGTATTCGCCATTGGCCTCGTCAAGACCGCGGTTCCTTGCCGCGCCGAAGCCCCTGTTCTCCTGCCTTATGTATCGTATGGACCCGGAATATCTTTCGAGAGCCTTTGAGGTCCCGTCGGTCGAGCCGTCGTCGACCACGATTATCTCGTAGTCCGTGTAGTCCTGCGCCAGTATGCTGTCTATGGCAAGGCAGACCAGGCGGGCCCTGTTGTAGGTCGGTATGATTATGCTTACCTTCACGGCCTATTTGGCGGCGGCCCGGGTCTTCTTGACCGCCCTCAGTATGTATTGCTTCGAGAGGTCGAAGAGGTAGTCCGAGCTCCGTCTGTAGATGCATACCTGCGTGTTCATGCGGACGAGGTTCGTGAATTGGCTCTTGAACGGCTCGTCCCCGAGCGTGAAGTCGAATTCGGCCCTGCCGTTTTCAATGGAATACCTGATAAGGTGCATGAGCATTACCTGGCCCGGGGAGTTGCGGGAGTAGTCCACGTCGAACGAGGGCTTGTACCAGATGACCCTGGAGCCGTAATCGAAGCCGAAATGGAAGGCTATCGGCCTTCCGTTGAACTCGAGGACAGAGAAAAGGAGCCAGCCCTTTCGGAGGAGCCCCATCGCGAGTTTCCTGTAGAACTCCCTGTTCCGCTCGTCCGCAAAAAGGCTCTCGTCGCCTGCCTTCTCTCTTCTCCTCATATGCTGGTCGAAAAAGATGTCCAGGCACCGGAGCGCCTCGCCATCGTCGAGTATGTTCCTGAAGTCCAGCTTCCCGTTCCTGTTGAGGTAGTTGTAGCGGCGCCTGAGGGTCTTTTTCCTGAGTATATTGCCGGCCTCCTCCCTCCCTGCTATGACGAGGGTTGGGCACGGTATCCGGTCGGTAATCACCTTCAGGCCGCTTTCGGCGCATATTCCGTCCAGCAGGCCGCATGTGCTCGAGCCCTCGGGTATGTTCTTAAGGCACGCGCTCTCCCACGCCGGTTTTTGACCGACGAGCTCCCGCATAATGACTCTCGCGATCTCGGGCTTTTTTCCCTTCTCGCATATTATGTCGCAGTAGTCCGCCTTCTCGTCCCCGGCGAACCTTAGGGTCCGCTCCCTCGATATCATGAGCGGCGCTATCCCCATCAAGCCGCCGTCAGGGCCGAGGACGGATACGAGGAAGAGCCGGTTTTCCCTGCCGAAAACATCCCACCACGACCTGAACCATTCATAGGTCTGGAAGACGGTATTGGTCTCGCTCCCGGAGAGAAGCCTGTTCCACTCTTCGGGGGAGATGCCGATGTCCTCGATGCGGGTCGCGATGCGTATATCCATTGCTATGCTGTCTCTTTAATTACCGAAACGGCCTTCTCTATGTCTCTTCCGGTGACGAACGGGTGCGTCGGGAGCGTTATTATCCTTTCGGCCACGCCCCGTCCGTTCCTTCCCGAGCTCCCGGCCCTATTGAGTATGCCGCCTATCTCTTCGAGGTCGATTACGGAGCGGGGGAAGGAGGCCGTGGCGCCTATGCCGTTCTCCTTGAGCCTCGCGAGGACGGAGTCGCGCCTGCCCTTGTCCCTTACCAGCGCCGGGTAGCGGAGGTAGACCGGTCTGGAGCTTTTTCCGATTGAAATCCGCTCAAGCCCTTTCACTCCCGCGAGGGCCTTGTCATAAGCGAGCCCGTTCCCCACCCGCGCCGCGGTTATCTCGTCGAACCTCCTGAAAAGCGAGGCCCCGAACCCGCCCAGGAGCGCGCTGTAGGCCTCTACCGGATACTCGGTCGTATATATCGTCGTGCCGAGGTTGAGAAATGGCAGGCTTTCAGGTAGCCAGTACATCCTCGGGTTGAGGAACGCGGCATATGCCATGAGCTTCATGGAAGAGGCAATGACGCTCGAAAGCGGAGGCGAGGGGAGGGCGGCGACTCGCTTCCCTGCGAGCGAGGCTATTTCATCGGAATCAGTGACTATGATGCCCCCCTGCATGGAGGTGATGTTCTTTCCCTTGTCGAGGCTGAAGACCCCGGCGTCCCCGAATGTGCCTGAGAAACGGCTCCCGACCATGCCTCCCATGCACTGCGAGGCGTCGTCGATAAGGAAGGCCCCGTTCTCCTTCGCGACGCGGCTTATCTCAGGCAGGTCGTTCGGGATGCCGTAGAGGTTCGCGGTCATCACGCAAAGGACCCTCCTCCAGTCTGTCTCCTTGAGCCCGGGCATGCCGTAATCGAGGGTCTCCGGGTCTATGTCGCGCACAAGCACCCTGAGGCCGCTCTTTGCGATGGTAGAGGGCACGGAATAGCAGGTGTACGAGGGTATGACGACCTCGTCCCTGTTGCCGGGTGCGAGCTCCCTGAAGACCTCAAGGAGGACGCAGAGCGCGGCGCGGCCCGACGAGGTAAAAAAACAGTGCCTTACATTGAACTTCGAGCATACGGCGGCCCTGAAATCCTCGAGCGTCCTCTTTGGCGTTGCGGCTCCGCCTATGCAGGCGGCTATGTCCCGCATATTTACAGGCGTTCCGGAAGGTGCAAGACGTCTCATCGGCTCAGGGTATCTGCCCCGCGAAGAGCGGGCCTATGAGGTTCGCGAAGCTGACCGGCAGGCGCTTCCACGCGTTTATCGCCATGCGGTATCTGGGGTTCCCGGTATTAAGGCCCGGCATCGGGCCGCCGTTTTTCGTGTGGTAGTGCCAGTAGAGCTGGGCGGGAGAGGCGTTCCACTTGGATTTGAAGGCCTCTCCGCCGGAGTCCGCGGTGGACCTCCCGAGGTGGTATTTGGTGAAGCCCATCTCGCAGGCGTCTTTTATCATCTCCCAGTACAGGACGTAATTGGCCTGAAGCTGGCGGTAACGGGCCGGCGAAGCCGCCCACATCCCCTCGACCGTGCCGTTGAAATGCCCGTTGAACGCGCCGGCAACAGGCGTGCCGTCCTTCATGCACGCGAGGAATACGCGGGTCTTGTCCGGGAACTCTCGGAGGATGCGCCTGAAGTAGCCGATATTGTAGACCGGAGTGCCGAGGTCCCTCCAGCTCTCGGTAAAGAGCGCGTAAAAGCCGTCCAGCAGGTCTGCCCCGCCTGCGCGTGATTCGAGCCCGTTCTTATAGGCCCTTCTTACGTTCGTGCGCTGCTTGGTGCTGAGCCCGTTCCATATCGCGTCCGCGCCAGGGGAGAGGTCTATCGTGAGGCTCACCTTGTGCTCTCCTGCGGGCAGGTCCCCCGGGAGCCTCCTCATGCACCGTATCTCCATGTAGTCGGCCTTGAGCTCGCCGGCAATGGAAACGGCCCGTTCAAGGAGGGCGGCCTCGGATTCGCCGTCAGCGGCAGACGGGCCGCCGTAGTTTACAAAGGGCATGGAGCAGAGGATCCGCCCGAAAACGCGGCTCTTGATGTAAACGAGGGGGAATACCCCTGTTATCCCGCCGTCCCGCATGGCGGCCAGGAAAAATGTGCCGTGGCCGAAGCTCTCCTCGTTAACGGCCTTCCAGCCGAAAAGGTGGTAGAAGGACGAGTCGCTCCTCCCCGCAAGGAAAGAGTCCCATTCGCGTGCCTTCTCCGGGCCGCAGACTATGACCTCAGGCCCACTCATTCCTTATTTCTTTCCGGCGGCAAGGTTCGCGAGGAACGCGAGCAGCTCTTCTGCCACAATCTTCCTCCCCCTTTCGTTCAGGTGCCTGCCGTCGCTGGCGTATTCCGGCTTCATGGAAAGGTATTGCCGCCCATTCGCGGTGAAGCCTGTCTTTTCGCCGCCCCGGGCAAAGGATTCAACGGCCGCAAGGTCGAATACAGGCTCTTTCCCGGAGTATTCCTTCAAGAGAAGCTCGTTGAATTCATTACGCCTGATATTGTCCGCGTATCCGCCTATGGGCCGCCCGATTACTTTCTTGACCGCGACCTTCCATCCCGTCTGGACGACGGTCAGGGGGACCGTGACGTGGACAAACGTTGTCTCCGGATATTTCGCCTTGAGCGACGCGAGCGTTTTCCTGTACTCGTTGAAGAGCGTTTTCGCGTCCGTGCCCGAATTTATGTCGATATAGCAGTATTTGAAGAATGCGAAATCGGCCTTCCCGCCTATGCCTGCCTCGACGAACCTGGCGAACTCCAGGTTCTTTGAGAGCGGGTCCTGGTTCTTCCCGATACCAGAGTGCGCGAAGACCGGGCCCGCGAAGGCGCGCGGGTCGCTCGTCTGGGAGACCGTGAGCCTTACTGAAGGGCGCTCCTTCATGACGTCGGATATACCGTCCAGGATGTTGTTCCCCACGGACTGGTGCCCGAAGTATATCCTGCTCCTTGCAAGGCTCGACCAGCCTTTCTCAGTGACTGCATCTATGTTTCCGGTCTTGGCTCCTTCAGCCATTACATATCCTCCGTGTGAGACGGCAAAGACGGCCATGAGGGAGAGCGCCGTTGCCAGGATTATTTTCTTCATGCGATCTCCTCTGTTTCGAATTTGCTGATCCTTGATTCTATGGCCGGGAGCAGGGCCTCTATAAAGCCAGCCCGCTCAAGGTCAAGCCCAGCTTCGACTTCGTCCGTGGCGTCCCAGAATATCATTACCACAGCTCCGTTGGTCCGCTTCCGAAAGACCCCGTCCACGAGGGTCATGAGCTTGGCTTTGACCCTCCCGGTTACGTGCCTTCCGTTTATGCTGTACCAGTAGAGTATCCGGTAGTCCCTGGGGCCTGAGTACGCGGCCAGGTTGGCCATGACGGACCCTTCGCCGTACGGGAGCTCGATTGTCCGTTCCGAGCCGAACATGGCCGCGTGCTCGTGCCGGACCAGCTCCCGTCCCTGGGTCTGCGCCGTGAAATATGCCACATAGACCCGGACCTCCCTGCCCGACGGGCCAGTGTACGTCCTGTAGAGCTCGGAGTCCGCGCCCTTCATGAGGAAAGGGAGCTCGCCGCGCGAAGCCCTGTCCGCGCCCTTCCATTCGGCTATCTGCAGGGGAAGCCTCCTTAGCGGCTCGGCAAGGGGGACGGGCTCCGTCTTGTGGAGGTGTATGTACGCCGCAGTCGCCGCTAATAGAAGCGCTCCGGCTGCGAAAGCGGCATTCGACATGGAAAAGGCCCCGTATGACGAGGCCGTCTTCGCCTCAGGGCCGGATTTGCCGGACCGTCTTTCGGACCTGGTCAGGACCATGGAGATGATGAAGAGTATGAAAAACCCGGCTACTGCCACGAAGAGCCCCTGGAATACGTGCATGGGGCCGTGCAGGACCTCGCCTCCCGCGTAGCTCCAGAGCGCTATGAATATGACCCGGAGCCAGTTTGTCACGACCCCTATCGCGACGGCCAGGGCGAGTATGACGAGCCTCGTGCGGCCGGTATGGTTCAGGTAGGCGAGCGGTATCGCAAGCGCTATTATGGCGACGAGGTACTGAACGCCGCTGCAGGCCCTGGCGACCTCGATGGTTATATTCGGCATCTCGATGAACTGCCTGTTGAGAAAAACGGGAACATTGAAGAGCTGCAGAAACCCGGCCGCCATCTTCGCCGTAATGAGCTGGAAAGGGAACTGGATGCGCTCGATAAGGATGTCGAGCGCCGGGACCATGAGGAGGAGATACGATAGAGGCAGCGCCAGGGCCCGCAAAAAGCCCCAGCCCATGAGCATGAGTACAAGGGCCGGAAGGGCCAGCACAAGGGAAATCTGCTGGACGATCACAAGGCTGCTCACGTGTCCGGCGGCCAGGAGCATTGATGTCGCCGCAACCGCGACAGGACCGGCCGCGAGGCTCGGCTTTGAGGAAAGCGAGCTCAGGGCGCCCCTTTTCATCCATATGAAATAAATGCTTATCAGGGGGACAAGGAAGCCGTGGGAGTAGGTGTTGCTCGTGCTCCATGTCCGCACCATGTGCGAGATCGCTCCGCTGTACGCGAGCGCGAAAAGGACGATGAGCGCGCCCAGCTTGAGCTGGAAGGGCGAGGGGAGGATACTCCTTTCGCTATGCATTTCCATCCAGGAACGCTGATAGGGGCCTGAAGCGGAACTCCCTCATGAGCCCTTCGAGCTTGGCTGACGTGCTCTTTATGTTCGTGTAATGCCTGAACGCGGAAAGAGAGCCGACCTCGAGCCTCGGCTGCCCCTCGTCGACCTCCCAGGGGTGTATGTAGAAGATTACCGGTTTCCGCTCTTTGGAGTTTATCCTTTTCGCTGCCGCCCTTGTAAGCCATGAGGGTAGAAGCCTGAGGTAGCCGCCTCCCGCGATCGGAAGGTTCTGGCCAAGGAGGCGGAGCGTGGACGGCGGGAACTCCATCAGTGTGCCGCCGTTCCTTTTTATCTCGTAGGGGAACCGGCAGGCGTCCGGTATGCCGTACCTGTCGTGGTGTATGGGGAATATGCTCGAGTCGTAAAGGAAGCCCTCCTCCATCAGTATGTCGAGGGCCCATAGCGTTTTCCTTGTGACCGAGTAGCTGGCGGCCCTGTATCCTGAAACCGCCCCCCCTGAGATGTCCTCGAGGATGCGCTTCGATTTCCTGATGTCCTCCCTGAACTCGTCAGGGGTCGTGTCATATATAAGGCGGTGGTTGTAGCCGTGGCAGGCCACCTCGTGCCCCTCGGAATGTATCTCCCTTACGAGGCGCGGGTCGTTTTCAGCCACCCAGCCGAGGACGAAGAAGGTGGCCTTGACCCCGTATTCGGAGAGGAGGGCGAGGACCCTTCTCGTGCTCATGGCCACCCTGCTTTCGAACTTCGGCCAGTCCTCGAACCTGACCCTGCCGGCGAAGCCGGTCACCATGTAGTAGTCCTCGACGTCGATCGTCAATGCGTTCCGGATATTCACCTTGCGGCCCCGCCTTCGGCAAGGAGCGGCCTGTCCACCTTCCCGTTTTCGTTTTTAGGCAGGTCCTCCATGAATACGATGTACTTCGGGACCATAAAGTCCTCGAGGTGCCTTGAACAGTGCTGCATGAGCTCCCTCTGCGTAAGCTCGAAGCCCTTTTTGGGGACCACGAAGGCCTTGAGCGCAGTCCCGAGGACCGCGTCAGGGACCCCCGCGACCGCGGCCTGGGCCACCCCTTCATGCCCGTGGATGACCTCTTCCACCTCCCTGGGGCTCACCTTCTCGCCCCGGCATTTCAGGATCTCGTCCTTCCGGCCCACGAAATAGAGAAAGCCGTCCTCGTCGGTCCTGAAAAGGTCGCCTGTATAAAGGACCGTTTCGCCGCCGGCGTCGGGCCGGAGCGCTTTCGCCGTCTCCTCGGGCAAACCCCAGTACCCTGCCATCACGTTGGGCCCCTTTACCACGAGCTCGCCGGTTACTCCGGGTCCCACCCGCTTCCCGTCGGAATCGACCACGTATGCCTCGGTGTTCGGCATCGGCTTCCCGACGGACGTCGGGCGCCTGTCGAGCTCTTCAGGCGGAAGATAAGACACCCTCTTGCATTCCGTAAGGCCGTACATCGAGAATATCTTCGTCTTCGGGAATATCTCGCGAAGCCTTTTTATGTGCTGGACAGGGAGGGCCGCTCCGGTGTTGGTGATGTATCTCAGCCCGTCAAAGCTCAAGCCCTTGAAGTCCTCGGTCTTTAGGAGTATGGAGGATATGGTCGGCACGACCGGGAACCCGGTAACCCGCTCCTTTTCTATGGTCTTCAGTATGTCCCAGGAGTAAAGGAACTTCTCGAGGACGACCCTGGCCCCGGCCCTGAAGCCCATGAGGACCTGGTAAAGGCCGTAATCGAAGGACATGGGCAGGGTGTTGAGGATGACGTCGTCACGGGTAATGCCGAGGTAGCTGATGATTGAGTCCGCTGCGGCAGCCATGTTCGAATGGGCCATTGTGACCCCTTTGGGCGCGCCGGTCGAACCCGAGGTGTATATGATGGAAGCGAGGTCCGTTGCCTCGGGCCCGCTCGACGGCCCCGGGGCGCTCATGGGCATGAACGCCTCGCGTAGGCTCGCGCTTATTCCCGATATGGAGGAAGGCAGCTCTGTTGCCTGCCCGGAAAGCCATATGCTTTTGAGCGAGGGCGCCGATGCCGCGGCTTCAGCTATGAGCTGGGCCTTTTCATAGGTAGTCACAAGCGCGGAGGCCCGGCAGTCGTTAAAAATGTACCCGCATTTGCGCGCCTTGGTCGTGGGATTAAGGAGCACGAAAGCCCCTCCTGCCCTGAGCACCCCGAAAACCGCCGCCACGAGCTCCGCCGAGTTTTCCAGGAGGATGCATACGCGGTCGCCCTTCTTAAGGCCCCCGGAGACCAGGGCTGAAGAGAAGGCGGCTGCCATCGCGCCGAGACGTCCGTAGGTGAAGCGGCCCTCCTTTGTCACGAGGGCCTCCCTGTCCGGGTGCGTCCGGGCGCTATCATGGAGGAATCTGTCAATGGTCATAACGGTCATAACGGTTATATCAGGGGGGGGGCGGTTGCTGCTGCAGTAAGCTACTGCGGGCGCAGGCGGGCAACTTCACGCCGGGAAGCAAAAAGCTTGGTTATACCCGGCCTAATTCCTTGCGGGCGCGTTCGACCATCCGGGGGTCTTCCATCGCGTCAATCTTTTCAAGGCCCTTTTCGCGCGTCATCGCGCCGGAACGCACCATGTTCGCTATTTCCCAGACATACGGGTGGAACCCGTACCGTTCCTTGTGGAGCTGGTTCGCGTACGCGTTAAGGAGGCAGTTCGTGGAGTTTGCGTCCGTGTCGTCGGGCTTCTCCCAGCCCAGCTCAGAGTTCCTCTCTATTATCATGTCCTCGTCATAGTGGTTGAAGGCGAGGGGGTGCACGTTCCACGGGAACCGCTCGGGCATTCCGTAGTGCTCCTCGGCAAGGAAGAAAGGGTCGACCCGGTCGCCTGCTATGGACCTCAGGGGCTCGTGTATGGCCTTCTGCGTAAGTCGCATAAGCGACGGGTTCGTCCTCATGACAGAGGACTGTATGGGCGCCTGCCCGGGGGACCAGCCGAAGCCGACGACGGCTATCCCGCGCTCGATTGCGGTCCTGAGTATCAGGGCCTTAACGAGGCCTATGCAGCTCGTGCAGATGGTGCTCGCGCGCTCAAGGGTCTTGGCCGGGTAGAGCTCCCGCTCCGAAGCGGCGCTGAAGATCGCGCGGAGCATCTTCGGGTCCGGCCTGTACACGATGTGGTCGGCACCGAGGCTTTCGCATACCTTTCTCATGTTCGAGAACGCCTTCTCCGATACGAATGTGTTGTCGAAGGTGAAGGCGAGCACCCTCAAGCCGTATTTCCTCACGAAGAGGTCCATTGTATAGGTGCTGTCCTTGCCGCCGCTGTAGGCCATGAGCACGTCGTAGTTGCCCTTGCCGCCGTTCTCGGCCGCGAGCTTGAGGAACTTCTCTTCGAACTTCCTCATGGCGCTTTCGCCTGCGCTTTCCGGCTTGTGGTTCCGGCAGAAGCAGCAGACGCCCGAGTCGTCGAAGCTTATGCCCGGGAAGGTAGAAGGGAGCACGCAATTCCCGCAGAGTGTCATCCGGCCTCCTTTTGGCTTCGCTGGCCGATTGACCCAGGCGACCCCGGCGCGGAAGGGGTCTTTAGAAGCGCTCGTTTTATCTTGCCGCTCGATGTCTTCGGGAGCTCCGGGATGAAATCGATGTGCTGCGGGACCTTGTACGACGGAAGCAGCGCCTTCAAGTGCTGCAGGAGCTCGTTCCGGGAGCACTGGTATCCGGTCTTCAATACTACAAGGGCCTTCAGCGCCTCGCCGAGTATCTCGTCCTCCACGCCTATTACAGCGGACTCGTGGACGGCGGCATGCTCGGCCAGAACCTCCTCTATTTCAGCCGGGTGGATCCTGTGGGAGCCGCATTTAATGATATCGCTTTTCCGGCTGACTATGTAGATGAACCCCTCCTCGTCGACCCTGGCGAGGTCGCCCGTCCAGAGTTTCCCGTTTTTAAGCACCCTCGCGGTCTTCTCGGGCTCTCTCCAGTACCCGGCCATGATGTTCTCGCCGCTCGCGACTATTTCGCCGGTCTCGCCCGGCCCGACCGGCCCGCCGCCTTCGTCGAGCACCTCAAGCAGGACGCCGGGTATGGCCTTCCCGACCGAGCCCGCCTTCCTAAGGAGCTCATGGGGCTCAAGATAGGAGAGCCTGGCCGAGGCCTCTGTCTGGCCGTACATTACGTAGAAGTCCACATCCGGGAATACGGACTTCATCTCGCGCGCGAGCCTGGGCGGCATTGCCCCGCCAGCCTGTGTCATGTACCTCAAGGCCGGGAACTTGTAGCGCCTGAGGGCGGAGCGGTTGAGGAGTATCGCATAGGTCGAAGGCACGCCGGAGAAGCCCGTCACCTCCTCGGCGGCCATCTGGTCGAGTATGAGGTTCGGATACAGGAAATTCTGGTTTACGACGAGCCTGCCGCCCGCCGCGATATGGGTAAGCATGACCGAGTTGCCGTAGGAATAGAAAAAAGGCAGCACCGCCATTACGCTGTCGCCCTCTCCGAGCTTTAGGTACTCGATTATCGAAGCCGTGTTGGCCGCGAGGTTGGAATGCCTGAGCGTCACCGCGCTCGAGCCGCCGGTCGTGCCGGACGTATAGATGACCTGCGCGAGGTCCGCTCGCGCTGATCGGGCCGGGGTGCCGGGCGGAAATACGAAGGCGTCCTTGAGGTCAGAGAGGGCATATCCCTCGTCCCCGGCGTCCGAGGGCTTGAGCCCGGATGCCGCGACCGACTTAAGCGAAGTGACTCCCTTTCCGAGGTCCCTCAAGTAGCCCATGAACTTCGCCTGGGTTATGGCTGCGGAAACGCCGCACCCGCTTATCTGCGCGCCGAGGGTCCTGGCCGAAGTGTCGGTATTAAGCGCGACGACTATCCCGCCGGCCATGAGTATGCCGAAATAGGAGCTTATGTATTCCCTCGGGTCGTCGTTCAGTATCGCGACCCGGTCGCCCTTTTCCACGCCCGCGTGCCTCAGCCATGATGAGACGGACGAGGCCAGCGAAAGGAGCTCGGAGTACGAGGTCCGCCTGCCGCCGTGGACCAGGGCGGTCTTCTCGGGGAAGCGTTCGGCCGAGCGTATGAGATAGTCGTGTACGAGCATTCTATAAAGTCAGTTTGGTTTTACCTGGCTCCCAGCTGGAGGAGCGACCCTTCACCCGTCTTCCTGCCGGCGAGTGGAGGCATATCCTCTAAGGGCTTATCCGGATACCCGGGTCGCTGCCTGCGTCTTCCTGTCTATGTATATGGCGAGCCGGTTTACGCTGTCGAGGTTCTCCGGGACGAGCTCGGTATCGTCGACCTCGAAGCCGTAGGTCTCCTGTATCCAGTTCACGAGCTCGAGCATGCCGGTCGAGTCTATTATGCCGGTCTCGAGGAACGAGGCGTCGTTGTCGAGCGCGCTCCCCTCGGCATTGAAAAGGAAGTTCTCGAAGATGAACTCTCTTATCTTATCATGCATTTGCTGAATCCCTCCTTGAAATTGCTTATGAAGCCGCGGTAGCCGGCGCCCGGAGGCCCGCCGCATCGCGCCCTCTCGCGGCCCTGCCCTCGAACCCGGCTATGAACATGTTATGCAGTAGCTGCGTTGAGAGTATGCCTACAAGGGCCATGTTGTCCCTGAAGCCGCTCGCTGCGCCCCTCCGGCATTTCTTGACGAGGAGCCCCACGGACCCGGGATCGAAGTAGCCGTAGTCCTTGAGCGACCCCTCGGAGAGAAGCTCCTCCACGTAATCGGGCGCCTTGCCGCCGGCAAAAAAGCTCTTGCTGTCAGGCGCCAGATAGGGCTGCTTTGTCCTTTTGAGGATCGAGGCGGGCAGCATGCCGCGCGCCATCCGCTTGAGCACGTGCTTTTCGTCGAGGCCGCGCATCTTATGCCGAAGCGGCAAGCGGGCGCAGTACTCGACGACCCTGTGGTCGAGGAAAGGGTACCGCCCTTCCACCGAGTTACCCATGAGCACCCTGTCGCCCTGGGAAGAGAGTATGTAGCCCGGCAGGAGACCCGCCGTTTCTATGTACTGCGCCCTGGCGAGCGCCCTCCAGCCTCCGAACCCCCGGGGCATAAGCGACTTAAGCCGCTCCTCCGGGCCGGAAGTGTTTTCGGCCAGGAGGTCCTTCGAGAAAAAGGCCTTGAGCCTTGAAGTGGTCTGCCACCTTGGACGGTGGGAGAAGAGGGGGTCTGAGACGTCGGAGAGGCCGCCGTTAAAGAAGGCCTCCCTGTACGCGTCGGACTGGCCCTGGAACGCGCTCAGGTATGGATAAAGTTTCTTAAGTAGCAGGGGACGGAGCCTGGATTCCGGCTCGCGCGCCCAGAACTCCCGTATCTTCGCCTCCTTGAAAATATCGTAGCCGCCGGCCGCCTCGTCCGCGCCCTCGCCCGTAAGGACCACCTTGAGCCCGGTCTCCCTCACAAGGCGCGAGAGGATGAAGAGCGGGGCGGGCGCGGTCCGTAGGACCGGCTTCTCGGCGTACCAGACGACCTCCGGGAATACCCCGCTTATGTCGGAGTACGAACACCGTACCTCGTGGTGCTCGGTCCCGAGGTGGCGGGCCATCTCGTGCTGGAACCCGCTTTCGTCGTATGCCCCGTCCTCGAACGCCACGGAAAAGGTATGCGGGCCGGCTCCGGTTATCTTAGTTATCAGCGCGGCGGTTATGGAGGAGTCGAGCCCGCCGCTCAAGTAGGCCCCGACCGGCACGTCGGCCCGCAGCTGCAGGCGCGTCGCATCCGAAAGGATATCAAAAAGCCCGTCCGCCGCCTCTTCGATGCTTATATCGAGGGGCTCTTCGCCGAGCGGCACGTCCCAGTAGCGCTTGACCGACGAGACTGCCCCGTCCCTTATTTTCATCCAGTGCGCGGGAGGAAGCTCGTTTATTCCCTTGAAGGCGGTCCTCGGCGGCACGCTGCACCACAGGGTGAATATCTCGTCAAGCGCGGCCGGGTCTATCTCCCTCGGGAGAGGCCCCCCGGCGAAGAGCGCCTTTATCTCGGTGGGGAAATAGAAGCGGCCCGCGTGCGAAGAGTAAAAAAGTGGCCGTATCCCGAGCCTGTCGCGCGCGATAAAAAGCTCGGAGCGGTTTTTGTCCCATATCGCGAAGGCGAACTGGCCGTTAAGGCGCGTAACGCACCCGTCTCCGAGTTCCTCATAGAGGTGGACAATTACCTCGGTATCGGAGTTTGTTGAAAAGCGGTGCCCCTTTCTTGACAGTTCGTCCTTGAGTTCTATGTAGTTGAATATCTCGCCGTTGAAGGTTATCCAGACGCTCCCGTCCTCGTTGGACATGGGCTGGCGCCCGCCCGCGAGGTCTATTATGCTGAGCCTCGTGTGCCCCAGGGCCGCGCGTCCGTCGTTGTAGAGGCCGAAGTCGTCCGGTCCCCGGTGGCGGAGCATCGAGAGCATCGACTTCAAGGCCTCCTGGCAGACAGCCAGGTCCCCTCCGGTTATTCCAGCTATTCCGCACATGTCAGATTCCGGGCAGGCTACCGCCGTTCAGGTGCACTTAGGATTTTTTGCACCCGTTAAATAGGCTATTTCCGAATGGCAGTACAAGGTGCTTCTTCAAAAAGGCAGCTCGGTTACGCTGCCCTGGTGCTCCACGCATTTAAAGCCTTGCCAGAAGGGCCCTGTCCAGTATTATCCGGGCGTTCAGGGCCTTGAGGAGTATGCTCACCTTCTCGGAGCCGCTCATCTCCCGCTCGAACAGGGCCTCGAAACCCTCGAAGGCCCCGCCCTTTATGGCCACGCTCTCGCCGGGGCTGAACTCGTCGCGCCTTACCGCGACCAGGCCGTTTTCCATCCTGCCAAGTATCGAGCCTATGACGGCATCCGGTACAGGCAGGGGTGCGGCCTCGTTGCCGACTATCTGCCTTACCCCCCGCGTGTACCTTATGAGGCGGTAATGGGCAGGCATATTGAGCTCGGCGAATATGTAGCAGGGGAAAAGCGGCGAGACCACCTCCTGGAGCTTCCTCCGGTAGAGTCTCCTCTCCTTCAGGAGCGGGTTCAGGACGCTGAAGCCGGCTCCGTTAAGCCGGGAGGACACTCTCTCCTCGCAGCCTGATTTCGTGTATATGGCGTACCAGTTCATCATTTTTCTATCTTTCCATATCGGCAGAAAGGAGGAGGTTCCGTAGCCCTATCTCGCCCCCTTGCCGGTGAGCACGACTTTTATGGTCCAGAACATTATCATGAAGTCGAGGAGAGGGGACATGTTCTTGATATAAAATATCTCATACTGGAGCTTCTCGACCGCGTCCTCCATGTTCGCGCCGTATGGATATTTTATCTGCGCCCACCCGGTCAGGCCCGGCTTCACCACCGTCCTGATATTGTAGTACGGGATCTCCTCCCTGAGCTTGTTGACGAAATACGGGCGCTCGGGCCTCGGGCCGACGAAGCTCATATCTCCCTTAAGGACGTTTACGAGCTGCGGGAGTTCGTCTATGCGGAGCTTCCTTATTATGCGCCCCACCAGGGTGACCCTGTCGTCGTTGGCCACCGCCCACACCGGCCCGGTCTTGGCCTCCGCGTCCTGGCGCATCGAGCGGAATTTGTAGATGTTGAACTCCTTGCCGTGCTCTCCAACCCTGACCTGCTTGAATATGACAGGCCCCTTTGATTCGAGCTTGATTATCATCGAGGTAAGGAGCATTACCGGCGCAGCCACCACGAGCCAGAGGGCCGCGAAGACGATGTCGAGGGACCTCTTTACGAACTTCCTGGACCTGAGCGACCTGAAGCCGTCAGAGAAGACCATCCAGCTCGGTTTCAGGTGGTCGAGAGGTATCTTGCCGGTGAGCCGCTCCTTGAAGGTCTCGCTTTCCTCGACTGATATGCCCTTGAGCTTGCAGTCGAGGAGTGCCGACATGGGGAGCTTGGCCCTCCTGTCCGGGAGAGCGACTATTATGAGGTCGATATTCTGCTCGTCCGCGAGCCTCGAGATGTCGCCGTACCCGCCGATGACGCCCGGGTTTACGATGGATACCCCGTATTTGGTCGGGTCGTCGTCGATGAAGCCCACGAGATTGAGGCCGTGCTCGGGCTTGGTGTATATCTCGCTCCCGATCCTTTTCGCGAGGTCGCCGGCGCCGATGATGAGGACGCGCTTCCCGGGGAGCTTTATCTTCAGTATCTTGGAGAATACGAGCCTGAAGAATATGATGGCCGAGGGCATTATGAGCATGTTGATGAGCAGTATGCCCCGCCATATCTTGAGGGACGGGATGATGTAGAAGATGCTGAACTGTATTATGGCCGCCACTATCATGCCTTTTATGAGCCTTGAGAACATATAGCGGCTCGGCCTGTACATGTCGGGCGTGTAGAGGTCGAAGTAGTAGAAGGTGACGAGGTAAGTCGCGGTCAGCACCAGGCTCTTGAGATAGCTGGGGTCGTATTTGACCATTGCGCCGCCTTCGAAAGAGAGGCGTATCGCAACCGACACGAGCGCGGCAAGGAATATGAGAAGGCCCTCGATGAGGGCTATGTACAGCAGTCGCTTGGAAGGGTGCCTGTTGAAGAGCATGTGTCCCCCTAATAATAGTAGCTGGCCAGCGCGGTATCGGCCCCGTTAAGCACTATGCCTATGAAACGCCCCTCTGAAAGGGATTGGGCCGCCTTCAGGACCACCTTCTTCGGGGTGGCCCCGGCCCTCACTACCAGTATCGTCCCGTCCACAATCCTCGATATGATGTTCATGTCAGCCAGGGGCAGTATCGGCGGGGTGTCCACGAATACATAGTCGAATTCGTCCCTGAACCCCTTGAGTATGGACTTGAGATACGGCGAGTCTATGAGCTCGGATGAGCTCCTCGTGCACGTGCCGGAGGTAAGAGAGATGGGCTTGTCCCGTCCACGCGGCAGATGGCGTCCCGTATGTCCGCCCCTGCTCGAGTACCTCCGCGAGGCCGCACTCTTCCTCGCGTTCTTCATCATCCTCGAAGGGTAGAGGTTTCCGCAAATCGCACTCTACAAGGAGCACCCTTTCTTGAACTCGCATGCCGTGACGTACGCCAGGTTGAGCGAGGTGACCGATTTGCCCTCTCCCTTTACGGCGCTGGTCACGGCTATGACCTTGAGCTGCCTCCTCGGCTATCCAGTGTATCCTTGAATACAGGATCCGGTACTGTTCCGTTATGATGGAGTTTTCGCCGGAGGCGGAGACCGGCGCCTGGCGAAGCCCGTGGTCTTCCGCACCTTTTAAAGTGGCGGGCGTCGACCGCTGGGGCCCAGGTCGCCCAGCTCGAATCGCGCGTTACGGCTGGCTCCAGCCTGCTGGCGGCCCTGGCGTCATACGCGGCCCTCCTCTCAGGGTCGCTCAAGACCTCGTATGCCTCGTTAAGCCGGGAGATAAGCTCTTCCTTCTCCTCCGGGGTGTAGAGCGAGTAGATGGCCACGGAGTCGCCGCCCAGGTCGGATATTGCCTTCCTGTAAGCCTCTTCCACCTCGGAGGGAGCCGCCCCGGGCGATATCCAAGAGCTCGTAATAGTCGATGTTCACTCGCTGGTTCATATCTGCATAAGCCCCTTTATCGGCCTCCTGCCGGCCTTTTCCCGCCTCGATGGATGAGAGCTTCCTGAAACAGGAGACGAGCGAGAGCGCGGCGGGGCTCCCCGGATAGTCCCTGACGAGAGGCCTTCTCGCCCGGACGGAATCTTCTATGGAGGTGTCCTGGCCGATGTCTCCGAGGTGGTTGAAGCGCACGCCGAAGTAGCTCATGCAGGCACGCTGCATATGCGGCCCGATTGCGCGGTCCTCCGGGAGCCTGGTCCTGTTTACGACGAGGTGGCCCCCCATGCCTCCCAGGATCTCCTCAGGGGCCGATCCGCTTCCGGCGCTGAGCTTGAAGTTCTTCATGAACTCCGAGACGGTCCCTATCCTCGGGTCGCGCTCCAGGGCCGCCTTGAGCGTCTCCTTCAGGCGCCCCGGCTCGCCGGAGTTTATGATCGCCCGTATCCTCCGGAGGAACAGGCACTTCATGAACCTGTAGGTGTTCTCTATCGAGGTGGGCTCAGGTGTGGTCACGAGTATCCCTTCGTCGGACATCAAAAAGCAGTCGAGCACGTCGGATGATGTGCCGGGCGAGAGGTCGAGGACGACATGGTCGTAGTCGAGCTCCGAGATGGCCCGCTGCAGGCGCATAAGCGACGATGCGTCCACGTCCGCGATATTGAGCGAGTCCATCGCACCGGTAATTATATCGAGTTTCTGGATTCCTGTCCCGGTTATGAGCCTCCTGATATCCGCGACCTCCGACTTAAGAAAGCTCGAAAGGGACGGGTTGGAGCCCTGTATCCCGAAAAGGGTATGCAGGTTGGCCGCGCCGAAGTCCGCGTCAACGATGAGCGTCCTACGTCCGGAGCCGGCAAGGAGTGTCGCGAAGTTCGCGGCGACGACGCTTTTGCCCACCCCGCCCTTGCCCCCGCCGACCGTCCATATGCGGGAAAGGGGCCGGGACCTTTTCCCGACTATGGAAAGACGGCCGGAAGGCGGGGCTTTTTCGGGCTCGGCCTTTTTATTCTTGCCGAGGAATCTCGAAAGAAAGCTCATCTATCTCCGCTCCCTCCGCGTATCCTACCGAACCTGCCCTTTTTCGCATGCGGGTCCGGCTCAAAAGCCGGGATCGAGGCAATGACCTGGAAGTCCAGGAGGCCCTCGAACTCCTCCGGTTTCCTGAACGCCGGGCTCGTGAACTCAAGGAGGAATATGATGCCAAACCCGAGACCGGCCCCGATGACCGTGCCGGCCAGCGCGATGAGGCTTCGTTTCGGCTTGTACGGCCCCTCCGGCAGGTTTGCCGGGTCGATTATCCTGAACCTTTCGCCTTTTTGCCTCTTCTCGAGGTTCTCGGCAAGGCGCGCGTTCAGGCTCTTTTCAAGGAGGTTCTGGTAGTTGGCGAAGGATATCTGGTAATTCCTGTTAAGGTCCGTGTACCGCTGCTCATTGGCAGGGGTCTCCTCGACCCGCTTCTCAAGGGCGCGGATGTTCTCGTTCAGTTCGCGCTCCCTTGTCCTCAGGGAGCGCAGCTGCGATTCGACCGAGACGAGGTTGTTATAGGCCTCGGGGTTCCGTATCTCAGGCCCGGGGAGTGCCACGGCCTGGGCTTCGGCAGCCCCGGTCCTGTTCGAAGCAAGGAGGCTCCCGAGCTCCTTGAGCCGGTTCCTTATGATGATCACGTCAGGGTAGTTCTCGTTATACTGCGAAAGGAGCTGCGTAAGCTCCCTTTGCAGGCTCTCCATCTCCACCACCAGTGGGTTGACCTGGGTGCCTGATACTGCGCCCACGGCCGAACTAAGCTGGGTTTCGAGCTGGACCTTCCTGTCCTCCGCGCTTTTTATCTCGAGCCGCACCGCCTGGAGGTCCAGCTGAAGCCTGTCGAGCGTCCGGAGGTTCGCGTCAAGCTGCTCAGGGAGCCCTCCCATGTATCTTTCCTTGAAGTCCCTCACCGCGCGCTCCTGGGTCTCGAGCTCGCTCTTGGCCCGCGCCAGCTCGTCCGACAGGAACTCCGAGGTCCCCTCTGCGTACATTTCTCTCCGCTTAAGGTTCTCGTTTATGAACATCGACGCGAGGGCGCTCGTGACCTGCATGGTCGTGTAGGGGTCGGTGCCCGAGTAGCTTATGCTGAACGCGTCCTCCGCCCTCCTCTCTCCCACGAGCCGTATCTCGATGCTCGATACAAGCCGGTTAAGGGCGCTCTCGCGGCTTAGCGGCCTGCTCATGTCGATACCCGCCTTTGAAGCCGCCCGCTCAAGGAGGCCGCCGCTCGTCTGGTGGAGGTTGAACTCGCTTATGATGCGCTCGAGGTTCGGCCTGCTGAGTATCTGCTGGCGGATGGTATTGAGGCGCTGGTTGAAGGGAGTGACATCCGTAGGGGTCACGTAGGACGCAGGCACCTGCTGCTGCTCGACGAGTATCAGCGTCGCAGAGAGGTAATACGAGGGCATGAGCCAGGCCACTACGGCGGCTACGGCGGTGCCCAGCGCGGCAGGCGCGATGACGAGCCACTTGCGCCTGTATGCCGCCTCAAGAAAAGATATGATGTTGAAGTTTTCCATTTTAGGGCCTGTATTCGCTCTGCAGTGTCAGGTTGAGGTAAAAGGCGTTCCTCTCCACGTCAGAGCCGGTAGTCCCGTAGGAGAGCTGGTTAAAGTGGCTTATGCCGGCGCCGATTGTCGCCCAGCGTAGCAGTTGCCACCTTACGCCCATGTCCGCTGAATATGACCGAAGGTCCACTGCGCCTGCCGGTCTTGTCCTGTTCCTGGCATAGCCTGCGGTCAAGGAGAAAGAGGCGGAATCGCTCAGGTTCCTGGAGAGGCCCGCCGTGACGGTCTCGCTTATGTTGAGCTCATCGGCCAGCCCGGAGCTGTCCGATACGCCTCTCGAGTAGGAGGCCGAAACGGAGCCCCGCTGGAACGACTTTGAAAGGCCGGCCCCGGCAGTCCAGTCTACCCGGTCGCTTAGGCCGGTCGAATAGGCCAGGCCCGCGGAAATGTTATAGGCAAGGCTCTCCGAGTGCCGGGTTGAAAAGCCGGCGTTAAGCGAATGGCTCTGTATCTCCGTCGACGGGCCGGAGTCGTAATCGAGGTTCGTGTACTCATAAGCCGGGGTGAAGCTCGTCCTTTCAGTCCAGCGGAACTCTCCGGCCGCGCCAGCCGAGAGCGTCCTGCTGTCCACTGCAGAGGGGTCCTCGAACTCGAGGACCTCGCCGGAAAGCGAAAGCCTGCCCGTGAGCCTGGGACTTATCAGGCGAGAGCCGCTTACATTGGCGTTATGCGAGCGGATATCGGCGGCCCGGAAGGCCTCGATGCCCGTCGTGGTCGCCTCCCTCGGCTCCCTCGTGTAGGTGAAGTCGTATCCTGCCTGCAGCTCGGTCAAAGGTGATATCCTCATGTCAAGTCCAGCGACGGCATTATGGGCTGTCCAGTCCCTGTCGTGGTCGCCGAGGTATTGATTCCAGGTAAACGCGTACCCGGCGTTGAAGCCGATGTTCATGCCGCTATTTTCCAGGTCGAGCCTGGGAGACGCCCTCAGAATACTGTCGTCCCCTGAGCCGCTTCCGTCCGATGCGGGGCCGGAGTTCTTCTCGAAGCGGAACTCGGTCGATAGCGACGGCCTTGCGACCCATGCCCATGCCTCCCCGGCCGGGACCGACAATAAAAGAGCGGTAAGGAGCATCCTACGGAACAAAAATCGTGTCTCCCGGCAAAAGGTACTCGTTCGCGCGGCTCTCTTCGTCGTATACCAGGTCGTTGAACTTTACCTGGATCTTGTCATCGAGTCCGTCGGCCCGTTTTCTTATCAGCACTATCTTGTTCTTGGACGCGAACTGGCTGAAACCACCGGCGAGCGACAATGCCTGCAGGACCGTGGTCCTGGACTTAAGGGTGTAGCTCCCGGGCACCTGCACCTGCCCGAGGACGTACACCCTGTAGCTGTTGACGCTCTGCACTATTACGGAGGCTACGACCGCGCTCTGCTGGTACTCCTTGAGGCGCTCGACTATCTCCGCCCTGAGCTTCTCGGGCGTGAGGCCTGCGGCGGGGAGTTCGCCTATGAGCGGCAGCGTTATCCGGCCGTCGGGCCTCACCGTGACCTGTCTTGATAATTCGGTATTCCTCCAGACCACTATTTCGAGCACGTCCTCCGGGCCTATCAGGTATTCGGACCCGCCCGCCTCATTGGCGGCGTTGGCGGGCGCGCCGGCCAGAAAGAGCGCAAAAAGCGCGCACGTGAGCATCTTAACCAGGTGCCTTGAGAACATGGATTTCCCCTCAGATGAACTTGAACCCCGCCATCGCCACCCCCGGCAATAGCGGCATGGTCCAGACGGCCCTTGCGGACCTGTGAATGCCCAATTCAGTTATGTCTATGGACACGAGCGTGTCCGTGCCTATGCGCTCCGGGCAGGAAAGCCTCACCCCGGACGCCGAATAATCAAGGAGGTCCGCCGTGAGGGTTTTTTTGCCAAGTTTGAGCTCGAACGTCCTCTCCAGGGAGGTCCTCATTTCACCCCTTTGGTCGCGAGGCAGATAGCCGCAGTAAGGGCATGAAAGCGGGGTCTCGACGAACCAGATGAAGGCCTTCCCGCAAGACGGGCAGACGCGAGTGCTGGTGATGTCCTTGGATTTTTTCAACAGGCCCTTGCCCCTGAAACTTATTTTGGACGGCCCATGATAGTCGCGGTCCGGGGAATTGGCAATCCTTCAAAGGTATACAAAATCATGAAAGAGGTAGTACAACCTTTTCAGGCTGGAGTAGTACTTTGGTTGTATTGACAGGGGTTGAGGAACGGGTGCAAATGGCTGTTTCCCATGCGGCAGGTCTTTAAAGAAGTGTTTTTTTATCGGGGGTTACGGCGAATAGGAAAATCGGAGGGCTTATATCGTATTTCTCAGGCTGTGGTTGTTCATGGCATGGTTCTTTATCGCGTAACTTATGAGCTCGGAACGGGCTTTTATGTTGAGCTTCTGGAAAATCCTGTTAAGGTGCGTCTTTACCGTCGTCTCGCTTATATTGAGCTTCTGGGCTATCTCCTTGTTCCTGAGCCCCTTTCCCGTAAGCTGTACGATTTCCTTTTCCCTGGGAGACAGGGAGTTCTTTTCGCTCCCCAGCGCGTTAATGCCGTGGAGTATGTTCTTGAAGGTCTGCTTGTCGAGCCAGATGTCGCCTTTCGCGACTGCCTTTATCGCCTTTATAAGGAGCTCAGGACTCGAATCCCCGAGAAGTACCCCGTTTATCTTCTTCCTGAGGACCGCTGATACGAGGTTTTCCCTGCCGCAGTCCGTATCAATGAGAATGAAAGGGGGCTTCTTTACGGCTTCATCGAGGCCGGGGAACGCATTATGCAGGGTCATGAAATCCGTTATGACGACGGAAGAACCCAAAGACTGGGATCCTCGTTCGAATATTCCTTCCCCGGCGTGAGTATCCTGGAAACGGAGAGTTCCTTTTCAGACCCTATGAGCGTGTCAATACCCTCTGATAGAAGGATATTGCTCATCGCTATTACTACCTGTGCCAACTCCATCCTCCGGTGCGGATTCACCTGAAACCCAGTTTGGTTACGGCTTTAAACGTTCCGTGTTCTTGCGAGCATTCTAAAACAGTATATCACAATTTTTCAAATGGAAAATAAGGAGCGGCAAGCATATCGTATATTTCGGAAGAAAAGTAGAATTATTAAATATTTTGAGCGCCAAATCCATCGTTTAAGGCCGGGCAGCTCAGCCTATTACGACGAGAGCGAATGCGAAATGACTTGTATATGAAAGGCTTAAGTGTACGCTCCTGCCGGCCACAAGGCCTTCGGGCTTTTTGCCGAGCTTGAAAGCCGGAGGGCCGCCTGGCGTTGCAGTGATCTCTATGTCCTTAAGCCTTATGCCTGATAGGATGCCTTTTGAGAGGGCCTTTACAAAGGCCTCCTTGGCAGCGAACCTGCCGGCCAGGTGCCTTCCCGGCTCCCTCATGGAGTACGCCAGTTCGATCTCCCGGTCTGTAAAAACCGAGCTAAGGAAACGGGCGTTTGAAAAAGACCTTTCGGCCCTTTCAAGGGAAACCACGTCTATTCCTGAAGAAAAGTTGCCCACAGACCGGCTCCGTTGCCTGCCTTCTTGCAATGTTACTGTTTGAGGGGGGATGTTTGACCGCGATTATATCATATAATGCCGGCATGGCAAATAGAACGAAGCCCTGTCCCCGGGTCCATGCAGAAAAGGGTTTCCGCAGCCCTCCTATTTATATACCAGCTTGAGTATCAGGATGATAAGCGAGAAGACGAGCGAGACGGAATTCGCTATCACCACCGGGATGGAGCCTATCTTGATACCGTATATTATCCAGATGGTTATCCCGATGGACAGGAGCAGGAACATCGCGAACGAAACGTCTTTTGTCGAGCGGGTCTTTATCGTTTTGACCACCTGGGGGAAAAATGAGGCGGTAGTAAGGGTCCCGCCCAGAAGCCCCAGGAATGTTATCGAGTCCATCCAAGCCTCCTGAAAATCGCAGCCGTCTTTCCATTCTATTTGATTATTCAGAGAGTTGCAAAGGTTAATAAGCGGAGGAGGCGGACTGTACTTGGGTACAGTTCCAGGAACCATGCCCTCAGTATATAATGCGTGTGTTTCGTCCCGTAAGTTTAAACCAATCCTATATCATGCCTTACAAGGCGCCCGGGCCCGGAGCGGGGCTGGGGATGGGCTCAGGCCCGGACGCCTTTCAAGGGAAAGGCAGGCGAGCGAAGCTCCCTGTCTTTTTATTTTTTTCCGCATAAAATAAAAAGACACTTGCCCGGTGGCTGCCCGCAGGGTCCCCGGGTTCTTATTCGCTGAGAGCGCCTCTACTAATCTCTTGACTGAAAATCCCCAGATGTTAAAATCTTTTGGCGAACAAGGCCGGGCCGTTATTTTGGGCCCGCCTTTGGTTGCAAACAGTTTTTCTTTCAGGCCTCTCAGGGCATTTCCGGGAAAAAGCAAGCATAAGCGCCCGTGGCTCAGCTGGACAGAGCATCTGACTACGAATCAGAGGGTCGGGGGTTCGAATCCCTCCGGGCGCGCCAATTTTCCACAATAAAACTCGCTCCCCTCATCCTGTTTCCCTTATCCCCTGGTGCTGCTCCATTGACCCCTGTCCCCATAAATGTTACCATCAAATCAGGGGTTTTTACATGGACAGCCGTTGCAGGTTCCTTACCATAATCAAGAACGAGAACGGAAAAGAGAGCTGGTTCTGCTACAACCAGTACGAGAAGAGGAAGCTCATCCAGTCGTGTTTCCTTAAGACCGGCCCGTGCAGGTATTCCAACGGCCCTTTCCCGCCCGAGCCGGAAGAGGCGGGTAGAGATATGCCTGAAAGCGAAAAAAGGGATTGAGAGACGGAGGTTTTTTAACCAGAGAAAAGGGAGCTTTTAGCTCCCTTTTTCATTTATACATTCAGGAACTCTGGCTGGGAGTCGAGCGAAAGGTCTGCCTGGGTATTTGCTCCCGGCAAGGGTTCATGCCTTTGTAATAGGGCACTTCTCGTTCAGTATCTGAAATGCCGCGGCAAGCTGGGCGTGGCTCCCTAAAAGCACCAGTATGTCCCCCTTCTCTATACTGAAATCCGGCCCGGGGTTCGTATTTGCCACGTTCCCCCTTGCTATGGCTATGACCGTCGCGCCGGTCCTCTTCCTGAAATCAAGGTCCCTTAACGTAGACCCCGCAACCGAACAGGCATCGTCCACATAGAAGGTGTCCATGACCGTCTTTTCCAGTATGGCCGAGAGCCTTGAGAGCCTGTCGGTCGAGAGCGCCGGGTTCCGCAGCATCGCGTAGCCTTCCTCCCGGATAAGGTCTATCTGGTTCTGGATGATGTTCGTGGGTATCCGGTAGTCCTTGAGCACGCGCGCGAATATCTCTACCGAGGTCTCGAACTCCTCTGGTATGACCTGGTTGGCTCCGAGCCTGTAAAGGTCCTCCACCTCCTTAACGAACCTGGTCCTCACTATTATGGAGACGGTCGGGCTTATCTCGCGCGCCGTCTTTACGATCGCCCTCGTGCTTATGGGGTCTGATATGGCGGTCACCACCATCTTCGCCTTCTCGACCCCCAGTTTCTTGAAGACCTCCGGGTGGCTCGCGTCGCCGAAATAGGCGCTGTGCCCCTCGGCCTTGGCCGCCTTTACCCGCTCCATGTTCATTTCCATTATAGCGTGGGGGATGCCCGTCTCCTTCAATACCCGCGCGAGGTTCCGTCCGTTAAGTCCGTAGCCGACTATTATGACGTGGTTCGAGAGATGGGTCTTTTTCTGGCCCGGGTGCCCGCCGCCCATGCCGAGGAGCTTCCCGAGGTCAAAGGCGAGCCTCGCCGACCTCTGGTATATGAATGGCGTAAGGGCCATCGTTATGATGGCCGAGGCCAGGAAGGACTGGTAAAGGACCTCGTTCAAGAGGTTATAGTCCTGTCCCATCTTTATGAGGATGAAGGAGAACTCGCCTATCTGCGCGAGGTTCAGGCCCACTATGACCGAAAGCCTGAACGGGTACTTCAATACCCGCCCGATGCCGATTACGACCAGCGCCTTTGTCGCTATGATGGCCGCCACCAGGAGCGCCACCCACCCTATGTGGCCGATAAAGAAGCTCAGGTCGAGGAGCATGCCGATGGATATGAAAAAGAGGCTTGAGAAGGTATCCCTGAACGGGATGACCTCCGCCACTATCTGGTTGCTGTACTCGGATTCCGAGATGGCGAGCCCGGCTATGAAGGCCCCGAGCGCGAGCGAGAGGCCGAAAAGGGACGTGAACCAGGCCGTGCCCAGGCAGACGAGGACGATGGTGAGGATGAAGACCTCTCTATTGCGGAGCTTCACTACCTGGTCGAAGAGCCTGGGAATGAGCCACACGACTCCGGCGACGATTATCGCGAACGCCGCGAACGAGACCCCGAGCTTCTTGGAGATATCGAGCGGTGAGGCCCCTCCGTTAAGCCCTATGGACTGCAGGACCATGACCATGAGGACCACGGCAAGGTCCTGGAATATGAGCACCCCGACCGAGAAGTTGCCGTGGGGCGTATTCACGTCACCCCTGTCGGCCAGGAGCTTAAGGACTATGGCGGTAGATGAGAGGGACACGACGAAGCCCAGGAGCACGGCGACCTTAAGGTCATACCCGAGGACAAGGGAGAGGACCGCGACGCAAAGCACCGTGAGCCCCACCTGGAGGCCGCCGCCGATAAGTCCCTCGCGCCTGATATTAAGGAGCTTGGAAATAGAGAACTCGAGGCCGATGGTGAAAAGGAGGAGCACCACGCCGACCTGTGCAAGGAGTTCCACTGTGTGCACGTCCCTAACGAGCCCGAACCCGTAGGGGCCGATGACGATGCCGGTTATGAGGAACCCCACAACCGTAGGCAGGCCGAGCCTCGAAAGGAGCATGCTTAGCGGCACCGAGACCGCAAGCAGGATTACTATGTCCCTTAGAAGAGGTATGTTTTCCATATGGGCTTAAAAAGGCTTATTTTTAGGGCCGATGCAAAGGCGGGCTGCATGGAGATGGAAACGTGCTATTTAGGTACGGACGGCTCCTTGCCCTTGAGTTTCTTCAACTCTTCCCTGAGGGCCTCCGTTTCCGCCTCTATCTGCCTGATCTCGGCAACAAGCCTCTGCAATTCCGGGCTTTTGAGCGGGTCTTCCCTGTGGAGCCTCTCCGATTCGTAAACTATCCCGCCTATCTCCCTGAAGCGTTTCTCTGCCTCCCTGTTGAGGTTGTGGAGCTTAAGGCGGAGCCTTCCTGATTGGGCGCTTTCCTTTAAGGCAGCCCAGCCTTCCTCGACCGCCTTTTTAAGCTCCTCGTTAACGCTATCCAGAAAATTCATTATCCCTCCTTTCCTTCGTGCCTTCCAGCGAAAAAACGGGTTTTGCGGCCCGGCAACAGGGCTGCGGATCTCCCCAGGCAACCCCGGACTTGGCCCAGGGGTCATGCGAAAGCCCCGATAATAAATCACCGTTCCTCACGCGGTGTCAAGACGAATTGCCCCATTCAGCCGCCAATCTCCACTCTGTCGCCGAAAAAGGCACGGTTGCAGAAGTCTTCAATTTTCTTTGCATTACAGGGTGTATTAAAGTATACTCGTTTGGAAAAAAACAGAGCGCCTTGGAGAAGATGAAGACAGCCGCGATAATAGACGGGAAGGAAATCGCCGCCAGGGTAAGGGCGGAGCTCAAATCCGAGATACTTGCCTTGAAGGAGGAGTCCGGCATAGTCCCGGGCCTCACCGTGGTCGTGGTGGGAGAAAACCAGGCCTCCCAGCTCTATGTGCGGAACAAGGTCAAGGCCTGCGGGGAGGTCGGCATAAGGTCGGATAGGCACGCCCTCCCCGAGTCCACCACCCAGGAAGAGCTCCTTCGCCTCATAAGGGACCTGAACTCATCGAGGGACGTGCACGGCATACTCGTCCAGCTCCCGCTCCCCAAACAGATTAACGAGGAGACCATCCTCGAGGAGATATCTCCCCGGAAGGACGTCGACGGCTTCCATCCATACAATATCGGGCGGCTCATGATCGGAAACCCGGTGCTCCAGCCTTGCACCCCGTATGGCGTGATGCACCTCATAGACTCGACCGGTATGGAGCTCTCGGGCAAGGACGCGGTCGTCATCGGCAGGAGTAACATTGTCGGGAAGCCCATGTCCATGATGCTCTTGAGGAGAAACGCTACAGTTACCATCTGCCATTCCAAGACAAGGGACCTTCCGGAGAGGGTCCGCAGCGCGGACGTGGTCGTCGCGGCCGTGGGCAGGGCCGAGTTCGTGCGCGGCGACTGGATAAAGGAAGGGGCCGTTGTCGTCGACGTGGGCATAAACCGGACTTCCGAGGGCAAGCTCGTGGGCGACGTTGATTTCGAGGGCGCATCCAGGCGGGCCGGCTTCATAACTCCGGTCCCGGGCGGGGTGGGCCCCATGACCATAGCCATGCTCCTTAAGAACACGGTGGAAGCCGCCAAGCGAAGCGCCTCATAAGGCAGGCTCCGGGCATTAACGAAAATCAAATATTCTTTCTTTTCGCTCGCAATCGTGCCTTAGTTCGGACGTTGCACAAAACCTTGCGCTCTTTCCCTTTAAAATGATAATCACCGAAAAGAAAGACATACAGGAGATACTCGGGTCTCTCGAGGGTAAAAAGACCGTATACCTCTTCGGCTGCGACTCCTGCGCCGAGCAGTGCTCGACCGGCGGGAAAAAGGAGCTCGAAGAGATGGCCCGGGTCCTCGAGGAGAACGGCATAAGGGTACTGGGGAGCTCGCTCCCGGAAGAGACCTGCTACAGGCAGCTGGTCCTGAAGGCCTACAGGGAGAACGAGGCCCTCAGGGAAGCCGAGGCGGTGCTTGTGCTCGCCTGCGGCGCGGGCGTCAGGACGGTCGCGGACGCGGCCGAAGAGTCCCAGCCCGTTCTCCCGGCCCTGGACTCGACCTTTCTCGCTACCGTCGAGCGGGTCGGCAGGTTCTTCGAGGGGTGCTCTCTATGCGGCGAGTGCGTGCTCGCGGCGACCGGCGGCATATGCCCGCACACCGAATGCCCCAAGGGCCTCCTTAACGGCCCGTGCGGCGGCGTTGCGGACGGCATGTGCGAGGTCAACATTGAATGCGAGTGCGCCTGGGTGCGCATATACAGGAGGCTTGAGAGGCAGGGGCGGCTCGACCTCCTCAGAAAAACGGCCCCTCCCAAGGACCATTCCGTCGGCATAAGGCCGAGGAAGACCCTTTTGAGGGAGCCCGCGAGGCCCGCGGGAAAAAAAACGACCTGAGCCCTTTCAGGCAAGCCGCCGCTGTTTTTGCGGTATTGCAGGTCAAGACTTCGCGTCCGCCGGGCGCTTGACGGAACCTTTCCCCCGCTATTTACGTTTTATTTCCGATGCCTAACATCCGGATACTTACCGTACTTGCCTCGTTACTGGCACTCCTTTCAGGCGCGCAAGCCTCTGCAGAGACCCTTCATCTTGGCTTCAGAAGCGGCATACTCATGCTCCTTGACAATAACCTCGACCTTGGCGTAAGGCGGCTTGAGCCGAAATTGATCGACGCAAGGGTCCTCGGCGCCCACGGCTCATTCGACCCGGTCGCCTTCGGCACGCTCTCAAGGCAGGACACAACCACGCCATTGAGCTCGCGTTCAAGCGTTGCCGCGGGCGGGCTCCGCTCCATAGAGTCCGAGTCCTATTACCTCAACGCGGGCGTTACAGGGCGGACCGGCCTCGGCACCCAGTACACGCTCGAGGCGACATCCGCCTGGACAGCGGACACGTTGAGCGGCCAGGAGTTCGAATACGAGTCCTTCACAGGGGTCTCTCTCCGCCAGCCGCTCCTCCGGGGCTACGGCGACTCGAACCTTATCGAGATAAACCTTTTAAAAAAGGACAGGCAGATATCCGCAGAAGAGCTTAAGCGCGCCCTTCTGGACGCGATTACCCTTTACGGCGAGGCGTGGTGGGGGCTCATGAACGCCCGGGGCGCGCTGGACGTGCGGACGGAATCCCTGAAGTTGGCCGAGACCCTTCTCGAAGCGAGCAGGAAGCGCCTGCAGGCCGGCGTTATTTCCAGGCTCGAGCTTGTGCAGGCCGAGGCGGCCGTTGCGTCAAGGAAAGAGGACGTGCTCATATCAAGGAAGGCGGTCCAGTCCGCCGAGCGCTCGCTTAAGTCGCTCATCGCGGGCGACCCGTATGCGATGGCCGGCACCGAGCTCGTCCCGGCAGGGGACGGGACGCTAAAGCCTTCGGGGGAGGGTCTCGAAGCATCGGCAGCAAGGGCGCTCGAGGCCAGGCCCGAGTACCTTCAGGCCAGGGCCGCCCTCGAAAGAAATAGAATACAGGCGCGGTACGCGAAGGACCTCGGCTATCCTGCCGTGGACGTCGAGGCCAGGTTCGGTTATAGCGGCCTCGGCGAGTCCTTTTCCGACTCGTTCAGCGGGATTGATTCCAACCCCCAATGGCTCGTGGGCCTCGCCTTCAGCTACCCGCTCGGGAATAGGACAGCCAGGGGCTCGCAGGAGGCCGCGGGCGTTGAAGCCATGCAGCTTAAGATGCTCCTTAAGCGAATCGAGCAGGACATCGTCTTCGGGCTCGACGAGGCCATAAAGGCGATAGACACGGACAAAAAGAGGCTTGAGGCGGCGGATGAATCGGTGGCTCTCGCGGAAGAAACGCTCGCGGCGGAGGAGAGGAAGCTCCAGGCAGGGAGGTCGACTACCTTCAACGTGCTGAGGATCCAGGACGACCTCCTCCAGTCGAGACTTAAGCGGCTTGACGCCGTATCGGGGTATAATCTAACGCTTCTCAGGTTCTACCGGGAAAAGGGGACCCTCCTTGAGGAGCTTGGCATCAACATAAAAGACGCTTCAGAGGTGAGATGAAAAAGAGGATACTGTACGGGCTCGGAGCGGCCGTTATCCTGGCGGCCGTCGCGGCATTCTGGCTGACCGCCGGGCAAGGACCCGGCGCCGAAGAGAGGAAGACCGCAAAGGCCGGCATGGGAGACCTTAAGATAGAGGCAGCCGCCAACGGGATAATAAACCCCGAGGTCGAGGTCATAGTAAAGAGCAAGGCGGGCGGCGAGATAATAGATTTTCCGTTCAACGAGGGCGACCTGGTGGAAAAAGGCGATGTGGTCGTAAGCCTCGACCCGGCAACCGAGGAGGCCAGGGCAAAGCAGGCCGAGGCGGTGCTCCTCATGGCCGAGGCCAGGCTTGAGAAGGCCAGGATAGCCCTCAAGGACGCCGGGGTGAGGCTTAAAAGGCAGGGTACGCTCTATGGTGATGGCATCATCTCGCGGCAGGAGCTCGATGATTCCGAGATAGCTTTCGAGAAGGCCGGGGCCGACGTGAAGCTCTCGGAGGCCGAGCTCCTGCAGTCCGTGGAGGCGCTTAAAGAGGCCAGGGACAGGCTCGCGGACACGAAGATAAAGTCGCCATTTACAGGGACGATACTCAAAAAGTTCGTGGACAGGGGGCAGGTCATATCCTCGACCATCTCATCCGCCTCTGACGGCACGCAGATATTCAGCATCGCCAACCTTGACGACATTTTCGTCACAGCGCACATAGACGAGGTGGACATCTCGAAGATACGGCCCGGGCAGGACGTGGAAGTGAGGGCCGATTCCCTTCCGGGAAGGAAGTTCCAGGGGGCTGTCGAGCGGGTCGCGCCCAAGGGGAGGACCGAGATGGCGGTAACGGTCTTCGACGTGGTAGTGAGGGTCACGGACAGGGACAAGGCGCTCCTCAAGCCCGGCATGACCGCTGACGTAAAGATAGTAACGAGCACGAAAAACGGCGTTGTCCTCGTCCCGAGGGAGGCCATAAAGACGCTTGACAGAAAGACCGGGGTCTACGTTGTAAAGGGCAAGGAACAGGAGTTCGTGCCGGTAGAGACGGGCGAGACCGACGGGACCCTGATCGAGATAAGGGGCGGCATCGGCGAGGGGGCCGAGGTCGTAACGTCGCCCGTTAGCCCCGACAGGAAGGACAACCGGAGGAGAAGGTTCCTCATCTGAGGCGTCCGGATACAAGCCTCTTCTGACCATGATAGAGCTTAAGGGAATAACAAAGACCTATTTTCTGGGCGGCCAGCAGGTGGAGGCCCTCTCGTCTGTCGACCTCCGCATAGAAAAGGGCGAGTTCGTCTCAATAATGGGCCCTTCCGGGAGCGGCAAGTCCACTCTAATGAACATAATAGGGTGCCTTGACAGGCCGACGGGCGGCGCCTATATGCTTAACGGGATAAGGGTCGAGGAGATGGACGACAACGGCCTCGCGGCCGTGAGGAACAGGAACATCGGTTTCGTGTTCCAGAGCTTCAACCTCCTTGCCAGGCAGACCGCGCTTGAGAACGTCGAGCTTCCGCTCCTCTACGCCGGGGTGGAGGGGACGGCCCGGATAGCGGCAGAGGCCTTGAGGGAAGTCGGCCTTCTGAACAGGATGGGGCACAGGCCCAACGAGCTCTCGGGCGGGCAGAGGCAGAGAGTGGCGATAGCCCGGGCGATCGTAATGAAGCCGCCCATCATACTCTGCGACGAGCCGACGGGCAACCTCGACTCGCGCACGGGCAGAGAGGTCATGGAGCTCTTCAAGGACCTTCACGTGAAGGGCTCGACCCTCGTGGTAGTGACGCATGATAACGAAATCGCGGCGCATTCAGAGAGGGTAATAACCCTCAAGGACGGAAAGGTGCTCTCCGGGTCGGCATAAGCCCGTGAGCCGGGGTCCGGTAGACATATGGTATTCGCACAGGTCATAAAGGTGGCGTGGAGGGGCATCCTGGCCAACAAGATGCGCACCGCGCTCACCATGCTCGGCATAATAATCGGCGTCGCCTCGATAATCTCGATGCTTTCCATCGGCGAGGGAGCGAAGCAGCAGGTCATTGAGTCCATCTCCAGGTTCGGCACCAACCTCCTTCGCGTCCGCCCCGGCTCGGCAAGGATGGGGCACATAAGGACAGGGGCGGTCGAGACGCTCACCCTGAAGGACGCCGAGGCCATAGCGAGGGAGGTGCCCGGCATACGGGCGCTTGCGCCTGTGGCGGGCCGCTCAAGCCAGGTAAAGTACGGGAGCAGGAACACGAACACGACGATAACCGGCACAACCGCCGAATATCCCGGCATAAATAATTTTCAGGTTGAGGAAGGGCATTTCCTGGACGAACCTGATATAAACGTGATGAGAAGGGTAGCGGTGCTCGGCAACACCGGCAGGCAGGACCTTTTCGGGGACAGTCCGGCCCTCGGAGAGGAGATAAAGATCCAGGGCCAGACGTTCACGGTAATCGGAATAATGCTCCCAAAGGGGCAGAGCTCCTGGTCGGACCCGGACGACCAGGTCTTCATCCCCATATCGACCGCACAGAGGCGGTTATTCAGCCAGGTCTACCTGAACGACATAAATATCCAGGTCGAGGACGCGTCCCTGATACCCGGGGTCAAGGAGGACCTCGAGCGTCTTCTCCGCGAGAGGCACAGGATAGCGCCCGGGGCCGTCTCGGACTTCACCATAAGGGACTTTACCGAGATGGTAAGGACGCTGGAGGAGACCTCGCGCACCTTTACCGTCCTCCTATCCGGCATAGCGGCGGTATCGCTCCTCGTGGGCGGCATAGGCGTCATGAACATAATGCTCGTATCCGTGACCGAGCGGACGAGGGAAATAGGAGTGAGGATGGCGGTCGGCGCAAGGAGGAGCGATATCCTGAGGCAGTTCCTCATAGAGGCGCTTGTAATAACCATATCGGGCGGGCTCATAGGGGTTGCCGCGGGCTCGTCGATGGCGGTACTCCTTTCGAAGTTCGGCGAGTGGGAGACGGTGATTACATTCTGGTCCGTCGGGCTGGGCTTCCTTTTTTCCGCGCTGGTGGGGCTTGTGTTCGGCATCTATCCTGCGCGGAAGGCCTCGCTCATGGACCCCATAGAGGCGCTAAGGTATGAGTAGGCAGCGGGCAAGGGGCGGGAAGGCCAGGACCGCCTTTGTTTACTCCGACAGGTTCGGCTCCTTTTACTACGGCATAGACCATCCGATGAAGCCCGTGAGGCTCCGCTTAACCTATGAGCTCATCAGGGAGATGGGCCTCCTGGGCCTCAACTCGTCGGTCGTTGTCGAGGCCGCGCATGCAAGCGAATCCGACCTCCTCCTCTTCCACACCCCGGATTACGTGAGGGTCCTGAAGGAGGCGAACACCGGGATAATACCCGTGGGAGGGTCGCTACACGGCCTCGGGTTCGCGGACAACCCGGTCTTCAACGGGATGTACGAGTGGTCGGCCCTCTCTACAGGCGCATCCATTCAGGCCGCGGAACTCGTGGCAGAGGGCAGGGCCGAGACTGCCTTCAACATCGCGGGCGGGCTCCATCACGCCATGCCAGGCAGGGCCTCGGGGTTCTGCTACATAAACGACGCCGCGATAGCCATAAAATACCTCGTAAACCTCGGAAAGCGCGTGGCCTATGTGGATATAGACGCCCATCACGGCGACGGGGTCGAGTACGCCTTCTACGATACCGACAGGGTGCTCACGATCTCCATCCACGAGAGCGGGCAATGGCTCTTTCGGCACGGGATTCGTGACCGACATTGGGGTGGGCAGAGGCAGGGGCTTTTCCGTCAATATGCCGCTACCGCCTTCGACGGGCGACGAGCTTTACCTTAAGGTATTCGAGGAGGTGGTCCCGCCCTTCATAGAGGAGTTCCAGCCGGACGTGCTGGTAACCCAGCTCGGGGTGGATTCATTCGAGACGGACCCCCTTACGCACTTAAGCCTTACGACAAACAGTTTCGAGAAGATGGTCGAGCGTTTCCGTTCCTTCAGTCTCCCCTGGGTCGCCCTGGGCGGAGGCGGCTACGACCTCTCGAATGTAGCGAGGGCGTGGACGCTCGCCTGGGGCAGGATGAACGGGCTCAGCGCCCGCGACGTCATCCCAGAGGCTTTCCTTAAAAGGAACGGCGATATCTTCCGGAGCGCCTATCTCCGGGACACCCCCCTTACGCCCTTCACGCTCCGGGACGAGGAGATGAAGACCGTGGAGGCCGACCTCTATTACCTCAAGCACACCGTCTTCCCGCTCATGAGGGAAGCAAGGGAAAAGCAGGTTTGAGTCGGCCTTGACTACCCGGCGCAAAACTGATAGCCTGTCCCTTGCGGGGCGTTTCAAGTTATTGAAAATCAAAGCCTTTCGGTAAGGTAGTGATGATAATCGGAGTATCCAGGGAGATAAAGGACAACGAGTTCCGTGTGGGGCTTGTGCCTGCGGGCGCAAGGGCCCTCAGGGAGGCCGGCCACACAGTCCTGGTCGAAAAAGGGGCGGGACTCGGAAGCTCCATAACGGACGACGAATACAGGGGCGCGGGCGCGGAAATGGTCCAGTCCGCCTCCGAAGTCTGGTCGCGCTCGGAGCTTGTCGTCAAGGTAAAGGAGCCGAGGCCGGAGGAGTACGCCTATCTCAGGCCCGGTCTTGCCGTATTCACGTTCTTCCACCTTGCCGCAGACCACCGCCTTGCCGGGGAGCTCATAGAAAGGGGCGTAGCCGCGATAGCCTATGAGACGATAGAGCTTCCGGACCATACGCTCCCGGTCCTCGCGCCCATGAGCGAGGTGGCCGGGAGGCTCGCTGTGCTTGCGGGCGCGCATTACCTTACGAAGGCGCAGGGCGGAAGGGGCGTGCTCCTGAGCGGGGTACCCGGAGTAGAGTCCGGGGCGGTCACCATTATAGGCGCCGGGGTAGCGGGCGTGAACGCCGCGAAGATGGCGGTGGGCCTGGGCGCGCGCGTAACCATTCTCGATACGAACGCGGCGCGCCTGAGATACCTCGACGACCTCTTCGGGGTAAAGGTGGAGACGCTCCATTCCAATTCACACAATATCGAGATGTGCCTAAGCCGCTCTGACCTCTTGATAGGCGCGGTCCACATACCCGGCTCAAGGACCCCGAGGCTCGTAACGAGGGACATGCTCCGGCTCATGAAAAAGGGCTCGGTCATAGTCGACGTTTCCGTTGACCAGGGCGGCTGTGTAGAGTCCATAAGGCCCACCACCCATTCCGACCCGGTCTATATGGAGGAGGGTGTGCTCCATTACGGGGTTGCCAACATGCCGGGGGCCGTCCCGAGGACCTCTACCTTCGCCCTCACGAACGCTACCCTCCCATATGTCCTGGCTTTGTCCAGCCAGGGTGTAAAAAGGGCCCTCGCCTCTTCAGAGCCCCTCAGGCGCGGAGCCAATGTGCTCGACGGGAAGGTCGTGCACCGGAACGTGGCCTCCTCGCTCGGAAGACCATATGAAGAGCTGCCTCTCAAGGCCGGCAACGGGCTCTCGGCCTGACCGCCTCAATAGCTTCAAAAAGGCCGGCACACCCCAATAACCGCCTGAAAATCCGCGGTTTTACCTTGACTCACACCATTAAATGAGATAACTTTTATCATTAATCTTCAGGCCTGTCCTGATTGGGGAAGTCCGCCTTCCGGCTGGGTTTTTCCCGGAAGGTCCCCTGCTGGCGCGCCCGGCAATCCTTTTTTGAGGTGTCCATAGTGGAAGTGAAAAGTATTGAGTACCAGCAGAGGCTCGAAAAGCTCGGTGCCCTCCGGGAGGCCGGGGTCGACCCGTACCCGAATGACTTCAAGCCCGGCCGGACCGCCGCCTCGATAACCGAGGAATTCGGCGGGCTCGACCCCAAAGGGCTCGATGCACGGAAAGACGAGACCGTCTCAATCGCGGGCCGCATCATGGCAAAGAGGGACTTCGGCAAGGCCTCTTTCGTGCACCTTCAGGACAGGACCGGCCGCATACAGGCGTATCTCAAAAAAGACCTCATCGGCGAGGAGGGCGCCGCCCTTTTCAAGCTCTGCGACATGGGCGACATCATCGGGGTCGAGGGGCGCGTATTCAGGACCAAGACCAACGAGCTTACGGTGGAGGCTACGAAGCTCCGCCTCCTTGCCAAGGGCCTTCATCCTCTCCCCGAGAAGTGGCACGGCCTCACCGACGTGGAGGCCAGGTACAGGCAGAGGTACCTCGACCTCATGGTAAACCCCGAGGTGAAGGAGGTCTTCATAAAGAGGTCCCGCATCATAAAATTCATACGGGACTTCCTTGCCAGAAGGGAGTTCATGGAGGTAGAGACACCAATGCTCCAGCCCATCCCGGGCGGGGCCGCGGCAAAGCCCTTCAAGACCTTCCATAACGCGCTCCAGATGGAGCTCTACATGAGGATAGCGCCGGAGCTTTACCTTAAGAGGCTCATCGTGGCCGGGCTCGAGCGCGTTTTCGAGATAAACAGGAACTTCAGGAACGAGGGCATATCCACCCAGCACAACCCCGAGTTCACGATGCTCGAGTTCTACCAGGCGTACGCGACCTTCGAGGACCTCATGCGCCTCACCGAGGAGATGATAAGCGCCCTCGCCATCGAGCTCACCGGCTCGTCGAAGATAACCTACCAGGGGACCGGGATAGACTTCACCCCGCCCTGGACCCGGATCTCCGTGAGGGAGGCGATACTAAAGTATTCCGATGCGTCCGAGGACATTTTCGGGAGCCATGAGAAGGCGGTCCAATTTTCCAGGAAGCTCGGCTTGAGCATCCCCGAGGGCCTGAGCCACGGCAAGGTGATAACCGAGATATTCGAGGAGGTTGCCGAGCCCAGGTTCGTGCAGCCGACCTTCGTGACGCATTACCCGCTGGACGTATCCCCGCTTTCGAGGAAGAACGCAAAAGACCCTTCCATAGTCGACCGGTTCGAGCTCCTGGTCGCCGGTAGGGAGATCGCTAACGCCTTCTCCGAGCTTAACGACCCCGTAGACCAGAAGGAAAGGTTCATTGCGCAGCTCAGGGAGAAGGCCGCGGGAGACGCCGAGGCGCACGAGATGGACGAGGACTTTGTTCGCGCCCTCGAGTACGGGATGCCGCCCACCGCAGGAGAGGGCATAGGCATAGATAGATTGGTGATGCTCATGACCGACTCGCCCTCGATAAGGGACGTGATACTCTTCCCGCAGCTCAGAAGGTGAGCCTTTTAACCATTTTTCCGCGGATTTTTTAATGCAGCCGGGCTAACATCCGGAGAGACGGAACACCAATGTCATACGAGCTTTTCATAGGGCTCCGCTACCTCAAGGCCAAGAGGAAGCAGACCTTCATCTCGGTCATAACCTTCATCTCCATAGCCGGCATAACCGTCGGCGTGACCGCCCTCATAATCGTCCTCTCCGTAATGACCGGCTTCGAGGAGGACCTGAGGGAAAAGATATTGGGGATAAACGCCAACGTGGTCGTGACCGAGCTCGGCTCGCCCATGGAGGGATACGCGGAGGTCGCCGAAAAGGTGCGCAAGGTGAACGGCGTGGTGGGCGCGACCCCGTTTACCTACAACCAGGCCATGATATCCGCGCCCGGAGGGGTCGTCAGCGCCGTCATAAGGGGGCTCCGAGATTGAGACGATAGGCGAGGTCGCGGTCCTTCGGACAAGGTCAAGGAAGGCTCTATGGAGGGCAAGCTTGAGGACCTCTCTCGGCGGAGGGCCCGGCGCGCCGGGCATACTCATCGGCAGCGAGCTCGCGAGGAACCTTGGCGTCTCCGTGGGCGACGACATAAGCGTGATATCGCCGATGGGCACAATGACGCCTGCCGGCCCGGTACCCAGGATGGCGGCCTTCAGGGTGGCCGGCGTTTTCGAGCTCGGCATGTACGAGTACGACTCGTCCCTGGCCTTCATATCCATCGAGAACGCCCAGGGTTTTTTCAGGATGGGGGACGCCGTCTCCGGGGTGGAGGTCAAGATACGGGACATATACAAGGCCGAGGAGACAGCCGACCTCATAATGATGGAGCTGCGCGGGCCCTACTGGACGCGCACATGGATGGAGATGAACAGGAACCTCTTCTCTGCCCTGAAGCTCGAGAAGGCGGCCATGTTCATAATACTCACGCTCATCATACTGGTCGCGGCCATGAACATCATAAGCACCCTCATAATGGTCGTCATGGAAAAGGGCAAGGACATAGCCATACTCAAGAGCCTCGGCGCCACATCGGGCGGCATCATGCGGATATTCATGGTGGAGGGCATAGTCATCGGGGTCACGGGCACGGCTTTAGGCACGGCCCTGGGGGTCGCGGCGGCCCTCAATCTCGAAATGGTAATACAGTTCGTCGAGAGGGTCTTCCAGTTCCAGGTGCTGCCCCCGTCCATATACTACATCGACAACTTTCCCTCGAAGGTCGAGCCGCTGGTCGTGGCGGCCATAGCCGCCATCTCCATAGGCATTAGCTTTCTCGCAACGCTCTATCCCTCGTGGCAGGCGTCGAGGTTCGACCCCGTCGAGGGGCTGAGATACGAATGAGCGGGCCGGACGGGCTTTCCGCTTCAGGGACCGGTATCATGGAACTCATAAGGGCGGCAGGGCTCAGGAAGACATACGGGGGCTCTGGAAAGACGGTCGAGGTCCTTAAGGGCATCGACCTTTCCATAGCGAAGGGCGAGACCATCGCCGTGGTGGGCGCTTCAGGCGCGGGGAAGTCGACGCTACTGAACATCCTCGGCGCCCTGGACAGGCCGACCTCCGGGGAGGTGTCCTTCAAGGGCGAGCCCGTATTCGGGTATGACGACAGCAGGCTTGCGGCCTTCCGGAACAGGCACATGGGGTTCGTCTTCCAGTTCCACCACCTGCTGCCGGAGTTCACGGCGCTTGAGAACGTCATGCTCCCGGCGCTCATAGGAGGGGGCGGCCTTAACGCCGCGAGGGAGCGGGCGACAAAACTCCTTTCCGAGGTGGGACTCGGGGCGAGGCTCGACCACAAGCCAGGGGAGCTCTCGGGTGGGGAGCAGCAGCGGGCGGCCATAGTGCGCGCGCTGATGCAGTCACCGGAGGTCATCCTGGCGGACGAGCCGACCGGGAACCTTGACACCCGGACCGGGGAGGAGGTATTCAGCCTTCTCTTTGACCTCAACCGGAGCATGGGCACCGCCATGGTCATAGTGACGCATAACGAAGGCCTTGCCTCCCGGCTCGGCAGGCGGCTTAAGATGGTCGACGGCAGGATAGAGGAATAGCCGCAATAATTTTTATAATTCAAAAAAGACCCCCGCTTAGGGGGCATAAAGAATCGAGGCGCCTTCTCTGTACGGCTGTCCTCAGTAATCGGCAGGGGCACGCGAAGCATGACGTTATGGAATTCAATGGGACCGGCCCGGCCCGGAACGTGGTTCCCGGCCGCCTTTTCCCGTTTTTTTTTGACGCTCCTCTTTCTCCTCACCCCCTCCCTGTCCTTTGCCGAGGGCCTGAGGGTGCTGGTGCTGCCCTTTGAGATGCACGCCGAAGAGGATATCTCGGCTCTAAGGAGGAACATCATGGAGGCCCTGGCCTCCACGCTCGACGGGAGCGCCGGGATAGAGGTCGTGGGGATCGAGGAGACGAGGCGGCTCATGCTGGAAGAGGGGGTGGCCCGCTTCGGCGAGGAGGCCGCCTTCGATATCGCATCCAGGGTGGGCGCGGACTTCGCTGTGCTCGGCTCCGTGACCAGGGTGGGGCGGACCTCAAGCGCGGACTGGAGGGTCCTTGACCTCAAGGACGGCGCCCCCAAGGCCTTTTATTTCGAGAGCTCGGTATCCGAGGCCGAGCTCCTTCGGAGGATAAGGGCCAAGGCCTCCGAGATGCCCCTGGCAATGGCATCGGCGCTCAGGGAGAGGCCCGTGGAGAAAGAGGGCATAGTAGACAGGATCGTCGTCTCCGGAAATAGAAGGGTCGAGGCCGAAGCGGTCCTCCAGAAGGTGAAGAGCAGGGAGGGCGAGCCCTTTTCACACGACACCGTAAGGGAGGACATAAGGGCCATATACGCTACCGGGTACTTCGACGACGTATCGGCCGTCCTTTCGGAGACGGCATCCGGCAGGGTCCTCGCCTTCATAGTGAAGGAGCTGCCATTCGTAAGGCGGATAGAGTACCGGGGGCACAAGGAGATAAAGATCGAGCAGCTTGAGGAGACGGTGACTCTCCGGACGAACAGGGTGCTCGACAGGGTGCTCCTTGCCGCGGACGCCGAGAGGATAAAGAAGCTTTACGAGGACGAGGGCTTCTACCTCGCGACAATCTCGCCCCTGGTCGAGAGCGACGGCACCGATGCCACCGTGGCCTTCAGGATAGAGGAGGGGCCTGAGGTCAAGGTAAAGAGGATAACCTTCATCGGGAACGAGGCGTTCAGCGATTCCAGGCTTAAAAAGGTGATGAACACCAAAGAGGTCGGCTTCTTTACCGCCCTCACAAAGTCAGGGAAGTTCAACGAGTTCATCTACCAGAACGACCTGGCCCTCATAATAAACCAGTATTTCGACAACGGCTATATTAACGCGGACATACTCGATTCGAGGGTGCTCCTCAGCGAGGACAAGCGCTGGTTCTATATCACTATAGCCGTAACCGAAGGCGAGCGGTTCAGCATAGGGAAGCTCGACGCCGCCGGCGACCTCCTGGTCCCGAAGGAGGAGGTGCTCAAAAAGCTCGGCCTCGAAACCGGCCAGATATTCAGCAGGAGCAAGCTCGCCAGGGGCATAGAGGCGGTTACCGACATCTACGGCGAAAAGGGCTACGCGTACGCGGAGGTCAGGCCACAAACCAGGACCGACCAGGAGGCGCGTACAATCGATATAACCCTTAATATCGCGAAAAACGAACTGGTCTACATAGAGAAGATAGACATCACTGGCAATACCCGCACAAGGGACAAGGTCATAAGGAGGGAGGTCCCCATAGGCGAGGGCGAGCTCTATTCCTCGACCGAGCTAAAGAGGGCGCGCGGGAACCTCCGGAGGCTCGGGTATTTCGAGGACGTTCAGATAACCGAGACCAGGGGGAGCGCGGCGGACAGGATGAACCTGGGCGTGGGCGTGAAGGAAAGGCCGACGGGGTCCATCTCGCTCGGCCTCGGCTACAGCTCGGTAGACAAGGTCATAGGCACAGCCTCCATCTCGCAGTCGAACTTCATGGGCACTGGGTTGAAGCTCGACCTCTCGGGCACGGTGAGCGCGTCGAGCTCGCGGTACGTTTTCGGCATAACCGAGCCGTGGCTCTTCGACAGGCCCATATCCGCGGGCTTCGACATCTACAATACCGAAAGGGAGTACCCTGACTTCGACCTCAGGAAGCAGGGTTTCAACGTCAGGGCCGGGTTCCCGCTCACGAAACGGTATACGAGAGGTTATATCACTTACAAGCTCGAGGACGTCCACAAACCGACGTCGCCGATACCGCGTCCACGCTCATACAGGAGCAGGAGGGCACGAGCACCGAGAGCAGCATAAGGCTCCAGGCCCGGAGGGATTCGAGGAACGACGCCTTTTTCCCGTCCGAGGGCTCGGTCGTAACGCTTACGACGGAGTTCGCGGGAGGGCCGCTCGGCGGCACGAGCTATTACGTCAAGTACGAGGCCGACGCGGTCAAGTACTTCCCCCTGCCCTGGAATACGGTTCTTTCGCTACACGGCTCGGCAGGCCACGTCCAGGGCTACGAGGGCAGGGAGCCCCCGGTCTACGAGAGGTATTTCCTCGGCGGAATAAACACGATAAGGGGCTTCCAGACGAGGTCCATAAGCCCCAGGGACCCCGCGACCGGAGACCTCATCGGCGGAAGGTCCATGCTGGTCTTCAACGCCGAGTACCTTTTCCCGCTCTTCGCCGAGCAGAGCATAAGGGGGCTCGTGTTTTTCGACGCCGGGAACGCGTACCTTGACTCGATAGACCTGGACGACTTGAAGACATCCGTGGGCGCGGGCCTCAGGTGGTTCTCCCCCATAGGGCCCATAAGGATAGAGCTGGGGTTCAATCTCGACCCCGATGAAGACGAGAGCAGGTCGGAATGGGATTTCGCAATCGGGACCCTGTTCTGATTTCCTCATTTAAAAAGGAGAAGATGATGAGAATGACAAAAGTACTGGGCGCGGTTATAATCGCAATTGCGCTTTTCGTGTCCGGCCAGGCACTGGCCGCCGAGCAGAAGATAGGCTACGCCAACCTGCAGAGGGCGCTTAACGAATGCGACGCGGGCATGAAGGCCAAGGACGACCTGAAGAACGAGGCCGAGAAGCTCGAATCCGAGCTCAACAAGGAGCAGGAGTCTCTCAAGAAGCTCAAGGACGAGCTTGACACCAAGGGGGCGGTCTGGAACAAGGAGACCAGGGACTCCAAGGAAAAGGAGTTCAGGGCCAGGTCGGCGGACTTCCAGAAGAAGTTCATGGAGTACGGCGAGGAGTTGAATAAGAGAAAGCAGGATACCGAGGCGAAGATAATCGACGAGCTCCGCGGCATAGTCGAGGAGCTCGCGAAGAAAAAAGGGATGACCTTCGTCTTTGAGAGGTCGGTGGGCGGCATACTCTACGCGCCGAAGGACCTCGACTTGACGGACGAGGTCATAAAGATACATAACGGCCGGAAGGGGAAAAAGTAAAAGGGGGACGGAGATGCCGGGGAAGCGCCTTTCAGAGCTCGCCGCGCTTGTCGGCGGCACGGTCAGGGGCGAGGGGAGCGCGACCATAACCGGGGCCGCGCCCCTCGGCGAAGCCGGCCCCGGGGACGTGTCTTTTGCGGCCGGGAAAAAACACGCGGGCCTCATCTCGAAGACCCGCGCGGCGGCGGTCGTCGTGAGGGACGCGGGGGGGGCGCCTGATGGGCTCAACCTCATCCTCGTGGAAAACCCCGAGATCGCCTTTGCCAGGATACTCGGGGTGCTGAGGCCCCAGACCCTCCCTGCTCCGGGCGTCCATCCGGGGGCCGAGGTGCATCCGGGCGCGAAGCTCGGCGCAGGGGTCTCTGTCCAGGCCTTCGCGGTCGTTGAGGACGGGGCGAGCGTTGGCGACAGGACCGTCCTTTTCCCGGGAGCGTACGTCGGCAGGGGCGCTGAAATAGGCCCGGACTGCGTAATCTACCCGGGGGTTGCAATCAGGGAGGGCTGCCGGATAGGCGCCCGCGTCATCATACACTGCAACTCCGTAATCGGGAGCGACGGGTTCGGGTACGCCAGGGACAGGGCAAAATACATAAAGATGCCCCAGGCAGGGATAGTAAGGATAGGGGACGACGTAGAGATAGGCGCGTGCGTCACCATAGACCGGGCCACCATGGGAGAGACCGTCGTCGGCAGGGGGACCAAGATAGACAACCTCGTGCAGATCGCCCATAACGTCAAGGTTGGCGAGGACACCGTCTTGGTCGCCCAGGCCGCTATAGCTGGCTCCGCCAGGGTGGGGAGCCGCGTACAAGTCGGCGGCCAGTCAGGGGTGAACGGGCACATATCGATAGGCGACGACGTGGGTATAGGCGCCAGGTCAGGCGTTGCCCAGGACGTGCCTCCGCGTAGCATATACACGGGCTACCCTGCCATTCCCCACGCGGACTGGCTCCGGGCCCAGAACGTCTACTCAAAATTGCCGGAACTCAAGAAGAAGATCGCGGAGCTCGAAAAAAGGATAGCCGAACTCGAGGCCGACAAGGCGGAAAAGGAATAAGGAGGAGATATGACCGACACTTTGCAGGCAGAGGCACCGGTCTCAAAGGCCGCGCTACTGGACACGAAAGAGATAATGAGCATCCTGCCGCACCGCTATCCCTTTCTCCTGATAGACAGGATACTCGAGCTCGAGCCGGGCAAATCCGCAAGGGGGCTCAAGAACGTCACGATAAACGAGCCCTTCTTCAACGGCCATTTCCCGGGGCACCCCATAATGCCGGGCGTACTCATAATAGAGGCGATGGCCCAGGTCGGCGGGGTGCTTGCCTTCAAGTCGGCGGACGTCAAGAACAAGGTCGTCTACTTCATGGGCATAGACAAGGCCAGGTTCAGGAAGCCGGTCCTTCCGGGTGACTCCCTCGAGTTCTCGCTCACCGTGACCAAGTGCAGGGGGGTCATATGGGTCTTCAAGGGAGAGGCGTACGTGGACGGGAACCTGGTGGCCGAGGCCGAGCTAATGGCCACCATAATGGAAAAGTAATCCAGGGCTACCTCTAAAAATTGCTCTTTTTCCTGATCTCTTCGTTGAGGCGGAAATAAAATGCTCACATATTCACATATATGCTCCGCTTTTATTTCCGCCTCTGCCTTGACCTCAGAAAAAATTTTTAATTTTTAGAGGCACCCCCAACAACGAAAGGCGTACTTCATAAAATGAGCGAGTCAGTTGCGTCCCTAAAGAAAGTCCGTATCGACCCGACCGCGTCCGTCCACCCCACTGCGGAGCTCTCTCCGGGCGTGGAGATAGGCCCGTTCACGGTCATAGGCGAAGGGGTGAGGATAGGCGAGGACACTAAGGTAGGCGCCCACGTGGTCATAGACAAGTGGACGACCATCGGCAGGGGTAACCACATATTCCAGTTCGTCTCCATAGGCGCGGCCCCGCAGGACCTCGGCTACAAGGGGCAGAAGACCGAGACCGTCATAGGAGACGGGAACACCATCAGGGAGTTCGTGACGATACACAGGGCCACCACCAAGGACAGGCTCATGACCGTGTGCGGAAACAACAACCTGTTCATGAACTACGTGCACATAGCGCACGACTGCCGCATCGGAAATAACGTCATAATGGCGAACTCGGCCACCCTCGGCGGCCACGTCTCCATAGACGACAACGCCATAGTGGGCGGCCTGGTGGCGGTCCACCAGCACGTCCGGATAGGCGCGTACTGCATAATAGGGGGCGCCTCGGCGGTAAGCAAGGACATCCCCCCTTACGTCATGGCCGTGGGGAACAGGGCCAGGGTGTACAGGCTCAATGCCGTGGGCATAAGAAGGCAGGGCTTCTCAAGGGAAGCCATAGACGAGATAAAGAGGTCCTACGACATAATCTTCAGGTCCGCCATATCGACCGCCGAGGCCGGTGAGAGGCTGTTAAGCGAAATGCCGCACTCGGTCCACGCGAAACGGTTCGCGGATTTCATAAAGGGCTCGAAGAGGGGCATAGCGCGCGAAAGGGCGAAGAGAAAAAGTGATCTCCCGGAAGAGGATTAAGGCGGCCGTAATAGGGGTCGGGTACCTCGGCAGGTTCCACGCCCAGAAGTACGCCGCGCTCGAAGACGCCGAGCTCGTGGGGGTCGTGGACGCCGACCCTCTCCGCGCCGAGGCGGTCGCGAAAGAGGTCGGCACAAAGGCCTTCAGGAACTACGGCGAGCTCTTAGGGCTCGTGGACGCGGTAAGCATAGCCACTCCCACCGAATTCCACCACTTTATCGGGATGGAGTTCCTCTCAAGGGGCGTCCACGTGATGATGGAGAAGCCCCTTGCCGCTGATTCGAGGGAGGCGGCGGAGCTCGTAAGGGAGGCGGAAAGGGCCGGGGTCGTTTTGCAGGCCGGGCACATCGAGAGGTTCAACGGGGCCATGCTGGCCCTTGGGGGCGCGATAAAAGACCCGCTCTACATAGAGGCCGTCAGGACCTCTCCCTACCCGAACAGGAGCACCGACGTCGACGTCATCCTCGACGTGATGATACACGATATAGACCTCGTCCTCTCGCTGGCCGGGTCGGAGCCGGAGCATGTTGAGGCGACGGCCCTGCCCGTTGTGTCCCGGGGCAAGGCCGATTTCGCGAGCGCCAGGGTCGCCTTCCGTAACGGGTGTGTCGCCGCCATAACCGCGAGCAGGGCCGCGAGGGAGCGGGTAAGGAAGATAACGGTCTACCAGCCCGGGGCCATAATCACCATAGACTACGCGGCCCAGGCGCTCTATATAGACAGGACGGTCCCGGGGAGCGGCCCGGTCGCTACGCAGGCGGCTGAAGACGTAAAGGTCGAAAAAAAGGACTCGCTCCTCGAGGAGATCAGGAGCTTCATTATTTCAGTGAGGGACGGGGTTCCCCCGGTAGTCTCGGGCATGGACGGGATGAGGGCCCTTGAGCTTGCCGAAAGCATACGGGAGGCCTCCGGATCCAGTTCAGTATGCCCTGGCCGGTCTTGAAAACCGGCAGCTCGGGTTTTGCGCAAGGCCCGTGGCATATTCATACAGGGTCCTCCAGCGCCCCTGTATTAAATTTCAGACTGACCCCGCCGGACCGGTCTTTTTCCGGCTTGCTCGCGAGTTCGTTCGTGCCTAATGGATAAAAGCATACTGATGGTAAGCGGGGAGGAGTCCGGGGACCTCCACGGCGCGGCCCTCATAAGGGCGTTGAAGAAGCTTGTCCCGGGCGGGCTCAACGTGGCCGGCATGGGCGGCTGGCGCATGAAGGAAGAGGGGCTCGTGGGCCTCGACTCCCGCGAGGTCTCGGTCGTCGGGGTCGTGGAGGTTGCGTCCAGGCTGCCAAGGATACTCAAATCCATGAGTACCCTGAAACGCCAGCTCCGGGGCGAGCGCTTCGACGCGGTCGTCCTCATCGACTTCCCTGATTTCAACCTGAGGATAGCTAAAGAGGCAAGGAGGCTCGGGGTCCCGGTCATCTACTACATAAGCCCCCAGGTCTGGGCCTGGAGAAAGGGGCGGCTTAAGAAGATCGCCCGCCTCGTTAACAAGATGCTGGTCGTCTTCCCCTTCGAGTACTATATATACAGGGAGGCCGGGGTCGACGTCGAGTACGTGGGACATCCGCTCGCCGATACGGTCAGATGCGACCTTACGAGGGAAGAGGCGAGGGCGACCCTGGGGCTCGAAGACCGCGACCGGGTAGTATCGCTTCTCCCGGGGAGCCGGACGGGCGAGGTCAAAAGGCTCATCTCCCCGATGGCCGGGGCGGCCCGCATAATCTCGGAGAAGCTTGACGGAAAGGCCGTTTTTCTACTCCCCGCGGCCCGTAGCATAGAGGACGGGCTCTTCAACGCGGCCCTCAAGGACGGAAAGGCGGACATAAGGATAGTGCGGGGGCGGATGTACGAGGCCCTCAGGGCATCCGACGCGGCGGTGGTCGCCTCGGGCACGGCCACCCTGGAGACGGCGCTCATAGGCACGCCGATGGTCATCGTCTACAAGATGGCGCCCGTCTCCTACGGCATAGCCAGGGCGCTTGTAAAGATCCCCCATGCCGGCCTTCCGAACATAGTGGCGGAGCGCGAGGTTGTCCCCGAGCTCCTGCAGGACGAGGCCAGCCCCGAGAACATCGCCGGGGAGGTACTCTCCATGCTCGAAGGGCCGCGGAGGGAAGAGATGCTGAGAGGCTACGACCAGATACGGAAAAGCCTCGGCAGGGGAGGGGCCGCGGAAAAGGCGGCCAGGGCCATATACAACCTCATCACGAACCTCGACTACCACGATTATCACGTAAGCCCGGACCTGGTCCGCAGGACATGAACACGTATATCCGCATACTCAGGCTTCTGCCGCGCTACAAGGTCCATTTCATGATGGCCTTCGTGTGCATGGTCGCCTTCGCCCTTTCGAACGGCGCGATGGCCTACCTCATCGGGCCGGTGATGAAGTTCCTCTTTTCGAGCGGCGGGGGCGATGTGAAGCTCGTCCCCTTCGACCTCTTCACCGTCCCCAGGGACAGGATGATGCTCGCCATACCGTTCGCGATAATTCTCGTCGCCGCGGTAAAGGGCGTAAGCTCGTACGGCCAGTCCTACTTCATGGCTTACGTGGGGCAGGGGGTCGTCCGCGACCTCAGAAAAAAGCTCTACTCGCACATACTCGACCAGCCGCTCGGCTTCTTTTCGGACACCTCCACGGGGGTCCTCACCTCCCGCATAACCCATGACGTCAACATGATACAGACCTCGACCTCCGAGGCGGTCACGCAGGTCCTTAAGCAGAGCCTCACCATAATCGTCCTCGGCGCGGTGGTCGTAAGCCTCGACTGGCAGCTCGCCCTGGCCGCCGGGGTTGCGCTCCCCCTCTCGGTATACCCGATGCAGAAGCTCGGGAAGAGGATGAAGAAGGTCTCGACGCAGGGGCAGATAACAATGGGCGCGATGACGGCGCTCCTCCACGAGGCCATAGCCGGGATACGGATAGTGAAGGCCTTCTGCATGGAGGGGTACGAGTCAGCGCGGTTCCAGGCCGAGAACGAGAGCTACACCCGTAACCAGATAAAGACCGCCAAGGTGCGCTCCCTCTCCTCGCCCTCATGGAGACCATCGGGGCCGTCGCCTTTGCCGTCACCATATGGTATGCGGCCTACAGGATAAGCCAGGGCACGCTCGAGGCCGAGGGCGTTCATATCGTTTTTTGCCGCGGTCATAATGTTCTACCAGCCCATAAAGGCGCTTAACGGCGTGAACCTCAATATACAGCAGGGCCTTGCCGCCGCCGCCAGGGTCTTCGAGATAATCGACAGGCCTGGGGAGAAGGTCGGGGAGAGCGGCGTTCAGGCGGGCGCGCCGGACTCCATCGCGTTCAGGGGCGTGGGCTTCAGGTACGGCGCCGAATCGGTCCTGCAGGGCATCGACCTCCGCGTAAGGAGGGGAGAGGTCGTGGCCATAGTAGGGAGCTCCGGCGCCGGCAAGTCAACCTTCGTGAACCTCATCCCGAGGTTCTACGACGTTACCGAGGGCGCCATACTCATGGACGGCAGGGACATACGGGAGCTGTCGCTAAAGTCCCTACGGGCGATGGTGGCGATAGTCTCGCAACAGGTAATACTCTTTAACGATACGGTTAAAAGGAACATCGCATACGGGGTTGAGAGGAGCGACGAAGAGATAACCGCCGCCGCAAAGGCGGCGAACGCGCACGACTTCATAATGAGGCTCCCGCAGGGCTATGATACGGTTATCGGCGACAGCGGCCTCAAGCTCTCCGGCGGGGAGAGGCAGCGGATATCGATAGCAAGGGCCATATTGAAGGACGCCCCCATCCTCATACTCGACGAGGCCACCTCTGCCCTCGATACCGAGTCCGAGATGGAGGTGCAGAAGGCCCTCTCGAACCTCATATCGGGCCGCACCACATTCGTAATAGCCCACAGGCTCTCGACAATAAGGGGGGCTGACAGGATAGTCGTGCTTTCGGGCGGTTCCATAAAGGAGACCGGCAGGCACGAGGAGCTCGTCTCATCAGGCGGGGAGTATTCGCGCCTTTATGCCATGCAGTTTGAAAGCTAACTGGCGCGCCTATTGAGAAAAATCCCGGGCCGTGCTAATTTAAGAGCGCCCCGGTCAGGACAGCCGAAAGTCCAAGGCGGGCGCCTTTAAGGATATGAGCAGGTTCAGCGAAAAATTCGTAATGCGGGCGCTGCCCTTCCTGGCGGCCTGGGTAATAAGGCTCATCCGGGCCACCATGCGCATAGACTACGTCGGCTATGACCGCTACCGGGAGTACGCGTCCAGGGGAGCGCAGGTCATGATCGCCTTCTGGCACGGCAGGCTCCTCATGATGCCTTACTGCTACCTGGGGAAGAAGATATCGATAATGGTCAGCCAGAGCAAGGACGGCGAGCTTATAGCCCGCACGGTCCGCAGCTTCGGCATGGATTCGGTCCGCGGGTCCACCACAAGGGGCTGGGTAGCCGGGATCAAGGGGCTTTTGAGGGCCGCCCGCGAGGGTAGCGACTTGGCCATCACCCCGGACGGCCCGAGGGGGCCTGCCATGAGGGCCCAGATGGGGGCCATACAGATAGCCAAGGCCACTGGCCTTCCCATACTCCCCATTACCTTCGGGGCCTCAAAAAAAAAACCTTTGGCAGCTGGGACGGTTTCATAGTCCCGTACCCGTTCTCCAGGGGTGTCTTCATCTGCGGCGAACCCTTAGAGGTCGGAAATGACGCGGGCCCCGTGGAGATGGAAGAGGCAAGGGCCAGACTGGAGAAGACCCTGATTGAGATCACCTCTGCCGCGGACAAACGCTTCAAGAATTAATTCCCTGTCCTCGATGGCATATTTCCTCTATAACACACTCCTGCACGCGGCAATCCTTCTTTTGATACCGTATTTCCTCCTTAAAATGCTCACCTCCCGCAAGTACAGGGAGGGCATCCCCGAGAGGTTCGGGTTCATAAGGAAAAGGAAGTTGAGGAACCTGGGAAAGGGGAGGGTCGTGTGGGTGCACGCCGTATCGGTCGGTGAAACCAAGGCCGTGCTCCCGGTCGTCAGGCTCCTGAAGCGCAGGCGGCCGGACATGAAGATACTCTTCTCGACTGTGACGGCCACGGGCCAGAGGACCGCTGAAAAGGAGGGGAAGGGGCTTATCGACGCGCTCATATACTACCCGCTCGACCTTTCCTGGTCGGTGCGGCGCGCCATTTCGCTCGTAAAGCCCTCTCTTTTCATCGTGGTGGAAAAGGAGATATGGCCGAATGCGTTCAGGGCCATGAGGAAGGCCGGAGCGCCGGTCGTCGTTGTGAACGGCACCGTCTCCGATAAATCGGCTGGAAGGTTCAGGAGGCTCTCTTTCCTTTTCAGGGGCGTATTCAGCGGGGTGAGCCTCTTTCTTGCAAGGACTGGCGAGGACATGGAAAAGGCCGTATCAATCGGCGTACCTGAAGACCGGGTCGAGCTTGCCGGGAACCTCAAGTTCGACCTCTCGCCGCCGAGCACTGCCCCCCGTCTTCCGGCTGAATTAAAAGAGGCCCTGGGCAAAGGCCCGGGCACGCTCGTCATAACCGCGGGCTCGACCCACCCGGGCGAGGAGGAGATGGTCCTTTCCGCTTTCAGGGAACTCAAGGGGAAGTTCCAGGGGCTCAGGCTTGTGCTCGCCCCGAGGCACCCCGAGAGGTTCAACGAGGTCGAATCCATAATCAGGAAGAGCGGCCTCGCTTACGCGAGGCGGTCCGGGAAAGCCGGTGGAGGCGGCGCGGAGGTCGTCCTCCTCGACACCATCGGCGAGCTAATGACCGTCTACTCGCTCTCGGACGTCGCAATAGTCGGGGGCTCGCTCGTCCCCGGCATAGGCGGGCATAACCTCCTCGAGCCCGCGTACTACGGCGTGCCGGTGGTATACGGCCCGCACCTTGCCGCATACCTCGGCATGGCCGAGCTCCTTGAAAAGGAGGGCGGAGGCATACGGGCCGGAGGCGATAACGGGCTTGGTCCCGCGCTCGAAGGGCTCCTTTCCAACGAGGTCCTTCGGAAAAGGACCGGCAGGAAGGCGCGGGGCGTGGTCGAGGAGAACAGGGGCGCTTCCGAGCGCGCGGCCTCTGCAATCGAAAGGCTCCTCAGGAGCTTAGGGTGTCCATAGCAAGGAAGATAGAGGCGGGCATGAGGGGGGAAAGGCTGGGGTTCGGGCCCCGCGCGCTCCTTTACGCCGCGTCCGTTGCCTACGGCCTCGGTGTGCGGGCCAGGCTCTTCTCGTACAGGTCGGGCATATTCCCCACTCACAGGATCCCCGCGAAAGTGGTGTCCGTCGGGAACCTCACGGTCGGCGGCACGGGGAAGACGCCTGTGACCATATTCCTTGCCGAGTTTTTCAGGAGGGACGGCAAGAGGGTCGCGGTCCTGAGCCGCGGCTACGGGGGGAGCGCCAAAGGCGTTTCGGTCGTCTCGGACACGGAAGGCCTTCTCATGGGCCCGGCTGAGGCCGGGGTCGAGCCGTACCTAATGGCAACGAGGCTTCCTGGCGTGCCGGTAGTGGTCTCCCCGGACCGGGTAAAGGCCGGGCTCTTCGCGCTCAAAAGGTTTTCCCCGCACGTCATCATACTCGACGACGCCTTCCAGCACGTGCGGCTTGAACGGGACATCAACATAGTCCTCATGGATTCAAAAGAGGGGTTCGGGAACGGCTATCTCCTTCCGAGGGGGGTGCTCCGCGAGCCGGTCTCCGGGCTCAAGAGGGCGGATTTCGCGCTGGTGAAAGGCGGAAAACCCGAGGGCAGGACGCTCGATCTCCTTAGGGAGCACTCGGTCCCCTATATCGCATTTTCCTACAGGCCCGACTCGCTCTATGATATCGATTCCGGCAGGGAGCTTCCTCTCGGATCGCTCCAGGGGCAAAAGGTCGTGGCCGTCTCGGGCATCGCAAGCCCCGCCTCGTTCAATGAAAGCCTCGAAGAGCTGGGCTGTACCGTATATTCCTCCCTCGAATTCCCGGACCACCACTCTTACACGGACGCGGACTCCTCTGCCATAGCCGGGAGGGCCAGGGGCGCGGACCTCGTCGTCACCACGGAAAAGGACGGGGTAAAGCTGAGGGGCATGGAAAGGCGGACGCCGGTCTTCGCGCTCAGGGTCAGGGTGGATATAGAGAAGAGCCTCCTTGATTCCTCGCTTGCCCCGGTCCTGAGGGGTGTCCTCTGATGCTCTTTTTCCTCAAGGCCGTCTCGTTTGTCATCGGCCACATGCCTTACAGGGCCGTATTCCTGCTCGGGGGCGCGCTCGGAAGCGTTGCTTTCCGCGTCCTTAAGAAGCACCGCAATATCGCGCTCGACAACCTCGATCGGGCATTCGGCCCGGCGCTCGGTCGTGCCGAGAAGGAGAGGATAGCGAGAAATGTTTTCAGGCACCTTTCGATAATGCTATTCGAGTTCACGAGGCTTCCCTGGCTGAGCGGAAGGAAAATGGAGGGGCTCGTTAAATGGAACGGGCTCGAAAACATGGACAGGGCGCTGGCAGGGGGAAGGGGCGTCATAATACTCACGGCGCATTTCGGGAACTGGGAGCTCCTTGGTGCGTGCCTGGGCCTCAGGGGATACAGGCCAGAGATCGTCGTCCGGGAGCTCGACAGCAGGCTCTTCGAGAGGTTCGTCACTTGGGTGAGGACGCGGTCGGGTAACAGGGTAGTATACAAGAAGGGCGCGATGCGAAAGTTGATGAAGAGGCTTGCCCGGAACTCAATTGTGGCCACCCTCGTCGACCAGAACGTCACGAGGAGCGAGGGCTTCTTCGTGGACTTCTTCGGCGTTCCGGCCTGCTCGAACAAGGGGCCCGCGCTCCTGGCGCTCGCAAGCGGCGCTCCCGTTGTGCCGGTCTTCATACGGAGACAGGGCCCCTGCCATGTCATAGAGGTCCAAAGGGAGGTCGAGGTCGCTTCCACCGGAGACAGGGAAAAGGACGCTGCCGTAAATACAGCCAGGTTCGCCAGGGTAGTGGAGGAGATGGTCAGAAAATATCCGGAGGAGTGGTTCTGGGTACATAACAGGTGGAAGACCAGGCCCGGACCGGGCGACGCCGTCGAGGGCAGGGAGGAAGGCCTGGCCGGCAAGCCTGCCTCCTGAAACGGATAAAATTGACAAGTATTTTCAATGGGGATAATATAATAATAGAAAAAGAAATAACACGGCTCGAGAAAAGACGTTAGCGATAAAAGGCGCATTTGATGGAGATGAGCTACAGTTCCCGCTAGGGGTCCTGCAGGAGCGGGGTGAGCAAGCCCTCAAGGGAATACGCGAGTATTTCCCTTGGAGGGAAGCCTGAACCGCTCCCTTGGACTGCCACTTGCTCGTCTGGTCTTTTCTCCGTTGGATGCGCCTTTTAAGATTGCATAAATAGAGGCCTTATTGCAGTTGCGGTTGTTCCCGCTAATTGATATAATTTAATCAGAGAGACAGGCGTTGATGGGCTGGAGCCAGGGTCCTTGGACCCCCATCCGCAAGGTGCGTGCAAACCACCTAAAGAGGCCCTGAAGGCAAGCGGCAAAATGATCAATCTCCTTCAGGAAACCTACGGATTGGCTGAAAGCAGTCCATACAACGCCTTTTCTTTTTTGCATACCTCCGGATTTCAGTCTTTCCATTCGAAATTATAAAAACAAAAACCCCTTTTCAGGGGTTTTTGTTTTTGCAGCCTGAGATTCTCGGAAAGCTGTCTTTTACCTCCTGTATATCCCCAGGATACCCGAGACAGAGACCACGCCCTGCCTTGTGGCGCGCAGCCCGCTCTGCATGAGGCGCGAGATGCCCTCAATATGGAGCATGTCTTTTCCGGCGGTCTTCATGTCATGCGCGAAGTGCCTCCAGTGCATGGCTGCCCATTTATTGATAAGGAGATAGCATTCCGCCTTGCCTCCGGCCGGGATGGGGGCACGGCTGACGGAGCTCACATATTCGGCCAGGAGTCTCCATTGCGTGAAATTTAACCTTCCGGCCAGGGAAGGATCGAACCATTCGTAGCGCCGGTTCGCGTCAGGGAAAAGGCGTACCGATTCATGCGGATGGCTCCTCCTCAAAAAGAGCGGCTTTGGCGTCTCCCTGAACTTCCCGTAAAGCGAAAGCTCGGCAAGAAGCACCCTGTCGGAGCCCGAGTAATTATGTATGAGCTTCGTCTTTTTGAGGACCTCGCTCCTTATGATGCCGAAGACCTGGAAGCAGGCGTGCTTCTTAAGGAGGAGGTCTCGGAAGCGCTCGACCGGGTCCTCCGAGGAGGTGCGTAGCTCAAGGCCGTAGATTCCAAGCTCCCGCCCGTCTTCGTCGATGCGCATGGTCCTGGGATGGCCCAATACGGCCGACGGGTCGCTTTCGAGGAGTTCCATGCATTCGGTGAAAAAGCCCGGGGCGCATATGTCGTCGTAGGAGGCCCACTTGAAAAATTCACCTTCGGATTTGTGGAAGGTGGCGTTGAAGTTGACCGAGGCCCCGAGGTTCCTGGGATTGCGGAAGTATTTGACGCGCTTGTCCCTGGAGGCGTATTTCAGGCAGATGTCCTGCGTGGAGTCGGTTGAGGCGTTGTCTGATATGATGAGCTCGAAATCCTCGTAGCTCTGCGAGAGTATCGAATCGAGACAGCAGAAAAGGTATCTTGCCCCGTTATAGACCGGCAGCCCGATGCTCAATCTCGGTTTTCTCATAGGCCCACCTCCCCCCAAGGTTGTTACTTTTCCGGACGCAATTACCATACCATTATGAAAAGTCGCATTTTACCTGCGTAAGGCAGGGGTCTCGGGAAGGCCTGATGTAAATATGGTTTACTGGAGCCCAAAGCGCTCCTGAGGAAAACCCTTAAGAGTGTTGAGGATTCAGGAAAAAACCCGGTTTGAAAAGGACTTTCGTTTCCTGGAAAAGGATTTTACAATTGCGGCAGATGCGGCTTTTTGAAGTCAGTGAGATTTTTTGATGTTTCGCTGGCTCGCGAGGAGCTTCCCGTCTATGCCGCGAAAACATCATCTCAATGGGCGGACTCCGCGGTTGGTTTCCGTCAAAACCCGGCTTTGTAGCTTTTGACACAGATTTGTGATATTCCGTGCTGGTATATTTTTAACAAAATAAACCCTGAGAGGCATGGATGAAAAGACTATCGCTTGCGCTCGCAACCGCCGGAATGGCACTCTTCTTCGCCCCCTCCGCAGCCCTGCCGGAAATAAACATCAATATCGGCATAAACGCCCCGCCGCCGGCGATCGTGGTGAAAGCCCCTCCGGCAGTGGTCGTTATCCCGGGCACTTATACTTTGCCCCTGATTTTGACGACAGGTCTTCTTCTACGGCGGCTACTGGTGGAGGCCGCACAGGGCGGGTGGTACAGGAGCCGTGGAGTTCGGCGACCCTGGGTCGTCATCAAATAGGACGCGTCCCCAGGGTGCTCCTCAAGCTCCCTCCGGATTACAGGCGCGTCCCGCCCGGCCATGAGAGGATACCCTACGGCCAGCTCAAGAAGAACTGGCGGCAGTGGAAAGAAGAGATGGGAGCGCGCGAGCAAAGCAAGGAAGAAAGGCGCGAACGTGATAAGGATATAAGGAAGACCGGAGGAAAGGGAGAAGGACAGAAGGGAACACCACCGGGGCAGGAAAAGGAAGGCAGAACACCGGGGCATTAAGGCACGCTGAAATTTTTAAAAGGTTACGGCTTTGCCGTAACCTTTTTTTCTCTGTTGGGATATGGGAACTGCGATTTTAACAGGCTGCTGAAAAAGTCCATCTGCTTTGTCTTCGTCAGCTTGCACTCCGGCGTACCGAAAAGTACGCCTCATTCCCAGTTCCCCTATTCCAAAGGGGACCTCGCATCTGGAGCTTTTTGAGCAGCCTGAATAAAAACGGAGTTTTTTAGCAAGCGGTTAAGTAACTCCAGGCGTTTTCCCGCCCGACCGAGGCAGGGATTTTCAATTCCTGCCCTGACCGTCCTCTTTGTCTTTCAAGAATAAACAAATGGGCGGCCTTTTCTTTTCTTTTGCGTTTAAATGATATAAGGAGATTCAGACAAACCATTTCACTCAGAAGATCGATGCTTAAGGTCCTATTGTATGCGGAAGGCCCTGCGCCGGATATCAGGGATCTGCTCTCCGGGCATTCAGTTGAGAAGGCCGGGGAAGAATATAATACAAGGCCCTCAGCGGCTCCTACCATCTCATTATCCTTGAAAGTCGGTAAAGCTTATTCCATCGATAACAGCAGCCGACGAGGGCCGAGATATTCGTGGTCGGGGAAAGGTGCGCGGACGCCATCGGTCATTTGAAGATGGGCGCGACGGCCTGCTTTACCCGGCCCATAGACGGGAGAGGTTCAGGGCGGCAGTCGGGTCGGTCGTCGCGTAAACCTGATGAAGCAGAAACCGACGAGTTGGAGAGGCTCCTCGTCGAGAAATACACATATGCCGGCATCGTCGCCAGGAACCCCCGTATGCTCAGGCTCTTCGGGTTCCTGAGAAAGATAGCCCGTATTACAAGACGGTGACCGTTACCAGGAGACCGGCACGGGCAAGGAGGCCGTTGCAAGCGCGCTGCACTCCGAGCCCCTTTCCGGTCAGCCTTTCGTGGCCTGCAATTGCGGCGGCCTCGTCGAGAGCCTCGTGGAATCGGAGTTTTTCGGCCATATCAAGGGCGCTTCCGGCACCAATTCCGACAAGACGGGCGTATTCGAGACCGCGGGCGAAGGTGTAGTCTTCCTCGACGAGATAGGAGACCTGCCGCTTTCCTTCCAGCCGCACCTTTTGAGGTGCTTCAGAACGGCGAGTTCAGGAAGCTCGGTAGCGCAAAGCCCTCAAGACCTCGTGCAGGGTGATCGCCGCGACCAACAAGGACCTGAAAAAGGAAGTGGCCGAGGGCAGGTTCGAGGACCTGTACTTCAGGCTCACGCCGCTTTCGGTACATGTGCCGCCTCTGCGGGAGCGGAAGGACGACATACCGCTTCTCGCAAGGCACATACTCGATAATTTCCGCAAAAAGACCGGAAAAGAGGTTGCAGGCGTGTCGCGGCCCGCACAGGCGGCGTCATGGCCACGACTGGCCCGGCAACATCAGGGAGCTCGAAAATGTTATCGAGCACGCGGCCATACTCGCCAGCGAGCCTTTCGTTAAGGTCGAGCACCTCGGCGCGGAAATAATTGAGTCCTCGCCAGGGGGCGGCAGTGCCAGGCCGTCCCAGAAAAAGCTGAAGACGTCATAAAATGGCACAACTGCCGTCCTTGACGAATGCGGGAACAGGACAAAGGCGGCAAAGGCCAGGGATTAGCAGAAGGGCGCTTCTAAGGAAGCTCGAAAAGTACTCCGTGGATTGACCGTCCAAAAGCGCACACCAACGAATTTCAAATAATTCCACATATTTAGTGATTAAAGTCACAAAGGCACATCATACGGGTGTGCCAAAACCGCACACCAACCGCAGCTTCGAAATCCAGCCCGAGAAAAATTAAATAGCAGAAACAAGTGGTTAGCCGCGTCTAAGGAACATGGCATCGGCCTTGCTATTATTCCTGACGACACTTCAAATTACAGAGGACGTCTATGGGCAAGTGCGGCGACAAAGGCTATACGCTGCTTGAGCTGCTTATCGCCATGTCGATACTTTCTGTCGGCATACTGGGTGTTGCCACGATGATGACGACTGGCATCATGTCAGGACGGTTCGCGCATATGGTGGCCGCCGAGAGCTCGGTCGCTGTCTCGGTGCTCGAGGAATTGATGTCGAGGGACGGCTCAGACCCTGTCTTCTCGGCCAGCATCGCAAACGCGGTCTACGACCTGGACCCGTCCTCTGCCGAAACAAGCCTTGTCGTGCAGGGCAGGAGGTATTCTGCCGTCTACTCGGTAGCTCCCAACTCCCCGGTCGCCGGGGTTGCGAGCATAGAGGTGGTGGTAACGAGCAGCGGACGCGCGGCCAGGTATTCATCGCTTAAGAGCGTGCTATGAGGCGGGGCAAGGGATGAGAACAAACGACAAAGGCTTTACGCTCGTAGAGCTTATCATAGCAATGGGCATCCTCGGGTTGGTCACTGCCGCGATATTCTCGGTCTACAATACCCAGCGCAAGGTCGCCTATATCGAGACGGACGTCGCTGACGTGCAGCAGAACCTGAGGCTCGCGGTCCACAGCATGCTCAAGGACCTGAGAATGGCCGGGTTCATGGTGCCGGACGGGCAGGACCCCATCGAATCGGCAATGGACGGGGCAGGTCCCGCGGCGAGCGACCTCATTACGATAAATACCGCCGCCGCGAACGGGGCAGCTTGCAGGGTGGACGCCGACCTGACCGTCGATATCCTGTCAGGGGCCGCCTTCACGCTCGCGGTTTCGTCCGAGCGCGATCTCGACGGCTTTGCCGCCGGCGACTCGGTAAGGATATTAAGCCCCGGCGAGCGGGCCCAGCCTGCGGAGACCGCGTATAGGGTGGTATCCAAGAACGCCGCGGCCCCGAGCATAACCTTGAGCCCGCAGCTTGACGGAGGCACCGTGGAGTTCAAAAGGGGGTTCATTATCGCGAGGACCGGGCAGTCCCTGCCGGACACCTTCCCGAATACGGTGAGATACTGCCTTGGTCCGGCCCCCGCGTGCGCCCCGGACGTGCCGTGTCCCGCAGGCAACTGCCTCATGAGGATAGTGAACAACGAGCCGTCCGAGGACTCCATCGTTGCAACCAACATGGGCGGCCTCCAGTTCAGATATGTCCTGGACGGCAGCACGGCTGAGACCGCCGCCCCTGCCGACCTCTCGTCCGTCCGCGACGTGCGGATAACGGTATCGGGCGAGACGGTGGAAACCGCGGCGCTCTCAGGCTCGCCGAAGACCAGGGAGTTCGCGGCAATCTCAAGGATACGGAACAGGTGACATGATGAAGACGAAGAAGATAGCGGGCAACGAGAGCGGGATGGCACTGGTCATAGCCCTTATAGCTCTTTTTTTGATGAGCATGCTGGGAGGGATCGTCTTCACGACCTCAAGCTCGGAGATGCTCGGCGCAAAGAACTACAGGGTGATGAACGAGGCGCTCTACGCCGCGGAAAGGGGCGTAGAATACGCCAAGAGCGACCCGGCCATATACGCGGCCGTAGGCACCGGGTCGGTCGCCATACCCGTTGGCGGCGTGAGCCTCGAATCCGGGGCGAGCGACGCCTCGGGTACGGTCGAATACCTGACCCGCGGCAACCCGCCCAGGGGCTCAGGGATGGACGCGACCGAGTTCGAGGCAAACTATTTCGCCGTGAACGTGGAAGGCGCCGGCCCTCTCAACTCAAGAACGGAGATAGAGGTAAATGTCGCAAAGATCGTCCCTAAAAATTAGCCTCGCCTTCATCGCGTTCCTCGCCTCTTCGCACCTGGCGGCACCGGCTTCATCGGCGCTGGACCAGTACCCGGGCGATACGGTCATCTACGGCGCGTCCACCGAGACCATTCAGCCGAACGTCCTTATCATACTCGACAACTCGGGCAGCATGGACGATGAGATAGTCTCGGGCGGCCCCTACGACCCGGCTACGGTTTATCCGCCGGGCGACGGCTGCCAGGGACAGCCCTGCGAGACAAACAGGGTGTACAGGTGGAGGGCCATAGAGGGAAAGTGGGTCAACTACATAAGTGACGTGAACTCCATAAGCTGCAACTCCGCGAGGAGCGCCCTCCTTGAGAGCGGGCTCTACCAGGGCCGTCTCCGGACGAACGGGACCTGCACCAACACGACCGGGAGCTTCGCGCTCGGCAACTACGTAAACTGGCTTACGGCCAGCGGCGGCTACCGCTCGAAGATGGAGGTCGCGCAGGAGGTGCTTTCGAGCCTCGTCAACACCACCTCGGGAGTAAAGTTCGGGCTCATGCTCTTCAACCAGTCGAACGGCGGACACGTCGCGGGCGTGGGCGACAGCTACGGCTATGGAGGGTACGACGCTTACGTAAAGGACATGGACGAGATATTCTCGGGCTCCACCACCAACAGGACCGCGCTCGTCAATACCATAAACAACGTGGAGCCGAGCACCTGGACCCCCCTCGCCGAGACCATGTTCGAGGCAATGAAGTATTTCCAGGGCGAGAGGACGGCCTTCAACGGGAGCTACGTATATTCGAGCCCCATAGAGTACAGCTGCCAGAAGAACTACATAATACTCATAAGCGACGGCATGTCCACGGAGGACAGGAGCCCCGTCTTGAGGAGCATCTGCAATGACGGCGACTGCGACGGCGACGGGTTCGAGCCGGCGGGCGACCCTGATAAGGTCTACGACTACCAGGGCTCGGACTACCTGGACGACGTCGCCAAATACATTTACGAGACCGACCTTCTGCCCGATACGGGTCAGGAGAGGACCTTCGGCAGGCAGTACGCGGTCACGTATACGATAGGCTTCGGCCTCGCAGGGGTGCAGTATGCGGAGGAGCTCCTGAGGGAGACGGCCTATAACGGCGGCGGCGAGTATTACTCCGCGGACTCGACAGCGGGTCTGAGCGAATCCCTGAGGCAGATACTCTCGATAATAGTCGAGGACAACACGTCGTTCGTGGCGCCCGTCCTCCCGGTAAGCCCCGAGAACCGCACCTACTCCGGCGACAGGATATACATGGGCTTTTTCAAGCCCAAGGGCAAGGCCTTCTGGAGCGGGAACCTCAAGAAATTCGGCCTGGACGCCGATGGCGACGTGGTGGACAGCAGCGGCGCCAGGGCGACCAACTCGGACGGGAGCCTGAGGGAGAACGCCGTCTCGTTCTGGAGCCCGGCCCCGGACGGCGGCGAGGTGGAGCGCGGCGGGGCAGGCGCCGCCCTCATGACCAGGACCGCCCCCCGTAACATCTACACCTACACCGGTTCGAGCGCGGACCTGACCGACCCGACAAACCTCTTTTCGGCCTCGAACGCGGCGGTCACGGCAGCCATGCTCGGGCTCTCGGACGATACAGAAAAAGGCCGGCTCATAGGATACGTGCACGGATACGACTCTTACGACGAGGACGGGAACGGCATAACCGACGAGAAGAGGGACTGGATAATGGGGGACGTGCTCCATTCCAGGCCCCAGGTCGTGAAGTATGACAGGTACTCGTATGTCGACGAGGGCAACTGCGGCGCGAACGAGTCGATAGTCCTGGTCGGGGCGAACGACGGCATGCTCCACGCCTTCAGCGACTGCGACGGAAGCGAAAGATGGGCCTTTGTCCCGCCCGACCTCCTACCGAACCTCAAGCACATGCCAGCCGCCGTCCACACCTATTTCGTGGACTCGTCCCCCGTGGCATACACCTTTGACGCGAACGGCGACGGCAGGATAGACGCGGGGAGCGACAGGGTCATCGTGATGTTCGGGGAGCGTAGGGGGGGCGGCTATTATTACGCGCTGGACGTGACCGACCCGGACCAGCCTGTGTATCTCTGGAGGATAAGCTCCACGGAGAGCCCGTCCGGGGTTAATACCGAATACTCGGAGCTTGCGGAGAGCTGGTCCGAGCCGGTATTCGCAAAGATGCGCGTGAGCGTCGCCGGGGTCGTAAAAAGGAAGGTCGCGGCCTTCATAGGCGCCGGATACGACAACCTGGCCGAGGACACCGAGCCTGCGGGCGAGTCCACGACAGGGAGGGGCATGTACGTCGTAGAGGTCGCGGACATAACGACGCCGGGCTCGATAAGCCTTGCGCGTAGCGGCTGGAAGATATGGGGCTACACCCGCGCGGACGACGCGGGAATGGCGAGGTCCATGCCTTCGCAGATGGCCGTGCTTGACATAAGCGGTAACGGTTACGCGGACACCGTCTACGCGGGCGACCTTGCCGGGAACGTGTGGCGCTTAAGCCTCGGCTCGACGCTTACGTCCTCCTGGGACGGAGAAAAGATATTCAGCTCGGGCGGTGGGAGGAAGATTTTCTACAAGCCTTCGGTAGCGCTTGAGCCGGGCTACGAGCTCCTCTTCTTCGGAACGGGCGACCGCGAGCACCCGCTATCCACGGGCGTATCCGACAGGCTCTATGCCCTGAAGGACGCCGGGCAGACTACCGCAAGGACCAACGGGGACCTCCTGGACGCCACCAGCGTGGACTATGTGGACATTGAAGGCGTGTACGGCTGGTACATAGACCTCGAGAATGGCGGGGAGAAGGCCCTCGCAGGGGCCGCCGTCTTCGGCAAGGTGGCCTACTATACGACCTACGAGCCAGCATCCACAGTTGGCGTCTGCTCGACCGACAGCAGCGGCACCTCAAGGCTCTACGCCGTCGACTACCTGACCGCCGCCGCGGCCTACAACTATAACCCGTATAACGACCCTGTCCCGGACGGCGGCGAAGGCGGCGAGGACAACGGGCCTGTAAAGGACAGGACCGACAGGTCGAAGGTGATAGGCCCCGGCATAGCCTCGGGCATCGTGACATCGGTCGGCCCGGGCGGGTTCTCGGCGCTTATCGGCTCGGGCGGGGCCATAATAAAGCCCGATGTGAATGAGGGCGGTTCGAGCATACCGCTTTATTGGAGGGAGGTGCGCTGATGAGGAAGGCGTTCTGGATCGTGATGATCCTCTTTGCCCTCGCCCCGGCGTGTGGCGCGGAGGAGAGCGGTATCGCCGAATACAAATTCCTGAAGGGTGTGGTGAGCGGCTTCGACGGCCCGGGCTTTGTCCTGAACGAGCGCCACAGGGTGGTTGTCACGCACGAGACCTCTTTTTACGACGCGTCGGGCAGGGAGGCCGCCTATTACAACCTCGAACCGAAAAAGAGGGTCTATGTGGAAGGCGTGCCTTATACGGACGGGAGCGTCGAGGCTGAAAAGATATACATACTGCCCGATGGCAGGGAAGGGAAGAAGAGGTATGATTTCATGCAGTCGCCCTGAGGCCGCGTCATTTACGGGCCGGATGCTCTGGTTCCTGCTTCTCCTGGCCCCTTTGGCCCTTGCGTTTGGCTGTAAAGGCGATAGCGCGCCCGAGGAGCCCGGGACCCGGACTGATGAAAACCAGGGCGCCTTTTCGGTCACTCTCGCGCCGGAGCGCCCGAGAGCTGGAGCCGAGGTAAAAGCCGTCGTAAGCGGGCAGGCCGGAGAGGTCTAGTTCCTCTGGGAGGTAAACGGCGAAGCTGTCGAAGCGGACGGCGACACGCTCGGGAAAGGCACGTTCAGGAAGGGCGATACGATAAGGGTCACGGCAGGGGCCGGGGGCATGGAATCATCCGCCGAGACAGTGGCCGCGAATACGCCCCCCTCGATATTATCCGTAAGGATACTGCATGAGGCCATAAGCGCGGGCATCGGGATTTCGGCGGAGGCCCAGGGGCACGACCCGGATAACGACCTCCTCAGCTATGATTTCGTCTGGTCGGTCAACGGAGAGCGTTTTTACGGGGAGGCCCTTCCCGGGGAGCATGTGAGGCGCGGAGAGGAGATTTCATTAAGGGTGGCCGCCTTTGACGGCGACGACGAGAGCGAGCCCTTCGAGGTCCCGGGCATCTCCGCGGCGAATTCCCCGCCCCGCTTCGTATCGTCTCCGCCCGCCGAGTTTTCCGGGCTATTTATCTACGAGGTAAAGGCTCATGACCCGGACGGCGACGAGGTAAGCTTCGCCCTCGAAAAAAAGCCCGAGGGCATGACGCTAAACGGAAACAGGCTCGAATGGGAGGCAAAGGGCGGCGAAGGCCGGGCCGAGGTCGTGATATCGGCAGACGACGGCCACGGCGGGAGCGCTCTACAGTCGTTCAGGCTTTCCGTCGGGAAGGAGGGGCAGGATGCGGAATAGCGGGTATTCGCTCGTTGAGTCGATAGTCGCCATCGCCATAGCCGGCGTGCTCGCGGTCATAGCGGTCCCGTCGCTCTACAGGTGGTCGCAGTCGCTTGAGTTCAAGGAGGCGGCCTGGAGCATGCTCGCCGGACTCAGGGACTGCAAGCAGCTATCCATGTCCACGAACCTTGAGCACAGGGTGGAAGTCGATTTCACATCCAAGAGGTTCAGGCTGGCCAGGGGCGACCGCCCCTCGGGCAGCAACGTATGGACGCCTGTAAGGCAGTGGACGGAGCTTCCCTGGAGCGCGAATTACGCGAGCGGAGACGCCTGCGGCAGCACAGCGGGCCTGAACATCACATTCAAGCCCAACGGCTCTGCTCAGGCCGCGACCCTCTGCATAAAAGACCCGTACGCGGCAGTAAGGTTCCGCATAAACCTCAATGCCACAAACGGAAGGGCTTCGATAGGGTGATTGTTTGTGTGAGGCCTGCCGCATTTTTGTATCCGCGTCCAATCGCCGAAATGAAAAGTGGGTTTGGAAGCTGGCAGACTCTCCATTACTCGTTTTGCGCCTGCATTAACGATTCCGATTAGCTCATTTAAATTCCTTGGTCGGCACAGCCCGCACTACGATATGGTTGATTAATGCCTTGCCGCAGTGTTATTCTCCTTTACCAATGGCCCCGGTCTTTCAGGGCAGGCTGCTGACAGACTATTTTAGCCTGTCATTCCGGGAAAACGAAGAACCCCGGCGCTAAAAACGCAAAGGAGCTTTCTAATGACTTACGGCGATATTTTTCTTCAGGTCCTCCTGGAGGCCGTCCCCGAGAGGAAAGATGAATTTCTGAAGAGGTTCGAGATCGTAAAAAATCTGCCCGATGCCGGTCAATTCAATGAAGAAGTGCCGAAGGAGGAAGCAGAAGAGCTTCTGAACGCGCTTCGCCAGAATAAGGAAGGCCTGATCGCCTGGATAATGCGCGGCGATACGGGTAAATCCTCGCTCGATTCGTAGGGAGTCCGCAGGCATGGGAGCAGGGCGGCATAGCCCACCGATGTATTTTAATAACGATGGAAATGCAAAAAGGGGGTTACGGCTCTGCCGTAACCCCCTTGTGATTTATTAGAGGGGGTGTTTGAAAACTTATTCTTCTCGGGTCTTGCGAGGATTCGGTTGAGATTATTGGTGGGCTGCGCCCACCAAATCAGGTCAATCTGAATACCATCTTTGTAAGCAATATACAAAATCTACCACCGAAATGCAACAAGGGGTTACGGCTTTGAGGGGGGACAGGATTTGGCCGCGCTCGTTCGCTCCCGCTCACTCACTCAGGCCGGGCAGCCTCGCTTCCGGCCTTTCTCCCCAAAGGCCACTTCCACGCGCATCCGGCGCTCGGCTGCTTTCAAATCCTGCACAGCGCAATCAAGAAAGAGGGGGAAACTATAGATTCACCCTTTTCTAAAGGGGATGAAGGGGGATTACAAGTGACTTAAGGAAGATCTGATTGAATCTGTTTTCGGTTGTCATTGCGAGGAGCTTAGCTCCGAAGCAATCTCAAGTGCTTGATTTTCCAAAAGATAAGATTGCTTCACTTCGTTCGCAATGACGAACACATGAACTAATCAGACCTTCCTTAAAAGATAATCTCCCCTGCCCCTCTTTAAAAAGAGGGGTGGAAACGTAAAGCCGAAGGCATGATGGTCCGGGGATAACAAAGTAAGCGGCGAGAAAAAAGGGGGAAAATGGAGGCGGCGAGCGGATTCGAACCGCTGGATGGCAGTTTTGCAGACTGCTCCCTTGCCACTTGGGTACGCCGCCTTAAGTTTTCATCTTAATCAACCGGGCTCGGTATTGTCAACACAAAAAACAGTGGGGGGAGCTCACTCCAGGCAACCTCTAAAAATTAGGGAAGGTCTGATTAATTCTGTTTCTTGCGGTCATTGCGAGGAGTGGAAACGACGAAGCAATCTCAAAGTGTCTGATTTTCAAAAAAGACGGGATTGCTTCGCTACCGCTCGCAATGACGAGGCACGAATTAATCAGACATTTCCTTAGAGTATTCGGAATGAAGAAAACCGCAGCCGGCCCCGCCCCTACATCTTATCCGGCGCGGAGACGCCGAGGAGAGCAAGCCCGTTCGCCACAACCGTCGCGACCGCCCTGCAAAGAAGGAGCCTCGCCGCCGTAAGCTCCGGGTCGTCGGTCACTACCCTCGTCTTGTTGTAATAGGGATGGAAAAGCCCGGCAAGCTCCATGAGATAGAATGTTATCCTGTGCGGCTCCATGGCAAGGGCGCTTCTCTCGACCAGTTCCTCGAACGCGCCCAGGTGCTTTATTATCTCCGACTCTTCCTTCTCCTCAAGCCTTGAAAGTAGCTTCTCGTCAAAGCGCTCGGGCACGTTTATGCCCTTTTCGGAGGCGAACCCTATTATGCTCTTTATCCTCGCATGGCAGTATTGAACGTAATAGACCGGGTTTTCCGGGGCCTGGCTCTTCGCAAGCTCAAGGTCGAAGTCGAGCTGCGCGTCCGGCCTCCTCATGAGGAAGAAGAACCTGCAAGCGTCGGTGCCCACCTCATCCATGACCTGGCGGAGCGTGACGAACTCGCCTTCGCGCTTCCCCATCGGCACCGGCACGCCCTTCCTCAAAAGGGCCACGAGCTGGATGAAGATTATCTTAAGGGCCGAATCGTCATGGCCGAGCGCGCGCAGGAGCGCCCGTATCCGGCCTTCGTAGCCGTGGTGGTCGGCGCCCCAGATATTTACGAGCGCGTCAAAGCCCCGCTCCATCTTGTCTCTGTGATAGGCGATGTCGGAGGCGAAGTATGTCCGCTCGCCGTCCGCCTTCACGAGCACCCTGTCCTTGTCGTCGCCAAAGTCTGTAGTCCTGAACCAGACCGCGCCTTCGGCCTCGTAGATATGGCCCTTGTCCTTGAGGTCCTGTATGGTCTCGGCAACCTTGCCCGAGTCGTCGAGGCTTTTTTCGCTGAACCAGACGTCGAAGCCGACCCGGAAGTCCTCAAGGTCTTTCTTAATCATTTCGAGCATGGCCGAGGTGCCGAACTCCTGATAGCCCGGCGCGCCTGCCCCGCCATCGTCGTATTTTTCGATATACTCCCTCGCGATGTCCCTTACATACTCGCCCTTGTAATGGTCGGGCGGGAACTCGATAGCCTTTCCCTTTAGCTCCTCCACCCGGATGCGCACGGATTCGCCGAGCGTAAAGACCTGCCTCCCTGCGTCGTTTATGTAATATTCCCTCGTTACGTTAAACCCGGCTTTGCGGAGTATCCTTGAAAGTGCATCGCCGACCGCCGCGCCCCTGCCGTGGCCTATGTGGAGGGGGCCCGTGGGGTTGGCGCTAACGAACTCGACCTGCACCTTTTTACCCGCCCCTATTTCGCTCTGCCCGAACCTCTCGCCCTTCCCGGCTATGTCGAGGAGGGCCTTGAGCCAGAAGGTCCTTTTAAGGAAGATATTAATGAAGCCGGGGCCCGCGACCTCGCACTTCTCGACATCCGGATAGGCCGCGACCTTCTCGGCGACGGCATTGGCGATGTCCCTCGGCTTTTTCTTCTCAAGTGGCGCAAGGAGCATGGCGATGTTCGTCGAAAAATCGCCGAACTCCTCTTTCTTGGGCTTATCAAGGACGATGGCCGGGATTTCCACTGTCGAAATGAGCCCTGCCTTTTTCGCCTCTTCGAGGGCCCCTTCGAGTATGCCGATTACCCCGGCCTTCATTTGGTTCCCCTTATGATGTCCATATACTCGCCGGGCCTCCTGTCCCTCAGGAAGACCCACTCGTTACGTACGTCCGATACCTCCCCGAGGTCGACTTCGGCGACGACGATGCCTTCTGATGAGCCGCTCGGCTTTTCGACGAACTCGCCGTCAGGCCCCGCGGAAAAGCTCCTTCCGTAGAACTCCTGCTTCTCTTCCTTGCCGACCCTGTTCACGCGGAGGACGAAGAACCCGTTCGCGTGCGCCGCAGCCGATATGGCCCGCTCCCATTTCCTGTGCGAGTGCTCGAACGCCGAGGCGGTAAGCGCGACGACGAGCTCGGCCCCGTTAAGGGCAAGCACGCGCCAGCCCTCGGGGAAGAATACGTCCCAGCATATGAGGACGCCGATCTTGCCATATGGAGTGTCGAAGACCGGGAAGCCCAGGTCGCCGGGGTTGAAATAGGCCCGCTCCTCCCAGAGCGGTATCTGCGGCACGTGGACTTTCCTATATTTGCCGATAAGCCCGTCAGGGCCCGCGACGATTGCGGTATTGTAATATTTATCCCCGTCCTCCTCGAAGACGCCGCCGATTACTACAACCTTGTTCTTAATCGCAGCCTCCCTGAGGAATGTAACCGTGGGGCCGTCCTCTTTCTCGGCAAGGGCGAAGTTCCGGTTGTCTATCGCGGCAGGGAACCAGTGCGAGCTGAAAAGGGGCGGAAGGGCGATTACCCTCGCGCCCTCGCTCGCGGCAAGCTCGACGAGCATGTCGGCCTTCGAGATGTTCCTCTCCCTTTCGGACACGGAGGCAAGCTGTATGCCCGCTATCTTTATCTTTCGTTCCATATGCAATTTTCTCGGAAGTATGCGCGGATATGCCCGGCGTGTCGCCAAGGGAGAAGGGGCTTTAGACGGCTTTTAGCGCCTTAAGGCCGGGTTCCTCCGGCAGCGGGCTCCTCGATCCTGTATATGACCTCGTTACGGCCGAGCTTGCCCAGCTCCTCCCTGGCTATCTGGCCTATATAGCGCCTGTCGCTTTCGAGAAGGCGTATCTTCTCCTCGATTTCCCTGTTTTCCTTCTCAAGGGACTTGTTATACGCCAGTATCCCGGAGAGCTCCTTATTGACCCTGTAGAGCTCGATCAGGCCCTTTTCCCCGAATATAGCGACCACGCCGAAAAAAAGGACGGCCACAAGCAGGATAAGGCGCTTCTTTTTCAAGCCTTCCGTGGTTTTTTTCATGGGAGCTTTCCGAATGATTAGAAGTAACAGAGAGGACCCTAAAAGTCAAGGGGTCTTCCGGCCTGCCCTCGGCCGTCTCCATTGTGACGGAAAGGGCCGCCCCGCCAGCGAAACCAGTTGACATGTCTTCCCCCGCTTAATATGATATAGGCGCGTGTTTTCTCATGAGTGCGGGTGCCGAATAACGGGAAGGAGTGTCCGTGAACAAGCTCAATTGCCCGAAGTGCGAGAACTCGTTCTTTACGGCGGTGATGAAGCCGAACCTGCCGTGCCCGCACTGCGGCTTCATGTTCAAGGCGGGCGAGAGCGAAAGAAGGATCGGGGCCAGGAGCCCGAGCCTCAGGCTCTGCGACATAATGAAGGGCGAGGTGCGGATACCGGCAAAGGCCGTGGACGTCTCGGATACGGGTATCGGCATAAAGATGATGGGCTATTTGCCCTTTGACCCGGACGACATAGTGAACATCTTCGTGAGGGAACTGGGCGAGGAAAGGCCAGCGCAGGTCGTCTGGACGAGGAAGTTCTACGGGATCTCAAGGGCAGGCCTCAGGTTCCTCGACGAGCTGCCGGCAATAGCCTAAGCTATCTTTAGCCCAAAAACGAGAATAGAAAGGCCCGGCCCCCGGGCCTTTTTTTCGCCGTTCGAACCGGCAGCCCGCAGGGGACAGTCGACCCTCAGGCGTTAATAAAATTCTTTGAAGTACGGGGCTTTTTCTGTATCATGTCCCGGCGTCTCCCTAAAAACCATGTCTGATAAAAACCACGGCGTTTTAAGCTGCCAGTCCATAGCCAGGGCCGTCGCCAAAAGGCACGTCTTCTCGAAGGGACTGCCCATAGACGAGTCCCAGATACAGCCCGCGAGCATGGACCTCCGGCTCGGGCCCAAGGCCTACAGGCTCATATCGAGCTTCCTGCCCGAAAACGCGGACGTGCTTGAGAGGCTCCACACCCCGGACCTCTACGGCTCGGACCTCGTCATGTACGAGTCCGACATCTCGAACGGCGGCATTCTCGAAAAGGGGCACGTCTATCTCATACCCCTTATAGAGGAGCTTAACCTCCCGCCGGACGTGAGGGGCCGCGCAAACCCCAAGTCCACGACGGGCCGCCTCGACATATTCGCCAGGGTGCTTACGGACAGGAACCCGAGGTTCGACGACATCGCCTGCGGCTACAAGGGAGGCCTCTACCTCGAGGTAATGCCGAGGTCCTTTACGATAAAGGTCAGGGAAGGGCTCTCGCTCGTGCAGCTAAGGCTTCTCCGGGGCGAATGCGCCCTCACGGACTCGAAGCTCAAGGCCCTGCACAAGGACTCGCGCCTCCTCTTTAACGGGGACGAGCACCTTTCGCCCGGCGAGGTCAAGGTCTCGAAAGGCATCTTCATGTCCGTCGACCTGAGCGGCGACGGACAGAGCGGCATAATCGGCTACAAGTCTAAGAAGAACAGCCACGTGGTCGACCTCACCATGAAAAACCACTACGGCATCGCCGATTTCTGGGAGCCCATCCACCGGAACAGCAAGGGCACTCTCATACTCGAGCCCGAGGACTTCTACATACTTTCGTCCAAGGAGCGGATACGGATACCCACGAGGTACGCTGCCGAGATGGTCGCGTACGAGGCCGGCTCCGGAGAGCTCAGGACCCATTACGCGGGCTTCTTCGACCCGGGCTTCGGCTTCGGCACAAAGGGCGAGGTCAAGGGCACCAAGGCGGTCCTCGAGGTCAGGGCGCACGACGTGCCCTTCATGATCTCCGACGGGCAGACCTTCTGCAAGCTCTTTTTCGAGCGCATGGCCGAGGTGCCGGACAAGGTCTACGGCCCGAGGATAGGCTCGTCTTACCAGTACCAGGGAATAACCCTCAGCAAGCAGTTCAAGAGCATCTGACGCGCTTTTGCCGCCCCGCAAAAGGGGCCATCCGGCATCCCGGAGCAAATGGCCAGACCGACCTCGAAAAAAGAGAATAAACACGCCGGCTTGAAGCAGGAGGTATTCGGCATCGTCCTCTTTGCCGCGGCGCTCTACTCCGCCGTAAGCCTCTTCTCCTTTGCGAAAGGCGCGCTCTGGGGCGGGGTCATAGGGGACTACCTGGCCTGGGCGTTCCTCGCGTCCATCGGATACACCTCTTACGTATTCCCGTTCATACTATTTCTCCTCTCAGCGGGGCTGATCCTCCGGAGATTTTTCCGTTTCAGGGTGGTCGTGCCCGTAAGTTTTCTCTTTTTCGTCCTCTCGTCCTCGGCCCTTCTTCATCTCATCGACTCGAACGGGGGCGCGGCAGGCGCGCTCCTGGGAGAGTTCCTTATCGGCCTTGTCGGTACGACCGGCTCGTTCATCTTCCTTTCGGCGGTCCTCCTGATAGCGTTCCTCGTGGCTACAGGCCTCTCCGTAATACAGATAGCCCTCAAGGCCCTTCCGCCGACGGTATCCGTATTCAGGGCCGTCTACGACAGGATGAAGGCCGGGAAAGCCGAAGAAGCTGAAGAAGAAATCGAGCCGGAAGAGGAGCCTGAGCCCAGGCCGATGAAAAAGAGCGGGGATAGGCCGAAGGAGCCGGAAAGGCAGGCAGGGGCCCCGGCCATAATAACCCCGAGGATACACAACAAGAGGCAGGCAGAGGAGCCGGAAGAGACGCTCGAGTTCGCAAGCCCCAAGGGCTCTTTTAAGCTCCCGCCCCTTACGCTCCTCGACCCGGTGCCCAAGAAGAACAGCTCCGTCGACGACAAGGCCCTCCTTGCCAATTCGCAGGTCCTTGAAAGGAAGCTCCTGGATTTCGGCATAGACGGCAGGGTCCTGGAGGTGAGGCCCGGGCCGGTCGTAACCATGTACGAGTTCGAGCCCGCGCCGGGGGTGAAGGTCGGAAGGATAATGAACCTCTCCGACGACCTCGCGCTTGCCATGAAGGCCATGTCCATAAGGATAATCGCGCCCATACCCGGGAAGGCCGTGGTCGGCATAGAGGTGCCCAACCAGACGCGGGACACGATACTTCTTCGGGAGATGCTCGAGTGCCCGGCCTTCGCAAAGAGCCGCTCGCGCCTTACGCTCGCGCTCGGAAAGGACATCTCCGGGACGCCCTATGTGGCGGACCTCGCCAGGATGCCGCACCTTCTCGTCGCCGGAGCTACCGGCGCCGGAAAGAGCGTTTCCGTGAACGCGATGATACTGAGCGTCCTCTTCAAGGCCACCCCCGATGAGGTCCGCTTCCTCATGGTGGACCCCAAGATGCTCGAGCTATCGGCATACGAGGGCATACCGCACCTCATAACGCCGGTCATAACCGACCCGAAAAAGGCGGCGGGCGCGCTTAAGAGCATCGTCACCGAGATGGGCCGCCGATACAAGCTCATGGCCGAGAAGGGCTCAAGGAATATCGATAAATACAACCAGATGGTCGAGGAGGGCGGGAACCCGGAGGAGAAGAAGCTTCCGCTCATCGTCGTCATAATTGACGAGCTCGCCGACCTCATGATGACCTCCGGCAAGGACGTGGAGGAATGCCTTGTGAGGCTGTCGCAGATGGCAAGGGCCTCGGGGATTCACCTCATGATAGCCACCCAGAGGCCGTCTGTGGACGTCGTCACGGGCCTAATAAAGACCAACTTCCCTTCGAGGATAGCCTTCCAGCTCCCTTCGAGGACCGATTCGAGGACGATTATAGATTCCGGCGGCGCGGAGACGCTCTTGGGGCAGGGAGACATGCTCTTCATGCCGCCCGGCACATCGAAGCTACAGAGGATACACGGCGCTTACGTCTCCGAGACCGAGATAAAGCGCGTTACGGATTTCTGGAAGAAGCAGGGCGGCCCCGCCTACGAGGACTTGAAGATAGAAGAGGAGGAGAGCGCGCTCGTTGACGAGGACGCCGACCTGGGCGAAGAGTTCCTCCGTAGATACGACGAGGCAGTGGCCCTCGCCGCCCAGCTCGAGATGATATCGACCTCCTACATCCAGAGGAGGTTCAGGATAGGCTACAACACGGCAGCCCGCATAATCGAGAAGATGGAGAAGGAGGGTGTTGTCGGCCCCGCACAGGGGAGCAGACCGAGGGAGGTGCTCCTCAGGAAGTCGCCTTAGGCTGCTCAAAAAGTCCATCTGCGTCGAAGGCTACGTCGCTTGACACTCCGGCGTACACGAAAAGTATGCCTCATTCCCAGTTCCCCTGTTCCAATGGGGCCTAAGCATATGGAGCTTTTGAGCAGCCTGAGTGTGCTTTGAGTTTATTAAGAATATCCGAAAAGTTTCTGCTATATTAAAGATTGTCCGCGGGAAGCGTAGTTTCGAACCGCGGAAATCCACTCAAAAGGACCCGGCAATGAAAACCCTTTTCCGGATATCGTTATTCGCGCTCATGTTGGTCCTCATCCCTGCCGCTTCGGGGGCAGAGGAGCTTAAGGAGGTCCTCTCGAAGCTCCAGGAGAGATACGAGTCCGTCACGACCCTTCAGTCTGATTTCAGCCAGGAGGTCTCCTCAAGGGGCATGGGCAGGCCCGAGACCGCCAAAGGCAAGGTCTGGTTCAAGAAGCCGGGGAAGATGCGCTGGGAGTACAGCAAGCCCGCGGGCGACCTCATTGTGGGCGACGGCAGGACAGTCTGGATATACCAGCCCGACCTCAACCAGGCCATCGAGAAAGAAATCGACGGCGCGGCCTCCCGCATGGCCACGGACTTCCTTTCGGGGGTAGGGGACCTCGAAAAAGAGTTCGAGGCAAGGCTCGCGGACTCGAAAGGAGATGCATGGCGCATCGTGCTTACGCCGAGGAAAGAGAGCCCGAACGTCAAAAGCCTCTCGCTTGAAGTCGATAAAAAGAGCTTCCTCATAAAACGGACCGCGGTAACCGACCATTTCGGGACCGAAACAAGGGTGGATTTTACGGAGACTTCGGTCAATTCGCCCGCGCCCGATTCGCTCTTCAGTTTTACTCCGCCTCAAGGCGCCCAGGTGGTAAGGCCCTGATGCTACCAATACAGCTTTGGAAAAAACTAACGGAGGTAGGAAATGCCGTCATTCGATATAGTCTCGAAGACAGACGTGCAGGAGGTCGACAACGCCGTAAACCAGGCAACGAAGGAGATGGAGCAGCGCTACGACTTCAAGGGCTCCAAGAGCGAGATAAAATGGGAGAAGAAGGACGACATAACCGTCATGGCCGACGACGACGGAAAGCTCCGTAGCGTCCTCGACATACTCCAGACAAAGCTCGTCAAGCGCGGGGTGTCGCTTAAGTCCCTCGAATACGGCAAGGTCGAGGACGCGTCCGGTAGCATGAAAAAACAGGTCCTCAAGATACGCCAGGGCATACCCTCGGAAAAGGCCAAGGAGATAACCAAGCTCGTAAAGGACCTTAAGCTCAAGGTGCAGACCCAGATAATGGACGACCAGATACGGGTCACCGGGAAAAAGATCGACGACCTGCAGGAGGCCATACAGGCCCTCAAGGCAAAGGACATGGACATAAGCCTCCAGTTCGTGAACATGAGATCATAGCCGCCTGAATGGCCGGATGGATAGAGATACGGGCAAAAGGCCCGGCCCGATCGAAAGACGCGGTCTCGGCGGCCCTCATAGAGGCCGGAAGCCCCGGCGTCCTCGAAGAGGCGGGTGAAGCCGCGGCCGGAAAGCTCGTCTCATACAGCAGGTGGGAGGACGAGACGGCCGAGGAGCCTCCTTCAAAATCTCCCGAAGCGGCGCTCAGGGCCTATCTGAACGAGGGTGAAAAGGCCAGGCTCAATGACATACGACGGAAGCTCGGGAGCGTGGGCTGGAAGCTGACGACCTCCGCCCTCAAGGATACCGACTGGTCCGAGAAATGGAAAAAGGGGCTCAGGCCCGTACGGGTAAGCTATAAAGGAAAGTCCGTCCTCGTAAGGCCGACCTGGAAGAGGTCACCGAAGAGGCCCGGCGAAAAGGTAATAGAGATGGACCCGGGCATGGCCTTCGGAACCGGCGGCCACGCCACGACAAAGATGTGTCTCCGGGCCCTCTTGAGGCTCGTAATGGACCGGAAGCTCCCGGCGAACCCGGACTTTCTCGATGTGGGCACAGGCACGGGGGTCCTTGCCATAGCAGCCAAAAAACTGGGTTTCAGGAAGGCCCTGGGCCTTGAGATAGACGAAGTGGCAGTCAAGGTCGCCCGCAGGAACGCAACCCGCAACAGGGTAAAGGTGGCCGTGAGCTCCCGGCCAGTCGAAAAGACGAGTGGAAGGTTCCACCTTGTAGCCGCGAACATCCTGGCCGGAGAGCTTAAAAGGCTTTCGCCTGATTTGTCACGCCGCGTAATCCCCGGCGGCCGTCTGATACTCTCCGGCATCCTCCAAAATGAAAAAGACGAGGTAATACTGGCATACCCCGGACTTGCCCTTGAAAAGGCATATTCCTCGAAGGAATGGGTGGCCCTCGTCTTCCGTAAACCGCTGAAAGGCAACCGGTGAGAAGGTTCTATAAAGAGGACTTGAGCGAGCGCTCCACGCGCGTGGATATCGCCGGAGAGGAATTCTATCATCTCAAGAAGGTCCTGAGGCTCGCCCAGGGCGTTCAGGTTTTTCTATTTAACGGCAAGGGGCTTGAGCTTTCAGGGAAAATAGAGGAGGTAGGCAAAGGCTCCGCTTCCGTAATCATCGAGGGGAGTTCAAGGGGCGAAAGGGAGAGCCCGCTCGGTTTCGTCCTCCTCCAGGCGCTCCTCAAGGGAGACAGGCCCGAGTTCATCATCCAGAAGGCGACCGAGCTCGGGATACGGGAGGTCTGCTTCTATAACACCTCAAGGACCATACCGCGCGTAAGCGCGGATAAAGAGGCCTCCAGGCAGGCGAGGTGGAAGAAGACGGCTGTTGAGGCCGCCAAGCAGTGCGGGAGGACGGTCCTGCCCGAAATAAACTTTGCTCCGGACCTTAAGGGCGCGCTGAAGGGGCACGACGATAACCTCAAGCTCCTTCTCTGGGAAAAGGAAGGGGCAGCCGGGCTTAAGGATGCCCTTAAGGGCGCGCGGGGTAAATCAGGCATTTCGGTGCTTGTCGGCCCCGAAGGGGGGCTGTCGCCCGGCGAGGCGGCAGAGGCCACAGGAGCGGGGTTCGTGAAAGCGGGTCTCGGCCCGAGGATACTCCGCGCCGAGACCGCTGCCCTGGCCATAATGTCGATAGTGCAGCACGCGCTGGGGGACCTGGGCTGAGGATATATGGTCGTGAATAAAAAAGGCGGGCTGAGATCCCCGCCTTTCTCCTTTGGCTGCACATAGCAGGATGTGAAAAAGTCCTTCCTGGACTTTCAACCACGGCTTGGCCGGAATGAATCTGTCCAGCTTTCAAATTCCTCGACTTTAAAGTCTCGCAATTTGGCAATCCATCCGTGGATTGCCTTGGCAGGTGTTTTCAACACCCTGCTAATCGAAGGTTATCTCTTTTATGTTCTTCGCGAGCACCCTGTAGGTGCCGTAGTTCGTGGTGCCGAAGAAGCGCTGGTCGTTATCGAGGCTTATGGCCACGACGTCGCCGTTCTTCATGGTGACCTGGAAGTCGCTCTTGTTGTCTGCCCCGGTGCCCGTGGCCGTTATCTTCCGTATCTTCTCGAAGAAGACCGTAACGGTGCCCTTGCCCCGGGTGCCGATGAAGAATATCTCCCCCTCCCACGAGGCGTTCTGCACCTTTGTCGTTATGTCCTGGTCGTCCCTTACGGTCGCCTTGAAGTTGATTTCAGGCAGCGGGACCTCGGTGCCGGGCCCCTTTCCCATCCCTGAGAGAGTGACCCAGATAAAGAGGGCGGCAAAGACCGCCAAAGACCTTTTTATGAGCACTGTCCTGTTCCTCCGCTGATTTGATTTATAGCAAGCTCATGCCTTGTGACAGACCCTTTGCTGGCGGAATCTACCGATTATCTCAGGCACAACACACAAAAGTCAAGCGGACCGCCGCGTGCCACGGAGGGAAGCGGCCGCGCAAGGAGCGGAAGTGCCTGTAACCCGAAGCAATGTTTGACAAAACCGTCGGTTTTCAGTATACTTTTTTCGGCTTATGGCAACCAGGATCAAGTTCATAGACCTTTATTCCTTCTATAACGACCTCGACGCAAGCGTGGTTGAGACCCTCATGGAGGGCCGGAATATCACATGCTCCTTCAGGTCGCTCGGCAAGCTCCGTTTCGCGACCGACATCGGCGCCTATATCGAAAAGAGGATCGCGGTGGAGGAAGAGCAGATCGAGAGCGCAAGAAGGATAATCAAGGAAGCGATAAGGAACGGAGTAATATCAAGAGAGGGCAAGTTCAGGACCTGAGGCCCGCCCCGCGCCGTCTCTCCGAAACCGTCTGACCTGCGCCCAGGAATAGACCAGTTGCTCAACCGGTCCAGCCGACCAGCATACCCGAATGGAACTCCAGGCGATAAAGGAAAGGCTCAAGGCGGCCCGTTCGCCCGTGGCGCTTACGGGCGCGGGCATATCCGCGGAAAGCGGCGTGCCGACCTTCAGGGGGCCGGACGGCCTCTGGAGGAATTTCAGGCCCGAGGACCTCGCGACCCCGGAGGCGTTCGAGCGCGACCCGGCCCTTGTCTGGGAGTGGTACGACTGGAGGCGCTCCCTGATTGCAGGCATACGCCCCAACCCTGCCCACTACGCCCTTGCGGAGTTCGAGAGGCGGAACCCGGCCTTCACGCTCATAACCCAGAACGTGGACGGCCTCCACAGGAGCGCGGGGAGCGGGAACATCATCGAGATACACGGCTCAATATGGACGGTCCGGTGCATCGAATGCGGAAATTCAAGCGAAAACAGGGATGTGCCGATAAAAATACTGCCGAGGTGCGGCTGCGGCGGGCTTTTGAGGCCGGGGGTTGTCTGGTTCGGCGAAGCGCTTCCGGAGGACCTCCTCTACAGGTCATTCGAGGCCGCCTCAAGCGCTGATATCATGCTGGTCGTCGGCACTTCCGGGGTCGTCCAGCCTGCCGCTTCTTTCGCGACCAGGGCGAAGGACGCGGGCGCTTTCGTTATCGAGATAAACCCGGAGACAACGCCTCTTTCGGGGCGCGTGGACGCGGTCATTCAGGGCAGGGCAGGAGAGATGCTGCCACGGCTTATCGGCTGATTGTTCCAGTGGAATTTCATCCGGCAGATAAAGTATAATACTGGCCCGCGGGAGATGAGGGCGGCCAGATTTCCGATTCCAAGGAGGGCAGATGAAGGTCTTTGCCAGCGCTATCAGGGTCAAAACGGGTGCCAAGACCGAGGAGGTCAACATTACGAGCCAGGTGGAAGCCGTCATAACGGAGAGCGGCATCCATGAAGGCATGGCGCTGGTCTTTACGGGCCATACGACCGCGAGCATACACCTGAATAACGCCGACCGCGACCTTGAGGAGGACTTCCATAACTTCCTGAAGGAGATGGTCCCGAACAAGCCCGAATACAAGCACAACAAGGGCGATTACGGCAGGAACGCTGACGCCCATTTGAAATCCCTCCTCGTGGGTAACAGCGTGACCGTGCCGGTCACGAAGGGCAGGCTCGCCCTGGGGCAGTGGCAGGCAGTGTACTTCTCGGAGTTCGACGGCCCCAGGAAAAGGCTCATATCCATAAAGGTCTTCGGGGTGCCCGCGGACGGCGGGCAGTAGCCTTTGAGGATAATAGGAGGCAGGCTCAAGGGCAGGAGGCTCGCTTCTTTCCGGGGCTTGAATATAAGGCCCACCTCCGACAAGGTGAGGGAGGCTGTCTTTAACATCCTCCCCAGGGAGTTCCCGTTCAGGACGGTCCTCGACCTCTATGCCGGGACGGGCGCTATGGGCATCGAGGCCCTCTCAAGGGGGGCTTCCGAGGCCACCTTCGTAGAGAGCGACAAGGGCGCGGCCCAGGTCATACGGAAGAACCTCGACATCTGCGGCCAGGAGGCCCGCATTATCCGGAAGGACGCGGTAAAGGCCGTTGAGGAGCTTTCGAGGAAGGGCGACCGCTTCGACCTTATAATAATAGACCCCCCCTACAGCTCAGAGCTGTTTGTCAGTACACTTAAGGCCATAGGACGCGGAGGCCTCGTCTCCCCGGAAGGGGTGATAATCGCTGAATCGGCGAAAAGGGCGCCGCTCGTAGAAACTGAAATAGAGGGTCTTACGGTCTTCGACCAGAGGAGATACGGAGATACGCTCGTATACCTCCTCAAGCGGAGCTAAAATGGCGGCTTCCAGGCGCATATGCGTATACCCCGGCACCTTCGACCCGATTACGAGGGGCCACCTCGACATAATAGACCGAGGGGTGAAGCTCTTTGACCTCTTGGTCGTCGCCGTTGCCGAGAGCCCGGGAAAGGCCCCGCTTTTTAGCGCCCAGGAGCGGCTCGCGATGATTAGGGAAGAGGTGGGGAGGCACAGGAACGTAAAGGTAGAGAGCTTCGACTCGCTCCTCATGGACTACGTCAGGAACAAGGGGGCGAATATAGTCCTCCGGGGCCTCCGGGTCATGTCGGATTTCGAGTACGAGTTCCAGATGGCGCTCATAAACAGGAAGCTCGACCCCTCGATAGAGACGGTCTTCATGATGACCTCTGATAACTACGCGCCCGTGAGCTCGCGCTTTATAAAAGAGATAGCCCGTTACGGCGGCGACGAACGCCTGTGACGCCCAGGTGGCGAAGAAACTTAAGGGAAAGTTCAAGGCGGCCCTCGCCAAGAAGGGCCGCAGGAAATAGCAGGCTACTCAAAAGCTCAAGACGCAAGGGTCGAAACGCTGAGGAATGAGGCGTACTTTTGTACGCCGGGTTGCCAGTGAAGACGACGCGGCGGGTTGGGCTTTTCCAGCAGCCTGATCACGAAGGAGCATCAGGATGTTCAAGCTTGCAGGAAGGCTTTCAGGATTAGAGAATCGGTAACGCTCGCAATAACCGCAAAGGCGCGCTCGCTTAAGGCTGAGGGCAGGGACGTATGACTTCGGCGCGGGCGAGCCTGACTTTGACACGCCCGAGAACATAAAGGAGGCCGCAATAAGGGCCATTCGCGACGGGCATACCAAATACACGGCGGTCGGCGGCATTAACGAATTGAAGGACGCCATTATCGGGAAGTTCAGCCGCGATAACTCCCTCGACTATTCGCGCGACGAGATAATAGTATCCTGCGGCGGCAAGCATTCCATCTTCAACCTCTTCCAGGCGATACTCGACCCCGGCGACGAGGTCATAATACCCGCCCCGTACTGGGTCTCGTATCCTGTCATGGCCGCGCTCGGCGGCGGCATACCGAAAGTCGTGCACACGGACGAGGCCGCGGGCTTCAGGATGGGCCCCGAGGCCTTCAAGGCCGCCATAGGCCCCAATACCAAGGCTGTCGTAATAAACAGCCCCTCGAACCCCACGGGCGCGGCCTACACGGAAAAGGAGCTTCAAAAGCTTGCCGAGATAGCGCTTCAGAACGGCCTTCTCATCATATCCGATGAGATATATGAGAAGCTCACGTACGGCGGCTTCCGGGCAACCTCTATCGCGTCCGTCTCGGACGAGGTCAGGAAAAGGACCATAGTCCTTAACGGCGTATCCAAGACCTATTCCATGACAGGCTGGAGGATAGGCTACGCAGCCGGGCCTAAGGAAATAATAAAGGCCATGACCAACATCCAGAGCCAGTCCACCTCGAACCCGACTTCCATAAGCCAGTGGGCCGCCGTAGAGGCCATAAGCGGCCCGCAGGACGCGATAACTCGGATGGTAGCGGAGTTCGGCAAAAGACGGGACGCTATGGTGGACGGCCTCAACGCCATAGACGGCATAAGCGCCATAAGGCCGCAGGGCGCGTTCTATGTCTTCGCGAACGTCTCGGGCCTTTTCGGGAGGGCTTACAAGGGGAAGAAGATAGACGGCTCGGTCGCGCTCGCGACTTACTTGATTGACGAATCCGGGATCGCGGTCGTGCCGGGCGAGCCATTTGGAGACGACCGCTTCATTAGGCTATCCTACGCGACCTCGATGGACAACATAGTAAAGGGCATAAAGAGGATAGGGGAGGCCGTGGGGGAGCTTAGGTAGAGACTCCGGCAGATTGAGACAAAGGCCAGCCGAAAGGCTGGCCTTTTTTTATTTCACAGTACGGATTTTCTCCGGCACCTTTTCCCCGAACACCTCCGCCTCGAATACGTATATCGACGCGCCTTCTTTCCATGCCTCGGGCTTGAGGCCCGCCTTCACGCAGGTCTCGGAAAGGAAGGTCTCCCTGTCGAAGCCGTGCTCAATAGCCACCTGCGGAAGGAGCGCGCCCCTTTTATTCCCGAGCGCGATGACAAGTCCGTGGCGGCCCACCTCCACCTCCTCCGGGTCGTCTATCTTCCTCAAAGGCGTAAGGACCGATATCTCAACTTCGATATCAGGAAGCTCGTCCTCCCCGATTGGCACGAACCGCGGGTCCTCGGCTGCCGCAGCCCCGGCCATCCTCTCAACCGTCTTCCAGAGCGGGTCTTTTGAGGCGAAAACTCCTATGCACCCCCGGAGCCGCCCTTTTCTGTTTATCGTGACGAACGCGCCTGAGTCCTCGTTCAAGGCCCCTGAGGCGTTGGCCGTCCTGGGGACTGCGGCGTTCCTTCGGGCCCTGGCTTCTATGGCCACGCGCGCTATCAGGAGGAGCTCTTTTTTTTCCGCGTCATTGAGCGGCATCTCATTAAATCCTTTACCGGCCTGTTTTTTTGGAATAATATCATAAGTCGACGCGCGGGATAAAGGGTGTTGGTCCGCGGGGAATATATTACGCATGGGGAAGAGATGGACGGCAGGGAAAGACTTAAAAAAGAGGTGAGGGCGCTCCTTGAGGAGAGGAACGCCATAATGCTCGCCCACAATTACCAGAGAGACGAGGTGCAGGAGATAGCCGACATAACCGGCGATTCTCTTGCATTGAGCCAGGCGGCGGCGGAAAGCGGCGCGGAGGTGATAGTCTTCTGCGGTGTGCACTTCATGGCAGAGAGCGCTGCAATACTCTCCCCGCAAAAGACGGTGATACTGCCGAGGATGGACGCGGGCTGCCCGATGGCCGACATGATAACGCCCGAAGACCTGGCCAAGGAGAAGGAGAAGAGGCCCGGTGTGCCTGTGGTCGCCTATGTAAACACGAGCGCCGCGGTCAAGGCCTTGAGCGACATCTGCTGCACCTCGGCAAATGCCGTGAGGGTGGTCGATTCCCTTGCCGAGGACCGGGCCTACATGATACCCGACAGGAACCTCTCGCATTACGTCTCGGAGAGGACTAAAAAGCGGATGGAGTGGTGGGACGGCTACTGCCCGACCCATGAGAGGCTTACGGTCGAGGACGTAATCAAGGCCAAAGAGGAGAACCCCGGCGCCCTCTTCGTCTGCCACCCGGAGTGCAGGCCCGAGGTCGTGAGGCTCGCGGACCACGTCTGCTCTACATCCGGCATGTACAAGTTCGCGGCCTCTACGGGCGCAAAGACCCTCATAATAGGGACCGAGATGGGCATACTCTACAGGCTCAGGAAGGATAACCCGGATAAAAAGTTCGTGCTGCCGTCAAGGTCCCTCATCTGCCCTAACATGAAGCTCATAACCCTTGAGGACGTAAGGACGAGCCTTCTGGAGATGAAGAACGTGGTAACGGTACCGGAGGAGATCAGGGCCAGGGCCAAAGCCGCGCTCGACAGGATGCTGGCGGTGCCGAGGGATTTTTGAGTTTGCATAAGCAACAGTTTTTTTATTTCTAAAAAAACCGTGAGGGTAAGGCGAGCAAGCATAAGGGGGGCTGGCGTGAACGGGCCGGGGCAGCAGGAGAAGCGACTTAAGGGGCCCGTTCACGGGGTGGGGGAGGGGGTTAGCAAGCGAGTCTTACCCGAAAACCGCACGGCAGTGCGGAAAAGATTGTTGTATAAGAGTTGATTGATACCCCATCAGACAGGGTCTGATCTGGTTAAGGCCCTGTTACCCCGCCGCATTCGGCGGGGCTTTTATTTTTCATTCACCCCCGCCTCATCCTCCTCTTGAAGAGCTTTTCGAACTCTACGGCTATGAAGACCGCCGATGACATGGCGAGAGTAAAGGCGAGCTCGAAGACGGTAAGCGGCTCGGTCTTGAATATCGGGTTCAGGAACGGCACATAGATGACCGCCATCTGGAGCCCGAACGTAAGGAGGGCGGCCCCGAGAAGGGGCTTGTTGGAGAAAAGCCCCATGGTGAAGAGCGACTCGGTATCAGACCTGATTGCAAGGACGTGCCCTATCTGGCTGAGGCATAAGACCGTAAATACCATCGTCTGCCACGGGGCCAGGCCCGTATTGATGCTCAGGGCCTGGGTCAATATCGATACGCCTCCCATGAGGAGCCCTACCCAGATGATGTGCGCCCCGAGCCCCTGGGCGAAGATGCTCTCCTTCGGGTGCCTGGGCGGCCTCTTCATTATGTCCTTCTCAGAGCGCTCGGCAGCGAGCGCGAGCCCCGGCAGGCCGTCCGTAACGAGGTTTATCCAGAGTATGTGAATGGGAAGGAGCGGTATGGGGAGGCCGAAGAAGGGCGCGAGGAATATGGTCCATATCTCGCCCGAGTTGCTGGTCATCGTGTATTTTATGAACTTCCTTATGTTGTCGAAGATCCTCCTGCCGTCCCTTACCGACTTCACGATGGTCGCGAAGTTGTCGTCGGTCAATACCATGTCGGACGATTCTTTTGCGACGTCGGTGCCTGTTATGCCCATCGCAACGCCTATGTCGGCCCTCTTGAGGGCCGGCGCGTCGTTGACGCCGTCGCCGGTCATGGCCACGAACTCGCCCTTGTCCTGAAGCGCCCGCACTATCTTAAGCTTCTGCTCTGGAGCGACGCGCGCGTAGACCCTTATGTCCTCCACGCGCTTCTCGAACTCGTCCATGGGGAGCTTTTCAAGCTCCCTGCCGGTCATTATGGATTTGGCGTCGTCGCCGTCTATGAGGCCGAGCCTCTTTGCTATCACGCGCGCGGTTATCGGGTGGTCGCCCGTTATCATGACGGGCTTTATCCCGGCGGTCTTGCAGTCGGCGATGGCCTCCCTGGCCTCGTCCCTCGGAGGGTCCATTATTCCGGCAAGCCCCAGTATCGTGAGCCCCGCCTCCACCTCTCCGGCCTTGAGCCCCTCGGGGACGCTCGCCCATTCCCTTTTCGCAACGCAAAGCACGCGGAGGCCGTCCGCCGCCATCCTCTCCCCGGCCGCGGCGAGCCGGGCGCTCTCAAGGGGCCTCCTGCCCCCGTCCGTGAGCATGTCTACCGACCTTTCGAGGAGCACCTCGAGCGCGCCCTTTGTGATGCTCATGAAGCGGCCGTCCGGGAGTAGATGCACGGTCGTCATGGCCTTTCTTTCAGGGTCAAAGGGTATCTCGTCCTTCCGCGGGTACTCCTTCTCGACGGCGTTCTTTTCAAAGCCGTGCTCTTTCGCGTAGCTGAAGAGCGCTATTTCCGTGGGTCGCCGATCACCTTCGGCGCCCTCGCGCGTCGTTACTGAGGGCGATGGCCTCATGAATTCGAGAGGCGCCTCCCGGGCCTTCTCCCGGTCTTCCAGAGCCCCGCCATGAGCCTCCTCGACCGCCATCCTGTTCAGGTGAGCGTCCGGTCTTGTCCGAGCATATGTGAGTTATGGGGCCGAGCGTTTCCACCACCGAGAGCTTCCTTACGAGGGCGTGCTGCCTGACGAGCCTCTTACCTCAAGCGCCAGAGATGGTAACGCGACCGCGGGAAGGGCTTCGTATGGCGGCGACCGCGAGGATATGGCCGTAAGGAGCATTAGGAGCGCAGGCTCCCCCCGGAGCATGCCGATGCCGAATACTGCGGCGGAGATGAGTATCACGGCAAAGGCGAGCTTCTGCCCGAAGCTCGCCAACCTCTTCTGAAGGGGGGTCTTTATGTCCGCGTCTTCCTCGAGGAGCGAGGCTATCCTCCCGATCTCGGTCTCGGCGCCGGTCGCGGCCACGACCCCCTTGCCCCTGCCGTGGGTCACGGAGGTCCCGCTGAAGGCCATGTTCCTCCTGTCGCCTATGGGGAGGTCTTTCTCATGGAGAACGCGGGTGTGCTTCTCGACCGGGGCCGATTCGCCCGTGAGCGCGGCCTCCTCGGAGAGGAGCCGCGCAGCCTCGATGAGCCTCAAATCAGCCGGAACGATATTCCCGGCCTCCAGTACGACGATGTCGCCGGGAACGAGCATGGAGGCGGGGACTGCGACCGGCTCGCCGTCCCGGAGGACGAGCGCCGAGGGCGCGGCCATCTTCTTGAGCGCCGCTATCGCCCTTTCGGCCCTGTACTCCTGGACGAAGCCTATGGCCGCGTTCAGGACTACTATGACTATTATGGCTATGGTGTCGGCCGCCTCCCCTATGAGCCCCGAGACGATCGCCGCGGCCAGGAGGACTATTATCATGAAGTCCTTGAACTGGTCGAGGAACATGGAGAACACTGACCGCTTCTTTTTCTCCTCCAGGACGTTAGGCCCGTACTCATCCAGCCTCCTGGCGGCCTCCTCCTGCGTGAGTCCTTCGGGTGCTGAACGGAGCTCGCCAAGGACTTCCTCGTATTCCTTAAGATGCCAGTTCATCGGTCCTCCAGGGGCTTTAAAGCCCCTATCGTTGTAATCAGGAAAAATCAACAATTTCTCTTGTTTTCACAGGTAAACGGAAGGGCATGAACAGGCCTTGCAGGTATCCCTCCGATGGAAAAAGCGCCGGGTGGATTTCGGGCGGTTTGGGCACGGATGTATCTGAAAAAAATAGCAAAAACCTGCTGTCAAGTCAAGGCGCCCCGGGTTTTGCAGATTGAAACCCCGCCCTTTTTCGTACTATAATCAATGGAATCCAGGGATGGCCCTTGCACGGTCAGGCGCCTGGGTTTTTCCCGAATTCAATGCAATCGGCAGGCGTATGCGCAAGGAAGGCGGAAAAAAAGTCCTCGTAAGGGTGCCGAACTGGATAGGCGACGCGGTCATGTGCCTTCCGGCCCTGGAGGCGTTGAAGGGCCTGTACCCTTCTTCGAATATAACCGTACTCGCAAAATCCAAGGTCATCCCGATATTCGCGAATAACCCGGCTATTTCGGAAATATTAGAGTTCGGCTCGAAAAAAGGCGGCATACTTGGAAACCTGAGCGTCTCCTCGGAGCTTAAGGGCAGGGGGTTTGATACGGCCCTTCTTTTTCAGAACGCCTTTGAGGCCGCCTTCCTCTCCTTTCTCTCAAGGATACCCGAGCGGGTCGGCTACGCAAGGGACTTGAGGTCAGCCTTCCTCACGAAGGCGGTCCCGGTGATCCCGGAGGTAAAGAGGAAGCACCAGGTCTTTTATTATCTCAGCCTGGTCGAGGCGCTCGGGCGCTCCGTAGATAAAGATATAGCGCCGGTACCGAAGCTCTATATAAGCAAGGAGGAGGCAGGCTGGGCAAGGGGGTTCCTTAAGGAAAACGGGATTTCAGGCCGCCCTCTTTTCGGGGCCGCACCTGGCGCGAGCTATGGCCCGGCAAAGATGTGGCCCCCGGAAAGGTTCGCCTCTGTCCTTAATGAGCTTGCGGAGGCCCGGAAAGGCGCTGCCCTTGTCTTCGGCGGCCCGGACGACAGGGAGGCGTGCGGCGCTCTCAAGCGGGCGTATCCCCGGGCATTGGATTTGTCGGGAGCGCTAAGCCTCAGACAATCCATGTCGCTCATGTCGCTTCTCGACGCCTTTATAACGAACGATTCGGGGCCCATGCACATATCCGCCGCGTTGGGCGTCCCGACAATCGCCATATTCGGCTCGACCGATTCGGTCCTCACCGGGCCTGTAGGGAAAAAGACGGCGGTCGTCGGCAGGAAGATGGAATGCAGCCCATGCTTCAAAAGGGAATGCAAATTCGGACACTACGAGTGCCTGAGGGCCATAAAGGCGGACGAGGTCCTGAAGGCAGCCAAAGGCTTGGTCGCATGAAAACACAGGCGGGGACAGTCTTTCTCGACAGGGACGGCACAATAAATGAGGACGTGGGCTATCTTTCGGACCCGGACGGCCTCATCCTCATCGAGGGCGCGACAAAGGCCATAAGGCTCTTTAACGAGCGCGACCTTAAAGTGATAGTCTTGAGCAACCAGTCCGGCGTGGGACGGGGCTATTATACCGATGCCCAGGTGCACGCCGTGAACCTGAGGCTCAAGGACCTCCTCGGCAGGGAAGGCGCGAGGATCGACGGGGTATACTACTGCAACCACCACCCCGATGTAGACTGCCAGTGCAGGAAGCCTTTGCCCGGGCTTGTGGAGCTCGCGGCGCTTGAGCACGAGTTTGATTCGAAAAGGTCCTACATGGTCGGGGACAAGGCCTCGGATGTCGGGCTTGCCCGGAACATAGGCGCTAAAGGCATACTCGTCCTTACGGGCAAGGGCGCGGGCGAGCTCGAGGGCATGGAAGAGGCCCCGGACTTCATAGCCCGGGACATTCTCGAAGCCGCGGCCTGGATACTCGCGGACATTGAACGTCCTCTCTTATGAAGGTCCTCATAATAAAATTGTCGTCCATCGGGGACGTCGTGCACACGCTCCCGGCCCTTGACGCCCTCAGGAAGGGCTTCAGGGCAAAGGGCGTGAAGGCCAGGATAGACTGGCTCGTCGAGGAGGCCGCAAGCGGCATCCTGAAGGGGCACCCCTCCATCGACGAGGTTATAACAGTAAGGCGCGGCTGGGCGCGGAACCTGAAGGAGAACCTCAGGACCGCGAAGCGTTTGAGAGTTCGGCGCTATGACCTGGCGCTCGATTTCCAGGGGCTCCTTAAAAGCGGCGCCTGGGTCTGGCTTACGGCCGCGAAAAGGAGGGTAGGCTTTTCCAATGCACGGGAGTTGAGCCATGTCTTTTTAAATGAGAAGCTCCCGGCCTACGACCCTGAAAGACACGCGGTAGACAGGTACCTCGACCTCGCAATGCATGTCGTTGGGGCGGGGGGCCCGGTGGACGCGCCGGCCTTTGCCCTCGGCCTCGGACGGTCTGAAAGGTCCATAAAGGAAAAGCTTGCCGGAAAAGGGGCGGAAGGCCCTTTTTTCGTTATGGCGGCCAGGGCGAGGTGGGCTACAAAGCTCTGGGACGACGATAAATTCGTCGGGCTTGCCCGGAGGATAGCGGAGGAGAAGGGGATCCGCCCCGTGCTCATAGGCGGGCCTTCTGACGCGGCCGGCCTTTCGTCAATGGCCCGGGCCATAGGAAGGGGCGCCGTAAGCCTTGCGGGCGAGACGGACCTGAAGGAGCTTACGGCCCTCATGAGGCTATCCAGGTTCGTCGTGACCGTTGATTCCGGCCCCATGCACATAGCCGCAGCCGCGGGCGCGCGCGTTATCGCCCTTTTCGGGCCGACCGCGCCCTGGAGGACCGGGCCGTACGGAGACGGGCACATAGTGATAAGGAAAGGCATCGATTGCAGCCCCTGTTTCAAAAGGGAGTGCGGGGACCCGAGGTGCATGGCGCTCATCTCCGTTGACGACGTAATGGAGGCGGTGGAAAAAATGTGCCCCTCGCGTGAAGGCTGATGGATCTTATCGCGGGACTCGACGTCCGCCTTTTCCGGCTCATAAACACCGCCTGGACCTCCCCGGCCATCGACCCGGTCATGGCATACGCGACCGTGAAGCTGGACTTCATCGGCATGATGATAGTGGGCGCGGCGCTCGTCTGGATACTGGGGAGGAGGCGCGACTTTCGCGGGCTATTTATCCTTCCGGCGGCCGTGCTCGCCGGCCAGGCCACGACGACCCTTTTGAAGTCCGCCTTCACGAGGCCCAGGCCCTGCCACGCGCTCGAAGGAGTGAGGCTGCTTGTCGAATGCCCCTCTTCTTATTCGCTTCCTTCCGGGCACGCTACCGCCGCCTTTGCGGCGATGGTCTTCCTTTCGGCAAGGCACAGGAGGTTCTGGCCGCTTTTTATTATTTTTGCCGTCTTTGTCGCGTATACGCGCCCCTATGCGGGAGTGCATTACCCGGCCGATATAGCCGCTGGCGCGCTCCTCGGGACTTTCATGGCGCTCGCCGCAATCAAGGCGGAAGAGAGGTTTTTCGGGAGAGCGGCCCCCGGCAGTGGCAGGGACAAAAAAGGGGAAGAAGAGAAGGTGCCCTGATAGGGACAATGAACCTCTCCGCAGGAGGCTATAGTATCTTAAAATATCCCCTCCCTTGATGGGAGGGGATTAGGGGAGGGTGATTTATATTCACCCCCTTACGCAGTCAGGAAGAGGAGTTAAAGACAGCACAGGAATTCCGGTAAGTTGGCCTGAACATATTAAGGGCCGTAAGCACGGCAATCCTCTGGAATAATCGCTCCGGAAAGGTTACAATCTGAAGGTTTTTTGCAGGTTGCGAAAAAACTAAATTTTAGTCATTGCGAGCGTGTGAGCCGAAGCCGCGAGCGAAGCGCGGCGGGAAGCAATCTCGTCTTCAGGAAAATCAAAGGGATTGCTTCGTCGCAAAGCGCTCCTAAGCAATGACAAAGCTGGACTTTTTCATCATCCCTTAGAAAAGGCGGCACAGGCGGATGAAAAGCATAATCTCCACACTGGTCAAGGTCTGCATAAGCGGGGCGATCATGTATGTGCTCCTCCGGAACATCGACCTTGACGCGCTCTGGAAGACCTTCGCCTCGGTAAACCCGCTCTCCGTCGCCTTCGTGGCCTTTGTCTTCCTTTCGGTGCAGACCATAGCCACCTACAGGTGGTCAGTGATACTCAGGAAGGACATGACCGTCCCCTATTCAAGACTCCTCTCCATCTATTTCATCGGCCTTTTTTTCAATAACTTTCTCCCGACCATGGTCGGCGGGGACCTCGTCAAGGGCTACTACCTTTACAAGCATTCGAAAAAGGGAGACGTCGCTCTCGCCTCCATATTCATGGACAGGTACGCGGGGTTTTCCGCGCTCATGTGCATAACAGCGCTGGCCCTCATCCCCGGGTACCCGCTCATAGCCGGGACTGGGCTCCCGGGCTTTTTCGTGCTCCTCATAGGCGGCTTCACCTTCATGAGCCTGGTCATCTGGATAGGGCCGCTCCATTCCTGGGCCATGCGCATATTGGACAGAATCCACTTCTACGGCATCAATAAAAAGATAGACACCTTCTACAAGGTGCTAATGAGCTATAAAAGGCATCACGGCATACTCTACAGGATATTCGCCTGCTCGGTCGTCATACAGGGAGGGGTCATAATCGGCTATTATGTCCTGGGCTCCGGGCTCGGGATGGACGTGCCCGTGGGCTATTATTTCCTATTCATCCCGCTTACGACCGCCATCTCAATGCTCCCTATTTCGCTATCCGGTCTCGGCATAAGGGAGGGCGCGTTCATATTCCTCTTCACGATGATAGGCGCCTCGAAGGAGCAGGCAATCGCTTTATCGCTCCTCTGGTTCGCGACCGGCGTATTCGTAAGCATCATAGGGGGGGTCGAGTACGTCAGGATGGGCGGCAGGAAGGCGGTAGAGGAAGGCATGGCCCGGAAGTGAAATGGACCTCCTCGCAGCAAGTATCTACAAAAACCTCCCCTCCCCATGTTTAATCAGGCGGGAGGGGACTGAGGGGAGGGTGATTTTCTACACCCCTCCCGGCCTCCCCCATCGAGGGGGAGGAGTCAAATACTGGCGCAGCAAGCTGCGGGGTATGTGGCCCTAAAAGAGAATCAAATGGCTTGACCTAAAAAGCTTTCAGGGGCTTCGTAAATTAACGGAGGTGATTGATGGCGATAGACAGGGAGCTTCTCGATATCCTCGCGTGCCCGAAGTGCAAGGGCGGCATAAGGCTCAACGACAAGAAGGACGGGCTTGTCTGCGAAAGGTGCAAACTCGTCTACCCGATAAAGGACGATATCCCGGTGATGCTCGTTGAAGAGGCTTCGCCGCTCAGGTAATGGGGCAGGGGATGCCCCAGGGCGGCAAATATAAAAACGGAAGGACAAGGGTCGCGGTAGCCATCCCCAAGTTCGGGCTTGTAGGCGGCGGCGAGCGCTTCGCGAGCGAGCTTACGGAGCGCCTTGCGCTCTCCGAAGATTACGAGATACACGTCTTCGCGAACAAATGGGTGGCGCGCTCGGGCCGGATAACGTTCCACAAGGTCCCGATGGTCCGCTTCCCCAGGTTCCTCCGCCCGCTGTCGTTCGCGTTTTTCGCGCAGAGGATGATAGACAGAGGCGGCTTCGACATTGTCCACTCGCACGACTGGATATTCCGCGCCGATGTCTTTACCATGCACTGCGTTCCACACGCGCCCTGGGCGCAGGAGGTAAGGAGGAAACGCCCGAGCCTCTTTGACCGCGCGATAACGGGCCTTGAGAGGCGGATGCTCTCGTCCGGGAGCGCCTCGGTCTTCCTTCCGGTATCGTCCATCGCTTTGGAGGCTTTCCGCCGCGAATACCCCTCCCTCGCCGGACGCTGGCAGACCATGCACCCCGGGGTGGACTTTGAAAGGTTCTCCACGCCGGACCGCGCCGCCTGCCGGGCCGTGATACGGGAGCGCTACGGCATAAAAAATACCGACCTCCTCCTCCTTTTCGTGGGCATGAACTTCGAGGTCAAGGGGCTGGACACAATAATAAGGGCCCTCGCGCTGGCGCGCTCCAAAAGGCCGGATGCGGGAGTAAGGCTTCTGGTCGTGGGGCGCGGCGATGAAAAAAAATACGGCGAGCTTGCCCGCTCGCTTGGCGTCGGAGACGCGGTGATATTCGCGGGCAAGCAGGCGGAAGGGCTGGAGAGGTATTACAGGGCCGCCGACCTCTTTGTCATGCTCTCGGCCTTCGATACCTTCGGCATGGTGGTATTGGAAGCGATGGCAGCAGGGCTCCCTGTTATCCTGAGCCCGAATGTCGGCGCAAAGGACCTGGTCGAGGACGGCGTAAACGGCTTTGTCCTGCCGGACGGAAAAGACGGCGAGACGGCGGCTGAAAGGTTTTTGCAGCTCATGGATGCGCCCCGGCGCGAGGCAATGGGAAAGGCGGCTTCGAGTACCGCGTCTTTGCACGACTGGGACAGACTGACCGAAAAGATGAGAACCGTTTACCAGGAAGTCCTCCTTAAAGGATGCGCCCTTGCCGGGGCAGGCGCGTGATGGCGGCTGAAACGCCTGACATATCGGTCGTTGTAGTCTCGTACAATACGGCTGGCCTGCTCGCGGCCTGCCTCGAATCTGTCCAGGCTACAGAGGGCGTCTCGTATGAGGTCGCTGTCGTTGACAATGCCTCAAAGGACGGAAGCCCCGAGGTGGTCCGAAAGCGGTTCCCTTGGGCCAGGCTCATAGTCAACCAAATCAACAGGGGCTTCGGGGCCGCTAATAACCAGGCGCTCCCCGGCTGCGCCGGAAAATATATCGTGCTCCTGAACCCGGATACCACGGTCGAGCCGGATTCGTTCCGCAAAATGGCCGCGTTCATGGACGGGCACCCGGAAACCGGGCTGGCCGGGCCGATGGTGCTCAATCCGGACGGCACGCGGCAGGACACTGTCTCGTTCCGATACCCGGGTCACCGGCACGGGGCCGCTGACCTGGGCCGCCTCCCCGGGGAGATAGCCTGCGTGCTGGGGGCCTGCCAGATAGTCCGCGCAAGCCTTCTACGGGACCTCGGCGGCTTCGACGAGGATTTTTTCCTATACGGCGAGGACCAGGACCTCTGCCTCAGGGTGCGCAAACTCGGCTTTGAGATCGGTTTTATCCGGGACGCCGTTATCATGCACCACGGCGGGCAGAGCGAGATCGATACGCAACCCGCGGAGCTGGTCAGAAAAAAACTGCGGGCGGAGTACCTGTTTTACCGGAAACATTACAGGGCTGAGTCCATTCGGCGGATACGGAACGCCCAGAGACTTCGCGCGCTCTGGCGCATATTGAGCATCCGCATGCTCCTTCCCGTAACGGCGGACAGGACGGCGGCGCTCCGGAAGCTTGAAAGGTACAGGGTCGTAATGGAAGAAGCGGCCGGATAGAAGCGCGGTCGATTGAGGGTTTCGGCAGGCGGAAATAAAAAGGACTCAGAAAAGGCTTTGGATGCTTCTGCGCGGCACAGAAATAGACATCCTCGTAAAAAAGAATATCCGGGGGCTGGTCGCGCGTGCTGGGGGTAGAGTCGAACAGCTGGTCGAATACGGGCCCTGCACCGTGGAAGACATCAATATACCCGACGGGGGGTTCGGGAAGGTCTGGAAGGCCGGTAGCACCCCGGGTTTCAAATATTCCATCTCCCGCATCAGGCGGCTCATAAAACAGGAAATAAAATTTCTGTGGCACGGGCATAGAATATCGAGAGACAGGAAAACGATTATTCTGGATATGCACGATGCGCATAAGGTTTCGCGGCTGAAACACAGATATGATTGTTCCATTTCCTCCAACCTGCTGGAGCACTCCCCGAACCCCATATGGCTACTGCTCAACTTCCATTTCATAACCAGAAAAGAGGGGCATCAATTCCATGCCATACCCCATTACTCATATACTTACGACAAGTTCAGGGCCCCTACGCCGCTTGAGCATATGATAGAGGATTTTGAGAAAATGGCCGACACCTCGGATTTGAGCCATGTCGAGGATTACAGGCAGTCGGCCGTTGTAAAAGACGGCTGGCAGAAAAAATTCCATGAAAAGTATCCGCTGGCGTACCCTTACATACATTTTCATGTCTTCGACGAGAACAACACAAAGGCCCTTTTTGAGTTCGTATTCCAGGACGTAACGGTGGACATATGCAAGGACCACAGGTTTTCGGATAATGTGGTCGTCTGCAGCAATTCCCTGAATAAGAGGTTTGCCGAAAGGTATAGGGATTTTTTACATGGCATGGGTGGAAATGGGGAATAAGCAGGCTGAGGGCGGAAATGTCGGTCACGGCATTCATGGCGCGTTCCCCGGCTGCGAGGACTTCCGCGTCGAGCGCCTCGTTATTTCCGGCATCGACAACGAGCCGGTCCTCTCCCGGAACGCGCCGGGACAGAGGGAAGAGGAATTTTGCCTGTTCCACAAGGACATGCCGTCAGGTGACGCTTATGTCTCTCTTCTCTCCGAGCGCGTCGAGGCAGGGATAAAAGGCCGCCTCCCGCTCCCGGTCGTCCGTTTCGCGGACGGCGAATACGAGTTCTACAGCGCTTCACTGAAATGCAACGGCCTGTACAAGCAGGCCGAGTCCGTCGAGGCCATCCGCGCGGCATTCCCGGCACATGCGGAGGCGCTCAGGTATCTTTCCATGAATGGCTTCATGGCCCCGCTTCTTTTCCCCGGCAACATGCGCCGCCGGGGATGGTTTCGCGCGTTCCTGGGTAAAAAGAACGGGGCAGATTCCGCGCTCCGCTTCCTTGCGTTTCTTGCCCGATACGGGATAAAACCGACCGGCGCCAATTACATGCCTTTTTACGCGGTCTACGCCTATCTTTCAGGCGAGAGGTTCGCGGCGGCAGTGGACGGCAAGACGGTCTGCGTCATAAATTCGGATTTTAACGAGGAAGAATGCTACGGCTGGTTCGGGCGGGCCGGCTCGCAACCGAGGCTCGTACACGCCGCCATATCGGATTCATATACCGCTACCAGGTGGGACTCGATGCGAGACGGCGTTTTCAGCGCGGTCAAGGAAAAGCCGGACTGCTTCCTCGTGGGTGCCGGGGTAGGCGCTCTCCAGGTCTGCGTGGATGCGGCCAGGAGGTTTTCCGTCCCTGCCATTGACGCGGGGCACATCATAAACATGATGAACGGGCTTGAGCGGAAATCAAACGGGCCGCGCCTGTATACATTCAAGAGATGAGCAAGCTCCGCGAAATGAGACGGTCCTTCCGGGCCTGGAAGAATTGCCGCCGCCTTGAAAAGGAGGGGGAGCATTATGAAAGGCTCTTCCGGGAGCGCGGCCTTTCCATCCCCGGGGACGATGAAATCCGCGCGCTCGTAAAGAGGCGCTTTCCGGACAAGGCACCCAGGCCGAAAGGCCGCCTGCACATCTTAGCCGTCTACCACAATTACAATTGGGAGGGCCCGTCCTTCGGGCCGTCGCTTGCGGCATTCGGCGAGGTGCGCACGATCGACTGGCGCGACCCCGCGCTCGCGGGTGGAATAAAGCAGGGCGAAAAGGGCTGGATGGCGCGGATGAACGAGGGCCTTCTACGGAAAGCCGCTGAATGGAATTCAGTCCGCCCCTTTGACGCGGTCTTCGCATACATTTCGGGCGAGCAGATAACGCCAGAGGCGATGGACGGGCTTCGCGCGCTTGGCGCGCCCATTGTCAATCTCGCCCTTAACGACAAGGAGGCCTTTGTCGGAAAGGTACGCGGCGGGCGCGCTCGCGGCGCAAGGGACATATGCGGCCGCTTCGACCTCTGCTGGACCAGCACCGAGGACGCGCTCCCGAAATACCTGGCCGAAGGCGCGATACCCATCTATATGCCCGAGGGGGCAAACCCGCTCGTACACCGGCCGTATGAGGTGGAGAAGGAGTTCGATATTTCCTTCGTGGGGCAGTGCTACGGGAACCGGCCCGAGGTCGTCTCCCGCTTGAGGGCCGCAGGAATAAAGATAGAGGCCTTCGGGCCGGGGTGGCCGAACGGCCCCCTGCCGACCGAAGAGATGGTCCGCACATGGTCCCGCTCGCGCATAAACCTCGGCTTCGGCGGGGTGCTGGGGCACAGGGGGGCTTTCTGCCTCAAGGGCCGCGATTTCGAGGTGCCGATGAGCGGAGGGCTTTATCTCACGGAGCACCACGACGAGCTCGCCCCGTTCTACGAGATAGGCCGCGAGATAGCCACATACGCCGGTTTCGACGACCTGGTCGAGAAGATACGCCGGCTCCTTTCCAGCCCGGACGAGGCGGATGCCATAAGGAGAGCTGGAAGAGAGCGCGCGTTACGCGAACATACTTGGGAGATGAGGTTCGAGAGGGCGTTCAGGCTTGTAGGGGCGCTTGAGTAAACCAGCAAGGGGATAGTTGATGTCGCAGAAAAAAGGCTTTATAAGGTCCCTCAAGCGCCGTTATGACAAGGGACGGTGGGAGCGGCGTTATGCCGAGGCAATACTCCGGGGGGAATACGCGCTTCCGCCCCAGCACGTAAAAATGGCGACCCTTAAAAATAACTTCCCTTCTCCCCGACCGAGGGTCTTTGTAGAGACCGGCACGTATAACGGCGAAACGGTAGCCGAGATGAAGGCGTTTTTCGACCGGGTTATTTCAATCGAGATAGATGAAGGCCTTTACCGGAAGGCAAAAGAAAGGTTTAGAAATGACGGTAACGTGGCCATTGTGCACGCGGACTGCGTAAAGGGACTGCCTGAAGTCCTTGCCGGGATACGCGGGCCGGCAGTCTTCTGGCTCGACGGACATTATAGCGGCGGCGGTACCGGCAAGGGAGAGGTTGAGGACCCCATCCTTATTTCGCTTGAGCAGATCGGCCGCCATTCCGTAAAAGAGCACACTGTTTTCATAGATGACGCGCGGACGTTTGACGGGATGGAGGGGCGGCCTGACATTTCAGAGGTGTTCGCGAAGCTCAAAAGCATCAATAAGGATTACGTATTAAGGATCCAAAGCGATATCATCATAGCTAAAAGCTTAAGGAACCTCTGATTAATTCGCAACTGCATGTCATTCTGAGCGTAGCGAAGAATCTCGTAGTTGAGAAATCAGCAAGTTACGAGATTTTTATCTCGCCCCGTTCTGGGGCTCGACCCTTCGGGCTGCCTCGCCCACGGGCTCGGCATTCAATTTTTGCTGTCCTGCAAAAATTGTCGGTCGCTTACGCTCTCTCAGAATGACAGAAAACGAAATAAATCAGACCTTCTTTAAATCATTCCGGCATCTGAAAGCCTTCCAGATCCCCGAAGGACAGAAAGCGCTTCTTTTACAATCTCCTCCGCCCCCAGCTCATCAAGGCATAGGCTTTTTCCTTTTCCGTCGCACCCTTTCTGGTTGCATGGCACACAGCTCATCGCCGGGCATACGACCCGATGCCGGCTGTCCAGGACACGCCATGCGCGCCAGTCCGTGGGGCCGTGGATTGTGACAGTCGGAGTCCCGACTGCGGCCGCGATATGAGAGGCGGCGCTGTCCACCCCCAGATGAAGACTGCTGAGCGAGATGAGCGCGGAAAGCTCCGGAAGAGTGGTTTTACCGACAAGATTGAATGCGCGGCCCTCGCGGCCGCTTCTGATCCTTTCCGCTTCCGGAGATTCGTCCCTTGAGCCGATAAGCACTGCCGGAACACGGCAATTTTTCCAGAGCATATCAATGACCTCCCCCCATTTCCGGCCCGGCCATTCCTTGTACTTCCAGCGAGAAAAAGGGTTTATCGTGACCAGTCTTGTGCCGGGCTGAAGACCTGATTCTGAAACGAGCGTCCGGGCGCGCGCGAGGTCGTTCTGCGAAAAATAAAGGCGAGGCATGGAGTCCTTTGTCTCTATGCCGATGGCGCGGAGTATGCGGAGCGACTGGTCCGCGCCCGGGTGAACAGGCAAAGGGGCGGGCTTGAGGTCCCGGATTGTGCGGGTGAAGAGGAGGTTGCGCCAGGCGGGTTTTTTACAATGCACGCCGACGCGCGTCCGCGCGCCAGTTAAAAAGCTCATGACGGCCCCCCTGTCGCCGGTGCGCAGGTCTATCACAAGATCATACCGGGCCTTACGGAGGCGGCGCACGAAAGAGGCATGCTCTGCCAGGGCTTTCAAGGCGCTGCCGCGCACCTTCCCGGCCTCCACGACCTCATGGATGTGCGGGTCGGCCGCGATAAGGCCGCCAAAGGGCTTCCTGACAAGAATGGAGACGCGCGCTCCCGGATATTTTTCCTTAATAGCGCGTATCGAAGAAGTAGTGAGGACGACATCGCCGATATCGCCGAGCTGGATGAGAAGGATGTGCCCCGTTTGCATCTTTATTTCATCTGGTCGCAAAAAAGTAAAAGTTTCCGGGCAGGAAAGGGATAGTTTCTTCTGCGACTCGCCATCCCTTGTTCCTGAGAGAAGCTGCGAGCTCATTTTCCTGCCAGGGCTTCCATTGGAGATTGTATGCAAGCAGGAGATTGGTCGCGCCGAACCAGTCGCATGCATCGACCCAGTCGTATATCGCGCGGGTGCTCTCGCTTAACGCCCAGGTGCTCAGAAAAAGTTCACCCTGCAAGCTGCCCATTGAGCCCGGGTCTGAAATCGGATGGAGTGTGAACTTCGCGTTTTTAATTGGGTGCCCGCTGAACGATACCTGCCCCTCTCCGGCAGATGTGCACAGGAAAATATACTGGATACAGGAGAACAAAAGGAGGTCTATTATTGAATAGCGGTCGAAAGACCCGATATTTTGAGCTATCCTGGCCATGTTCCCGTAGCCGCCCCCGAACTCGACTATGCTTTTGATTGAGCTTATTTTTCTGCCGGTGGCGCGCTCGAATTGCAGGAGGTGATGCAGATGATGGATCGAGTTTATTGCCGCGGCCCTGCGCGATTTCCCCTGAATGAAAGCGGCGTTCAAGCCCTTGCCGACGATCCGGTCGATTTCATTTCTATCGAGCGCGCTTGAGATGTTTTGCACCTCTATCTTGTGCGCCTTTCGGTCGGTAAAAACCATCGTGCTGTTTATTATTTCATTTGAAACGAAATCAGCATTCATCTGATTAAAGAAGTACGATTCCAGCCTTGAAATGTTATCCTTCCAGCAATCGTGAACCAGCTCTGAAGGTATCTTCTTGTCCTTCTTGCCATAGAATGCGCGGGCTTCCTTCAGCGCCTTTTCGAACCGTGGCAGTGCGATCTCGGGTTTGCAGAGGTATTCATCGCGAAAAGAAAAGCCTCCCGTAGCAAGCGACTTCAGTTGTGAAATTATGTTTTTCATTTTTCCGCCTTACGGCCCCCTTCTCCCATCTCCGCGAGCTTCATGTACTTGTAGAAAGTAACCTCGGCTGTCGAGAACGCGACGAGCAGCCCAGCCCTGCCGTCGAGGAAGCCGAGCTTGAATACATAAGATTTCAAGAACACGAAAAGCGTCCTTGCCAGTATGGTGAGCGTCCCGGCGCGCTTGCCGCGCTCATGCAGAAGCCTTGCGCCGAGGGTCGAGTAGCGGTCAACGCGGCTCAGGAAATCTCCTGCCTCCGTATAGGAATGGTGAAGGAGCGGGCTCTCAAGGAGCCCGGTCTGTCCGCCATAGAGCACCGTCTCGTGCACTATGCGGTCGTCAAACCTTGCGGCACCGCGCCTTAAAAGGCGCAAGACCTCATCCGGCCACCAGCCGCCCCTTCGCACCCAGGTCCCTTGGTAGATGTTTTTGCGCTTAACGCGATAGGCCTCAAATCGCGGGGCCCGGACCGTGGAAATTATTTCTTTCGCAAGCTCCTGGGTCACGCGCTCGTCGGCATCCAGCGAGAAGACCCAGTCTTTGGTGGCGAGGCCGAGCGCGCGGTTCTTCTGCGCTCCGAACCCCTCCCAGGGAAAGTCGCGGTAGACCACCTTCGGATATCCGGCGCATATGGCCGCGGTCCGGTCAATGCTGCCGGAATCGACGACTATTATCTCGTCGGCCCACGAGAGAGTATCCAGGCACGCGCCGATGTTCCTCTCCTCGTCCTTCACTATCAATATGCAAGAGACGGTAGTTCCCATGTCCTGCCAGTCGAGCGGCCCACACCTCAGGCGCCGCGGGTTTTTCGTTGAGAATGGAGATAGGGGGTCTGGCCGAAGCGTGCCGAAGCGGCATTATGACCGGAAGGCAAGGCGGCCGCCACGTACTTTATGCTTCCTTCAGTATTTCGCGGGGTTTTTGCCGGGCCGCCTTTTCGGGCCTCTGACCCAGCGCTTCGGGGCAGCCTTCGAAGTGCCAGTTGAGGAGGGCCGCGTAGAGCCGTAGCTTCGAGCGAAGCCTCTTGACTAAAAAGAGGGTGGCGACGTTCAGGAGGCCCAGGAAAACGAAGCTCCAGGCGAGCTTGGCGACAAGCCCGGCCTTGAGGAGCGCAAAAGCCTTTCTGCTCCTGTTCTTCCGGAAAAATATGTAGCGCGACCGCCAGTATTCCGTCCTCGCCCTTACCGGGACCTTGCGGGCGCTCCCGCCCTGCAGGTGGTATATCTCCGCTGCCGGGTTATGGAGGACGTCCCAGCCTTTTTCCCTGAACCTCAGGCACCAGTCGGTCTCTTCGAGGAAGAAGAAATAGTCCTCGTCAAGGAGTCCGGTCCCATCCATCGCCTTTTTCCTTACGACCATGCAGGCGCCGACGATGGATTCGACCAGCCGAACCCCGTTGTCTGCCCCGTTCTCCTTTCCGGGAAACCTCTTCGGGAAGAGCCTCCGGAGCACGCTCTTATTCAGGAGCTCGGTTGCTAAGGTCGGGAAGTTCGCTATCGAGTTCTGTCTTGAGCCGTCCTCGTTAAGGAGGGAGCCGCCGCATACGCCTGCCCGGGGGTTCTTCTCCATGCACTCGACGAGAGACGCTATCGCGTTTTCCTTAAGGACGGTATCTGAGTTGAGTAGCACGGCGTATTTTCCGGAAATCCTCTTGAGGGCAAGGTTGTTCGCCCTGGCAAAGCCGAGGTTTTCGGAGTTCTGGATGAGCCTTACCTGGGGGAAGCGCTCCCGGACCATCCGGACGCTCCCGTCGGAGCTTCCGTTGTCAACGACCCATATCTCGAATGGCAGCCTGACCGTCTTCCGGATGGACTCGAGGCAGTCCCGGAGGAGGTCTTTTGTATTCCAGTTTACGATTATGAACGATACGGCAGGACTGACCATCTTTTCACCGATTTAGGAGTGAGGCCGGAGGAGGCCATTCCCGGACAACAACGCTTAATATGCTAAATAATCTGAATTTTTTTTTTCAAGCTAATTGTGAACTGACATTCAGTATTACGGAGCGCCGGGACGGAAGCGCTCAGAGGACTATCTTTCGTGGAGGGCCGCCCGGCAGGGAATTTTTTTTGTGCTAAACTTGCCAATTACAGGTCATATCCGCCGGGCTTATGAAAAGCACCCATTAGACTGAACCGAGCCTTATGCCCAGAGTCTCCGTAACCATAATCGCCCTGAACGAGGAGGCCAGGATCCGCGACTGCCTTGAGAGCGTGAGCTGGGCGGACGAGGTGCTTGTATCGGACTCAGGCAGCACCGACCGGACCGTAGAGATATGCAAGGAGTACGGGGCCCGGGTCTATAGCGACGAATGGCTCGGGTTCGGACGCCAGAAGAACCTCGTGGGAGACAGGGCCTCCGGCGACTGGATACTCAGCATAGACGCCGACGAGAGGGTCTCCCCGGACTTGAAGGATGAGATACTCCGCGTGGTCGGGTCGGACGGAAGCGCCGGTTACCTCGTGCCGAGAAAGAACTTCTTCGGCGGCAAATGGATAAGGCACTGCGGCTGGTGGCCGGACTACAACCTCCGGCTCTACAGGAAGGGCGCGGGCCGGTTCATCGACAGGTACGTCCACGAGAGGGTGGTGGTGAACGGCCGTACGGAAAGGCTGTCGAACCCGCTCGTCCACATGACATACAGGGACGTCTCGGATTATTTGAAAAGGATGGAGAAGTATTCGTCGCTCGCGGCCGAGGAGATGCTGAACTCCGGCAGGGTCGCGGGCCTGGCGGACATCTTTTTCCGGCCCACATTTACCTTTTTCAAGATGTATGTCTTGAGGCGGGGCTTCCTGGACGGCACCGCAGGGGTGGTCCTCTCGATACTCTACGCCTCCTATACGCTCGCCAAGTACGCAAAGCTGTGGGAGATGAGGGCTGGCATCAGGGGATGAGCAGGGAAGGCCTGATTAATCAACAAACGTCGTCATTCTGAGCGTGTGAGCCGAAGCCCTGAGTGAAACGAAGGGGTAGAATCTCGTATTCTGAAAAGTCAGCATGTTAATAGATTCTTCGGTCGCTTACACTCCCTCAGAATGACAGAAAACGGAAGTCGACCTTATTAGGGAACCTCTGATTAATTCATGTGTTCGTCATTGCGAGCGAAGCGAAGCAATCTTATCTTTTGGAAAATCAAGCGCTTAGAGATTGCTTCGGAGCTGAAGCTCCTCGCAATGACAACAGAAACCGAGAATTAATCAGAGCTTCCTTAGGAATTCAATCCGGGGCCGCAATCCATGTGGACCATATTCCATACAGAGGCCTCTCTCGGCTGGGGCGGGCAGGAGATACGGGTGCTGAACGAGTGCCTCGGCATGAGGTCCAGGGGCACAGGCCGTTATTATCAGAGAGAATAGCGGGATCTTCCTGAAGGCCCGGCAGGCGGGCATTGAGGCCGTGATCCTCGTTCAGGAAAAAGGACTACCCCGCCTCGCTCGTGAAGCTCGTAAAGATGATAAGGGGCTTAAGGCCGGATGTCTTAAACACGCACAGCTCAGGGACAGCTGGCTCGCCTCGGCAGCGGCCATGCTCGTAAGGCCAAGGCCCGTCATCATAAGGGCCCGCCATATCAACGCCGGTATCGACCGGGCTCGCGTCTTCCATAATCTACAGGCATGCCCCTGACCGCATAGTAACCACCTCCGAGGCCATAAAGGGAACGGCTCATTGATGTAAACAGGTCGAGCCGGAAGGCCGTCTCCATCCCACAGGCATAGACATGGGCGCGTTCGACCGGAGATCAGGCACCCGGACTCCAGGCGGAGCTTCGGCTTCCCTGCCCCCTTATCGGGATGGTATCGGTCTTGAGGAGCTGGAAGGGGCACGACTGCCTTATCGATGCGGCAGGGCTCGTCAAGAAGACGTATCCCGAGGCCTGCTTCATAATAGCGGGCAGCAGGCCGAGGAGAATACATCCGTAAAAGATCGCCTCTTGGGACTCGAAAAGACCGTACTGATGCTCGGGCACAGGGACGACGTGCCGATGGTCCTCCTCTCTCGACGTGTTTGTCCAGCCCTCATACGCGAACGAAGGCGTTCCACAGTCGATCGTGCAGGCAATGGCCATGATGGTCCCGGTCGCTGCATCGGCCTGCCGTCCTTTCTTGAGATAGTGGAGGACAGGAAAACCGGCTCCTGTTCAAGGCAAACGACCCTTGGGGACTCGCCGATAGCATATACATGCTCCTTGAAGACAGATTGCTTGCCAGGAGGCTTTCCGTGAACGCTCGGAGGCTCGCCGTCGAAAGGTTTTCAATCGAGAGAATGCTCGACAGGACAGAGGAGCTCTATGAGGAGCTACTCCGCTCATGGAAATGCCGGAGCGCCGGCAGAAGCCTACTATGGAAGGCGGAGACCAGGTGAATGTAGCCATCGTCCTCATGAAATACAACCCCTTCGGGGGCTACGAGCGGCAGGCCGCGATACTTGCAAGGGCGCTCGCAAAAAGGGGCGACCGTGTGACGATTGTTGCCGGGTCGTTCGAAGGGGCCCCGGAAGAGGGGATGGAAGTAATAAAGGCGCCTGTAATAAGGCTCTCCTCATGGCTCAAGGTGCTCTCCTTTGCCCTCTCCAGCAGGTCGGTGATATCAAGGCGGCCCGGGGGCTTCGATATTGTAATCGCCTTTGACAGGACGCTCGTCGCCGATATCTACAGGGCAGGGAACGCCTGCCACAGGGAATGGCTTGCGTTCAGGAGCGCGCATTTCGGGCTCCGGGACAGGTTATCGATACTCATAAACCCTCTCCATGCGGTGGTAAACGGGCTGGAAAAGAGGCTATTAAGAAATTTAAGGGAAAGGGGAGGGAGGATAGTGGTCCTCTCCGACCGCGGGAGGGATGAGATATGCCGCCATCATGGTTTGGAGCGGGACCTTTTTACTGTCATACCGCCTGCCGTAGACCTTGACAGGATAGGGTTCAGCGCGGCAGAGGCAGGAAAAGGCCCTGCGAGAAAGGCCCTGGGCATACCTAACCAAATCCCTGTCATACTCCACGTGGGCTCGGGTTTCCGCATAAAAGGGCTTGAGTCGACGATAAAGGCGCTCGCCGCGCTTAAAAGAGACGGCAGGGAAGCGCTCCTCATTGCGGCAGGAAAGGACAGGAGCGGGACAAAGCGGCTTGGCAGTCTTGCCCGGAGCCTCGGCGTATCCGGGAATATTGTTTTTCCGGGCGGGGTGAAAGAAGTCGGCGCGCTCTACGACGCATCGGATGTATTCGTGCTGCCTTCGCTCTTCGAGACATTCGGGACAGCGGCCATCGAAGCCCTCGCAGCCGGGCTGCCGGTCGTAATAGGGAGGGGGGCGGGCGCAGCGTCGTTTATAGAGAAGGAAAGGGCAGGGAAGGTCATCCAGACCCCTGCCGACCCGGATGAGCTCGCAGGCCTTATCCAGGAGGCGCTTTCGACGGACTGTACGCTAAGGCGTATTGGCGGGCTCGCAAGAGAGCGGGCGCGCAGAAGGGAAGCGGCGCTAAAGTGCTCGGCTCAAGAGGTGACAGCGGTATTTGCCTCTCTTATGGACGAAATAGCGCTATCCAGAAGGACGCTTAACGAGGCCTCCCTGCAGGCCGGGCTCGCTTGAGTATGCCGGAGATAAGCGTAATCATAGGCGCGTATAACAGCCTTCCCTATCTCAAGCTCTGCATCCGCGCGCTCGAAAGGCAGACCTTCAGGGACTTCGAGGCGCTTGTGGCCGACGACGGCTCAGGCCCGGAGGTCGGGGCGTGGCTCAAGTCCAGAAAGCCATTCTTCCAGCTCCGCCACGTCTGGCAGGAAAAGAGGGGCTTCAGGAAATGCAGGATATTGAACCGCGCGGTAATGGAGGCGAGGGCAGGCTACATCGTCTTTATTGACGCGGATTGTATCGCCGCAAGGGACTTCCTCGATGTTCACTTCAGGAGCCGCAGGCGCAGGGAGTTCCTCGGCGGCAGGAGGGTGATGATGGGCATACCTCTCTCTAAAAGGGTCACGGCGGAGATGGTGGATAAAGGATACTTTGACGGGCCGACACTCTGGGGCCTTTACCATTCCCTTAAAGGGAATTTTCGTTACTACGAGGAGGCGTTGAGGCCGCTCTATCGCCTGAGGGGGAATAGTCCCTTCAGCCTCTTAGGGTGCAATTTCTCAATACACAGGAAAGACCTCCTTTCAGTGAACGGCTTTGACGAGGAGTACGAACACAGGGGCGGGGGCGAGGACACGGACATAAGCCACAGGCTTAAAAAAGCCGGGTGCGCCATGAGGTCGGTGAGGTACAGGGCGATACAGTTCCACCTCGGTCACGAGAAATCCGGGAGCAAGGACATGTCTGAAGCGATGTTCAGGGACAAGCGGGCCGGGATAAGGAATGCCGCGGACGCGAAGAGGATAAGGAGCGTCTTTAACCCGTCTCCGGCGTCGTCTATGGGGGCGCATGGGTAGATGGCCGCAGAAAGGCCCAGGATAGCGCTCCTCCGCTCCGTAGTCCCGCATACGACTGCCTGGTATTATCTCAGGGCCTTCAAGCGGCTTGGAGTGGACCTCGTCGACCTTCCTTTCCATCCACGGGTAATGCCGGAGTGGAAGGGCATACCGGGCGCAGACCTCGCCCTTCTCATCGACTGCGGCCTGCCAATCGATTTGCCGGCGCTTGAGAGCTTCGGCGGCCCAAAGGGCTTTGTGAGCATAGATTCCTGCCACAAGCTACCCATGCACCGGGCATTGTGCGAGAGGTACTCATTCGACTTCATCTGGGTGGCGCAGAAGCATGTAGTAAAAGAGCTCGGGGATAACGCCCAATGGCTGCCGCTTGCCGCAGAGCCCGAGACGCACGCCTACAGGCCGGGCATGGCAGGGGGGCCATTTCTTGACAGGTTCTTTCGGAAGAGGCACTACGACATAGCCATGTGCGGCGCCCCGTACAAGCACAGGAGGAGTTCGAGCGGCTTTTCAAGCAGTCAGGGCTATCAGCCAGGTTCCTTTTCAGGAAGAGCTTCAGGGTCGAGGCCACGCGAGCTTGCGCGCTCTACCATCGGCTTCAACGCCGGGGCGGGCTTGACGGCGGAAAAGGCATGGACATGAATATGCGTGTCTTCGAGACATTGGCGAACGGCCAGTGCATGCTCCTTACAAACACCTATGATGGCCTCGGCTATGAGGAACTTTTCGAGGAAGGGCGCCATTACATCGGCTTCAGGACCGAAGAGGAGGCCGTCCAAAAGGCCCTCTATTATTCTAAAAACCCTGAAGAGGCCATAGAGATCGCAAGGGAAGGGCAAAGGCGCGTGCTTGAAACCACACCTATGCACACAGGTGCGGTGAGATCATGGCCTCTGTCCTTGAAGGCAGGCAGATGACAAAAGCCGGGAGGAAAGAACCTGAATACATCCGGACCTCCAAACCAGGCAGACCCTGCGAGCGCGGCCCTTTCAAGGGCCGCGCTTGCCTCGATGGGGGTGTACCTCTTCTCGCTGAACCTACCCGGTATCGTCACCCTGAGGGAGGCCGGTCTCTTCCTCGCGCTTTTTTTAGGGGCCGCGCACATGTGGAAGAAGGGCAGGGTGGAATGGCCTCCCATGCGCCTTCTCTTTTCATCTAGCCCGCGCTCGCTCTCCTTACGATAATACCCGGCGAAGATATCTCCGTTCCCTCTCGGAGATAAAGAAAGAAATAGTCTATCCTGTGCTGGCCTTCTGGGTCTTTTATGCCATGACGAGGAACGTGCGGGACTTCGCGTATCTCGGCATGTGGTTTCTTTCAGGGGCCGCGCTCATGATCGGGGCAGGCATCTATTTTTATTATATCCTGGGCCTCGCTTCGGCCTCGGCTCGAGGAAAGCGGGCTGTTCCCTACGGAAAGAGGGCCTATTTCAGTTCTTCCATGGCCTCTGCCGCAGTGGTCAGGCTGGGTTGGGGCTTACGAAAGGGCCGGGCTGGGTCGGGCGTTCGCGCTCAGGCTTGCGCCGTTTGCGTACTCAGCATCTACTTCGCGAGGCTCAGGGCCGGGTACCTCGCGGTCATAGCCGCTGTCGCGGTCTTCATCATCTACGGGAAGATACTGCAATCCGGACTCAGGGTGCGCCTTGCGTCGGTCGCGGTTGCGGCGCTCGTTCTGGTCTCGATAGTACCGCTGGTATCGACCAAGCGCGACCTGAACATGGATTTGAGCATTGAAGGGTGGAGGGGCGCGATAGAGGAGCTGAAGGTAGAGGAGAGGTGGATAATCTGGGGAGGGTTCTTCCAGGAGATAATGAAGAGGCCTTCCAGGGGCTCGGCTTCGGCAACAAGGAAATATTTGTCCCCGCGTTCAGGCTTGGCCATGTCTATCCGCATAATCTCTTTCTAAGCTACGGGGTCATGGCCGGGGCAGGCGGCATCGTCTTCCTGATGCTCCTATTCTGGAAGCTCTTCAGCCGCATGCATTCGGCTGTTCTAATTCCCCGCCCGGGAAAGGAATGGTTCTATATAGGCGTATCCGGCGTTGGGCTCCTTCTGGCCTTTCTGGTGCTCAACATGACGGAGGACATAATGACCAGGCATACGGGGCAGACCTTTTGGGCGCTCTCCGGCATGGTCCTCGGGAGCGGAAGGGAAGCCCGTGCAATCTCTAAAAATTGATCTTTCCCCGGACTCTGCGTCATGCCGTGAATAAAAATGCTCACATATTGGGAAGCTCTGATTAATTTTCGGTTTCTGTTGTCATTGCGAGGAGCTTCAGCTCCGAAGCAATCTCTAAGCGCTTGATTTTCCAAAAGATAAGATTGCTTCGCTTCGCTCGCAATGACGAACACATGAATTAATCAGAGGTTCCCTAATAAGGTCGAATTCCGTTTTCTGTCATTCTGAGGGAGCGTAGCGACAGAAAGAATCGTAACTGCTGACTCTTCAGAATACGAGAATTCTTCCCCTTCGTTTCACTCAGGGCTTCGGCTCACACGCTCAGAATGACATACATTTGCGAATTAATCAGAGGTTCCTTGTCATATATGCTCCGCTTTTTATTCCCGGCCTTTCGGGAAAAGCGGGAAAAATCTTTAATTTTCAGAGATTGCAATTAGAAAAATATACACATCCAATACGGATGAACGGAGACCCGCATGATACATCTATTGATATGCCCTCACAGGCTCGACTACGGGGGCTCGCAGCTCGGCATCCATCACTGGGCCAGGCACCTCGACAGGTCCCGGTTCACGGTGAGCGTCCTTGCAATGGCAAGGGGGGGCTTGAGCGAAAAGTTCGAGGCCAGTTATCCGGTCTTCTACGACGGCGTCGATTACCCGAATATAGAAGAGTACATACGGCGCCTCAGGCCTGACATCGTGCACTGCGCCCCGGGCGGCGGAAGCGACCACGAATATATAAGAAAGGCAGCGGCCCTCGCAACCGTCACGCAGACGGTCATGTGCCCGAGGCAGGCTGGAAACCTCAATGACGTCAGAGGGACGGCCGTCCTCTCAGGCTTCGTCCTTTCGCTCCAGAAACGGAAAGAGAATATTATCCGGATAGACCTGCCCTTTGACGCCGGAGAATACGACGCCCGTTACGGGAGGGCCCATTTCGGCCTCCCAGAAGGGAAGCTCATAATTTGCTCAATCGGCAATGCCAGGAAAGAGAACGCCCATTTCATGCGGATAGCGAGGCGCTATGAAAACCCGGGCGCGCATTTCGTCATAAGGTCTGAAAGGTCCTATAATTATCTCTTCGGGCGAAAGAGGGTTACTGTGCTCAAAAGAAGGCTTACAGAGGACGAGAAGATGAGCCTAATGCGCCTTTCCGACATCTTCCTCTATCCCACGTCCAATGAGTCCTACGGCATGGTCTTCCTCGAGGCGATGGCGAACAGGCTCCCAATAATCACCTATGACGACGCCGCGAACAGGGAGGTTGTGGGCTCTGGGGGGCTCCTGGCCCGCCTTAATGATATTCAGGGCATGGCCGCGCACCTTGACAGGCTCGTAAAGGACAGGGCGCTCAGGGCGGAGCTCGGCCAAAAGGGCCATGAGCTTATGGTAAGACGGAACGACCCCAGGGCTATCGCCCGGAAATACGAGGAGTTTTTCCTCAACGCCCTTCAGGCCGGAAAGGCGCGTAAAGGGCCCGGATTCGAGACCTGCCCCTGAACTTTTTGCATTTCCATGCCCCTTCGAGACCCTTCCGCTTACTTTATTGCCTTGCCAAATGTTTCTGTGTTATAAATTCTAATTGGCACAATTCCGGCGAAAAACCATGAAAAAGTACCTGAGCGCCAGGCGGGCGCAGTCAATAATCGAGAAGTTCGGAAGGGCGCGGGTCCTCGTGGTCGGCGACCTCATCATGGACCATTTCATATGGGGCAAGGTGAAGAGGATATCGCCCGAGGCCCCGGTCCCGGTCGTCGAGGTAACCTCAGAATCCATAATGCTCGGCGGGGCGGCAAACGTCGTAAACAACATCCACAGCCTCGGCGGCAGGTCCCTCGTAACGGGAGTAGTGGGGAACGACTCCGACGGGAAGAAGCTCGTGGCCTCTCTTAAGGAAAAGGGCATCCCGGCAGACGGCATAGTAACCGACCGGAAGAGGCCGACCACCATAAAGACCAGGATAATCGCCCATCACCAGCAGGTCGTAAGGTTCGACCGCGAGATGCGCGACAAGATCGACCCGGAAGCGACCGACAAGGTACTGAAATACATAAAAAAGGCCGTAAGGGCCGCCGACATAGTGGTCGTATCCGACTATGCCAAGGGGCTCGTTACAGAGCGCCTCATGGATGAGACGAACTCGTTCTGCCGCGATATCGGAAGGCCTGTGGCAATCGACCCCAAGGTCGAGCATTTCGACTTCTACAGGGGCTCGACCATAGTCACACCCAATAACCTCGAGGCCTCCCAGGGGTCCGGGATCGAAATAACCGATGACGAGTCCCTTCACAGGGCCGGACAGGCCCTTTTCAGGCGGCTCGGCTGCCAGGCGCTCCTCGTGACCAGGGGGGAGAACGGCATGAGCCTCTTCGAGCCGGGAAGGGAGACCCACATACCGACCGTCGCGCAGGAGGTCTTTGACGTAAGCAGCGCCAGCGATACGGTGATCGGACTCGCGCTCGCGCCCGCGCCGGGGCAAATTACAGGAGGCGGCGCTGGCAAACTTCGCGCCGGCGTGGTGGTCGGCAAGATCGGACCGCAACGCTCACCCCGGCTGAGCTCCTCAAGGCGGCCCAATCGAACCTGAGAACAGGGCTTGAAGTAGGCGCGCCAGAATCTTCCGGAAGGGTCCGCATGGCAAGGTCAATGACAGGCTGGGGCAAAGGCGATTTCAATATCAAGGGAGACCTTTATGCCATAGAGGTGAAGGCCCTCAATCACAGGTTCATCGACATCTCGATGAGGGCGCCCGAGAGGTTCTCTCCTTGAGACGAAGATCCGCGACGAGATAAAGAAGAGGTTCGCCCGGGGCCCTTCTCGGTCCACATAATCCCGGTCTCCGCGGAAACGCCGCCCCTGAGATTGAACCTCCAGATGGCGAAGCTCTACATGGACGCCGCAGCGGAGCTCAAGTCCGCCCTCGATGTAAAGGGCGAGATGGACCTCGCGGCCCTCTTGAGGCAGAAGGACATCTTTACCTTCGAGAGGAGGGGCTCGGTAACGGACGAGGACTGGGAACCGCTTCGCACCGGGCTCGAAAGCGCACTCGACCAGGTCGAGGCATGGAGGGCGAGGGAAGGCGAGGCGCTTCAAACAGACCTCCTTTCGAGGGCGGATTCGCTCGAGGGGCTCCTCTTCACCATAGAGGCCAGGATACCCAGGATGCTCGAGGCGTACAGGGAGAGGCTCAAGGCCGAGATGGAAAAGGTGCTGGCCGAGAGGATAGAGGAATCGCGGATACTCCTCGAAGCCGCCATATTCGCCGAAAAGACCGACACCGCAGAGGAGGCTACGCGCCTTAAAAGCCATATAGAGATGTTCCGTAAGCTCGCGGCCTCCGACGGGCCCATCGGCAAGAAGCTCGATTTCCTGTGCCAGGAGCTGGGCCGCGAGATAAACACCATAGGCTCAAAGGCCAATGACGTGAAGATCACCCAGACAGTCATCGACATGAAGAGCGAGGTCGAGAAGATACGGGAGCAGGTCCAGAACGTAGAGTGACGCTGGCCTCAAAGGTAGAAAAGAAATGAGCGGCATAGCATTCATAGTCTCGGCGCCTTCAGGCTCGGGGAAGACCACCCTCTGCAAGATGGCAGCGGACCGGTTCCCGGATTTGAGGATATCGGTATCCTACACCACGAGGAAGCCCAGGCACGGAGAGGTTAACGGGGTCGATTACTGGTTCGTGGACGAGGAGACCTTTGCGGCGATGGTCGAAAGAGGAGAGTTCCTCGAGTACGCCGACGTTTACGGGAAACGGTACGGCACATCGAGAAAGGATCTCGAAGACCTCCTTGAAAAGGGCGTAAGCGTAATATTGGAAATAGACGTGCAGGGCGCGGCAAAGGTGCGGGAGAAGCTCGAGGGGGGTGTTTTCGTATTCGTGCTCCCGCCGTCTCTCAAGGCCGCGGAGGAAAGGCTCGTAGCCAGGGGCAAGGACACGACCGAAGAGATACGGCGGAGGCTCGGCATAGCCGCCGGAGAGATAAAGAGGGCGGTTGATTACGACTATATAGTAATAAACGACGACCTGAGGCGGGCCTTCGAGGAGTTCTCGGCCGTCATAACCGCCGAAAAATCCAGGTCGTGCCGGATGGCCGGTAAGCTCAAGGAGCTTTTCGGCGGCCTCGTCGGATAAAGAGGGGCGGTTGACACCGGCCCCTCGAAACTGTATAATTTAAGCCTGTTTTTCAAGGAGGGGTTAAAATGGCAAGGATAACCGTAGAGGATTGCTTGAAGGAGATACCGAGCAGGTTCATGCTCGTGCACCTCGCCGCGCAGAGGGCGAGAGACCTCATAAAGGGCTCTCCATCGTTCGTGAAATCGGACAACAAGGCCGTGGTGACGGCGCTCCGCGAGGTCGCGGCAGGAAAGGTCGTTGCGCAGCAGCCGGGTAATAAAAAGAAGCTGGCGGAATAAGACCGGAATAAGACTGACTGGATCGGAAAGTAAAAGAGGGGGCTGCCTTTGGCAGCCCCCTTTCTTTTTGGCGGCATCTTCTACAGCTTCGGCCCGTTAAAGACAAAGAATATGCCGTGCAGCACGATTGCGTTTTTATTTCGTCTTTCACAACAACCTTGGTCATTAGGCGTAGCGAACATGGGGATGGGTGAGGGTCGGGCGAGTCAAGGCAGCAGGAGCGAGGCCGAAGGCCGAGCGACATAAGGGCCAAGCCCGGAGGAAGGAGGCGGAAAGTGCGCGGAGCCTCATGCCCGAAAAGAGCGCGGCAGCGCGTTAATAGGCTTTTTTGCGACGGGGCTTGAATACGAGATTATTCGGTCGCCTTGCACCTCAGCCTTGCACCTCAGAATGATGAGAAATGGCGGGCACAGCCCATTAGGCTGTGCCCGCCATTAATTTCCTACAGGCTTAGACCCGGCAAATCCCAGAATTCCGCCAGGCGGCTGTCTATCCTGGGCACCGCTGAAAGGAGCTTCTTCGTGTAGTCGTGCCTGGGGTTTGAGAATATCTCGGCTGTGGTCCCGCGCTCGACGATCATTCCCCTGTGCATGACGGCCACTTCGTCGGCTATGTACTCCACGACCCCCAGATCGTGGGTTATGAATAGGAACGAGAGTCCGAAGTCCCTCTGTATGGACTTGAGGAGATTGAGTATCTGCGCCTGCACCGAGACGTCCAGGGCTGAAACGGCCTCGTCGCAGACGATGAACTCCGGGTCCACTGCAAGGGCCCTGGCTATGCCTATCCTCTGGCGCTGGCCGCCCGAGAACTCGTGCGGGTACCGGGACATGGCCTCTGGCCCGAGCCCCACCCTTTCGAGGACGCTCCTTACCTTTTCCGCCCTCTCTATTTTCCCCATGCCGGGCTTTACGGCCCGGAGTCCCTCCTCTATCGTTTCCCTCACGGTGAGCCTCGGGTTCAGGGACGAGTACGGGTCCTGGAATATAATTTGGAGAGAAGACCTGAAGGGCTTGAGCCTCCGCTCGCCGAGCGCGGCGATGTCCGCGCCCTTATAGAGCACCTCGCCCCTGGTGGGCTTTATGAGCTGTATTATGGACTTTCCGGCGGTTGTCTTCCCGCAGCCCGATTCTCCCACGAGCGCAAGTGTCGAGCCCTTTTTTATTGAAAGGTCGATGCCGTCCACGGCCTTCACATGGCCCACCGTCCTTTTAAGCACCCCTTTCCTTATGGGATACCATGTCTTCAAATCGCTCACTTCGAGGATGGTTTCCCTCTCGGAAGCGGGCACTGCCAGGGGCGGGAGCGCGTCCGGCTCCTGCCTCAAGGGCCTTGAATGAGGCTGGTTCATGAAGCCCGGGTCGTGGAGGTGGCACGCAACCGAATGCCCCTGGGCCCTCTCGGCAAGGGGCGGCTCAATCGATGCGCACCCTTCCATCTCCCTCGGGCACCTGCCCGAGAAGTGGCACCCCGCGGGATAGGAGACCGCCGAGGGGACCGCGCCGGGGATGGTGTCAAGGGCCTTGCCCCTCTTCTCCTGCCCCGGTATGGAGCGAAGTAGCTTTATGGTGTACGGGTGCATGGGGTTACGGAATAGCTCCTGCGTGGATGCGGACTCCACGAGCTTCCCCGCGTACATCACCCCGACCATGTCCGCGTTCCTGTAGACGAGCGCCATGTTGTGGGTTATGAGGAGTACGGCTGTGCCGAGTGAGCCCTTCATCTCCCTTATGAGCCTGAGTATCTCCTCCTGGATGGTCACGTCGAGGGCGGTGGTGGGCTCGTCGGCAATGAGGAGGTCTGGCCTGCAGGCAAGGGCCATTGCTATCATCACCCTCTGGCGCTGCCCGCCCGAAAGCCTGTGCGGGTATTCGCCGAAGAGCCTCTCGGGCTCGGGGAGATGCACCTTTTCGAGCATCTCGATTGCCGCCTTCCGCGCCTCTCCCTTACGCTTCCCCTGATGGAGGACGATGGTCTCCATTAGCTGGTCGCCGATGGTGAAGACCGGGTTAAGGGACGTCATGGGCTCCTGGAATATCATTGAGATCTTGTTGCCGCGTATCTCCCTCTTCGAGCGCTCATCGAGCGGGACCATGTCCCTGCCGTTAAGGATTATCTCCCCGCCGGCTATGTAGCCCGCAGGCTCGGGCACGAGCTGTATGAGGGAGAGCGCGGTCACGGATTTCCCGCAGCCCGATTCCCCGACCAGGGCAAATGTCCCCCCCTTTGGTATCTCGAAGGAGACGCCGTCAACGGCCTTTGCAAGCCCCTTTGGGGTCTTGAAATAGGCGCGGAGGTCTTTTACCTTTATGACAGGTTCCATGTCAGTCTTTTTTTCTGTCATAATGACTATAAATAGAAACAGGCACTATCTGTACCTGAGCCTCGGGTCGAGCGCGTCCCTTACCGCGTCGCCGAAGATGTTCGCCGGGAGGACCAGCCCGAACATGAACAAGAAAGAGGCCGTGAGGTTCCACCAGACGACAGGGTCCATTGACAACTCCAGCCGGGAGGTGTTTATCATGTTGCCCCAGCTCCCCATCTGCGGGCCCACGCCTATGCCTATGTAGCTCAGTATGGCCTCCGCGAGCACCAGGGCGCTGAACTGCAGGACGAAGGTTATGAGGACCAGGTGCATGACATTAGGCACGATGTGCCTGTAAATTATGCCGGGCCTCGATACCCCGAAGGCCCTTGAGGCCTGCACGTATTCGAGCTCTCTCAATTTAAGCGTCTCGCCTCTTATAAGCCTGCAGAGGTCGGTCCACGAGGTAATGCCGAGTATAAGGGCGAGCCAGAAGAGCCGGTCGTTGAAGACGAAGACGCCGAGGCTCAACTGCCCCTCGGATATGAGCCCGCCCTGGTAGCCCGTGGTGCCGAAAAGGAGCATGAACGCGACTATTAGGAGTACGCCCGGAATCGAAGCGAGGGTCGTGTATATGTACTGTACTATGTCGTCGAGTATGCCCCCGAAATAGCCTGCAACCACACCGAAAAATATTGCGAACGGGACTATTATGAGGGTTGTGCCCGCGCCTATGACGACCGCGGTCCTTATGCCCTTGAGGGCGTTAAAGAAGACGTCGTTCCCGACCTTGTCTGTGCCGAGGAAGTGTGCCCCCGGGTGCTTGAGCGGCGCGTACTCGCGGACGGTAGTCCCGTCCGTGAGCTCTATATTCTCCTTTACGAAGAGCTGCCTTGCGAACGGGGCCGAGTAGGTCTTCTCGTGGTTTGTCCTCATGCCCTCGAATGCCCTGTCAAGTAGGCTCAGGGCCTGTGCGCTATAGAGCGCGCTGCCCTCCTCGGTCATGGCCTGGACTCCGTCCTCGTTTATCACCGGGTCCCGATAGCGTATGCTGTCTAGCAGCGCTACCGAAAAGTAAAGGGCCAATACCGCGAGGCAGGCCATGGCGAGCCTGTTCTTTCTTATCTCCCGCCAGGCCGAGGCCGCGGCGCCGTCCCTCCTTACGGCAAAGGCGAAGTAGATGACCGCGCCGGCAAGGAAAAAGACTATGAAATCTGTCGCTAAGATTACTGGCATTCCATTCCTATTCGAACCTTACCCTCGGGTCAACGAGGGTGTAGCTTATGTCCGTCATTATGAGCCCGATTATGTAGAGTATCGAGCCCAGGTAGACCATTGATCTTACTATGGCGAAGTCCTGGGACTGTATCGCGTCTATGGTGAAGCTCCCGAGCCCCGGTATGGCGAAGAAGGTCTCGAGTATGAGGCTTCCGTAAAAGAGGAACGGTATGGATACGACCACGTTCGTTAAGACCGGTATCATCGCGTTCTTTAACGCGTGCTTGAAGAGCACCCTGCCTTCGGTGAGCCCCTTTGCCCTGGCCGTCCTTACGTAGTCCTTGTTTATCTCCTCCAGGAATACCGTCCTGTAGAAGCGGACCCCCGTGCCTATGGACGCCATGATCCCTATTATGACCGGGAGCACCAGGAACTTTACGGAGTGTAGCCCCGCGTCAAAGCCTGAAATGGGGAACAGACGGAGGAGTTTCCCGAGTATGTACTGCCCGCCGATTATATAGAAGAGGGTCGATACGGACATGAGGACGACCGCCAGGATGACACCCCAGATGTCTATGTAGGTGGCCCTGTAATAGGCGAGCATCATCGCCAAAAAGAGGTTAACCGCCACCCCGGCCATGAACATGGGGACGCTTATGGCGAGGCTCGCCCACATGCGCGTCCGTATCTCCTGGCCGATGTCGATGTTATTCCTGTCGGACCTGCCGAAGTCGAACCAGAGTAGCGGCACCGACTTCTGGAAGAAGACCGTCTCGGTCACCTTCCTTATGCCCGGCTCCTCCGTATTCACGAAAGACGGCAGGTCGTAGCCGTGGTCCCTTTTCCAGTTCTCTATGGCCGCGGGCGTGACGTTTTTCTCGCCCAATACCTTCCGGGCCATGTCGTCGGGCGTATTGACGTAAAAGAATAGGAGCGCCGTCAGCACGTTCACGCCGATTATTATGGGGACGGCGTAGAGTATCCTTCTTATGATGTACGATAGCATCTTACTACCTGGCCTTCCTGCCGAGGCCGCGCCTTCTGCGGACGGTTATTATTGCCGGGAGCGACCCGATGATTATCACGGCTATGAGCGCGGCCACCGGCCATATCACGGGCCTGTTCCATTCGTCCCTGGCCGCCTGCCTCTTCTCCGAGTCCAGTTTTATGTACTTCATCGTGTTGTTCGACATGGCATTGGGCTTGACGTTCTCAACCCATCCGTGGAAGAGCGAGAAGGCAACGGGGTGGTATCCCCATACCCAGGGCGCGTCCCTCCTCAGTATCTCGACCATCCCGTCTATGACCTCCTGCCGGGCCGGGCCGTTCTCCATGTTCTCCATCCTTTTGAAGAGCCTGTCGAACTCGGGGTTCGAGTAGTTGGCGGTGTTCTCGCCCTGGAACTTCACCTTTCCGTTCGGGCCCGCAAGGAGGAAGAAGAAGTTCTCCGGGTCAGGATAGTCGGCGTTCCAGCCCCAGGAAAAGAACTGGAAGTTGCCACGGAACATCTTCTCCTGGAAGCGGTTGTAGTCGGTGGTCCTGTTTTCGAGCTGGATGCCGAGGAGCGCGAATTTCTTTATGTACCAGTTTATGAGATGGGTGGAATCGGCCCCTGTCCAGGAGTTGTCAAAGGTTATTACCAGAGGCCTTCCGCCAGGGGTCCTCCCGCCGGGGTAGCCCGCCTCTGCCATGAGCTTCCTGGCCTCGTCGAGCGACTTCCTTACGGGCTTATTCCTCAACGGGTCCCAGTCGTAGGCGTACGGGTTTATTCCATCCCTGCCTTCCTTGTGGCCGAATATGCCCGGCGGGAGCGGGGACATCGCGCCTATGCCCCTCCCGTTATTGAATATCGAGATGAATTCATCATAATCGAGCACTATGGAGATGGCCTGCCGGAGCTTCTGCTTCTCGGGCGAGTAGCCCCCCACGACCTCGTCGAGCATGTTGAACCCGGAATAATAGACGGAGGGACGGACTGACGTAAGGAGCCTCATGCCCCTCTCCCGCATATCGTCCGTAAGCTCGGGCCTTCCGCCGCTGCCTATGGAGACGGCCTGGTCGAAGCTTTCCGAGCTTATGCCGGAGTTGTCGTAATAGCCCTGGAGGAACTTGTTCCACCTGGGGATGGCCTCCTTTTCGAGCTTGAAGATTATCTTCTCGATGAAAGGCAGGCCCGCTCCCGCATGCCTGAGAAGCCCCTTTTCGGCGTCGCCCTCCTCGCCGGCTCCGGGATACGGTTCGTGGCGGTAGTTCCCGTTTCTTGCGAGCACTATCTCCATGTTCGGGTTGAAGGTCTCCATCATGTACGGGCCCGTGCCCACCGGAAACCTGTTAAGTGTGATGTTCCTGTCCGTGAGCGCGCCCTGCTTGTAGAACTCGGCGGCCTCTCCGGGCATGGGCGCGAAAAAGGGCATGGCCAGCCAGTAGACGAACTGCGGGTACTTGGTCTTCAAGACTATCCTGAATGTGCGGTCGTCTATCTTCTCGACCCCGGGGAACGGGTGCTTCCGGTAGTCGAGGATGATAGGGTTCTCTTTCTCGTCAGCCGCCTGGTTGTAGGAGAAACCGGCTTCGGCCCGCCTCTTGGCCCGTATCTCCTCCAGGTCGGCCCTTAAGGCCTTTGCATACTCTTCGAGCCCGAGTATGTATTTTTCAAGGATGGAGAGGACAGGGCTTTCGACCTGCGGGTCCGCGAGCCTCATTATCTGGTAGATGAAGTCGTCGGCCTTAAGCTCCCTCGCGCCTTTTACCTTGAAGTCCGAGACATTCTTTATCCCGGCCATGTCGCCATTCGCAAGGCCCCTGTAAAGGGGGTTTCCGTCCCGGTCAAGGGCAAATGCGGGGTGGTCCTGGTAGAGTATACCCTCCCTGACCTTCACTTCGTAAACGGCCCTGTGCACGGCCTCGGCCGGAGCTCCGGCAGGGAGCATACGTCCGTCCTTGCCGAAATAGACGGGTTCCGGCACCTCCTCGACCGTGAGGGGCTTAAGCTCATACGGCCTCTTCAGGTAATGGTATTCGAGCGGTGGTTCGTATATCTGCCCTATTATGTCGTACTCGTCTGAACTGTAGGCGCGGCCGGGGTCGAGGTGCTTGGGGGTTCGAAAAGGTGGTGTAGAAGATGTTCTTGCCGCGTCTGGACGGTGGCGGTAATGGGTCGTTGGGTTACGCAGCCTGCGATGAATACCAATAGCGCGAGGGCCAGCGCGCCCCTGAGGGCTCTGGGAAGGTTCCTACCGATTGCTCCTCCCTCCATAAACTTCATATTTAATTGACGCGGGTCTGGGCAACATAAGTCACTGACCGGTACTGTAAAAAAAGCTTATAATGACAATATGTTAGAATTAAAAACTTTAACACAGTCAGGCCGCAAGGTCAAGCGGGACCGCCCAAAAGAGCGTAAAATCGGTAACTTGGCTTGGCTTGACGGGGCTTGACAATTGTCCTATAGTTATGTTAGGATTAAATAATTTTTATGCCCAGGGAAAGCAAGTAAAGGAAGGGTTTATGAGCAAAAAAGCAGGGACCAGCCAGAGCGTGGAACTTTTGGGCCTTATCGACATAGGGAAGGACAAAGGCTTTCTCACCTATGATGAAATAAACGACGCGTTCCCGCAGGACAATTTCTCTGTGGAGGAGATGGACAACTTGCTTGAGACCCTCGGTGAGCTCGGAATAGACGTTGTGGATAGCGCCGAAAAGGGCGGCCAGGAGGCCCAGGAAGCCGCGGAGCCGCGCGAGTTCGAGGTGGAGGAAGTGGAGCGGGTCGAGGACCCGGTAAGGATCTACATGCGCGAGATGGGCGCTGTCCCGCTCCTTAAGCGCGAGGAAGAGATAGTCTACGCGAAGAGGATAGAGGAGAGCAGGAACGAACTCAGGAGGCTCACCCTCTCCAGCCCATTCGCGGTCATAGAGATATTGAGGCTCGTGGGCCGCGTTAAGGCCGGCAAGGCGTCTCTCCGGGACCTCATAGAGGAGGAGGCCGAGGAGAACCAGGCCGAAGAGGCTACCGCGGCGACGGACGAGGTCATTGCCAAGCTCGAAAGGCTCAGGAGGCGGAAACCCGATAGCGCGTACAAGCTCCTGAAGGACATGAACCTGAGCGCCAACATCATAAGGCGCGTGGTAAAGAGGATAGTCCGCCTGGAGCACCTTATCGAGCGCGAGGAGTCGAAAAGGGGCCCCCGCAAACAGGAGCGCGCAAAGGCCCGCATAAGGAAGATAATGAGGCGCCTCGAGATGAAGAGGGGCGACCTCCGCGAGCTCGCAAGGCAGGTGAAGATACACGACTTCAACATGTGGGAAGCCAAGCAGAGGCTCATAGAGGCCAACCTCCGGCTCGTGGTCTCCATCGCGAAGAGATACGTGAACCTGGGGCTCAAGTTCTCGGACCTCATCCAGGAGGGCAATATCGGCCTCATGAAGGCCGTTGACAAGTTCGACTACAAGAAGGGCTACAAGTTCTCGACCTACGCCACATGGTGGATACGGCAGGCCATCACGAGGTCCATCGCCGACCACGGGAGGACCATCAGGATCCCTGTCCACATGATAGAGACCATCAACAGGCTGCTGCAGACCTCGAGGCAGCTCCTTAAGGAGCTCGGCAGGGAGCCCTATCCCGAAGAGATAGCCGAGAGGATGGACATACCCATCCAGAAGGTCAGGCGCATCCTCAGGCTCATGAAGCAGACGCTTTCCCTCGAAACCCCGATTGGGGACGACGAGGAGAGCTCGCTTGGCGATTTTATCGAAGACGAGAAATCCCCCTCGCCTTCTGACGCTGCCATAGAGAAGGACCTCTCGGACCAGACGAATTCCGTGCTCGAGACCCTTACCCCGAGGGAGGAGAAGGTCTTGAGGATGAGGTTCGGGATAGGCGAGAAGCAGGACTATACGCTCGAAGAGGTGGGCAAGGTGCTCGGCGTCACCCGCGAGAGGGTGCGCCAGATAGAGGCCAAGGCCATAAGGAGGCTCAGGCACCCGACGAGGGCCAAGCTCCTTAAGGGCTTCAGCGAAGGCTGAGGATACTCTGGTATTAAAACTAAAAAAGGGGGGCGTGAATCGCCCCCCATTTTTTTATCTGACTAAGAGGCTGCTGAAAAAGTCCATCTGCT
>JABTVA010000019.1 GCA_015075075.1 Deltaproteobacteria bacterium | reverse complement strand
GATATTATAATATCAGAATAAACCATCATGCGGGCGCTCCGCAAGGCTAATCGGAGGCATCCGGCATTAAAGCGCCCGTTCCGGGAGGACAGGCCGTTGTACGCTTCAAGGCATCAAGATACGCCCGTTTGTAAAAAACCATGCCCTTCAGCCCGGTTTCCGATATAATATGCCCGTGAAAAGGCTTGCGCCATTACTCATCATGCTCTTTCTTTTCCAGGTCCTATCGCCCCTCTCGGGGAGCGTCTGCCTCCACATGGGCGAGGATTGTACTCACGGGGAGAGGTGCCCTGTGATGGCCAAGAAGACGGAAGCCGTGGTCTGCCATACCGGCCATTCGGAAATGCATGATGCGGGACACGATGCCGGGCATGCCCCGGAGTCTTTGAGCTGCGGGATGTACCTGGGAAATGACGTTGCCGGGCCGGGGGCGCTCAGCCCGCTTGATATGCCTTTCCTTGCCGGGAAAGCGCTCGCGCCCGGGCCGGACCATTCGATATCGTCTGTCGTTTATACCCCTTTTTTCTTTACAGACCAGTTCGCAGCCGCGAGCGAAGAACCCCCCGAAGCCTCTCTCGTATCCTGATAAAAGCCACTCCTTCCCCCGTTATGACGCGGTAAGCGGCTCTCATGGCGCCCATCGGCCTGATTGAGCGATTGCGCCTTCATATTCGCGCGTCCGTTCTTCCGGGCCGCAGTACGCCAGAAAGAGCTGCTTGACCAACGGGCCGGAGTGTCTTGCGGCTTCCATAAGGCGATGGGCTTATAAAAGCCCGGCGCTCTAAAAACGTCCACAGGAGATTCTTAGATGAGGAAGTGTATCCTCTTTTTGCTTTTAATTGTCGCAGTAACTCTTTTTAACGGCAGGCAGGCCCACGCGGCAGGCGAATGCGGCCTCTCGTGCTGCATAGCAGGCGCGGCCTCATCGGGCGTGACCCTGGCCGAGAACTTCGGCCTTTCGCTCGCGTACGAGTACATGCATATGGAAACCATAAGGAACGGGACAAGGAACGTAAGCCCGGACGATGCGATAGCGGAGAACCAGCAGATGGGCTCATCATACAGCGTCCCGACCGAGATGAGGATGCAGAAGTTATCGCTTATCGGCGTGCTGCCTGTAACAGAGCGCCTTCAGCTCATGGCCTCTGTCCCGTACATCATAAACGACATGGACATGAGAAGGCGTAGCGCAATGGGAATGACGATGGACATGACCATGGACACGGTCTCGGGCATCGGCGACGTATCCCTCATGGGCCTCTATACGCTCTATACCGACGCGCCGATAAGGCCGGGGCACAGGCTGGTCGCGGGGCTCGGCATCAAGACGCCGACCGGCACCACGAGCGAGAGGACCGCCAGCGGGAACCTCGTGCACGCGATGATGCAGCCCGGGAGCGGCTCCTGGGACCCGCTCTTTCTCCTGAGCTACACCCGGGGGCTCTACCCGCTCGTCCTGCAGGCGAACCTCTTCCACCAGCTCACGACCGAGGGCAATAACGGCTACGAGTTCGGAGACAAGACCACCCTCGACCTCATAGCCAGGTACCAGGCCTCGGATTATATCAACGTAGGCCTTGAGCTTAACGGCATACACGCGGAAAGGGACAGGGACCACGAGGGCAGGTATTCGCGGCCCGTAACCTCGATGGCCGACAACCCAGAGTTCACGGGCCTTGATTCCGTCTTCATAACGCCTGCCGTCCAGGCCAAGATACCGAAGACCGGCGGGAGCGCGGAGATCAAGTACCAGGTCCCGGTCTACCAGAATGTCAACGGCTTTCAGCAGGTGATTGACTGGAGGCTATTCGCCACACTCGTTTGGGTATTCTGAGACGTCGATGCGAATCGGTTTGAGAAACACATTGCAATGCGTTGATTCGGTCCGGCGCGCGCCCCCTTCATGGGGGCGCGCCAGCGGGGCGGAAAGCGCGCGGAAGTCTCCTTCCTTTATACCCGCGCTAATAAGGGCAAGCCTTATCCTGCTTTTCGTGATCGCCGCGCCCTGGGCCCATGCGGACGAGCGGCATCAAAACCATGCACTTCTTCCCTTCATAGTCCAGCCAGTGAATGAAAGCGGACCCGCGCCGGATATCAGGCTCAAGGACCTGGACGGCATCGAGCGGAGCCTTTCGGATTTCAGGGGAAAGACCGTCCTCCTCCATTTCTGGGCAAGCTGGTGCGAGCCGTGCAGGCAGGAGTTCCCCGCGCTCTCGAAGCTCGCTTCGATTTCAGGGACAAAGGCCTGGTCGTAATCGGCGTGGCGGTGGATTCGAGGAGGCGCGTAATGGAGTTCCTCGAAAAAAGCCCAGCGGGCTTTCCGGTGCTCATCGACCAGTACGGCGAGGCAAAGAAGAGCTACAGGGTGGGCGTCATCCCCATGTCTGTGATAATCGGAAAAAGCGGCAGGGTGGAGGGAGTTCTTGCAGGGCCGAGGGATTACGGAAGCCCCGCTGCAGCGGAATTCTTCGAGAATAGCCTTAAGGCAACCTCTAAAAATTGATCTTTTCCCCGGACTCTGCGTAGTTACGGTAATAAAAATGCTCACATATTGTCATATATGCTCCGCTTTTTATTCCCGGCCTTCCGGGAAAAGCGTGAAAAATCTCTAATTCTTAGAGGTTGCCTTAAATAAGTCTTCAGGTAACCGCTTGAAAAACAAGCCGAAATACTATCTCATGGAGAAATAGGTAAAAAAAGACCTAAATAGTCCAAAATTTTCCTTGCGCTCTCCACGCCATTGTGTATAATTACAACGTATGCTGCCTAAGGGCGGCCCCAAATTCAAAGATAAAGAGATAAAATTCAGGAGGTATGGACATGCAGCAGGCGGACGTGGCGGCTAAAAAGGAATTCAAGGACGATGCGGTAAACAAGGTCACCTACATAAAGACCGAGCAGCTCGCGCAGGACACCCATTACTAAGCCCGGCCAGGTGCTCGATTACCACAGGCACCGGGCGGCGACCAGATATTCTTCGTGCACGAGGGAGAGGGCACATACTACCTGGATAACGGGAAGGAATCGACTACGGCGTTGAAGCCCGGCGTCATAGTGCCTGCGCCTGGCGGCGAGTGGCACAAGATAGTCGCCAAGAGCGAGCTCGTGGTCTCGCAGGCCACCGCCAGCCTGCGGGTTTGAGAAGAGGGGATAGGCGCCGGCAATTCCAGGCAATCTCTAAAATTGATCTTTCCCCGGACTCTGCGTAGTTACTGGAAAAGCGTGAAAAATCTCTAAGGAAGCTCTGATTAATTCTCGTTTCTGCTGTCATTGCGAGGAGCTTTAGCTCCGAAGCAATCTCAAGTGATTGATTTACTTGAAGACAAGATTGCTTCGCTTCGCTCGCAATGACGGATAAATGAATGAATCAGAGCTTCCCTGATTTTTAGAGGTTGTCTTTAATTTGCAATGAGATAAAAGGGCAGGGTTTTCACCCTGCCCTTTTCATTTATGGCAACAGATTTTTTGAGCCTTATTTTTCCACCTGAGGACCGGCTCCCTCGCGGCCCTGGTCTCGTCTACCCGCGCCGTTTTTGTCCTCGTGGGCGCGTTTTGAGTAGCTCAGATTTGTCTTCGCCTCCTCGGCTATCGCCTTCATTACATCGATGAACCTGTCCAGCGTCTCTATCGTCTCAGTCTCGGTCGGCTCCACCATTATCGCGCCAGAAACGACCAAGCGGGAAGTAGACGGTCGGCGGTGGTAGCCGTAGTCGATGAGGCGCTTCGCCATATCCATCGTGGAAACGCCGCTGCCGAGCTGGATCCTGTCCGAAAGACGCATTCGTGCATGCAGGGCTCGTCAGGCGAGTGGTGACGCCCTTGAGCCTCTTTTATGTAGTTGGCATTAAGATTGCGGGCAATGGACGCGCGCTTAAGGCCCTTCTCCGCCCATACGCCTTATGTAGGCGCAGGCCCGGACCATGATGGAGAAGTTGCCGTAGAAGGACTTCATCCTGCCTGCGGTATTAGGCCTTTTGAAATCGAGGCTGTATTTTTCGCCTTCCTTTTATCCTCGGGACAGGAAGGGCTCAAGCGCCTGCTAACGCCGACCGGGCCGCTGCCTCGCCGCTCTTCGCCGTGCGGGGTGGAAAGGTCTTGTGGAGATTAAGCTGCACAACGTCCACGCCCAGCGCGCCTAATTTCGTAAGCCCCATGAGCGCGTTCATGTTCGCGCCGTCGCAGTAGACGAACCCGCGCCTTTGAATGGACGACCTCGGCTATTTCTTCATGTTCCTCTCGAAGAGGCCGATTGTATTGGGGTTAGTGAGCATGAGCCAGCGGTTTTCTATCCATCACGGCGGCCACCGCCTCGACCGAGAGGACCCCCTTGCCCTCGGATTTCACGGGCACCACCTTGAAGCCCGCGAGGTGCGAGCTCGCCGGGTTGGTGCCGTGGGCCGTATCAGGGATTATTATCTTTGTGCGCGGCTTGCCCTTGGATTTGAAGTAGGCGGCCATCATGAGAAGCCCGCATAGCTCCTCGTGCGCGCCTGCCGAGGGCTGCAGGGTGACAGCCTCCATGCCGGTAATCTCGGAAAGATAAGCTTCGAGCGAGTGCATGAGCTCGAGCGCGCCTGTAAGCTCCTCCGGCTGGTAAGTGTATGTTGGAGAAGCTCGGAAGGCGGCAGGCCGCCTGTTTATCTGGGTGCGTACCGGTACGAGCCAGAGGGTAGAACTCGAGTCCACGCCGAAGTTCCACTGCGACAGTCTCGTATAGTGGCGGACCGTGTCTATCTCGGCGGGCCCGGAAAGCCGTCCAGGTCTTTTCTCAGGAACTTGCCCGGAATGGCCTCCGAAGGCGATGTCTCCGGGACGTCGGAATGGGCCGGCCCTATGCCGATGCGGCCTGGCGACGACTTCTCGAATATCAGCGGCTCCTCAAGGAGGAGGCCTCTTGTGCCGTTGGCTTCCATTTCTTTATACCTGTGCAAGTAAGTGGCTATAACCGGGCTTTTTCGGCCCGCGCTCCGGCGAATAGTCTCTTAAATCCCCCTTTAGAAAAGGGGGAGATTGCAGTTCCTCGACGGAGAGCTACGCCCCCTTGAGCTCCGAGGCGAACCTGTCCATCTCCTCTTTCGAGTTCATCTCTGTCGCGGCCACGAGGATATGGCGGTCGAGCGCGGGGTAGAACCGCTTGAGCGGAATGCCCCCGATTATCTTCTTCTGAAGGAGTTTCCCAAGCACCGCATCTGGCTCCTTTTTGACCTTGATAGCGAACTCGTTGAAGGTGGGCGTGCTGAAGGCGGGTTCCGCCCCTGCCTCAACGAGCCTCTTTTTAAGGTATTCGGCCTTTGAAAGGTTGAGGCTTGCGAGCCTCTTAAGGCCCACTCCGCCGAGCGCCGCCAGATGAATGGACGCCGCGAGCGCCGAAAGGCCGTGGTTCGTGCAGATATTGGAGGTCGCCCGCTCCCTCCTTATGTGCTGCTCCCTTGTGGCGAAGGTCAGGCAGAAGGCCCTCCTGCCGTTCTTGTCAACGGTCTGGCCGACGATGCGCCCAGGCATCTGGCGGACGAACTCCGTCCGTGTGGCCATGAAGCCCAGGTACGGGCCACCGTAGGAGAGCGGGTTTCCGAAAGACTGGTTCTCGCCCACGGCTATGTCAACGCCCACCTCGCCGGGCGGCTTAAGCATGCCGAGCGAAACGGCCTCGCTTACCGCCACTATCAAAAGGGCGCCTTTCCCGTGGACTATGCCGCTAATCGCCTCAACGTCCTCAAGACAGCCGAAAAAATTAGGGTGCTGCACGACCACGCAGGCCGTATCGCCATTTATGGCGTTCTCGACGGCCTCAGGGAGGGTCGTTCCGGTTTCAGCGCAAAAACTTATTTCAGAGAGGCGGTCGCCCGAGCCTGCCAGATAGGTCCTTACCGTATCCCTGTACTCCGGGTGCAGGGCGGCTGAAAGGACGATCCCGTTCCTGCCGGTTAACCTCCTTGCCATGAGCACGGCCTCGGCAACCGCCGTGGCGCCGTCATAAAGGGAGGCGTTGCTTACGTCCATGCCCGTAAGCTGGCACACGAAGGTCTGGTACTCGAATATGGCCTGGAGCGTGCCCTGCGATAGCTCGGGCTGGTAAGGCGTGTAGGAGGTGTAGAACTCGGACCTTGAGATGAGGCTATCTACTATTGCCGGTATGTAATGGTTGTATGCCCCGCCGCCGAGGAAGCTCGAATAATCCTCCACCGTCGAGTTCCTGGAGCCGAGCCGCTTGAGATGCCCCAGGAGCTCCTGTTCCGAGAGCCCCGCCGGCACATCGAGCGGCGTCCTGGAGCGTAAGTTTGCCGGAAGCGCCGATAGCGCGTCGTCTATACTGGACGCGCCGGCTGCCTTAAGGATTTTTCCGATGTCTTCTTCGGTATGGGGGATGTAGGGCACAGCAGCTTATTTCTCTTCCTCGATGAACTTCTGGTACTCGTCGGCGGTAAGGAGGTCGTCAAGCTCGCTCTGGCCGGCTATCTCGACCTTTATCATCCAGGCGTCCCCGTACGGGTCTTCGTTTATCGCCTCGGGGCTGTCGATGATGGCGTCGTTCACCTCGGTGACGCTCCCGCTAACCGGGGAGTAGAGGTCCGAGACCGCCTTTACGGACTCGACCACCCCGAAGGGCTCGTGCTTCGTGACCGAGCCGCCCTCGGGCGGCAGTTCCACGTAGACCACGTCCCCAAGAGAGTCCTGGGCGTAGTCGGTTATTCCGATGGTTGCTATCTTTCCTTCGACCTTAACCCATTCGTGCTCCTTGGTGTACTTAAGGTCCTTCGGGAACTCCATAACGGTGCTTCTCCTTTCCTCTTTTGGGTACGATATTAGGCCGCTACTTTCTATAAAACGGCAGGGTGGTTATCTCCGCTTTCGCTGCCCGCCCCCTTATTACTATGCTGACCTCAGCCCCGGGCCTTGACGTCTCCGGTGCAACGAAGCCCATCGCGATTCCGACATGGAGGGAGGGGGAGACGGTCCCGCTTGTGACCTCCCCTGTTTTCTTCCCGCCCGCGTGGATCTCATAGCCCTGCCTGGGCACTCCGGGCTCGAGCATCCTTATGCCCACGAGGGTCCTTCCCGCGCCTTCCCTGGCCTGCCTTTCAAGGACGTCCCTTCCGATGAAGTCCTTGGTGAACCTTACATATTTGCCGAGCCCGGCCTCTATGGGGGTTATTTCCTCACCCAGCTCGTGCCCGTAGAGGGGATAGCCCATCTCAAGCCGGAGCGTGTCCCTGGCACCGAGCCCCGCTGGCCGTAGATTGTGGCCGCTACCCGCCTCCATTATCGCCTTCCAGGCCGTCTCCGCGTCCTCCGGCGCCAGGTATATCTCGAACCCGTCAGCGCCGGTGTACCCTGTCCTTGATACAACGGCCTCGATATTATCGCTGATAAGGCCCATGTGGAACCTGAAATGCCCTATCTCTGCCGGGTCGATATCCAGGAGCGGCCTTAAAATCTCAATTGCCGCCGGGCCCTGGAGCGCGAGTTGGGCGTACTGTCCTCCCTGGTCTTCTATTCCGACATCCGGGAAGTCCTCCCTTGCCTGGACCTCCTTCATCCATCCGAGCACCTTCCCGGCGTTGGAGGCGTTGACCACGAAAAGATAGCGGTCGATATTGAAGCGGTAGACGATTAGGTCGTCCACCACGCCGCCGCTGTCCCTGCAAAGGAGCGCGTACTGGCACTGCCCGTCGGATACGCGCTCTATGTCGTTTGTTATGAGGAGCTGGACAAAGTCGATCGCCCGGTCGCCCGAGACCTCTATCTCGCCCATGTGGCTTACGTCAAATAGCCCGCATGAGGAGCGCACCGCGAGGTGCTCCTCTTTCACTCCAGTATACTGTACAGGCATTTCCCAGCCGGCGAAAGGGACCATCCGGGCCCCCAGGGAAACGTGAGTGTCATATAGCGGGGTTCTTTTAAGCACCAGGTGAAATGAGCGAAACAGGCGTAAAAAGCCTTGAAATTACCTCCGGATTATTAAGGCAGCTTGAATATTACCAAAAGGTCGAAAAATGTCAAAGAAAAAAACGGTGGTTTTCAGTGCCTGTTTCGGGTTCGCGTGCCGAACATCTTTTTTCTGATATCATACGCTTAAACGGCACTCGAACGAGGCGGCCGGAACCTCCTATTCATCATGACCAGCTCTGAGGACGATATAATAAAAGCCATTTCCTCCGGCAACGCGAGGAGCATAATGCTCGTAGGCGGCGCGGATACCGGAAAGACCGCGATGGCGGGCCGGCTCCTCGACCGCCTTTCAAGGCAAGGCGGAACGGGCGCGCTCGACCTCGATACCGGGCAATCGCACATAGGCCCTCCGGCGACCATGGCATGGGGGCTGGTGAAAAAAGGTTTCAGGGGATGGAAGGAGATAGCTGTCGAGGGATTTTATTTCACAGGCGCGCTTAGCCCGCCCGGGAACCTCGTCCCGTCCCTTGCGGGCGCTAAGCTCCTCATGGACGCGGCCCTCGAAAGATGCGAAAAGCTTGTTATAGACACTACGGGCCTCGTCACGGGAAGCATAGGGAGGATATACAAGCAGTACAAGATCGACCTCCTTTCCCCGGACCTGGTCGTCGCAATCGAAAGGGAAGACGAGCTCGGGCACATACTGGACGCGTACAGGTTCCAGTCCCGGCCCAGGGTCTTAAGGGTGCGAGTGTTGCCCCAGGCAGTCCCCAAGAGCGTTGCAAAAAGGACAGAGTGGAGGGCAAAGAGGTTCAGGGAGTATTTCAAGGACGCGAGGGAGATAAAAATAGAGACCGGCTCAGTGGGCCTGAGGTTCACGAAGGAAGATGGTGAGGGGCTTGAAGGAAGGCTGCTCTCCTTGAGGGACGATACGCAGAAAGACCTGGCCCTCGGCTATATAACGGAAGACGGCCTTCAAAAAGGGAGGCTCGTGGTCCGCTCGCCGCTCCCGCCAGGGACGGCTTTTACTACCATAATAATTGGAGCGGCCAGGGCGATTTTCTGAGATTTTGGCTATATTTTGGCTATAATAGAACTGTGATATTTTTTTCTATCTCACGATAGTCATTTCTCTTGCAAAAACACCTTGTTCCGAAGTGCTTTTAGTCAATCCCCCATATTGCTTTTACTGCTTTTAAGAGCGGTTCAAGCCCATTATTTTTAGATAGATCAATTTTTTCCAATTTTTCTGCAATTTTCCTTGGCTTGTCTTGTGCATCCCGTCCTATTCCGAGCTGTGATTCTAAACTTGGTTTCAATATAAAAAGGGGATTGTTATCCCCAACGGCCTCTTTGAGCTTGCGATTCTTTTCTATTTCATTTTTGTTTTCGTCCTCTTGTTTTTTCATTTTTTCTCGATCCAAATTTTCTGTTGGCCAAACATCTTCATCATGAAGTACCACAAAAGGAATTTTCAATGCGCGACATACTCTGGCTACTAGCATGATTCCTGTTTTTCCGCCGCAATCCACGATAACAATTCCTTCAGCATCCAAATCGAAATCTAATTTTTCAGCCACCGTGAGTGCGGCAATGCGGTCACCATATCCTTCGAGTAATAAAGCCCTACTTGCGAATAAAACTTCGTTCCTAGCCGTATCGAATTTTCCGCCAAGCTTGAATCCATCTCGCGCCAGCTTTAGGATCTTGCTCCTTATCAGCTATGAAGGTTACTTGACTATGCTTGCCGGATTCTCTGCGAACTAATCGAAGCGTCTCGAAGCGATTGACATCGGCAAAAATCGGAGAATGAGTCGAGTAAATTATTTGACATTGATTGTTTTCGCTCATTTCACAGAGAAGTCGATAGAAATAACGCTGTGCCTGAGGATGCAAATACATCTCTGGCTCTTCAATAGCTATCGTGCCAAAATTCCCTCCTAATTGACGAAAAGCCTCAAAAATTCCAACAACCATCGCACTCTGGATGCCAAGTCCCAATTCTTCACCCGGAATCGAGAGCCCTGAATCATGGAATTGCAGGCGTAAGGAATTGAAAGGGTTGATGGGATCTGCAAAACCAAATTTTATATCAACTGATGTCGTCTGATTGCGACCGAGAAATCCAAGCATTTGTTTTGCCGTTTCAGAGATGGTCTCTTCGATTTTCTTTACGCGCTCATTACGCAAAACATCCATTGCTTGCTCGTATGATCTTTTAAAATCAATTTGGTTTGTAAATTGTTTTCTTGCCGATTGTAATAGCCGCCCGAGAATTGAACCGCGAGTGCCGGGGAGATGTTGTGCGAGGTTACGTCGATGATCTATAAAGAGTATGCGTGCATGTTCTCTCAGATCGGTGCCGACCTTAAGTTGGCCGAATTGTGGCTTTTGTCCTTGTTGAGGCTTGCTAATGGCAATGGTTGGAATACTTCCTTTACCATCCAGTGGCTCAATATCAACATGTAGGTCTCCCGCTTCCCCCCATCTCCCTGACCTTTTATAAGGTTTGCATTTCAAGGTAATTGCAGTGATAGTGTGCTCTTGAGAAAGAGTATCTTTATGAAGATAAGGAGGGTCAAAATGAATGGTAATCTCAATATCTCTTGAGGGATCGAAAGATGAGAAGTCCTGAGGTATGCGGAAGCTTCGAAGGCTCGGCCAAGTATCACCAACAACAAGATCCATTGACCGGAGCAAAGAGGTTTTGCCAGCTCCATTTGGGCCCACAAAAGCTGTCAATTTTCCAAGAGGAATATTTATATTTTCTAAACAACGATAATGGCGGACATGCAATTTTGTGAGCATAATTCAAAATACAATAAAAATTTTTGCGAGGCAACATATATTTTTCGTTTAAATGTTCAATAAAAGCCGATCCATAGCTATCTGGACCGGCTTCTGTAATACTTTTATGATCTGCTCAATGCAGGTTTTTCGTGCTCGCTTCCTGCGGCTCTATGCCCATCTCGCGCAATACCTTTTCCGCGAGCCTGCTCGGGTGCGGAGCCACCTCTCGTAGATGCGGAGGATATCAATCGGGGAGGTGAGCCTGCTCCTTTCGCTTACCTCGGTCAGCACGTCGGCAAAGGCCGCGAATTTGCTTGCAAGCTCCCCGAAGAGCTTCGCGACATCCTCGTTCCTGCCGCCCCTGTGCATGTTCGCCAGAAAGCCGTAAGAGGCCGAGCCCATTGCCATGTAATAGTCTATGTCTACTATCTTCCTCTTCAGGCTGTCCGAGAAGAAACCGGAGGTGAAGAGCGAGACGTCGCCGAGCTGCTTCATCTGCTGGAATTGCACCTCCCTGGTCGCGCCCAGGGCCTTAAGGTAGGTGGTGGCCAGGGGCTCGTCCGGCAGCCGCTCGACGGTAAGGAAGCTCGTGAGAAGGGACGAGAGATAGAACTCGGCCAGCTCACCGGCCTTGACCTTCTGGTGCTTCATAGCGTCGGAAACCAGCTCCTTGAAGTGCTCTATGGGGTTCATCTCAGTAACCATAGCCCACACCTCCTTGCCAGTAACCCGCCTCGCCCGCCCATCCAAATCTGATTATAGCAGGTTACAAAAGTTACAGTTATTATACTTCAAAGGGGGTTCGGCTTACAATAGGAAAGTTGCGTGGCCGCAGGTCAAACAAGCGAAACATCATGAAATGAAAGGGGTTTTTATAATTTCAGCATGGGAGGGCTTGGTTCAGGATGTCGTAGAGCTGACAGACGGCTGTGGTCTTTTGTAGGAGCAAAACTATTTTGAAAAAAAAGTCTGTTAGCTGAACTGTTCAATCCAGCTGAAGAAAATAAGCGGCATTCAGCGATTGATACAATTGGCTGAACAGTCTCAAAAAAAAGCCCCCGCTTTCGCGGGGGCTTTCGTTTTCAGGCCTTACTGGGGTATTACGTTCACCGCCTTGGAACCCTTGGCGTCCTTGGCTATTTCGAACTCTACTTCCTGGCCTTCTTTCAGGGTTTTGAAGCCATCACCCTGGATCGAGGAGTAGTGGACGAAAACATCGTCCCCGGACTCCCTCTCAATGAACCCGAAACCCTTGGACTCATTGAACCACTTCACTCTGCCTTTTGCCATGTTCAGGACCTCCTTTCTAAGTATATAAGTTCTTGAGGTCCTGCCTGGAAAGACAATGCTTTTCAGCAAAATACCGACCTGCAACCACTTATTCCTGAACACTGTAGCCTATCGGCGGTCTATTGTCAAATGTTTTTACGTGCCTCTTTGTCCCGAGTTAATCCTTTAAGCCCGCCCTGTTCCCGTACCGCCTGCTTTATATTCAGCCCGTAAAAAGATTTCACGGCCCCTTTTTATGGGCAAAAAACCGTGGGATTTGTAAAAAACCGAGTTATTCCGGTGTGTTAGCACTCTTTTTCGCGAGTGCTAAAAAACGCCTTGACAAAGTCCGGAGTGGGCCATATATTTAGACCGAAAATAATGTTTACACCCTGCCGGATAAGACAATAATCTGAAAACTTAAACACAAGAAGGAGGAGCAAAGAATGAAGATCAGACCGCTTCACGATCGAGTCATTGTAAAGAGGCTCGAAGAGAAAGAGAAGACGAAAGGGGCATCAATACCCGAGAGCGCGAAGGAGACCGCCGAGGGCAAGGTAATCGCGGTGGGCCCCGGCAAGAAGGAGAACGGCAAGGTCGAGCCCATACCGTCAAGGTCAATGACAACATAATCTTCAGCAAGTACAGCGGGCACCGAGATAAAGGTCGAAGGCGAGGACCTGCTCATCATGAGGGAAGAGGACATTCTGGGCGTCGTCGAGAAATAAGCCGGGAAGGAAAAAACCCGTAAAAACATTTAATACCAAGGAGGAACCAGATGGCAGCCAAAGAACTTTCCTTTAGCCATAATGCGAGGAGCTCCATACTAAAGGGCGTAAACACCCTTGCCGACGCGGTCAAGATAACCCTCGGGCCCAGGGGCAGGAACGTAGTGATAGAGAAGAGCTTCGGCTCGCCGCTCATCACCAAGGACGGCGTGACCGTGGCCAAGGAGATAGAGCTCGAGAACAAGTTCGAGAACATGGGCGCGCAGATGGTGAAGGAGGTCGCGAGCAAGACCTCTGATGTCGCCGGAGACGGCACCACCACCGCCACAGTGCTTGCCCAGGCCATCTTCAGGGAGGGCAGCAAGCTCGTGGCCGCGGGCCACAACCCCATGGACCTCAAGAGGGGCATCGAGAGGGCCGTCGAGGTCGCGATAGGCGAGCTCAAGAAGCTTTCAAAGAACGTGAAGGAGAAGAAGGAAATAGCCCAGGTCGGCACCATTTCGGCCAACGGCGACAGCACCATCGGCGAGATAATCGCCGAGGCCATGGACAAGGTCGGCAAGGAGGGCGTCATCACCGTCGAAGAGGCCAAGGGCATGGAGACCCAGCTCGACGTCGTCGAGGGCATGCAGTTCGACAGGGGCTATCTCTCCCCCTATTTCGTGACCGACCCCGAGAGGATGGAGTGCGTGCTCGAGGACGCCTTCATACTCATCCATGAGAAGAAGGTGTCGAACATGAGGGAACTCCTCCCCGTGCTCGAGAAGATCGCCAAGATGGGCAAGCCCCTCCTCATCATCGCCGAGGACGTTGAGGGCGAGGCCCTTGCCACCCTCGTCGTCAACAAGCTCCGCGGCACGCTCCAGGCCGCGGCTGTCAAGGCCCCCGGCTTCGGCGACAGGCGTAAGGCCATGCTCGACGACATAGCCACCCTCTCCGGCGGCAAGCTCATCGCCGAAGAGCTCGGCATAAAGCTCGAAAGCGTCGACATAAAGGACCTCGGCAGGGCCAAGAGGGTGGTCATCGACAAGGAGAACACCACCATCATCGACGGCGCCGGCAAGAAGGCCGAGATCGAGGGCCGCATAAAGCAGATAAGGGCCCAGATAGAGGAGACCACCTCGGACTACGACAGGGAGAAGCTCCAGGAGAGGCTTGCGAAGCTCGCGGGCGGCGTTGCTGTAATAAACGTCGGCGCGGCCACCGAGACCGAGATGAAGGAGAAGAAGGCCAGGGTCGAGGACGCGCTCCACGCCACCAGGGCCGCTGTCGAGGAAGGCGTTGTCCCGGGCGGCGGCGTGGCCTATCTCCGCACCCTTAACGCCATATCGAAGCTCAACCTCGAAGGCGACCAGCAGTTCGGCGTAAAGCTCGTGCTCCGCGCCCTCGAGGAGCCCATCCGCCAGATATCGGCGAACGCGGGCCTCGAAGGCTCGATAGTGGTCGACAAGGTGAAGAACGGCAAGGACGCCTTCGGCTTTAACGCCGCGACCGAGAGCTATGAGGACCTCGTGAAGGCCGGCGTCATCGACCCGACCAAGGTGTCTCGGATAGCCCTCCAGAACGCGTCATCGATAGCCTCGCTCATGCTCACCACCGAGTGCATGGTGGCGGAGAAGCCCAAGGAAGAGAAGGGCGGCGGAATGCCCGCCGGCATGGGCGGCATGGGTGGAATGGGCGGAATGGACATGATGTAAGCCCGTTTCACGCTGTACGGATGAAAACGGAACGGGGGTTGCTAACGCAGCCCCCGTTTTTTATTATGGGCTGGCGCCCACCAATCCTTTTCTTTTGTCGTCATTGCGAGCGTAACGCGGCAATCTCGAATTCTGCCCCCTGGGGAGAGGGCAGGAGGACCTGGCTCGTCATTCTGAGCGATGCGAAGAATCTGGCAGGTATCCTCCCCTCCCTTGACGGGAGTGGATTCAGGGGAGGGTGAAGCCTATCTTCGGACTTTTGAAAAATGGTGGACTAAAGGGGACGAGGGGATATAAACGGCCCTCAAGGTAATCTCCCCTGCCCCTCTTTAAAAAGAGGGGTACGGCATTACGGGCCGGAGTTGTTGACATCTCATTGTGGAAATGCTTTAAGGTCAGAATCCAGGCACGTTCAAGGACAAAAAACGAAAGCGCGAGGTGGTTATGTCTCCGAAGGCCCTGCCCAAACACGAACTGACTCTGATGCTGGACGACATAAGAGAGGAGAAGGGCGGGAAGTTCTCCCTCATAGGGCTTTACACGCAGGACATCATAGTGGAGGCGCTTCCGGCGCTCCTGAGCAAGCTCTGTTTCTTTTCAAGGCTTAAGGGCGGGGAGGGGGATTTCAGCGTGAGGTTCAGCATAAAGGACCCGAACGGAGACGAGATGCTCTCAAAGTTCTCCCCGTTCAACATGACCGCCAGGAGAGACGGCTACAGCCACGTGAACTTCCTGATATCGCCATTCAGCCTGCACCTCGAAGGCAAATATGATTTCACTATCTACCTCGACGGCGAGCCGTTCTATGAGACGAGTTTTTTCGTTAATAAGACGAAGGTCTTGAACTGATATTTCCGCCTATGCGGCGCGGCACCCGAGGCGCGATTACTCCATAGCCCTGGTGATGCCCGGCGGGAGACAACCTGTATTTGGCAGGGTGCGCTCTGCGCACCCATGTAAAATCATCCCCTCATGCGCCTCGAAAACATCCCAAAGGTCATAAAAATACTCAGGGCCGAGTATAAGCGCTTCCGCACTCCTTACGTTACCGAAGTCTCGGAGAGGATAGGACGCGACCCCTTCAAGGTCCTCATATCCTGCATCATAAGCCTCCGCACGAAAGACGATGTGACAAGGGAGGCATCCGAGAGGCTTTTCAGGCTCGGAGCGTCGCCAAAGGCAATCGCCTCGCTCCCGATCTCAAGGATCGAGAAGGCCATATACCCGGCAGGGTTCTACAGGACCAAGGCGAAGGTCATACGGGACATCTCAAGGGAGCTTGTTGAAAAATATTCCTCGAAGGTCCCCGACGAGATAGACGAGCTCTTGAAATTAAAAGGCGTTGGCCGGAAGACCGCGAACCTGGTCGTGACCCTGGGCTTCGGGAAACCCGGCATCTGCGTAGATATACATGTGCACAGGATTACAAACCGTTGGGGCTTTGTTAAGACGAAATCCCCGGACGAGACCGAGCGCGCCCTCCGCGAAAAGCTCCCCAAAAGGCACTGGATAGAGATAAACGACCTACTCGTTGCCTACGGGCAGAACCTCTGCAGGCCGGCTTCGCCGTTTTGCAGCTCCTGCCGCATCGCCCTATATTGCGCCAGGGCCGGGGTGGAAAAGAGCCGGTGAGCATGTCAGAGTTTTTAATCTCTCTAAGGTTTGAATTCCCCGTAGCTTGCTGCGCGTCTTTAACTCCTCCCCTTGACGGGGAGGTTGGGAGGGGTGAAGGATAAGATAAGTCACCTCTTTATCCCTCCCTTAAAGGGAGGGAGGGCCTTAGGATAACTCGCTGCTTGCGGCGGGTAGTTCATTAGCTTGCAGCTTAACGGTCATTGCGAGAGCTTCAGCCCGAAGCAATCTCATCTTTCAAAAAACGAGATTGCTTCGCTGCGCTCGCAATGACGAAAGCTAAAAAAGATTCATCGCTTCGCTCAGAATGACAGGCTAAAATAGTTTCGTAGCCTGTTCGGAGCTTTTGGCTTCAAAGCAGTTTATTCCTGATAAAGACGAGATTGCGCCGCTACGCTCGCAATGATACCGTACCAGAGACCCCCCTCCATTTTAAAAACTTGTAAAAAGTACCTGTTAAGTGTTATATTTTGAGGCCCCGGCGACCCCTGCCAGGAGCTTTTTAGGGTATAATTAGCGTTTATCCGGCAGGACAGCTTTTCCGGCACGCAGCCCCGTGGGCCTGCCCGGAAAGCCGCAGACGACAGTCTGCCAGGTCATCGCCTCTCCTTAGTAACAAGGAGGAAAAGCTCACATGGAGCAAGGGGGTGCTTTGGGTAAGGGTCTTTACGAAAGGCGGCAAACCTGCACCGGGCTTTTGCGCGGAATGCGCCCGGGCCGGACAGGCATGCCGCACGGCTGGCATGGAGAAATGGCGCGGCGCGGGTCTCTCTTGAAAAAGGCGAGGCTTCTTTTCCCGGCGCTCCTGATATTTTTTTTGACTGCCTGCGCCTCCGACCCGCTCACGCAGACTAACTTCAGGGCAAGAGAGCCCTTCCGTTCCTCTGATTCGTTCTTCGGGAACGGGACCTCGGTCGCGCTCTTTGCCGCTTCCAATTCCGAGAGGGGGTTCGAGTACAGGGAGCTCCTGGGCGATTTCACTGAAGAGGCCCTCCGGAGCAGGCGGCCTGAGTTAAGGATAGTACCTTACTGGGACACCCTGAGCATCATAAACAGCGGCGGGCTTTCAGCCGATTTCGCCAGGATGCTCAAGGAATATTACTCCACGGGCATACTCGAAAGCACGCGCCTTCAGAAGATAGGGCGCCTTTTGGGGGTAAACTACATAATCTACCCGAAGCTTGTCGAGTTCACGCAGGGCCAATCGAACAGGCTGAGCGTTTTCGGGTTGAGCATCTTCAAGACGCACGAATCGCAGATAAAGCTCTACATGGAGATCTGGAACACGGAGACGGGAAGGATAGCATGGGTGGGCTCGGCAGAGGCGAACATGGCGAGCGAGAAGCTCATGGCCAGGCCCATACCCTTTGAGGAAATAACCAAATACGCGATAGAAACTCTGGTAGAGAAGATACCCTAAGGAGGATGTGAACGGAAGATGGTTGAAAAGACGCTCTCGATAATCAAGCCGGACGGTGTGAGGAAAAAGGTAATAGGCGATGTAATAAAGAGGTTCGAGGCCGCGGGCCTGAGGGTCGCCGCCATGAAGATGGCGAGCCTTTCAAGGAAAGAGGCCGAGGGCTTCTACGCCGTCCACAGGGAGAGGCCCTTTTTCGGGAGCCTTACCGAGTTCATGTCCTCCGGTCCGGTGGTACTCATGGTATTGAAGGGCGATAACGCCATAGCGAAGAACAGGGAGCTTATGGGCGCTACCGACCCGGCAAAGGCAGCTCCGGGCACCATAGGAGACTTCGCGGATCGATAGAGTCGAACATCGTGCACGGCTCGGACGGCCCGGACACGGCCGCCTTCGAGATAGGATATTTCTTCAGCGCAATGGAGATTTTCGAGTAGAGACGCAGGCCGCATGGAGTCGATAGACAGGATAAAGGAGCATTACCGCTTCACGGACGAGGACGTATCGCTCCTCATGAGGCTCAGGCCCGTGATGGAGCGGTACAGGGAAGAGTTCGTCGAGGAGTTCTACAACTTCGTCAAGGACTTCGAGGAGACTAAGCGGTTCCTGAAGGACGAGGCCACCATAAGGCGCCACCAGGACTCCCTGAAGCTCTGGTTCATGAAGCTCTTCTCCGGCTCCTACGGCGGCCACTACCTCTCCGAACTGAGGAAGGTCGGAGAGGTCCACGTGAGAGTGGGCCTCCACACCCACTACGTGAACGCCGCCTTTCATTTCGTGAAGATCTACATCCACGGCATCCTCCACAGGGAAGTGCCGGACGTAAACGAGCGCGTCCGGATGCTCGAGTCGGTCGAGAAGATACTGGACATAAACCTCGACGTCTTCACGAACTCGTATGTCGAGGAGGAGAAAAAGTTCTTCTTCTCCCAGAGGGTCGAATCCTACCTCGTGCAGATGGCGAACCGCTTCTCCCACGGCCTGAACCTCATCCTGGTAATCGGCCTCGTGCTCCTCGGGTTCATGGTCATGGGCCTTTTCGCCTACGACATCCTCCACATACTCGACGGCGACATCGAGAAGGGGCTTCTCAGCACGCTCGGAAGCCTCCTCATGCTATGGGTAGTAATCGAGCTCATGGACACGGAGATAAAGCACCTACGCGGCGGGAAGTTCGCGATAAAGGTCTTCATAAGCGTCGCCCTTGTGGCCGTCATAAGGAAGATACTCGTGACGAGCCTTTCGAGCGAGGCGGTCGGCGCGCAGCTCTCGCTCGTCGCTGCGGTCGCTGTCCTGGGCGGCGTCTATTGGCTCATATCGAGGGTCGAGCGCTGAGGGGAGCGCTTTCCGCCCATCCTTCCGCCCTTTCACCATACTTTCACCTGAAAAAGGCAAGATGAAGAACCTGAGGGATTTCACATTAGAGGAGCTCGCCTCTGAGGTAGCCTCCTTGGGCGAGCGCCCTTACAGGGCCGAGCAGATATTCAGGTGGGTCTTCATGAGGCGCGCCTCCGACATCTCGGCCATGTCCGACGTCTCGAAGGCCTTTAGGGAAAGGCTCGCCGAAGGCTACGAGATACGGGGAAACAGGCTCGTCGACGTAAGGCGCTCCTCTGACGGCACCAGGAAGTTCCTCTCTGAGCTCGACGACTCCTCCCGCATCGAGTCCGTCCTCATACCGGAAACCGGCAGGCTCACCCTATGTGTTTCCTCGCAGGCCGGGTGCGCGCTGGGGTGCAGGTTCTGCATGACCGGCATGGGCGGCTTCATGCGGAACCTTTCTCTTTCAGAGCTCTCAGGCCAGGTCTTCACAGCCTGCGATATACTCGACGAAGGCGAGGAAGTTTCGAATGTCGTCCTCATGGGCATGGGCGAGCCCTTTGCCAATTACGATAATGTGGCAAGGTTCACCAAGGTCCTCACGAGCAACCTGGGCTTTAACTTCTCCCATAACAAGGTCACCGTCTCTACGGCAGGCCTCGTCCCCGCCATTAAAAGGTTCGGAGCTGATTCGAACGTGAACCTCGCGGTATCGCTCAACGCTACTACGGACGAGACGAGGGACAGGCTCATGCCGGTCAATAAGAAATACCCGCTCTCCGAGCTCCTCTCGGCCCTGCGCTCATATCCGCTCAAGCCCAGGAGGTATATTACGATAGAATACGTGCTCCTTTCCGGCGTGAACGACTCGGACGACGACGCTCGGAGGCTTATAAGGATGCTCCGCGGCATACGCTGCAAGGTGAACCTCATCCCCTTCAACCCCTTCCCCGGCGCGCCCTTCGAGAGGCCTTCGGAAGCACGGGTCGACTCTTTTCACTCCATCGTCAAAAAAGCGGGCTACACGGTCATAGTGCGCGCGAGCAAGGGCTCCGAGATACAGGCCGCCTGCGGCCAGCTCCGGGGCGATTACCCCGGCTGAGGGCGGGCACGCCCATGAATGACCTTGCCAAAAAAGGGCGCAGATGTTAAAAGTTTAGGGTTCGGCTTATCTTTTTCAAAAGGAGAATGCGGCCATGAGGGTAGTCGGGGTAATAGGCGGAAGCGGCCTTTACGAGATGGAAGGGCTTAAGGACGTCAAGTCCGTGGCCGTTTCAACGCCGTTCGGGGAGCCTTCCGACGAGTACATAACCGGCATGCTGGGCGACGTCAAGATGATATTCCTCCCCAGGCACGGCAGGGGACACAGGCTCCTCCCTTCGGAGGTAAATTACAGGGCCAATATCTACGGCATGAAAAAGCTCGGGGCCGAATGGGTGATATCGGTCTCGGCTGTCGGCAGCATGAAAGAGGAGATAAAGCCCGGCCACATCGTGATAGTCGACCAGTTCTTCGACAGGACAAAGGGCAGGGCATCGAGCTTCTACGGGAACGGCATAGTGGGCCACGTCGAGTTCGCCGACCCGGTATGCCAGGACCTCGGGGGCGTGCTCCACAGGGCCGCGCTTGAGGCAGGCGCGACCGTGCACAAGGGCGGCACCTACATCTGCATAGAGGGGCCGCAGTTCTCGACAAGGGCGGAGTCCAGGATCTACAGGAGCTGGGGCGTGGACGTCATAGGCATGACCAACCTCCCGGAGGCCAAACTCGCCCGCGAGGCCGAGCTCTGCTATTCGACGGTAGCCCTCTCGACCGACTACGACTGCTGGCATACGACCGAGGAGTCGGTCACGGTCGAGGCCATCATAGCCACACTCAAGGCGAACGTGGCAATGGCAAAGGAGATAATAAGGAAGGCGGTCCCGGCTATCGCGGCTGAAAGGAAATGCAAGTGCGCGAGCGCCCTCAAGTACGCGACCATAACGGACCCGAAGGCCGTACCCGACAGGGTCAGGGAGGATATGGGCCTGCTCATAGGCAAGTACCTCGCCCCTGATACGGTAGCGTAAGGCTTTTCGCCCTCATAAATGCGCTCGGACCGGCCTTCTTCGGCCCGGAATATGACGGCAGCCAATCCCATTAAGGAGCTTTCTTGATGTCCAGGATATTAGTCGTAGGCTCTGTGGCGTTCGATTCGGTAGAGACCCCGTTCGGCAAGGCGGAAGAGGTGCTCGGCGGCTCGGCGACGTATTTCTCGACCTCCGCGAGCTTCTTCGCCGGGGTGAACCTCGTGGCGGTCGTGGGCGAGGACTTTCCCGAAGCTCACATAAAAAGCCTCTCTACGAAGGGCATCGACCTCGCGGGCTTGAGGAAGGTGCCTGGCAAGACATTCAGGTGGAAGGGGTATTACGGATACGATCTTAACCAGGCGCACACGCTCGAGACGCACCTCAATGTCTTCAGCTCCTTCAACCCCGAGATACCCGCGGCATACACGGACGCGCCGTTCGTCTTTCTCGCGAACATAGACCCGGAGCTCCAGATGAAGGTGCTCGAGCAGGTCAAGCGCCCGAAGCTAGTTGCCTGCGACACGATGAACTTCTGGATAGAGGGGAAGCCCGAGGCCCTGAAGGAGCTCCTCAGGAAAGTCGACCTCTTCGTCATAAACGAGGGCGAGGCAAGGGAGCTGTCAGGAGAGGCGAGCCTCGTCAAGGCGGCAAGGGTGATACTGGGCTACGGGCCCAGGACGCTCATCGTCAAACGCGGAGAGTACGGCGCTCTCATGTTCAGCGGCGGCTCGGTCTTTTCGGCCCCGGCCTATCCCCTTGAAGACATATTCGACCCAACTGGCGCCGGCGACACCTTTGCAGGCGGTCTCATGGGCTATCTTGCCAATACCGGCGACATAAGCGAGAAGAACATCAGGCGGGCCATAATATTCGGCTCTGTCATGGCCTCGTTCAATGTCGAGGCCTTCAGCCTTGAAAGGCTCGAAAAGCTCACCCTGCCGGAGATAAACGAGAGGTTCGCCCAATTTAAGGTATTGACCCACTTTGAAGGCATATGATATTATTTTCAAGCACTTACGTATTTTAAGGCGGCACGGTGGATAAATGAACGGAAGGCTTTCAAGGATAGTTCTCCTGGTCCTCTTATCGGCGGGCCTCTCCGCGTGCGGGTCCTCGCTTGCCAAAAAGAAGGACCAGGCCGATATACACTACAGGCTCGGCGAGGTCCATTTGATGGAAAGGAACATCGCCGACGCGCTTAAGGAGCTTACCAAGGCCGTCGATCTCCAGCCAGACAACGCCCATTACCGGAACGCCCTCGGCTACGCCTATTTCGTAAGGGGCATGGGCGAAGAGGCGCATAAGGCCTTTGACAAGGCCATCTCGCTCGACCCCAGCCTTTCAGATGCACACCTGAACAAGTCCGCCCTCTATCTCGAGGAAGGGGAATGGGACAGGGCCATAGCCGCTGCCGGCAAGGCCGCCGAGAACATCTTCTACAAGAGCCCGGAGCTGGCCTATAACAACATGGGCTGGGCCTATTACAACAAGAGGGACTACAGGGGCGCGGTCGAGTATTTCTCCAAGGCGGTCCAGGCAAACCCTGGTTTCGCTCTCGCCCACTATAACATGGGCCTTGCCTATGAAAAGGCCGAAAGGCTCAAGGAAGCGGTCGAAGCCTACAGGGCGGCTGTGAACGCGGCCCCGAACTTCCTGGACGCCTACTTCAACCTCGGGATGGCGCTCGCGAAATACAAGGACAAGGCCGGGGCCATAAAGGCGTTCGACAGGGTAATAGAGCTTGCGCCGGAGAGCGACAAGGCCCAGTCGGCAAGAGAGTACATCAACCTCATCAAATAGGCAATGCGGAAACCTGCTTTTATTTCAAACCGAAGCCATTAGGCCGCCTGGCCCAATGGCTCGAATTTTTAACAGGGCCGAGAGACCGGGCATTGAAAACATACGGACCGCGTGAAGGACAAGTGGCGGTCCTCTGAAGCCTCGACCTTTCCTGCCTTGGCCGGGGCGCGGCGGAAGAGCCGGAGACGGCCTTTCCGCATCCTCAGGGGGTAAAATGGAGAGTCCAGGCGAATACCTTAGGAGAGAAAGGGAGCTGCGAGGGGTATCCCTCACGAAGATATTCGAGGCCACGCGCGTGCCGATGAGGTTCCTCGAGGCCATAGAAGCAGATAGCCTTGAAGGGCTTCCGCACAAGGCCTTTGTAAAGGGCTTCATCAGGTCGTACTGCAAGGTCCTGGGCCTTGACGAAAATGACGCGGTCCTGAGGTATGAGGTCTACTTGAAGGAAAGGGAGGCCGAGACCTCATCCGGTGCAGCGTCGCATCAGGCCTTCCTGGGCGAAAAAGAATGCGCAGTCGCCCTACAAGGCCGTTTGACGAAAACTACGCGAAGGTATGCCTTTGTCGCGGCAGCTGTCCTCATAATAGCCGCGGCCTACGCGGTGTCCCTCAAAAAGGACGCGTCCGTTGAGGTCGAAGGAGAAGACGCGAGCGGGATAACGGAGGTCGAAGACGCCAATGCCCCGCCCGCCTTAAGTCCTGCCCTTCCTGAGCCGCCTGCCGTACTGCCTGAAAGCCCGGCTACTCCCGAAAAGGCCGCGCCTGAAGCTCCCCCTCAAGCGGTCGACGCCCTTTCTCCTTCAAAGGCCCAGCCTGAGAAGGCGGTCGAAAAGGACAGCCGGAAGCAGGCGGCTTCGGTAACGGACGCAGAGGAGGCCCCCAAGGCCATCCATACGCTTACCGCCAGGGCGAGCGAAATGGTCTGGATAAAGATAGGGATAGACGGGGGCGAGCCTAAAGAGGTCCTTCTCCGCGAGGGGGAGAGGTTTACATGGAAAGGCGCCGAGGGCTTCTCAGTAGTGGTAGGGAACGCCGGCGGGGTTACACTTACCTATAACGGAAGGGAGCTTCCGGCCCTCGGGGCCCAGGGCGAGGTCATAATGCTCAAGCTCCCGCCAGGCGACCAGCAGAAGATAATTGCGCCTGAAAAGGCCGCCTGAGACATCTATCCGGCGCGCGGCCAATCGCGCCACGGACATCGGTAATGCAAAAAGGCGCGGGTTCGGCTATACTAACCTCTGCCGAGGGGCCGTTTAACACCGTTTTCAGGACGGCCTGGACTCCAAAGCGGCACAAGGCGAATTCGCGAGCGAGAACCTGGAAGGAGAACATATGGAGTCGATTTTAAGGTGCAGGAAATGCGGCAAGAAGATGAAGCCGCTCCGTGTCGACGATTACAGGATGAAGTTCTCCTGCAGCTGCGGTTTTTCGGAGTACAGGACCGCCCCGGCGGCCTCAAAGGCCATAAACCCCCATTTCTCCAAGGAGAGCCTGCTTCCGCTCACGTTTGACGACACCGGGCGGTTCCTGCTGCAGCAGCAGGCCGACCGCGAGCAGAAGGAGATAATAACGCTCGAGGAGATAAGCATGCTCGCCTCCTCGGACTATAACCTCGAGGACGTACTTAAAAGGGTGGCGGAGAAGACCGCAAGGAGGCTCGGGGTAGATATCTGCTCGATATATCTCTGGGACGGCGAGCACCTTGTGCTCCGGGCCACGTACGGCCTTGCGCAGGAGGCCGTGGGCAAGGCGCGCCTTAAGATAGGCGAGGGCATAACAGGCTCGGCGGTCGAGGCAAGGAGGCCGCTCCTCGTAGACGACGTCTCGAAGGATGAGAGATACAGGTACTTCCCCGAGACCAAGGAGGAGCAGTACCGCATAAAGACCATGTACTCGTACCCGATATTCCTGGGCGAGAAGCCCTTCGGCGTCCTTAACGCGCAGACGGTCGTAACGCGCGAGTTCACGGACGACGAGATATACTTCATGTCCACGATAGCCAATATAATCCTCGGCGCCGTAAAGATGAGAAAGCGCCTTTAGGCCCGCCTGGCCGTGAAGACACCAGCAAAAGACTCGCCTGTCAGACCGGCCCCCCGGTTGAACGATAAGGGGGGCGCGGTCATTCTCCTCGCAGCAATATTGCTCGCCATTTCCGCGCTTGCTTTCCTCTTCTACTCATTGAAGGGCGGCCCCACATATGTAAAACCCGCCTATCCGGAACGCGCGGCCGTTCCTGAAAATCACGGCATTGCCGAAGACGCTGAACCCGGCTCCCAAGCCGTGGACGGGGACGACGGCGTGTATCCTGACGAGAGCGCCGCTTATTCGAGCGATGCGGCCCGGGAAGAAGGCGAACGAGGAGACCAGCGGCGCGCGGCGGCCCTTAATGAGATGGCCGTTAAAGAGGCGCGCTCCGGCAGGCTCGATGAGGCCGTAGCGCTCCTTAGGGAGGCCAGGGCGCTTTCATCCGACCCGGTCATACTCATAAACCTCGCCCGAGTGCAGGCCGGTGCAGGGGAGCTTGAGGACGCGGCTGAAACGCTCGAGGCGGCCTCCGGCGCCCCGGGAGCCGCCGTAGAGCTAAAGCGCATATATCACCGGCTCGGGAGGGAGCGGTACTCCAGGGGCGACCTTCCCGGGGCCACGGAATTCCTCGAAAAGGCGCTCGATCTCGACCCGTCGGACAAGGGGCTCAAGTCTGAGCTCGCCAGGGTCGCCGGCGAAAAAGAGGCCGAGGACATGATGGGGACCAGGGAGGGGAGCCGCTTCCTCGTCAGGTTCGAGGGCGGCGAGAACGCGGTCGCCGGTTATGTAATAGGCATCCTCCTTGAAGAGGCTTATATAAAGGTGGGAAGCGAGCTCGGCATATGGCCGGAGGAGCGCGTGGACGCGCTCCTCTACTCGAAGGACGCATTCAGGGACATCACCCGGAGCCCTTCCTGGGCGGGCGCCATATACGACGGCAGGATAAAGCTCCCGGCCGGCGGCATAACCGAAAAGACCGCCTTGCTGGAGCGGGTCATATACCACGAATACGTGCACGCGGTGGTAAAGGAGGCCTCGAACGGAAGGGCGCCGGTATGGCTTAACGAAGGCATAGCCCAGTACTTCGAGGGCAGGAGCACTTCAGGTTACGAAGAGGCGCTACGGAAGGCCGCAAATAGCGGGAGATTGAGCCTCAGGTCCCTGGAGGGTTCCTTCATGGGCCTTCGGAGCGACCAGGCGGAGCTCGCATATCTCTTGAGCCTCTCTGCGACGGAGTATATAATCCGCGAGTTCGGGATCTTTTCCGTCCGCAACATGCTCGAAAACCTGGGGCGCGGGATGGCGATTGACGAGGCCGTCCACTCCGCCATAAGCCTCTCCTACAAGGACCTTGAAAAGGCATGGAGGGATTCCCTTGCAGGGGGCTAAAAAATTCTTTTGCAAAGGGCACTTGTATGGTATATTCCGGTATTGATTCGATTATAAACCCTTGAGGAGATTGTCTCATGAGTCTGAAAGGTTCTTACAAAGGCATGTTCCTGGTTTCCGCTTCGGTCATCCTCCTTGCGGTCTCTGGCTGCGGAGGGGAAAAAAAGGCCGAGAAAGCAGATAAGGCCCCTGCCGCCGCTACACAGGAGCAGATGCCCAAGGGCCATCCCGGGGCCCCGTCCATGCAGGAGGACATAAGCAAGGTCCAGCACGCGAACATAAAGACGCAGAAGGCCGTTTCCATTTCCGACGATGTCAAGGCGAAATGGAAAGAAGCGCAGCTTGAGATACTGGACGCCGAATCAGGCGCGAGCCAGACCGTAACCGTGAAGGTCGGGAGCGACATAAAGCTCAAGGAGGGCGTAAGGCTCAAGGTCGAGGTGGTCGTGCCCGACTATACAATCGCCGAGAGCAGGATCGAGAGCAGGTCCAACGAGCTCAAAAACCCGGCGGTCCTCGTGGACCTGGTCGAGAATGACAAGAGCATTTCCAGGGGCTGGGTATTCAGGGACTACCCGGAGTTCAACTCCTATAACGACAGGAGGTTCCCGCTGAGGTTCCTCTCCGCAGGACCTCAGACGGCAAAGAAATAAAGCCCAGTACGCATCCCGAGCCCCCGGGCAGAGCTGTCCGGGGGCTTTTTTTGTTTCAGCGTGATTTGCGTTGCAGCCGCTTTTGGCAGACCGTACCAGGCGCAATCGCCTGTAAGGGACCTTAAAACTTTTGACAACCGTAGTGAAATATGGTTAATTTTTCTTTTGGGTAATGCAACCCGGTCCTGCCTGAAAGGGGCGCGTTCCTTTTCCGCGTCCCTCGTTTATTCTTTGAAAATCGGGCTTTTTAAGAGGTACTTAGGAGAGGTGACCGAGAGGCTGAAGGTGGCTGACTCGAAATCAGCTGTGTCGGAAACGGCACCGGGGGTTCAAATCCCTCCCTCTCCGCCATATTTTTTAATAATTCCGCAGGGATTGAAGGCGCCCCCGCATTCGCCCTGAAAATTCCAAAACGGGATCAGCAGGCCGGCACGGAGAGATGCCCGAGAGGCCGAAGGGGTACGACTGGAAATCGTATATACAGAAATGTATCGAGGGTTCGAATCCCTCTCTCTCCGCCATTTTTTCTAAGGTCGCCCGCAGGGATTCGAAGGCGTTCGAGTGGCGACGCAGTCGCTACGCCTGAACGCCGAGCGATAAGCGAGGAAGAGGACGCAGGATGCGTCCGGTAGTGAAGGCGTGTGGCCAAAATGACGAGGGCAGGATGCCGAGGAATGGAGGCCGAGCGGAGCGAGGAAGAGGGCGCAGGGACGCGCCCGGAAGCGAGAACGCGGGGCCTGAGAGAGGAGGCAGGGAAGCCGACGAGCGAAGGCCGACAATTTTCGCAGGATAGCGAAAATTGAATTTGCGCCTTGGCGCAAAGCCCGGAGGGTCGAGGCCCAGGACGGGCGAGATAATCCCTCTCTCTCCGCCATTTTCTAAGGCCGCGCACGGAACAAAAGCTCCGCCTTATCCGTTCTTGAACAAGACGGGTTTTAACCGTTGTCGTCCATGCGGTTGCAATTTTGATCCGCCTGCCTCTCAGGGCCCGCCCGAGGCCCGCGAGTGGAGCCCCGTACTCCGTGCAGCCCTATCAAGGTGTGAATGCAAGAACCTGCCAAAATGAAACGCGCGGGAAAACCTGCCGTTAATAGCATACGAGTCCTTCTTACCTTCCTTTTCCTTACCCTCTCATCCCAGCTGACGACGGGCGGCGCACATGCGGCACCCGAACCGAAAGCCGCGCCATCCGGGCTCCCGGTAATCGTGGCCCCTGTCCAGAAGACTGATTTCGCGGACATGGTCGAGGCCCTGGGCACGACCAGGGCCAACGAGACGGTCACGATAACCGCGGTCGTGGCAGGGCCGGTTACCGAGATAAAATTCGAGGACGGGGAGCGCGTCGCAAAGGGCGAGGTGCTCCTTACGCTCGAAAAGAGCGAGGAGGAGGCCAACCTCAAGTCCGCCAGGGCGCTATTAGAGGAGCGCACGGCCTCGTACAGGCGCGCCCAGGATCTTGAGAGGCAGCAGGCCCTGTCCACCGCCACTCTTAAGGAGCGCCAGGCGCTCCTTCGCCAGATTGAGGGCGAGATCGAGGCCATCCAGTCCCGCATAAACGACCGCATCATAAGGGCCCCCTTTTACCGCATCCTTGGACTCCGTAACGTAAGCCCTGGAGCGCTCGTCAGGCCAGGCGACGCGATAACTACCCTCGACGACCTGAGCCGCATAAAGGTAGACTTCGACGTGCCTTCCGTGTTCTTGAAGGACATCCGCCCGGGCCTGCGCGTCGAGGGCCGGGTCGAGGCGTTCGGGGATAATGTCTTCAGGGGCGAGGTGAGCACCGTGGGCACGCAGGTCGACCCGGTCACGCGCACCGTGAGGGTGAGGGCCGTCCTCCCCAACCCCGACGGCGTCTTGAAGCCCGGCCTCCTCATGAGCATCGTGCTTTTCAAGAACCCCCGCCAGGCGCTCCTCGTGCCGGAAAAGGCCCTGGTCCAGAGGGAGAGCAAGTTCTTCGTGTTCGCGGCGGCTTCCAGGGACGGCAAGCCCGTTGCCGTGCAGAAGCAGGTCAGCATCGGCAGCCGCGTCCCCGGCAGGGTGGAGATAACCTCGGGCCTCAAGGAGGGCGAGCGCGTCATCGTCCACGGCCTCATGCAGGTGCGTAACGGCCAGGAGATAAGCGTCCGCGCCGTCGACGAAGGCGGCCAGTCCCTCGACGAGCTCCTCAAGCAGCGCAACCAGTAGCCCGGAAGACCAATGAAGCTTTCAGATATTTCCGTAACGCGCCCGGTATTCGCCTCGGTCCTCTCGCTCCTACTCATAATCTTCGGTGCCGTCTCCTTTACCCAGCTTCCGCTCAGGGAATACCCGGACATCGACCCGCCCGTGGTCTCCATTAACACGTCCTACCCGGGGGCCTCCGCGAACGTCGTCGAGACGCGCATAACGCAGGTCATCGAGGACAGCATCGCCGGGGTGGAGGGCATTCAGTTCATGTCTTCCACCAGCAGCGACGGCCGATCGCGCATATCCGTCGAGTTCACTACAGAGCGCGACATAGACGACGCGGCGAACGACATACGCGACCGGGTCTCCGGCGTCCTCGACAGGATGCCTTCCGAGGCCGACCCGCCCGAGATAGAGAAGGCCGATTCCAGCGACGACGTCATACTGTGGCTTAGCCTCACGAGCGACAGGATGAGCGTCATAGAGCTCACCGACTACGCGCAGCGCCACCTTGTGGACCGGTTCTCGATCCTTCAGGGTGTGGCGCGCGTGAGGGTCGGCGGCGGCCTCGATTACGCGATGCGCATCTGGCTCGACCGCACCAGGATGGCGGCCCGGAACGTCACGGTCGAGGACATCGAGTCGGCCCTCAGAACCGAGAACATAGAGCTTCCGGCCGGCTCGATCGAGTCGCTCGAGCGCCAGTTCACCGCGCGCGCGGAGCGCGCGTACAGGACCGAGGACGATTTCCGGAAGCTCGTCATAAGGCGGGATGCCGGGAGCGACTACCTCGTCAGGCTCGGAGACGTGGCGCGCGTCGAAAAGGCGGCCGTGGAGGACCGCATAATATTCCGCGGGAACGGCCAGCCCAGGGTCGGGATAGGCGTCATAAAGCAGTCCAAGGGGAACACGATAGCGGTCGCGAAGGCTGCCATCGCTCAGGCCGAGCGCATCTCCGGCACGCTTCCGGAAGGGATGAAGCTCGAGCCCGCGTACGACACCTCGGTATTCATCCAGAACGCGATAGACGAGGTTTATAAGACCCTGGCCATAGCCGTGGGACTCGTCGTGCTGGTCATTTATCTTTTCATCGGGAGCGGGCGGGCGATGCTCATACCGGCCGTGACCATACCGGTCTCGCTGGTATCGAGCTTCGCCGCCCTTCTGGTGATGGGTTTTTCCATAAACCTCCTTACGCTCCTGGCGCTTGTCCTCGCCATCGGGCTCGTGGTCGACGACGCGATAGTGGTCCTCGAGAACATCTCGCGGCGCATCGAGGAGGGGGAGACCCCGCTCGTGGCCGCGTTCCACGGCACGCGCCAGGTGGGGTTCGCGGTGGTAGCGACCTCGGTCGTCCTTATCGCGGTCTTCGTGCCCATCGCCTTCCTGCAGGGCGACCTCGGGCGGCTCTTTTCCGAGTTCGCGCTTACCATGGCCGCCGCCGTCTTTTTCTCGACGATAGTCGCGCTCACGCTCTCGGCCATGCTCGCCTCCAAGCTCCTTAAGAAGACCGAGCGGAGCTCCTTGAGCGCTTTTGTCGACCGCGCCTTCCTTTGGGTCCGCGGCGGCTATATGAGGATGCTCGGCTTCTGCCTGGACCGGCCCGTGGTAGTCATCGCCGCGTTTTTCGTCCTTCTCGGGGCGGCAGGGCTTCTCTTCAGGAGCATCCCGTCGGAATACGCTCCCAAGGAGGACCGGGGCGCTTTCTTCGTGATGGTGAACGGGCCTGAAGGCGCTTCTCACGGCTACATGAAAGAGTACATCGAGGAGATCGAGAAGCGACTCATGAAGTTCGTGGAGGCGGGCGATATAAAGATACAGCTGGTCCGCTCTCCGCGCGGCTTCGGCAGCGTTGCGAGCTTCAACGACGGCATGGTCATAGCCGTCCTCACGCCGTGGGAGGAGCGCCGCTCCGCCTGGGAGATCATGTCGGACGTGCAGAAAAGCCTTTCGGACCTCACGGGAGTGCGCGCCTTCCCGGTCATGAGGCAGGGCTTCGGCGGAGGCACCCAGAAGCCAGTCCAGTTCGTCATCGGAGGCGGCACCTACGAGGAGCTTGCGCGCTGGCGCGACCTCATGATCGAAAAGATCGAGGCGGAGAACCCCGGATTCGTGGGACTTGATTCCGACTATAAGGAGACCAAGCCCCAGCTCGGGGTATCCATAAACCGCGACCGCGCCGCCGACCTGGGCATAAGCGCAACGGCCGCGGTGAGGACGCTCGAGTCCATGCTCGGCGGCAGGCGCGTCACCACCTTCATCGAGGACGGCGAGGAATACGACGTCATCATCGAGGGCGAGCGCGGCAGGCAGCGCACCCCGACGGACATGCAGAACATCTACGTGCGCTCCGCCACCACGGGCCGCATGATACCGCTTTCCAACATCATAAGCGTAAACGAGTTCGCGGACTCGAGCTCTCTCAACCGCTATAACCGCGTAAGGGCCGTCACGCTGGACGCCAACCTCGCCGAGGGCTACGCGCTCGGAGAGGCGCTCGCCCACCTTGAGAGGCTGGTTCGCGAGGACCTGCCTGAGACGGCCGTAATCGACTACAAGGGCCAGTCGCTCGATTTCAAGGGGAGCGGCTCTTCCATGACGTTCGTCTTTGTAATGGGCGTATGCATCGTCTTCCTGGTGCTGGCCGCCCAGTTCGAAAGCTATGTCCACCCGCTGGTCATCATGACCACGGTGCCGCTCGCAATGACAGGAGCGCTCGCGGGGCTTTATTTCCTGGGCGGCACCCTGAATATTTATACGCAGGTCGGGCTCATAATGCTCGTGGGCCTTGCCGCAAAGAACGGCATCCTGATAGTCGAGTTCATAAACCAGCTCCGGGACCAGGGCATGGAGTTCCGTAACGCGGTCCTCGAGGCCTCCTCCATCCGCCTTCGCCCGATTATCATGACCGGTGTTACGACGGCAGCCGGCTCGATGCCGCTCATACTCGCCTCGGGCGCGGGCGCGGAGACCAGGGCCGCCATCGGAGTGGTCGTCCTCCTCGGCGTCCTTGCGGCGACGGTCTTCACGGTTATAGTCGTGCCGGTGGCCTATAGCCTCCTCGCCAGAAAGACCGGCTCCCCCGGCGACGTAAGGCGCGCGCTCGAAGAAGAGACGGACAGGTTCAACCTCCGGGAGGCTCAAAAGTGAAGGCAGAGGCAAGACGGCCCTGGAGGGCCGTCTTAAATAGCGGGTTTCTCCCCCGGTTAAAGCTTATAGGGTCAGCGGCTCTAACCGCTCTTTTTCTTTCCTCCTGCGCGGTCGGGCCGGATTACGTGAAGCCTGAGCCGCTTGTAGAGGACAAATGGTTCTCTGAGGAGGTAGGCGGGGCGGGCACGCGGGAGGCGGCTACGGACTGGTGGACGGTCCTTGGCGACCCCCAGCTCGAGAAGTACATCAACGCCGCGGCAGCCCAGAATAGGGAGCTTGAGGCCGCCCGTGCGGCAGTCCTCCGCGCGCGCTCTCTCCGGCGCGAGTCCGCGGCGCCCTTCTACCCGACACTGGGCGCAAACGCAGCCGCAGTGCGCCAGAGGTCAGGTGGAGAGACTTCGAGCGCCTTCTCGGGCACCATCGATTCCTCATGGGAGCTGGACGTATTCGGCGGGACGCGCCGGGCTACCGAAGCCGCTGGCGCGCGCGTGGACGGCGCCGAGGAAAACCGCCGCGCAGTCCTCCTTTCCGTCCTCGCCGAAACCGCCCGGAACTACTATGCCGTCCGCGGCTTTCAGAAGCGGATAGCCATCACACAGAAGAATATCGGATTACAGGAGCGCACCTATAAGCTGGTAGACACCCTTTTCCAGCTCGGGGAAGCGAGCGCGTTCGACTTGAGCCGGGCGCGCGGACAGCTCGAGCTTACCCAGTCCCGCCTGCCCGACCTCGAGGCCGAGATGAGGGCCGGGATATTCCGCCTTTCGGTCCTCCTCGGGCAGCCGCCAGAGGCGCTCCTCGGCGAGATGAGCGCGGTAAAGCCGCTCCCCGCGCCTCCGGACGTGGTGCCCGTGGGGCTTCGTTCCGACATACTCCGCCGCCGCCCCGATGTGCGCGCGGCCGAGCGGGAGCTTGCGGCCTCGACAGCCGATATCGGCGCTGCTACAGCCCGCCTCTACCCGGACTTCTCCCTTACGGGCGTGGTCGGCGGCAGCGCGAGGGTATTAAGCGACCTCTTCCAGTCCGGCAGCACCATCTTCTCCATCGGGTCGTTCTTGAGGTGGCCGATATTCGAAGGCGGCGCTCTCCGCGCCCGCATAGATGCGGAAGGCGCCGAGGCTGACCGGGCAGAGGCTCTCTATGAGCAGAGCGTCCTTGACGCGCTGGCCGACGCCGAAACCGCGCTCACCCGCTACGCCCGGAAGCTCGATACGCGAAACCGCCTGCAAAACGCGGTCGAGAGCCGCCAGCGTTCCGTAGAGCTTGCGCGCGCCCTCTTTGATTCCGGTGAGGAGGACTTCCTCTCGGTGCTGGATGCCGAGAGGGAGCTCGTGAACGCAGAGGACGAGCTTGTTAGGAGCGAAACAGATGCCATACTGAACCTCATAACGCTCTATACCGCTCTCGGCGGAGGCTGGGAGGCCTTCGAGGAGGCGGGTGGAGAGGCCGAAGAATAGAGACGGTGTGGCAACCTCTAAAAATTGATCTTTTTCCCGGACTCTGTGTCAGGCCGTGAATAAAAATGCTCACATATTGTCATATATGCTCCGCTTTTATTCCCGGCCTTCCTGTCACGGAAAATCTCTAATTACAGAGGTTGCCATGTCATACTGACTAACTTATACGCCCCTTCTTGCCTTGCAATCCAGTTATTTTCCAAGGACTTAGGGACGAATATGCCGCGGAGACCGCACTTGACATAATCTCTGAAAACCTCGCTCTTCGAGCCCTGCGAAGGCGAGCTTGCCTATTTCAAGCGGAATCAAAAGAGCGCTTGGTCTTTAAGTCTTTTTCTGGTATATAATCAATAGGCCCGGAGCGTATCCGGGAGAGGTTTGCGGCAGCCGTTGATAGCCGGGTCTTGCGCAATGGAGGGCTGTAAACCCCGCCAGGTCCGGAAGGAAGCAACGGTAGCAGTTCCGCCCATGTGCCGCAAGGGTGCCTGGCTATCAACGGCGTCCGCAAACCGACCTGCTCCATCCTTCTGTCGGGCAAATCCCCTGATGGAAAAAAAGGCAATTTGAATGTCTTCCTACCAGGTAATAGCTCGGAAGTGGCGGCCCGGTGTCTTTGACGAGGTCGTGGGCCAGGCCCATGTCACGAAGACGCTCAGGAACGCCATCGCCTCCGGCAGAATCGCCCACGCGTATCTCTTCTCCGGGCCGAGGGGCGTGGGGAAGACCACCGCGGCCCGAATCCTTTCCAAGTGCCTGAACTGCTCCGAGGGCCCGACAGCGGACCCCTGCAACGAGTGCCCGTCCTGCAGGGGCGTTGCGCTCGGCTCTTCTGTAGACGTCATCGAGATTGACGGCGCCTCCAATAACGGCGTGGAGAACGTAAGGGAGATATCCGAGAGCGTAAGGTACGTGCCGTCCGATGGCAAGTACAAGGTCTATATCATCGACGAAGTCCACATGCTCTCTATGGCCGCCTTCAACGCGCTCCTTAAGACACTCGAGGAGCCGCCGCCCCACGCGGTCTTCATATTCGCCACCACCGAGGTGCACAAGATACCCGCGACCATACTCTCGAGGTGCCAGCGCTTCGATTTCAAGAGGATACCGTTCAGGGCCATACAGGCGCGCCTGGTCGAGATAGCGGGGCGCGAGGGGATAAAATTCGAGGACAAGGCCCTGTATCTCATAGCGAGGGAAGCGGACGGGAGCATGAGGGATTCCCAGAGCCTCCTTGAGCAGGCCCTGGCCTTCTCCGGTGGAGAGCTCAGGGAGGCGGACGTGGCCGAGGCGCTGGGCCTCATGGCCAGGACAGTCCTGTACGAGCTCTCTGAGGCGGTCATAGGCAAGGACACCGGCGCGTGTTTGAATATTGTTGAAAAAGTATATAATTTTGGGTATGATTTTAAGAAGGCCCTGAGCGACCTCCTTGAGCATGTGAGGGACCTGGCCGTACTCAAGGCAACCGGGGAAAGCGCCCTCCTCGACCTCCCTGACAGCGAAATCGAGAGGCTCCGGGCGATATCGGAGCGGGTGGGGCACGAGAGGCTCCAGATGATCTTCACGGTCCTCTCGAAGGGCTATGAAGAGGTATCCAGGTCGGCCCACCCCAGATACGCGCTCGAGATGGCGCTCCTCACGGAGGCACACCTTGACGAGCTCGAACCCCTGGGCTCGGTAATGGAAAGGCTTGAGTCGCTGGCCTTAAGGCTCGGCCCGGGACCCGGTCCAGTACCCGGCGCGGGCAGTATCCCTTCGGCCCCGAAGCCGGCCGCTGAAAGAAGCGGAGGCCCTCTCCCCTGGAAAAAAGAGGGGCAGAATGAAGCAAGGCCGGTCGAGAAGGCAAAGGCCGCGAGCGATTCTCTTCCGGAGAAACGAGGAGCCGGGGCGGATGGGGACGGGGCCCCGGATAATAAGCCCAAAACCTGCCCGGAAACAGACGGGCCAATCGGGTTCTTAAGCAGGAGAAAGCCTGAGCTCCGGGAGCTTCTGAAGGATGCGGCCCTTGAGCTCCAGGACGGCATAGTAAACATCAGCGCCGGGGCGAGGACAGGGGCAAGGCTTTCGGTAAACAGGGAAGCCCTGGAGGCGTGCCTCGGAGAGTTTTACGGGCGCCCCGTATCGGTAAGGATAAACGGCGTTGCCGCAGGCGCTCATTCAGCGAAAAAGGATACGGACCCAGTCGTCAAGGATGCTCTCCGCATCCTCGGCGGGAGGATCATAGAGGACCGGAGGAGGACCAATGTCTAAGCAATTGGGCAATCTCATGAGGCAGGCCCAGAAGATGCAGGAAAAGATGGCCCAGATGCAGAAGGAGCTTGCCTCGAAGACGGTCGAAGCCTCAAGCGGCGGCGGCATGGTTACCGCTACGGTAAACGGCAGCCAGGAGCTTGTCGCGCTCAAGATAGACCATTCCGTTGTGGACCCCAAGGACATCGAAATGCTCCAGGACCTTGTAGTGGCTGCGGTAAGCGAGGGTTTGAGGAAAAGCAAGGAGATGGTCCAGGAGGAGATGGGCAAGCTTACCTCAGGCCTGGGGCTTAACCTTCCGGGCGGGCTCTTCTAATCACCAAATACCGGGGTTTCGGGGGGCCTCCTTAACACGGCCCTTTTAAGCCCAATTGGATTTGAATCTCCGGGATAGAGCCCGGCGGAACAAGGATGGATTTTGAAGGATGCAGTACGCGGGGCCTATAAATGACCTGATAAGGGCTATTTCGAGGCTCCCGGGCATAGGGGAGAAGACGGCCACCAGGCTCGCGCTTTTCATCCTGAATTCGGACAGGGAGTTCGCCGCCGGCCTTGCCGGGGCAATAGCCTCGGTCAAGGACAAGGTGGCGCTCTGCTCCGTGTGCATGACCTTCTCCGAGGAAGACCCGTGCAGGATATGCGCCGACCCGCAGAGGGACCATTCGATAATATGCGTGGTCTCCGATTTCAAGGACATGATGGCGCTGGAATCCATGGGCGGCTACAGGGGTAGGTACCATGTGCTCCACGGAAACCTCGCGCCGCTGAAGGGCGTCGGGCCCGAGGAGATAAGGATACGCGAGCTCGTCTCAAGGCTTGAGGCCGGCGGTGTAGGCGAGGTCATCCTCGCTACCGGCTTCGACTCCGAAGGGGAAGGCACCTCCACCTACCTTACGAAGCTCCTCAAGCCCTACGGGGCAAGGGTCACCAGGCTTGCCTCCGGCATACCCGTCGGCAGCTACGTCGAATTCATGGACGGGGCAACGCTCGGCAGGGCGCTCGAAGGGCGAAGGGAGCTGTAAGAAGAGGGGCGGGAGAGCGCGAGTCGGGCTTTAAAAGCAGGGCCCGCGCTTGAATGGAAAAACAATCCAAAGGAGCTGCCTCTGAACTCGACTGTTTTTTTTCGAGGCCAGTGGAAAAGGGCGGTTTTCAGAGGCAGCCAAGGAAGAGGATGATGGAGAACTACATAGAGGTAAGATGGCATGGAAGGGCCCAACAGGGTATCGTGACCGCGGCCAAGGTCCTCGGCGAGGCGTGCCTGCGGTCAGGCAAATTCGTCCAGGCCTTCCCCGAGTTCGGCCCTGAGAGGATGGGAGCGCCGGTCAAGGCCTACAACAGGATATCGGAAGAGCCGATAAGGCTCCACTGCCAGGTGACGAACCCGAGATACGTCCTCATAGCCGACCCCACTCTCATCGGCATGATCCTCGCGGGCGGCATGGAGTCCTCTGGAGGAGTTACCGAGGGGACCCCGGAAAACGCGATATTCATAGTGAACACGCCCAAGAGCCCGGAGGAGATGAGGAAAGAGCTGGGGCTCGAGGGGAGGAAGGACGTAAAGGTCTTCACCCTGGACGCCGCGAAGATATCCATCGAAACGGTCGGCAGGATGATGCCCAATACCCCCATGCTCGGGGCGCTGGCAAAGGCCACCTCGTTCATAACTCTTGAGGGGCTTGTCGAGAACTTCAAGGAGAACTACTCCAAGAAGTTCAGCCCCAAGGTTATAGAAGGCAACGTGGCCGCAATGGGCAGGGGCTACGAGGAAGTAAGGGGTTAGCAGTTGCGGAAAAACGCAAAGTTCGTTTAGGCTGCTCAAAAAGCTCCAGATGCGAGGCCCCCATTGGAACAGGGGAACTGGGAATGAGGCGTACTTTCCGTGTACGCCGCAGTGACGAGCGACGAAGACAACGAAGCAGATGGACTTTTTCAGCAGCCTGATAGAAAGAACAATCCCGGAAAGGATTCTATAAATGGTCGAGAAAAAGGAATACCCCCTTGGCGGGGTCATACCAAAGGGCGGCACGGCCCATGATTATTCGACCGGCGGCTGGAGGAAGCTCCGCCCGGTAGTGGACCTTGATAAGTGCACGAGCTGCCTCATATGCTGGGTCATGTGCCCGGACTCCGCGGTCGTGACCGAGGAAGGCAAGATGGCAGGGTTCGACCTTGAGCATTGCAAGGGCTGCGGCATCTGCGCGGCCGAGTGCCCTGACAAGGTAAAGGCGATAAAAATGGTAGAGGAGGCCGAATAATGGCTATAACGGCGACCAAGGGGCAGACGGGGCTCACGGGGAATTCCGCCGTGGCCTATGCCATGAAGCAGATAAACCCCGACGTCTGCGCCGCCTACCCGATAACGCCCTCCACCCAGATAGTGGAGGATTTTTCGGGCTACGTGGCCGACGGCGAGGTCACAACTGAACTCATAACCGTCGAGAGCGAGCATTCGGCCATGAGCGCCTGCATAGGCGCTGCTGCCGCCGGGGCGCGCGTCATGACCGCGACCTCCTCGCAGGGCCTTGCCCTCATGTGGGAGATGCTCTACATAGCCTCGGGCATGAGGCTCCCGATAGTGCTCGCGAACGTGAACAGGGCCCTCTCGTCCCCCATAAACATACACTGCGACCACTCGGACTCGATGGGCGCAAGGGACTCGGGCTGGGTGCAGCTCTACTCCGAGACAGTGCAGGAAGCCTATGACAACGTCTTCATGGCCGTCCGGATAGCCGAGCACAAGGACGTGCTCCTTCCCGCGATGGTTTGCCTGGACGGCTTCATAACGAGCCACGCCATAGAGAACATATCGCTCATCGAGGACCAGGAGGTCAGGCAGTTCATAGGCTCGTACAACGCCAAGGCCTCGCTCCTCGATACCGACAAGGCCCCGACCTTCGGCGCCATGACCCTTCCGGACACCTATATCGAGTTCAAGCGCCAGCAGTCCGAGGCCATGACAAGGGCCAAGGGCGCGGCCATCGAGGTGATGAAGGACTTCGGGAAGAGGTTCGGCCGCGAGTACGGCCTCTTCGAGACGTACAGGCTCGAGGACGCCGAGGCCGCGATAGTGGTCCTCAATTCCGCCGCTGGCACCACGAAGGTCGCGGTGGACGCGCTCCGTAAAGAGGGGAAGAAGGTGGGGCTCTTGAGGCCCAGGCTCTTCAGGCCCTTCCCCTGGCAGGAGATAGCCGGGGCATTGAAGGGCTGCAAGGCCATTACGGTGCTCGACAGGGCGGACTCCATGAACGCCTTCGGCGGGCCGGTCTTCTCCGAGGTCCGCTCCGCGCTCTATGACCTGGACCCGAGGCCCAGGGTCATGAACAGGATATACGGCCTCGGCGGGAGGGACTACAAGGTAAAGGACGCGGTGGAGGTCTTCAATGAGGCGCTCAAGGCCGCCGAGACGGGCAGGGTGGAGACCCTCGTAAAGTACATCACCCTGTAATGACGCGCCTGAAAAGGGCGCTTACAAAAAGAAAACAAGGCCCTTCGGGGCTTGGAGAGGTTAAAATATGGCAACTCTCAAGGATCTTTCAAAACAGCAGGAGCTTTTCTCCGGCGGGCACAGGCTCTGCGCGGGCTGCGGCATCCCGCCCATAGTGAGGCTGGTGCTCCGCGCTGCAAACGGGCCCGTGGTAACCACCACGGCGACCGAATACCTCGAGGTAGGCACCACCATCTACCCGTACACCGCATGGAGGTGCCCTGGATACACTCGGCCTTCGAGAACGCGGCCGCGACCATAAGCGGCGTGGAGTCGGCCTACAGGGCGCTCAAGAAAAGGGGCGCGCTCCCCGGAGGCGACAAGGACATAAAGTTCGTGGCCTTCGGCGGCGACGGAGGCACCTATGACATAGGGCTTCAGGCCCTCTCCGGCGCTTTGGAGCGCGGCCACAACTTCCTCTACGTCTGCTACGACAACGGCGCTTACATGAATACGGGCATACAGAGGTCGAGCGCGACGCCCTTCTATTCCAGCACCACCACTTCGCCCGCCGGGCAGGTCATACCCGGCAAGAACAGTGGAGGAAAAGACCTGCAAGGATAGTCGTAGCGCACGATATCCCGTACGCGGCGCAGGCGAGGCCGCACAACTGGTCGGACCTCTCGAAGAAGGCCGAGAAGGCGCTTAAGACCCAGGGGCCGGCCTTCATGAACGTCATGTCCCCGTGCCCGCTCGGCTGGTACACGAAATCCGAAGATTCCATAAAGTTGGCGAAGCTTTCTGTCGATACATGTTACTGGCCCCTCTACGAGGTCGAGAACGGGGTCTTGAAGATAAACTACAAGCCTAAGGAGAAAAAGCCGCTCGTTGACTGGCTAAGCCCAGGGCAGGTTCAAGCACCTCTTCAAGCCCGAGAACGCGGGGCTCCTCGAGGAGTTCAGAAGAGGGTCGACGCCGAGTGGCAGCGCCTGCTGGACCTCGAAGGCAAGCGCCTGTAAGGTCGCGTAAGGGGAGACCCTTAAACACGCCGATTCAAAACAGGCGGTCACGCGCGTTCGCGCCCGCGCTCTCGGGACGGCAATCCGCACCATAAAAGGACGAGGCCCCTTAGCAGCTTGCTGAAAACTCCGTTTTATTCAGGCTGCTCAAAAGCTCCATATGCGAGGCGTCGAGGGCGAGGAATGAGGCGTACTTTCAGTGTGCACGCCGCAGTGACGAGCGACGAAGACAGCGACGCAGATGGACTTTTCAGCAGCCCCTTAGGTCAAACTGTTTGCCGCCCCCTTTTTCCGGCAGGGAGCGGCGGAGAAGGCGGGAGGGGCTCTTTTTTCCATCCGTCAGGAGAAGGTCCGTAGATGCCTCAGAGCTCATTCGTTATGTACGAGGAGGAGTACAGGGAGATAACCTCCTCCATCGACAAGCTCCTCAAGGAAGCTAACGCGAAGTGCGTGTACCTCGTGGATAAGGACGGCCAGCTCATAGCGTCGAGCGGCGAAACGAGGGACATTGACGCCACCTCCCTTGCCTCCCTCACCGCGGGCAACATAGCCGCCACAGGCGGCCTCGCGAAACTCATCGGCGAAAAAGAGTTCTCCATCCTCTTCCACGAGGGCGAGAAGGACAACATCCATATATCGCTCATAGAGCAGCGCGTCATCCTGGTCGTCATATTCGACAAGAGGTCGTCCCTGGGGCTTGTGCGGCTAAGGGTGAGGAAGGCGAGCGAGGACCTGGCCCGCTCCATCCAGAAGCTCCTGGCCAGGATGGCCGGCGGGAGCGAAAAAGAGAGCCTCCTCGAGGAGATATCCGACGAGGACATAGAGAAGCTCTTCAATTAGCTTTCAGGCTGCTCTAAAAATTGATCTTTTCCCCGGACTTTGCGTAGTTACGGGAATAAAAATGCTCACATATTGGCATATATGCTCCGTTTTTTATTCCCGGCCTTCCTTGATTTCAGGGAAAATCTTTAATTTTTAGAGGTTGCCTTTAATCTTTCAGTGCCGTCCTTTTTTCGAGCTTGCGGCAGCCGTCCCGGAAGACCCCGGGGGGTTTCTTGAGACGAAGGAAAAATGTCGTTCATAAATTACTCTTCGAGGGAAATAAACTGCAAGATCGTGTACTACGGGCCGGGCCTCTGCGGCAAGACCACGAACCTGCAGCATATCTACCGGAAGACCAGGCCGGACGCCAAGGGCAAGATGATTACCCTTGCCACCGAGACCGAAAGGACCCTTTTCTTCGACTTCCTGCCGCTCGCCCTGGGTGATATAAAGGGCTTCAAGACCAGGTTCCACCTCTATACCGTCCCGGGCCAGATATTCTACGACGCCTCGCGGAAGCTCATCCTGAAGGGCGTGGACGGCATCGTCTTCGTAGCCGACTCCCAGGCCGAGAGGATGGACGCCAATATCGAGAGCTTCGAGAACATGAAGGTTAACCTCGAGGACCAGGGCTACAACCTTTCCCAGGTCCCCTATGTGGTGCAGTACAACAAGAGGGACCTCCCGAGCGCGGTCCCGGTCGAGGAGCTCAAGAAGGTCCTCAACCCCGAGGGCGTGCCGGATTTCGAGGCCGTGGCAAGCGACGGCGCCGGCGTATTCGAGACCCTCAAGACCATAGTCAAGCTGGTACTGATAGAGCTGAAGAAAAGTTCCTGAGATGAAAACAGCTGATTTCCAGAGCTGACCAAAACCATGCCAACAGGAGACTTGCCGTGGGCTTGAGAGACGATATCAACAGGGACATGGTCGCCGCCATGAAGTCCGGGGACAAGGACAGGCTCTCCACCTTGAGGATGCTCCTCAGCGCCATCAAGTACAAGGAGGTGGACGCAAAGCACCAGCTCGGCGACGAGGAGGTCGTCTCCGTACTCTCGACCCTCATAAAGCAGAGGCAGGACTCGATCGAGCAGTTCAGCAAAGGCGGAAGGGAGGACCTCGTTCAGAAGGAGTCGAAGGAGGTCGAGGTCCTCAAGGGCTATCTCCCGCCCCAGCTCTCGGCGGACGAGGTGAGGGATATTATAAAGAAGGCCGCCCAGGAGACCGGGGCCTCGGGGCCAAAGGACATGGGCAAGCTCATGAAGGCCGTCATGCCGCTCGTAAAGGGCAAGGCGGACGGCAAGCTCGTGAACGATATAGTGAAAGAGGTGCTGGGGGGCTGAGCTCCAGCGCTCCAGGGCATTTTCAGGGGCTCAAGTCCAAAGGCTTGAGCCCCTTTATTTTTGGAAAATCAGTACAAACTGGGTCTTTTTTGCAAAAAGCCTTTAACGCGCTGCCGCGCTCTTTTTGGGCATAAGGCTTCGCTCTCTTTCCGCCTCCATCCTCCGGGCTCGGCCCTTAAGTCGCTCGGCCTTTGGCCTCGCTCCTGCTGCCCCGCCCGCCCCTCCCCCAACCTTATGTTCGCTCCGCCTTATGCCCCTGGGTTGTTTTAAATGCAAAAACAAAAGTGCAATGAGATTTTTTGTCTTTAACAAACCCCGGAGGGTAAGGCGAGCGCTGCATAAGGGAGGAAGAGCGTGAACGGGCCGGGGAAGTCAGGAGCGAAGCGACTTTAGGGGCCCGTTCACGGGGTGGGGGAGGGGGATAGCAAGCGAGTCTTACCCTCAAAAACCGCGCGGAAGCGCGGAAAAGGCCTTTAGCTTGTGCCCGAAAGCGCGGCAGCGCGTAAAAGGCCTGTTGCGACATGGCTTGAATACCAGATGCTTTGGTCGCTGATGCTCCTTCAGAATGACCGAAAACGGAATAAATGATTGGTGCGGAGCCTTGTGCCCGAAAGCGCGGCAGCGAGTTAAGAGCCTTTTGCAAAGCATTGCCACAAGCGCAAAAATATAGAACTTACGATATAATCGGGCTATAATGTCACCCACACTTGGGGGAAGGAGTTTTTCGAGGGACATGAGGATAAAAGACATATACGAGAAGGCCATAAAGAGGGGGATGGAGCTCGACCCCAGGGGCGCCGAGGAGGTCAGGGCCGAGCTTGAGCGCGCGAAAAAGGAATATGACGAGCTCAAGGAAAAGGACCGCAAATGGTTCGACACCGAGCGCCTCAGGAACCCCTACTCCGACTCCCGCATACTCTACGGCGACCCGGAGCGTGAGGTCAAGAGGGTCCTTGTCGGCATAGACATAGAGGTCGGCGAGATAGTGCTCGCGGACAGGCTCCGCGAGAAGGGCGAACGGATAGACCTCATAATCGCCCACCACCCGGAGGGCATGGCAATGGCCAAGCTCTACGAGGTCATGGACATGCAGTCTGGGATACTCCTGAAGTACGGCGTGCCCATAAACGTCGCGGAAGACATAATGGACGAGCGCATAAGGGAGGTCGAGAGGAGGCTCATGCCCACGAACCACACGAGGGCCGTGGACGCGGCGCGCCTCCTGGATATCCCGCTCATGTGCGTTCATACGCCGTCTGACAACGCAGTGGCCGAATACCTCCAGAGGCTTTTTGACGAATCGAAGCCCCGCCAGGTCTCGGACGTCATAAAGTCCCTGAAGGAGATACCCGAGTACATGACCAGCATGGGCGAGGTATTCATGCACCCCAAGGCCGTCGTGGGCTCGGAGAAAAAGAGCGCGGGCAAGGTCTTCGTGGACATGACCGGCGGGACCGGCGGGTCAAAGCACGCCTATGAGAAGCTCTCGCAGTCCGGCATCGGCACGGTCGTCGGCATGCACATAAGCGAGGACCACAGGAAAGAGGCCGTGAAGCACCATGTAAACGTAGTCATCGCGGGGCACATACCGAGCGACAGCCTCGGGATGAACCTCCTCCTCGACAACGTGCTCGACGGTGTCGAGGTGGTGGAGGCCTCCGGTTTCAGGAGGGTCGCAAGGACCTGATAACAGTTTACGGAGCGCCAAGAGCGCGCGCCAGCCAGCCCCGCCGCCGGTTTTTGCTGCTCGATGTAACAGGTTGCTGAAAAATTCAAAAAACATATTAGGCCCGATACGCGCTATCGGCTTATGGCAACCCCTAAAATTAGATTTTTTCCGCATCATGAAGGGCGAATAAAAAGCGGAGCATATGTGAATATGTGAGCATTTTTATTCAATGCCCTGACGCTGAGTCCGGGAAAAATAGCAATTTTAGAGGTTGCCTTATCTCATATATGACGCACGCATCGGCCCCGAAAGATGGCCGTGCGCGAGCCCCTTACCCCAAGAAGCAGATTAAGCCGTGGACGAAAACAACCTTTCCACCTCGAATATCCGGCGGTCCTCCGAGCTTGCCCTTTTCCATGACCCCGTCGGCAGGAGAAGGCCCCGCGCGCAGAGGCCCGCGTGACATCTATCCATCGAGGAGTCCCATGCCGATACCGAGATTTCGAACTGCAAAGACCTCCGACTCCTGGCGGCCGGGGATGTTAAGGGCATCGTCTCAAAGACCGACCCCGAGGGCGCGTATCTCCTCCCCCGGACCTCCCCTTCGGTGCCCTCGAACACTCCGCTCAACCGGGGAAACCTTTCGTCCAGAGACGCCGAGCGCCAATACCCGAGGGCCGCGGCAAGGGCCGGCCGCATCTCCTGGCAGAACGAATTGAGGGACGCCCTCACCCGCATACTCGACGAGAGGGGCGAGATAAGGGACACCGCGTCATCGGCGCTATACAGCATAAGGCGCGAGATACGGGGCAATAAGGAACGGGCCAGGAGGATACTCGACTCCATAACGACCGACAAGAGCACGCGGGAATATCTCCAGGAAGACATCATCACCATAAGGGACGACAGGTACGTGCTCGCCGTGAAAGCCGGCATGCACACTACTTTCAATGGCGTCGTCCACGGGAGGTCCGGGAGCGGCTCCACTTTCTTCATCGAGCCCATTGAGCTCGTGGAGCTCAATAACAGGGTCGCCATCTTAAAGAGGGAGGAGAAGGCCGAGGAGATAGAGATATTGAAGGAGGCCACCCGTCAGGTGGCCGCAGAGCGCGGCTCGCTCTTGAATGACCTTGAGGAGCTTTCCGAGCTCGACCTCGTCCAGGCCAAGGCCCTGTTCGGCAGGGAAACGGGCGGGGTCGTGCCGGTTATCCGCGAGAAAGGCGATGTCAAGCTCCTCTCTGCCCGGCATCCGATACTTGTCTTCAAGGAAAAAAGGGGCTCATCCCCGGCAGTCCCGATTGACATAAGGATACCGGAGAATAGGACCGTGCTCGTCATATCGGGCGCGAACACGGGCGGGAAGACCGTTGCCCTCAAGGCGCTCGGGCTCCTTACGCTCATGGGCCTCTCGGCCATTCCCATACCTGCAGAGGAAGGGAGCGAGGTCATAGTATTCAAAGAGATACTCTCGGACATAGGAGACAGGCAGGACATAGTCGCGTCCCTTTCGACCTTTTCGGCCCATGTGAAGAGGATGAAGGAGTTCCTGGAGAGGGCCTCTTACGGGACGCTCGTCCTCATAGACGAGGCCGGGGCCGGGACCGACCCCTCGGAGGGCGGCGCCTTCGCGCTCGCCGCGATCGAGACATTACGGGAGATGGGCGCAAGGACTGTCGTCACCACGCATCTTAACCTCCTCAAGGCCTACGCGCAGGCGAACGGGGCATACCTGAACGCGTCGGTGGAGTTCGACGAGAAGACGCTTAAGCCCCTTTACAGGCTCCTCTACGGGGTGCCGGGGCCGAGCCTCGGCCTCTCCATTGCCAGGAGCCTCGGCATACCGCAGGAGATAATAGAAAGGGCGGGGGGCTACATAAAGGAGAAGGAAGGGGCGTTCATCGAATCGATAAGGGCCCTTGAAAGGGAAAAGGAAGAGATACGGGGCATCAAGGAGAGGCTTTCCGCGCTCGAAGCAGGCAGGAACGAGGCCCTTTCGAGGCTCAAGAAAAACAGGGAAGCCATAATCGAGAAGGCGAAAAAGAACATAGAGTCGGCCGTAAGGAAGGCGGACGAGGACATACGCGAAGCAATAGCGACGTTCCGCGAGGAGCGCGGCAGGAACTCCCAAAAGGCGCTCGCGGAAGTGGCCAGGGCAAAGGAGAGGGCAAGGGCCAGATTCGAGCGGAAGGCCGAGGAATATCTCCCCTCTGAAGGCGACAAGGTGACGATAGAGGGTTCGAGCTCGAAAGGCGTTATCGTTGCCGTGGATGCCGGCGGCAAAAGGGCAGAGGTCCTTATGGGAAACCTGAAGGTGTGGGCCCCGTGGGATAAGCTACGGAAGAGGGGCGGCGAGGCCGGGAGGCCTTCTAAAGGAATAAGCGTTAGCGCCGATATGGACTTAGCCTCGAAGCTCAACATTATAGGGCTCCGCGTGGACGAGGCCATGCCTAAGGTAGAGAGATTCATCGACAGCGCTCACGCGAACGGCCTCGGAAGCGTCGAGATCGTCCACGGGATGGGGACCGGAAGGCTCGGGAAGGCGGTCGAGGAGTACCTCAAGGGCAACCCTCTTGTCGGCGGCTTCCACCACGGGACCCCGGTAAACGGCGGCGTAACCGTCGTGGAGCTCAAGTAGGCGCGCGGATGGCCATCCCCAAGGACAAGATAGAGGAGATAAGGGAGCGGGCGAGCATAGTCCAGGTCGTCTCGGAATACGTTCCCCTTACGAAAAGGGGCGCGAACCACCTCGGCCTCTGCCCGTTCCACTCGGAGAAGACCCCCTCGTTCACGGTGAGCGAGGAAAAGAAGATATTCTACTGCTTCGGCTGCAACGCTACCGGGAACGTAATAACCTTCCTCATGAAAAAGGAAGGGCTCGCCTTCCCCGACGCTGTCCGCTCCCTTGCCGCAAGGTACGGGATAACCATAAGCGAGTCCGTAAGACCAGGCGCGCCCGACAAAAGGGAGGCGGTCTACAGCGCTCTCAAGGCCGCGTCCGAATACTTTTTGGCAGAGCTCAGGACCTCGGAAGGGGCCAGGGCAAGGGAGTACCTCAAAGGCAGGGGCCTCACGGGCGAGCTGGCGAAGTCGTTCATGATAGGGTTCGCCCCGGACAGATGGGACGGCCTTACGGGCCATTTGAAGAGAAAGGGCGTCGATACCGATGCCGCCCTGAGCGCAGGACTGATAGTAAAGAGGGAGAAGTCCACCGGCCATTACGACAGGTTCAGGGGAAGGGTGGTATTCCCCATAACGGACACAAGGGGCAGGATAATAGGGTTCGGCGGCCGGACAATGGATGACAAGGTCCAGCCCAAGTACCTCAACTCGCCCGAGTCGCCGGTATTCAGGAAGGGTGAAACGCTCTTCGGCCTCTCGCAGGCCAGGGAGGCGATACAGAAAGAGGGCTCGGTCATCGTGGTCGAGGGCTATTTCGACCTCGTGGCCCTCGTAAAGCACGGCTTCAATAACAGTGTTGCCACCATGGGCACGGCCCTGACCGCAGAGCATGTAAGGCTCTTGAAGGGCTATACTGCCTCCATATACTGCCTCTTTGACGCTGACGAAGCCGGGAAGAAGGCGGCCATAAGGGGGCTCGACCTATTCCTTAACGAGGACGTGGCCTGCAGGGCCGTCCTCCTCGACAAGGGCAAGGACCCGGA
>JABTVA010000018.1 GCA_015075075.1 Deltaproteobacteria bacterium | reverse complement strand
TCCGTTACCCCTGCCTCCCTGAAACCCCGGAGCCGGAGGAGGCACGAGTCGCACTCCCCGCAGGCGGCCTCCTCGTCGCTGTAGCAGGACCATGTAAGATGGAACGGCGCCCCGAGCTCAACGCCCTTTTTTACTATATCGGATTTTCTGAGGCTTATCAGAGGGGCTACTATCGTTATCCTCGTCTCAGGCCTGGTGCCGAGGTTCGCCGCTATCTCGAATGACTTGAAAAAATCGAGCGTGCAGTCCGGGTAACCGGAGCCGTCCTCCTCGACCGCGCCGATGTATATCTCCTTTGCCCCGGTAACCTCGGCCCATGAGACGGCTATTGAAAGGAGGTGCGCGTTCCTGAACGGGACATAGGTCGCTGGCACATCTTTTCTCTCGAGCTCCCCGCCCGGCACATCGATATTTCTGTCGGTCAGGGCCGAGCCGCCTATGAGCCTAAGGTGGCTTATATCGACCACGAGCCTTTCAGTTACGCCGTAGAAATCGGCTATGGCGTTAAACGACTTAAGCTCCCTTGACTCGGTCCTCTGGCCGTAGTTCACGTGCAGGAACGCGCACCCGCCCTTTTTTGCGGCAAAGGCCGCGGTTACAGTGCTGTCCATGCCGCCGCTCAAGAGGACTATCGCCTTGCCCATACTGGAGATTAAAACACATAAGGCTTGGACGGCTCAACCGAAAATTGCGGAGAATATGTTCCTGACCCGCTCCGGGAAGGGGTCCTCTGCCCAGGAAACGATGTGAGGCCCGGATATCTGCTCGAAGAGGGCCTTCTGCCTGAGAAAGATGTCCCAGTCCGCGTCAGAGACCGCCATGCCCGGCTCGGCGAGCCTCGCCCGGAGGCGCTCCCGTATCGTGGAATTCCGGGCCGTGCATTCGACGGTGTTGACGATAACGTGCTTCCGGGCCGCCATTTCCCTGGCCCTTAGAAGGTGCTTCCGCTTCCCGAACGTCGCGTCCAGGAGGACGGAGCGGCCCTTTTCCAGCAGGTCCGAAGCGCGCCTTATGAGCTCGTCGTACGTCCTTTCGGTAAAGTCCTCGGAATAAATGCCCTCTCCGAAGGGCTCCTTCCTCCTCTCGCCGGGGGAGATCCCTGCCAACTCCTTCCTGACCGCGTCCGAAGAGAGGTGGACGAAACCGGTATGCCCGGCTATTTCAGCGGCCAGAGTGGATTTTCCGGTCCCCGAAGGGCCTGAGACTATGAGGAGCATGGGCCTGAAACCGCCCGCGGCGTAGAGCCCGGAGAGGTGGAAATGGTAGACGGCGCGGAGGAACGAGGCTTCCTTCTCGGCCTCCTTGACCTCCGGCTCCGAGGCCTTGAAGCCCTCGACCTTGCCCCTGACAAAGGCGCGGTAGCACCTGTAGAAGTCCATGAGGCGGCCGCCTTCGTAGTCCCCGGTTTCATGGAAGTACGCGTCGTCGAAGGCGGTGGAAAGGCCGTGCCTGTTCAGGAAATCGAGGTCCATCGAGAGAAAGGCGGCATCGGCGACAACGTCCGAGTACCTGAAGCGCTCGTTGAATTCTATGCAGTCGATTATCTGGACTCCGCCGTCGATGAAGACGTGCTCGGAATGGATGTCGCCGTGGCAGTCCCTTATGAAGCCGTTTTTTGTCCTGCTATGAAGGAGCGGGGCCTCGAAGGAAAGGAAGCCCTCTGTATAGTCCCGTATCAGCTCATGGAGCCGCTCGCTAAGGGTCTTTCCGATGAAAGGCAGGGTCTGGGAGAAGTTCTCGCCGGTATTCCCTTTTATGGTCTCTATCGAGCCGAAGCCGGAGATATGCGCGTCCGTGCGGGCCTTTAGATGAAAAGAGGCTATGGCGCGCGCGACTTGCGCTAACGTCTCAGGCGTAGCCCTGTCAGACGCGATGAGAGTCGAGAGGCACTTCCCGTTGTCGAGCCTCTTCATCTTGACCGCGTATTCGACGGTCTTCCCCGGCCCGTCCACGAAAAAGGCCCCGCCCTTCTCCGTTATCTGCGAGACCCCCAGGTATGCGCCAGGCGCGAGCCGGCGGTTGAGCTTCACCTCCTCCTCGCAGAAAAAGCGGCGCTTCTCGAGGGTGGTAAAGTCCAGGAACCCGAAGTCAACGGGCTTTTTTATCTTGTAGACGAAATCCGGCGTGAACAGGAGATACGAGACGTGGGTCTGGCGGAGTTCTATCTCTCCGGGGCGCTCAGGGTGCGCCTCGGGCCTTAAAAGCCCCTCTATGAGCCTGGCAGGTCCATCCACGTTTCCCCCTCTTCCTGAATGGTGTAGAGGCCTGGAAGGCCCCTCAACCTCTCCTTGTAATCCATTCCGTAGCCTACGACAAAGCCGGGCCCGATGACCGCTCCCGTGTAGTCGGCCTTAAGCCCCGGGGCTAGCCCCGGGGCCCCGCCTTCGCGCTTAAGAAGCGTGCAGAGCCTTATGGAGGCCGCGCCCCTGTCGGAGAAGTACGTCATGAGCGCCTTTGCGGTGTGCCCCCTGTCTATGATGTCCTCCACAATTATCACGTCGCGCCCGAGGAGGTCAGCGGTTATGTCCCGGACTATAAGGACGTCCGCTGCCGGGGTGTCGCGGTGCCCGTAGCAGGCGGTCTGGATGAAGTCTACCTCGTGCTCGATATCGAGCTTCCGTACTAGGTCCGAGAGGAAAAGAAACGCGCCCTTGAGCACGCCCACGAGCAAGGGAGTCCGTCCCCTGTAATCGTTATTTATCTCGGCGGCGAGCCGCTTTACCGTCTCGTCTATCGCTTCTTGCGGGATGCAGGGCTTTAGGTTCATCCGGGAGGCTTCCAATTTTAGTAAAGCATATAATCCCGGCCCTCCGGTGTCAAGCGGAGTTGGACTTGAATTGGGGTTCTCCGGTGTGCTACATATTTACAAATAACCTAACCCTCAAACGCAGGGGAGAAGAATGATAATACAGTGCGACAGGTGCGGCACAAAGTTCCGCCTGGACGATTCACGAATAACCGGCAAGGGGGTAAGGGTCCGGTGCACCAAATGCCAGAACGTCTTCATGGCCGCCCCCCCTCCGCCGGTCGAGGAGATACAGCTGGAAGATATCTTCGGGGCCGCTGGAGGCGAAGCCGTAGCTCAAGCGGATGCGCCGAGGCGGGATAAGGCCGGGCGGAAGTCCGGCAAAGATGAAAAAAGAGAGAACCTCGCCTTTGACTTCAGGGAGGGCTCTGAAGGGAGCGAGGGCCGGGAGGCCGCCGCGCACGAGCCTGTAAACGAGCCGGAGACGGAAGGCGGCTTCGGTCAGGATGCCGGGCCGGATACCGGCTCGGACAGGGTCGATTCCGGGGACGTAACAGGCCAGGGCTTCGAGTTCAGCCCCGAAGGCAAAGACCAGGAAGAAAAAACTGAATGGGGCCTCGGGGATGAGAAGGACGATTTCAGCTTCGGCTTCGAAGGCCCTGAAAAGGATTGCCATGCCGAAGAGGAAAGGGAGTCGATAAAAGAGGAATCAAAAGAGGAAGAGGACGATATAAACTTCAGCTTCGATACCCCTGAGCTCGTCAAGAGAGAGGCGGCCCCTTCCCTCCAGGGCGCTTTAGCGGCAGAGGCGCCGCAAACAGCAGGGCAGCCAATGAAAAAGCGTCCACCCTTCCGCCTCCGACTACGCCAGGAGTACTTGCCCCTGAAAGGGCAAGCAAAGGCCCCGGGGACGATTTCAAGGATATACTCTCCCAGAACCTTTCGAGAGAAGACCTTCCGGCCTTTGAGGATAGCGGCGAGGAAGAGGCGCGGGAGAGGGGAGGCAATAAAGCGGCCCCGCAACGGCCCGCCTCTTTCGGACTCATAATAGCCGTCCTTATAGTGCTGATAGGAGGCGGCCTCGTTTACTTCACCGGGGCCATAGACAAGCTCGCGCAGGCGCTTACGCCCGGAGAAGCGAAGGTCAAGACCGTAGGCATAGAGACCATAGAAGGCTACTACGCCGAGAACAGCAATATCGGAAGGATATTCGTCATCCAGGCGCGCGTAAGGAACCTGACCGAAGAGCCGCAGGAGATAAAGGCCGCAACCGGGGCCATCTACGACCGGAGCGGCAAAAAGCTGGGCTCGCGCTCCGTATCGCCCGGCAGGGTGGTATCGTTGGAGGAGGTAAACAGTCTTTCCAGGGAAGACCTCCTCAGGGCCTTCAAGGACCCGTCCGGCGGCGTCATACCGCCCAGGGGCACGGTGCCTGTGATGGTCGTCTTTACCGAGGCGGATGGAGTGGCCGAGTACGGCATAGACATCGTAAGGTAACCGCCCTTCGGAAACTCTATGCGCCGCCTTGAGGGCATAGCAGAGGACCTCCTTTCCGGCCTTTCGGCCCTGCCCGAGAAAAGCATGAGGCTCGGGCTCTTCGCAAGGACCCTGGCCGCCCTCCCGCCCGAGGACGCCGCCAACCTCATCGAGATAATCTACGGGATGGACCCCCGCGACACTGGCGCGTCGATAGTCCGCGCCATGATGGTGGACCATGACGCGCTCGGTTGCGCGCTTGGCCGCACCGCATATGATTCCATTTATCTTGCGGCCATCAGGCTGAATCTATCGAGGGTAGAGAGGCTCTTTAACGATATCGAGCCATTAAGGGGCGGGGTGAGCGGCTATGAGGAAGAGGAATTCGTCAAGACAGAACACCTCTCACTCGGAGAACGGAGAAGTCTCTCTAAATCTCACCGCTACAAGGACATCGAGAGGCTCCTTTCCGATCCGGACCCAATCATCGTAACGAACCTCCTCAATAACCCCAGGATAACCGAGCGGGAGGTCTTGAAGATCGCCTCCAGGCGGCCAAACTCGCCGCATGTCCTGAAGCTCGTCGCCCTGCACGGGAAATGGTCCGGCAGGTACGAGGTACTTAAGGCCGTATCGAGAAACCCGTACGCCTTTCCGAGGGTGTCGATGGCCCTTATCGAGGGCCTCCTTGCCCAGGACCTTGAGGAAATAGCCGAGGACAATACCCTCCACCCGGAGCTTAAACTGGCGGCAAGGGACCTTTTAGATAAAAAAAGGAGGCTGATTAAAGGCAACCACTAAAAATGATCTTTTCCCCGGACTCTGGGTAGTTACGGGAATAAAAATGCTCACGTATTGACATATATGCTCCGCATTTTATTCTCTCTTAGGGTTCACAATACCCCGGCGGCTTGCCGCGTTTTTTCCCCTCCCCCTTGATGGGGGAGGGCAGGGGTGGGGGTGAAAAGAGATCACCCTCCCCTTAATCCCCTCCCATCGAGGGAGGGGAAGTATAAGAAGACACCCCCGGCTATCTTAAGTCCCAGCCTCCGGGAAAAGCGGGAGAAATCTTCTGGTTTTTGGAGGTTGCCTGAAGGTGTAGGGTTAGAGTCGGCTTAAGGCGTATTTCGGATATGGCAGGACTGCGCGGGCAATTTCGTCGGCCGGACAGATGGAGGAGGCTACTTCAGATGCTCCTTTTGTCCCTCGGAGCGGCGTCCAGGTCGGTTTCGATTGAAGACCTCTTGAAATTATTTATGGCCTTGCCTAGGCCGGAGCCTATCTCCGGGAGCTTCCCGGCCCCGAAGATGATGAGTATCACGACCAGTATCAGTATAAGCTCTGTTGTGCCGAGCCCGAACATTGTATTACCCCGCTCTTAAGTGTAAAATACGGATAGGCAACTGTTAAGTCAACCCACTTAAAATTCTGACAGAAATACAGGTGCATGTCAATCGAAACCTTCCAGGGCCCCCAGGGCCATATGCCGCGCACCTTTTTGATTTTCCTCGCGCTTTCCGTGCTCTTGCACGTCCTGGCGCTTTGGGCGGCTGCACTTCTCCCGAAGGACTCCGTCCGGAGTAGAGAGGCTGCCGCGCCCATACCCGTCGAGATACTCGAAGAGCTGCGTCACAGAGAGGAGAAGAGGAGCATCCCTGTAGCCGAGGCCCCTCGGGCAGAGCCGGATAATATATCCCCGACAAAAAAAACGCCTTCGGTCTTTGCGGACAAGGACCAGAGCGTCAAAAAAGAAACTGTGCCTCCTCCGGCCCCGCCGAGAATGACGCAAAAAGCCCGCCCGGCAACGCCGGAGAGCAAGCCGTCGTTAGAGGAAGCCGGGGAGGAATCCGGGGACAAAGCCGGGAGAGGTCCCGGAGCAAGCGCCGGAAAGACGGCCGATAAGCCGGGGACCCAGGCCGGCGAAATTGACGAACCGGTCCGGTCCGGTCCGGAAAGGCCGGCCTCTCCTGGAGCGCAGGCAGAGCCGCGCATATTGCAGGGAGAACAGAAAAGGCCGAGCCTCTTCCCCTCTGACGAAAGGATAGCCTAGCTTACGAGGAACTACGAGGCCGGGACCCATGAGAAGGAGACTGGGAAGACCCTTCAGCTGAATACGGCGGAGCTCAAATATCAGAAGTACCTCCTGGACATGAAGAGGAAGATTGAGTTCTACTGGGACTACCCGGCCCTGGCAGCGCGTAACGGCTGGCAGGGGAGCCTCTTCCTAAACTTCACCATAAACAGGGACGGGACCGTATCGGCGGTGCGCCTCGAAAGGTCTTCGGGCTACCCCATGCTCGACGACGCGGCAATAACCGCCATAAGGCTTGCGGCCCCGTTCCCGCCATTCCCGGCTGATTTCACTGTCGAGGACCTGAGCATAAAGGGGCAGTTCCAGTACCATATCGTCGCGCCCAGAGGCGGAGGGGGATAGGGATCCCAGCCATCTCCGGCCCTTGAAAAGACCACCCCAAAAAGATAAGATGGCGTTTTCAAAAGAGAATTGAAGATACCCTGTTCTTTTCCGTATCGAGATGGCATATATTTCAGAAAATACAATAGTGATACAGAATCGCCGGGCCGCTGCCTTTGCCCTCATTGCGCTTGCGAGCGCCTCAATCTTTATTTCGCTCGTCCTTGTGGTCGACTCCAGGATGGAGATTATCCGGAATAGCGACGACGGGCATTACTTCTCATACGTGCGGTCGGCGGTCGTCGACAGGGACATGGACCTTCTGAACGAATACGAGCGCCTGGGCATCACGGATTTCCGCCTGACACCCGCGGGGCTCCCCGCGAACAAGTATTCGATTGGCCTTCCGCTCGCGGTCTTTCCCTTTTATATTCTCACACACATGGGAATAGTCGCATTGAACGCGCTCGGGTTCGCTTTCGACAGCTCTGGTTATTCCATCCCATACCAGCTGTCGTTCTCCCTCGGGAGCATCTTTTACGGGTACTTAGGGCTCCTTGTCTCATACAGGCTCGCAAGGAGGTACTACCCCGAAGCGGTCTCCTTCCTCTCGACGGCTTTCATTTTCCTGGCCTCCAATCTTATCTATTATTTCATCAGAGAGCCGTTCATGTCGCACCTGGTCTCGTTCTTTGCGGCCGCCCTCTTTTTCTATATGTGGAGCGTTACGAGGGAGGGGGAGGGAGGCAAGAAGGATTTTTTCATAATGGGGCTATCAGCCGGGCTCATGGTGATAACGAGGCAGCAGGACGCGGTATTCCTCATGGTGCCGCTCGTGGACGGCGTTATTGGTTTCATCAAAGAGAGGCGGCTTCCCTGGTTCCTGGCCGCCAGGGGGCTTTTCCCGTTCATGGCAGCCAGGCTTGCTCCCGCGGCACCTCAGGCGGTGTCTGGACTCATATTCAGCTCTTTCCTCGTCTATTCCTATGGCGGCGAATCCATCTATGCGTCCTCGCCGAAGGTGGTCGAGGTCCTCTTCTCCTCCAAGCACGGGCTCCTCAGCTGGAACCCCATAATAATATTCGCCCTTATCGGACTTATTTACTTCATAAAGGCGGAGCGGCGGCAAGGAGGCCTGCTCCTAATGGCCTTCATGCTCCAGCTCTATGTGAACGCATCATGGTTCATGTGGTGGTTCGGGCATTCGTTCGGGCACAGGGCATTCATAAGCTCCCTGCCTGTATTCATCGTCGGGCTCGCGGCGCTCTTTGAGAAGCTCGACGGGAAAAGGCTCCTTGCCTGGGGCATAGGCCTGGCCGCATTCCTATCCCTCTGGAACATGGTGATGATGATGGCCTATCTTTCGGAGATGATACCCTACGCGGATTACTTCAGCTGGAAGGAGCTCTTCCTGAACCTACTGGAGCTGCCGGACGCGATAGTCAGGAAGCTGCGCTCGCTCTCCTGACCTGTATCTATTCCGAGATCCCGATTGCGATGTCCATGACATTCGTGCCGGTCGGCCCGGTCATGAAAAGCCCGCCCAGCGGCTTGAAGAAATTATAGGAATCGTTTCGGGAGAGGAAGTCCGTAGCGTCGAGGCCGAGCGCCGAGGCCTTCCTGAGCGTCCCCGGCAGGGCAAAGGCCCCTGCCGCGTCGGTCGGGCCGTCAGTGCCGTCCGTGCCTGCCGAGAGGATGGATATCCCCTCTTCGCCGCCAAGAGCGAGGGCCGCGCTGAGTGCGAATTCCTGGTTCCTTCCGCCCATCCCCTTTCCAATCACCTTTAGTGTCGTCTCCCCGCCCATGAGGAGGCAGGCGGGCGGCCTTGCCGGGTTCCCGGACCTCTTAATCTCGATGAGTACCTCCGAGAAGATACGGGCCGCTTCGAGGGTATTGCCTGTAACTGCCGATGAGAGTATGAGAGGGCGATAGCCCAGGGAGGCGGCATGCTTCTTTGCCGCAAGGAGGGCGGTAAAGTTATCGGCAAGGATGATATTACTTGTGCGGCTGAATGCCATGTGCCCGGGCTTGGGCGTTTCGGCTGCATGGCCCTTTGCGCCGCTATTGAGGAGCTTAAGCGCCTTTGCGGGTACTCTCGCCCTAAGGCCGTATTTCCCGATTATGCGTATACAGTCCTCGAAGGTAGTGGGGTCGGGCGCGGTCGGCCCAGAGCCGATTGAAGAGAGTTCGTTATTGACTACGTCCGAGACGATGAGGGTGAGAACACGCGCCGGCCATGCGAGCTCAGCGAGGCGTCCGCCCTTCAATCGCGAGAGGTGTTTCCGTACCGCGTTTATCTCGTTAATCGAGGCCCCGGAGTTTATGAGGAGCCTCGATACGGCCTGCTTCTCTTTAAGGGTAATCCCCTCTATCGGCGCCGGGAGCAATGCCGAGGCGCCGCCGGTCAAAAGGAAGATGACGAGGTCGCCCTCGTCCGCACCCTCGGCTATCCTGATAACCCTCTTTGCAGCCCGTATCCCGTTCCTGTCAGGTATGGGATGACCCGCCTCCATGACCTCTATCCGCTTAAGCGGAAGCGAGTGGCCGTACTTGGTAACGATGAGGCCGCCGGAAATCCTCTTGCCGAGGATGCCCTCCACTGCCCGGGCCATTGCAGGCGCGCCCTTGCCCGCGCCTATTACAAAGACCCTGCCGCCTTTTTCGAGGGCAACGGAAGTGTTTTTTACTTTGAGGACTGATTTGCCGGCTGAACGGACGAAACGGAGGTTTTCACGGACTGCCGCGTAGGGCGAGGCGGCCCTGACCGCCGCCTCGAATATCTTCCCGAGGATGGCTTTCCTATCTGCCGCCGTTCTCATAGCGGTTCGTTATGGGCATGCGCCTGTCCTTGCCGAGGGCCCTCGGCGTTATCTTTATGCCCGGCGGGGCCTGCCGCCTCTTGTATTCTCTATGGTCGACCATGCGGCCCACCTTCCTTACAAGCTCCCTTCCGAAGCCCAGGGCCGCAATTTCCTCTATGGAGCGGTCCTCTTCAACATAGGCCTTTAGGATCTTATCGAGCACGTCATAGGGGGGGAGCGTGTCCTGGTCGGTCTGGTTGGGCCTTAGCTCCGCGGTAGGGACCTTTGTAAAGACCCGCTCGGGAATGACCTCCCTCCCTTCGAGCTCGTTTATCTTTCCCGATACCTTGTATACGAGCGTCTTCGGCAGGTCCTTTATGACCGCGAACCCCCCTGCCATGTCGCCGTAGAGGGTCGCATAGCCCACGCTCATCTCGCTCTTATTTCCCGTCGTAAGCACGAGCCAGCCGAACTTGTTGCTCAAGGCCATGAGGATGTTCCCGCGTATCCTGGCCTGCATGTTCTCCTCTGCCTCGTTGGGCCTGGTACCCCTGAAGGCGTCCCTCATGGTATCGAGATAGGCCTTGAAGGGCCCCTCTATGGGGACCGTAAGGGTCTTCATCCCGATATTCCGGGCAAGGAGCTTCGCGTCTTCCATGCTCTCCTTGGAAGTATACCTGGAAGGCATGAGAACGCCCGTGACGTTCTCTTTTCCGAGCGCGAGCCCGGCAACGCAGGCCACAAGAGACGAATCTATTCCGCCGCTTAGCCCTATTACCGCGTGCCTGAACCCGTTCTTCTGGAGATAATCCCGGGTGCCGAGTACGAGGGCCTTGAGGACTTCCTCTTTTTCTCCGAGTATCAGGGTCTTCCGTTTCGGCAGGCCGGGGTTCGATTTGGCCTTGATGGTTCCGAGGTCTATGGTCCTCACGCCGGGCGCGCCCCTCTTCCCGGCCTTAACCCGTTTTTTGCGGCGGGCCGCTGATACCGTATCCGCGTCCAGGTCGGTTATTATGAGGTCCTCTTGAAAGGGCTTGCCCCTTGCGATGACCTCGCCTCTCTCGTTTACGACCATCCCGGCGCCGTCAAAGATGAGCTCGTCCTGTCCGCCTATCGTGTTGTTGTAGGCTATGATGGCTGTATTGTCCGTTGAGCGGGCCCTTAAGAGCTCCTCCCTTATGAGCGGCTTTCCCATGTGGTATGGGGAGGCGTTTATGTTCACGATGACCTCTGCCCCTGCGAGCGCCTGCGCCCGCGCCGGCCCTTCCGGAAACCAGATGTCCTCGCAAATCTCGAGGCCGAAGGTTATGCCGTTAAGGACGAAGTTCAAGGGGGCCTTCCCGGCCCGGAAATAGCGCTCCTCGTCGAAGACGCCGTAGTTCGGCAGATGCATCTTGTGGTAGACCGCCGCGACTTCGCCTTTGTGCACCAGGGCCGCCGCGTTGTATAGCCCGGCCTCCCTGTCCACAAAGCCGACGACGGCCGTTACGCCCCGCACCCTTTCGGCGAGGGCTTCGAGGGCCGCGAGGTTATCGTCTATGAACCCCGGCTTAAGGAGGAGGTCCTCCGGCGGATAGCCGGTAAGGGCGAGCTCAGGGAAAAGGACGAGCGCCGCGCCGGCCTTCCTGGCCCTTTCCGCGTATGATAGTATCTTTTTGGCGTTGCCGTTGATATCCCCGACCACCGGGTTTATCTGGGCCATGGCGAGCCTGATATTGCGCATGGGTAGAAGATTATCAAAAGGGGTTTTCCGTGTAAAGGAGAAGGATGGGCCGCCCGCTCTCTCCTTTACAATCGCGCCACGGAGGTCTATAATCACCATTCCGATGAGTAACCCTTATTCCATATTCGACAAGGCTGAGCGGAAAAGGTCTCTTTCCAGGTTCCTGGAGGCCATACCCCTCTATCTCGAGGCAAGAAGGCTTTCGGGTATCGACGACGAGCTCAAGAGCGCCTGCTATTTTTCGCTCGGCGATACATACAGAATGGTCGGCGAGTTCACCAGGGCAGGGAAGTGCTATGCCGAGTCGCGGAAGCTCCTTCTCGCCCTCGGCGACGAGGAAAGGGCGCTTGACGCGATGGTGGGGCTGGCCCTGAGCCTTCGCGCAACGGGCGAGGTGAAAGAGTCGCGCAATACTCAACAGGGCGCTCAAGGCCTATGAAAAACTCGGCGACAGGGCGGGCGTTGCTTTCACGCTATGGGCAAGGGCAGGTGCGCTCCGCCTTAAAGGCGACCTCAAGGCCGCTGTCGCGGGCTTCAAGGAGGCAAGGAAAGGCTTTGTACGCCTCAAGGACAAGAGCGGGGTCGGCTACTGCCTTACCGGCCTCGGCGGCGCATCGAGGGTGGCAGGCGATTTCAAGGCGTCTTTCAGGTACTATGGCGAGGCGAACGCCCTTTTCAGGGCGCTTAAGGACACCTTCGGGGTCGCCTACTCGTATTGCGGCATAGCAAACTCCATGCGCATGAACGGGGACTTCAGGGGGTCGCTCAGGTTCTTCACGAAGGCAAGGGAGAACTATAAGAGGATCGGCGACAAGGTGAGCTACGCCTATACGTTATGGGGCGAGGGCACGGCCCTCCAGATGCTCGGAAGAAACAGGGAAGCGCTAAAGGATTTCGAGGAGGCCCGGTCGCTATTCAGGGAAACGAAAGACAGGCGGGGGCTCATCTACTGCCTTATCTCCATCGGAGAGCTTGATTTCAAAAAAGACCCGAAAAAGGGAATGCGCGCGTTCAGTACTGCCTCAGAGGCCCGAAGCCCTCAACCTCAGGTGGAGGCGCGCTACGCCAAATCGCTCATCAGGCCGGAAGGAAGAGCCGGGGCGATACCCTCAATCTTGCGTAGAAGATGGACATAACCCAGGCCCTTGTGCTCGCTTTAATCCAGGGCATAACCGAATTTCTCCCCATATCATCGACGGCGCACCTCATCATGGTGCCGCTCCTTACCGGATGGCCGGACCAGGGCCTTCCCTTCGACGTCTCGTTGAATACAGCGACCTGGCTCGCGGTAGTCGTGTACTTCAGGAGAGATATAATCTGCATTTCAATGGGTTTCGGCAGGAGCCTCTCGGAGCGGACCCTGAAGGGGAACCACGAGGGAGCGCTGGCGTGGATGGCGATCGCCGCGACCGTTCCCGTATTGCTCGCCGGGGCTCTGGCCCACGACATCATTTCGCACGACCTACGTACCCTTGAGGTCATAGGCTGGTCCTCGATAATATGGGGTTTTGTGCTATGGGCCGCGGACAGGAGGCCTGGGAAGACCGAGATAGAAGGGATCGGCTGGAAGGAGGCGGTCCTGGTGGGGCTTGCGCAGGCGCTCGCGCTCATACCGGGGACCAGCCGCTCGGGTATTACGATCACGGCCGGGCTCCTGGCCGGCCTTTCGCGGACCGCTGCCGCGCGGTTCTCGTTCCTGCTGGCTATTATCGTGGGCGCCCTTGCCGGAGCGCGCGAAGGCGCCGAGGTGGCAGACGCGGCGTATGAGGCGCCCTGGCCCGCTCTCATCGCGGGCTTTCTTGTCGCCTTTGCCTCGGCCTATCTCGCCATACATTACTTCCTCAAGCTCATCTCCCGCTCGTCCATGCTCCCCTTCGTGGCCTACAGGGTAGGACTCGGCGCGCTGATACTCGCATACGCATACGGCGCGTTCTGAGGGCGGCGGGCTTCCCCTAAAAGGCAGCTTAGAATAGGCCAAGCGCCTGTTCTGGCTAAGAAAACCGGGCGGTCTTCCTTCCCGTCCGCGCACCTTCAATAAGGAAAAATCCCGGCAGCAGAGCAGATACCGCTTGACAATCTAAATGAAAATGATTATTATTTTCAAAAAGGGGGTGGGAGCGCCATGTACATTTGCCTCTGCAAGGGAATAACGACATCCGCCGCAAGGAGCGCCTGCCGCCCGGACATGTCCACTGACGAGCTTGCCTCGTGCCTCGGTATAGACAAGGACGGGTGCTGCGGCAAATGCATGCGGAATATCCAGTCGATCGCCGAGCTCGCGTCGGGCGCGCAGGCTGTCGCCCGGGCCCAGGCTTGACGTTACCACCGGTTCTGCTAAGATTATCGCGAAAAACCCGCATGGAAAAATCTCATTTACAGGAGGACGCCCGGGGTGAAGGCAAAAGAAGGTATTCTGGATATGCTGAACGACATCCTTACCTCAGAGCTCACAAAGGTAAACCAGTATTTCGTGCACGCGGAGATGTGCCGCAACTGGGGCTATGAGAGGCTCTACAAAAAGATAAGGGCCGAGTCGATACGGGAGATGAAGCATGCCGAAAAGATAGTCGAGCACATATTGTATCTCGAAGGCGTGCCGAACATGCAGAGGCTCGGGGACGTGCTCGTGGGGGAGACGGTCCCGGAACAGCTTAAGCTCGACCTCAAGAAGGAGCAGGACTCGGCCGTGTCCCTCAACAAGGCCATAGCGAAGTGCACGGCAGTAGGGGACAACAACACCAGGCACAAGCTCGAAGAGATGCTTGAAGAGGCAGAGGAGCAGGTAGACTGGCTTGAGACCCAGCTCGAGGCAATAAGGCAGGTGGGGCTTGAAAACTACCTGAGCGAGCAGCTGAAAAAAGAGGAGTCCTGAAGCAGCAGCGCCATCGGCGATTTTAAAAAGAACCGGCCCGCACGGGCCGGTTCTTTTTTTCCGCGAGCTACTCGACCATCTGATAGGTTCTGCGTATAAGCTTCTTGTCGAGCGCCTCGAAGTGCCACCATTCTATCGGGATCCCCTGAAAACCCGCTGCGTACATGACCTTACGGAGGAGCCGCCGGTTTGCGACCTGCTCTTCCGTGAGCCGCCCCTCCTTCAAGAACCTCTCCTCGAAGCGGGGCTCGGCAAGTTCCCCGAAATAATCGATGGGCGTGCCCATGTCGAGCCTTTCCCCGTCCGTGCGGGTTATGGTCACGTCCACGGCAAAGCCGTAGTTGTGGATAGAGCCCCTCCCCGGGTCAGCCACGTAGCGCTGCATGGGGCTCCCTGAAAGGCGGGTCCACATCATTTGGGACACCCTCCTGGGGCGGAGCGCGTCCGCCACAAGGAGCGTAAGCTCCGGTCTCATTACCTTGAGATATTTGTTCGCGCGGGCGAGCTTGACCGCCGCCTCTTCCCGTAAGTAGGCTTTCTTCAAGCCGCCGTACACGGCCTCGCGCATGAAGTTGTCCTCGGAAGCGTACTTGAGCTCCACCCTGATATCAGGGTCGAGCGCCTGCACGTCAACGAAACCGAGCGGCCCGAGCGTTGCTTCGGAAAAAGGAAACACCTCGCCGGCTGCCGATAGAGCCCGGGGTTCGTTCTCAGCCTTTGCATCCGAATGGGGGAAAAAAGGAACGAGCGAAAGCGCGAGCAAGGCCGGGAAAAGATGAAAACGGAAAGAAACCAATGAAGACCCTTTCTGGATAAAGAGTAAACCAGATTTCCTCCAATATTTCCAGAGGTTTATGCGACAGGGAAGATGCGGGTTATGGAAGGGGGGCCAGGGCCTATCTCTTCAGTCCCGCAAGCCAGGCAAGGCCCGCGTTATAGACGACGTCGTGGCTGCCCTGGTAGATCTTCACTACAGCGCTCTCGGATTTCCTTTCATAGAGGAAAGGCACGCCAGCGTCCTCGAAAAGGCGGTCTGAATATGCGGCGCCTCCCAGGCCGGACGGGAGCGCGTGCCGCCCTGAGATGTGTTCTATCCTCGTCCTCGGAAAAACGGTCCTCCCCGTCGGCAAGGTCGTTGAAGGCGCGTAGCGAATGGGCTGGCGGAACGAACTTGTCTTCAGACCCTACGGCGATAGTAGACCGGGACCCTTGCCTTCGCGTTTTTAAGGTACGTGCTCGGGCTGCGTCTCGGCACTCGGCCTCGTGCGCGGTGCCTGAGAGCGGGCGCAGCCCGCCGCAGGAGGAAGCTATCTGGCCCGAATAGTCGGGTAGCGTCCTTCGTATGCGCGCGTACCAGTCCACAAGGTCGTATACGGCGCCCCAGGCAACTACCCCCGCCCATTTTCCCGGGAACCTCCCGGCCATCAGGAGGGCTGCCATGCCGCCGCCCGAAAAGCCCGCCAGGTATACGCGCGATTCATCGATGCTGGCGTTCCTCGACGCATATGCGAGCGCGTCCAGGATATCGTTAACTGCCGGTTCAGAGGCGGTTGAGAGCGGGTTTGTAAAGGCGCCCCTGAAATCCGGCTGGATAAAGACCCAGTCGTTCTTCACGGCCCAGAGCCCGTATGGAATGCCGAAGGACTGGAGATAGTCCTCGCTCCAGCTGTGGAGCACGATGAGTAGCGGCTTTTTTTGGGGCGAGCCGGAATCATAGAAAATGGCGGGCTGGCTGGTCCAGTCATGGCTGGACTCGATTGAAACGACAGAGACATCAGGGACAGCTTTTTGCCAGGCATCGCGATCGGGCATGCCCCTGAGTGGCGTTTTTGCAAGGCGGGTCAGGGTCTTGAATTCATCTTTTTCGATAAGGCCCGGCTCTTCCGCCGCGTAAAGTACGGGGCCAAAGATTGTGAAAAGAATGAGGACCGCTGGGACCGTATATTTAACGAGCGGCAGGGCCTTGATGACCATGACCACCGAGAGGGACGCGAGGAATATGCCCAGAGCGAATACCGGGATGCCGATGAAAGGGTCCATCAGGTCCGGCGTGAACCTGAAACCGAGCATCCCCCTTTTGGCAACGGCGATGAAGACGGCGTGCACGAGATATATGCCGGGCACGCAGGCCGCGGTCAGGCGTATGAGCCTCCCGAAGTAGCCGGGATTTCCGGACAAGGATGAAAGCCTAAGTCCTTTCCCGAGGAGAAAAACGGAGACAGACATCATGAGGACGTTGAAACTGAAGTACTCATAGAATATCCCGTTGAACCGGCCGTTATCCATTATAACGGATGCGATATACGTGCCGTACGCTGTTATGAAAAGGCCCAGCAGAAAAAGGAAGAGGAAAAGGGGCTTTTTTCGGGGCGTCAAATCCAGGTCCCTCAGCATCCATCCCAGCACGAAGTATCCGACGAAGTTGAATATGGAATTCCCGGCGCCCGGAGTGAGATAGGTTGCGACCCCGAACCAGGACTCGATGAAGGTGAGTCCCGAGGCAAGCGCAACCCACAAGGCCAGATAATGCCAGAGGTGGCGCTCAAGAGCGCCCCTGGCGTAAAGGCCGATTACGGGTGTAATAATGTATAGGCCCAAAACGAGAGACATGAACCACAGGTGGTAATAGACCGGCTCCTTAAGGAGCATGGGGACAAAAGAGGACAAAGAGAGGCCTTCGTTATTGGCGTATATCCTCCAGAGGAAGTAAATGAAGCTCCATATGAGGAAGGGGACAAAGACCTTTGAGAACCTCCTTTTGAAAAAGCTCCCGAGCTTCTCATCCCGGTAGCTGTCTATGAGAAAAAAACCGCTCAGCATTACGAAGACCGGGATGCACCATCTGGAAATCGAATCGTAGATGTTGCCGGCCCACCAGCGGTAGAGGCTTCCGGCATCCTGCAGGAGGAGATACGGGGCGGCGGTATGGATAACGATTACCGCGTAAACCGCGCCTATTTTGAGCACGTCCGGCCAGACGAGATGGCCTTTTCTTTCCGCGCCTCCGCTGTCGTTCGCCATTATTAAAGTTTAGCAGAGGCCCGGAGAGGATGCTGAATGAGGACGGAAAAACATGAATGTAACACCCGCTTACTCGGAAGTAAGCGGCAATCGAGGGGGTAAGGACCCCGGCAAAAGAAGGTCAGAGCTTCCTTGGGATTTAGGCGCCTGAGTGGAAGCGCCAGGACAAGAAAAAAACGGGCGGTAATGATGTGAAGCAGGGCGGCTGAAAACGGTTTCGAGGACTGCAAAACGGCCAGGCGCATCGTAAGGCACTCACGAAAATTCGCCATTTTGAGTTTGCCGGGATAAAATTGGATTAGGAGGATATGCCTATGCACTTCGGCTGGATGTACGAATCGTTCCACTGGTTCTGGATGGTCGTATGGCTCGGCTTCTGGATTCTCATAGCGGCTGGGCTGGTGTTCCTCATAAGGGCGTTTCTGGAGAAAAGAACCCAAGCCGAGAAGACGGCCCTGGATATACTGAACGAGAGGTATGCCAGGGGCGAAATATCGAGAGAGGAGTATTTCGAGAAGAGAAAGGACCTGCTGGAAGGCGGCTGACTATTTCCTGGCCGACCAGAAGCCCAGTATCTTCATCCAGCCCCCCTTTCTTTCGATTTCCCTGAAGCCCGCCTCCTTGATAAATTCCGGGGTGCCGCCCCCTAATTGGCTTTGTAAAATGCCAGAAAAGAAGCGGCCATGCGAGTGCCCACCGCAACGGATACTCCGGCCTGTCGATGTCAACCAGCAGACGCCCGCCGGGCGGAGGATTCCTTGACCTCCGAGAGACCCTGGACCTTCAGGGTCCGGCGGCAGGTGGTGGAGCATAAGGCTTGAGAGCACAAGGTCGAAGCAGTCATCGGGAAACGGCAGGGCCTCAACTGCCGCGACCCTGAACTCCGCCCTGCTGCCCTCGAAAGACGCAGCCTTCCTTGCGGCGCCTATCATGGCCGGGGCAGGGTCTATGCCGATTGCCGTCCCATCGCGTCCTCCGCGTTCCTTTGCCATCCTGGTAAGCACCCCTGTGCCGCAGCCCACGTCGAGTATCTTCTCTCCCGGCCGTATGCCGGCGAACTCCAGGGTCCTTTCCCTGAAGGACCTGCCCAGGCCTATCTTCGGGCAATACCATTCATAAAAGGGCGCCGCCCAATTGAGCGGCATGCCCCGGGTCCTGGCCCCGGGCTCCCTGGAAAGGCCCCTTATCCGCAAAATGCCGTAGACCGCTATGACCGGGCAGACTATCAGGAGCGAAATGAAGAGCGCGGCGAGCATGGGAAAGCCGAGATAGAGGAAGACGAGAAAGGCCCCAGCAAGCATCAGGGGAGGGCAGAGCCACAGGAGCCCCCTCATCATTTTACCTCGAGCGTCAACGTCTTGAGGGTCGCTGAATTAGCAACGACTGAAAGGGAGCTCAAGGCCATCGCGGCAGCGGCTATTATGGGGTTCAGGAACCCGAGCGCCGCAATGGGTATGCCGATGGTATTGTAAGCGAAGGCCCAGAAGAGGTTCTGCTTTATCTTCCTCATGGTCGCCTTTGAGAGCCTTATGCCGGAGACGACGTCCCGGACGTCATCTTTTACGAGTATTATCCCGCCGGTCTCCTTGGCAACATCAGAGCCGCCGCCTATGGCTATGCCTATATCGGCCTGCGCCAGCGCCGGGGCGTCGTTCACGCCGTCCCCTACCATGGCAACGGATTTGCCTTCGGACTGGAGCCTCTTTATGACCCCGGCCTTTTCCGCGGGGAGCACATTGGCGATAACATCCGTTATGCCCATCTGGCGGGCGACTGCACTTGCCGTCCTCTCGTTGTCGCCGGTGAGCATTATTACCTCAATCCCGCCCTTTATGAGCTCCCGAACGGCTGACATGGAGCTTTCCTTCACGGTGTCCGCGACCGCGATTATGCCCTCGATAACGCCGCCCTTCGAGACCAGCATGGCCGTCTTACCCTGCTCTTCCAGGGCCGTAAGCCTCTTCTCAACCGGGCCTGTATCCATGCCGTTTGACTGCATGAGCCTCCTGTTGCCGAGAAGGACCGTATTCCCCTTGTAGGTGATCCTTACCCCGTGGCCCGGAACGGACTCGAAGAAATCCGCGTCAGGCACTTCCATGCCCCTCATCCGCGCCTCCTTCAATATCGCCTCTCCCAGGGGGTGCTCCGAGCCTTTTTCAGCGACCGCGCTTAAAAAAAGTATCTCATCCTCGCTTGCCTCGAACGGGACTATGTCGGTTACCGAGGGCTCGCCCTTCGTGAGGGTGCCTGTCTTGTCGAAAACAATGGTGGTGAGGTGCTGCGCCTTTTCGAGGAATTCGCCCCCGCGTATGAGTATGCCGGCCTCGGCCCCTTTGCCCACGCCGACCATGAGCGCAGCCGGGGTGGCGACCCCCAGGGCGCACGGGCAGGATATGATGAGAACCGCTATGAAGGCCAGGAGCCCCTGCGGAAAATCGCCGGAAAGCCACCAGCCGAAAAAGGCCGCAAAGGCCGCGATCACCACCGCAGGCACGAAGTAGCCCGTGACCTTGTCCGCTATCCTCTGTATGGGCGCGGAAGAGGCCTGCGCCTCCTCGACCATCCTTATTATCTGGCTCAAGGTCGTCTCTGCCCCGACCCTCCTTGCCCTGAATTTAAGGAGACCGGCCCTGTTTATGGTCCCGCCGATTACATTGTCCCCGGGTTTTTTTTCGACCGGGATGGACTCTCCGGTGAGCATTTTTTCGTCCACGCTCGATAAGCCTTCGGTCACCAGGCCGTCGGCCGCTATCTTCTCACCCGGCCTCACGACCACGAGGTCGTCGACCATCACGCCCTCTGCCGGGACCTCCATCTCGATGCCGTCCCTTACTACCCTCGCGGTCTGGGGCTTAAGGTCGAGGAGCTTTCTTACTGCGGCAGAGGACTTCTTCTTTATTATCTCCTCCATGTATTTTCCGAGAAGGACGAAGGCGATTATGACAGCCGAGACCTCGAAGTAGACGTCCCGCTCCTCGACCCGCACCGGCAGTATGTCAGGGGCGAATATCACGACCACGGAGTAGAAGTAGGCTACGCTCGTCCCCATTGCGATGAGGACGTCCATGTTTATCATCCGGTTGACGGCCGCGTTATAAGCGCCCTTATAGAAGCTCCAGCCGCCTATGAACTGGACAGGCGTAACAAGGATGAAAAGCCAGACGCCCCAGGTGAACCACGGAAGCTGCGGGATGGGGGCCCAGGTGAGGATGGTCGCGCCGGTTGCCAGGCCCAAGAAAAAGGCCGCCCTGAGTATGGCAAGCACGAGGACGCCTGCGAGGGCGATGGAGACCCTCTTCTTCATGCTCTTAAGCTCCTCCTCGGGCGCGACAAAGGTCTTCAGACACCCGGTGCTGCAGAAATAATAGGTCCTTCCGGCCTGTTCCTTTTTAAGCGACTTGGACTTGTCCACGACCATGCCGCAGATCGGGTCCTTTGCTGTCTCCGCCGCGCCCGGGGCAGCCTCCATCATACTCCTGCCCGGCATCCCGGGGGCCGCCACTCCGTGCATGAACTTCTCGGGGTCCGCGTCGAACCTCTTCTTGCAGCCTGCGGAGCAGAAATAGATCTCCTTGCCCTCATGCACGCTCTTTCCGGCCGCCTTTTTGGGCTCTACCGTCATCCCGCATACCGGGTCCGTATACGCTTTTTTGGCACTCAATTGAGGTTCTCCTTTTCGGTTTCGTCCCAGGGGCAGTCAGTGCAGGCTTTCTCGTGAATATGGTGCGCTGGCGCCGGGGCATGGTCTTTTGCGCCCTTGTGATGGAGGCGGCCAGAGCCGAGGAAACCGATTACCATCACCACGACCATTAATACCATTACGGCGCTCATTTTATTCCTCCGGGCCTGGTTTGGGCTGATGGCAGCCGTTTTCTTCTCCGCGTTTCCCTTTGGTTCCGGAGCGGCTCCCGCCTCCGCAGCAGCCGCCTCCGCGCCTGTGCATGAGGAACATGAATGCCGCGAACGCGATAATTATAATCAATGTTGAAAAATCCATAACCGTCCCTTCCTGCTGCGGCTCAATGGCACTTCGGAGGCGTGTCCTTGGGCTCCTTCAAAATCCTCTGCCACCATTTCGCCGGCCCGGACTTCCTGATGCCTGCCCGTTCCTCAAAGCACTCCTGGCAGGCCTTTGAGCAGAAATAAAAGGTCTCGTGCTCGACATGGGTCATGAACTCGGCATCCCTTTCATCAACTTCCATGCCGCAAACCTGGTCGATAGCCATGAAGGCCTCCTTCGAGAGGAGAGCACAACCCCCTCTAACTGATTCTATCGTAATCCGGATAATTCTTGTAATATAGTATTCTACGCCGCGTAGAAAATCAAGATTGACTTTCTACCCCAGGTAGAATTATCATAAGGCTGGCAGGCGCAATCTTCCGTTTGCCCTGGCTGAAACCCGGTCTGCCGTATCATTCCAAACGGATATAATTACAGCAACGTAGAGGAGCAATAATGCACGGAGACGGAATCTCATACGCATACGGGTTCTGGTCGCTCGTACTGGTGAACGTGCTCCTCTTCCTCTTTTTCGTGATGAGCTTTCTCGCCCCGGTCAGAAAGAGGGAGTGGAGGTCGATGGGGATGGCCGCCGCGTTCTTCATTGCCCTGTTCACAGAAATGTACGGGTTCCCTCTGACCATCTATATACTTACCGCGGCGCTCGGCTCCAAATATCCGGCCCTCAACCCCTTTGCGCACGACAGCGGCCACCTGTGGGTCACTTTCCTGGGCGGAGGGCAGCTTACGCTTTCAATAGTGCACCTGGTCAGTAACGGCCTCATCATAGCCGGGTTCATCATAATGGCCGCGGGCTGGAGAAAGATCCATTCGGCAAAGGGGAGGCTCGTGGCCGATGGGGTCTACGCCCGGGTCCGCCATCCGCAGTATTCGGGCCTTTTTCTGGTCACAATAGGGCTGTTGATACAGTGGCCCACCATCATAACCGCCCTTATGTGGCCCGTGCTCATTGCGGCATACTATTTTCTGTCGAAAAAAGAGGAGGGAGAGATGATCGCCGAGTTCGGGGACGAGTACAGGAGGTATATGGAGAGGGTGCCCATGTTCGCGCCGCGGATGAAGGCCGGGGAATAGAGCGGGTGCATTTTACTGATGGATGAGCGCTTCGACGGGAAAGCCTGAGGTCTTTTAAAGGGGGTAAAAGCCGATGCTCGAATTCATAAGACCGGTAAGATTGGGAATCGTTATAGGCCTCCTCGGAATCGTCTTCGGCATAGGGTGGGCCTTCTGGCTCGTACTCGGCCACGAGAGAATACACGCCACGCTGGAGGCGGGCGTACCCGTTCCGGTTGAACGCGGGCCAGCCCCGGCTGAAGCCCGGCCGCACGGGCATGGAAACCATTCCCATCCAGGAGACGGACACGGCCATGCGGCTCCGACATCCGTTCAGCATGGAGACGCCCACGCCCATGCGGGCCAGGTGCACCGGGACGCCGTAATGGGACTCGCGCACCAGAGGCTTACCAGGGGGCACCTCCACGCGATGGGGCTCGGGCTCGCCTCGATAATCATTTCCGTGGTAATCGGGCTTACATCGGCGCCGAACGGAATAAAGGCCGCTGCTTCCACGCTCGGCGCCGTCGGGGGCATACTCTATCCGATGGCCTGGATAGTCATGGGGTACAGGACCCCGGCGCTCGGCCCCGAGCTGGCGGAGAAATCCGTAGTCTTCATGGCCGGGCCGGGTGTCGCGCTCGTGCTCCTGGGCGTAGTCACGGCCCTGGCTTTTACGGTCAAGGACATGTTCTCAGCAAAAAAACACGGTAAGGAGGAATCGTGAAAAAACTATCAGTATTGCTTCTCGCCTTTTTGCTGACGGCGGCAGCGCAGGCAAACGGCGAGATGAAGGGCTTGGACAAGCACATGCACGAGCACAAGGACCACCATATGCATGAGCATATGAAGGACCATAAGGGCTCGAAAAGCGTGACAGGGCAGCCCGGGGCCGCGGCCGAAGCGCTTACAAAGGAGAAGGAAGAGGCCGGCGTGACGGTCAAGGCCACCTATGCCAACCCCGGTGAAGCGATACCGGTCTTCAACGTAGCGCTCGACACACACACAGTGGACCTGGAGGCGTACAGGTTCGAGGACATAATAAAACTCCGGGACGAAGGCGGCAGGGAGTACGCGGCCACGGTCGTCTCCGAAACCGGCTCCGGCCACCACAGGGAGGCAAAGGTGGAGTTCAGGAGTGCGGACATTAAGAAAGCCCGTCATGTGGAGCTGGTCGTAGCGGAGGTCGGCGGGGTAAAGGAGAGGGTGTTCAGGTTCAGCCTCGAAGGGGCCCCGGCCGTAAGACTATAGCAGAAGTGCTAACCGGCCAGAAGAAACTGTTTTCACCCTGAAGAGCTTCGAGGATGGCCGGAGGCCCTTACATCTCGCATCCGCTCGGCGCTCGTAATCCGTTCGAGTCCTACCGTCGCAAAAAAATAAGGGGCTTGGTCTTTTTTTGACCAAACCCCTCAATTTGGTGCCGAAGGGGGGACTCTAAGGGCTCCGCTCCGGCCTCCCGGCCGTTCGCTCTGCCCCGCGTTTGCTCGCTTACGCGCCATCTCCCGATGGCGCTCATCCTCGCATCCGCTCGGCGCTCGCAAACTGTTCGAGTCCCGCCAACTTGATACGAAATTAAAAAAACCGGCTGAAGCCGGATTTTTTAATTTGGTGCCGAAGGGGGGACTCGAACCCCCACGGGTTTCCCCACTACCCCCTCAAGATAGCGTGTCTGCCAATTCCACCACTTCGGCCTGAAAGACGACCAGAGTAAAAGGCCTTTGGGCCTTTGGATACTTCACTCCTGTCCTGATGTTTGCATCGGTATCGGAAAAATTAACACGAAGCTCTGATGCCAGTCAAGGGATTAACCTTTTTTCCTACTCCGGGCGTGCCCGGCTGCGTAGAAGGCGCCTCAGGCGGGGCTACCGGCGCGGTAGCGGCCGGCACATCGTCCATTATCGACCTGGTCCGGTCTTTTCCTGACATGTAGGTCAGGGCAAGCGAGGTCAGCATGAAAGTCGCCGCGCACGCGTAAGTTATCTTGGCGAGCATGGTCGAAGGCCCCGCGCTCCCGAATATGGTCTGTGACGAGGAAGACGCGCCGCCGAAGGTGGAGCCTATGGAAGCCCCTTTCCCGACCTGCAGGAGCACGGCCCCTATCATGACGATGCTCACAAGGAGATGTATTATGAGGAGAACAGTAAACACCCGAATCCTCCGGAATGCCCGAAATGCGCTTACGGCCTAACGGGCGCAGGTTTTGCCCTTAAAATGGATATTTTAACCATACCGAAAGGAAAAAGCAAGAGGGAAGATTTGGGGGAGCGGGAATGGGGGGTTGTCTCTTGAGAAAATCGGGTGGTAAAAATCAGAGCCGCTGGAAACCGGCTATCCGGGCGAAGTCCTCGGCCTTGAGGCTTGCGCCACCCACGAGCGCGCCGTCGATGTTCGGCTGGGCCATGAGCTCGTCAATGTTGTCGGGCTTTACAGACCCGCCATAGATGATGCGGACATTACGGACCGATTCGCGGTCAAAGAGCTCATGAAGGAGCTCGCGTATGAAGTTATGCACCTCCTCGGCCTCCTGGGACTTTGCGGTCTTTCCGGTGCCTATGGCCCAGACCGGCTCGTAGGCTATCGTGACCTCCTTCATCGCGGAGCCCGCGAGCCCCGAAAGCGCGCCTGAGACCTGCGTCCTTACCCTTGAGAGGGTCTTCCCGGCCTCCCGCTCATCGAGCGTCTCTCCCACGCAGACGATGGGCTTAAGCCCGTGCCTCAATGCGGCAACGACTTTCCTCCTGACGGTCTCGTCGGTCTCGCCGAAGAGCTGGCGGCGCTCGGAGTGGCCGACTATCACATACTTGCATCCCGTTGACTTGAGCATCTCGCCGGAGATTTCTCCAGTGTACGCCCCGCTCTTCTCCCAGAAGAGGTCTTGTCCGGCGAGCTTGATGCCGCTATCGGCAAGGAGATGGTTCAAGTGATGAAGGGATGTGAACGGGGGGGCTATTACGATCTCGACCGCCTGGACATTCCTAAGGAGGTCCCGGAGCCTGAAGACCAGGGCGGCCCCCTGGTCTATGTCCATGTTCATCTTCCAGTTTCCGGCAATTAGCGGCAGCATTCAGCAGTCCCGGGTAGTTTTCGGAGTGGCCTGTCCTCTTCCGCGTTCTTCCTGCAGGCGCGTATCGCTTTCGAATCCTCCCCTGCCTCGCCTCTGGACGAGGAGGGTTGTCAGTTTGCCGCCCTGGGCTTTTCCTTCTTCTGTCTTAGCGCCGCTATGCCCGGGAGTTCTGCGCCCTTCAAGAGCTCGAGGAAGGCGCCGCCGCCGGTGGAGATGTAGCTCATCTTGGCGTACTCACCGGCCCTGTGCACGGCGACATCGGTATCGCCCCCGCCCACTATGGTCATTGCATAGGTGCTTGCAACGCTCGATACCATTGCAAAGGTGCCCCGGCTGAAGGCGTCTATCTCGAAAACGCCCATGGGTCCGTTCCAGACGATGGTCTTCGCGTTCTGTATGGCCTCCGTAAAGAGGGTCACGGTGGCCGGGCCTATGTCAAGCGCCATCCATCCCTTCGGTATCTCCTGGTAGGTGACGACCTTCGTCTCCGCGTCCGCTGCAAACCTGTCCGCCACCACGAAGTCGACGGGCATGAAAAGCTTTATGTGCTTCTGGCGGGCCTTTTCAATGACCTCCCTGGCGGTATCCAGGGCCTCTTCCTCGGCAAAGGAGCTTCCTACCTCATAGCCAAGCGCCTTGAAAAACGTAAGCGCCATGCCGCCGCCGATTATGAGCTTGTCGACCCGGTCGCAGAGCGAAAGGAGCACCCCGACCTTGTCAGAGACCTTTTTCCCCCCTATTATGGCGACGAGCGGCCTCGTGGGCTTCTCAAGGGCCATGCTAAAATAAGTGAGCTCCTTTTTCATTAGGAACCCGGCCCCCGCCTCTTTTACGAAATTGGTTATGGCCACGTTCGAGGCGTGCGCCCTGTGGGCCATCGCGAACGCGTCGTTTATGTAGACGTCGGCGAGCCCGGCGAGCTTCTTGCCGAAGCCCTGGTCGTTCTTTTCCTCCTCGGGGTGGAACCTCAGGTTTTCAAGGAGGAGGACGTCCCCGGGGTTCATCGCGTCCACCATCTTTTTCGTCTCATCGCCCACGCAGTCCGGGGCCATTGCGACGTCCTTCTCAAGGAGCCTGCCGAGCCTCTTGGCCACCGGCGAAAGGCTCATCTCCGGGACCCTCTTCCCCTTGGGGCGTCCGAGGTGCGAAGCGAGTATCACTTTGGCGTTCTCGTCGAGGGCGTAGTTTATGGTGGGGAGGACGCCGCGTATCCTGGTGTCTTCCCTTATGTTCTGGTTCTCATCGAGGGGGACGTTGAAGTCCACCCTTATGAGGACCCTTTTGCCCCTGAGATTGATCTCGTCTATGTATTTAAGCCCCTGGTTCAAAACCCACCTCCGGCCGCTGGAGACAGTATATACGTTCGAGTTTCAAGTGCAGAGAGTCCGTCGAGGCTCAAAGGCCCTTGCCGGCCATGTAGAGCACCACGTCCCGCATCCTGCAGGAAAAACCCCATTCGTTGTCATACCAGGCGAGGATCCGGGCCATCCGTCCGTCCATGACCCTTGTCTGATCGAGGTGGAAGACGGCGGAGCGGGAATCGTGGTTGAAGTCGGCCGAGACGTTCTTGAACTCGGTGCAGGAGCCTTGCATACCTGACACTCTTCGGTATATTCGAGTATTCCCTTTAGCGGACCGTCGGCAGCAGCCTTGAAGGCTTTGTTTATCTCGTCAGCAGTTGCCGCCTTTGAGATCTCAGCGGTAAGGTCCACGACAGATACCGTGGGCACCGGCACCCTTATGGCCATGCCGTCGAGCCTGCCCTTGAGTTCAGGGAGCACGAGCGAGACGGCCTTTGCGGCGCCCGTGGACGTGGGGATCATCGAAAGCGCGGCGGCCCTGGCCCTCCGGAGGTCCTTGTGCGGCAGGTCAAGGATCTTCTGGTCGTTGGTGTAGGCGTGGACGGTGGTCATGAGGCCCTTTACGATGCCGAACCTGTCATGAAGCACCTTTGCCACCGGCGCAAGGCAGTTTGTCGTGCAGGAGGCGTTGGAGATGATGTTGTGCTTCCGGGGGTCATAGCTCTCGTGGTTCACCCCGAGGCATATGGTTATGTCCTCGTTCTTTGCAGGCGCGGATATGATTACCTTCCTGGCCCCGGCAGTCAAGTGCGCTTCAGCCTTGTCCCTGTTGGTGAAAAGCCCGGTGCACTCGAGCGCGATATCGACGTTCAACTCCTTCCAGGGGAGCTTTGCGGGGTCCCTTTCGGCGGTAACCTTTATTTCCTTGCCGTTCAGTATGAGCGAGCTGCCCTTGACGGATATCTCGGCGGGAATCCTGCCGAAAACGGAGTCGTATTTCAGGAGATGGGCGAGGGTAGGGGCGTCCGTGACGTCGTTTATGCAGACGAAGTCTATCTTGTCAAGATTGCCGAGGGAGGCCCTGAGTATATTCCTCCCGATGCGTCCGAACCCGTTTATCGCGACCCTAACCATCATTTACCTCCATAAGCCGTCATATTTTACCCCGTCAGGGGAGAAAATTCCGAGCGAAGACGTATCTTAATTCAACAGGCTTATAATGTCAATCGGACGGCATATGCGAATACTTAAGGCAACCTCTGAAAATTGTTCTTTTCCCCGGATGCTGGGTAGTTACGGGAATAAAAATGTTCACATACTATCATACATGCTCCGCTTTTTATTCCCGGCCTTCCTTTACCGGGGAAAATTTATTTTTTGAGGTTGCCTTGAATGATTCCTTCAGGCGCCCCGCAGCCCGCTCAAAAACCGTAACGCTCGAACTCCTTTTTCAGGGCCCCAAGCGAGAGCTGGCCCGGGGCCGTCTTCCTTGAGACCGAGGCGTACGTTACAAGGGAGCCTATCATGGGGAAAAAGACCCTTGAGGCGGCCCCAAGGGCTCCCATGCCTATAACTATCAGGTCTTCATTGGCAAAAAGGAGCCGGGCAAGCCTCTTCAAATCCGCCGGCGAGCCCACGTATGTAGCGAGCTTTATTATATCAGCGCCCGCAGAGCGGCCTGACTCGATGATTTCATTGAGCTTTTTCTCGCCTGGTGTGGACCTGAAGTTATGATAGGAGGCTATGACCTTTTTTCTTTTCCCTTTGGCAGATTTTACCACATCTTTGAATATTCCGCTTGAGCTGGCCTCTATGTCTACATAGTCCGCGTAAGGGATAAGAGCCCTGAATAATTCGAGCCTTTCACTTTCGGTCAGGCGGGCCGTTCCGCCCTCCGCCCTGCTCCTTATGGTGAGGATGATGGGCAACTCAGTGATTTTTTTCAATTTTTTGAGCGAAGAAGAGACAGAGTCGGGATCCAGCGAGCGGAAGGTGTCGACCCGGGCCTCGATGAGGCCGGCCCCGCCCGAGACCGCTTTCCTTGCCGCGGAATCGGTTGCCCCTCCTGTAATGACGGCAGCAGTCCTGGCCTTTCCAAGGCCCCTGGAAGCCATGGCTAATATCCTTTAAACAAATTATTGAAGAGCGGCTGGACGGAACAGGTGAATCGGTATACGTTTACTTAAAAGAAGGCCGGAAGTCAAGCATAAAGCGCCTTTCCGGAAGCCCCCGGCGGGGTAGAAAAAATTTTTAATGTAAACCATTTCTAAGATTTAATTTTATGGCTTGATAATACCTCCGGATTGTATTCGGGGCCGCTCTGTCCGGCCTGTTTTTCGACGTTTTTATTGAAAATCGCAAGTTCCCGAGGTATAATCCCGCTACCGGAACAATTACTTGCAAGGAATCGGGCTTGAACCGATTCCAAACGCATTCGGAGTTTAGATGGGCGGCGTAGGCATAGTACTCGGTCTTTTTCTCGTATTTTCAGTTGCCGTCTCCTGGGTCTCGGGAGACAAGGAGAAGAACAGGCTCGAGATCTCCATGAAGGAGAGGGGCGCCAAGGAAAAGCAGCTCGAGGAAGAGATAAAGAAGGCCAAGATAAAATTCGCGCAGGACGCCGAGACCCTGAAGGACATAGAGAGCAAGCTCAAGGCCGAGGTCGCTGAAAAGAGGAAGGTAGAGAGGGCGCTCGCGCAAGAGGAGCGCCAGAGGAGGATGCTCGAGAAGGCAGGCGCGACCGTCGATATAGAGCAGGAAAGAGAAAAGATCAGGTCTGAAATAGAGGCCAGGACGAAACAGGAGATCTCGAGCCTCGAAGAAAGATTGAACGCCGTCGAGGAGGCCAAGAAGAGGCTTGAGGCTGAAATGAAGCTCAAGCTCGAGGAGGGGGCCAGGAAAAAGGCCGAGGACGCCTGGACCCAGGCCGAGCTTGCCAGGGCAAAGGCGCAGGAGGCGGCGGCAAGGGCTGGCGAGCTGGAGTCAAAGCTCAAGGAGCTTGAAAAGGCCGGTAAGGAAATGGAGGCCCGCGTCCAGCAGCACGAGTTCGCGAGGATGGACGCCGAGCGCCGCCTTGCCCAGGAAAAAGAGGCCAGGGACTCAATGGAGGCCATGCTCAAGGAGTCTGAAGAGGCCCTTGCGGCGGCGCGGGCCCAGACCGAGTCCGTAAAGGAAACAGCTCTTGACGAGGCTTCGACCGCGAAGCCTGAACCAGCCACGGTCGCCCCGGAAGCAGTAGCTGAAAGGTCCGCATCCCCAGCAGCCCTGCAATCCCCGCAATCCCCGCAATCCGATGACCGGCTGATCGCCGACCTTGAAAGCGCGAGAGACGAGGCCAGGGCAAGACTCGACGAGAGCCTTGCGGCACTGTCCAGGCTCGAGGGCGAGGTCGGCTCGCTCTCCGCAGAAAGAGACCAGCTCAGGAAAGATTCCGCTCAAAAGGAAGAGGTGATCGCCTCTCTCCGCCAGGAGCTCGAAATGGCGCGGGAGTCGGAGGCCGGGCTCAAAAGGGAACTCGCCTCCTTGAACGCCGCAGCCATCGAGGCCAAGGCCAATGCAGAGGCTGAAATAAGGGCGCGGCTCGAGATCGAGACGGCGAAGGCAGCCCAGGCCCTTGGCCAGGCGGAGCTTGCGCTCAAGCAGGCGGAGGAGGCCGGGAAAAGGAGCGCAGAGCTCGAAATAAGGCTCGCCGAGACCGAGAAGATAAGCCAGGCCTTTGAGGCGACTCTCCGCGAGCAGGAAACCCTTAAGAAAGAGGAAGAGCTTAAGCTCGAAAAGGCCTTCAGGAAAAGGGAGGCCATTGAGACGAGGCTCGCCGAGGCAGAGGAGCAATTGAAAGCGGCTGTCGCCTCGGCTGGAAGGCGCCCGGAGCCAGCCCCGGCCCGGAGACAACTGTAGCGCGCGTCCGGCGACAAGGGGCGGAGGAAGGCTTGCAAAGGTCGCGGAGCTTGAGAAATCAAGGGACGAGTCCAGGGCCGCGCTCTCTGCGCTTGAAGAGGAGCCTGATAACCTTAACGCCGACCGCGAGCTCATGGGCCAGCGAGATTCTTGGCTGGCCAGGCCAATACGATAGAGGCGCCCGGTCGGAGCTCGATCAATCGAGAAAGGCCGAGGCGGCCCTGAGGGGCGAGATAAGGCGAGGCTTGCGGAGCTTGAGAACGCAAGGCCCGATCTTGCCAGGGAGCCACCCGGCGGCAAAGAGGAATCCGACAGGGCCAGGGCGGCATTGAAGAGGCCGAGGTCGCGAAGAGGAGCGCCGAAGAGGCGGCAGCCAGGGGCGCTGCGCTGGAGGCCAAATACGCGGAGGTCGAGAACGCGAGGAAGTCCATGGAGGCGGCGCTTCACAAGCATGAAGAGGCCCGGGCCGAGGCCGAGCTCAAGCTCTCGCGCGAAAAAGAGGCGAAGGACCAGCTCGAGGCCAGGCTCAAGGAGGCGGAGGAGGCGCTCATTTCGGCAAGGGCCTCGATGGACGCTGTAAGCGAGAAGCCCCTCGCGGAAACCGCTGATACAGGCGTCACGGCCTCGAAGGACGAGGAGCTGGAAAAGGCCAGGAGGGAAGCAAGGGCGGCGGAAGAGGAGGCCGTCTCCGCAAGGAAAGAGGCCGAGAAGGCGAACCTCATAATAGCCGAGCTCGAGAGGTCAAGGGACGAGGCCAGGGCAAGGCTCGAAGAGAGCACGGCTTCCATTTCTTCGCTTCGCGAGGAGATGGCCAGGATACAGGGCGAGGCGGAGCTTATAAAAAAGAACGAGTCCGAGGGGACGAAAGCGCTGGCACTCCTGAAGGAGGAGCTTAAAGAGGCCCGGGGGGCAGCGGCAGGACTCAAGGCTGAATTCGAGAAGCTGGAAGCGGGCTCCAGAGAGGCGCTTCTGAAAAAAGAGACGCAGAGGGAGGAGCTGGCAGCCAGGGCCGCGGCCCTTGAAGAGAAGCTACTGGCCGCAGAGGCGGCCCGCGTGAAAGCAGAAGAGGAAGCGAAGGCGGGCCTTGAGTCAATCGCGGCGCTCGAAAAGGAGGCCGCAAGGCTTAAAGGCGAGAGAGAGCTTGCGGTAAATGACGCGGCCGGGAATGCCCAGACAATTGCCGCGCTCAAAAGCGAGCTTGACGAGGCGAGAAAGGCCGGGGACGAACTGAGGAAGAGAACAGAGGAGTCGGCTGCCGTGCCGGTTGAGACCACATCGGCGGCGGCCGTTGAAGAGCCCTCTACGAAAATAAAGGAGCTTGAGACGAGGCTTGCCGAGGCGGAGGCGGCGCGCATGAAATCGGAAGATGCCGCGAAAGCCGTAACGGAAGCCATCGCCGCGCTCGAAAAGGATTCCGCGCCCTCAAGAAGGAGAAGGAGCTTGCTAACAAATAAGGCCTCAGGAGGCCCAGGCAGCGGCCCGCCCTGCAGCGAGCTCGAACTCAAGGGAGAAAGAGGCAGGGCTTGAGGCGAGCCCGATGAGGCGAAAAGTCGCGCCGCCGAAGCCGCCAGGGCTGGAAAAGGAAGAGCGAGCCGCGGTCAGACGCCGCGCTTGAGGAGAGGCTCGCCAGCCGAAGAGGCCCGCGTGAACGAAGAGGCCTCGAAGGCCGAGCTCCGCGAGGCTCGGCGCCTCAACATCGACCCTCGGCGCCAGGAACCGAGCCTGGCGAAAGGCCCGCGAGACGATATCGCGCTTGCCAGGCAGCCGCCGGCGAGGTCGCAAAGGAGCTCATAGTAAAAAACTCGGAGCTCGAGCAGAAGCTCAAGGAGGCCGGACTCGCCAACCTCCAGGGCAAGGCGTCGAGCTACGTTGCGCAGAAACTCATAGAACGCAATACAGAGCTTGAGATGAAGCTTAAGAAAGCCGAGCTCGCGCTCGCGCAGTCTGAAGCCGCAAGGGCGCAGGCCGAGGCGGTAATCAGCAGAAATACCGAGCTTGACCCATGCTTAAGGAAGCGGAGATGACGCTCGCGAGGACGGGCGACCAGGCCCCTGCTTGAGACCCTGAATGAGAAATCCGTGAGCTGACATCAAGATACGGAGGCCGAGGGGGCGCTTGCCGAGGCCGAGGCGGCCCGCTGCCATGGTCGAGGAGCTTGGCAAGGAACAGCGAGTCATGAAAAGCCCGGCGCTACCGAAGCGACGCAGACCCTGGCGCATTTGAAGAGCTGAAGAAGGCGAGGCTCGAAACCGAGGCCATGCTCAGGCAGGAACTGAGTCCAGAGCCGCTTGAGGCGCGGCTGCGCTGAGGCCCAGGCGCTGGCGCGCGGGCGAGGCGGGCGACAGCGAGCTTACGGTCATGGCCCGGGAGACTGAGACGGCTTCCGGCCAGGAGCTTGCTGCAAGGAGCGCGCTGGAGGCCCAGCTCAGGGAGGCGACTCTGGCGAGGGAGGCCAATGAGGCCTCGTTCACGGAGCTCAAGGCGGCGAGGGCGGAGCTGGAGTCCAGGCTTGGCCGTGAGATCGAGTCCAGGCGCGTGATGGAGGCGCGCTTATGACATGGAGACCTCCGAGGGCGCGCGGAAGGCGGCAATATCGGAGCTTGAAAAGGCGCTCGCCGAGACAAGGGAAAAGCTCGCCAGGGAGACGGACGCGCGCAGGCGCCTCGAGCTCGAGATCGCCAGGCTCAGCAAGGAGACGGAGCTCGTTTCAAGGTCGGGCATGGACCCGGCCGGGCTTGCGAAGCTCCAGGACGAGTTCGCAAACCTCCGGACGAGCATCGCCAGAAGCTCAAATCAGGCGACATAAAGAGCGATGAGCCTATCAAGCTTACGGTACGACGACGTCATAGGCTTCGCTATACAGTAAAGAAGGAGACACGCTCGAAGATCGCCAGGGAGGATTCCTACGGGAACCCCTGGAAATGGCCGCTCCTTTACAGGTACAACGTGTCGAGGCTCAAGAGCCCCGACATCACAAAGCCGGGGAAACGTATTGATATCGCGAAGAACGTCCAAAAAGAGGCAGGACGCTGTCCGGAAGGTTCAGAGGGGACTGGAAGAAGTGGTCGGCGGGCGACAGAAAGTCCTGGCTCGAAGACTGGCTGAATTGAGAAACGGCCCGGCCGCATATAACGCAAAAAGGCTCAATCGAGCCCTTTTTTATTAATGAGTTCCACAAAGAGCCTTACGCGGTATCAGCCGACCATGTCCCCGTCCCCTGTCCCATAGAGGACCTGTACGTGAACGACCTCGTTCGTCCTAGGGCTGCTCTATTAGGAGCACCCTCTTGTCTTCCTCCGCGATAGGGCCTATCTCTTCAATGTTGGCGAGTATCTCCCAGCCCCTTTCAGCCGCGAAAAAGGACTCGCAATTAAAGACTGACCTGAAGCATACCCCTATCGTTGTGTCCGGCCCGGTCTGGAAGGGCACGTCCGCAAGCTGCGGCCCGAGGAGCCCCGGCACCTCGGTCTTCATGACGAGCTCGTTCCTTTCGGGGTCTATCCCGGTGAGGGTGCCCATGTAATAGACGCCCTCGCCCTCGCCTACCACGCCCGAGTCGAAGAGAAGGTCGCTGCCGAGCGGCGGGGACGGCTCTGCCCCACGGAATGGCGGCTCTATTCTTGACGTCATGCCCGGGTCCTGCTCATGGGCGCTCGCCGGAATGGACAGAAATAGCGCAAAAAGGATGGGCACTATTCCCAAGCCTTTGATTATCTTCATTAAAAACACCTCCTTTACGGTTCCTTAATAAAGTATAGCTCAATAGCGCTATCCGGAGTTGAAGGGCTTATAATCGGGCCGATTGTTAATCTCAGGCTGTCTGCCCTTCAAATCCAGGCCCTTCCTCCTTTTTGTGTCGCCCCTTTCCACTACCCCTATATATAGTGTTTCTCTTTTCAAATTAACACTTTGTATTGTATTTTTCCGCTTTACAAGAAAGAGAAACTCTGTTACCATTCACGGCTACAAACCCGGGTGAAAGATGAAAATAAAAAAACTCACTATCCACGGCTTCAAATCCTTCGTAGATAAGGTCACTCTCCAGTTTCCTTCCGGCACTTCCGGCATAATAGGCCCCAACGGCTGCGGAAAGAGCAACATAGTGGACGCCATCAGGTGGGTCCTTGGGGAGCAGAACGCCCGGCACCTGCGCGGCAAGCAGATGGAGGACATTATCTTCAACGGCTCGGACACCAGAAAACCCCTGGGCATGGCCGAGGTCGTCCTTACCTTTTCGAACGAGGAGGGGCTTGCGCCGGCGCACTTCGCGAACTTCTCCGAGATAGAGATATCGCGCCGCCTCTACAGGTCCGGCGAGAGCGAGTATTACGTAAACAGGATCCAGTCGAGGCTCAGGGACATAGTCGACCTCTTTACCGATACCGGCATAGGCACCCGCGCCTACTCCATAATCGAGCAGGGGCAGGTGGGCTGGCTCATAAGCGCGAAGCCCGAGGAGAGGAGAAGCGTCTTCGAGGAAGCGGCCTGCATAAACAAGTTCAAGCACAAGAAGGACGCGGCGCTCCGGAGGCTCGAGTCGACGAGGGAGAACCTCACCAGGGTAAGCGACATCATAAGCGAGGTAAAGCGCCAGCTCAATTCGCTCAACAGGCAGGCCAGAAAAGCCGAGAGGTACAAGGCGCTCAGGGAGGAGCTGAAAGAGCTGGAGCTCCTCCTTTCCTCCATTGAGCATTCAAGGATGAAAGCCGAGCTTGCCGGCCTCATGAAGCGGCTTGAGGCCGTAAAGGACGAGGAGGTCTCGCTGAGCGCGCTCTCGACAGCCAAAGAGGAGCAGGCAGAGGAGCTCAAGGTCGAGTTCCTCGGCGTCGAGGGCGAGTACAAGGCCATACGGGAGAGGTCCTTCGGTCTCGAGCGTTCCATCCAGGACGAGGAGAGGCAGAGCGCGCTCGCCGGAATGAGGGTGGAGGAGCTAAAGAGGGCGGATGAGCGTCTTTCAACCGAAATAAGCGAGCTTTCAGGCGCAAGGGACGCGGCGGCAGCTGAAATAGAGGCGCTTGCCGCTTCTCTTTCAGCCCTGGGTGCCGAGATAGAGGCGGAATCCGGGCTCCTTGCCGGGCATTCGTCTTCTTTAGAGGGCGTTTCCTCCGAGCTAAAGGGCAAGGAAAATGCGCGCTCGGGGCTTAAGGCCGAATCTCTTAAACTATCCACGAGGCTCACCGAGACGAGGCACGGCATCCAAAACTGCCTCCGCGAGGAAGAGGACCTTCGCGCAAGGGAGGCGCGCTCCAGGAAAGAGCTTGAGAACGTCTCCATTGAGCTCGCCTCCAGGGAGGGCCCGCTTGGGGCGCTAAAGGCCCGCATAGCCGAGGCGGAATCCGGGAAGGGCGCGGTAGAGGCGGAAATAGGGGCCATAAGGTCCATGCTCGAATCCCTCGAATCCGAGCGGGCCGCGAAAAGCAATGAAGCCCAGAGGGCCAGGGACGAATACTCCAAGGCATCGGCCACGCTTGCCACCTTAGAAGAGATGGAGAGGAACTTCGAGAGCGTAAAGGGCGGGGCAAAGGCCATAATGCAGCGCTCGGACAGGTCGGGCGTCTACGGGCTCATAGCCGACTGCATAGAGACCAGCCCGGGATACGAAAAGGCCGTTGAGGCGGTCCTTGCCGACAAGCTCCAGTACGTGCTGGTCGAGAGCGCGAAGGAAGGCATCGAGGCCATAGAATACCTGAGGTCAAAGGGCGCGGGCAGGGGTAGCTTCGTTCCTGTAAGGGACGCCCGCCCCGTGGCAAGCCCGGTGCCTGCAGAGGGCTGGGCCGCCGGGAATATCCGCGCGCTCGGCTCCGAGATGAAGATAAGGAACGGCTACGAGGAGATTGTGAACTATCTCCTCGGCGACGTCTTCCTCGCGGACAGCCTTGAGGACGCGCTCTCCGCCTGGAGGGAAAGCGGCGGCTTCCGCGCCTTCGTGACGCCCGAGGGCGACATGATAGACGCGCAGGGCGTCATCACGGGCGGAGGGGCCATTTCCGACGGCGGCATCCTCCAGAGGAGGAACGAGGCCAGGAAGGTGCGGGCCAGGGCCGGGGAGCTTGAAAAGGCAATAGCCGCCCTTGAAGAGGCGCTGCGTTCCGTCCAGGAGGCCATCCAGTCCGAGGGCGCCCGCCTCGAATCTTTAAGGGAAAGGCTCCATGCCGCGGACATAGAAAAGGTGAACCTCCTAAGCGAGCTCAAGAGGGAGGAATCCGAGCTTGAGAGGCTCGGGCGCCTTCGGGGCACGCTTCTCGCCGAGGCCTCGCAGGCGGCGGAAAGCGTCCTCAGGATATCCGAAAAAGGCCTCGCTCTCTTCTGAGCTGGAAGGGTCGAACGAGCCTGCCGAAAAAGGAGCGCTCCATAGCCGTTCTTCCGATGAAATATCGGCGCTCGCCTCTAAGAAAGAGGAGCTCTCGAACATAGTGACCGAGGCCAGGGTGCGGCTTGCGAGCTCCAGGGAGCGCCTTGAGGCGCAGAAGAGGGAGCTTGCCGAGAAGGAGCGCGCAATAAGCGATACCGCGCTTAAGATACAGTCCAGGCAGGCCGACATCGAAAAAGGGCCGCGTTGAGGCGAAGAGAAAGAAGCTCGCCCCATAAAGGAGCGGCTCGAAGGCCTCCTCGCAGTGTCGACGATAAAGAAGGAAGAGACGGAGAAGGCGGAGGCGCTCGAAAACACATCGGGCCAGATAAAGACGGCCGAGCACGAGCTAAGCGAAATAAAGGCCAGGTACTCCGAACTCGGCGAGCTCAAGGGCGAACTGACGATAGAGATACGCGAGAAGGAGCTCGCCATCTCGAACCTCATCGAGAGGATGCGCGAAGTATTCGGCTGCGGTCGGGAGTTCAGGCAGCCGAGGGCGAGGCAATCCCGAGCGTCGAGGAGCTCATGAGAAGCGCTCGAGATGCGCGAAAGATAGCCCTCGCTCGGGGAGGTGGAGCCTCTCGGCGCCTGGAGGAGCATAACGACCTCGACGCAGGCACCAGTTCCTCCTCGACCAGCAGGCCGACCTGACGAAATCTGTAGAGAGCCTCCACACCGCGATACAGAGGATAAACAGGACGACCCGCGAAAGGTTCAAGACCACCTTTGACGAGATAAACGCGAAGTTCCAGGAGACCTTCCCGAGGTTCTTCAGCGGCGGCAGGGCGGAGCTCCGGCTCACGGACGATCCCGACATACTCGAAGCCGGGGTCGAGATAGTGGCCCAGCCGCCGGGCAAAAGGCTCCAGAACATAACGCTCCTTTCCGGCGGCGAGAAGGCCCTCACCGCGACCGCGCTCATCTTCGCCATATTCCTCATCAAGCCGAGCCCGTTCTGCCTCCTTGACGAGGTGGACGCGCCCCTTGACGACGCGAATATCGACAGGTTCAACCTCTTCGTGAGGGACATGTCGAAGATAAGCCAGTTCCTCCTCATAACACACAATAAAAAGACGATGGAGATGGCCGACTCGCTCTACGGCATCACCATGCAGGAGCCCGGGGTCTCAAAGGTAATTACGCTCAAGTTTTGATACCCCCGCGCGAAAGAACGCATGCCGGCCCCCGGGCAAGACCCGCCCTGAAAGCGTATTGGCCGGAACGCGAAGAAAAAAGAAATGGCATTTGACAGTATACTCGAAGACCTCTCGATGAGCGCCGGAGCCAACGGCGCGATCCTCATAGACTGGGACGGCGAGATAGTCGCCTCCTGGGCGGCCTCCAGGGACGTCAATATAGACCTCGTCGGCGCCCACCATGAGATTATCCTCGACATAGTCAGGGAGGCCGCCTCCCGCCACGACCGGCAGGATGTCAGGCACCTGGCCATAACGACCGACAGGGCCAGGCTCGCCATATCGACCGTGAAGGAAGGCTACTGCCTTGTGGTCGCGCTCGGGAATGACCGTCCCATGGGAAGGGCCCTCTTCGAATCGAAGAGGGCGGTGGAGAGGATAGAAGAGGAGATGGGATAGAGAGCCATCTGTTTTTTCGTTACGGGCTATAAGGCCAGGATAAGCTTAAGCCCCGCAGTATAGTAATTGAATCCCGCGGCGCTGCCCACCGCGTAATTCCCGCCCTCTGCCCGTAATTCCACCGCTGCCTTCCCGACCCTGTATCCGGCAACTCCGGCCCCCCCCCAGAAGAAGTCGTTATCACCGTTGCCGTTCCGCTCAAAAGACTGATTACCGAAATAGGGCTCTAAAAGGGCGTAGAACGCCTCCTTCTCGTAGCGCAGCGCCGCCAGGACCTGGTGGGATACGAACCAGTCCGGGTCGAAATAACCGCTTCCGGCCTGCCGCTCGAAATCGAGGTATCTTAACCTGTAGCCGATATCTATCTTGGGGTTGCCGGGCCTCAATGCGTACATCGGGGTAATGCTCAGGTCAACCGCCGAGTTGTCGTCCGAATAGCGCCTTAAGCTTAAGGCCCCGCTGATGCTCGCCTTGCCATGCGTCTTCGATGCGGATGCCGAATAGTCCGTAAGCCTTATCCGGTTCTCCATGAGCAGTGCCGTGTCCGCGAGGACGTCTTTCGAGACGGCGGCAGATACGTCCCAGCCGTTCGATCTTCCGGAGGCGCTTATATGGCCCGTAAGGAAACGGCTCCCGCCCATTGAGACGGCACCCGCGCCCGCGCCTGCTGCAAGGGCCTCGGAAAGCCTGCCTGTAACGGAAAGATGGAACGCCTCGGCGTTGCTCCGGCGGGAATCGTCCCTGGCCCTTGCGCTCCTCAAGGCAAGCGCTCCCCTGAAGCCGGAAACCGGGAAGGAATAGATGAGCGCGTGCCTCGATGATCGGTTCGAGTCCGAGTCGCTATAATAGCTTGAAAGGGCGTCGAAGCCGGGTGCCGCGGCCCCTCGCAGGGTGCGCTCCAGGTCCTCAAGCTCCTTCTCCTGAGCGCCGTACCCGGGCCTGAGCCCTTTCGCGCTCTCGGCTGCCGCCTTCATCTCGCCGCTGCCCAGGAGCGCGTAAGAGAGGCCTATTCGCGCGTCAAAGTCCTCGCCGCCCGCGAGGACGCCCTCGTACACGGAGACGGCCTCCTGGAACCTGCCCTGCCATCTCAAGATGTTCCCTTTTATTACCAGGGCTTCCCTGTCGTCCGGTGCGAGCGCGAGCGCGGCGTCAATCTCCAGGGCGGCCTCATCGAGCCTTCCGGCCCACGAGAGGGTCCTTGCGAGCGGCTTGAGCACCTCGGTTGACGGCTCCTCGGACTTGAGAATCGAAAGCTCCTCGATTGCGCCATTAAGGTCGCCTCCCCAGGACATGACTGCCGCCATCCTGGTCCGCTCATCCCGCGTAAATGCCTCCCGTGAAATGAAGAGCGCCTTCGCGTATTCCCCGGCAGCGCCCTTGTAGTCCTCTTTTTGAGCGAGTCCGTCGCCGGCCCCCTTGTGCTCCAGTGCCTGCGTTTCAGGGGCGTCCCCGAAGGCCTGTCCCGGCATAAAGGCCCAGGCCGAGACGAATAGAAGCAGGAGGGCAAGGATTGCAGGCATGATGCCCGCGCGCTTTTCAATCATCGAACGGCTCCTTGGATCATGGATTTTGCGCCTTATTGTCGAGCCTTTCCTGCGGGGCGTTGAACCCCGTCTTCCTCACATAATCCCACTTATTCTCCCTTTTGAAGAGGAACGAGAGCACGGCCCCGGTCCTCCAGAACGCGAGGAGCTGCCTGTACCCGAAGTTCTCTATCACGCCGTAAAGGAGGAGCGTAAGCACGTCACGCGACCGCTGGTACCTCCTGTATGAAAGCTCCTCGAGGAAGAGCGCCGCAATCGAGAAGAATATCCCCACGAGCACGGCCATGAGGAGAAAGAGAGCGAAGAAGCCCTCGTTCACGAACCCGGCAAAAAAAGAGACCGTGACCACGAAATAACCCGCGACCTCGATGACCGGCCCGAGTAGCTCGACGCCGAGCTGATACGGGAGGGCGAAGAGGCCGATCCGGCCGTACCTGGGATTAAAGAGCATGCCGCGGTAGATGTAGAGGGTCTCGGCCAGGCCGACGTGCCACCTCCTCCTCTGCTTCCTCAATGTCCGGAGGTCCCTGGGCGCCTCGGTCCAGCATATAGGGTCGGGGACGAAGTTTATCCTGTACCGTTCTCCCTGCTCCCTCAGGTATTTATGGAGCCGCACCACAAGCTCCATGTCCTCTGCCACGGTCTCCCTTAGGTAGCCGCCGACCGCCAGGACCGTCTTCTTGTGGAACATGGAAAAGGTGCCCGAGATTATGAGAAGGGAATTAAGCATGCTCAAGCCCGCCCGGCCGAAAAGGAAGCTCCGGATGTACTCGACGATCTGGAACCTCGAAAGGGAATCCGTCGGGAGCTTGACTTGAGCGACCCTGCCTGCCGCGACCTCGGAGCCGTTCGCAATCCTCACGATGCCGCCCGTTGCCTTCACAAGCTCCGGTTCTTCTATGATGGGGCGCATGAGCCTCGTAATGGCGCTCTCCTCGAGAACGGAGTCGGCGTCGACAGAGCAGAAGTAAGGCGCCCTCGATACGTTTATGCCGACGTTCAGGGAGTCGGCCTTGCCCCCGTGTTCCTTATCGACCACTATGAGTTTCGGAAAAGCGGGGTTGAGGTAAAAGCCCTTCACCCTGCTCGTCGGGATGGTCTGGCGGTAAATGACGTTGTTCCTTGAAAGGCCGAAGCCCTTTATGAGGCTCTCGAGGGTAGAATCCTTTGAGCCGTCGTTTACGACTATGACCTCGTAGCCCGGGTAATCGAGGTTCAGAAGAGATCTTACCGACTCGACGATGTTCGCCTCCTCGTTATGGGCGGCCATTATGACGCTTGCGGGGCGCAACGGAAGGGTGTGGATTTCTGGTACCTGCCGTACTCGAGCCGGGAAAGATGGGTAGGACCATGCCTGAGGCGAGCACGGGGTAGGGAGATATGCCCGTTCGCGGCAAAGTAGTAAGCCAGGACGAAATAATTGAACCAGGATATGAGCGTCAGTCCAATTTCCATAATGAAGTTCTCTTATCGGCTCAGGCCCCGGAGGGCCAGGAGCATATCCCTGGCCTTTTCGACGCCTTCGTCCCTTATGCCCGATGCGCCTCCTGAAAGCGCGTAGAGTTCCTTTTCGAGCCTCCACGGGTTCAGGGTCGAGAGTATTCCCGCCATTTCGAGGAGGCAGTCTTCCCCTATTTCGTTTTTGTCCCCAGCCCCCTCCTCCCGGTCCAGGGGTCGAGGCATGCCTTCGAGCATAGAGAGCATCTTCTTGTAGACGCCGGCCCTGCAAAGGTCGTCGAGCGCCTGGTCTTTCGCGTACTTGTCCGGGACGTCGAGAAAGATATTGAGGAGCTCGATATAGCCCTTTTTCCCGAGCCGGAGGAGGGACTCCGAGGCAGCTGCCCTGACCTGCCAGTTCCTGTCGCAGACAGAGTCCTTGAGGGGCATGAGCGCGGACCCGTCCCCGATAAGGCCGAGCGCCCTGGCGCTATGGAGGCGCGTGACCCAGTCCTCGTCGTTAAGGCACCGGATAAGCTCCGGAGCCGCCTCCCTGTGCCGGAGCCTCCCAAGTCCCTTGGCCGCCTTGGCCCTTACCTCGTGCTCCGGGTCCGAGAGCATTCGCGTAAGCTCCGGGGCCGCGCCCCTGTCGCCTATCTCCCCGATTATGTCGAGCATGGCCGCGCGCACGCGCCAGTCGGGGTCGTTCAGTTCCAGAAGAAGGTCGCGGAGGACCGCCGGGCCGAAGGAGATGATGGCGGATTTGAGGACCCGGACCGAGACCTCCTCCTCGTGGGCAAGGGTGTGCTTGAGCATCGTAATCAGGTTAGGTATCGCGCTCTCGTCTTTAATCGCGCCGAGAGCGTTGACGGCCATGAGCTTAAGGTCCCTTCTCCTGCTGCCCATTGCCTCCAATAGATGCGGGACCGCTGCCGTATATCGTATCTCGCCGAGCTTCTCTGCAGCGAGCGCCCGCTCCCACCTGTTCCCGCTCTTGAGTTTCCGCACGTAGTGGCGCGCATAGCCCAGGGACTCGAATAGCCTTGCGGCCTCGTCCCTGCCGGTTTCAGTATTGAGGGCCTTGAAGAGGGCCTCCTCGACGGCGGTCCACGCCGGAGAGCCCGGCTTATGCGCATACGGCCCGTCATCCTCGACGGGCTTGCCTGCGCTCAAGTGCGCAGAAAGATGCGCAAACCTCTCCCTTTCGCCGTCCAGGCGCCTGTACTTGCGTCTCATGTACATCCTTCGCGCAAGCACGACGAAAAGGGACGCTGCGATAAGTACGACTACGGTACAAATGGCAAGGTAAAGAAGAATGAACGACAACTACTCACCCCTGGCAGAATGTAAAATATTTTTCCCTTAAAATACAATATCTTATTCGTTAACTTAGGAAAACTTCCAGTTTAGGGGGGGTCTGCTGACTCACAGGGGTGCCATGCAGTAAGATTCTGAATGAAAGGTCGATACGTAGGAAGGGGAATACGCGGCGCGGCGTTTACGAATAAAAAAAAAGAGGGGCGGCTCGAACCAGCCGCCCCTCTTTTAGGTGCCGTCATCTCTATCCTACTATCTTCATCGTGATCTGGCGCTTGCCCTTGACGGGCATGGGGTTCCGTATCTCGGCCTGCGCTGCCGCGAGCCTTGCTATGGGTACCCTGAAGGGAGAGCACGACACGTAATCGAAATAATTCATGTGGCAGAACCGGACAGAGTCCGGGTCGCCGCCGTGCTCGCCGCAGATGCCTATCTTGAGGTTCTCCTTTTTGGCCCTGCCTTTTATTATCGCGAGCCTGATGAGGAACCCGACCCCGTCCTGGTCTATGGATTGGAAGGGGTCGCCCTTCAGTATCCCGGTCTTCTTCTCGTCAATGTAGTCGGGCAGGAACCTGCCGGCGTCGTCCCTGGACATGCCGAGGGTCATCTGCGTGAGGTCGTTCGTGCCGAAGGAGAAGAAGTCCGCCTGCTCCGCAATCTGGTCGGCCAGGAGCGCGGCCCGCGGCACCTCTATCATTGTGCCGATATGGAACTCTACCGTTATCTCCTGCTCCCGCATTACATCGGACGCTATTTCCCTGGCCCTTGCCGCGAGTATCTGGAGCTCCTTGGCGTCTATTATGAGGGGGAGCATTATCTCGGGGAACACCTTTATCCGCTTCCTCTTGCAGTCGCAGGCGGCCTCTATGATGGCGCGTACCTGCATGTCGAGGACCTCCCTGTAGGTGATGAGGAGCCTCGGTCCTGTGCCCGAGCATGGGGTTCGCCCATGCAGGCGCTCTATCCTCCGCTTTACCTGGTGGAGGGCGCGCTGAGCTTGTTCGCGAGCTGCTTCTGCTCGCTCTCGGTGTGGGGGACGAACTCGTGGAGCGGCGGGTCTATGAGCCTTATGGTAACTGGCTTGCCGTCCATGGCCCTGAATATGCCCATGAAGTCCTTTCTCTGGAAGGGCAGGAGCTCGTAGAGGGATTTTTTCCTGGTCTTCTGGTCTTCCGAGATGATCATCCGCTGGATGGCCAATCTCCGCTCCTCGGTGTCGAAGAACATGTGCTCGGTCCTGCACAGGCCTATGCCCTCGGCCCCGAGCCTTATGGCGTTCTCGGCGTCGTATGGCGTATCCACGTTCGTGCGGACCTTGAGGCTACGGTTCTCGTCCGCCCACCTCATGAGCGTGTGGTAGGCCTCGGGCAGCTCCGGCTTTATGAGGTTCATGGACGCCTTGAAGACCTCGCCCGTGGAGCCGTTTATGGTAAGGGGGTCGCCCTCCTTGAGGACGGTCCTCCCGACGGTGACGGTCTTGGCGTTGTAGTCTATGTTCAGGTCCTCGCATCCGACTATGCAGCACTTGCCCCATCCCCTTGCGACCACCGCCGCGTGGGAGGTCTTGCCGCCGGTCGCCGTGAGGATCCCCTTGGCCGCGTGCATGCCGCCCACGTCCTCGGGGCTCGTCTCTGTCCTTACGAGGATCACGGCCTTGCCCTCGGCGGTCCGGTCCTCCGCGTCCTTGGCGGTAAATACGATCGAGCCCGTGGCCGCGCCGGGCACGGCGGCTATGCCCGTGGCAAAGAGGTTCTGCTGGAGCGTCTCTATCGGTATCTTCGGGTCAATTACGGGATAAAATAGCCCTTCTATGTCCTTGTCGGAAATCCTCAGGATGGCGTCCTTCTTGGTTATGAGCTTCTCCTTCACCATGTCCACCGCTATCCTGAAGGCCGCCATGGGAGAGCGTTTCCCGGCCCTGGTCTGGAGGATGTAGAGCTTGCCGGTCTCGATGGTGAACTCTATGTCCTGCATGTCCTTGTAGTGCCGTTCGAGCTTCTTCCTGACGTCAAGGAGCTCATTGTAAGCCTTAGGCATGAGCTTCCTGAGGTCGGAAAGGTGCAAGGGCGTCCTTATGCCGGCTACCACGTCCTCGCCCTGCGCGTTCATCAGGAGGTCGCCGTAAAAGATGTTTTCGCCCGTATTCGGCTCCCTCGTGAAGCAGACGCCGGTGCCGGAGTTCTCGCCCATGTTGCCGAAGACCATCTGGACGATGTTCACGGCAGTGCCGCGAAGCCCGTTTATCTTCTCGACCCTCCTGTAGGTAACGGCCTTTTCCGCCATCCACGAGCCGATGACCGCGTTTATGGCGCCCTCGAGCTGCTCATTGGGCCCCTGCGGGAAGGGCTTTTTCGTGTGCTCCTCGTAGACCTTTTTCAAGCGTGGTATGAGGTCTTCCAGCTCGCTCTCGTTGACGTCGGTATCGAGCACGGGACGGGACCTCGGTATGCTGAGCCTGAGCCTGGTCTTTCTTTCCTTTATGTCGTCGAACTCGTAGTCGAACCTGTGCCTCGGCACCCCCATCGCCGTGGAGCCGTACATGGTTATGAAGCGCCTGTAGGCGTCGAGGGCGAACCGGCGGTTCCCGGTCTTCTTTGCGAGCCCCTCGACAGAGGAGTCGTTAAGCCCGAGGTTGAGGATGGTCTCCATCATGCCGGGCATGGACCGGGCCGCGCCCGAGCGGACGGAGACGAGGAGCGGGTCCCCGGGGTCGCCGACCTTTTTGCCGGTAAGCCTCTCAAGCTTCTTGATGTTCTTTTCAAGCTCGACGTGGAAGCCCTGGGGGTACTTGCGGTCGTTCTTGTAGAAATAATCGCAGACCTCGGTGGTGATGGTGAAGCCGGCAGGCACGGGAAGCCCGATATTTGTCATCTCGGCAAGTCCCGCGCCCTTGCCTCCGAGGAGGTCCTTCATGTCCCCCCTGCCTTCGGCCTTTCCGCCGCCGAAAAAGTAGACGTATTTCCTGGCCATAAGAAATATCCTCCGGTATATGTCGCTAAAAATTGACCTTTTCCCCGGACTCTGCGTAGCTACGGGAATAAAAATGCTCACATATTGACATATATGCTCCGCTTTTTATTCCCGGCCTTCTTTGACCGCGGGGAAAAACTCTGATTTTTAGAGCTTGCCTCTTAAAGAGTCGGTATCATTATGGAGGGGAACCCGCGTCCATGTCTTAAGGGTGCTTCATGGGGGCCCCGGATTCAAAATAGAGAGATTAGCAAAATTAACCGGGAATGTCATTAAAAATTGGGCAAAAAAAGCCGTTAAAAGCCCTGGCCCGGATGGCCCTGCCTGAACTGTTAAACTCCTTGACACACTTGCAAAACCTTCGGTATTATTTAATATTGACCCAATAAGTATACACCCTATTTCCACGCCTTGCACCCTGGAAAGCCTCGGTTTCAGGTCCTTCGGCGGCTGTTCGGGGTTGAATTTTAACCGTATTTTTAAAGCTTTAGGGAAGAGGAGAGATGGCACAGGAACAGAGACCGGTCTATATAGAAGACGAGATGAAAAAGTCCTACCTGGACTACGCCATGTCGGTCATAATCGGCAGGGCGTTGCCCGACGTGAGGGACGGCTTGAAGCCGGTCCACAGGAGGATACTCTACGCCATGCACGAGATGGGGGTAGAGTGGAACAAGCCTTACAAGAAGTCCGCCCGCGTGGTCGGCGACGTCATAGGCAAGTACCACCCCCACGGAGATTCCGCGGTATACGACGCAATCACCAGGATGGTGCAGGACTTCTCGCTCCGGTACCCGCTCATAGACGGCCAGGGCAACTTCGGCTCCATAGACGGCGACCCGCCGGCAGCCATGAGGTACACGGAAGTCAGGATGGCGAAGCTCGCAAGCGAGCTCCTGAATGACATAGAGAAGGAGACGGTCGATTTCCAGCCGAACTACGACGAGTCCCTGAAAGAGCCGGTCGTCCTTCCCGCGGCCTTCCCCTGCCTCCTCGTGAACGGCTCATCCGGCATAGCTGTCGGCATGGCGACCAACATGCCGCCCCACAACCTCTCCGAGATAATCGACGCGCTCATCCATATAATCGGCAAGCCCGATGCAACGGTAAAGGAGCTCATGCAGCTCGTCCCCGGCCCGGACTTCCCGACAGCCGGGTTCATAAGCGGCAGGAAAGGCATAAGGGACGCCTACGAGACCGGCAGGGGGGTGCTGCAGCTACGCGCCAAGGCGAGCATAGAGAAGAACCCCCGGACAGGCCGCCAGGCAATCGTCATAACCGAGATACCTTACCAGGTGAACAAGTCCAAGCTCATCGAGAGTATCGCCGAGCTTGTGCGCGAAAAGAAGGTGGAGGGCATCTCGGACGTACGGGACGAGAGCGACCGCGAGGGCATGAGGATAGTGGTGGAGCTTAAGAAGGACGAGGTCGCGGAGGTCATACTCAACAACCTCTACCACCACACCCAGATGAAGACCTCCTTCGGCATAATAAACCTCGCGATCGTCGACGGCCAGCCCAGGGTGCTCTCCCTCGGGCAGCTCCTCAAGGAGTTCGTCAGGTTCAGGAAAGAGGTGGTGGCGAGGAGGACCGTATTCGAGCTGAGGAAGGCAAGGGAGAGGGCCCACATATTGGAGGGCCTGAAGATCGCCCTCGACAACCTGGACGCGGTCATAAAGCTCATACGCGCCTCCAGGAGCCCGCAGGAGGCCAAGTCGGGCCTCTTAAAGAACTTCAAGCTCTCCGAGATACAGGCCCAGGCCATCCTGGACATGAGGCTCCAGAGGCTCACGGCCCTCGAAAGGGACAAGATAATAGACGAGTACCGGGAGCTCCTTAAGCTCATAAAAATGCTCGAAGAGAGGCTCGCCAGCGAAAAGCTCCTCATGGCCGTGGTCGTCGACGAATTGAAGGACGTAAAGGAGCGGTTCGGAAGCGAGCGGAGGACCCAGATAGTCGACGAGGCCGGGGAGATAACCCTCGAGGACATCATCGCCGAAGAGGACATGGTGGTCACCATAACGAGCGGCGGCTACATAAAGAGGAACCCCACGAGCCTCTTCAAGATACAGAAGCGGGGCGGCAAGGGTAAGACCGGCATGACCACCAAGGAAGAGGACTTTGTCTCGAACCTCTTCATAGCCTCGACCCACAGCCATATCCTCTTCTTCACGGACAAGGGCAAGGCCTACTCCCTCAAGGTCTACGACATACCCCAGGCCGGGAGGGCCGCCAAGGGCAAGGCCATAGTGAACATCCTCAACATCGCCCAGGGCGAGCACATAACCGCCTTCCTCCCTGTCCGCGAGTTCAGGGAAGGAAACTTCATTACAATGGCGACCGCCCACGGGGTAATCAAGAAATCCGACCTCATGAGCTTTTCCCACATTCGCTCGGGCGGGCTCATAGCCGTGAGCCTCGACGAGGGCGACAGCCTCATCGCAGCGCGCCTGACCGACGGCAAGACCGACCTCTTCCTGGGCACCCGCCTCGGGCAGGCCATAAGGTTCCACGAGGACGAGGTGAGGGAGATGGGGCGCCAGGCCAGGGGCGTAAAGGGCATCAAGCTCGACGAGGGCGACCGCGTGGTCTCCATGGAGACGGTCGAGGAGAACTCGACCGTCCTTACCGTCACCGAGAACGGCCACGGCAAGAGGACCGAGTTCGCCGAGTACCGCGGCCAGGGCCGGGGCGGAAGCGGCCTCATAAACATCAAGATAACCGATAAGAACGGGCCCGTCGCAGGCATAGTCAAGGTGACGGACGCGGACGAGCTCATGATTTCCACGAGCTCCGGGAAGATAATAAGGATAGCCATGAAGGACGTACCGGTCATAGGCAGGAACACCCAGGGCGTAAGGCTCATGGACATAGAAAAAGGCGAGCACATATCCGGGATGGCCCCCATAGCCGAGAAGGACGATTCCGGCGACTCGGAAGAAGAGGAGTGAGCCGCTTGGCAGGCTGCTGAAAAAGTCGTTCTCCGTCGAAGGCTACGTCGCTTGACACTCCGGCGTACGCGAAAAGTGCGCCTCATTCCCAGTTCTCCTGTTCCAACGGGGGCCTCGCATCTGGAGCTTTTTGAGCAGCCTGAATAAAACGGAGTTTTTCAGCAAGCAGTAGAGGGCAGGCCGGGGTAAGTGGGCATGGCAAAGAGAGACTTAAAAGGACGTGGCTGATGGGACGGATTACCGTGCTCGGGGCAGGGAGCTGGGGGACAACGCTCGCCCAGGTGCTTGCCCTCAAGGGAAAAGATGTAAGCCTGTGGGCAAGGGAGGAGGAGGTCAGGGCCTCCATAAAAGAGAAACGCGAGAACAGCATGTATCTGCCGGGGGTGGAGCTCTCTTCCGGCATAACCCCTTTCACGAGCATTGAAGAGGCCCTCGACAGCTCGGATTTCATCGTAAGCGTCGTCCCTTCCCACGGCTTGAGGGGCGTATTTTCCGGGGCCAGGGGCTTTATCCGGGACGGCTCCATCGTCGTAAGCGCCACCAAGGGCATAGAGGAGGGGAGCATGATGACCCCTGCCGGGGTCATCTCCGAGGCCCTTTCAGGCAAGCCCTTTTCCTTCGTGGTCCTATCAGGCCCTTCCTTTGCAAAAGAGGTGAGCCGAATGCTCCCCGCGGCCCTGACCGCCGCCTCCGCTTCCGTTCAGTCGGCCCGCAGGGTGCAGGAAGAGTTCTCTACAGGCTACTTCAGGGTATATACTAACGACGATACAATCGGGGTCGAACTCGGCGGCGCTCTTAAGAACGTCGTCGCCATAGCCTCGGGCATATCAGACGGGCTTGGGCTCGGCCATAACGCCAGGGCCGCGCTAATAACGAGAGGCCTTGCCGAGATGGCCCGCCTCGGCGTAAGGATGGGCGCGCGTAGAGAGACCTTCTCTGGCCTCTCGGGCCTCGGGGACCTGGTCCTTACCTGCACCGGGCCCTTGAGCAGGAACTATTCTGTCGGAGTCTCCATAGGAAAAGGCGAGGCCATAGGCGAGATAACCGGCCGCATGCTCGAGGTGGCCGAGGGCGTCAAGACCTCGCGGGCGGCAAGGGAGCTTGCCTTGCAAAACGGGGTCGAGATGCCCATTGCCGAGGCGGTATATAGCGTTATTTACGAAGGAAAGCACCCCAGGGAGGCTGTGCTCGGGCTAATGGGCCGCGACCTCAAGGGCGAGTAGCATCCTCCTCTTCAGCCAGCCCCTTTTTTTTCTACCCGGCCAATTCAAAATGGGCTAAAATATTCCAGCTTTCGTCCGATAAGAATAGATATCCAGAAAAGCGAAAAGGGTCTCTTCCGCGGTATTGACGCGAAAGTGCGCGTAAAATCAGCCTGAAAGGGGCCTCAGCGGGTCCGTTAAGCCGAATCCCGGGCGCTCTGTAGCGGTATGCTCAAGAAAAGCCTACATTCCAGGATACTCGTCCTCATCATCGGGCTCATCACCATCGGCGTCGTCATCTCCATATACTGGGAAATCAGCAACAAGGAAAAGGAGCTCCTGGAGGAGAAGCTCCGGGCCTCCCGGTTCATGGCCCAGCCCATACTTACCGCCATATACGAGGACATGATAGAGGAGAGGGCGGACCTCGCGCGCCACTTGATAAACTCCCTGAGCAAAACACCGGGCATCGAGAGCGTCTACATAGTACGGAGCAACGGCGTTGAAGAGGCATTCAAGGACCTGAAGACCATAAGGGCGGTCGAAAAGGAGTTCGGCGAGATACGTCCGGAATGGCTCGTGGGCCATCCCGACCTGGAAGAGAGCCCCCCGGCCAGGGGCGTTGGCAACCCCGAGTTCAGGGACGCGCTGGCCAGATTCAGGAAGGACTGGCAGAGGGGCGAGGTATACTACATAGACAGGAGCAATGAGGAGCCGCTCTTCACCTATCTCCAGCCGATTGAAAAAAAGCCCAAGTGCCAGAGCTGCCATGTGAGCGAGGACGCCAGGGGCATACTCGTCATAAGGACCCCGCTTTCCGACATGTACGGGATGCTCTCGCATATCAGGAACCAGTGGATCCTCTCCGGCATCCTGGCCATAGGCGTGGGCGGGATACTCCTTTCGCTCCTCATCCGCAAATCCATAACAGGCCCCATCCGGAAGAACGTCGAGATAATAAGGCGTATAGCCGACGGCGAGGCGGGCATAAACGAGCGGATAAAAGTCGAGGCCGAGGACGAGATAGGGTATCTGGCCAAGGCCTTCAACAGCATGCTCGACTCGCTTGAGAAGAGGGCCGAGGAGAATACCAAGCTCTTCGGACTCGTCATGAAGAGCAAGGAGGAGTGGGTCGCCACCTTCGACGCCATCCAGGACCTCATCTCCATACACGATAACGAGTACAAGATAATAAAGATAAACAAGGCGCTCGCCCGGAAGTTCAATTCCACGCCCGAGGAGCTCATCGGCAGGAAGTGCTACCAGCTCCTTTACTGCAGGCACGAGCAGAAGGAGATGTGCCCCCATTCGAGGACGCTCGCGACCGGCGAGGTGGCCAACGCCGAGGTGGATGACCTGGTCTTCGAGGGGAGCTACAAGCTGACCACCTTCCCGGTCTTCAACGCGGAGGGGAAGGTATGGGCGAGCGTGCACGTCGCCAGGGACATAACCCACGAGAAGCTCCTGCGCGAGCAGCTCCTGCACTCTGAGAAGCTATCGAGCCTCGGAAAGCTCGTTGCGGGCATAGCGCACGAGCTCAATAACCCCCTCATGGGCATCATGGGCTTCAGCCAGATACTCATGGACACGCCCGGGGACAAGAAGCTCGACGACATAAAGGACAAGCTCCGGAAGATCTACCACGAGTCGCTCCGGACAGCGAAGATAGTGCAGAACCTCCTCACCTTCGCAAGGGCCAAGAAGACCGAGAGGGAGTACCACAGCATTAACGAGATAATAAGGCACACGATAGAGCTCCGGGAGTATTCGCTCAAAGCCAACAACATCCAGGTGGCGCTTAAGCTCGAAAACGGCCTCCCGCGGACGATGGTAGACCTCTTCCAGATGCAGCAGGTCTTCATAAACATCATAAACAACGCCGAAGACGCGATGGTCGCGAAGAAGGGAAAGGGCAAGATAGAGATATCCACCCGCGTCGAGGGCAAGAGGATCGTAATCTCCTTCAAGGACGACGGGCCGGGGGTGTCGAGGGACGTCATACACAAGGTCTTCGACCCGTTCTTCACGACCAAGGACGTGGGCAAGGGCACGGGCCTCGGCCTATCCATAACCCACGGCATAGTGACGGAGCACGGCGGCTCCATAGACATCACGAGCCCCGAGGAGGGAGGGGCCGTCGTGACCGTCGAGCTCCCGGTCGTCGAGATGGCGCAGTGGGTGGCGAAGTC
>JABTVA010000017.1 GCA_015075075.1 Deltaproteobacteria bacterium | reverse complement strand
CTGGCGGATTATTCTTTCAGGCCTCGATTTTCGCTTGCAGGAAAACAAACGTCAATGGAGACGTAAAGGGAACAGGGCTCAATCATCGGAGCCGGAGGTACAGGGGAAGCCGTCCTGCCGTCCGACCCACGGACTTTTCAGCCGCCATTACCCTCACCTCAGGGACTCATTGCGGTCAGTTCCCGCGCTCTACTTCGCGTGCGCCTTCACATAGGCGGCAAGAGCCGTCATTTCTCGTGAATTCCATTGAAGCGGCTTGCCCTTCATCGGGAATGTCATGCAGAAGTTTATCATCTGGTCGAGCGTCAATATGTCGTTCGCCATCTCGATGCGCCTGGGGAACGGCTCGGCCCTCAAGTCCTTGCCGTCAGGATGGCAAGTCGAGCAGGAGACCCCGGCGGTTCCGAGGCTCGTGTCTTTCCAAAGCCTGTCCGCCGTCTTCATGAGGGCGTCCATGTCCTGGAGCGGGTCCTCCCTTATCAACTTCGGTTCATCGGCCGAATCCGCATATTTGCTTACTCCGAAGACGGTGAATATGGCAAGTAACAGGCATAGCAACAGGGTTTGGCGCATGGGCAGACCTCCTTTTTTCGGGAAAACCGTACTGTTTATGTCTTTTTTGTTCCGTTCCCTTCCGGCTTGAGACCCTTTCTTTCCAGGCGCGCCTTGAGCTCCTGTATCTCCTCCTCGGAATAGAACTTCCTGCCGCTTATCATGCTCGAGACGAGTCCCCTCCTCTCGAATATGTCGTGCCAGGCGAGCGCGGTGAAGTGGGCCAGGACGAAGATTATAATAAAGGCCGCCCCGGCCACATGAAGGCCCTCGAACCACTCAGGGGGCCAGGCAACGGCGCCTTCAAGGGCATGGTTATGGTTGTGGCTGTGCTCGTGCTCCGCGGAATGGAAGAAAAACATGGAAAGGCCCGTAGTCGCCTGCGATAAAAATACGATGAAGAGCGCCGTATCCCATGCCCCGGCAACCGGATTATGGGTAAGATAGAGCGGGGCCTTGCCCTTGAAGCCCGAGAGGTAATATCTGAGGGTGGCTGAAAGGAGCGCGAACTGCTCTCTGGTATGCGGGAGGACGTCCTTCCACCTTGCGGCAGGGGGGCCTGCAAAGAGAAAGACCACCCTCGCCACGACCCCCAAGGTGAGCACAATCCCGACCGTCACATGGACGTTCAGCACGGAGCCGAAGGCCCGGTCGGTAAGGTCCAGGTATTCGGCAAAAAAGAGGAACGCGCCGAGCGGTATGAGGATAAGCACCGAAAAGGCGTTTATCCAGTGGATGATCCTCAGTCCCCTCGGCCAGACTGCGACCTGGCGAAACCTCATTGCCTCACTACCTTAAGGCTCAAGTACCCTATACCCATAAAGAGCATCATCGCTATAATAATCAGGGCGCCGACCGGCATTATCGAGGCCGCGGGAGGCAGAAGTCCCGCTGCCGCAAGGCAGAGGGTCCCGGAACGGAGGAGCGCACCTGCTATCATCAGGTACGAAACGGTGTTGGCTACCCACCCGACGAACGGCAGCCTTGAGATGAGCCAGCCCGCCCCTATGTTCAAGAGCGCGTCGATATTGGCCTGCACCAGCGCCGATTCGAAAGCAACGCCTCCCTCGGAAGGCCTCGCGAGATACAGGACGATGGTCAGGAAAAGATACAGGAAACCGAAGGCTATGTTCCTCTTTCCCGCCATGTTGCACCGCTCGCGTTGGGGGTTACATTCCGTCGGGCATTCGGCGCCATGCCGAATGATAAAAGTCTATCACCAATCGCTACCCTGTCAAGAAAGCCTCCATCCTCTCATCCCCGGATCCTGGCGACCAGGATTACCGCCTCGACCCTCCCGTTCATGACGCCCTCGATATGCCTGGCCCCGTTCACGCCTGCAGGCCCGTATCTTACCCTGTTTATAAAAATCGCGCTCCCCGCAAAGGCCGGGCCAGGGGCCGCGCACGGGACAGGCTTTACCGCGAACCTTTTCGGACCGGCGGCTGACAGGTCCAGAAAAGGCCCGCCCCCCTCTTTCTTCCCCATTTCCCTCGGCAAGAGAACCCCCTTTTACCGACGGCGAGAGACATCCCTGAGGCGCTTTTAATAATTACGATGTACGGATTGACTGGTGAAAGACCGGTCACGATGAGGACGGAACGGATTCGGACGGCTTTTTTCCTGTTTCCTACGGCTTGCCTAAAGCGAGGAGAGTCCTGATGCGGGGCTTATCCTTGACCTGAAGTATTCGATTGATTTAAGGAGGCCCTCTTCGAGGCCGACAAGAGGCCGCCAGCCGAGAGACTCCTTTGCGAGGGTGATATCGGGCCTCCTCTGGACCGGGTCGTCGGGCGGAAGCTCCTTGAAGACTATATTCGAGCTGCTCGAAGTAAGCCTCTTTACCATGTTGGCGAGCTCCAGTACCGTGAACTCCCCGGGGTTTCCGAGATTCACCGGCCCCGCTACGCCGTCGTTCTCCATCATCTTTATGAGCCCGTCCACCAGGTCGTCGACGTAGCAGAACGAGCGCGTCTGCGACCCGTCGCCGTAGACGGTCATGTCCAGGCCCCGGAGGGCCTGCACGATAAAGTTGCTTACGACCCTGCCGTCGTTCTCGAGCATCCTGGGGCCGTAGGTGTTGAATATACGAACAACCCGTATGTCCACGCCGTTCTGCCTGTGGTACGCGAACATGAGCGATTCGGCGCACCTCTTGCCCTCGTCGTAGCAGGCCCTGAAACCTATGGGGTTCGCGTTCCCCCAGTAGCTCTCGGGCTGGGGGTGCACCTTGGGGTCGCCATAGACCTCGGAGGTCGAGGCCTGGAGTATCCTCGCCCTCACCCTCTTCGCGAGGCCCAGCATGTTGAGGGCGCCCATTATGTTGGTCTTGATCGTCTTTACGGGGTTGTACTGGTAGTGTACCGGGGATGCCGGGCAGGCGAGGTTGTATATCTCGTCCACCTCAAGGAGAACGGGCTCGATGACGTCGTGCCGGATGATCTCGAAACCGGGATTGCCGATGAGGTGCGAGATGTTCTCCTTCCTGCCCGTGAAGAAGTTATCGAGGCAGATGACCTCGCTTCCGTCCTTGAGGAGCCTCTCGCAGAGGTGCGAGCCTATGAACCCGGCGCCGCCGGTAACGAGAATCCTTTTCAACGACCGCCTCCTTATTTCAGGCCTTCAATTCAGGCCTTTTACCTGCCCTGCCCGTAAAACCCGGCTATCGCGGCTACTACATGCTTCTGCTGAGAGAGCGTAAGCTCCGGGTATATGGGGAGCGCAAGCACCTCTTTTGCCGCCGCCTCTGAGACCGGGAAATCGCCCTTACCGTATCCGAGCCCCTTGAAGCACTTCTGGAGATGGAGCGGGAGCGGGTAGTATATCTCGCTCCCTATGCCCGCGGCTGAGAGATGGGCCCTCAGCTCATCCCTCTTCCCGACCCTTATTACATACTGGTTGTAGACGGAGCGGAGCCCGTCCCGGATGAAAGGCGTGCTCAATACACCCTTTATCGCGGCCTTTCCGAAGAGCCTGTCATAACGCTCCGCGTTCCTTACCCTGCCCTCGGCCCACGAATCGAGGTATTTGAGTTTCACCCGGAGTACGGCCGCCTGTATCTCGTCAAGCCTGCTATTGAGGCCCACTTCGTCGTGATAGTACCGGACGCGGCTCCCGTGGACCCGGAGCATCTTGAGCCTATCCGCGAGCTTCGCGTCGTTGGTCGTGACCATGCCGCCGTCGCCGAAGCACCCGAGGTTCTTCGTGGGGTAGAAGGAAAGGCATCCCATGTGCCCTATCGACCCGGCCCTCCTACCCTTGTATTCCGCGCCTATGGACTGCGCTGCGTCCTCTATGACAGCAACGCCGTGCTTCCTGGCGGCCTTCATTATGGGGTCCATGTCCGCGCACTGGCCGTAGAGATGGACCGGGATCACGGCCTTTATACACTTGCCGCTCTTCTTAAGGAGCGACTCGAACTTCCCGGTGTCGATATTATAAGTCTCGGGGTCTATGTCCACGAAGACCGGGACCGCGCCGAGCCGGGCTATCGACCCCGCGGTAGCGAAGAAGGTGAAAGGCGTCGTGGCGACCCGGTCGCCAGCCTTTACCCCGGCGGCCATGAGCGCCAGAAGAAGCGCCTCTGTCCCGGACGCAACGCCCACCGCGAACTTCGCCCCGCAGTACGCGGCTATTTCAGACTCAAGTCCCGAGACATGCTTCCCTAACACGTAATGCTGGGAATCGCAGACTGCCGTTATTTCCCGGAGCACCTCTTTCCTTATCCTGCGGTACTGCGCGGCAAGGTCCAGCAACTGAACTTTCACGGAATACGGCTCCTCATTAGTGTATTATACAGCCCTGAAAGGCCCTGTCAAATGAACCTCCCCGCAGCAAGCTGCGGGGTACCTCCCCTCCCTTGACGGGAGGGGACAGAGGGGAGGGTGAGAGTGTTGTCACCCCCCCCCAGCCCACCCCCCACAAGGGGGGGGGGTCAAAAACAAAAAGCCCCCCCAGCCGCGGGGGATTAACCTGTAGATTTAAAAGCCCCTCAGCCCGGGCCGAAAGGCTCGTTGAAACTCTTGAGAGAACATTTTTTGTGTGTTTCTTCAACTTTCCAAAACTTTGTTTCTTCGAGAAAACTCTCAATTGGGGGTTTTCAGGAACTAAAAAGTCTTTGATCTGGGGAAACCTTTCAGAAAGTTTCCCCAAAGATTTCACCAGCCTGTTTGGCTCTAAGTTCTGGGGCTTTTTCCTCGCTTTTCACCTTGCCCATTATGTTGAGCGCAGAAGGCCTCTGGATTCTCGGTGCTGCAGGGAGTTTCGCGAGCTCCACCGCCTCGTCATGGCGACTTAGGGACGTCTCGGAGTATGGAGGAGTTTCGTAGACTGTTATCCGAGTGATGTTCTTGCCTACCACGGCCATGCGCTCTGACGGTCCAGTTTTTCGAAGTTTTCGGATTACGGCGTCTATCTCGTCTCGTTTTCGCGGCTAGCGCGTTGATGAGATTGGTATCACTGACTTCGGTGCTCATGATGAGGGAGCCGTTTATTGAGGTCCTTCTGCCCTGCTCTCTGAGAGATGTCGGTCTTGTAGAGTATCTGCAGGGCGGTCTCCCGCGCCTTTCGCCTTACGCTCATTTCCGGGCGCTTACTTCCTTTTCCCGATGGCCTTCAGGAGGTTGGCCATCTCGATTGCCGTAAGCGCGGCGTCCCTGCCCTTGTTCCCGGATTTGGTGCCTGCCCGCTCTATGGCCTGCTCGAGGTTGTCGGCTGTGACGACGCCGAAGGCGACCGGCGTCTCGAAGTCGAGGGCACTCTTTGGTGATGCCTTTGTTACCAGCGACGGTAGTCGAAATGGGGGGTAGCGCCCCTTATGACGCAGCCGAGGCAGATTACGGCGTCGTAGCGGCCGCTTGAGGCGAGGGTCTTGGCGGCTACCGGCATCTCGAACGAGCCCGGCACCTTGACTATGTCGATGTCGCCCTCGGAGGCTCCGCTACGGAGGAGCGTATCCACCGCGCTGTCAAGGAGCCTTTCGTTTGCGAAGAAGCTTGAACCTTCCCAGGACTATCATGACCTTGAGCCCTTGGGCGTCGTAGGTTCTCTATTACCCTCGCATAGACCTTCCTAGCGAGTTCTTTAGCTCATAATATACACTGACCTCTCCTGTATCAACGCATATCTGATGGATTACTGACGGACTGGCCTCTGGCAAGCTCGCCTCGGCTCTTCTTCTGCCTCGGCGCTGAGGTTGAGATGAGGTGGTTGAGCGGTCCTTCTTCTTGACCCCGAGGTAATTTGATTCCTGCTGTGCGGCACTGACTTATGGGGACCTTCGACTATCTCGAGGCCGGTTTTCTGAGCCCCTTTATCTTCCGCGGGTTATTGGTGAGTATCCGCATCTTGCCGATACTGAGGTCCTGGAGTATCTGCGCGCCCAGGCCGTAGTCCCTAAGATCCGCCTTGAAGCCGAGCTTCTCGTTGGCCTCGACCGTGTCGAGCCCCTTGTCCTGCAAACGCGTAGGCTTTTATCTTGTTTACGAGGCTATGCTGCGCCCTTTTCTCGGTGCATGTAGAGAGTATGCCCTTCCCCTCTTCTCACCATTCTCATGGCGTTTTGCTGTTTGCCGCAGCGTCGCAATTGCTCGCTCTCGAAGACGTCGCCCGTGAGGTACTCTGGAATGGATGCGCACCAGCACTGGCCATCTGGCGTTATGTCCCCTTTACGAGGGCTAGGTGCTCGTGGGTGTTGACGTCGCTTGTGTAGAATGACGCCGTCCACTGCCCGCGTACGCCTGGTGGGGACTGCATCTGCTGCGCGCGTTACGAGCCTGTCGCGCTTGGAGTCATTCGATTATGTCGGCTATGGTTACGATCGCGAGCCGTGCTCTTTGGCGAAGGCCTCCAGGTCCTTCATGCGGGCCATTGTGCCGTCCTCGTTCATTATCTCGCAGATGACGCCCGCGGGCTTAAGGCCGGCAAGGCGGGAGAGGTCGACCGAGCCTTCTGTCTGGCCGGTCCGTATGAGCACGCCTCCGTTCTTGGCCCGAAGCGGGAATATGTGCCCCGGGCGGACAAGGTCGCCGGGCCCGGCGTTGTCGTCTACGCAGGCGAGTATGGTCTTTGCCCTGTCGGATGCGGAAATGCCCGTGGTGACGCCGTCCCGAGCATCTACCGAAACGGTGAACGCCGTCCTGAAAAGGGATGTGTTGTCGTCCACCATGGGCGGGAGGGCGAGGAGGTCGGCCCTTTCCTCGGTGAGAGTAACGCATATGAGGCCGCGCGCGTGCCTGGCCATGAAGTTCACGGCCTCGGGCGTTATCATCTCGGCGGCCATGCAGAGGTCGCCCTCGTTCTCCCTGTCCTCGTCGTCGACGAGGATGACCATCCTGCCTTCACTTATCGCCTTTAAAGCCTCTTCCATTCTCTTTATGGACATGTGTCAGACCTTCTTGCCGAAGCCGTGCTCCGAAAGGAACTCCTCGGTTATGCGGCTCTCTTTTTTATTGAAGAACTTCTCCACGTACTTGCCGCTTATTTCGGTCTCTAAATTTACCCTCGCACCCTCTTTCTTCGAAAGAAGGGTTGTTCTGACGAGCGTATGCGGGATTATCGCTATCCTCACGCTCCCCGGGCCGAGGTCCGCGATTGTAAGGCTTATGCCGTCTATCGCTATGGAGCCCTTCCTTACGACCTGGGCCATGAGCTCCGGCGGGACGGATATTTCGAGGTCCAGGTAATCGCCGCTCCGGGCCATTTTTTTAATAGACCCGACCCCGTCGATATGGCCCGTGACGAGGTGTCCGCCGAGCGGCCTCGATAGCGTCAAGGCCCTCTCTACATTGACCTTGCCTCCGGCGGAAAGCCCGCCAAGCGTGGTCACTTTAAGCGTTTCTTCGCTAACGTCGGCGATAAAGGCGCTCCCGGAAAACCCTGTTGCCGTTAGGCAGGCCCCGTCTACCGAGATGGAATCCCCTTCCCTCAGCTCGTTCAAGGGAAGCGCCGTCTCAACCGCTATTTTACCAAAAGACCCTTTTTTTTCAATATGTTTAACCGTGCCTACGTCTTCTATTATACCGGTAAACATCTTCCCTACCCCTCTTTCCCGGCCGGATATCCCTCGATTACAACGCCGTTGTCAATGGCCCTGGCCGTCACCCTTTCAAGCCTTGGCGCCTTTGCAAGCCCTTTAACCCCCAAAGAGGCGACCGACGGCCTCCCGTCGCCCCCGATGATTACAGGGCCGTAGAAAAGGACATACTTATCGATCAGGCCCGATCTTATGAGCGAGGAGGCAAGCTCGCCGCCGCCCTCGACCAGCACGCTCGTTATCTCCCGTTTTCCGAGCTCCCGGAGGACGCCCTTTACGGAGACCCCTTTTCCGGAGGCAGCGACCCTTACCACCTCTGCCCCGTTCTCCCGGGCCTTTTTAATCCGCGATAAAGGCGCCCTGGAAGCCACAAAGAATATGAGCCGGGCCCTGCCCTCCCTTACGCCTTTATAGACACTCGCTGTAGACGGGGTGAGAAGGGCGCTGTCGAGGACCACCCTTATCGGGTCCCTTCCCTTCGCGAGCCTTACAGTAAGCTCCGGGTCGTCCCGCTCTACGGTCCTTCTCCCGACCATTACGGCGTCGTTCACTGAACGGAGTCTATGGACGCGCTTACGGGCAAGCGGCCCTGTTATCCATCTGGACTCGCCTGTTGAAGTTCCAATGCGGCCGTCGAGGGAGGATGCGAGCTTTAATGTTACGAAGGGAAAGCGGCTCTGGATGAAGCTCCGGTAGGCCTCGTTGACTGCCATGCATTCCTCTTCGAGAACGCCGGAGACGACCTCGATCCCGGCTCTCTTCAATGCCGTCGACCCTTTCCCGCTCACTTTCGGGTTGGGGTCCAGAGCCCCTATGACTACCTTTCTTATCCCTGAGCGTTTCAGGGCCTCGGTGCATGGCGGGGTCCTGCCGAAATGGCAGCAGGGCTCGAGGGTCACGTACATGACGGCGCCTCTGAGGTCGCCTGCGGCCCCTGAAAGGGCCTCTATCTCGGCATGGGGCAGGCCTGCCTTACGGTGCCAGCCTGAGGAGATTATCCGTCCGCCTCTTGCTATTACCGCGCCGACCGCGGGGTTGGGGCTGGTCCTGCCGAGCCCCTTCCGGGCGAGCTTGAGCGCCGCGCGCATGAAATCCTCATGCCGCGCCATCAGGTCCTTTTCTTCACGTCAAGGAGGTCCTTCAGCTCGTGCATGAACTCGTTTATGTCCCTGAAGTCCCTGTAGACCGAGGCGAACCTCACGTACGCGACCTCGTCCAACCCCTTCAATTCCTCCATGACGGCCTCGCCTATGGACGAGCTCGGTATCTCCCTTTCGCCGGAGTCTATGAACCTTGTCTCAAGCCGGGCGACCGCCTTCTCTATATCGTCGAGGCTCACTGGCCTTTTCTCGCAGGCCTTCATTATGCCGTTCAGTATCTTGGTCCGGTCGAATATCTCGCGCCTGCCGTCCTTCTTCGCAACGAGCGGCAACGCCTCCTCGACCCTTTCATAGGTAGTGAACCTCTTTGCGCAGCCGAGGCACTCCCTCCGCCTCCGGGTGGTGCTGCCGTCCTGCGAAAGGCGCGAGTCAATTACCTTGTCTTCAAGGAAACCGCAAAATGGGCATTTCATAACCTTGAAATGATATCAGAATAAAATCCCGGATTACAAGAGGGAAAATACGGAAGGGACGAGGCTCTTAAGGAAAGGGGGGCTGGCCGTCCAGGTCGAACTGGGCGGGATGATTCTTATATATACCTTTAAATAAAATAAAAAGAGCCCCCTCTGCAGGGGGCTCTTTTTATTCGCAGAAATTTGATAAGGCTTACTTTGCGCCGAGCACCGCGTCCTTGCAGGCCTTGGCCACCCTGAACTTCACGACCCTCTTGGCCGGTATCTTTATGGATGCGCCGGTCTGGGGGTTCCTGCCGGTCCTTGCCTTCCTCTTTACGAGAACGAGCTTGCCTATTCCGGGTATGGTGAAGGAGTTCTTGGCCTCTTTGTAGGAAAGCTGCGCGAGGGTGTTTATCATCTCGCCTGCGAGCTTCTTCGTCACACCGACTTTTTTGGAGATTGAATCAGCGATCTGAGACTTGGTTAACGGCTTTCCCATCTGAACCTCCTCTTGTGTTTTGAAAGTTTTGAATATAACTCCGCAGCGAGCTCCAAGCGGGTCCTTATGGTTTGAAGTATTCAACACAATTTTTCAAGCCAGTGCAAGCTAAAATGAGAAGAAAATATAATTTCTCCGAACCGTCCGTCGCGCTCATCGATTTCAGCGCGACTGGCGCCGCGCAATTTTTTCGATTGACAGTGAATTGCCGGGTATTTATATATCTGTCTTCCGGGAAAAACGGGGTTTGGGGCGGTAGGCTCAGCTGGAGAGCGCAAGGCTGGCAGTCTTGAGGTCAGGTTCGATCCTCTGCTCCACCAGGAATAAAGGGGTTACGTAAGCGTAACCCCTTGACTTTATGTAGTTAATTGTTGTGTTTACCATGCGCGCAATCCACCCTAAAACGCCGCAATGGCGTATACCTTCTCCTGCATATCCTCATCCGCCGTGCGCTCCTCGATGATTTCCTTCAGGCGGGCGTTGCGGGCGCGGATAAAATGTCACGACTGAAAATGCGGCTGCCTCACGCCTCTACCGGCACCCGTATCAGCCCCAGCGTTCCGTGCTCCGCAAGAAAGCAAGCGAGGGGGGCCTGCTCCTTTATTTTTACCGGGACGATTTGCTTCTTTTTCCCTTGTGCAAAAGAAACTCGCAGGGATAAGAGATCAGCATGGACTGTGGTTTGCCATTCTCAGGTAGGTCGAGCGTCCGAAATTTTCCAGCATCCATAAAATCAGGATCATACTTCCTTAACCAGCGCGCTCTCTCTCTCGAATTTCATCAAATAGCTGCCGTGCAAGATCAGCTGGGCGGACAGCCCCCCGGCTGGCGGCAGTCTTTTTGTTCTCAATAGCCTTTTCCTCTTTCTGGCGGGTAAGCTCGAAATGCTCCCTCAAATAAGAGTAGATTTTATCCAGCCATGCCTTGCGCTCCGTCTTTGAGGAAATGCCCATCATCTCCAGAACCGCATCATCCAATTCATGGCGGTCTGGCATTTCGAGTTCGGATAAATCGGAAAGGCTATGCAGCTCATCTTCTTTCCCCTGCTTCCGATAGACCATTTCCTTAAGCCGCCGTTCTGAAAGAAAATAAAGTGCCTCCCGCTTCTTCATTTTATTGAAAGCATCCGCAACCCTCTTAACATGAGCGGCTTTCGCTTTTTTCGGGTCTGGAATAAGCATCATATTTACATCGACAACCTCAGTCTTAAGATTACCTTCAACCCCAACTGGCCGCCCGAATTGAAATTTCGACAGAATGGCTATGGAGGAGTTGAGAATTCCCGCCATAACATTCATTTTAGATTTGTCTTCCAAATGCACGTCATAAAGGTTGCAGTTGCACTGCAAGTTCAGGTTATTGACCGGAGCGATATGTTTGTATTGCTGAGACTTGGCAAGAAAAATAAGACCTTTTTTATGCCCGGTTAAATCGTACCAATCCCTTTCTGCGGTAACGCGGGCCGCGCAAGTAGCGCCCTTATGGAATCCTTGCTTCTCCCCCCATTTAATATATTCCAGAACATAAGTGCCTTTGAGTTGCGATTTCTTTTTGTCTACAAGAAGGATTTTGCGGGAGCAGTCTTCGGGTGAAACTGTAAAGCGGCTGATCTCCATAAGGCTGTGCACCTCTGGCTCAAGGTATTCAGCTTCCAAAGGCTTGATTTCGCCGCGCCCCTCGCCACACTCCACCATTCTTACAGTACCATCAGCCACTTTCTTGCGCGGCACTCCTAACGCCTCTTCAAATTCCAGCGCGGCAGGGTACTTTTGCAAGAGTTCATCGCTAATATCTTTGGGGAAAAAGAAAGAATCTTTGCCGGTCGTAATTCCTCGCCAAATTTGTGCAATTTCACCCAAAGGCGAAAAACTCATTCCGGCCTTTTCCATGAGCGAAAACCACACGTCAGGGGCGCGGAGATGCACCCCCCACTTGCCGCCGTAATAGCGTCCAGGCGTACCCATGATGGTTCCGAGTTTCAGCCCCTCGTTATATAAATCAGCCTGCTTAATCAGCCGGGCGCGATAGCGGCTGTTAATCGTGTCTTTCTCCAGCTTTAGTAATTCATCGCGAAATTCTGATGCAACGGCCATTTCGTCGGTGGTGGTGCCGTCATTCGCCAGAATTTCCTTTATCGGCATCCTTAATTGCACAAAACGGACGGTATTTTCTATCCGTTTTTCTGCTTTCGCTTGCCGCCGAAGAATGGTTATCGCCGTAACCACACGCGCCCCACAAACCACGGCTCGTACAAGATTACAATGAATTACACAATCTCAAAGATATTAAGAAACCATACCTGAAGCCTGAAGCCGTATTCCACATCCAGCCATTGGCTGGAGGTTAGAAAACAGAAATATCCATCCTCCTTCAGAAAGGTTGTGGCATGGGGCCAGAAATAAACGTGTAGATCGCTTCTGCCTGAAAGGTTTATGCCCTTCCATTCATCTTTTACCAGTTCGGCATATTTCTCTTTGTTGTCCTTTGCAATATCCTCCTGGCGGACATAGGGAGGATTACCCACCACGGCATCCAGCTTCGGGATTTCAACATCGCGGTGCTGTATGGCCCCCATACCTTTGGATTTCATCTTTCCTTCAGTAACGGCATGGGAAGGAAGTGAAAGGAAAGTGGTTCTGGGCCGGACATTAAAGAAATCCGTTCGCGCTATTTGCGGGTAATTCTCTTCGTCTATCAAATCCCTTGTGGCAAGGTTTATAGTTGTGAGGTGCGTTGCGAATTTGGAAACATCTGCTCCGAAAAGGTCTTTTAATAGTCCCCCATGCTGCCGCCCAGGCGCAAGCGTGCGTTTGCGTGCATAGGCGCGTACAAGGAAGGTGCCGCCGCCGCAAGCCGGGTCGAGCACTTTTTCATCACCCCTCGTAATGCAAAAGCTGTTTATGAGGTCAACCACTTCGGGGCTGGTATAATACTGCCCGTATTTATGCCGCTCTTCAGGGGCAATAAGCCTCTCGAAAATGCGGCCAATTATGTCATATTCGAGCTTAGAGAAATCGAAGTTATGGATTTGCTCTATAAGTTCCCGCCAGGGGCCGCCCACATGGTCTGAATAGAACGGAATGAGCGCGCCGATATTGGTATGGTCTTCGCCAAAGACCGTTTCATAGTCCCCGGTAACTTCCTTAGCTTCTGCAAAAAACTTTTCGAGGTGGAGCCGTAAATCTTCCCCTGTATCAATATGCTTTGGTACGGTTATTTTCTTTATCCGCTGGCCATACCGCTTAAGCATGGCCTCATGAAAGACCAGCTTGTTCACCAGCGCGTAACAGGCAAACTTTGCGGCGCGCTCAAGGTTATCGCGGACGGCTTCAGGTTCATCTGAAATGATCCAGCCCTGCTCATCGCGCATCCATTGGTCAAGCCTGCTCTTGAAACGGGGCTTTTGATAATGCGCTATAAGGGCCTGCAAGGTGAGGTGAATGGGGGCCTTGAGGTGCGCTTCAAGATAGAAAATGAAATTTTCATCGGGCGAGTTTGCCCCGATCTTTGCTTCCCCCTTTATAACCCTATGAAGGTCATTCAGAAAAATGGGAAGCCAATGCTTGAGGGCATCCGTTGTCATCGGATGCTCAAGGTGGATGGGGTTGTCCACCGGCGTGTTTAGTACCTGCCAAGCCTTGTATTGCCGCTCATGCGGCGCGATTCTTTGAGAAAAGGTTTCCCATAAGGCGCATTCGTTCACGTTCCAGGTAAAGAAATAGTCTGCTTGTGCCGCTACAGCCTTCTTGCGCGCGTCCTGATAGACGGTTTCGTTATAGGGGGTTGCACCGTCCAGCATATAGGGGAGCTTTACTTCGCCGGTTATAAGCACGCGGTTGTCTTTACCGATAAGAGAAATATCGCGGCGTTTGGCAGAGCCGGAAGCCCGCTGTTCGCATTTGGCTTCCTTGAAAACAAGGGAGGGATTCAGGGCAAGATATTGGTTTATCCAGGACGCTACATCGGCGGTAAATTCCCATTCTGTTATCGGACTGCTCACGCTTTCCCTCTCATACTAGTTTGCGGCAGTATATCAAGGAAAGTTGATGTTTTTCAATCATTCAAATAGAAACCCATTGGCTTTAGAAGCTCACTGAGCCTGTATGGTTTTGTATGGTAGAGGCTCGGGAAAGGAGGGTAAAACCCTCCGAAGGCTTTCACCCAATCCGAACCCCTCTCCTCTTCAAATCAATAGACTTTCCCCAGGGTTTCTGATATATTCCACTATATATCTTCACTCTTGTACCCTGTAGACCAGGCCGCGCTGATCAGCGCGGTCGCCTCTAGCGACCAGGTATATGACCAAGCCGTTCCCCGCATTTTTTCTGATTATCCTGCTCCTTCTGCCTGTCCCCATGCAGGCAGCCACCCTGCACGTTCCGGGCGACTACAGATCCATACAGGAGGCCGTGGACGCTGCGGCTCCGTCCGACGCCGTGGTCGTCGACGACGGCCTCTACATAGAGAACGTCGTCATAGGAAAACCCCTGGCCTTGAGCTCCAAAAACGGCCCGTCAGCCGTCCTTATCCAGGCTGGGAGGCCGGACCTTCCGGCAATAAAGGTATCGGGCACCTCGGATGTTACAGTCGCCGGGGTCTCGGGCACAGGCTCGGAGGCCGCGGGCATACTCGTTTCCGCCTCATCCAACGTGACAGTAACCGGGAACTCCTTCACCGGGAACGGAACCGGCATAATGCTATCCGGCACGAGCCGCTCGGTAATAAGCTGGAACGAGTCCAGCTCGAACGCACAGTACGGCCTCTACATGGAGAAATCGGACCAAAACAGGGTTGAGTCGAACAGCTCGACGCTCAACAGGGACAAGGGCTTTTTCATAAGCTATTCGAACGGGAACGAGATAACCGGAAACGCGGTCAACCTGAACACGTGGGACGGCATCATGGTCTTTTCCTCGAACGGCAACAGGATAACCGGGAACAAGACCCTGAGGAACACCTACGGCATCGTGGTGAGCGAGTCAACCGGGAACGTGCTGGAAGAGAATACCACCATCCCCAACCTCTTCCTGATACTCCCGATAGTGCTCATCTATCTTGGGATAGTCTCTTACCTGGCCCAGAAGAACCTCCTGAAGGCCGTATACAAGGAATAAGGACATGGAAGGCATAATAGAACTGCTCGAAGCTTTCACGAACGTCTCGACTCTCCTGGCCAGCATAGGCATGATTCTCGCCACGACGAGCTTCATAAGCGGGCTCCAGATGGTGAAGGGCAAGGGCAAGGTGGAGAAGAAGATACACAAGGGGAACGGGTTTATCTCGTTTGGGATACTCTTCGTGCTCGCGGTAATGTCCTTCGCGACCTTCGGCCTGAGCCTCTGGTCCGTAACCGGCTGGACCGTCGCGTTCTTCATCATGTTCCTCAAGCACAAGATAGTCCACGCCAGGAGCCGGAGGGCCTTCAAATACGTAAGCTGGCTCGGCGCCTCGCTCATCTGCATGTGGCTCTACGTGGTCTACATCCACATTCCGCTTTAGCCGCCGTCCCAAAAAAAGGGCCGCGATACTAATCGCGTCCCCTTAATCAATGCCATAAAGCCTATGGCAACCTCTAAAAATTAGAGATTTTTACCGCAGTCAAGGAAGGCCGGGAATAAAAAGCGGAGCATATATGTGAATATGTGAGCATTTTTATTCCCGGCTGACACAGAGTCCGGGGAAAAGATCAATTTTTAGAGGTTGCCTCAAAGGATTATGCCCCTTTCCCTGGCGAGCTTGCCCTTTATCATGTTGAACATCTTCCTGTAGTCGAGCCTTTCCTTGTCTATCGCCCCGGCATGGCTCTGGAGGAGCCCTTCGACCTCCCTGTCGAGCTCGTCCTCGGCCCGGAGGTCCGCCAAGAAGACCTCGGTCATCTTCTCAAAGGCCTTCCTCTCGTCCGCCTTGAATACCACGAGGCCCCCGTCCTTAAGCCTTTCGAGGACGTTCCTGACTATCTTCTCGACCTGCTCCCTGGAGAGTTTCATAAAGCGAAAATATCACAGGATACCAATGTTTGCAAGGGTGTTGACACCTGGCCTTTTTTAGACTATAAATTATCGAATGCTCCTTGCGGAGCTCAGGCAACGAGGCAAGGCCTCTTGCATTGAAAACCGAGGCAAGGCCCTCTCCCGATCTTGTAGATTTTTTTTGCTGGCTCAGCCCCGCTCATCTAAGAAGTTTTTTGGATAATCTCTTTCGGCAGCGCACTTTTAACAACAGAAAAGGGGGAGTGCAGTATGAAAGTCGTAAAAAATTTCTATTTCAGGCAGGTCGCTCTTGTCCTCGCCTTCACAATGCTCGTCCTCGGAAGCATCCCCACAAAGAGCATGGCCCTTGTAATCGGCTCTGACGCAGTGGTCGCGGTCGCGGCCGCAGAAGAGGCCCGCGAAGCTGATATTGCCAGGGTGCAGAGGGTGCTTGAGAGTAAGCTCGTAGCGGACAAGCTTGAGCAGGCGGGCCTTTCGGAGGCCGAGATAAACGAGAGGCTCGGGAAGCTTTCGGATTCCGAGTTGCACTCGTTCGCCTCCCAGCTCGAAAGCCTCTATCCGGGCGGCGACGCCCTGAGCGCGATAATAGCGCTCCTTATAATCGTCATACTCGTCTTGGTGGTCCTTAAGCTCGCGGACAGGAAGATAGTCATAAGATAGCGTAAGATGGCGGGGCCCGGGCTTTAAGCCCGGGCCTTTTTTTTCGGGCCCCGGCTGGCCGGGGCTTTTCCAGAAAGCTTGCCGGTTTCCAGATGTCCCTCAGTAAGGCCTTTTTTCTTTCCGTTCTCCTGCTCCTCATTTCCGGGTGCGCCCCGGCAAGGGACGCGGTGCTCGCATCCCTCAGGGCCGACCCGGCTGCAGGCGCCTATATAGAAGGCGTGCCCTTTTTTCCTCAGGACGAATACCTGTGCGGCCCGGCAGCGCTTGCCGGGGTGATGGCATTTTACGGCGCGGAAGAGTCGATGGACGGGGTGGCCGGGGCCGTTTATAATGAGAAGCTAAGGGGCACTCTCCCCATGGACCTCCTCGTCTACGCAAGGGACAGGGGGTTTGAGACGAGCTATTACAAAGGGGGCTTCAAAGACCTTTCGGAAAGGGTCGGGAAGGGCGAGCCCCTGATATTATTCCTCAACCTGGGCTACGACATCTACCCGGTCGGGCATTACATCGTGGCCGTGGGTATAAGCGAAAAGGACGGGCGGTGATAGCTCACTCCGCGATGGAGAAGGAAAAGGTCTACAGAATAAAGGAGCTTCAAACGGCATGGTCGGGACAGGGTATTCAACTCTACTTGTCCGGCCAAAGGGGAGGGGAAATTGAAAAAGGTCCGCGCTCTCGCGCTTTTCGCATTCCTTTCGCTTGCGTCATGCGGGGTGGTAGAGGTCAAGGACTCGACCCCGCTTTCGTTCGACGAGCACATGAGGCTCGGCTCCATCTACGAATCCCAGGGCAAATATGAGCTGGCGCTACGCGAATACGAGAGCGCGCAGGCCATCGATACCAAGGAAGCCAAGGCCTACTTCGCCCTGGGTAACGTTTATCTGAGGACGGGCGAGTACGGTAAGGCGGAAAAGAGCTATACACGTGCAATCGAGCTCGGGCCGAGGCCCGAGTACTACAATAACCTCGCATGGGCGCTCATGGAAAAGGGCGACCTCGCGGCGGCAAGGGCCTCGGCTGAGGAGGCCCTTAAAAGCTCTCCTGCAAAGGAAAAATTCATCTACCTCGACACGCTCGGCGTCCTGGATATGAGGGCCGGGGAGTACGGGGCTGCAGAGGAGAAGTTCCTCCAGGCAGCTGGCACGGTGCCCGAGGGGCGCGCAGACGCGCTCTCCGAGATATACAGGCACCTCCGCGAGCTCTACAAGGCAAGCGGAGAGCCGGAGAAGGCCTCCGCAATCGACCAGAAGCTCGAAATATTCAGGGGCGGAGAAAAAGAAGGGCTTTGAGGACGATATACGGAATAAACCCGGTGCTTGAGGCGCTGCGATCGGGGGCCGTCATCGACAGGGTCTTGATCTCCGAGGGAAGGACCGGCAGGGCGGCTTCCGACATCATGAGGCTCGCCGGCCAGAAAAAGGTCGAGGTCGCAAAAGCCGCCCCGCAGGAGCTTACGAAGATTGCCGGTACCGAGAGGCACCAGGGGGTCGTCGCGCTCCTCCATGAGGAGTTCAGGTATTCGGACATCGAGGACCTCATTGCCGCGTGGAAGGCAAAGGGCGGGCAGGCCTTTTTTCTCGTGCTCGATTCCGTGCAGGACCCGCAGAACCTCGGCTCTCTCGTAAGGACGGCCAATGCCGCCGGGGTGCACGGGGTCGTCATACCGAAAGACAGGGCGGCCGAGGTAACGCCCGCTGTGGTCAAGGCCTCGGCAGGGGCCACCGAGCACACGCTCATCGCCCGTGAAGTCAATATCACGAGGGCATTGGAGAGGCTCAAGGAGGAAGGGGTCTGGGCAATCGCAGTTGAGGCCGGGTGCAGGGACACGCTCTGGGGCACGGACCTCGATAGAAATCTGGCCCTCGTAATCGGGAGCGAGGGAAAGGGCATAAGGAGGCTCGTTAGGGAAAGTTGCGACCTCTGCGCCTCCATCCCGATGGCCGGACAGGTAAATTCCCTTAACGCCGCGCAGGCCGGGGCCATAGCGATGTTCGAGGCCCTGAGGCAGCGGGGAAAGCAGGGCGGTTAAAGCCCCCGTCTTACGCCCTTTGTCATCCTGATGAGCCGCGGTAACGGTTAAAAGTGATGGTTGGTCCCCTCTTTTTAAAGACGGGACGGGGGAGATTATCTTGTAGGTGCGCTATGCGCACCATTGCAAATCCCCGTTCATCCCCCTTTAGAAAGGGTCTTAGGAAATGGGGTGGAATAGTTCCTTACTGACGGAAAATCCAGAATACGGGTGCCCATGTCCAAGGCCCTGCCAGAGATCGTAAGGGAAGCAGCCGAAAGGCTCAAGGGTGTCATAAGCCCCACCCCTCTCATCCATTCTTCCAGCCTTTCGAGGCTCTTCGGCTTCGAATGCCTCCTCAAGCTCGAAAACCTGCAGAAGACCGGCTCCTTCAAGGCGCGCGGGGCCTACTTTAAAATCTCTTCTCTTTCGGAGCGGGAAATATCAGCGGGGGTGATAGCCGCCTCCTCGGGAAACCACGCCCAGGGGGTTGCCTGGGCCGCGGCGCTCCTGGGCGTCAGGTCCCTCATAGTCATGCCAGAGACGACACCCATCGTCAAGTTCGTAGCGACAAAGGGATACGGCGGCGAGGTCGTAATACTCGGCAGGAACTTCATGGAGTCCTTCGCTTACGCCAGGGACCTTTCCACCCAAAGGGGCATGGCGCTAATCCATCCTTTTGACGATTATTCGATAATCGCCGGGCAGGGGACGATCGGCCTTGAGATAATGGAGGCCGCCCCGGATGCCGACGCTATTGTCGTCCCGGTCGGCGGAGGCGGCCTCATCTCGGGGATTGCCTCGGTGGTGAAGGAGAAGAGCCCGGGCATAAGGGTGATAGGCGCTGAAGCGGCGGCATCGAATTCGTGCATCGAGTCCATTAAAAGGGGCGAGCCATCGGAGGTCGAGGAGAGGCCCACCATCGCCGACGGAATAGCCGTAAAGCGCCCCGGCGAGAAGACCTTCAAGATAATAAGAGAGCTTGTGGACGAGGTCCATGACGTAGGCGAGGACTCTATCGCGTGGGCGATAGTGCAGCTCCTTGAAAGGAAAAAGCTCGTGGTCGAAGGCGCGGGCGCGGTGGGCGTCGCGGCGGCCATCGAAGGGAAGCTACCGAAATCCGTAAAAAAGGCCGTCTTCGTCCTTAGCGGCGGCAATATCGACGTAACCACACTTGACAGGATAATAAGGCTCGGGCTCATACGCGAGGGGAGGATATTGAGGCTCGCGGCCCTCATACCCGACGAGCCGGGGGCATTGGCCCGGCTTACCGCCGACATAGCGGCGCTCAAGGCCAACATCCTCCACGTGATACACGAGAGGGAGGCCGTTTCCGCGCCCATCAATACCATCCGGCTCGAGATAGTGCTTGAGACCGAAGGGCACGGGCATTCGGAGAAGATACGGAGTGAGCTCAAGGGGAAGGGGTACGGGATAACCGAATAGGGTGTATTACTGCTTTTTCGCGTGAATCCTTCTGGCGATCCCTTCGAGTTTCTTCAATTTGCCGCTCAAGTGTAATTCCTCGGCTTTTCCCTTCACGAAGTCCCTGTCTATTCCCTCATTCCACAGGTGCGCCCCGTCGATGAAGTCCTGGTCAGAACCTGCAAATAGCTTCAAGAGCAGAAGGTATTCGGGACGGACGACCTTTATTTTCAGGCTCTTATAAATTGAAATGGGTATGCCTGTGGCAGCCGCATCCTTTTCAATTTGATGGGTGGAAATTATAATGTCCACCCAGGTGCTGCCAAGCCTCACTTCGATAAGGTCCTTGATCCTGTCCTGTCGGCGGCCAATGTGGTGCTTGACAAAGCTGTACTCTTTAGAGGTCCGGAGCCATTCGATAAAGAAAGGCATCCTGTCCTTTTCGAGGTCGACGATGAAATCGATATCCTTTGTGGCTCTTGGCTGGGTCAGGGCAGAGAGGGCGAGCGCCCCGGTCAAGGCGAAGTCCTGGATGTATCCGCGGCGCTTAGCTTCCTTCAGGACCCTTGAGATCTCTTTGAATTCTCTTTCCATGCGCCTTCACGCCGCGCTTCAGTTCGAAGACGAGCTCCGAGAGCGCGATGGCCTCCTCGATCTTTTTCCCGCGGGGCACCTTCCGCCAGGCTTGCAGCTCTCTCTCTTTTAGGATAGCGCGTATTTTCATATAGGGATTTTATCAGCGTGCAGGGCCATTAACAAGCGATTCCAGGGCACCAAATTTTCCGCCCGAGAGCCGTGCTATTGCCGGCGAGAGCCGAAGCTACTTCCCCTGCCACCTCTTCAAGAGCTTCATCCTCCCCCAGGCCATCTCGCGGGCCTCTTCCTTCGAGACGTTCTGGGAGTTCATCATGGCGGTAGAGAGCTTCTCAAGCATCTCTTCCTTCGTGATGTCCGGCTCGGTAAACTGCCCTTTCCAGTAGCAGTACCTGCAATAGAAGGTGTTCATCACGGTAAGGTTGGCCTCGCAGCCGAACTCGTCCTTGTTCATTATGAGCATGCCGCAGCTGTGGCAAACCGGGCCCGGTAGTATCTCAGCCATACTTTTTTACGCCTCCTTGTCTTATCCCATCCTGCCGAGGAGCGTTCTCCAGCCATGAAGTGCATGTGCGGGTGGAAGACGGTCTGTCCGCCTTCCTCGTTGGTGTTTATGACCGTGCGGAAGCCCCTCTTATCGAGCCCGAGCTTCCTTGCAAGGGCCTTTGCTGTCTCGATCATCTCCGCAAGCAGCTCCTTGTCGTCGCAGTCCATGAGCGTCCCGTAGTGCGCCTTCGGGATTATGAGGATGTGCGTGGGGGCCTGCGGGTTTATGTCCTTTATGGCAATGAGCCGTTCGCTTTCGAGGACGATATCGGATTTGACCTCTTTCCTCCCGATACGGCAGAATATGCAATCGCTCATTTCCCGCCCCGCGCCTCCTTCTCCGCTATGCCTGATATGCCGAAACGCCTCGCGAGCTCCCCGTATATCTCGTCCATGCCGATGCCCTTCTCCGAAAGGAGGACCATGCAATGGAAGAGGAGGTCGGAAAACTCATAGACCACCTGGCCGTTATCCTTGGAGCTTGCCGCGTCAAGAAGCTCGGCGGACTCCTCCTCTATTTTGTCGAGTATCTTCGTAAGCCCCTTCGCGTAGAGCGAGGCGACGTATGATTTCGCAGGGTCGGCCTTCTTCCTCTCGGCGAGCACCTTCATGAGCTCCGTAAGCACGGCAGGGCCCGAGGGCTTTACCTCACCCCCGTCGAGCGCCCTGTAAAAACAGCTCCTCTCGCCAGTGTGGCAGGCAGGCCCCCTGGGTTCGACGAGCAAAAGCAGGGTGTCCCCGTCGCAGTCGTACCTTATGGCTCGGACCTCCTGGAAATTCCCCGAGGTCTCGCCCTTAAGCCAGAGCTTCCCACGGGAGCGGCTGAAATAGTGCGCCCTTCCGGTCGCGAGCGTTTTCTCGATGGCGATTCTATCCATCCATGCCATCATGAGGACCTCAAAGGTCCGCGAATCCTGCGCTATGGCGGGCACGAGCCCGTTCTCGTTGAACTTGACGGGGCTTATATCGAACTGAATTGTTTCCATATGGACGGATATAATACCATGCGGATTTCTGCGAATTCCAGTCTTTTAAGAGGGCCGGACCGCCTTGACGGTCATGTTTTTGGCTGATAGACTACCTCTATGCCTACAAAGACGGTTTCAAGCTCCGAGACGAAAAACATCCAGATAATCAACGAGAAGGGCGAGGCCGACGGAACCCTCGTAAGCCGCTTCACCGAGGACGACTTCCGGCGTTTCTTCGAGACCATAATACTCGCCAGGACATTCAACCACCGGGCCCTGAGCCTCCAGAGGGAAGGGCGCCTCGGCACCTATGCCTCCATCTGGGGGCAGGAAGCCTCCCAGATAGGCACTGCGCTCGCCTTCGGGGAGGAGGACTGGCTCTTCCCGTCGTTCAGGGAGTCCGGGGTATACATCGCAAGGGGCTACCCCATCTGGATGCTCTACCGCTACTGGGCGGGGGACGAGCGCGGCATGCAGGCCCCTCCGGGCTTTAACCTATTCCCCATGAGCGTGCCGGTCGGCACGCAGGTGCCGCACGCGACGGGCGCTGCCTGGGCAATGAAGCTCAAGGGCCACAGGAATGCGGCGGCTGTCTACTTCGGCGACGGCGGCTCGTCAAAGGGCGACTTCCACGAGGGGCTCAACTTCGCCGGCGTCTTCAAGGTCCCTGCCATATTCATCTGCCAGAACAACCAGTGGGCCATATCAGTGCCGAGGTCCAGGCAGACGGCGGCAAAGACCATAGCCGAAAGGGCCTTCGGGTACGGCTTCGAGGGCGTCCAGGTGGACGGCAACGACATCACCGCAGTATACAAGGTGACTAAGGACGCGATAGAGAAGGCCAGGGCCGGCGGAGGGCCGACCCTCATAGAGTGCTTCACCTACCGCCTCGACGACCATACTACCGCCGACGACTCCTCGCGCTACAGGAGCGACGACGAGGTCGAGTACTGGAAGGAGAGGGAGCCACTTAAGAGGCTCAGGACATACATGGAAGGCAAGGGCTGGTGGACTAAGGAATATGAGGACGATCTGACGAAAAAAGCCGAGGAGAGGATCGACTCCGAGATACGGAAGGCCGAGGCATTCGAGGCGCCCGATCCGGCGGACATCATAAAATACACATACGGCTCCCTTACCCCGAGGCAGGCCAGGGAGCTTAAGGAGCTCAAGTGGCGAGGCTGAACCTTGTGCAGGCCATAAACCAGGCCCTCGCCCAGGAGATGGAGCGGGACAAAGACGTCATCGTCATCGGCGAGGACGTGGGAAAGGACGGAGGTGTCTTCAGGGTCACGCAGGGCCTCCTGGATAAATTCGGCCCGGAGAGGGTCATGGACACCCCCCTTTCGGAGCTCGGCATAATCGGCTCCGCGGTGGGGCTTGCGGCATACGGCATGAAGCCGGTTGCCGAGATACAGTTCATGGGCTTCACCTACGCAGGGCTTGAGCAGCTCTTCTCGCACGCCGCGCGCATACGTTCCCGTTCGAGAAACCGCTTCACCTGTCCGATGGTCGTCCGCACCCCTTACGGGATAGGCATAAAGCCGCCCGAGCTCCATTCGGAATCGACAGAGGGGCTATTCTGCCACATGCCGGGCTTGAAGGTCGTCGTGCCGTCAAACCCGTACAGCGCGAAAGGACTCCTTACTTCCGCCATAAGGGACCCCGACCCGGTCCTCTTTCTCGAGGCGTCGAGGCTCTACAGGTCCATAAAGGCCGAGGTGCCGGAGGAGGAGTACACGATACCCCTCGGCAAGGCTTCGGTTTACCAGGAGGGCAACGACATAACGGTAGTATCCTGGGGCACCATGCTCCACAGGGCTGCCGAGGCATCCGAGGACTTCGACTGCGAGATAATAGACCTCCAGACGCTCCGCCCCTATGACGAGGAGGCCGTAGTCAAATCCGTAAAAAAGACCGGCAGGCTCGTCATAGTCTACGAGGCGGCCCGGATAGGGGGCTTCGGGGCCGAGATAGCGGCCCTGGTCGCGGAAGAGGCGTTCGAGTACCTGAAGGCCCCGGTCGTAAGAGTGGCGGCCCCTGACGCGGTGATACCGATGGCAAGGCTCGAAGACCATTACATGCCCTCTCCCGAGAGGATACGCTCGGCTTTTGAGTCGGTGATGAGGTACTGACAGGAGGACTTGATGGAATTCGAATTCCGGCTCCCGGACCTCGGCGAGGGCATAACCGAGGGAGAGGTGGTGAAATGGCGCGTAAAGGAGGGCGATCGCGTCGAGGAGCACCAGGTCGTCGTCGAGGTGGAGACCGACAAGGCCATTGTCGAGGTCCCTTCGCCGAGGGGAGGGAAGGTAACGAGCATCGATAAGGGCGAGCGCGAGACGGTCAAGGTCGGCGAAACCCTAATGAGGATAGAGACCGAAGCGGCTGCCGGGGAAAGGGCCCCTGAGAAGAAACCTGAAAAGAAGATAGAAGAGGAGCAGAGGGCGAGGCCTCCCTCAGTTTCCGTCGTTGGCGCATTGCCTGAAAAGGAGGAGGTAACCGCATCCCCCAAGGCGAGGGCGCTCGCCAAAAAGCTCGGAGTGGACCTCTCGGCAGTAAAGGGCACGGGGCCGGGCGGCATGGTAACCGAGGCGGACGTAAAGGCCGCATCCGAAGGAAAGGCGGCCCCTCCCAGGCCCCCGGAAAAGGAAGAGGCCGTAGAGAGGGCCTACGAGCCGAGGCTTGAAGAGAGGCCCGGGCCTCCCGAGGAAAGACGGCCCTCACCGCCCGGACAGGACAAGTACGGGCCTGTCGAGCGGATACCCATACGGGGCGTAAGGAAGGCCATATCAAAGAACCTCCTCGCGAGCCAGAGGACTGCCGCGTTCGTAACGGGCATGGACGACGCGGACGTGACCGAGCTTTGGGCCCTCCGGAAGAGAGAAGCAAAGGTCGCGAAGGAAAGAGGGGTGCACCTCACCTTCCTCCCCTTCTTCATGAAGGCCGCGCAGCACGCCCTTCAAGCCTACCCCCGCGTAAACGCCTCGGTAGACGAGCAATCGGGCGAGATTATAATCAAGAAATACTACAACATCGGCTTTGCCGTGGACACGCCCGAGGGGCTCATGGTCTCGGTAGTGAAGGACGTGGAAAAGAAGACCATACTCGATCTTGCAGCGGAGCTGCAGGAGCTTTCGTTAAAGGCCAGGGAGAGGAAGATAAGCCTGGAGGAGCTGAAGGGATCGACCTTCACCATCAGCAATTACGGGAGCTTCGGCGGCACTTACGCGACCCCAATAATCAACTACCCTGACGTGGCCATACTCGGCACCGGGAAGATAAGCGAAAGGCCCTGGGTGGTGAACGGGTCAGTGGCCGTAAGGCGGATACTACCCATCTCATTCACCTTCGACCACCGCGTCATAGACGGCGCGGACGCGGCCAGGTTCGTGAACAAAATAGCGGCCTACCTCGAGGACCCTGGAAGGATATTCATAGAGAGCTCATGAGGGCTGGCGCGCCGTGTTCAGCCCCTGCCGCAAAATACCATTTAACGCGCTGCCGCGCTCTTTTTGGGCATAAGGCTCCGCTCCCTTTCTGCCTCCATCCTCCGGGCTCGGCCCCTATGTCGCTCGGCCTTTGGCCTCGCTCCTATCAGCCCCGCCTCGCCCGCCCCTCCCCCATCCCTATGTTCGCTCCGCCTTATGCCCGGGTTATTTCTGGAAACAAAACAGAATTTTTTTGTATTTCAAAAAACAGCGAGGGTCAGGCGAGCGTAGCACTGTATGGCGCGCTGTGCGCGCCATCAAATTCTGGCCTTTGCCAGGTTGTGGGAGGGGGAGGATGGAGGCGGGTTGTGAGGCGCCTTATGCCGAAAAGCGCGGCAACGCGTAAATGGCTTTTGTTCTAAGTGTTTCCGCGATAATTATCCGTTAGACTTTGCTGGCGCATGCCGATCAACCGCCATTATGCTGCAGCTCCCGTCTACTTCATTATACACAATGACCGCAAGCCCCTTTTCGAGCTGTTGCCTGACCTGGGCGGTTTTCTCTTGAAGCGTATAGACCCCCGGGCCATAGTCAGTGCCCTCCCTTGTGACGAACTCCTCTATGAGCCCTGTAAGCGCGTCATCCGTAAGAAGATGGTATGGTATCTCCATCGCGTATCCTTAACAGGCTGCTAAATTTGAATTCAGCTTATCCTTTCCAGCTCTTTACGCTGAACTCGCCATTCTCGTAGACGAGATAGGTGCCCCGGTAGGCAAAGCTCCCTGGGTTGGCGTAGACGCCTTTTCTCCCGCCGGATTCGATTGCATGCACGCCCGGCTCGTGGGAATGGCCGAGGACCACTGCGTCATAGCCGCCTGCTATCTTCTCGGCTGCGAATTTTCTGAGGGCCGATTCGGTGATGTTCTCGGATGAGCCGTACCGAAGCGCGTTTCCCCTGCTTTTTCTGGAGAGCATGCCTGCGATGGCCCATACGCCCCCGGGGGTCGCTGCAAAAGCCGTGGCCTTGAATAGCGGGCTTCGGAGGTACGCCCTCCAGAGCCTGTAGCCGGTTGTCATGGAGACGGTGTCCCCGTGGCCCACGAGAAACCTTTTCCCGTCCATCGCCATCTCTTCCATGCCGGGACAGACCTTCGCCCCGAGGTCGTCCGTGAAGAAAGGGCCCATTCTGAAGTCGTGGTTGCCTTCGAAGTAGATGATGTTGACCCCGCGCTTCCTGAGACGCAAAAGGCCGTCGAGGACAGGTTTGTAGACCCTCTCGGCAACGCTATTCGAGCCTGTCCAGAAATCGAAAAGGTCGCCGAGGACCGCGAGGTTCCCCGAATCGATGGAATCCAGAAACCTTACAAGGCTTGCCTGGTGCGGGTCGCCTTCGCCCTTCAAATGGGCGTCGGCCACAAAGACCGTCTTCATCTTATCCTGAGCGCCTTAAGAGCGGCCGCTTCCATTACCTTTACAGGCGCCTTCTTCCCGGTCCAGAGCTCGAAGCCTATCGCGCCCTGGCGGACCAGCATCCCGAGCCCGCCGTGGGTCTTAAGCCCGAGCTTCTCGGCGTTTTTTATGAGCCCGGTCCTTAACGGCCTGTAAACGATGTCAGATACTACCGCCCTGGCCGGGAGGGCTCCAAGCGGCAGGTCGAGCTCGCCCTTTCCCATCATGCCGGTTGAGGTGGTGTTCACAACGAGGTCGGCCTTCACAAAGTGCTCGAAAAGGGAGTCCTTATCGAGCGGGGCGGCGATTATGTCGGTCGAGTCGAACTTCCGGGCAAAGCTCCTGGCAAGCGCCTCGGCCCTCCTGAGCGTCCTGTTTGCGATTACTACGGAAACTGGCTTTGCCGCGAGTATCGAATAAACTATGCTCCTCGCCGCGCCTCCTGCCCCGATTATGACGGCCCTTTTCCTTCCAGCCTTGAAGCCGGTCTCGTCTCTAAGGCTAAGTAGATAGCCGGCGCCGTCTGTGTTGTAGCCTATGAGCTTCCCGTCCTTGTTGACGATGGTATTCACGGCGCCCAGGTCCATGGCGTGCGGCTCTATCTCGTCGAGATACTTAAGCACCTTCTCCTTGTGGGGTATGGTGACGTTCACGCCCAGAAGGCCGAGCGCCCTTATAGATTCCACAGCGGCCTTTAGCTCGCCCGGAAGATTAGATTTCACGTGGAAAGGGACGTACACGGCATTCAGCCCGAGCGCGTTGAAAGCGGCATTGTGCATGGCCGGGGAGAGGGTGTGGCCTATGGGGTCGCCGAATATCCCCGTTATCTTCGTATAGCCGTTTATCTTCATCCCTTCACCTTGAGCCAAGTATCCTTTCCGCCCTTTCAGCATCCATACTTATACGGCGCGCAAGGGCCTCCCTTGACGCGAACGCCTTCTCGCCCCTGAGCCTCCTTACGAACTCCACCCCGATATCTTTACCATAGATGTCTCCCCGGAATCCAAGTATATGGGCCTCTATGCATCGCTTCTTCCCGCCGAACGTCGGGGCAATCCCTACGTTGACCACGGCCTTTTGCCTCGTTCCTTCGATGATGACGAAGGCCGCGTAAACCCCATCGGCGGGCAGGAGCTCGCTTTTGGCTTCGAGGTTGGCCGTGGGGAAGTCTTTTGCCGAGGTCCATGCCCCGCACAACCCTGCCCTTATGGAGAAAGGCCTGCGAGGAGCATTCCCGCCTTGCCCACACTGCCCTCGGCCACGAGCCTCCGGATGCGGGAGCTGCTGACCACTTCACCGCCCTTCCTGTATGCCGGGACCACGCGGACGCTGAAGCCGAGCTCCCTGCCAAGCGCCTGAAGGTATTCTACTGTCCCGGCCCTCCCGGTGCCGAAGGAGAAGTCGTGCCCCACCCAGACCTCCCTTACGCCGAGAGGCAGAAGCTCCTCCTCCACGAACTCCCTCGGGTGCTTTGCCGCGAACTCTTTCGTGAACCTCGCGACGACCATGTAGTCGATGCCGAAAGACTCGACGAGCTCCGCCTTTTTTGCCGGGTCCAGTATGAGGGGAGGGCTCTTCTCCGGGGCGATAACCTTAAGCGGATGCGGCTCGAAGGTATAGACTACCGAAGGGCAGCCGAGCTTTTTGGCCCTTTCCCTCACCTTCCTCAGAATCTCCTGGTGACCCAGGTGGAGGCCGTCGAAGTTTCCGAGGGTTACGACCGGGTTGGCGGCCTTTTTCCTGAGTTTACGGGTGTCGCTGAATATCTGCATAGGTCTACCAGATTGCTGAAAAACTCAAAATCACATGCAGGCTGCTCAAAAAGCTCAAGATGCAAGGAGTCAAAAAATGAGGAATGAGGCGTACTTTTTTGTACGCCGGAGTTGCCAATTTTGAAGACGACGCAGCAAATTGGGCTTTTTCAGCAGCCTGCTACGGCTCAGAACTTCCCTGACCTCAGTATCTGGACGGCCAGCCAGAAGCCGAGGACCGAGGCTATTACGAACCCGAGGACGCCCAGGGCCGGGACCCCAAGGAGCTTTGGCGCGGCCTCGGCAGCGATAACGAGCGAGGAGCCTATTATGAGGGCGGCTATGATGACCGCGAAGGAGAGCCGGTAAGATGACCTGTCTACTTCGCCCATGAAGTCCTCGAGGCCCTTGTGGAGGAATTCTATCCTTAATCTATCGTCCAGCACCTTCTTCATAAGCCTGCCTGCCTGGGAGGGGAACTCGGCCGCGAGGTCCTTGTAGTCCGACGCGGTCGTAAGCGCCGACTCCGCAATCGATTTCGGGCTCATCCTCTCCACGAAAAGCCTCCTGGCGTAAGGCTCGCTCTCGTCGAGGATGTTCACGTCAGGATAGAGCACCCGCGCGAGCCCTTCGAGCTCGATTATGCACTTGTCGAAAAGGAGGAGCTCCCTCGGAAGCCGTATCTCGTGGCGCGCGGCCAGCCTTATGTAGTCGAGGAGGAGCTCCCCTATCTTCACATATTTAAGCGGCCTTCCGAAATACTGGAGGATTATATCATGGTATTCCATCTCGAACGCGGTCTTGTCGATCGCCTCGGGAAGTATGCCCATCCTCTGGTATACCTTCACGGTGGCCTCGATGTCCTGCGTGGCTATCCCTATGAGGATGTCCGCCAGGTCCTGCTTCATCTCCGGCCCGATCCTGCCGACTATGCCGAAGTCCACGAGCGCTATCGAGTCCTTCGAGAGGACGAATATGTTGCCGGAATGGAGGTCGCCGTGGAAGAGGCCGAACTCGAAGACCTGCTTGAAGAATACGTCCGCTATGAGGTGGGCGATGGACTCCGTGTCTATGCCCTCCTCCTTGAGCCTCTTTACCTGGTCTACCTTTATGCCCCTTACGCGCTCCATCGTGAGGACGCCCCTGCCGGTGAGGTCCCAGTGGACCTTCGGCACCTTCACCCTCGGGTCGCCGGAGAAGTTCTCCCTGAACCTCTCCATGTAGCTGGCCTCGAGGCTGAAGTCCATCTCCCTCCTTATGACCCTCGAGAACTCCTCGACCATGCCCATCGGGTCGTAGAGCCTGCTCTCCGGGATGTACTTCAAGGCCAGGCGCGCCATGTACCTGAGTATGGCTATGTCGGTATTTATGACCTCCTCGATGCCGGGCCTCTTGACCTTTACGACCACCTCGTCGCCGTCCCGGGTGATTGCCCTGTGGACCTGGGCTATGGAGGCGGCGGCGACAGGGGCCTCGTCAATCGAGGAGAAGAGATCGGTAACCTGGCGGCCGAACTCGGCCTCGATGACCTTCCGCATCTCGTCAAAGGGGAGCGGGCTTACGGAGTCCTGGAGCTTAAGGAACTCGATTATGTATTCGTGCGGGACGACGTCGGGCCTTGTGGAGAGTATCTGGCCGAACTTTATGAAGGTGGGGCCGAGCTCTTCCATGGCGAGGCGCGCCCTCACGGGCTCGGTAAGCCGGTCCTTCCTCCTTTTACCCGCGAACCTGAGGGGTATGGATACGAGCCTTGCGAGGCGGAGCCTCTCCATGAGGGGATAAAAGCCGTGGCGCACGAGCACGCTCGCGATCTCGCGGAGCCTTCGCGCGCTCTTATAGGCCATATGGACCCTCAAAGGGCTCATCTGCGCCCCTTTCTCCCGGTCTTCTGGGGCCGCTCCTCGTCGAGGACGAGCTCGATTCTCCGCCTTTCAAGGTCGACCGCCGCCACCTTGACCGTGACCTCGTCGCCGAGCCTGAACGCCCTCTTCGTCCTCTCGCCAACGAGTGCGTGCCTCTTCTCGTCATGGATGTAATAGTCGTCCGCGAGCATGGAGACGTGAACGAGGCCCTCTACGAACCAGTCCTTGAGCTCCACGAAAAAGCCGAAGCTCGTGACCCCTGATACGAGCCCCCCGTATACATCTCCGACCTTGTCCTTCATGAACTGGCATTTTTTGAGGTCCGCTATCTCCCTCTCGGCCTCCATGGCCTTCCTCTCCCTTGCCGAGGTGTGCCCCGCCGCTGACGGGAGATACGTCTCCATCCTCTCCCTGGCCTCAGGCCCGTATTTTTTCCTGAGGAGGAGCTTCAAGAGCCTGTGGACGATGAGGTCCGGGTACCTCCTTATCGGCGAGGTGAAATGCGTGTAGTCGTCGAAGGCGAGCCCGAAGTGGCCCGCGTTCTCCTCGGAGTAGACCGCCTGCTTCATGGAACGGAGAAGCACATGGTTCACCAGTTTTTCCTCGGGCCGCCCCTCGACCTTCCCAAGCACGGCCTGGAAGGACTTCGGCCCCTCGTGACTGAAGCGTATGCCGAAGGCCGAAAGGAACTCCTTGAAGTCCGCGATGGAATCCTCGCCCGGCTCCTCGTGTATCCTGTAAAGGAACGGGAGCCCCCGGCTGGAGAACTCCTCGGCGACCGCCCTGTTCGCGGAGAGCATGAACTCTTCTATGAGCCTGTGCGCGATGTTCCTCTCGGATTTGACTATGTCCTCGACCCTGCCCTCGATATCTATGATTATCTGCGGCTCCGGGAGGTCGAAGTCTATGGAGCCCTTCTCGGCCCGCCTCTCCCTCAGCTTTTCCGCGAGCACGGCCATGAGCTTGAGGTCCGGGACTATGTGCGCGTATCGCGTCGAGAGCGCCGGGTCTTCGTCCAGTATGAGCTTCTTGACGTCCGTGTAGGTCATCCGCTCGACGCTACGGATGACGCTCTCGTAAAACTTCTTCCCGACCGGCGCGCCCGTTTCGTCGAATTCGAGCTCCGCCGTCATGGTCAGCCTGTCGACCCTGGGGTTAAGGCTGCATATGCCGTTCGAGAGGGCCTCCGGGAGCATGGGGATGGCCCTGTCCGGGAAATATACGCTCGTGCTCCTTGCGTATCCCTCCTTGTCTATCCCGGTCCCCTCGGCCACGTAATGGCTCACGTCCGCTATGGAGACCCAGAGCCTGTAGCCGCGGGAGGTCTTCTCTATGGAGACAGCGTCGTCAAAGTCCCTGGCCGTCTCGCCGTCGATCGTGAAGACGCTCCTTTCACGGAGGTCCGTCCTGCCCCGTATCTCCCTCGGGGAGACCTCTTTGGGAACGGATTTGACCTCGTGCATTACCGCGGCGGGGAACCTGTTCGAGAGCCCGTATTTACGGAGTATCACGTCAGCTTCCACGTCCGGGTCGTCAGGGTCGCCGAGCACCTCGATGATTTTTGCCGTTGCAGCCATCTCCTTCGCGGGCCAGCGGGTTATCTCTGCGGAGACGATCCTTCCGTGGGGCGCGCCCGCGGCCTCCTTGAGAGGCACTACTATCTGGCTGGTTATACGCTCATCCGACGGGATTACCACGCCAAAGCCCCTTGCGAGCTCGAACCTCCCGACTATGGTCTTATGCGCTCTGGCGGTTATCCTTATAATGGAGCCTTCGCGCTTGCCCCCGCGCTTGCTGCCTTCGACCCTCGCGACCACGGTATCGCCGTGCATGGCGCCCGAGAGCCTGCGGCTGCTGATAAAAATATCCCCCTCCTCGCGCCCTTCCTCCGGGACCACGAACCCGTAGCCGTCCGGGTGGCATACAAGCTCGCCGGTTACGAGGTTCATCCTCGACGGCAGGCCGACCTCCGCCCTGGTCTTTGCGGGCAGGCCTTCGGAGACGAGCGACAATAACGCGCCTAGACCCGTCCCTCTCGGCCCTCAGCACGAAGGCATGGACAAGCTCCCTCAGGGTCAGGGGGCCGGGAGAGGCCTCCTCCATGAACCGGAGCACGATATTACGCGGGTCTTCCTTTGTTATTCCTCATAATCCACTACCGCTACCGACTCCCTTACAGACGCCTGTACTCCGCCACTTTCACGTGCTCGGGTGCGCCTGGTAGGCTTCGAGGTCGCTCAGGCTGTCGAGCCGGACGGAGAGGGCTATGTCGTAGGAGCGGCCTGACCTCAAAACGTCCACCCCTACGTCTATCTTCCTTATGACCGGGACCTTGCCTTCGAGCCCCCCCAACACTTCAGCAGCCCTGGCTATGGCGCCTGGCGACCTGTCCTTGAGCTTGAATAGCACTACATGGACGACCACTTCTCACCTCTTTCACGGGGACCGGCCCAAAAGCCCTTGGAATAAGGGTGGAACGAGGGCGCGGGCATGGGGGCGGTCCCGATTATTAGAAGGGTGTTGAAAAACACCCTGCCAAGCAATCCACGGACGGATTGCCAAATTGCGAAAACTATCCAAGTCAGGGCAATTTGTGAGGCTTGGTCGTATTCATTCCGGCCAAGCCGTGGTTGAAAAAGTCCAGGAAGGACTTTTCAACCTCCTGTTAGATTATATCCGCTCCTCGCCTTGCGGGCGAATCCATCGAATGTAAAAGGAATGGGGCCGCACCATTCCGGGCGGCCTGAAGGAACATGCTTCGGCTGGTCTCGTCGATTCCGGCTTGCTTACGCACAGGGATAAAAAAAGACCGGGCAGGCCTGTTTCGGGACCTTCTCCCGGTCTTTCAGGAATCTCTCAATGCCTGAGTCGGTGAGCGGGTGCCTTGAGAGTTGCTCAAGCACCTTGAACGGGATGGTAGCCACGTGGGCGCCCATGACCGCGCTATCGAGTACGTGCACAGGGTGCCTGATGCTCGCGGCTATGACCTCTGTGGTGAACCCGTAGTTCGAGTATATTTCGAGTATCTGGGCTATGAGGTCCATGCCCACGTGCGATATGTCGTCGAGCCTTCCTATGAACGGGCTCACGTACGTCGCCCCGGCCTTTGCGGCCATAAGGGCCTGCACAGGCGAAAATACGAGCGTGACGTTGGTCTTGATGCCTTCCTTGCTTACGGCCTTCACGGCCTTCAGCCCTTCGAGGGTCATGGGCACCTTGACGACCACGTTTTTGTGTATCCTTGAAAGCTCCCTTGCCTCGGATATCATCCCGGCGGCGTCAGGGATACGGCCTCCGCGTACCGGGCCGTCGATTATCGAGCATATCTCCGTATCCGTTCCTGAGTCGCATTTTTCCTTTGCGACAAGCGATGGGTTGTAGTCACCCGTCTCATGAGGCCCCACTCGTCAGCGGTCCGTATTTCCTCAAATTGGCCGTATCTATAAGAACTTCATCAAAAACTCCCTTGACTAAAGTTTTCCGCTGTGCAGATTTTGAATTGTCGAGACTATGTTCGGGCATTGCCCGTCTTTTAAAGCCAGATGATAGCCTGAAACAGGGCTTCATTTCAAGGCTTAATTGGCGCTCCGGCCAAGGCCGGGCAGCGCCGATGATGATGCCGAAGTGGCGGAATTGGCAGACGCGCAAGATTCAGGTTCTTGTGGGTGAAAGCCTGTGGGGGTTCGAGTCCCCTTCGGCGCAGATTCGGTTTTAGGCGGCTGGACGAGAACAGTTTGCGAGCGCCGAGCAGCGCGAGGATGAGGCCTTTCGGGAAGGCCGTAAGCAACAAACGCGGGGCAGAGCGAACGGCCGGGAGGCCGGAGCGGAGCCCAACGAGAGCCCCCCTTCGGCACCAGATTCGGTTTTAGGCGGCGGGGCGAGAACAGTTTGCGAGCGCCGATTAAGAGGAACGATTCAGCTGGAAAGTAGTCAGAAATCGGAGACAGGCCCTATCCCCTTCTTTCTAACAGGCTGCGGAAAAACACGAAATTTATAGGCTGCTCAAAAAGCTCCGGATGCGAGGCCCCATTGAAACAGGGGAACTGGGAATGAGGCGTACTTTTCGTGTACGCCGGAGTGTCCAGCGACGATGACAACGAAGCAGATGGACTTTTTCAGCAGCCTGCTAAAAGAACCACTGCGAGGAATCCATACCCCGTCATGACAGAGAGCCTCCGTCAACGGACCCTGCCCGCGCCAATGGTGCCCGACAAGAGAATACTCATAATAATCCCGGCCTTTAACGAGGAGGCTTCCATCGGCGGCGTAATCTCCCTTGTCCGGAAGCACGCCCCAGGGGCCGACATAGTGGTCGTGAACGACGGCTCCACCGACCGCACGGGCGCGATCGCGGACGGGCTCGGCGTTATTGTCCTCAATCACATATACAACCTTGGCATCGGCGCCACCATGCAGACCGGGTACAAGTACGCGCTCAGGCGCGGGTACGATATCGCGGTGCAGGTAGACGGCGACGGCCAGCACCCGGCCGACCAGATAATCGACCTTGTGAGGCCTGTGGCAGAGGGAAGGGCGGAAATGGTCGTGGGCTCGAGGTTCCTGGGCATGGGCGAATACAGGCCGTCGATTGCCCGGAGCGCCGGCATGGTCTTTTTCTCCAGGCTCGTTTCTGCCATAATAAGGGAGCGCATGACCGATACCACCTCCGGGTTCAGGGCGGCCGGCAGGAGCTGTATCGAGTTCTTCAGCTCCAAATATCCCGACGATTACCCGGAAGTGGAGGCGCTGGTGCTCCTCCATAAAAAAGGCTTCCGTATAATGGAGGTCCCGGTGGAAATGGCAAAGAGGGCCGGCGGGCGCTCCTCTATTACCCCCATGAAGTCCGTCTATTACATGGCCAAGGTCCTCCTGGCCATACTGGTGGACCTCATGAAGAGGGCTTAGGCCCGGGAGGAGATGACCATGTACCTTGTCCAGGTAGTCGCGATACTCGGGTCGGTGCTGCTCTTCGGCATAGTGATAGATTTCATCAGGCGGGGGCTTCTCAAGGAGAAATACTCCGTGCTGTGGCTTGCCGCGGCTATAATAATACTGGCCCTCTCCCTTAAAAAAGAGCTCCTTGACACCTTTGCCGAAAAAATCGGTGTAGCATATCCCCCTTCGCTACTCTTCCTCGTGGCCTTTCTATTCGTGCTCCTAATTAACCTCCACTTCTCGGTCGTAATCTCGATATTCCACGAGAAGAACAAGGTCTTGAGCCAGGAGCTTACGCTCATCAAGAACGCGCTCAAGGAATCCGGCATAGACCTCTCGGGCAAAGGCAAGGGGCCGGGGCTCCCTGATGATTAGGCTCTTTTCGCACCGCTGGTTCACCCCGGCCTTCCTCCTCTTCATGGCCCTCCTCACGATTGCCGCCTATTCCAACTCGTTCCGCGCGCCGATCCAGTTCGACGACTCGCAGACGCTTGAGAACCTGCTGCTCCGCGACCTCGGAAATTTCTGGCTTATAGTCGAGAACACCAGGGGCCTTACCCAGTACACCTTTGCCCTGAATTACGCGGCAGGCGGGTTTGAGGTATGGGGCTACCACGCCGTAAACCTTTCCGTGCACGTCCTTAACTCGTTTTTGGCCTACTTCCTCCTCCTTGCCACCTTCAGGCTGGCCAAAGTGGACGAGCCGGACTCCAGGAGGTTCGCCGCGTTCTCGGCCCTCCTGTTCGCCGTGCACCCTGTACAGACCCAGGCGGTCACATACATAGTGCAGCGGATGGAGTCCCTGTCTGCCGGGTTCTATCTCCTTTCGCTCCTCCTTTTCGTCCGGGGGGCCTCCTCTTCCGCCCCCGTGAAAAAGGCGCTCATGTACGCGGGTGTGGCCGTCTCCTATTTCCTTGCCTTCGTCTCCGCGGAGGTCGCCTATACCCTGCCTGCCGTCATCCTCCTGTATGACCTCTGCTTCATGGCAAAGGGTGCCGTGAATCTCTTCTCGAGGTGGCCGGTATACTGCCTCCTTGCCGCCCTCTTCGCCTATTTTACGGTTACGACCATAGCGCCGCTCGGCGGCTTAAGCCGTCCGGGCCAGGAGAGCGGTATCGAGGCCTCGGAAAGGCACGCAGCCGCCCTGCCCCTGCGTGTACTCAAAACCGTTAGCGCCCCGGCATTCCTGGCGGTCCCGGAGGCGAGCGCGGAGGACGCGGGCGCGCCCCTTCCGAAGGACAGGGCGGAGGAGCCGGGGAAAAAGAGCAAATACGGCGATTCTGCGGGGTTCGGCATCTCCGGGGTGAGCCCGAAGGAGTACCTCTATACGCAGTTCAATGCCATAGTATACTATGTCGCCCTGCTTGCGGTCCCAGTGAACCAGAATATCGACTATGACTTCCCCTGGGCAAGGGAGTTCCTTAAGGCGCCGCCGGTCCCGCCGGGAACTGTCCTCAACATACCCGTCCTTCCGCCGGTTGTGTCCCTTTTCATATTGCTGGCCATAGCGGGATTGGGCCTGATTCTTCTTTTTCGGAGGCGAGAAGGCCGGGATTCCAGGGCAAGGGTGGCTGGTTTTTCCATATTCTGGTTTTTCATCATACTCTCGCCGACGTCGAGCTTCGTGCCGATCAAGGACGCCCTGGTCGAACACCGGCTCTATCTCGCCTCGCTCGGCTTTTTCGTAATTTTCGTCCTGGCCGTGGACCGGGTTGTATTCCGCCTTATTTCAGGTATAGTGAATGCGCGCCTTTCGAGACAGGAAGAGCGCGGCGCGTAAGGGCATAAACTATTGGAACTAAAAAAAATATTGACTGAAAGCAGTGTTATAGGTTATTGTAACGCAAATAGTCGCGAGGGCTATAAAAAGTCATGAAGGCTACGGCAGCTCTGCAGGAAAAAAAGGTCCTCATAGCAGAGGACAACCCAAAGACCAGGCTTTTTCTAAAGAACCAGCTTGAGCTTTTAGGCTACCAGGTCGAGGCGGTCTCAAACGGCCAGGCCGCGGTAGAGATGGCCGCCGAGCTGGACCCGATCCTCATAATCCTCGACGTCAAGATGCCGCAGATGGACGGCATAGACGCGGCAAAGGCCATAACATCAAAGGGGCCTGTGCCCATAATCCTCATAACCGGCCTTTCCTCCGACGAGATGGCCACCAAGGCCATCGAATCCGGCGTATTCGCCTACCTCGTAAAACCGGTCACAAAAAAGCAGCTCGAACCCGCCATAAAGCTCGCGATGGCAAGATACAGGGAATTCAAGAGCCTCAAGGTGGAGGTCGACGACCTCAAGGACGCTATCGAGACCAGAAAGCTCGTCGAGCGCGCCAAGGGCATCCTCATGAAAAGGTGCAACATCTCAGAGGAAGAGGCCTTCAAGCTACTCCAGTCCCACTCCCAGAAAGAGAACAAGAAGATGAGGGAGATAGCCGAGGGCATCATCTCCGTCAGCAAGCTCATGTAATCTCCGCGCTCTTCCGAACCGATTTCCTTCCGAACAGCCTGATAACAGATTGAGGGCAACCCCTAACAGTTTGCTTTAAAACTCAAAATCACCCATTCAGGCTGCTCAAGAAGCTCAAGATGCAAGGAGTCGAAAAGTGAGGAATGAGGCGTACTCTCCTTGTACGCCGGAATGTCCAATTTTGAAGACGACGCAGCAGATTGGGCTTTTTCAGCAGCCAGCTAAAGCGCCCCGCTTCTTTTCGATTTGACTTGAAGGTACGGGACTGCTATCCTTATTGAAACCCCCTTACAAGGGGAAAAATCACGCTAGGGGAGTCCGCAAGGGCTGAGAGTTCCCGGAAGGGAAGACCCTAACGACCTGATCTGGTTAATGCCAGCGTAGGGAAGCGGCTGATACAAATATCAAAGGCATTCTTGCCTAAAGCCGCCACTGGCGGCTTTTTATTACCCGCCTGACTCCCCCTGCATTGACCGGACCGCCTTATTGAGGACGAAACCGGCTTTTTTTGATGTTCATCGACCATGAAAATATCGAGCGCCTGGCGTCCATGCCTGAACCGAAGGAGGCCGATGCCCTCCGCGCGCTCAAGGCCGCTTCAATGGCAAAAGGGCTTTCACTCGAAGAGGCTGCCATACTCCTTGCCGTAAGGGAGCCGGATCTGGCCGGGCTCCTTATAAGAACCGCGGCAGAGGTAAAGGAGCGGGTTTTCGGGAAGCGCATCGTCCTATTCGCGCCCCTTTACCTTTCGAATTATTGCACGAACGGCTGCAAATACTGCGGGTTCAGGAGCGGCGGAAACGAAATAGCGCGAAAGGCCCTTTCAGTGGACGAGGCCGTCACGGAGGCAACGGCGCTTGAAGCGATGGGCTTTAAGCGAATCCTCCTTGTGACTGGCGAGGACCCGAGGTGGGGCATCGACTACATCGTCTCGTGCGTAAGGGCCATATACGAGAGGACGGGCATCCGCATAGTGCACGTGAACGCCCCGCCCATGGATACGGACTCGCTCAAAGAGCTCAAGGCCTCGGGGGCCGGGGTCTACCAATCCTTCCAGGAGACTTACCACCGGCCCACCTATGAGGATATGCACCCCTTCGGGAGGAAAAAGGACTACTCCTTCAGGCTCGGGGTCATGGACAGGGCAATGGAAGCGGGCTTCGGCGACGTGGGCATAGGCCCGCTCCTCGGCCTTTATGACTACAGGTTCGACGCGCTCTCTACTGTCTCCCATTCCCTCCACCTCTATAAAAAATTCGGAGCGCACGCGCATACGATATCCATACCGAGGCTGCGGCCAGCGGAGGACGGCTTGAAAGATGTGCCGATGAGGGTCACGGACCAGGAGCTTAAAAGGATCGTGGCTGTCTTCCGCCTGAGCGTCCCCTCAGCCGGGATAGTAGCCTCAACGAGGGAGCCTGCTGGTTTAAGGGCAGAGCTCATACACGCCGGCGCAACGCAACTCAGCGCGGCCTCCAGGACCAGCCCAGGCGGCTACGCCGGCACGGAGGCGAGCCTCGAGCAGTTCTCGACCACCGACCACAGGGGCCTTGCAGAGGTGATGAAGTCGGTAGTTGACGAGGGGCTCATCCCGAGCCTGTGCACCGCCTGCTACAGGGCCGGGAGGACCGGAGTGGACTTTACCGGCAGGACCGTCGCGGGCGAGATGGAGAAGTTCTGCCAGGCAAACGCCGTCCTGACCCTGAAGGAGTACCTTCTGGACTTTTGCGGTAACGGCACGAGGGAATCCGTCGAACGGGCCATTGACCAGGGGCTTGCAGGGGTAAAGGACCAGGGCATTAAAAAGGCGCTCGCAGAGAAGATGGAAGCCCTTGAAAAGGGGAAGAGGGACCAGTATTTCTGATGCAGATAAAGGTGAACGGGGAGAAAAGGGAGGTATGCGAGGGGGTTACGCTTGACGACCTCCTCGACCTCCTCGCCGTAAAGAGGCAGGGCATCGCGATAGACCTGAACCGCGAGATAGTTCCGAAGAGGCTCCTGGGCGCAACCATCCTCAAGGACGGCGACGCTGTGGAGATAGTGAGGATGGTGGGCGGCGGGTAGCAAACGGAATAACACGACCACTGCTCCCATTGAACGCTGCATATATTCAAGTTTTTTGCGGGCTGAAAGCCCGACCGAATGTCCCCCTTTTCTAAAGGGGGATAAAGGGGATTTATAATGGTGCGCATAGCGCACCCTACAATATAAATCTACCCTCTTTAGGAAAGAGAGAACCAGAAAGCCTGGCCGGAATTCCCGGAAACGATTTAGAATAAGGAGCATGGCATGGACGTATTGAAAATAGGCAACTACGAATTCAAGTCCCGCCTGATGGTCGGCACGGGCAAATACCCTTCCAACGAGGTCATGGTAAAGGCGCTCGAAGCCTCGGGCGCGGAGGTCGTAACAGTAGCCGTGCGGCGCGTGAACCTCGACCGCGGGAGCGATTCTCTCCTCGACCACATAGACCCGAAATATACGCTCCTTCCCAATACCGCCGCCTGCTACACGGCTGACGAGGCCGTAAGGACGGCGCGCCTTGCGAGGGAGGCCCTTGAGACCGACCTCGTGAAGCTCGCGGTCATAGGGGATGAAAAGACACTTTTCCCCGATAACGAGGCGCTTCTTGAGGCGGCGCGGGTGCTCGTAAAGGATGGCTTTACGGTCCTTCCCTACACGAACGACGACCCCATCATGGCAAGGAAGCTCGAGGACATCGGGTGCGCGGCGGTCATGCCGCTTGCCGCGCCCATAGGCTCCGGTTTAGGCATAAGGAACCCCTACAACATCAGGATCATACTCGAGACCGTCAAGGTCCCCGTCATAGTGGACGCTGGCGTGGGCACGGCCTCCGACGCTGCGATTGCGATGGAGCTCGGCTGCGACGGCCTCTTGATGAATACCGGCATAGCCGGGGCAAAGGACCCCGTGTCGATGGCAAGGGCCATGAACCTGGCGTGCGAGGCAGGAAGGCTCGCGTACCGCTCCGGCAGGATAGCCAGGAAGCTCTATGCCACGGCGTCGAGCCCGCTCTCCGGCGTTATAGAATAGGCGGAACAAATGCATCCGGTACTCTTTGAGTTCGGCCCCGTGGAGATACGGTTCTACGGGCTCATGTACGTCATCGCGATTCTGGTCGGGAGCCGCCTCATAATAAAGGAGGCGGAACGAAAGGGCCTGGGCTTAAGTCGCGACGACATCATGAACTTCATAATCTGGACCGTCGCTGGCGGGATCTTCGGGGCGCGGCTCTATTATGTCGCATTCAACTGGGGCTACTACGGCGGAAACCCCCTGGAGATACCAGCCGTATGGCACGGCGGGCTCGCGATACACGGGGGCTTGCTTGGCGGCCTTGGCGCGGCATGGCTTTATCTCAGGAAAAAGAGCGTCCCTTTCTGGCGCATGGCAGACGCGGTCGCCCCGGCCATAATACTCGGGCAGGCCTTCGGCAGGTTCGGCAACTTCATGAACGGGGACGCTCATGGCAGGCCCACGGACCTCCCCTGGGGGCTGGTCTTCCCGCCGGGATCTCCCGCGGGCTCGGAGTTCCCGGGCATTCCGCTCCACCCGGTCATGCTCTATGAGCTATTCATAAACCTGGGGATATTCTCGTTCCTGTGGCTCTATCTCCGGAAGAAGGGGCATAAGGACGGCTTCATATTCGCATCCTATATCGTCCTTTATTCGATGGGGAGGTTTTTCGTCGAGCACTTCAGGGCCGACAGCCTGATGCTGGACTCGCTCCGCGCGGCCCAGGCCGTAAGCGTGACCGCGGCCCTGGCCGGGATAATCATAATATTCTACAAGAGGCTCTGGGAGGCCCAGGACAGAAAGAGAAAGTAAAAGAGCCTGTCTTGCATGGGAATGAACGAGCTTGCCTCAGTCTATTTGATAACGGACAGGAAGGCCGTCTTGACGGGCGCTTTCCTCGGCGCCTTGAAGGCGGCGCTCTCGGGCGGGATACGGCTTCTGCAGCTCAGGGAAAAAGACCTTCCGGCCATGGAGCTCCTTCGCCTTGCAAGGGAGGTCCGGGGACTGGCTTCGGAATACAATGCCAAGCTTCTCATCAACGACCGTGCGGACATAGCCGCGCTCTCAGGCGCCGACGGGGTGCATCTTACTTCAAAGAGCTACGCGGCCTCACGGGCAAGGGAGCTCCTCGGACCTGGCAAACTCATAGGCGTTTCCACCCACTCCCTTGAAGAGGCGAGGGAGGCAGAGGCCAGGGGCGCTGATTTCGTGACCTTCGGGCCGGTCTTTCACACCCCCTCGAAGGCGGAGTACGGGAAGCCCCTCGGGACCGGGGTTCTGAAAGAAGCGGCCGCCGCGCTCTCCATACCCGTATACGCGCTCGGCGGCATACAAAAAGGGAACCTGGGCGAGGCCGTTAAAACGGGCGCGCGCATCGCCGTCATATCGGCCATAATGGGCAGCCCTGATACGGAGCTGGCTGCACGGGAGCTTATAGACAAAGCCCTTGCCTGCAGACAGACAGAATAAAGGCAACCTCCTAAAAATTAGAGGTTGCCTAAAAAGGAGCGGAAATGACACAGCTTGAGGCCGCCCGCAAGGGCGTTGTAACCGAAGAGATGCGTAGCGCGGCATCCTCCGAAGGCGTAGACCCGGACTTCATAAGAAAAGGCATTGAGGACGGGACCATAGTAATCACGAAAAACAGGCTGCACCGCTCCATACAGGGCCTTGCAGTCGGACGGGGTTTGAAGACCAAGGTCAACGCCAACATAGGCTCTTCGCAGGACAGGGCCGATATAGAGGAGGAGCTTGCCAAGCTCAGGGCCGCTATCGAGGCCGGGGCCGATGCCGTGATGGACCTCTCGACCGGCGGGGACGTCTCCGCCATAAGAAAGGCAGTGATGGCCGAATCGACGGCGCCTATAGGCACCGTGCCCATCTACCAGGCCGCCTACGACGCCCGGAAAAAGGGGAAGTCTTTCGTAGAGCTCGAGCCGGATGAGATGTTCGACTCGATAGAGGCGCACGCCGAGGACGGGGTGGACTTCGTGACCGTCCACTGCGGCGTTACGCGCGGCTCGGTTGAGAGGGTAAGGAAGGAAGGGCGCATAATGGGGATAGTGAGCAGAGGAGGCGCCCTCACGGCCGAGTGGATGAAGTTCAACAAGAAAGAGAACCCGCTCTACGACGGCTACGACAGGCTCTTGAAGATCGCAAAAAAATACGACATGGTCTTGAGCCTCGGCGACGGCTTGAGGCCCGGCTGCCTTGCCGACGCTACGGACAGGGGCCAGGTGCATGAGCTCATAACACTCGGCGAGCTTGCCAAAAAGGCCTTTGACGAAGGCGTGCAGGTCATGATTGAGGGCCCTGGGCACGTGCCGCTCGACCAGATAGAGGCGAACATAACCATACAGAAGCGGCTCTGCAACGGCGCTCCGTTCTACGTGCTGGGCCCGCTCGTAACCGACATAGCGCCGGGATACGACCACATAACCTCCGCTATCGGCGGCGCCATAGCCGCCGCGGCCGGGGCCGACTTCCTCTGTTATGTTACCCCGAGCGAGCACCTGAGGCTGCCGACGGTCGACGACGTCCGCGAAGGGGTCATGGCCTCGCGCATAGCCGCGCACGCGGGGGACATATCGAAGAAGGCAAAGGGCGCGATGGAGGCCGACATAAGGCTCGCCAGGGCCAGGAAGGCACTCGACTGGGAAGAGCAGATAAGGCTCTCGATAGACCCTAAGAGGGCCCGGACCATACGGGAGACGAGCCCGCCCGAGGACGAGAGCGTCTGCACCATGTGCGGGAGCCTCTGCGCGATAAAGATACAGAAGTAGGCAGCATAGAACACGCCCGCTCTTTTCAAAATGGCCTTCTACGCGCTTTCGCGCTTGTTTGAGGGTAATGCTCGCTCGCTTGCTTGCTGCCTCCCCCACCACGTGCACGGCTCCTAAAATCGCGGAATCTACCCTGAGCGAGTGAGCCGAAGCCCTGAGTGAAACGAACGGGAAGGGCCTCGTTCTAACTTTCCCGGCCTGTTCACATTCTTCCTCTCTTATACTGCGCTCGCCTTACCCTCCAGGGTTTATTAAAGACAAAAAGGATCTACAGTGCTTTGTTTTTGCATTTAAGACAACCCAGGGCATAGGGCGGAGCGAACATAGGGATGGGGGAAGGGCGGGCGAGGCGGGGAAGCAGGAGCTCGGCCCAAGGGGCCGAGCGACATAAGGGCCGAGCCCGGAGGATGAGGCGGAAAGGGAGCGAGCCTTATGCCGCGCGCGGCAGCGCGCAAAAGACCTTTAACAGCTTGCTGAAAACTCAAAACCTTGGTATTAAGATGCCTAAAAAGTCTGATATGCGGGGAGGTGAAAATTGTGAATGAGCGTATTTTTCAGTATGGAGGTCAAGCGACGTAGCCTTCTACGCAGATGGACTTTTTCAGCAGCCTGCAAGCAGAAGAGAGTTCATGATGAGGTTAAGGGGCCTAAAGCCCGCCTTTTCCTTCCCGAATACAAATTTATGGCAATCTCCAAAAATTTAAGACCATTTTTGGAGATTGCCTTTACACCTCAGCCACCTTCTTCACGCAGTTCTTTCCGCTCCATTTGCCTTTGTAGAGCGCGTCGTCCAAGGGTGTGGTTCACGAGGTCGCCGGAGTTCATGGCCCTTCTTGACAGGGAGGCCACCCGATGCTTACGGTTATCTCTGTTCACGAGGCCGGCGTACGCGTGCGCCTCTATCATCTCGCGGAGCCTCTCGGCCTCGTCGATCGCGCCCTTCAAAAGCGTGTGCGGGAGTATGACCGAGAACTCCTCCCCTCCGTAGCGTGCGACGATGTCCGTCTTTCTCACGCCCTTTTTGATGAGGGTGGATATTTCCTTCAGGACCATGTCGCCCACCCTGTGGCCGTAGGTGTCGTTTATGTTCTTGAAATTGTTCATGTCTATCATTATGCGAGGGAAAGCGGCGTTTCATACCTCAATGCCCTCTCTCGAACCCTCTTCGAGCCTCGAATAGAGAAGTTGTGGTTGTAGAGGTTCGTGAGCTGGCCCCTTTACGGCCATCTCCTCAGGAATGTCCCTTTCCTCACCACCTTCGAAAAGGCGCGCGTTCCTGAGCGCGGAAGGAGGCGTTGGCCACCATCCTGCAGAAGTCTATCTCCTTTGTGAACCCGTTCTTTTCTTCCTGGGTCCTGAGGAACAGGGTGCCGAGTACCTCGTCGTTGAATACTATGGGGAGGATGAGGATGCTCATGCCAACGAGGTCCTTTATATTGTCGCGGACCTGTGACATTATGGGGTTCTTGAGCACGTCCTCGAGGGCGAGCGGCATTCTGTTCGACATGACCTGCTTTATCTCGGGATACTTGGATAGGTCGTATCTCGAGTTCCTTTACCTGCGGGCCCCTTTGGAGGCGAGCACGTAGCCCTCGTTCTCGTGCGTCGATATCAGTACTATGGAGCACCTGACGGCGTTGGTCGTCGCGGCAACCTTTGTCGACTATCGTGCTCAGTGTATCTCCGAGGTCGAGGTGGCCGCCATCGCGGTCGTGATGCCAAGCAGGGTCTCGAGGTTCTTCTTGTCCTCCTCGAGCTCCCGGTAGAACTCGCATATCCTATTCTGGGCCTTTACCCTGGCCACGAGCTCGGCCCCGTTCAGGGGCTTCACTATGAAGTCGTCGGCCCCGCTCGTAAGCGTTTACGATGGATTCCTTGTCGTCCTTAACGGAAGTTATTATTATGGAGGGCCTGGGGAGATACCATGCCTGACCGTGGCAGACGCTCGCGCCGTCCATGCCGGGTATGACCAGGTCGAGGAGTGGCGACGTTCGGGACCATTCATGGAGTACCGAGCCCCTCCCTTGCCGTCGGCGGCGGCTCCTGGTCTCGAAACTGTTCTCCGCGAGGACGTCTTTGATTGCGGCCTTATTGGTAAGGTTGTCGTCGATGATGAGGACCTTGTTGCTGTTCGTCCTCCTACTGTCATAGTGTCTGCGCCCATACGCCTTTCAGGACCGGAAATAGCCGCGGCCAGGGCCTTTGCTCGAAAACTTGACAAAACAGGCCTTTTACCTTAACATTTATTTTTTGAAATCGCCGGCGTAGCTCAGTGGTAGAGCAACTGATTCGTAATCAGTAGGTCGAGGGTTCAACTCCCCCCGCCGGCTCCATTCGCTCCGCCCCCGTGCGCGATACGCACCGGACCTGCCTGTTTCTTATCGTCTTATACCGACAAAAGTCAAGGTAAATCTGGCGAAACGAATTATTCCTCTCTTCGGCCTGAAGAAGGCCCGGCTTGAGCCCTAATTTCCGGGATTTCAGTCCTTCCGGTTGTCTATGACCCCGAGGAGCACATCCGCGGGCGCGTATCCCGGGAAGAGCCTGCCGTCGGGCGTGACGAGGGCCGGGGTGCCGTTTATGCCGAGCCCTCGGCGAGCCGGATGTTATTGTCCATACTTCCTGGCCCTGCTGTAACTGGCTTCGGGAGCTTCTTCCCGGCAAAGGCGTCCTCGAGGAGCTTGACCGACTTCTTGCAGGCGATGGCCTTGCTCTTCTCGTAGGCGTTGGGATGTATCGCGAGGGGGTACATCTTTATATAGAAAGCGATGTCCTTCCTCTCGGCGTTTATCTTTTTGAGCTCCTCGTGCAGCCTGGCGCAGTACGGGCAATCCGGGTCGTCAAAGACGATGACCTTCTTCTCGGCCTTGGGGTCGCCTAATATTATGGCGTTCTCCAGGGGAATACCTTTTACGTCCACCTTCCGGAGCGGCTTCGGCTCGCCGAGCTCGGAAAGCTCCGTGAATTTCCCCTCTATGAGGGTCTTTTTCGCGAAATCCACGTGGACGATTATGACCTTTTCGCCCTGGACAAGCTCCACCTCCCAGAGTCCCTTCACGGGGCTTAAGCGGACCTCCTTGACCTGGGCCTTGAACTTGTCGGTCTTAAGGAGCTTCGAGGCATCCTCGTTGGAGAGGGTATGGCACTCAGCGCAGTTTCCTCCTTTCGACTCAAAGGCCCAGGCCCCGGGGGCGTACGAGACGGCTATTGCCAGTGCTGAAACGAGTGCCAGTACCTTCATCCTTTTCATCTTCTCTCCTTTGGTGGGCCGGATGACCGGACCCGCCTGGAAGTCCGGTTTAAAAAACTATCGGGGGGCTCTCGAAAACCCTATCTCAAAAGAACCGCTTAGAGGCGCTTAAGCCCCAGCACGTCCTGCATGTCGTAAAGCCCGTTTGGCTTGTCCATCACCCAGACCGCGGCCCTCACGGCCCCTGCCGCGAAAGTGTCCCTTGAAGAGGCCTTGTGGGTTATCTCTATCCTCTCGCCGGGCCCCGCGAATATTATGGTGTGGTCGCCCACTATGTCGCCGCCGGCCCTGGCGGGTCTGTATGCCTATCTCCTCTGGCTTCCTCTCGCCGATTATCCCTTTCCTTTCGTAGACCGCGACGCTGTCGAGGTCACGGCCTACCGCGCTCGCGGCCACCTCGGCTATCCTGAGCGCGGTCCCTGACGGGGCGTCCTTCTTGTGCCTGTGGTGCGCCTCGATGATCTCGATGTCGTATTCCCTGCCCACGACCGTTGCCGCCTCCTGTACGAGCCGGAGGAGGAGGTTTACGCCCACGGACATGTTAGGGGCCATCACGACCCTTCCGCCCTCGGAGAGCTCCTTTATCTCGTCCCGCTGGTGGAAGGAGAACCCGGTGCGCCTATTACGAGCGCCTTCCCGGACCTTACGGCAAGCTCCAGCACCTCTGGGCGGACGATTCGGGGGTGCTGAAGTCTATTATGGCGTCCGCCTTCCTGAACGCCTTTTCCGGGCTGTCGGCAATCCGTATCCCCGATTTTCCTATCCCTGCCATCTCGCCGGCGTTCACCAATGTACGGAGAGTCCTCCTTCAAGGGCCCCGCAAAGGAGGTCGGGTTAATCATCGCGCTTCCATTGGCGGCCCGGCCCATCCTACCGGCAGCGCCTGTGACCGCTATCCTGATCATCTCCGGGCTCCTTTCGCCAGGAGCCCGAAGCCGTCCAGGACGGAGGCGAGCCTCTCCCTGTTCTCATCCTTCATGCCCACGAGCGGAAGCCTCATCTCCGGGCCTATCATGCCCATCATGGAAAGGGCCGTCTTCACCGGGACAGGGTTCGTCTCGATGAACATGGCCCTGTTAAGGGGCTCGAGCCTGTAATGGAGGTCCCTGGCCCGCGCAAGGTCGCCCTGCCTGAACGCCCTTATCATATCAGATACCATGCTGTACTACGTTCGAGGTGACGGATATTACGCGCCCGCTATCGCGAGGGAGCGGCAGGTCGTAAGCCGTCGCTCGAGAGGACGATAAAAGCCCTCCTTCGAGAACTGATTGTGTCGCTCACTTGCTTTGAGGTCGCCGGTCGCCTCTTTTATACCGACGATATTCTTAAGCTCCGAAAGCCTCGCGGTCGTCTCCGGGAGCATGTTGACGCTCGTCCGTCCGGGCACGTTGTATAATATTACGGGGATGGAGACCTCCTCGGCCACCTTCCTGTAATGCTCGTAAAGGCCCTGGGTCGGCTTGTTGTAGTAGGGCGCGTTGAGGAGGCGGCCTTTTGCGCCCGCGCTCTCGGCGTGCTTTGTGAGGGCTATCGTCTCTGCCGTGGAGTTGGAGCCTGTCCCGGCTATCACGGGGACCCTGCCGGCTGCCGCCTCTATCGTGAGCTCTATTACCCTGTCATGCTCCTCGTAGGAAAGGGTCGCGGACTCGCCGGTAGTGCCGCACGGCACGAGCCCGTCCGAGCCGTTCGCTATCTGGAACTCGACGAGCCTCCTCAGGGCCTCCTCGTCGACCCTCCCGTCCCTGAATGGCGTGACCAGGGCGGTTATCGAGCCTGTGAACATTTCTTCCTCCTTGCCGGTTTTCCCTCTCAAACCTCTATCTCTCCCCTGAAGACCTCTTCAGCCGGTCCGGTCATGTATACGTGGTTGTCCTTTTTCGACCATTCGATATCGAGCCTGCCGCCCTTCAAAAGGACCGCGACCTTGTTGTCCGTAAGGCCCTTCAGAATGGACGCGACCGCCGCCGCAGACGCCCCTGTTCCGCAGGCAAGCGTCTCTCCGGCGCCCCGCTCCCAGACCCTCATCTTTATCCTCTTCCTCCCCATGACCTCGATGAACTCCACGTTGGTCTTCCTGGGGAAGAACCTGTTGACCTCCAGGAGCGCGCCGTACTTCGCGACCGGAAACCCGTCCACATCGTCCACATATATCACGCAGTGCGGGTTGCCCATCGAAACGCAGGTTATCTCGAAGGACCTGTCGCCCGCGGCAAGCCTCCTGTCTATTATCCGGCCCTCCGCGAGCGTCGGGACGAGGCTCCCTTCCAGGACCGGCTCGCCCATGTCCACCCTTACGAGCTTCCCTTTCCTTTCGGGTCTTATTATACCCGCAAGCGTTTCTATGTCCAGCCGGCGCTTTCTCGAAAGCCCGTTCGACCAGATGTACTCGGCGAGGCAGCGTATGCCGTTGCCGCACATCTCGACCCTGCCGCCGTCGCTGTTGTAGATGTCCATCCTGAAGTCCGCCTTTTTCGAGGCCTTCAATATAAGAGCCTGGTCGAAGCCGACCCCGAACCTCCGGTCCGAGAGCTTCTTGAGCTTCCCCGCTATCCCCGGTATCTCCCTTGACCGGGCGTCTACGACCATGAAGTCGTTCCCGAGGCCGTGCATCTTGGAAAATTTTATCTTCATCCTTGCTTTCTCCGGGCTGCCTTTTTCCTTTTCTTTGCGGGGCGCGCTTCCTCTCCCCTCACGAGGTCTTCGAGGCCCTCCCTCTTCCTTATGACCGAGAACTCCCTGCCTTTTACCATCACTTCGGCGGCGCGGGGCCTGGTGTTGTAGTTGCTCGACATGGAAAAGCCGTACGCGCCCGCGCTCATGAGGGTTGGGTGGTCGTTTCGCTGTTCACTCTGGTGGATTTCTGTTCCCTGGCGAGGAAATTGCCCTGATTCGGGGTATATCGGGCCGACCACGTCTGCGACCATCTCCCTCTTGCCGTTCTTTTTGACCGCCTTTATCGCGTGATAAGAGCCGTAGAGGCTGGGCCTTGCGAGGTCGTTCATGGCCGCGTCCACTATCACGAAGTTCTTCTTGGCATTCTTCTTGGTGTAGACGACGGTCGTTGCGAGTATACCCGCGTTACCGACCATCGACCTTCCGGGCTCGAATATCAACGTGACGCCGAGGCCCTTTGTGCCCTTTATTACGGCCTCGCCGTATCTGCTCGGGTGCGGCGGCTCTTCCTTGTCATAGGTGATGCCGAGACCGCCGCCTATATTCAGGTACTTTATATCCACGCTCTCGGCCTCGAGCCTCTTAAGGAGGTCTGTTGCCTGCGGAGCGCGTCTACGAACGGCTGGATTCGTTATCTGCGAGCCTGTGGTACCCATGCTGATGTTCAGTTCTAAGGCGCCTCTTGGCGTTCATAGGGTATTCCTTTTGAATGCCTCGCCCGTCTCGATGCTACTGAACTTGTTCTTCTTGAGCCCGGTGGATATGTATGGTGGGTCTTTGTGTCCACGTCTGGTTTACCTTATGCTATCCCGGCCTTTTTCTCAGGCGCCTGGCTATCGCGTCTATGGCGCGTAGCTCCTGGGAGGACTCCACGTTGAACATGAGTATGCTGCTTTTAAGCGCGTACTCTATCTCGTCCTCCCTCTTGCCCACGCCGGAGAAGACGATTTTACGTGGTTCGCCTCGCTTACACTGAAGAGCTCTCCGCCGGAGACTATGTCGAATCCGCTCCCTTCCTCGGCAAAGGCCCGGAGGACCGAGATATTGGAATTGGCCTTTATGGAGTAGCAGATAAGGTGCGCTACACTCCCGAAGGCCTCGTCATAGGCCTTGTAGTGGCGCTTCAAGGTCTTCTGGCTGTAGATGTAGACCGGCGTGCCTACTTCCTTTATTATCCGCCCGACAGGCACGCCCTCGGCGTAGAAGTTCCTGCCCTTGTATTCGAAGAAATGCATCAATGCCCTCCAAAAGATTTATGGCAATCTCTAAAAATTGATCTTTTCCACGGACTCTGTGTCAGGCCGGGTATAAAAATGCTCACATATTGTCATATGCTCCGCTTTTTTATACCTGGCCTTCCTTGATTGCGTGAAAATTCCAATTTTTAGAGGCTGCCTTATTTCTACCAAAAGATTTCCCCAGGTTCAAAGGATATAGACCGAATGCGGGATTTGTTGCTCGGATAGGCTGGCGAGAGCTTGGGGAAAACTTTCTACAGAAAGTTTCCAGAATTCCCCACCTGCCATTGAAGCGGTCTCCAGCGGCGGCAATGGCGGGCCCTTTTTGCCGCAGGCGGAGACCCCCACAGCAAAGACCAGGAGAACTGTGCTATCGATGAAATACCTTACCAAAGGCCCTCCCTTTTTTCCAGTTCCTTTTTAGCCAGCCGGAGCATCTTTTTTACGCTATCCGGGGCTGTGCTGCCGTAGACCTTTCCTTGCGTTAAGCGACCTCCTTATGGAGACCGCATCTTTTATATCTTCCTTGAAGAGCGGCGAAAGCGCTTTCCATTCATTGGAATCAAGCTCTTCAAGGGACTTTTCATTTCTTATGCAGTAGGCTACGGCCTCGTTTGCGGCCTCGTGCGCCTCCCTGAAGGGCAGCCCCTTCCTGACGAGGTAATCGGCTGCGTCGGTCGCGTTAAGGAAGCCCGCACCCGTCGCCCTTAGCATCCTCTCGCGGTCCACCTTCATGGTCCTGAGCATCGGCGCGTACACCTTCAGCACGGTCTTCACGGTGTCGATCGTGTCGAAGAGCGGCTCCTTGTCCTCCTGCATGTCCTTGTTATAGGCGAGCGGGAGCGACTTCATGGTGGTGAGGAGCGAGACGAGATGGCCGTAGACCCTGCCGGTTTTCCCCCTCGCAAGCTCGGCTACGTCAGGGTTCTTCTTCTGCGGCATTATGGAGGAGCCGGTGGAAAAGGCGTCGGAGAGCTCTATAAAGCCGAACTCCTGCGACGACCAGAGGATTATCTCCTCCGAGAGGCGCGAAAGGTGCATCATCAGAATGGAAGCCGCCGAGAGGAACTCGATCGCGAAGTCCCTGTCGCTTACTGAATCGAGGTCAGTTGCTCTGGCTACCCTCGAAATCGGTGAGCCTTGCGGCGTATTCTCTATCGAGGGCATAGGGGCTTCCGGCGAGCGCGCCCGCGCCGAGCGGCATCTCATCCATCCTCTCAAGGCAGTCCAGTAGCCTCCCCGTATCACGCTTGAGCATCTCGTAATACGCGAGGAGATGGTGCGCGAAGAGCACGGGCTGCGCCCTCTGAAGGTGCGTGTAGCCCGGCATGACGGTATCCAGGTTCGCCTCTGCGCTTTCGACGAGCGCGCGCTTCAAGCCGTGCGCGAGGTCCAATATCTCGAATATCTCGTCCTTGAGATAGAGCCTTATGTCGAGGGCCACCTGGTCGTTCCTGCTCCTTCCGGTGTGGAGCTTTCCGCCGAGAGGCCCTATCTTCCTTGTAAGGAGCGCCTCGACAGCCATGTGGATGTCCTCAAGCTCGGGGGTAAGCCTCGCCTTCCCGGAGGCTATCTCCTTTTCGACCTCCTCCTCCTTGCCTGCTGCGGAGAATCCGCCTGGCCTCGGGTTCCTTGAGGATGCCGCCGGGCTTTGCTATGACCTTCGCGTGCGCGATTGAGCCCTTATGTCGCCTGGAGGCGGTGAAGTCGAACCCGATGGAGGCGTTAAACCCCTCCACCGAGCCTGTCCGTGACCTCGGTGAACCTTCCCTGACCACGCCTCTTTTTCATCCCAGTCCCTAAAGCCCTTCCATTATGGCCCCGTATAGCAGCGGCACCATTATCTCGTGGTGGCCGGTGAGCCTGTATCCCTTTCCCCCGCCCATTGTGGGCCTCCGGACGACGTTCGTAAGGGGCCTGTAGTGCTGGATGAAGTCCATGTTGACCGTCGAGAAGCCCTTGATGCCGTGCCCCAGGTTCCGGACGAGAGTGATCGCCTTAAGAAAGACCTCGGGGAGTATCACGGCAGAGCCGATGTTTACATATATGCCGCCCTCGAGCGAGGCGACAACGGAAGAGAAAATCCTGAAGTCGGTAGTCGAGGCCGCGCCCGTTGCCGCGCCGTCCATCTGCGGGTGAATGTGGAGGATGTCGGTCCCGAGCGCCACGTGCACGGTTACGGGTATGCCGAGCCTCGCCCCTGCCGCGAGTATGCTCTTATCCTTATGCGGGAAGCGGGACTTCCATATCATCTCGCCGACCGCGCGTCCGAGCCCCTTTTTCGCGCCTTTTTTTATGGCTTTGTTCAGGAGCCTGCCGGTCTCCTCGGCCATGCCGAAGGAGCCGCTCCCGAGCTCCGCGTCGACGTCCTCCGAGGTGCATCCGGCAAAAGCGGTCTCAAAATCGTGCACCACGCACGCGCCGTTCATGGCGATTGCCGAGATAACGCCCCGCTCCATGAGGTCGATTATAAGCGGGCCAAGCCCCACCTTGATCACATGCGCGCCCATGCCCACGGCGACCGTCCTGCCGTTCCTGTGCGCATGGACGACCGCAGACGCGACCTCCTTTAGGTCCCTGGCCGCGAGTATATCGGGGAGGCTTTCGAGGAAACCGGCGAAAGAGGACCCCTTCGGAGAAGGGACGGCAAAGTCCCCCACGCTCACCTTGCTCTTCCTGTCTTTTATCGAGTAGGTCTTGAGGCCCCTGGAGGAGATAGGCTTGAACTTCATTCGGTAAGGTTCCTAACAGTTTACTGAAAAACTCGAAATCACCAGGCTGCTTAAAAGGCTCCAGACGCAAGGAGTCGAAAAATGAGGTTGCGGCGTACTTGTCTTGTACGCCGGATTGTCCGATTTTGAAGACGACGCCTTGAAGCGATTTTTTTTCAGCAGCCTGCTAAACCTTCTGGAAGAGCATATGGTCCACGAGCTCGCAGACCGCGTGGCAGAAGGTGATGTGCACCTCCTGTATGCGGGCGGTCCTCTGGGCGTCCACGTTTATGAATACGTCGCCCTTTCCGGCAAGGAGCCCTCCGCCCTTTCCGGTGAGTATTATTACCTTCATGCCCGCGGCCCCGGCGGCCTCGATTGCCTTGAGGATATTCCGGGAGTTCCCGCTCGTGGTTATGGCTATCAATACGTCCTCGGGCCTGCCGAGCGCGGCTACCTGCTTTGAGAAGACCTGGTCGAAGGAGTAGTCGTTCCCTATGCTCGTAAGCGCGGACGAATCGGTAGTGAGCGCTATGGCGGGGAGCGGCGGCCTCTCGACCTCGAACCTGTTCACGAACTCGGCTGCCAGATGCTGGGCGTCAGCGGCAGAGCCGCCGTTCCCGGCTATCAGGAGCTTCCCGCCCTTCTTGAACGCCTCGGAAATTAACTCGGCGGAGCGCACGACTGCCGAGACGTTCTCAGGGGTCAGGAACTTCTCCTTGGCCCTGATGCTCTCCTTGAAAGACCTTGCCGCTATGTCGTCATTTTTCATCTTTATTTCCGGGCCTTATGGCCGAAGACAGGTACACAGATAATATCTTCTTAGGCATTTTGGAGTCAAGAGAATTCAGGCCGAATAAGATTTGATTTCAATGCACCCGGATAATATAATCCGGGGACAAGACCACGAGAAACCGGCCTCGCCTTTGGAACCTGTCCGGGACAAGAGTACGCGTGTCGAATCCCTCGCAAAAAAGAGCGCCCTTTTCAAGGACCATCCCGTTGTTGGTCCTCGCGGCAGCAGCCCTGATACTCTTCATAAGGAAGACCGACGCGCTCACATATCCGCAGTTCTGGGCCGAGGACGCGACCGTATTCTTTATCGAGCAGTACAACCAGGGAGCTTGCGCGCTCCTTAACCCCTATGCAGGCTACCTGCATCTCGTCCCGAGGCTTGCGGCCCTCTTCGCGGACGCCTTCTTCCCCTACCATGCCGCGCCGTATGTTTACAACTACCTGAGCCTCGCTCTTACGCTCCTTGTGGTCCTGAGCATCTTCTCGGAAAGGTTTGATGCGGGGAACAAGCCCCTTCTCGCGCTCTCGATCGTGCTCGTGCCGCATTTCGGCGGGGAGGTCTTCCTTAACATCACCAATGTCCAATGGGTGCTTGCGCTTCTTCTCGTAATAACGCTCCTCAAGGACGAGCCCGGCCCTCAATACGGCGATGTGAGGGTTCAGGCCTCACTCGATTTCGGAGCCGTCGTATTCTGCGGCTTGACAGGGCCTTTCGTCGTATTTCTTCTGCCGTTTTTCGTCGTGAGGTTCCATAAAAAGAGGACGCCATATAACGCGGGGATAACGCTTGCGGCGCTTGCGGCAGCGTCCGTGCAGATTTTTTTCATGGCAACCGGGCAGGTTACGGAGGAAGAGCGGACCCCCGACAACCTCTTTGTTCTCGCCTCGGTCATCGGGCGCAAATTCTTCGGGAACCTCTTCCTGGGGAACTCGCTCCCTTACGACCTGAACCCATTTATGCTAACTGCGGCGTTCGCGTTCCTTCTCTTCTTTATCGCGTACCTCGCCTTTTGGTCCGAAACGGCGAGGCGGTTCCAGGTTGCGGTTTTCCTGGGCTTCATGTCAGCCGTCCTTCTCGCAACCCTTGTGAAATTCAGATCAAACCCGCTTACGCTCGTGCCGCCGGATAACGGCGTAAGGTACTCATACCTCGTTTATGTCATGATGGCGTGGTCTCTTATTGCCCTCATGGGCCGGAAGGGGGCATGGAAGGGATATTTCATAAAGGCGCTATTGGCAGCGGTCCTTGCATCGTCGCTCGTCTCGGGCTTCCGTTCCGAGCCGTTCGAGGACCATTACTGGGCAGGCTGGAGCCGCCTCATAGGGGAGGAGCCCCGCGTTCAGATACCCATCAACCCGGACAGGCGCATAGAGGTGATAAGAAAGAGCGATTTTTAAGTTCCAAGAAAGGTCTGATTGTTTCTCAAATGTTGTCATTCTGAGCGGAGCGAAGAATCTCGTATTTAGAAAACACAAGTTACGAGATTCTTCTCGCCCCGTTCCGGGGCAGCGAAAGCCACTATATAAGGAACTTGCCATTTTTCTGTATCGCCTTCCCGTCGAGATAGATGGCCCCGCCCTTTCTCAGGTCCTTTATCATGTCCCAGTGTATGGCGGAGATGTTCTTGCCCCCGGCCTCCTCGTATGACCTGCCGACCGCGAGGTGCACGGTGCCGCCTATCTTCTCGTCGAAAAGGATGTCCTTCGTGAACTTCTGGATGCCGTAGTTGACGCCCACCCCCAGCTCTCCGAGGAAGCGCGCGCCCTTGTCGGTGTCGAGCATGGCTATGAGGAAATCCTCGTTCTTGTCCGCGCTCGCCTCGACTACTTTTCCGCCCTTGAATCTAAGCCTTATGCCCGTGACCTCGCGCCCCTGGTATATGGCTGGCATCTCGTAGTAGATATAGCCCTCGGCAGAGTCCTCCTGGGGCGAGAGGAAGACCTCGCCGTCCGGCATATTCCTCTCGCCGTAGCAGGGGATGGATTTGCGCCCCGCTATGCCGATCTTCAAGTCCGTGTCCTTGCCGACTATCCTCACCTCTTTGGCCCTGTCGAGCGCGGCCTTCAGCTTCATCTCCTTCTGTCTTACCTTGTTCCAGTCGATGTTGGTGGCGCTGTAGACGAAGTCCTCGTACTCCTCGAGGCTCATGTCCGCCTCCTGCGCGAGCCCGTTAGTGGGGAAGTTGCAGAGGATCCATCTCTTGCGGTTCACGATCTCCTCGCTTATGGGCCGTAATACCTTGCTCCTCTCGCCGACGGTCCTGGCGTCCACGTTAGAGAGCGCCTTTTTGTTGGCCGAGGCCCTGATGTTCACGAAGCAGTCGATGTTCTTTGCCTCAAAGAGTTTGGTCTTGGGGAAGAAGGCGACCTGCTCATTTGTGGCCGTGTCGAAGAATATGTAGGAGGTCTCCTCGAAACCTATGCTGGTCGTGGGGTGGCCTCCGGCCTTCAATACCTCCCTGAAGACCTCGAGCACAAGGGGCTTGGCAAGCTCGGTCGAGGAGCTTATGAGGACGGTATCGTTCTTCTTGACCCCCAGAGAGTGGTTAACGAGTATGGACGCAAGTCTTTTAACGCGCGGGTCGGGCATCTTATATGACCTCCGGTATGGGATTCAGCATAAAAAGAAATCAGGCGCTCTGGCCAGTATACCAAAAAAACGAGCGCCCGTTCCGGGATTTTTAAAGGCGGCCCGGGATTTTTGCACCCTGCCTGGTATTCCGTTCCCTTAGAAGCCCGGTTATCTTTTCCATGACCATGAACTTGTTTGCGCCCCAGACCGGGGAGACGAGGAGTTCCCCGGGCACATCCCCGGAAAGCCTGTGAATTACGACCTCTTCCGGAAGCCTCTCAAGGCACTTTGCAACCGCGTCCGCGTACTCATCAAGTGACAGGGTCCGTATCTCTCCCCTCCTCCACTCATTTTCCATATTAGAGCCCTTTACGACCTGGAGCTGGTGGAACTTCACCCCCCAGACAGGGAGGCCGGCAAGGAAGTCCATCGTCTTCAGGTAGTCGGCTTGCCCTTCGCCCGGAAGCCCTATTATCACATGGGCGCACACCCTTATGCCCCGTTCTGTTGCCCGGAGGACTGCATCCCTGAAGTCTCCGGCCGTGTGCCCCCGGTTTATCCCTGAAAGCGTTTCGTCATTCGCCGATTGAAGGCCCAGCTCCACCCAAAGCGGCCTCTCTTTAGCCAGCTCATGAAGGAGCCCGAGGGTAGCGTCGCCGAGGCAGTCCGGCCTTGTGCCGACTGCTATGGCCGCCACCTCCGGGACAAGGGCTTCCCTGAAATAAGCGCGCAATGAATCAACTGGCGCGTTCGTATTCGTGCCCTGCTGGAAGTATGCGATGAACTTCTCAGCCTTGTACCGCTTGCCGACATACTCAATTCCAGCGACAAGCTGCTCCCTTACGCCCATGCCGGCTTCAAATGTTTTGGGGACAAGCGTGGACTCGACGCAGAAGGAGCAGCCGCCGCGCGTCCCTCCGCGCCGGTTCGGGCAGGGAAGGCCCGTATCGATACTAACCTTAAAGACCCTGCAGCCGAAGACGGATTTAAGATGGGATGAAAGGCTGTTATAGAGTTCAGGCATGGCGCTCCGGCTCAGTGCATCCCCTCTGTCCTCCGGACAAGGTCCGCCGCCCAGGATGAGACCTTTTCATCGCCCTTGAAGATAAAGCCCCTTGTCCGGTAATGGTAGTCCGTCACCTTTTGAAGACACTCTATCCCGGAGAACTGGCCGTCCTCGGATGATATGGTAGAGACTATGGTATCGTCCACGATGACGAAAAGGCCCGCAAGCCGCCCGAGCGCCGGGTTCATGGATGTCCAGCCCGTATGGTCCCTGCCCTCGAAAGGCCGTATCTCGTAGTTATTCTCTATCTCCATCGGGGCCCCGCCCCCGCCCGAAGAGGCGAGCCTCATGACCCCCCGGCTCTTCCAGAGCCCCTCCCCGTGGGTTATCCGGGCCGTGCCTTCCAAGGCGGCAGGCGCGCCGTGCATGTCGAAATACTCCCCTGTCGCAACCCAGAAGCCCTCCTCAAGGAGGAAGGTGTGCTTTATCTTCAAGACGCCCCCCCGCCACCGGGTATGTCCTCTCCCCTATTCACTCCATCGACAGCGCCTTTTGGGAGCCCGGGCCTCACGACCACGCTTTTAAACTCCCTTACCATGACCATGCCGGGCTTGGCGCCCCTGGGCTTTTTGACGTTCCGGGCCTCGGTGTAAATGACATCCACCCTGGACGCGTTCTTCCCCTTGCTGTAAAAGGCGGCTATTGAGGCCGCCTCCTCGATGGTCTTCCTGGTGATATCCCCGGCCCTGCCGCCGGCCTTTATGAGCGCGTGGGAGCCGGGCATGTTCCTGGCATGGAACCAGATGTCCTCGTTCGAGGCGTATTCGGACACCAAGAGGTCGTTCCCGGCCCCGCTTTTTCCGCAGAGTATCTCGAAGCCGTCCGTGGATTTGAACCTCCTTACGGGCTCGGCCCTGGCCGCCTCCTTTATCTTCTCCTTTTCCATTCTCTTGAGATACCCCCCTTTTTGAAGCTCGTCCTCGATTTCTGAAAGGTCCTCGTATGTTTCCGCTTCCTCCAATTGATAGTGGAGGGAGCCGACATACTCAAGCTCTTCCTCGACGACAGGGACCCTCTCTTCAAGGAGCTTAAGCGCCTTCTTCGCCTTTCTTGCCCGCTTGAAATACCTCTCGACGTTCTCGGCAGGGCCGAGCCTTTCATCGAGCCTTACGAGCACCGGCCCGGGCGGGTCTTTCGTATAATCGACTACCTCGGCCTCCTTCATGCCCCTCTTAAGGAGGTGGAAGCTCGTTGTAAGGAGCTCGCCCGTCTTGTAGTTTTCGACTTCAGAGAGGGCCCTCATTCTATCGCCTTCGAGGTTCCGTAGCTTCCTCCTGAGCTTTTTCTCGGCCTCGCCGATAACCCTCTTAAGCGCCCCCTTTTTGGCCGAGAACTCCTCTTCCCTGAGGAGAGAGGAGTAGAATTTATCCGCGGCCTCGTTCCAGCTCTCCCCCTCCCCTTTCGGGATTGCCTCTTCCGCAAACGCCTTTTCCGGCGGCGGCAGCGGTGAAAGCTTGAAGCCCGGCATGACGGCCCTGGCCGATGTCTCAGGCTCGAAATACCTCAAAGCGTCGAGCACGACCCCTTCACCGTCAACGAGGATGATATTGGCGGACTTGCCCGTAAGCTCGCAGACGAGCCTGAACGCCTCCCTTTCATCATCGCCTTTTCTGGCGCTTAAGTCTATATAGGCTATCCTTTCGAGGCCCGACTGGGAAATCCCCTCTATACGGGCGTTCGTTATCCTGCTACGGAGGAAGGCGCAGAAACGGAGCGGCGACGGAGGGTTCCTGAATTCCAGCCCCGTAATGTGCATCCTCCCGAGCCTGTGGTGGGCGGATATGATGAGCCTCTCCTCCCTCCCCATTGCGAATATCCTCAGGAGGATGTTCCGGCCATCCGGCTGATGGATTTTGGAAACCACCCCGCCGCTTAGCCGTTCATTCAGCTCGGAAACGACATTTTTCAAGAGGAGCGGCCCCATAAGTTTGAGATTATATCATCTTATTCGCGCTGACCGGAAGGGATTGATTCCCTTCGCCTCGTTGCCACATTGCATACGGCTCGGAATTAACGCTTCCCCGCGCAAACAGAAGGGGCCT
>JABTVA010000016.1 GCA_015075075.1 Deltaproteobacteria bacterium | reverse complement strand
CCTCTATTCCCTTGAGGTATTGTAAAAGCTCGCCTGGAGAAAGCCCGCTCCGTGCCTCCATGACGGCGTTTACGAACCTCGGCTGGTCCTCCTGGCCCCAGGGCTCGGATTCATAAAGCGGGCTTACCTTGACGACAACAAGCCCGCCGCCTTTTTCAGCAAGCCTTATCGCCTCGCGGATGTTACTTTCCCTCTTCCCGAGGTTAGAGCCCAGGGCTATGAATATTTTCTCTTCCATAATATACAATGGGGCCTTACAAAAGCAAAGGCCTGAACCGCGCGGTAAGCGGATTCAGGCCCGGTCAGATGGATGAACATTAATAACCCTCTATATAAAATTTTTTAGAGGGTTACTTATATTCTCAAAATTCGAGGTCCAGTCCCTTAAGCCTCTTCTTAAACTCCTCTATGACCCTGTATTCCTCGTCCTTGTTCTTGGCCGCAAAGGTCGCGGAGAACCTCAAGTAGCTCCCCACGTCGTCCCAGGGCACGGTCGAGATGTGCGCCTCTTTTATGAGGTACTCGGAGACGTCCTCGGCTGACGAAAAGACCGTGTTCGTCTTTTTCGCCTTTTTGGGGGCGCGGACATAGAGATAGAAGGAGCCCCTGGGCATGACGGCCGAGAAGCCGCAGCTTTCGAGCGCCTCGACCATGAGCTTGAGCCTTCTCTTGTATTTGTCCGATATCTTCTCGGTTATCTCCGGGTGGTCGAGGGCGTAGATCCCGGCCTTCTGTATGGCGATGAACTGGCCGGAGTCGTAGTTGTCCTTCACGTGCGCGTATGCCGAGACGACCTTCTCGTTCCCGGCTACGAAGGCGAGCCTCCAGCCGGTCATGTTGAAGGCCTTGGAGAATGAGTGTATCTCCACGCCGACTTCCTTCGCGCCTGGGACCGAAAGGAAGCTCAACGGCCTCGAATCGAAGGAAAGCGCGGCATAGGCAGCGTCGTGGACGACGATTATCTTGTTCTTCTTCGCGAACGCGACCACTTTCTCGAAGAATTCCGTCGTTGCCGCGGCCCCGGTCGGGTTATTGGGATAGTTGAGATACAGGAGCTTTACCCCGTCGAGTTCCTTTGCCGGGACGGCGTCGAGGTCCGGCAAAAACCCGTTCTCTTCCTTAAGCGGGAGATTGACGACACGCCCGCCGTTCCACTCGGTGTGGGTGGCGAGGATGGGGTATCCGGGCACGGTCATGAGCACGCCGTCCCCCGGGTTTATGAATGCGTCCGGGAGCATGGCGAGCGCCGGCTTCGAGCCTATGGAATGGACGACCTCCCTTGCCGGGTCGATGCCCGCGACCCCATAGACCTTGTCGAGGTATCTTGCGGCCGCTTCCTTCAACTCCTGTATGCCGTTGTCCGAATAGCCCCTGTTCTCTGGCTTGGCGCACTCGAGCTTAAGCGCCTCCACCACAGGCGGGAAGGCCATCTCGTCAGGCTCGCCCACGCCGAAATCAAAGAGCTCCGCATTGGGGTTATTCTTCCTGGCCTCTGCCTTGGCCCTCTTTATCTTCTCGAATTTGTAGATTTTCTGGCTCTTTCCGAAGAGTTTTCCCCCTATCCTCTCCGCGAAAGAACCCTGAATGAAATCCTCAGGCATCTCTGGTGCGAACCTCCTTATTCCAAACTGGATGAATGAGACATATTAGAACAAAAAAACCTTCTCTGCAAGACTAACCGTCAGCCCAGAGCTTCCTCGAAGCCCTGCCTTCGGCAATTGTATTCCTCAATACGCCTATGCCCTCTATCTCGACCTCGACCGTGTCGCCGGGCCTCATCTTGCCCACCCCAGAAGGGGTGCCCGTGGCTATGACGTCGCCCGGGAGGAGCGTCATTACGTGGGAGACGAAGCTTACGAGCTCGAATACGTTGAATATCATGTCCCTTGTCGAGGTGTCCTGTTTCGTCTCGCCGTTAAGGCGCGTTTTTATAACCGTATCGAGAGGGTCGAGGTCTGTCGATATGCACGGCCCCATGGGCGCGAAGGTATCGAAGCCCTTTGCGCGGGTGTACTGCACGTCCTTTTTCTGGAGGTCGCGGGCCGAAACGTCGTTTATGCAGGTGTAGCCGAGTATGTAAAGGGATGCGTCCCTCGGACGCACCTCCTTTGCCGTCTTGCCGATGACTACCGCAAGCTCGCCTTCGTAGTCCACCCTGTGTGACATGTGCGCGGGATAGACTATCTCGTCCCCGGGGCCGATGACCGCGGTCGAGGGCTTCATGAAGAGCATGGGCTCTTCGGGCAGGGGCTTCCCGAACTCCGCCGCGTGGGCCTTGTAGTTGAGGCCGATGGCGACTATCTTCGACGGGGAGACAGGCGCAAGTGAGCTTCACCAGCTCGTGTCCTTTCGAAAGGACCAGGTCCCTTGTAAACACGAACGACCCGGAAAAGGGGTCAACGTCGAGCTCGAAGACGCTCCCGCCTTCGATGACCCCGTAGAGGACCTTTCCGGAGGACTCGAACCTGCAGAGCTTCACCGCCTGCCTCCCTTTGCTGATATGGCCGCGCCCTTCTGGACCGGGGCCGTCTTCGCGGCCTTCCGGGCCTTATTCACGGTTCTCCCGGGCTTTGCTCCGGCGGCCTTCTCTACCATCGTCTTTATCTTGAGCCGGAGCGCGTTTATCTTTATGAACCCCTCGGCGTCCTTCTGGTTGTAGACCGTATCCTCCTCGAAGGTTGCGAAGTCAGGGTGATAGAGCGACTGCTCGGCTTTCCTCCCCACCACCATCACACCACCCTTGTAGAGCTTTACTCTGGCGACGCCGGTAACGCCGCTCGTGGCCTCGTCGATAAGGGACTGCAGGGCCTTTCTCTCGGGAGAGAACCAGTAGCCGTTATATACGAGGGTCGAGTACTTCTGCGAGAGGCTGTCGCGTAGATGCAGTAGCTCCCTGTCCATTGTGATGGACTCTACCGCCCTCCTCGCGGCGTGGAGTATCGTGCCGCCCGGTGTCTCATAGACTCCCCTGGACTTCATGCCAACGTAGCGGTTCTCGACCATGTCGAGCCTGCCGACCCCGTTCTTGCCGCCTATGACATTAAGGAGCTCCAGGAGTCTTGCCGGGGATAGATTCCTGCCGTTCACGGAAACCGGGTTGCCGTTCTCAAAGCCTATCTCGACGTACGTGGCCCTGTTCGGGGCCTTTTCAGGTGCGACGCTCAGGACGTACATGCTCTCGGGCGCCTCGGCCCAGGGGTCTTCGAGTATGCCGCCCTCGAAACTTATGTGGAAGAGGTTCCTGTCCGAGCTATAGGGCTTTTTCTTGGTTACCGGCACCGGTATGCCGTGCTTCCTGGCGTACTCGACGAGGTCCGCCCTGCCCTTCATGTCCCACTCACGCCAGGGCGCTATGACCTTTATATGCGGGTCCATCGAGTAATAGGCGAGCTCGAAGCGGACCTGGTCGTTGCCCTTTCCGGTAGAGCCGTGGGATACGGCGTCCGCCTTCTCCTTTGCCGCTATCTCCATCTGCGCCTTGGCTATGAGGGGCCTGGCTATAGACGTGCCGAGTAGGTACGCGCCCTCGTACACGGAAGACGCCCGGAGCATCGGGAATACGAAGTCCCTTACGAACTCCTCTCTAAGGTCTTTTATGTAGACCCTCCTGGCGCCTGTGGCGAAGGCCTTCTTCCTTATGCCGTCTATCTCTACGTCGCCCTGCCCGATATCGGCGGAGAACGCTATGACCTCGCACCCGTACTTCTCGATGAGCCACTTCATTATGACCGAGGTATCGAGCCCCCCGGAGTAAGCCAGAACTACCCTGCGAACGCCCCTTGACATCTCAAGCTCCTTCTGTTTTATTTCCGGCCAGCAGCCACTCGAGCACGGCCTTCTGTATGTGAAGCCTGTTCTCGGCCTGGTCCCATATGGCGGATGCCGGGCCTTCCATCGCCCCGTCGGATATCTCCTCGCCCCTGTGCGCGGGGAGGCAGTGGAGCACTATCGCGTCCTTCTTCGCAAGCCCGAGGAGCCTCTCGTTTATCTGAAAGCCATCGAAGGCCTTTTTCCGGGCCTCTGCCTCTTCCTCCTGCCCCATGCTCGCCCATACGTCGGTGTTGAGTACGTCCGCGCCCTTTGCCGCCTCTTCCACGCTTTCTAAGACGCGTATCTTCGGGTTTGCGGCAACGGCCTTGTCGAGTATCGCCTTCTCGGGCCAATATCCACTGGGGCAGGCGAGCGTAAGCTCGAATCCAAGGAGCATGGCCGCCTCTATCCACGAATTAGCCATGTTGTTGCCGTCGCCTATCCAGCAGGCCTTTACGCCTTCGTACCCGCCTTTTTTCTCCACGACCGTCATGAGGTCCGCGAGCACCTGGCAGGGTGATGGAGGTCCGTTAGGCCGTTTATTACCGGACTGAAGAATAACTCGCGTACTCCTCTATTATCCCGTGGCCGAAGGTCCTTATGACAACGGCGTCGACGTACCTGGACATAACGCGAGCCGTGTCCTTTATGGGCTCGCCCCGGCCTATCTGCGAATCCCTCTGGCTCATGAATATGGCGCTGCCGCCGAGCTGGTGCATTGCGGCCTCGAAGGATACGCGCGTCCTCGTCGAGGACTTCTCGAAGATGAGCGCGAGCGTTTTCCCGCGTAAAGGGTTATGCGGGATGCCCTTCTTGTGGCGGGCCTTCAATGTGACCGCGCTTCCTATGAGGCGGTCTATATCGTCTTTTTTAAGGTCGGCTATGGTAAGGAGGTGCATTATTTGTCAGCTCCTGAATCTTTTTTTTCAGTAAGTGCTATTCATATAGCCGGATAAAAGAAGCTCGTGGTTTTACCGTCCTGTCATTCTGAGGAGCGAAGCGACCGAAGAATCTTGAGGTTCTGCTGCATTGTACAATAGATTCTTCGCTTCGCTCAGAATGACATTGCTCAGCCTTTCTTTTTGTCGTTTCCTGCTGACGAGAGCACCGGCTCCAGTATCCCGAGCATCTCGTCCACTTCCTTTTCCGTAACGATAAGGGCCGGTATGAAGCGAAGGACCTTGTCGCCAACGCAGTTTATGAGGAGCCCCTTTGCGAGGCACTCCTTCACTATCTCGCCGCCCTTTATGCCTTCGGCAAGCTCCATGCCGAGTATGAGCCCCTTGCCCCTAACCTCTTTTATGAAGCCGTATTTGCTCTTGAGCGCGTTGAGCTTCCCTTCAAGATACGCCCCCACTCTCTTGCAATTGTCAAGGACGCCGTCGTTTATCATCGTAGTCACGGCGGCAATGCCGGCTGCCGTCGCGAGCGGGTTCCCGCCGAATGTCGATGCGTGGGTGCCGGGCACGAACGACGAGGCGACCTCATCGGTAGCGAGCATCGCGCCTATGGCCACGCCTCCGGCAAGCCCCTTTGCGAGGGTCATTATGTCCGGGGCCGCGCCGTAGTTCTCGTAGGCGAAAAGCGTCCCGGTGCGGCCCATGCCGACCTGCACCTCGTCGAATATGAGGAGCGCGCCGGCCTTTTTGCAGACCTCCTTAAGCTCCTTAAGATAGTTCGGCGACGGCACGTTCACCCCGCCCTCGCCCTGTATGGGCTCTACCATCACGGCGGCGGTAGAGTCGTCCACGACCCTCTTTGCGGCCTCGATATCGTTGAAGGGCGCGTACACGAACCTCTCAAGGAGCGGCTCGAAGCCGGACTGGTACTTCTTCTGCCCTGTGGCCGCGAGCGCGGCGAAGGTGCGGCCATGGAACGACTGCTCCATGCTTACGATCCTGAACCTGTTCGCGCCCCTGTCGCTGAAGAACTTCCGGGATAGCTTCAACGCCGCCTCGTTAGCCTCGGCCCCTGAGTTGCAGAAAAAGACCCTGTCCGCGAACGAGTTCTCCGTAAGGAGCTTCGCAAGCCCGGACTGCGTCTCTATATGATAGAGGTTCGATACGTGTATGAGCTTCCCGGCCTGCTCCCTTATGGCGGCTACTATTTTCGGGTGGCAGTGGCCGAGGTTGCAGACGGCCAGGCCCGACACGAAATCGAGGTATTCCTTCCCGTCCGCGTCCCATACCCTCGTCCCCTCGCCCCTTACGATCGCGACAGGGAACCTGCCGTATGTGTTGGCGACATGCTTTGAGGTAAGAGCTATAATGTCCGCGTTCGACAACCCAGTGTCCTCCGTGTGTTGGATTCCCCATTTTTATGAAGAAGGGGAGTGAAACTCTTTGGCAACTTCTAAAAATTAGAGATTTTCCCGCAATCGAGGAAGGCCGGGAATAAAAGCGGAGCATATATGCGAATATGAGCATTTTATTTCCGGCCTGACAAAGAGTCCGGGGAAAAGATCAATTTTCAGAAGTTGCCGCCTTATTTCTTGAGCCCTATTGCCGTGCCCACCCCGGCGTCGGTAAATACCTCAAGAAGGACGGCGTGCTCGACCCTGCCGTCAATTATATGGGCCCTCTTTACGCCCGACACGACAGCCTCCATGCAGCACTGGAGCTTGGGTATCATGCCGCCCACGGCTATCTTCTTCGTAATAAGCGCCCGCGCCTCTGAAAGAGTGAGGGAGGATATGAGCTTCTTGTCCTTGTCGAGGACCCCGGCCACGTCCGTAAGGAGGATGAGCTTCTCGGCGTTCAGGGCCGCCGCGATCTTCCCGGCGACCGTATCGGCGTTTATGTTGAAGCTTGTCCCTTCCTCGTCACCGCCGACCGGCGCTATTACCGGGATAAAGTCGCTCTCTTCAAGGACCGCGAGCACGCCCGGGTCTATGGCCTCGACGTCGCCCACGTAGCCCATCTCCTCGCCCTTTATCTTGAGCCTCCTGGCCTTTATGAGCCCGCCGTCCTTGCCGCCGAGGCCCACGGCCTTGCCGCCGAAGTGGTTTATGAGCCCGACTATCTCCTTGTTTATCTTCCCGACGAGGACCATCTCCACGACGTCCATTGTCTCGTTGTCGGTCACGCGAATGACCTTTACGAACCTCGACTCCTTGCCGAGCCTCGCAAGGAGGCCGCCTATCTGCGGGCCGCCCCCGTGCACTATGACAGGGTTAATGCCGACGTACTTCATGAGGACGATGTCCCTCGCGAAGCTCTTCTTGAGGGAGTCGTCTATCATGGCGTGGCCGCCGTACTTTATGACCACGGTCTTGTTGAAGAACTTCCTTATGTACGGAAGCGATTCGAAAAGGGTGCGTATCTTTTCAATGTTCTTCTGCACAGGCCAGCTCCATAGGCCCCCGGCGAAGGCGGGGATGTTCTCAGGTTTAAAATAAAAAAGACCGTGGTCCGGAAAAGAGCAAGCCCCTCCCGGACGCCACGGCTGTCCCTTACAGGATGTACCTCGACAGGTCTTCGTCCTTCACTATGTCCGAGAGCCTGCTGCTCACGTACTCCCGGTCTATGACCACCTTCTTCTCGGCCATGTCCGGCGCGTTGAAGGATATCTCGTCGAAGACCCTCTCCATCACGGTATGGAGCCTCCGCGCGCCTATGTTCTCCATCCTGTCGTTCACGATCGTGGCGATGGAGGCTATCTCCCTCACCCCGTCGTCGGTGTATTCGACGTCTATGCCTTCGGTTTCGAGGAGCGCCTTGTACTGCTTGAGGAGCGCGTTCTCGGGCTCCGTGAGTATCCTTATGAAGTCCTCCTCGCCGAGCGGGCCGAGCTCGACCCTTATGGGGAAACGGCCCTGGAACTCCGGTATGAGGTCCGATGGCTTGGCTATGTGGAACGCGCCCGAGGCGATGAAGAGTATATGGTCGGTCTTTACCATGCCGTGCTTGGTGTTGACGGTCGAGCCCTCTACTATGGGGAGGAGGTCCCTCTGCACGCCTTCCCTCGATACGTCCGGGGTCTGCCCGGACTGGCGCCCCGCTATCTTGTCTATTTCGTCTATGAAGACGATGCCGGACTGCTCTACCCTCTCGACCGCCTCCTTCGTGACCTTCTCCATGTCGATGAGGCGCTGGCTCTCCTCGTTTATGAGGAGCTCCCTTGCGTCCGGCACCTTGACCTTCCGCCTCCGTGTCTTCTTCGGGAAGATGTTGGAGAACATGTCCTTGAGGTTCATGTCCATCTCCTCCAACCCGCCCTGGGACGAGAGTATCTCTATTGAGGGCATCTTCTGCTGCTCGCTCGTCTCTACCTCTATCTCCTTGTCGTCGAGCTTGCCTTCGCGGAGAAGCAACCGGAGCTTCTCGCGCGTGGACTTCTGCGCCTCACGCTCCTTCGCTATCTTCTCGTGGTCGGCGACCTGGAGCGGAGATACGGTCGCGGGCGGAAGGAGGAGGTCGAGGATCCTCTCCTCGGCCAGGTCCCTGGCCTTCACCCTTACCCTCACCCTCTCCTCGTCCTTCACCATCTTGACCGCAAGCTCGGCAAGGTCCCTTATTATGCTCTCGACGTCCCGGCCCACGTAGCCGACCTCGGTGAACTTGCTCGCCTCGACCTTTATGAATGGGGCCTGGGCGAGCTTCGCGAGCCTCCTCGATATCTCGGTCTTGCCGACACCCGTGGGGCCTATCATTATTATGTTCTTGGGGTATATCTCGTCCCGGAGGTCGGCCCCCACCTGCTGGCGGCGCCAGCGGTTCCTGAGGGCTATGGCCACGGCCCGCTTGGCGAGCTTCTGGCCTATTATGAACTTATCGAGTTCCGATACTATTTCCCTTGGAGTAAAGCTTTTCATGGTGATAAACCTTCTTGATATTTTCCAGTAACTATTTGTTTTTGAGGGTTTTTACGACAACTCCTCGACTGTTATGTTATTATTCGTATAGATGCATATCTCGGCTGCCGTCTTAAGGGCCTCCTCGGCTATGGTCCTGGCGTCGAGGGCCGTGTGCCTTGCGAGCATCTTTGCCGCGGCCAGGGCGAACGCGCCGCCCGAACCTATGGCCGCTATCCCCTCCTCCGGCTCGATGACGTCGCCGTTCCCGGAGATGACGAATGTATGCTCCCTGTCCGCGACCACCAGAAGGGCCTCAAGCCTCCGGAGTATCCTGTCGGTCCGCCAGTCCTTTGCAAGCTCGATGACGGCCCTGGTGATGTTCCCCCTCGCGGCCTCGAGCTTGGCCTCGAACTTGTCGAATAGCGTCATGGCGTCCGCGGTCGAGCCCGCGAACCCGGCCAGGACCTTCCCCTCAAGGAGGCGGCGCACCTTGACCGCACCATGCTTCATGACCGTCGCGCCGAGCGTGACCTGCCCGTCACCGGCTATGGCCACCTTCCCGTCCCTCCGGACGGCTACGATCGTAGTCCCGTGAAACTCGATGCCTGACAAACCTTACCTCCGCTCCTTCACCGGCAGGCTGCTGAGGGCCATTCTGGGGGAAACTTTCTGTAGAAAGGTTTCCCCCAGACCCCCTTCAAAGACTTTTAGTTCTTCCCGTGAATACCCCCTTAAAGGGGGTATTCACGGGAACCAAAAGTTTTTGGAGAGAGCTTGAGAGAACCTTTTTACAAAAAGGTTCCCTCAAATGCCCTCAGCAACCTGCTATGTCTTCCTGGCCCTCGGGTGGGCCTTGTCGTATGCCTCCATGAGGGCCGCCATGCCGACCTTGGTGTATCTCTGCGTCGTAGAGAGTTTCGAGTGCCCCAGCATCTCCTGTATCGACCGGAGGTCGGCCCCGGCGTCGAGCAGGTGCGTAGCGAACGAATGCCTGAGCGAGTGCGGGGTGGGGTCATTCATTATGCCGCTACGAAGGACGTAGAGCTTAAGAAGCCTCTCTACCGTCCTCTGGGAAAGCCGCCCGCTTCTGCCCTTGCCAGTAAAGAGCGGGCCTTTTTCCACGCCCCTCTCGTCCAGGTAAGCCAGGAGCGCCTCCCTGGCCTTTGACCCGATATAGGCTATCCGCTCCTTGCCGCCCTTGCCGAGGACCCGCATGGTCCCGGCATCGAGGTCGATATCGTCGAGGTCAAGCCACGTAAGCTCGCTCAAGCGTATGCCTGAGGAATAAAGGAGCTCGAGTACCGCAAGGTCGCGCCTGGCAGTCTTTTTGACGTCTTCCGTTACTGGCGATTCCACAAGGGCCGAGGCCTCCTCGACCGTAAGTACAGTGGGGAGGTACTTTTCCGTCTTCGGGGTCGGCACGTTCTCGGCCGGGTTCCGGGACGCGAGCCCCTTTCTTATAAGATACCTGAAAAACGACCTTATGGAAGAGAGCTTCCTGGCTATGGAGACCTTCTTCCGGCTGACGTAGAGCGAGTATACGAAAGAGACGACGGCAGCCTTGTCTATCAGGGATATGTCCGGGTCATCCCCGAACCTCCCGTTTTCAGCCAAAAAGGAGCGGAACTGCTCAAGGTCCCTCAGATACCCCATCCGGGTATTCGGCGATGAGTTCCTCTCGACGGACAGGTAGCTTCCGAAGTCCTCTATGAGCCGCTTAAGCCCGTTCACTGCAACCCCTCTTTGACCAGGCCCGTCCGAATGCCGCATCCGTTGAAAATCGCGTTAAATTCTGCTTATAACACCAAAACCCGGAACCTGCAATATCTAAAATGAGTCTACGGGCCCGTGCCCGGCCTGGCTGGAAAAAAGAGAGCCCCGCCGGATAAGAGGGGGGCCGATTACGACTGCGTTTTTGGTTAATGGATTTAGCAGCTTGCTGAAAAAACTCAGCTTTTATTCAGGCTGCTCAAAAAGCTCCAGATGCGAGCGTCGAGGAGCGAGGAATGAGGCGTACTTTTCGTGTACGCCGGAGTGTCCAGCGACGTAGCCTTCGACGCAGATGGACTTTTTCAGCAGCCTGTTAGAGCTTGCCTTATCGTATTGCCTGTCCTATCCTCCCGAACCTTATCCAGCCGTCGTCGCTGTTCCACGACCAGTAGATGAGGAGGGCCTTCCCTTTTATGTCCTTTACGGGCACCGGCCCCCAGAACCGCGAGTCGTAGCTCCTGTCGCGGTTGTCGCCTACAGTGAAGACGGCGCCATCGGGGACCGAATACGGGCCGAAGGACACGCTCCTTTCGACCTCCTCGCCGTATACCCCGCCCTTGCTTATGCCGTACGGGTCTTCCCATTCCTCCCCGTTTACGTATATCTTCCTCGATATTATCTCCACCCGGTCGCCCGGAAGCCCGACCACCCTCTTTATGTAGTCCTTTGACCTGTCGCCGGGGAAGCGGAAGACCACGACGTCGCCCCGCTCTATCTCCCCCCAGGTGCGGTAGAGTGTGGTCTCGAAGAAGGGGACCGTAGTCCCGAGCACCTTTATCATGGCCGGCTTTGGGACCTGTATGCCGTAGGAGAGCTTGCTTACGATTATGTGGTCGCCGACGAGGAGCGTATCCTCCATCGAGCCCGACGGTATCTTGAAGGCCTGTATGATGAAGGTCCTTATGATAAGGGCAAGGACGAGGGCAATGGCGATCGCCTCGATTATCTCCCGCGCGTGCCCTTTTTTCCGCTTCTCGTCCCGGGCCTTCTCTTCTTTTTCCTTTTCCGCCATCTCTATTCCCATCAGCTCACCTAGAGTACGGCAAGGAACGCCTCCTGCGGGAGCTCCACCCTGCCCACCTGCTTCATGCGCTTCTTGCCTTCCTTCTGCTTCTCGATGAGCTTCCTTTTCCTGGTTATGTCGCCGCCGTAGCACTTGGCGGTCACGTTCTTCCTCATCGCCTTGATGGTCTCCCTCGCGATGACCTTGTTCCCTATGGCCGCCTGTATGGCTATCTCGAACATCTGCCTGGGGATTAGCTCGCGCATCTTTTCGGTGAGTTCCCTCCCCCTGGCGTAAGCACGCTCCTTCGGCACTATGAGGGAAAGCGCGTCGACCGTCTCGCCGTTTATGAGGATATCGAGCTTCACGAGCTCCGAGGCCCTGAAGTCAAGGTATTCGTAGTCCATCGATGCGTAGCCCTTGGTGAGGGTCTTCAATTTATCGTAGAAGTCGAGGACTATCTCGTTAAGGGGTATCTCATAGACCACGACCACCCGGGAGGTGCTGAGGTACTTTATCTCCCTCTGTACGCCCCTTTTACCCTCGCATAGGCCCAGTATGGCGCCGAGGAACTCGGACGGGAGGTGGATTGTAGCGAGTATGTACGGCTCCTCTATCTTCTCGATGAACTGCGGGGACGGCAGGTTAGAGGGGTTCTCGACGAGCACCACCGACCCGTCGGTCTTCGTTACCCTGTAGACGACCGTCGGCGCGGTCGTTATGAGCTCGAGATTGTACTCCCGCTCGAGCCTCTCCCTTATTATCTCCATGTGGAAGAGGCCCAGGAAGCCGCACCTGAAGCCGAAGCCCAGGGCGAGCGAGGTCTCGGGCTCGAAGGTGAAGGACGAGTCGTTCAGGCGTAGCTTCACGACCGCCTCCTTCAGGTCCTCGTACTGGACCGAATCCACGGGGTAGAGTCCGCTGAAGACCATCGACTTGGCGGGCTTGTAGCCGGGTAGCGGCTCTGTTGTAGGGTTGGCGGCGTCCGTTATTGTGTCGCCGACGCTCGTGTCCCTTACCTCTTTTATGCCGGCTATGACGAAACCGACCTCGCCGGGCCCGAGCTCATCCACGGCCTTCGGCTTCGGCGCGAAGACGCCGACGTTGTCCACGTCGAACTCCTTGCCGTTGGCCATGAAGCGCAGCCTGGTGCCCTTTTTAATCGTCCCCTCGTAGACCCGTATCTGCACTATGACGCCCTGGTATATGTCATACCAGCTGTCGAATACGAGGGCCTTCAAGGGGCTGTCGGCATTGCCGCCCGGGGGAGGCACGCGCTTCACGATCGCTTCGAGAACGTCCTTTATGCCTATGCCCTCTTTAGCGCTCGTAAGAACAGCCTCGCTCGCGTCGATGCCGCATACCTCTTCTATCTCCGCCTTGATCCTTTCGGGTTCGGCGGACGGGAGGTCTATTTTATTGAGCACCGGGAATATCTCGAGGCCCACGTCCACCGCGGTGTATAGGTGCGCGAGCGTTTGCGCCTCGACACCCTGGGAGGCGTCGACCACCAGGATAGCCCCCTCGCACGCGGAGAGCGAGCGGGAGACCTCGTAACTGAAGTCAACGTGGCCGGGGGTGTCGATGAGGTTCAGTATATAGGTTTCGCCGTCATCGGCCTTGTAGGAAAGCCTTGCGGTCTGTGCCTTTATGGTGATGCCCCGCTCGCGCTCAAGCTCCATCTTGTCGAGGAACTGGTCCATCATCTCCCTTTTGGATATGCTCCCCGTGTACTCGAGGAGCCTGTCCGAAAGCGTGGACTTGCCGTGGTCTATGTGCGCTATTATGGAGAAGTTGCGGATGTTGCCGATTTTCGTAGTCAAGATTACGGCCTTTTCCCTTCCGTTCCTGATAAATGCGATAACAAGATATTGTAAATAAAGAGCGCGGTTTTGTCAAAACAAAACCCCGATGCAAAAACCACCTTTCAATATCAACAAAACTTGACTTTATTTTTAAAACAAATTACAAGAATGGGGATATTAAATGAGGGGGCCTACTCTTATGCATCTTTTTACAACGCTCAAAATAGCAATAGTTCTCTCTATATTTACCATTACACTTCCAATTAACGCTTACAGCGAGGATACGACAAATAATGACAAGCAGAAAGAGGCCAGCACAAAGGAAATCTCAAAAGAAGCTTCTGAAAAGATGGGTGAGCTAATTAAAAAACTTGATACCTTAAAGACCCAGGGGGACTCGCTCGAAAAAAAAGCCAAGGGGTTAAAGAACGCCAAATCTGTTATTCCAGACATCACCCAATTGAAAGATAATATAAGTAATATAAATTCCATTGCTGTAGAAATAGATAAAAAAACAACCTTATTAAATGAGATCCTGGGGAAAGAAACTAAACGCTTCCATTTGTCGACCGGTATAGTCTCAATGAGCCCTTATAAAATTGAGGGTTCTCCAGACAATCTTCCTTACAAATTGGCTTCCACCGGCGAGGTGGACAAAACATATTTTATCGAATTACTTGCAAAATACCGACGCGCCTGGATAGGAAATCTTAAAGGATGTGACGAATGGAAAAATACAATAAAAAGTTGCTGGGGTGGAGGCATAAGGATAGGCTTAACAGGGGCGGACAAGGACCCCACGGCAAGCGTGGCGGCTGGAACAGGGAATTCCTACATTGAGTTTGATGCCGGTTTAGAAAAAAAACTTATTTCCAGACCTGACCCAGGCGACCCGGTTATTACACTAGGCCCGAGTCTCAGGGGAGGCATAGTCACGGACAAGGCCAATCAGACCATTCATGCATATTACGGAATTGGCGCACTGCTCAATTTCAGCTTCCCAGCCGGTGAGAGGAGTCTTGAGGCATTGCTCGGGTTGTATTTCGGGGAAATAGATATGCCGGTATTCGTATCTGAGGATTCGACCGAAATCGAAACACGACGCGGCGTATTCCCTAAATTCAAACCTGAAGAAGCATTCATGATAAAAACTGAGGCGCATTTCCCGGTAGGACTTGAAAGCTTCGTAACCTTATACGGCAATTTCAATGTTTTCCTGGAGAACTCTCGGTCCCTCCCGAACCCGTGGACTCTGGGCCTCGGTATACATTCTCGATCGATAATTTATTTAATGCGATAGCGGCGACTGCTGGTTTTAATGATTTCTATCCTCCGTCACCTGGTCTATCCACTTGAGATAGTCCGAGTGCCCGTCCTTATATCTATTGCTATGACCTCCGGCACCTCGTAGGCGTGGAGCTCCAGGATGCGGGCCTTGAGCGAGTCGAAGAGCGCTCTCCTGGTCTTCATGATGCAGAGCACCTCTTCCTCGTCGTACATCTCACCCTTCCACATGTAGACCGACCGGACGCCGGGGAGCATGTTGCAGCAGGCGGCAAGGCCCTCGCTCACGACCGCGTCAGCTATCTGCAGGGCCGCGTCCTGGTTCTGCGCGTAGTGAAGACGACGATATGCCCGTCCATCGTTGCCTCCTTCCGAGTAGTTCAGAGCTCGCCGCCGAAAAGGCTGGAAACCATTAGCGGCAGCTTAAACTGGTCCGATACCTCATTGAAGGCTCGGGAACTCAGGAATTTGAAGCTATCATCTTTGAGGGATAAATCAATAAGCAAGGCGACTGGCGCCCGAAGCGGCCTCATGCAAAAAATCTTTCAGGCAACCTCTAAAAATTAGGGAAGGTCTGATTAATTCTGTTTTCTGTTGTCATTGCGAGGAGCTTTAGCTCCGAAGCAATCTCTAAGTGCTTGATTTTCCAGAAGATAAGATTGCTTCGCTTCGCTCGCAATGACGAACACATTGAATTAATCAGAGCTTCCTTAGAGATTTTTCCCGCTTTTCCCGGAAGGCCGGGAATAAAAAGCGGAGCATATATTATAAATATGTGAGCATTTTTATTCCCGGCTTGACGCAGAGTCCGGGGAAAAGATCAATTTTTAGAGGTTGCCTTCAGCCGTCTTCGAGCATCTTATTAAGTTCCTCTATCATCCTGGCCCTGTGGGTCCCTCCCCAGTAGGTCCTTTCGCAGGCCGGGCACGCCGAGAATTCTCCCTGGGTCGCGTAGACATAAGGCGGTACCTTCTCCCTTACGGACTCCCGGGAAACATCCTCCAGGACGGCATTGCACCGGAGGCACCTCGTAAGGAGCAGGCCCTTTTCCGGCGGATATGCGGAAGCGACCTCCTTCAGCTGCTCCTTTATGCGGTCGCTTTTTACGAAGAAAGCCCTGCCCCTGAGGGCCTTCCGCTTGATAAGCCTCGTGTCCCTGGTGAGTACGACCCTTTCTCCGGCAGCCGCCCTCCTTACGAGCTCGCCGTCGTCTATATGGGGGTCGTACTCGACGTCATAGCCGAGGGTCCTCATCCACCTTGCGAGCTTGCCGAGCATGGAATCGGCAAAAAACCTCGGGTTTCCGTTCACTATAGTCCTGTTGTCGGGCATGGTTGTTCCTCAGATAACTCTGGCCATAAGCCTCTGCTTAAGTCAAGGGCAAGGTAAGCTGGAATGAGGACAGCCGGGTTCAGGCGGCTGTCTTAAGCTGGCGTGCGGCCCTCCCGACTACGAAGAGGGCCGAGCGGAGGAAGAGCGCGGCTATGGCAAGGCCTATGGCCATGTCAGGCCACCATGAGCCTGTGGCCCAGACACCGGCTGCGGCCACGAAAAGAGAGACGTTGGCGAAGATGTCGTTACGCGAGCAGAGCCAGACGGAGTGCATGTTTATGTCGTCGCTCCGGTGCCTCCAGAGGAGCCACAGGCATATGGAGTTCGCAAAGAGCGCGAGCGCCCCTATTCCGCCTATGACGTCCGCTGGCGGGACCGCGGGGTTGTATATCCTGTAGGCCGCCTCGCCGAGGACGAAAAACCCGAACGCGGCCATGATGAGCCCCTTGAAAAGCGCCGAGGCGGCCTGCCACCTGGCGCCCCTGCCCAGCACATAGAGGCTGAAGCCGTATACGAGAGAGTCGCCGAGCATGTCGAGGGAATCTGCAAGGAGGGCAGTTGAGCCGGCCATGAGGCCGGCCCCGGCCTCGATAAGGAACATCACTGCGTTTATGGCCAGCACGGCCTTGAGGACCGCGCCCTGCTTCTCTTTGAGGGCCTCTATGTCACAAGCCTTGTCCTGGCAGCAGTCCGCCATGCTGGGGCCTATTTCTTCAGTATGCTGCCGATTATGGTTATCGCGTTGTCCTTCAGGGCGTTCAGGTCATGGTTCAGGGTGTGGGGGCTCGTAAGGAGGTTCCCGGCTATGACGAGCGACGGCGTTTCGCTTATCCCGTACTCCCTCGCCAGGTCGAGGGCCTTCCTCGCCTGCTCCGCCTTCGCGCCAGTCCTGAGCTTCCTGCTGAAATCGAACCCGAGACCCATCTCGGCTGCAAGGGACTCAAGCACCTGTATATTCCCGATGTCCTTCTTCTCTATGAAGTTGGCCCTGAAGAGCGCCTTTTTCATCTCCTCGCCCTTTCCGGCCTCATCGGCGAGGAAATACGCCTCGCTCGGCTTGGTAGACGCCTGTCCCCAATATACGGGCACTATCGTCCATTTTATCTTCCTGGGGAAGTTGCCCTTCACGACCGGCACGGACTCCTCGAACTTGTAGCAGCTCCCGCAATAGAAGCTCAGGAACTCGACCACCTCTACCGTCTTGCCGTCGAACTTGAACTCCTTGCCCTGCACCTCGGTGTAGGTCCCTTTTATCGACGGGGCCGGCGCGGCATGGGCAACAAGCGGGATGAATGCGAGCCCGATAAGCAGTACAAGAATCTTTTTCAACATGCGTCCTCCTTCTCCCTCGTTGTTAATGGCCTATGCCTTCGATATACCGGTTGAATTCAAAATTCGGGCTCCTCTCGGCCGTATGGCATTTTACGCATACGGATTCGCCTGCCGGCTGCATAGGCCTAAAGTCCCTTGCATGCTCCCTGCCCGGGCCGTGGCAAGCCTCGCACTGCACTCCGGCCAGCTCCGGGGTGGCTGAGATGCTGTAGAAACCGCCGTCCTCGCCATAGCCGGTCGAATGGCACCTCACGCATTCAGGGTCCCTTGGTTTCCCTGCCTTTTCAAGCGTGCCGAACGCCGCCGAGTGGCGCGTGGACTTCCAGCCCTCGTGGTGTGCGCGGTGGCATTCCTGGCAGCTCTCAGCCCCGAGAAAGGGGCTCAGGCCGGTCTGAGGCATGTCCTCGTCCCTTACAAGCTCCGCTACCTTCCCGTCATATTCGCTAATAATTCCGCGTACCTTCGGGTCTTCCTTAATATCGTTTCCAAGGGCCTGCCACTGGTGGCTGAAACCAGATATGCGGCCGTTCTCATCGAGGCTGAGCGTAAGGACCCCCAGCTTCTGCCCCCTCGGATATCCGGAAACAACAAGCGCCCTGCCTGACGTAATGGGCTCGTCCAGGACCTCTCCGGAGGAGGTCACGACAACGTCCCAGCCTTCAACCTGGCCGAGCTCCGAGGTGGGCCTCTCCGTCAGGAGCACATTGAGCATGCCCTTTAAAGGTGCGGCACTGTCCGCGCCTATGTTGAGGGCGAGCTTTCCCCTTTTGACGCGGACCGAGCGCTTGCCTCCAGGGACATCGCCGACCGGTTTAAGCCCGTATTTCTTGAACGATTTCACTGAATCGGCATGGCTCTTATCCTTTGAGAGCGCGGCGGCGTCATACTTCATGAGAGAAAACGACCTCACGACCACATCTGACTTGAGCCTACCCTGCCGCGAATCGTCCCCGAGCGAGTTGCCCGCGTCCACGAGCACATAGGGCCCGAACTTCTCCCCATTGGCCTTAATGAAACCCGAAAGCCTCGCGAGCCCGCCCGAAAGGTTTTCAGGCGAACAGCCGCATGGCTCAAGCTCTCCCCTCATGGCCCCGGTATAAAGTATGGTCAATACGCTGTTATCCGCAAAAGCGGCAGCCGGAAGGAGGAAAACGGAGACAGCGCATAAAATGGCTCTCAGCAAGGAACTCCTCTCATTTCAGGGCTTTGTTGCCTCCGCCGGTAAAGGGCATGGCGGGGATACCCGCCTCTGCATAAGGTAAACGGGCTGCATAAGGCTATTCGCGGCGCATCGCGTGCGCAGCCCGGAAAGGACTCTAAATACCGGCATCCTGCATGCCGCGGACCATTAGGCCCGTTGGGTTGGCATCGTCCAAAGCCTCTTATAATATACAGATTTATGGGATTTAAGGCAACCTCTAAAAATTAGAAATTTTTCCCTAAATCAAGGAAGGCCGGGAATAAAAAGCGGAGCATATATGACAATATGTGAGCTTTTTTATTCCCGTAACTACCCAGAGTCCGGGGAAAAGATCAATTTTGAGAGGTTGCCTTAAGTCAAACCGGAAAAGGAGGGGAATAAAGCGTTTCAGGATGGGGAAAGAGTCTCCCGGCGGCGGAAACTACGGGGCCTGTGGCGTGCGTCAGCTTGCGGCTGTCTTCACATGAACCAAATAAGAACTCCAGGTATCGTTATTAACAGGTGTTAATAGAATGCCATACACCACTAAGATCAACATCGAGCAAACCATCAAAAGAGGAGTCTGCGGAAACCCTTCGAACATCCATCCTCATCCCACATGGGATGAAAATAGGATGGGTGAAATCCTTTCACCCCCTCCCTGCTTACCTCATCAGGCGAGAGGACTCAAATACAGGAGGCAATCTGAAGGGAATCCGGCCCGGACACGTAATGGGCCTAAGCGCATTCCCTGAGGACCCGTCCCGCAATTTCATCAAGCGGCAGCACGCAGTCCACTGCCCCGGCCTTTATGGCCTCCTTCGGCATCCTGTATACGACCGATGTGCGCTCGTCCTGCGCGACATTGAACGCGCCGGACTCCTTCATCTCCTTCATCCCCCGCGAGCCGTCGTCGCCCATGCCGGTCAGTATTACCCCGACGGCGTTCTTCCCGGCGTACATGGCCGCGGAACGGAAGAGGACGTCGACCGACGGCCTGTGCCTGGATACGAGGGGCCCGTCCTTAATCTCGACATAATATCTCGCGCCGCTCCTTTTGAGCATCATGTGCCTGTTCCCCGGCGCGATAAGCGCCCTCCCCCTTATGACCGTATCGTTGTCCTCGGCTTCCTTTACGGATATCCTGCACGCGGAGTCGAGCCTTTTTGCGAACGACGCCGTGAACTTCTCGGGCATGTGCTGGACTATCACTATGCCAGGCGAATCGAGCGGCATGGACATGAGGAAATCGCTTATCGCCTCGGTCCCGCCGGTGGAGGCCCCGAGGATGACCACCTTCTCCGTCGTCCGGAGCATGGCTTTCGTTGGCTTTCCCTTCGCTATGACAGCGTCCGCGTTCAGCTTGGGGGCAGGGGCGACCGCATGGACCGGCGCCCTCCTCAACTTCGCGATGGAAGCGGCCCTCACGGCGTCGCATATGAGCACCCTTGATTCCTCGAGGAACTCCTTCGTGCCGATGGTAGGCTTCTGCAATATATCGACCGCGCCGTACTCAAGCGCCTTCAAGGCGGTCTCCGAGCCGCTGCCGGCGAGGCTCGATATGATGACCGTCGGTATCGGGTGCTGGCTCATCATCTTCTGGAGGAAGGTGATGCCGTCCATGCGCGGCATCTCGACGTCGAGGGTTATGACGTCAGGCAGGTCGTGCGCTATCTTCTCGGCGGCGATGAACGGGTCGCTTGCGGCCCCGACCACCTCAAGGTCGGGCTCCGAGCCTATTATCGTCGTGAGGACCTTTCTCACGACCGCGGAATCGTCTATTACAAGCACCTTCGTCTTTTTCGTCATTCATGCCGCCCTATCTTCCTTACGAACACCTCTCCGGTGCCGGTATGGAACATTATTTTTCTCCCTTGCGTTCCGCCGACGTCCTCGCAGGCGATTTGTATGCCCGCTTCCGCAAGCGCGCCCCTGGCGAACGCGATGTTCCGCTCCCCGACGTTAAGGATCCCCGAACTTTCGAGGACCGCTCCTCCTCCGAAGACCTTGGCCACGAGCCTTGACCTGCCGCACCCGGCCTGAAGGAGCCGTTCTATCAGCATCGGGACCGCGATGTTGCCGTACTTGGGCGTCCTCAGGCCCTCTCCGTTCCAGTATGGGAGCAGGTAGTGGTTTATTCCCCCGGCCCTTTTCTCAGGGTCCCACAGGCAGACCGAGACGCATGAGCCGAGGACGGTCACGACGCTGTGCGGGCCGGCCTCGGCAAAGAGCATCCCCGGGTACAGGTAGTGCTGTCCCCCTGCTTTTACCGCGTTCAGGAGCACTCTGTCAGAACCTTCTGGTCTCTGGTTGGGTGAAGAACTCGGCGCCGTCCATCGAAATGACGCCGGTGGAAACGTCCATGTCGGCCTCGGGGACCGACACCGTGAAGAGCGCGCCCTTGCCCGGGCTGCTCTCACCGATATGTCCCCGAGGAGGTCCACGGTGGCCTTTACTATGGAAAGGCCCAGGCCGTGCCCCAGGTGCTGCTTCGAGGCGCCGCTGTCGAGCTGCTTGAACCTCTCGAATATCGTGTTGAAATCCCGGGGGTCTATGCCAGGGCCGCGGTCCCTTACCGATACCCTGAGCCACCGGTCTTCGGCAGCGGCCGCGATCGAAATGTCCCCCCCCTCGGGGCTGAACTCGATGGCGTTGGCCAAAAGGTTCGTGACTACCCTGTGCACCTTTTCCGCATCGGTCCGAAAGGCCTTCTCGGCAAGCTCGGCCTGGACCTCAAGGCCGACCGTTATCTTCTTTTCCGCCGCCCTGTGGCCCAGGGAGGAGACCACGTCCTTGAGTATCGAGTCCATGTCCACGCTTGAAAACCCGGGCACCGCCTCGCCGGCCTCGAGCTCTGCGGCGGCGAAGATGTTCCGGAGCTGGAAATTGAGGCTGAAGGACTCCTTGTGTATCATCCCTATTATGGATTTGAGGGTGTCGTTGTCCGGCAGCTCGCCGCCCGATATGAGCACCTCCGACATGGTGAGGACCGAGGTGAGCGGGTTGTTTATCTCGTACCTTAAGTTAGAAAGGAAGCTGGATTTGACCTCCTCGGACTCGATGAGCTTCCTGTTGAGCTCCTCGAGCTTGCCCGTAAGCTCGACAAGCCCCGCGTAGGCCCTGTCCTTCGCCTCAAGCCTTTCTTCTATTACGGCCAGGAGTTCCCGGTCCGAAAAGTCACGCATCTTTGCTCCCCCCCTGCTTCAATGCTTGTCAGCACTTTATGTAGACGGACGCGGCCACTTTCTTGAGCGGAAGCCCGAGGCCGCTCAGGGTCTCGGAATGGCCGAGGAAGAGATACCCGCCCGGCTTGAGGTAGCTGCAGAACTTCCACATAAGCCGCTCCTGGGTCTCCTTGCTGAAGTAGATGATAACGTTCCTGCAGAAGATTATGTCGAGCGGGCTTTCGATCGGGAACTCGTCGTCCATGAGGTTAAGTCTCGAGAACCTGACCTTTTCCCGCACCTCCGGCGCGACCCGGACGAGACCCGAGGACCTCTCCCTGCTCCTCAGGAAGTAGCGCCTCCTGTAGCCCTCCGGCACAGGCGCGAGCCTCTCTTCCTTGTAAATACCCTTGCAGGCCATCTCAAGGACGCGCGTAGAGATGTCGGTGGCCGTGATATCGAAGTCGAAACCGAGCCCTGGGTGGTTTGACGCGAACTCGCTCAGGACCATGGCGAGGGTATAGGGTTCCTCGCCCGTCGAGCAGCCGGCGCTCCAGAGCGAGACGCGGCGGCCCGACTCGCGGACCACCGCAGGGATTATGCTATGGATGAGCAGGTCGAAATGATGGGACTCCCTGAAAAAATCGGTCTTGTTCGTCGTTACGAGGTCGAGCATGAAGACCAGCTCGCGCGCCATGCCGCCGGGGCCGAAGAGCGTGTCGCAGTACTCGGAGAAGGTCTTGCACCCGAGCGCGCGGAGGCGCTTCTGGAGCCTGGACTCGAGGAGCGCCTTCTTCGCTGGCGGCATCTTGATCCCGAGCTCCTGCTGGATGAACGTACTCAGCCTCTGGAAGTCGCCCTCGGAAAGCCTCTTGAGGCCCCCTGCGGAAGTTATTTCGATTTCGTCAACGGGTCTTATCGCGTATTCCATATCCTTATCCTGCTTCACGCGCTCTCTGCCGCGGATTCGCCGCTTATTACAGCCAGTTCGCCGGAAGAGAATATTTTGTCGATGTCCAGGATGATTATGAACTGCTCGTCCCTCTTGCCCATTCCCTTTATGAACTCGGTATTGAGCCTCGTCCCTATGCGCGGCGGAGGCTCTATCTGCCCGGGCTCTATCTCTATGACCTCCTGTACGGAGTCCGCGAGCGCCCCGATGACCAGCTTCTCGCCGTCGAGGCTTATCTCCACGATTATTATGCAGGTGTTGACCGTCTGCTCGGTGCGGCTCATGCAGAACTTAAGGCGCATGTCCACGACCGGCACGACGCTCCCGCGGAGGTTTATTACCCCCCTCATGAAGTCCGGCGTCCTCGGCACCTTGGTGACCGTGGTGAAGTCGAGGACTTCCCTTACCTGCGTTATGTCCAGGGCGAAGACCTCGTCCTCCAGCCTGAACGTAAGGTACTGCATGTTTTCAGATACGGCTTCGGCTGCGCTCATGTCCCGCTCCCATTAGTATTTTACGAACTCGCCGTCTTCCTCGTCCCTGCCCGTGCCGAGATTGAGCTTAACGGGGCTGTTTACGACCGAAACCGACTTGTGCGGGGCCGCGGCACGGACCGCGTCCTGGCCCGTCTGCACCTGCGTGGCCGGCTTCGGCTTGGGCTGCCTGGCCTTGCTTATAAGGGTGACCTTCTCCATCGATTGCGGGCCTCCGCCTGCGAGCTTGAAGAACTCGATGGTCCTCTGGAGCTGCTCGGACTGAGAGGAGAGCTCCTCGGACGTCGAGGCAAACTCCTCCGCGCCGCTCGCGTTCTGCTGGATGACCTGGTCAAGCTGCTGAAGGGCCTTGTTTATCTGCTCGGCGCCGGAGTTCTGCTCCGCGCTCGAAGCGGTTATCTCCTGGACGAGCTCCGAGGTCTTCTGGATGTCGGGGACGAGCCTTGCGAGCATCTCGCCCGCCTTCTCGGCTATCCCCACGCTCGTTGCCGAAAGGTTCGATATCTCGCCTGCCGCGGTCTGGCTCCTCTCGGCGAGCTTCCTCACCTCGGAGGCGACGACTGCGAATCCCTTCCCGTGCTCTCCGGCCCGAGCTGCCTCTATGGCCGCGTTCAGGGCAAGGAGGTTCGTCTGCCTCGCTATCTCCTCGATTATCGATATCTTCGAGGCTATCTCCTTCATCGCGCCCACGGTCTCGGAGACCGCCTGCCCGCTCTCCTTGGCGTCCAGGGCCGCTTTCTGGGCTATCTTCTCGGTCTGCTGCGCGTTGTCCGAGTTCTGCCTTATGTTGGCGCTCATCTGCTCCATCGAGGAGGAGGTCTCCTCGATCGAAGCCGCCTGCTCGGTCGAGCCCTGGGAGATCTGCTGGGCGCCGCTTGAGAGCTCCTCTGCGCCGCTCGCAACGTTGTCCGAGACGGCCCTCACGTCGGATACGACCTCGCGGAGCTTCCCGACCATGTTCTTCATTGCGGCCAGCAGGGCGCCTATCTCATCGGAGCTCTTGACTTCCATCTCGACAGTCAGGTCGCCTTTCGCCAGCCTGTCCGTCATGATGTCCCGGACATAGTTGACCGGCACGATTATCTTCCGTTTTACGACAAAGAGCGAAACAACCCCCAGCGCGGCCACGAACGCGAGCACCAGGATGGAAATTATCATGTTAATCCGGGCCGAGCGCATGTCCGCTGCGACCTTCTCGCCGACCTCGCGGCCTACTGCAGCCGATATAGCCAGTATGGCGTTTATGGCCTCGGTGCTTTTCCCGAGCCAGGCGCCGCCGTCTACGGGGTACTTGCCCGTCGAGGCGGCGTCATACACCGACTCGCGCACCCTCTCGAAAGAGTCGAGGAAGAGACTGTCCATTTCAGCGACGGCGTTCTTTACACCCGTCCTGGACCCTTCGGAAGCCCTGAGCTTCAGGATGGTCTTCACATTGAGGTCGACTATGGCCCTGAAGGTGTTGAGCCTCTCCAGGGTGGCCGCGTCTACCGGCTTCTTGCCCGCTATGAACGACCCGAGGGTGGCCCTCTCCCTTCCCGCGTACTCGCTCACGAGCCAGACAGCCTGCTTGAGCTCGATATTCATCCGGAGCGCCTCGCCGAGTGTCTCCTTGCTCGAGGTGGAGGCGAACGCTGCGGTCCGCATCCCGGCTGCGGCGTCTATAAAGGCGGTCGCCGCCGGGATCCACTCCTTCGCGGTGAAGGTCCTGGAGGCGCTCGAGAAATTGGCGTCGGCGTTCCTTCTGGCGGCCTCGAAGTTGGCGTGCGCGTTCCTTACGTCCGACAGGGCGGCCTTGAACGCGGTGTTGCCCGGGTCTATCTGGGCGAGATATTCGGCGTCCTTAAAGGCCCTCTCGAGCGGAGCGTCCCCTTTCGACCTGACGTCCCTCACTGCCTGCAGAAGGGAGCCGTCAGCGGCGCCCAGGGACGAGAGCGCGGCTGCCGTAAAGCCGCGCTCCTGCGCCTGGAACCCTGCCGCCGTTATGATATCGTCCGATATCCGGTTGGCGAGCTCTATCCTCTGAAATTCCTTCCTGCTCTTGTAGGCGCTTGCCAGGCTTGCAATTGACTGTGCCGCGAGCACCAGGACCAGTATGCCTACCAGGCCCGTCAGGAAATTCCTTATGCTTATCCGGTCCAAAAGCCTCATTTCCGTCCCCTTTCGTTTGTCTGCCATACGCCCCGTCTCCGCTTTCTGCGAAAACCCTACCGGTCTAACCGTCAGATCCCCGTGTAACATATCCAAAGGCACGTCCGACTGCGAAAACGGGCGCGATACGGCCAAACCAGCGGGACCTGGCTCTAAGATGCCTCCCTCATGCCGTTGGCAAGGGCGAGCTCGTCGCTTGAGAATATCCTGTCGATGTCCAGGATGATTATGAACTGCTCGTCCCTCTTGCCCATTCCCTTTATGAACTCGGTATTGAGCCTCGTCCCTATGCGCGGCGGAGGCTCTATCTGCCCGGGCTCTATCTCTATGACCTCCTGTACGGAGTCCGCGAGCGCCCCGATGACCAGCTTCTCGCCGTCGAGGCTTATCTCCACGATTATTATGCAGGTGTTGACCGTCTGCTCGGTGCGGCTCATGCAAAACTTAAGGCGCATGTCCACGACCGGCACGACGCTCCCGCGGAGGTTTATTACCCCCCTCATGAAGTCCGGCGTCCTCGGCACCTTGGTGACCGTGGTGAAGTCGAGGACTTCCCTTACCTGCGTTATGTCCAGGGCGAAGACCTCGTCCTCCAGCCTGAACGTAAGGTACTGCATGTTTTCAGATACGGCTTCGGCTGCGCTCATGTCCCGCTCCCATTAGTATTTTACGAACTCGCCGTCTTCCTCGTCCCTGCCCGTGCCGAGATTGAGCTTAACGGGGCTGTTTACGACCGAAACCGACTTGTGCGGGGCCGCGGCACGGACCGCGTCCTGGCCCGTCTGCACCTGCGTGGCCGGCTTCGGCTTGGGCTGCCTGGCCTTGCTTATATGGGTGACCTTCTCCATCGATTGCGGGCCTCCGCCTGCGAGCCTGAAGAACTCGATGGTCCTCTGGAGCTGCTCGGACTGGGAGGAGAGCTCCTCGGAAGTAGAGGCAAGCTCCTCCGCGCCGCTCGCGTTCTGCTGGATGACCTGGTCAAGCTGCTGAAGGGCCTTGTTTATCTGCTCGGCGCCGGAGTTCTGCTCCGCGCTCGCCGCGGTTATCTCCTGGACGAGCTCCGATGTCTTCTGGATGTCGGGGACGAGCCTTGCGAGCATCTCGCCCGCCTTCTCGGCTATCCCCACGCTCGTCGCCGAGAGGTTCGATATCTCGCCCGCCGCGGTCTGGCTCCTCTCCGCGAGCTTTCTCACCTCGGAGGCGACGACTGCGAATCCCTTCCCGTGCTCTCCGGCCCGAGCTGCCTCTATGGCCGCGTTCAGGGCAAGGAGGTTCGTCTGCCTCGCTATCTCCTCGATTATCGATATCTTCGAGGCTATCTCCTTCATCGCGCCCACGGTCTCGGAGACCGCCTGCCCGCTCTCCTTGGCGTCTGCCGCGGACTTCTGGGCTATCTTTTCGGTCTGCTGCGCGTTGTCCGAGTTCTGCCTTATGTTGGCGCTCATCTGCTCCATCGAGGAGGAGGTCTCCTCGATCGAAGCCGCCTGCTCGGTCGAGCCCTGGGAGATCTGCTGGGCGCCGCTTGAGAGCTCCTGCGCGCCGCTCGCGACGTTGTCCGAGACGGCCCTCACGTCGGATACGACCTCGCGGAGCTTCCCGACCATGTTCTTCATGGCTTCGAGGAGGGTGCCGATCTCGTCCTTGCCGCCGGTCTGGATGTTGGCGTCGAGGTCGCCCTGCGCGAGCTTGTTTGCCGCGGCGGTCGCCTCGGCAAGGGGCCTGGCTATGAGGCTCGTGAGTACAAGCGCCAGCGTTACGGCGATGCCTATGGCCAGGATGGTCGCTATGACCACCACGTTCCTCGTCATTGCGAAGCTGTTATTGGCGGCGGCTATTATCTCCCTTCCCACCTCGTCCTGTATCTGTATGAGCCTTACGAGCTTGGAATCGAGGACATTGAACTTCGGGCCCGCGTCGGTAAGGGCGTTATTCCTGGCCTTATCGGTATCGCCGTCGAGCGCCCATTTGTATGTGTTCCGCCTTGAGTCGTTATAGGCCACCCAGGCCGCCTTCATCTCGTCGAATACCTTTTTCTCTTCCTCGGTGAGGTAAGTGGCCCCGTACTTCTCGATGAGGCTGTTTACCTCTTTTTCCGACTCGCCGGCGTTGCTGAAGAACTGCTGCCTCTTGGACGCGTCCCTCTCGTTCATTATCTGGAGGGCGCCTATCCGGAGGGCCGCGAGCTCGTTGTTCATCTTCCCGAGGTCGACGGTCGGCACGAACCTGTCGTCATAGAAGGACTGTATGTCGCCCCTCATGCCCGTTATCCTGTCTATGCTCAGGACCCCGAGCCCGAGGACAAAGAGTATCAGCACCGCAAAACTCAGGAAAAGCTTGGACCGCGTCTTCATGTTCTTCAGAAAATCCATTTTCAAACCTCCCCATTTCATCTGTAAAGTTTTTTAAGGTCTTCGATTCCGCCATATAAGCCTTCAACCGGCCATTTACCCGGCCCTCGCGAAATAATTCTTCTCTATGGTCTGCATGAGCCTCGGCACGTCGAGTATCAGCGCGACCCTGCCGTTTCCGAGTATGGTCGCGCCGGAGATGCCCTTTACCTCCCGGTAGACCCTGCCGAGCGACTTTATTACCGTCTGGACCTCGCCGAAGAGCTCGTCTACCACGAGCCCGATCTTGTGGCCCGCGTACTGGACGATTACGATGTTCTCGTATTTCGAGTCCTCGCCGGTCTCGTTGAAGAACTCCTTGAGCCTTATGAACGGGAGCACCTCGCCGCGGAGGTTCACGTAATTCCTCTTCCCGGCGGCCCTCCTGTCCTCCTCCGACAGCTCCACGCACTCGACGACCATGTCGAGCGGGATGATGTACGGCGACTGCCCTATCCCCACCATGAAGCCGTCTATAATCGCCATCGTGAGGGGGAGCCTCACCCTTACGGTCGTGCCCTTGCCCCTGGCGCTCTCCATCTCTATCGTGCCCCTTAAGGCCTCTATGTTCTTCCTCACGACGTCCATCCCCACGCCCCTTCCGGAAAACTTCGTGACCTCGTCTGCTGTCGAGAAGCCGGGCTCGAATACGAGCTTGAAGGCCTCCGCGTCCGTAAGATGCTGCCCGGCGGCTACGAGCCCCCTGGCAACCGCCTTCTCGACTATCTTCTCGCGGTCGAGCCCCCTGCCGTCGTCCTCGACCTCGATGACTATGCACCCTGCGTCGTGGCCCGCCCTCAGGCGTATGGTCCCTGATGCTCTCTTCCCGGCGGCCTTTCTGGCCTCGGTCGTCTCGATGCCGTGGTCCGCGGCGTTCCTTACGAGGTGCATGAGGGGGTCGCTTATCTTTTCGATGACGTTCTTGTCGAGCTCCGTCTCAGCGCCGCTTATGGAAATCTCTATTTCCTTGCCGAGCTCCCTGCTTATGTCCCTCACTACCCTCCTGAAGCGGTTGAAGGTCTCGCCTATCGGGACCATCCTCACTTTCATGGCACTCTCCCTTATCTCCTCGACAAGACGGAGCATTATGGAGGCCGACTCCTGCAGCGGCGTGTCGCCTATCCTTGCTGCGTGCTGGTCGATGCCCGCCCCGGCTATGACGAGCTCGCCTACGAGGTTCATGAGAGAGTCGAGTTTGGCGGCGTCTATCCTTAAGGTCGCGGCCTCTTTCGCGCTTATGCTCTGGTTTTTCTTCTGCTTCTCGAGCGCGGCGTTTATTATTTCGGGGTAAGTCGAACCCTCTTCGACGAGTATCTCCCCTATGAGCGGCCTTTTCGCCGCCTGGCTTTCGTCCTGGTACTTTAGCGCCTCTTCCAGCTCTCCTGCCGTGAGCGCGCCGCCCTTGACGAGTATCTCGCCGAGGAGGAGCGAGTCCTCGGGCATGCCTTTTATGAGCTCCACGTAAGAGGCCATCCTGCTGTAAGGCGGGAGGATGCGGATGGTCGATTCGTCCCGCACGAAGTCAAAGACGTCCTCGATGGCCTTCTTGTCGAAATCGCTCTTAAGGTCTATCTCGAACCCGAGATAGCAGTCCTCCGGGTCCATCTCCTCCGGCCCGGGCATGGAGAAAAAGAGCGTAGTTATGCTTACTACCTCGCCCAGCTTCGCGAGATAGGCGATGAACGATATGGGGTCCATCCCGGTCTTCAGCGTGTTCCTGCCGAACCTGATGGATATGTGCCATGCGTCGGTCCGGGAGCTCGGCCCTTCCAGGGCCTCGGGCGCCTCCGCCTGGACCGCCGGGGCCGCATCTCTCTCGTCCAGGCACCCGGCGAGTTTCGCCGAGAGATCATTGTCGGCCCTGAGGAGGTCTCCAGAGAGGCCCTCGACTTCGTCCGCGGCGAGCGTTATTAGGCGGGAGATGTGGTCCCTGCACTGGAGTAGGAGCTCTATATTGCCGGAATCCGCCTTTATCTGGCCCGTCCGCATCTTTTCAAGCAGGTTCTCTACGAAATGGGTGAACTTCTCGACCGTCTCGATGCCGAGGACCCCCGAAGAGCCCTTTATCGTGTGGGCGGCCCTGAAAAGGGAGTTGACGGCGTTCTGGTCGGCGGGGTCACGCTCCAGTATAAGGAGCGAGCTCTCCATCTCCTCGAGGAGCTCCTGGCTTTCCGCCAGGAAGGTCGTCTTTGCCTGTCCGAGGTCGATTTCCATCACGCAGTCTCCATGCCTTCGCAGAAGAGCCTCTTGAGGTCGAAGAGGCGGAGGACGTCATCGACCTGGGCGCTTGCGCCCGTAAGCCTGAACGGCACGCCGTTCCTGTCAGCCTCCCTCCACGCCAGGAGCAATACCTGGAGCCCGGAAGAGTCCATCTCGGTAACCCGCGAGAGGTCGAGACACACGCTGTCCTTCCCCTCGACGGCCTTCATGATGCCTTCCTTCAGCTCATTGGCAAAATAGATGTTCATCTCGCCTTCCACGCTTATTGACCCGTTCTCCGCGTCTTTTCCGATGCGCACCGGCATAGCTTCTCCCCGTTAAGGCAATATGAGCTTCGAGACCGCCTCGAGCATCTGTTCGGGCTTGAAGGGCTTTACTATCCAGGCCCTGGCCCCGGCCGCCTTGCCTTCCTGCTTTTCGATTCTGACCCGTCGTGAGCATGATTACGGGTGAACTTGTGGGTCGGCTTCTCCTTCAGGCTCTAGAGGAAACTGATGCCGTCCATGTTGGGCATGTTCACGTCGCAGACGATGAGGTTTATCTTTTGGGCGCCGAGCTTGCCGAGCGCGTCCGAGCCGTCGTTTGCCTCGATAACGTCGTATCCGGCCTTTTTGAGAGTCAGGTTCATGACCTGCCTTATCGACGCCGAGTCGTCGACCACCATTATTGTCTTGGCCATTTTCCCTCCGTGCTTGCGCTAAAAAAAGACGACGTTGCCCTCATCCGGCGCGGCCTTGACCGGCGCGTGGGTCCGGGGAACGCCCTTCGAGTCGATAAACGAGTTGTGGGTTGACCGCTGCCTCTCCATAACGTAGTGCTCCCGCACCTTTTCTATGCCGAACTCGCCTATCCTGCACTGCTCCTCGCAAAGGCGCCCTTCCTCGAGGCACCCTTCGAGGCTCTTCATGTACTGGTCGGAATCGACGAGGGTCTTTATCACGAGCTCTATCTGCTGGCGGACTATGTCCTGGAACTGCACCCCGGCTATGAGCTCGAGGACCTCGGCGGATACCTGTGCCCCGCTCTCGCTTACCTGCTCAAGTATCTGCCTGTTCAGGTTGTCGAGCTTCCGGTAGCCCTCGCCGAGCGACGAGAGCTGGCTCTGGAGGTCCATGAGGAGCGACGATTCCCCGGCGTGCCTGTCCTGGTTCAGCTTGAGCGCGAACTTCGTCTCTATCTCCTCCGCCATCTTTATCATGGCCTTTCCGATCTTTCCGGCGGCCTCCTCGGAGTTCCTCGAGAGCTTCCTTACCTCGTCCGCGACTATCGCGAAGCCCCTTCCGTGCTCGCCAGCCCTTGCGGCCTCTATGGCGGCGTTGAGGGCCAGGAGGTTCGTCTGGTCGCTTATGCCCTTCAGGAGGTCCACGAGGCTCGTCATCGACCTCGCCTCCTCGGCGAGCGCCAGCACGGTCCTGTAGTCTTCCTCCACGTCGGTCCTGCGCTTCCCGATGTATTCCTTGAGGCCCGCTATGTTGGCCTCGTTCCTGGCGATGGTCTCGCCCGTGGCCCTGGCCATCGCCTTGCTCTCGCCCTGGAGCCCTTCTATCGTGCCCTGCATCTGGCACATCGCGGAATCTATGCGCTGGGACTGGCTCATTATCCTCTCTGCCGCCGTGCCGGTCTCGTCTATGACCTCGGAAAGGTGGCTGCGGGTAAGGCTATTCAAGTCGTGCTGCGAGTTGAAGAAGTTCTTGAGCCTCTTCTTCCTGGAGCTATAGTGGAGCGTCCTTTCGGCAAGCTCCCTTACGAGCTCCTCGTCCCTGAGTTCCGTAAGCATCACGCCGCGGCTCCTTGAGGCGAAAGCGGCAACGAAGACTACGAACACCGACCAGAGCGCCAGGTATAGGGCGCTCTCAATAGAGGCGCCGCTAAAGAACAGATAGGCGAATGCCGCCGCAGAAACGACAATCGCGGCAGCCGCCGCCCCCCACCTGCCCGACGTTTTTTTTGCGACCATCAGGCCTTCAAGCACAGGCGCTGATTTTTGCTGCTTCTCCAAACGCTTCCCCCCTGCGACACTTCTACATCGCTTATCGGTTCGCAGGGAAACCCCTGTATAGACTTAGAGATTCATTATTGATTGGCATTTGGGTTGATTTGAGGATGAGGAAAAGGGTTGAGCTATTCACTGACAAAAGGTTGAGCCGGACATGAGTGGATGGGCAAAACCCAGATAAAACAGGATATTATGGAAAAGACAAAGGCTGGATAAAGGGCGGCGTCATGACCAGGGACCCTGTTCAGGGCGCAAAAAAAAACCGGACAAATCGAGAAGATATATGTCCGGTTTCAACTATCCGGCTAGTCGAGATCGCACTCTCTTTTGAGCTTATCCACGGTGTCCGGTGAGAACCCGGGGACGTTCATGAGGTCGTCAAGGGTCCTGAAGTTGCCGTGCTCAGACCTGTAATCAACGAGCCTCCTGGCCTCGCTGTCGCCGATGCCTACGGACTTTCTGATATCGTCCGCGTTCGAGCTGTTTATGTGACATATCTTGCCTGCCATGGAATTCCTCCTCTCTGGATTAAACCGGCCCCTTTAAGAGGTCTATTTAAGGAAGCTCTGATTAATTCAATGTGTTCGTCATTGCGAGCGAAGCGAAGCAATCTTATCTTCTGGAAAATCAAGCACTTAGAGATTGCTTCGGAGCTAAAGCTCCTCGCAATGACAACAGAAAACAGAATTAATCAGACCTTCTTCTTGATTTTAGGAGCCTTTCAAAACCATGTCAACTCGCCTTTCTTTTTTGAAAGCCCAGGGCATCTCCGATTACCAGAAAATCGCAGTCTCCGGCCCCGCTCCTACTGGTTGTGATTTCTCCCGAAAAGGTTTAGAATCGGAGCATGGCAGATACCGGAGGGTCTTATCCATGACCAGGACCATGCTCTTCTTGGCCGCAGTCCTCATCGCATTTTCAGGGTGCGCAAGGGTGCCGTACACCGAGCGCACTCAGATAATGATAGTCTCCGAAAGCCAGGAGGAGAGGATAGGCCGGACGCTCTTCAGCCAGATAAAGGCCGAAGCCGACTTGAGCGAAAACGCCGGGTATAACTCCCTCGCGAGGGAGGTCGGTGCAAGGATAGCCTCGGCTGCGGACAAGCCGGACTACGAATGGGAGTTCGTCGTCATAGAAAATCCGGCCGTGAACGCGTTCGCCCTGCCGGGCGGCAAGGTGGCCCTTAATACGGGGATACTGCCGGTCTGCCGGGACGAGGCCGGGATGGCGGCCGGGATGGCGGCCGTCATGGGGCACGAGGTGGCCCATGTCATAGCGCGGCACGGCGCCGAGAGGATGTCCCAGCAGCAGGCGCTCCAGATAGGCGGGGCCGCTCTTTCCGCCGCGCTTCTGGGCACGAGCCCTGTCGCCCGCGAGGGGCTCCTACAGGCTTACGGGCTCGGCGCAAAGGTAGGGGTGCTCCTTCCCTACAGCAGAAAGCACGAGCTCGAGGCGGACAGGATAGGCCTCATACTCATGGCCAGGGCCGGATACAACCCCGAGTCCGCTATAGAGTTCTGGGAGAGGATGGCCGAAAAAGAAGGCGCGGCTCCCCCGGAGTTCCTCTCGACCCACCCGGCCGACAGGAAAAGGGTCGATGAGCTCAAGTCCTTCCTTCCAGAGGCGATGGAGCACTACAGGGAGGCCGTTCAAAGGGACCCATCCCTTGAGAGGCCTCCAAGGCCCATAGGCATCCTCTAAAAATTGATCTTTTCCCAGTATTCTGTGTCAGGCCGGGAATGAAAATGCTCACATATTATCATATATGCTCCGCTTTTTATTCCCGGCCTTCCTTGACTGCGGGAAAAATCTCTAATTTTTTAGAGGATGCCTAAAGACTGAGCCGCTTTTTCGGATGGGATACGATAATACCCTTCGACAGTCCGCCTGAAACCGGGCTATTGATTTTTGTCATTTTTATTGCGGCCTCTTACGTAGGAAAATATACCCCTGAGCAAGACAAACCGGAAAACAATCAAGGAGGAATGACATAGATGGAAAAGGTCCTAGACGTAAGGGAGATGGTCCCGAGGGACAGGCACGCCAGGATATTCGAGCTTTACAGGAGCCTCAAGCCCGGGGAATCGTTCACTCTCGTAAACGACCACGAGCCCAAGCCGCTCCTTTACCAGTTCCAGGCCGAGCACGACGGCGAGTTCGACTGGTGGACGCTCGAGGCGGGCCCCGAGGCCTGGAGGGTGAGCATCGTAAAGAGGGAGAGGCCGAACCCCGATATCACCATAACAGACTACCTACAGACCGACCACCGGAGGCTGGACACGATATTCGAAGGCTTCAAGGCGGCCGTCAAGGAATCAAGATGGGAGGACGCGGCAAGGGGCTTCAGGGAATTCAGCCTTGGGCTTAAGAGGCACATCCGCATAGAGGAGGACATCCTCTTCCCCGTCTTCGAGGAAAAGACCGGGATGCGGGACGCGGGGCCGACCTTTGTCATGAGGATGGAGCACAAGGAGATACAGGCGCTCCTCGACCGGATACTCGGCGCGACCGACGGGCATGACGCAGCGGGCGCGGAAGCCGGCTCAAGCAACCTCCTCGGCATACTGCTCGACCACAACATGAAAGAGGAACATATACTATATCCGGAATCGGACGCCTTCATCACGGGCAGCGAGAGGGCGATGGTCATAAAAAAGGCCCAGGCGGCTTAATCGCCCTTTGACATCCACCGGCGCGATTCGAGGCCCGGGGCGGCTGCCCCGGGCCTTTTCATTTTCCGAGGGCCCCGGCCTCGACCATCTTCTCAAGGCACCTCCCCCTGAAGCGCGGCCCTTTCCTGTCCGTGTCCTCTATGGTGTTTGAAAAGAACATGACGCAGTCCTGGAAGGCGCAATGACCGAGCCCGAACGTATGGCCGAGCTCATGGGCGGCCTCGGTCAGTATCCGCTTTCTCAGAAGCCCTCTGTCTTCCTCCCTGTTGTAAAAGGTTTCGCGGAGCCTGCGGGTGGATATGATTGCGGCCCTGGTCCCGGCCTCCCCGAAGACGAAGTTCAGTCCCGGAGCGAAGAGGTCTGCCGAGGCCACGCCCAGCACCCTCCCGTAACGCTTGAACTCAGGCCTTTCCATCATGGAATACAGCATGACAGTGGAATCATACTGTCCCCGCTCCGCGTCCAGCGCGAAATCGGGGTTGGGAATGGCTTCATTTTCATCGGCTACGACTGCCTCGAACCCGAACTCCCTTTCGAGGTCTTCACGGAGCCATTCGAGCGTTTCCCGCTCCACCTCTCCCACCGGCAGTATGAGCACCATGCAAGCCCCCCCCTGTAACGGCCATCAACCGTTATACACTCACAGGCAGATTATACACTCAAGGGGCATTTTGCCGGTTGGCGGCGGAAGGTATATAATTAATTTAAGGAGGGGAACATGATACCCAAAAGGCTTGAAAACCTTCTCCAGGAAAGGCACGTATGGTACAAGTCGCTCGTCCACACCGAGGCATATACCGCCCAGGAGGTGGCAGCCTCCATGCACGTGAAAGGCCGGGAGCTTGCCAAATCCGTAATGGTCAAGGCTGACGGAGAGATCGTCATGACGGTGCTCCCGGCAAGCGCAAAGGTAGACTTCGGGAAGCTCAGCGACATACTCAGGAAAAAAGACCTGAGGCTCGCAAAGGAAGAGGAGTTCTCAAACCTTTTCCCGGATTGCGAGACCGGGGCCGAACCTCCCTTCGGCAACCTGTACCAGGTGGAAACGGTGGTAGACAGGTCGCTTACAGGGGACGAGTACATCTACTTCAACGCGGGCACGCATTACGAGGCCGTTGAGATGAAATACAAGGACTTCGAGGAGCTTGTAAAACCCAGAGTCGCCGAGTTCACCGAGAGGTCCTGAGAGCGGATTCCAATAACGCGCGTGCCGGCCTGCGATACAGTATCGCCCTTCCGCGGAGCCGGAATGCTTTGACAAGCTCCCCGCAATAATCTATGTATAATGGAGCCCTCTTGAGGAGACTTAAGAGGCGTTCCATTATTTTGTTCAGGGGGGCTTCCGCGGGCATATGCCGGATACTGAAACGATAGGCGAGGCGCTTACGAGGGTCCGTGAGGCCCTCTCAAGGGCGGGCATCCCGGAGCCGGATATCGAGGCCGAGCTCATGCTCATGCGTCTCCTCGGCGTAAAGAGGCACTCCCTTTTCCTCGATGCCGGGATGGGGCTTTCCAGTAAAAAAACAGCGGAGCTTCAGGATGTGCTCTTAAGGCGGCTTAAGAGGGAGCCGTCCCAGTACATCTTCGGTGAGGCGGATTTCAGGGGGCTCACCCTGAAGGTCACAAAAGACGTCCTCATCCCCAGGCCAGAGACGGAGCTCCTTGCCGGAGAGGCCGTCAAGCTCGGAAAAGAAATGGACCCCGCCCTGGCCGTAATAGACCCTTGCACGGGGAGCGGCTGCATAGCGATTTCGATAGCGAGCGAGGTCCCCGGCCCTGCCGTATACGCGACAGACATTTCCGAGAAGGCGCTTACGGTCGCAAGAGAAAACGCCGCAAGGGCCGGGGTGGCGGAAAGGGTCAGGTTTCTCCAGGGCGACCTATTTACGCCGCTTCCGGACGAACTGAAGGGCCGCGCCGGAATAATAGTCTCCAACCCGCCCTATGTCCCGGAAAGGGACATGGAAGGCCTCGCCCCTGAGGTCAGGGACTTCGAGCCCAGGGGGGCGCTCGCAGGGGGAGAGGACGGACTTTCCTTCATAAGGCGAATAGTGGGCGAGGCACCGCTCTTCCTTGCCCCGGGGGGGTGGCTCCTTATCGAAATGGGTTACGGGCAGTCAGGTGAGGTGAGGCGCATGGCCGAGGATGACGGGCGATACGACAACATTGAAATAATCAAGGATTACGGCAAGATAGACAGGATACTTAAGGCAAGCCATAAGGCCTGAGGAATTGAAAATTAGAGATTTTTCCCGCTGTTCCCGGCCTGACACAGAATCCGGGGAAAAGATCGATTTTTAGCAGCTTGCTGAAAAACTCAGATTTATTCAGGCTGCTCAAAAAGCTCCAGATGCGAGGCCCCCGTTGGTACAGGGGAACTGGGAATGAGGCGTACTTTTCGTGTACGCCGGAGTGTCCAGCGACGCAGCCTTCGACGCAGATGGACTTTTTCAGCAGCCTGTTAGAGGCTGCCTTTATTCGCCGCTTATTATCTCAAGGAGCTTGCACTTCTCCCAGAGGGTCTTTCTCGAAACTCCAAGGAGCTTGGCTGCCAGGGTCTTGTTCCCGTTCGTCTCTTCCAGGACCTTTATTATGTATTTCTTCTCGAAGTCCTTCATGGCCTTCGTAAGGTTCTCGTAGCCGCCGTCTCCGCTACGGAAGACCTTGAGGCAGTCGCTGAGGTTCGAGTTCCCTATCTCCTCCGGGAGGTCCCAGGGCTGTATCTCCTCGCCTTTGCCCATGACAACCGCCCTTTCTACGGCGTGCTCGAGCTCGCGGACGTTACCCGGGAACGGGTACTTTATGAGCGCCTCGACGGCGTCGACCGAAAAGCCTTTTACCTGTTTCCTGCATAGCCCGGAATAGTAGTTGAGAAAATGGTTGGCGAGTAGCATTATGTCGCCCTTCCTCTCGCGTAGCGGCGGAAGCACTATCGGCACCACGTTCAGCCTGTAATAGAGGTCTTCGCGGAAGGAGCCGTTCTGGACCTCTTTTTTAAGGTCCCTTTGCGTTGCGCATATCACCCGTACGTCGGCGCTAACCGTGCCCGTGCCCCCGAGCCTGTCGAACTCCTTTTCCTGGAGCACCCGGAGGAGCTTTACCTGTATGGACGGCGCGAGCTCGCCTATCTCGTCGAGGAATATGGTGCCCCTGTCCGCAAGCTCGAACCTGCCCTTCTTCTGCTTCACGGCCCCCGTGAACGCGCCCTTGTCGTAGCCGAAAAGCTCGGCCTCGAGGAGCGTTTCCGGGATGGCGGCGCAGCTTACTTTTACATAAGGCCCGTCCTTCCTGGGGCTGTTCCGGTGTATGGCGCTCGCCACTATCTCCTTGCCCGTGCCGCTCTCCCCGAGGATGAGGACCGTGGAATCGCTCTGCGAGACGACCCTTATCATCTCGAATATCTCGTTCATCTTCTCGCTTCTGCCGACGATGCCGCTGAAGTTATACCTCCCCTCGACCTGCTCCTTGAGCGCCTGGTTCTCGCGCTCGAGCTCCTTGAGCTTCAGCATCCTCCTTATCATGATGAGGAGTTCGTCCATGGCGAAGGGCTTTGTCACGTAGTCGTAGGCCCCGTATTTCATGGCCTCTACCGCGGTCTCGACCGCGCCGAAAGCGGTTATGAGGACGACCATCGCCTCGGGCGATGACTTCCGGAGCGACTTCAGGACCTCGAGGCCGTCTATGTCCGGGAGCCTCAAATCGGTTATGACTATGTCGAAGGGGGCGGCGCCGTCCCTGGCAAGGCCCAGGCCTTCCCTGCCGGAAGCGGCATCCGAGACCTCGTAGCCCTCGCCCTTGAGCGCGTCGCCTATCGAGATGCGCATAAGCGGCTCGTCGTCTATAATGAGTATCCTGCTCAAACCGCTTCCTCCGCTACGCCGATCGGCAGGAGCACCCTGAAGGTGCTGCCCTTGCCCGGCTGGCTTTCGACCTCTATCCTGCCCTTGTGGCGCTCTATTATACCACGGCTCACCGAAAGGCCCAAGCCCGTGCCCCTGCCCACGCCCTTGGTCGTGAAGAACGGGTCGAAGACCCTCCCGAGGTTCTCCGGGGGGATGCCGCAGCCGTTGTCGGATATCTGTATGCAGAACCAGTTCCCCTCCCGCCTGGTCGTGACCTCGATTAGGCCTTCGGATGAGACCGCCTGCACGGCGTTGAGTATAAGGTTCACGAGTATCTGCTCTATCTGGTGCCTGTCCACGAGTATGCGGGGCAGGCCCTGGCTGAGGTTCACGAGGAGCCGGACCTCCTTGCCCCTGACCGAATGCCTGAAGAGCGGGATTATGCCCTCTATTATGGAGTTTGTGTCGGTGAGGGAAAGCTCGGGCGCGTGCTGCTGCGAGAAATCAAGGAGCTGCCTTACTATGTTCTGGACCCTCTTGATGCCGTCCTCCATGAAATCGACGTACTCGGCCTTGCGCTCGTCTGTGAGCTTGCGGTTCCTCAGGTTATAGAGGCAGTTCAATATGCCCCCGAGCGGGTTATTGACCTCGTGGGCTATGCCCGCGGCGAGCTGCCCCACGGCCGCGAGCTTCTCGCTCGATATTATGTTCGACTCGATCTCCTTTTTCCGAGTTATGTCCTCGGACATCCACACCACGAACTCCGCGGGCTTCGCCCCCCCTGCCACGACCGGGAAAACGCTGGCAAACATGACCCTTTCGCCGTCAGGCGTGCTGAGCCTGTATTCCGCGCTCCTGGGCTCCCCGGTCTCGAAGACGCTCTCTACCATGCCGGAGAGCTCTTCCCTCAGCCCCTTCGTGAAATGCGAGATGAAGTCCTCCTCATGGCACCCTTCCGGCCCCTCGCATTCCCCGACAGGGCAGGCCTCGGTCGCGTGCATGTTACGGACTACCACGGATTTATTCCTCTCAAGGACGTACAGCGAATAGGGGAGGCTGTTTATTATGGACTCAACGAGCTTTTTCTGTGTAGCGAGCTTTTCCTGGCTTACCCTGATGCTCTCCTCCTTGTCCCGGAGGCTCTCGACCATCTGCTCGAAGGTGCGCGCCAGGTCCGCTATCTCGTCGTTCCCCTCCTTTACCTGGCCCATCCTGATGTTGAGGTCGCCTGCGGCCACGAGCTGGGCCTTTTTCTTAAGTGACAGTATGGGCCTGGTTATGACGTATGTGAGGAAGGAGGCAACGCCTGTGGCCATGAAGATGCCTATGAGCGCGATGGTCGCGACGGCCTTGATGTTCGCATACTGGAGCTCGACGAACTACTCCTTCTGGAGGCCGACGAAGAGCGAGCCGATGACCAGGCCCTCGTTGTCTCTTATCGGGTCGAACGCTGCCATATAGGCCTTCCCGGCTATGTCTATCTCCCCCCTGTAGCCGAGGCCGGCCTCAAGCTCGTCGAGGACCGCCTCGGGTATGAGGCGGCCTACCGTCCTTATGCCGTCTTCGTCAACACCGTTCGTAGAGACCTGCGCGCCGCCCATTGATATGGCGACGATCGAGCCGGAAATGGATTCCGAAAGGCTGTCCGGCACGAAAAAATCGTTATTGATGAGGTCGCCCGATATTATAGCCCCGAGGACGCTGCCATTGGCGTCCACCACAGGGGTGACCACGACCAGCATGAGGCCGTCTCCAAGTACCCTGCCGTCCTCAGCGGTAATGGAAGCCGCGCCTGCAAGGCCCTCGGCCATCAATAACTCGTGCGGGATGACCTCCGTCGAGATTATCGGCCCCCTGCTGCCGAGCGCCTTCTCAACAAGGCCGTTAAGCGGCATGAGCCGGCCGGAATCTTTCGTGTTTAACGAGGCTATGGTCCTCATCCGGGGGTCCACCACTGCCCATAGGTCCACGTGCGGCCTGTATTCCTTCCATGCGATGAGCTGCGACCTGAGCAAGTCCTTGTCCCGGCCCTTCAGGGCAGTTTTCACGTGGCCTTCGGTAGAGGCCTGGAGCATCCCGTACTGCATCTGGTAGGCCCTGGAATAATATTGCATCCAGGCAGCCTTGAGGTTGTTGCCGATGGTCTCCTCGGCGTCCTCACGCCTGCTGTCGCTTATCAGGTTTGTGGTGAAAACGCCAGGATACCGTCGGGAGGAGCGTTGCTATGAGGGAAGGATAATGAGTTTACCGCCAATGTTCATCTTGAGGGCGTGCGCCGGAGGCTTGATGGCGGCTAATGAAATCTTGGGCAACTTCTTAAGGTGAGATTTTTCCGCAATCCAAGGCTGGAAAATAGAAAGCGGAGCATATATGGGAATATGTGAGCATTTTGTTCCCGCCAACTACAGAGTCCGGAAAGATCGATTTTCAGAAGCTGCCTCAACAATATCAGGCGGTTATAAGCAGGATAATACAAAGGAAGGGAAAGTCAAGGAAGGGCCTTTTAAAAAAGGAGGACTCTAAGGTCGCCTCCCCGTGTTCAGTTTTTTTGGACCCCGGTCATGATGCCCTGTCATGATGCAATGACCGCCACAACCAGCGTGACCGCTACGGCCAGGAACATGACCACATTGCCGATGTAGATTTTTGACGTGCTCATAACCCACCTCTTGATTGATTGGCTTGCCGTTGCCCCCAGTATCGCGAATGTATTAACGTATTAGAGGCCGCCTCTCGGAGAGGTTACTGTGATACTGTGCATAGCATATCAGGCTTGCTTGTCAGAGCCGTTTTATCCTGAACTCTTCCGGAATGGTCATCCTCGTGACCCCCTGAGCCAGACTTCATCGAGGCTATGGCGACCGGCTGCCGAGGTCGAGCCCGGTGACCGCGACCCTGCCGACGCGCCTCATCCGCCCTGTCCGCATACCCGAAGATCTGGTGTATGACATACGGCTCCGCTGACTGGCCGAGATAGAGCATCACATGGCCGTCAAGGGTCCAAAGCGTCACGCCCGGGTCCGAGCCCCGGAGGCCAAGCGCCACGTCTCCTAGCGCTCTCCTGTATTCAAGTGCGCCAGCACCTCCCTGTGACGCCCTGCTGCCTTGGGTTCCTCAGAAGCTTCACGCCGACCGTCGAATGTCCTGTATGAAGCAGAGCAGTCCCTGAGGCAGCTCCTCCCGCCCCAGCCGTACTCCCTCCAGCGATCTTGAAGGCCTGCCTTATGTTCGACTCGTATGCGGCAGATAGCGAGACTGACCTCGGCATCGGTTTTCGCAGATCCGTCTATCAGGATGGCAGCCGTCCTTTCGCCGCTCAGAGACCTTACGGTCAGGAGTTCCTTCAGCCGGGGGTCGATACGGCGAGTACGCCGCCCATGACCACCTCGGCCATCGGCTTTTCAAGGGCGCTGTCGCCGTAAACGCGCACCCTGTTGCCCGTTACGACGAGGAACTCTTCATCGCCGGCGGACATGACGGCATTCCGCTCCCCGAAGGCGACCTTGTCCGTCCAACCATCCCCTCAGGGTCTCTGCCTGGAAAAGCCCCATTCCGTCCTCGCTCGTATGGAGGAGAAGAACGCGCCGGGGATAGAGGCTCCGAATACTGTATGGAGTCGACCCTCGCGTCCCGGTTTCGAAAGTACCGCCTCATAAGTGGAAGGGCCCTCGTGTCCGCCCTCTCGGCGACCACGCCGTGCCTGACCTTTCACTTCATTGCCAGTCCCGTCAGGTTTATGTTCTGACCAGGTCGATGAAAAGCTCTCCGGAGCTTCCGCCCCTTTGAGTCGTACTTCTTCCCCGGGTCCGCGAGGAAGTCCGTCCATATCCACTCGAACACCGTTTCACCGGGGAGAGTATCCGGCATCGACCGGAGATCCGCCATCTGGTCGGTTACGCCCATTGCCGCGATGTTGAACGCCTGACCTCCTCCGGCGTAAGGACGATCCGTCAGGGGTTCCCATCCTGGAGATCCAATGCCCGGGGTTGTCCATCCCCAGAAATTCATGCCGCGTGGACAGGACGGCAGCAGGAAAGGGTATGAATAGCAGGGCGAGGGCTATTTTTCTCGGCACTTCAAGGCTAAGATACTTGGGCTCGTTCACGGCTGACTGCACTTCCCGACCTTCCTGGTTATGATTTGCTTGCGGGGCGCTATGCGCCCGTCTTGGATATTATCGGCGGAAACGCCCCGGGGCTTTACACTTGACCGGGCAGGAGTCAGGTATTATCATTGGCGCTCTCCTCGGAAGTCTTATACGACGGACAGGCTGGACAGGGCTGTGACTTAAGTCCGGCTTTTCCCTTTATTTGACGATGTTTTCAGCCGGACCGCCGAGCTGGATATCTTTAAGGCATCCTCTAAAATTTGAGCCCGCTTTTCCGAAGGCCTGGAATAAAGCGGGCATATGTGATAATATGTGAGCATTTTTATTCCAGTAACTACGCAGAGTCCGGGGAAAAGGTCAATTTTTAGAGGTTGCCTATGGAAAGAAAAGACCTGCTCGTCGGATATCTCCTGGCCGCGGCCTCTGCCGTGACCTTTTCGATAAAAGGGATATTCGCCAAGCTCATATACGGATACGGGCTCGACCCGATAACGCTCCTGGCGCTCCGGTTCTCGATAGCCATGCCCTTTTTCTGGGCCGCCGTCTTTTTCTTCCCCTCGCCGAGGGTCTCCTGGAGGGACTTGCTTTACCTGGTGCTGAGCGGCTTCCTCGGGCTCTACGCGGCGGCGCTCGCGGACTTCTACGGCCTCCTCTATATCGACGCGTCCCTCGAGAGGGTCATCCTCTACACCTATCCGGCGATGGTGGCGGTACTTGCGGCGATATTCTTTAGGGAGAAGCTCACAAGGGTAAAGGCCGTCTCGCTCGTCCTCACCTATGCCGGGCTCGCTCTCGTCCTCAAGGTATATGGCGGCATCGAGGGATACGCGCTCGGCGCGGGGCTCGTCCTCTTTTCGGCGCTCATCTATTCCTTCAGCTACATACTCACGCAGTTCCTCTCGGCGCGGGTGTCAGGAGTAAAGATTGCGGCCTACGGCACTACCGCCGCGACGATGGCGTTCCTGGGGACCTGGCGGGGACAGCGCCTCCCCGAGGAGACGGAGGTCTGGGCCCTGCTCGTCGCGCTGGCGGTGGTATCCACCTTCGTGCCTGTCCTTACGCTCGCCCTCGGGATACGGAGGATAGGCGCGAGCAGGGCGGCCCTTGTAAGCTTCATAGGCCCGGTATCCACGGCGGTCCTTGCGTACTTCATACTCGGGGAAGAGCTTGAGCTGGTTCAGATAGGAGGAATGGCGCTGGTGATCGCTGGCGTACTCGCGGTCTCGCTCGAAAAGAGGCAAGCCGGAGCTTGACGGGAAGGGATGAGCGGCTTCAAGGATGGGATTTCAGGGGCGCGCCTTCCCGGCCCGTTGCCGATTTGACGAAATTTCCGAGCTTCTTGTCCATGCCTGCGACATGGTTCAGAAGCCAGTCAACGACCTCGCGCTCTACGCTTATGACGAGCTTCAAGGAAGGCCCGTTATCGAACTCTTTCCTCAGGCGGGTTATGCTCTCTATGAAGCGCGCGTGCTCGGCTGCGTGCGTGGCCGCGCCGGGGTAGTTGTGCCTCTCCATCGCCTGCCCCTCGGCCTCGAAATGGACCGCGAAATACTCGTCCAGGAAATTAAAAAGCCTGGCGACCTCCTCCTTTCCATAGCCGGCGGCCATAGCGTCCAGGAGGCGGTTTATGCGCTTAAAGAGCTCCCGGTGATGGCTGTCCTGCCAATCGACCCCGGTCGCAAGATGGCTGCCCCACTCGATGCCCATCCGACCCCCCTCAATACAAATCCGCTAATCGAATAGAGAGAGCGTATTTCAACCGGAGATTCCCGTAAAGATAAAAACGGCGGCGCTCATACCGCTTCTGCGGACTTAAGGAAACTACCGAGCTTCTTGTCCATGTCGCCGATGTGGTTAATGAGCCAGTCAACGACCTCGCGCTGCACCCAGATGACGTGCCTTGAAGAGGGCCCTTTCTCGAACTCGTCCCTCAGGCTGGATATCTTCTTTATGAAACGCGCGTGCTCGGCCTTGTGGAGGGCCGTATCAGGGTAGCCGTGCCTTTCCATTGCCCGCTCCTCGGCCTCGAAGTGGATGACGAAGTACTCGTCAAGGAACCTGAAAAGGGTGCGAACCTCTTCCTTTCCGTATCCCGTGGCCATGGCGTCCAGGAGGCGGTTTATGCGCTTGAAGAGCTCCCTGTGATGGCTGTCCTGCCACTCAAGCCCTGTTGCGAGACTGGCGCTCCATTCTATGCCCATTCCAAAACCCCTAAATAGGTTACCACTATGTATGTTAACCCATTCCGGCCCCGGAAAAAAGGGGAAAATGGCGGGACTGACGACTGCTTAGGAGCGAGACCAACGGGGCGAGGCGGCTGTCAAACTGTTGCAGCGCAAAAGGTCCTTTCAAAAAAATCCTCGAAGTCTCCGAAAAAAAAATCCCCGCAAGGAGGCCGCGGGGATTCTGTTCATGACGCATCATCAAGGAAGGGATTGGAGATGGGCAGTTTAAGGTCATGCCCGGGACCGTCTTGGACACCCTTCACTGCAGTGGGCGACCCTGGGTATAGAGTATCTCTTCATGCGCACCCTCCTTTCCTTTTTTCTGGAAATGCGGTCGAAAGAGCGCCCGGGGCTTTTCAGGAAAAGCCCCCGGGAGCTGCCCTATTCCGTCATATCCGTCATGTCCACACCGCCGGAATCCATTGCCAAGGCCTCCATGTCATCCATGCCGCCGGAGTCCATTGCGAGCATGTCCCTTAACTGCCCGCGCTGCTCGGGGGTAAGGGTCTTTTTGAACTCCTCGACCCCCCTTATGCCCGCCATCATCAGGTCTGCCTGCTTACGGGTTATCTCGTTCACCTTTGCCGTGACGTTTTCCATGTTCACGGGCTCGGCCTTCAGGAGCTGGTGGAGCTCAAGCCTGGCGATCTTGACGTCAGCGCCGGTCCTTATGGCCTGCTTCCTGAAGTTCGTGTATATCTCGGTCGCCCGCGCCTTCTGCTCGGGGGTGAGGTCAAGGGACTTCACGGCCATCATCATTCTACCATAGAAAGCCCCGAGCATGTCGCCTTTTTTGCCGCGCGGGCCCATCATCATGTCCATGCCCGTCATTCCCATGCCGTGGCCCATGCCGTAGCCGCGCATGGGGCCCATCCCCTCCATTCCCATGGGACAGCCTCCCGCCATCATGCCGCCCATCATCGAGCGTCCGTGCTCCTGCATGGCGCCTTTGGGCATGGCCGAGAGCTGCACGTTAAAGCTCTCCTCTGCCCCGCCCCTCATAACATCAAGCTCGATATTCCTGCCGACCCCTGCCGAGCGTATGGCGGTAATGAGGTCGCTTGCGCTCTTCACGTCTTGGCCACCGGCTTCGGTTATTACGTCGCCGGGCATGAGCCCTGCGACTTGGGCCGGGGAGCCTTCCGCCACATCCGAAACGACCACTCCCCTGGTCCCGGGCATGCCCAGCTCCGCCGCCCTTTCAGGGTCGAGGCCCTGTATGGTAACGCCGAGCCAGGGCCTTTCAGCCTGGGCCCCCGGCATGGTCCGGGCCATCTCCTGCTCGTCCTGGGCATGGACTTCGTGTGTTATAAAAAAGGAAAGCGTGAGAAAGAGGACGGCAAACAGCGACATAGGGTTTCGCATGGCTGGCCTCCTTGGAAAGGTTTTGCGGTTTTTTCGGCTTAACAGCTTGCTGAAAAACTCAGTTTTTATTCAGGCTGCTCAAAAAGCTCCAGATGCGAGGCCCATTGGAAACAAGGGGGCGAGGAATGGGGCGTACTTTTCGCGTACGCCGGGTGTCCAGCGACGCAGCCTTCGACGCAGATGGACTTTTTCAGCAGCCTGTTAATCCGGCAGGCTGACCCTAAGCCGGGATGAACCTCGACTCCAACCAGCTGCGTAGCACCTTCCAGGGCTTTGATTTGACCTTGTTGAGCGCCCATGAATAAAAGGAAGAGCAATCCTCCATGCCCCTTATGACGTCATAGTACCTCTGCATTATCTGGGGGTCCCGCTCGATTATGCCGTACCAGAGCCTCGGGTGGTTGTACACGAGGTCGGAAAGCTTCAGGGCAGACCGGAACCCCGGCAGTATCTCCGCCTCAAGCCGTTCCGGGTAAGCCTGAAGCCCGGCCCTCCCCCCGATATAGTCAAGTATAACAGAGGAAGCGGCCTTGGCTGTATAGGCCGCGTAGTATATGCCCTCGCCGAGGAAGGGCTCGACAAGGTGGCCTGTGTCGCCCACGAGCACGACCCTGCCCTTCACGGGCGAGGGCGCCCCTTCATAGTAGACCGGCACGGTCCAGCCCGCCGTAGGGCCGATATCAAGGCCCTTGAGCGCCCCGTGCGATGAGACGAAGGCGTTAAAGTATTCCTTGATCCTCCCGGCCTTTTGGGCGCTCGCCGCGATGCCCACGGAAAGGAAGTCCTTCTTCGGGAATATCCATGCGTAGCCGTGCGGCACGCAGCCGAAGTCAATGAAGAGCCTGCCGGAGTAGCCCCTTGACTCCCTCTTTAGAGGCACCTCGGCGGTTATGGAGACCGCGGCCTCCCTCGGGCGAAGGCCGAATACCTCCCTGCCTACGAGCCCCGAGGCCCCGTCCGCGCCGACAAGCACCCTTGCCTCGTGGCTATCGCCGTTGGCAAGCCCCACTTTTACCGACGCGCCGGTGTCCTCTACGGACCTCACCCGGACGCCCTCGATGACCTCTGCCCCGGCCTCCCTGGCCTTTTCAAGGAGCAGGTGGTCGAAGGCGTCCCGCATGACGTTGTAGCCCACGGGCTTATCCGAGATTATATCGAGCGGCCTTTCGGACTTGTAGGTGAAGGACGCGCCGTAGACCGTCTCTTCCACAGCCGGGGAGATTTCGAAATCGAGGAGCCCGTCTATCTTGGTGGAAACGCACCCTCCGCAGGACTTGTACCTCGGGAATGTCTCCTTGTCCACCCCGAGCACATTGAGGCCCGCCCTTGAGAGGTAATAAGCGGCAGTCGAACCGGCCGGCCCCAGGCCGGCCACGATCGCGTCGTACACCCTACTCGCTCTCCTTCTCCACGCTGTATTCCATCTCGCCGCACCAGAACCCGGTCTTCGTAAGGGACTCGTACTCCCACCGGAGTATCTTCAGGTGCCCCTTCTCCATCTCGAGGAGTTTCGTAAGGACGACCTTCTCTACCGGGGCCTCGGCTTCCCTGAGGAGACGGGAGTAGAACTCCACGGCTGACTCCTCGTTCTCGATGGCTATCTGGACGGCGTTGGTATCGGACTGGTTGGTGGTGAGGCGTTTTATGAGGTCGTTTTCCCTGGGGTAGGGTATGCTCTGGGTGAGCGCGAACCCCTCGGCAAGGGCCTGCTCGTAGCTTATCCAGCCGAGTCCGTTCTTTATGGACTCGGCAATCTTCCCGACTACGACCATGTGGGCGAGCTCGTCCTTCGCGAGGTTCGCGAAGACGCTCCTCCCCTTTGAATCGTCGACAAGGGCGGCGGCCGTGGTGTAGAAGTGGTATCCGGCTATCTCGGTTTTGTATGCTGTTCCAAGCTCCTCGATAATCCTTTCCCTGGCCATGTCCCCTCCGAATTGTTGATTAAGGCCTCGCAGGCCCGGTTTCCTATCTCCTGCCGGAATCCGTCCTGCCGGCCTTGTCTATGTCGTGCTTTTTCTCGAGCGCTTCGCCCCGTATCTTGTCCTCGCAGGCATGGCAGATGACAAGGTCGGACGGACGGCCGCAGATCGAGCAGACGTGCTTTTTTTCCTTTACTTCCTTTTCTTCCTTCTCAGGCATTTTCTATGCACCCCCCGAAAGTATGCGTTTATAAGCTACAATTTTTATCATATTACGCCGGGCATTACAATATCAAGAGGTTCTAAAAGAGGCTCCGGGCCATGTCCCTGAACGAGAAGGCGCGCAGTTCCGGTTTCGTGATGCCCTTATGCTGGACGAGCACCTTGAAGGTGTCCCCCATGCCTCCGGGCGAGATGAGCCTGGCAAGGGCCCTGTTGAAGTTAATCTCCTCGATGCCCGGCGAGCCCTCCTGAGGGGGTTTAAGCTCATCCAGGATGCCGAGCCCGATAAGATAGTTCTTCTGCGTCGTAAAGCCGGTGACATCGAGCCCCGTCTTAAGGCCAGAGTTGGCAAGGGCCGTAAAGTCCACATGGGTGGTTATGTCCTGCTCCCCGACGTTTATAAAAGGGTTGTCGTTCAGGGTGTGCCTGTAATGGCACATGAGGCTCCCCTTCCTTTCGGGCGAATAGAGCTCGGCTGCCGGGAGGCCGTAGTCTATGGTCACAATGAAGCCGCGCTCCATGAGGCCTCCGGCCGCGCACAGCCACCGTATCGCCGCGAGGTTCACCTCGGTCCTCATGCCCTCGAAGGGGGCCACGCCGTTCTCCCTGAAATACCCCTGAAGCTCGCCGGTCGAGAGCGGGCCGGGGACCTCTTTAAAGCCGCTTCCGTCGCACCCGACGTAGAGCTCCCTAAACTCTCCGTCCGAGAACTCGACCCTGTGGACAGGGAAGCTGTCTATAAGCTCGTTCGATAGTATGCAGCCGGAAGAAAATGGCGGGATATCGGAAAGCTCCGAATGCCATGCCGCCCCTTGAGGAGCCTCCCTTTCTGCCGCGGACCTCTCGACGAGCCTGGGTACTATCGCCTCCGAGAGCCCGGGAGAGATTTCCTTCAAGGACTCCAGCACGCCCTTGGTGAGCCATCCTCTCCCTGCCCCGGCCTCGACGAAGACAAAGGGCGACGGCGAGCCGAGGGCCTCCCACATCTCCTTGAGCCCCTTCGCCAGCGTCCTCGCAAAGACCGGGCTTACGTCCAGGCTGGTTATATAGTCGCCCTCCGGCCCCCAAGTCCCCCTCCCTGAAGTGTAATAGCCTTTTCCCGGGAGGTAAAGGGCCATCTCCATGAACCTTGCGAATGTGATGGGCCCCTTTTCCGCTATCTCGGCGGCTATTTCATCGGCTAGGCCGGTCCCGGGCCGAGGCCCGGCCTCACGCATCAACTACCTCCAGGAACGCCTCGCTGGAAGCATAGCACAATGGACATACGTCCGGGGGGTGTTCCCCCTCGTGGATATAACCGCACTCGATGCACTTCCATTTTTTTACCGCCATCAGCTTAACCTCTGCCAAGCGCCGTCTCGAACGCGTCGGCGTGGCCTTCCTCCTCCGAAAGTATTTTTTCGAGCATGAGCCTGGTGGTGGTGTCGCCCAGCTCTGCGCAAACCTTTATATGCCCCCTGTAGCGCTCTATCGCGTCGTCCTCGAGGCCAAGGTCGGCCTTGAGCATTGTCCTCAGGTCCCCTCCCCTCTGCACCGGCCCGGGCTTGTAAACGGGCACGCCCCCGAGGTAGACTATCCGCTCCGCGAGGCTCTCCGCGTGCCTCATCTCGTCCATGGCGGTCTTCTTGAAAAGCTCCAGTATCGCCGGGCTCTCAATCCCCTCGCCCTCGTAATGGTGGCCCATGTACTGTATTATGGCGGTAAGCTCCTGGGCCCTGTCCTCGTTCAGCATGTCTATTATCTTCTTCCTGGCGTCGTCACTCAGCTTAAGGGACATCATCCACCTCCGTAGTGTATTATGCGGGCGCCCCTTTGCGCCCTCCTGCGTTCTGGATCCAGCGGCGGGCCTCCTGTCGGGGCCGCAAAGCCATGTAATTATATCCTACATCCGCGGACTTGTCAGCCGTCGTGGGCTCACCGGCGGCGTGTCGTCTGACAATGCCCGGAAGGGAGTTAACTCGGATAGGGCCGCCCTCTCGCTATCACATACCACACGTCCGTCGCGAACCTCCTGAAAGGCTGAGGATAGCCTGTTCCGGCTGAACCCCTTCAGAGGAAGCCCGCCAGAGTAAAAACCTTCAGGCCAGAGTTTCCAGAAACGGAGGTGCTCATGAGCGTTGCCTATAAACCGTCATTCCCCTTTCCTTCGGCAGAGGCCTTCGGCAACCTGGCGTCGAGCCCAGGTGGACCAGGGCTCAAGCAGGGCGCGGGCACCGCGAAAGCCCTTCTCGCGTATGGTTCACCATAGAGGGCGGCATTATAACCGAAGTCTATTTCCCCGATATTGAGACCGCCTGCATGAAGGACCTCCGCTTCCTCGTGACGGATTCACGGACCTTCTTCGACGAGGAGGGAAAGGACACCCTTACGACGCGCTTCGAGTACGTACATGACAAGGCCCCTGGCTATGTAATCACGAATACCGCCAGGTCCGGGCTCTGGAGCATAACGAAGCGCGTCGTCACTGACCCGCAGGCCAACTCGCTCGTGATGAACGCCGGCTTCAAGGCCCTGCACGGCACGACCGCCGACTTCCGCCTCTTCGTCCTCGTTGCCCCCCACATGAAGAACCGGGGCTACGGCAATACAGGCAGGTGCGCCGCTTACGGCAAGAGAAACTACCTCCTTGCCCGGAGAGAGGACACCGCCGCTGCCCTTGCTTCGGATAAGCCCTTCCTCGGCATGTCGGCAGGGTACTCCGGTATCTCGGACGGCTGGCACGACCTTAAGGAGGACCTCGAGATGGACTGGATGTTCGAGCGCGCGGAGGACGGCAATATCGCCCTTACGGCCGAGCTTAAGCCGGTGAGCGACATGGTGCTCGCGCTCGGCTTCGGCAAGGACGAGGTGGAGGCGGCGCTCGAGGCGGAGATATCGCTTTCAAGGGAATACGCCTCGATCGAACGTGACTTTGTCCGGGGCTGGAGAAGGCATATAAGCTCCCTCATGCCGCTCGGGAAGCGCGCGGCTGACGGGGGCAGGCGGTTCAGGGCGAGCGCGCTCGCGCTTAAGGCCCACGAGGACAAGACCTTTCCCGGAGCGGTCGCGTCGTCACTCAGCATCCCCTGGGGGCAATCCAGGGGCGACGAGGCAGGCAAAGGCTACAGGCTCGCAAGGCCGGGCGACCTCTGCAAGACCGCCCTCGCCTTCATGGCCATGGGCGACGGCAGGACCGCCCTCTCCACACTCGACTACCTGCAATCCACGCAGACGGACGCCGGCGCGTGGCTCCTTGAGATGCACGTAAACGGCACGGTCAGGCATCCGGAGGCGCGCATGGAAAATGCCGCGCTCCCGATACTTCTCGCTTGGAGGCTCAGGGGCATAGGGCTTGCCGGGGTGAGCTTTTATCCGATGATAAAGAACGCGGCGTCGTATATGGCGAGGAACGGCCCGTTCGGGCCGGAGGGCGGCGGCGCTTCGCCTTCCGCGCTCGCATACGGCATATCCGCCCTCGTAGCGGCCGCGCACTGGGCAAGGGAGATGCGCGAGACAAGGGAATCGGACTACCTCTTTTCCGTTGCCGACGGATGGCATACGAAGCTCGAGGAATGGACGTTCATAAAATGCGGCTGCATGGGCGAAGGCTCGCCCGGCCATTACATGAGGATGGACGGGGCGCGGCCCTTTGCGCTTGCCCCGGAAGAAGAGGACTTCCACTCCCTCGTCTTTGATAAGGACAGGCCCGACCGCTTCCCCGAGCACGGGCGCGGGGTGTTCGACACCGGTTTCCTCGACCTCGTGAGGCTCGGGGTGTGCGGCCCGAGGGACCCCAACATAGTAAGCTCGCTACGCGCGGTCGACAGGCTGCTGCGATTCGAGCACCACGGAAGGGTATACTTCTACAGGCACGAAGGCGACGGCTACGGCGAAAAGGAGGACGGCTCGCCTTTCGACGGTTCAGGCACGGGCAGGCCCTGGCCGCTCCTTTCAGGGGAGCGGGCCATGTACGAGATAGCCGCCGGCGGCTTCCCCGAAAAGTACTTAGAATCGCTCGAGGCCTCGGCCAACGAGGGGTTCCTCTTCCCGGAGCAGGTCTGGGACAAGTCCGACATACCTGAACTTAAGCTCCTCAAAGGGCGCGGCACGGGCTCGGCTACGCCTTTCATACCGGCGCACGCCGAGTACATAAAGCTCCTCAGGAGCATGCACGACAGGCAGTGCTTTGATATGATAAAGGAAGCGCACGAGAGGTATGTCGAATGCCTGACCTCGCTCCCGATCGCAGAGTGGAAAAAGGGCATGGAGATAGGCTCGGCAAAGAGCTCGGAGACCGTCCGCATAACCTCGCCCAGGGAGGCCCATATCGTCTGGACGACAGACCATTGGGCAACGAGAAACGAGGAGCCCATGAAGGGTACCGGCCTTAAAATCTGGCACAGGGACTTCGAGGCAGGCAAGCTGAAACATGGGGCAAAACTCGTATTCACCTTCAGGTACGCGGACACGGGCGAATGGGAGGGCCGGGACTATGAGATAGGAATCGATTAGGCCTGACCCGAACCGCTGGAGCTGACATGAGGCAACTTCTAAAAATCAGAGATTTTTCCCGCTTTTCCCGGAAGGGCGGGAATAAAAAGCGGAGCTTATAGATATGAATATGTGAGCATTTTTATTCACGCGCTGACGCAGAGTCAGGGGAAAAGATCAATTTTTAGAGGGTGCCATGAATAGAAGCCTCGCAAGGAAGCTCATAGAGTCGCACATGGTATCCGGCAACTGGTCGCCGGGCTCGGAGATAGCCATAAGGATAGACCAGACCCTTACCCAGGACGCGACCGGCACCCTGGTGTATCTCGAATTCGAGTCCCTCGGCCTCGACTCGGTGCAGACTGAGCTCTCCGCGAGCTACGTGGACCACAACATCCTCCAGACCGATTTCAGGAACGCCGACGACCACAGGTTTTTGATGACCGCGGCCCTGAGGTACGGCGTCTTCTTCTCGCCTCCGGGAAACGGCGTATCACATCCCGTGCACATGGAGAGCTTCGGGTCTCCCGGAAAGACCCTCCTCGGGGCGGACAGCCACACGTGCACCGCCGGAGCGCTCGGGATGCTTGCCATAGGCGCGGGCGGCCTGGATGTAGCGCTCGCAATGGCGGGCGAGCCTTTCCACATGGCCGTTCCCAGGGTCATGGGTGTGAGGCTTACGAAAAAGCTCAAGCCCTGGGTTTCCGCCAAGGACATTATCCTCGAGATGCTTCGCCGCCACACGGTAAAGGGCGGGGTCGGCAGGATCATCGAATACTGGGGGCCGGGTGTAAAGACCCTTACGGCGACCGACAGGGCGACCATCGCCAACATGGGCGCGGAGCTCGGCGCCACGACCTCGATATTCCCGTCCGACTCGATGACCAGGGACTTTCTCGAGCGCCACGGGAGGGTCGGCCAGTGGGCCCCGCTCGAAGCCGACCCCAATGCCGAGTACGACGAGGAGGACGAGATAGACCTCTCGTCGTTAGAGCCCCTCATAGCCTGCCCGAGCTCGCCGGACAACGTAAAAAAGGTTTCAGAGGTGGAAGGCACGCCGGTCGCGCAGGTCATAGTGGGCTCGTCGGTAAACTTCTCGTTCAAGGACATGATGGTAGTAAGCAAGGCCGTTAGGGGCAGGACCGCCTACCCCGGCCTGAGCTTCGAAATAAACCCCGGGAGCAGGACGGTTCTCGAAAATATCGAGCGGGCTGGCGGCTCGGAGCTACTCCTGCACGCGGGCGCGAGGGTGCACCAGTCGGGCTGCCTGGGCTGCATAGGCATGGGGCAGGCCCCTCCCACAAAGGCCGCGTCCGTCCGGACCTTCCCCAGGAACTTCAAGGGCCGTAGCGGCACCGATGACGACTACGTCTACCTTTCGAGTCCGGAGACGGCCGTAGCCGCTGCCATCTCGGGCAGGATAACCGACCCGAGGAAGCTCGGCCCGTAGCCGAGGGTCGTGGAGCCCAAGAGGTACCGCCATAACGATTCCATAATACTCAAGCCACTGCCGCCCGAGGAAAGGGCGGAGGTGGAGGTCGTAAGGGGGCCGAACATAGTCCCCTTCCCCCTGTTCGACCCCTTGCCCGAATCATACGAGGCTAAGGTGCTTATAAAACTCGGCGACAACGTTTCGACCGACGACATCCTCCCGGCGGGGAACAGGGTCCTTCCCTTCAGGTCCAATATCCCCAGGATAAGCGATTTCGTCCTCGAACGTATGGACAGGCGGTTCAGCCAGAGATGCAGGGAGAGCGGAGGGGGGATCATAGCCGCGGGGGATAACTACGGCCAGGGCTCATCGAGGGAGCACGCGGCCATAGCCCCGCGGTATCTCGGGATAAGGATCAAGGCCGCAAAGAGCTTCGCGCGCATCCACAGGGCGAACCTCATAAACTTCGGCGTGCTGCCGCTCGTATTTGCCGACCCGTCGGACTATCCGGCGCTCGAACAGGGGCAGACGCTCGCGTTCACGGACCTCCGTAAGGCGGTCGAGACCTCGGACGAGATAGTCGGGGTGGTAAAGGAAAGCGGCAGGGGCTTCAGGTTACTCGTAAGCTTAAGCACGAGGGAGCGCGAGAGCGTACTCGAAGGCGGGCTCCTTAACCGCATACGTAAAGAGCGGGGCTGCGCAGGAAGGGCAAGAGGCCGCACCGGGGAAAATAGGAATAGACGTTAATGCGCCGCAAGCGGCGGGCATCTCAAACCCTCCCTTGACGGAGGGGACGAGAGGGTGAGTGCTTCACCCACCTGCCCTCCCCATCAAGGGAGAGTCAAAACCAAAACAGCCGCAAGCGGCGGGAATTCAATATTTATAAAATTAGCGGCCGTCCTCAACAGAGCGTTGAAAACATCCTGCTAAAGAGGGCCGCGCCCCTTCAAATCCCTTCAAGTGCGGAGAGGGCTACTTCTTCATCCTCTCCTTCTTTTCCTCCATCTTCTCCTTCTTCTTCTCCATCATGCCCCGGTGCTTGGCCATCATTTCATCTATTTTTATTATCATCTCGTCAAGCCTCTTCTGCTGCGCTTCCGTGGGCTTGTGGTTCATGTCCCTGAGGATGATCATCGTCTCCTTCATCATGCCCATGACGTCCTCGTGCATCTTCATCCGGTCTTTCATCATCGAGTCGGTCATCATGGAGCCGGACATCATGCCGTCCTGTCCGGTCCCGCTGCCCTGGCCCGCAAGGGCAGGAGTGCCTGAAAGAGCGCCTGCCAGGATTGCGGCAATGAAAAACACCAGAATCTTCATTTTCGACACCTCCTTGGGGTTTTATGCAACCTGCTTAAGGGAGCACCGGGACGTCCACCCTCGGCATCTCTCCCGTAAGGGTCTTAAGGAACTCGGTTATGAGCGCAGCCTCCTTGTCGGTCGCCTGGACGCCGAGCATCTCCCTGCTCATTATCTTCACGGCGTCCGAAAGAGAGGCGACCGAGCCGTTATTGAAGTAGGGGTACGTGAGTGCGACGTTCCGGAGCGTCTGCACCCTGAATTTGTACTTGTCGTCCTCGTTGCCCGTCACCTCGAACCTCCCCAGGTCCGTTGAGCCCGGCACCTGTATCCTGAAGAAGCCGCCGTTCGTGAAGTTGGGCCCGTTGTGGCACGCGGTGCAGCCCTTGTTCCTGAAAAGCTCCCATCCCTTCTTTGCGTCCGCGCTTATCGCGCCCTCGTCTCCCATGAGGAACCTGTCAAAGGGCGAGTTGGTTGTGATTAGCGTCCTTTCGAACGCGGCCATCGCCTTTGCAGTGTTCTCCGGCGTGACGGGGTCCTTGCCGCCGAAGACCTGCTTGAACCTCTCAGCGTAGGCGGGAATCGCCTTAAGCTTCCTTACCATGTTCTCGAGGGTCTCGTTCATCTCTACCGCGGCCTGCACCGGCCCGAGCGCCTGCTCCTCGAGGGTGGCGGCCCTGCCGTCCCAGAACTGGGAGGTAAGGAAGGCCGAGTTAAGGACCGTTGGGGTGTTCCGCGGCCCGGCCTGGTGCTTGTGGCCGAGCGCGAGCGGCAGCCTGTCGGTAAATGCAAGGCCGGGTTATGGCAGGAAGCGCAGCTTACCGCGCCGGTGGACGAAAGCCTCGGGTCGAAGAAGAGCATCTTCCGAGCTCGACCTTCTCCAGGGTCATGGTGTTGTCCGCCGGAATCGGCGGGACCGCGGGCAATAGCTCTGTTGCCGACACCTCTGCAGAAAGCGCGAAAATAGCGCAAAGGCGGCCAGTATCGTTCTTTCATGGTACCCTCCGTCATTTCTGGGAATATATCGTAAAGCATGGAGGGTGTCAAAGCGGGCGTCAAAGTCGGTATTCTCCTTATCCCTGAAATAAGCCGCTCGAATCCCGCGCCGCCGCCCCCGGCAACGAGCTTCATAGCGTCTCTTCCCCTGCCCAAGCCGAGCTCTATGGCCCTAATTATCTGCCTCTGCTCCCAGACGGGCTTTGAGGTGACCGGCTCCACATGCCGAAAGACCTTATGAGTCCGAGCCCGGCTATGTCCGCCGCGACCCTGTCCCCGCTCGCGATTACGAGATTGGTCTTTGCCGGGGTGCCCTGCCAGGGGCCGCCCTCTATCATGGAGACGGTCCCGTCGACTATGTTTAGCTCCGGGGCGTACGCAGCGTTAAACTCGGCGATGAGCTCTTCCCAATGCGAGGGCCGATGAGATACGGGCGCTGGCGGAGATGGCAGCCGATGAAGTTCTTGAGAGCTGTGGAGTAGCTCGCCGACCTGTGCGTCTTCACTACCGGCAGGTTTATTATTATGTCCGGCCTGTATATCCATTCGGTCACGTAGGCCTCGCTCACATATTCGGTTCCTTCGAGCGGGACCGTGTGCCAATCGAAGTCCTCGAATATGATTACCTCTCCGCCGTTGTCGGACGCGGCCTTCAGTATCCCGTTCCGGTTCATGTTCCGCCTGGTTGATATGGTCCTAAGAGCGGACATGTCTCCCACGTAGACCTTTTTGGCCCCGCGCCTTGAAACGGCCCTTACGACCGCCCCGACCACCTCGGGGTTGGTCGTTGCCGGGTTCGCCTCGCCTGATACGACGTTGGGTTTAAGGAGTACGGTCTTCCCGGAGAGGCCGAGCCTGTCGAAGCCGCCGATAAGGCCGACCGCCTCCTCAACCATTTCATCAACGGTCTTTCCGGTCGCGACCGATACGAGGGATGCGCCGCCCTCGGTAAAGGCGTTCTCCCGGAGCCTCGGTTCGCTCCGCGTCTTCGGCCTTGAAAAGACTTCGGCCATGACGGGCATCTCCCCCCAGAGGAGGAGCATCCCCGAAGCCGCCATGGCCTTGAGGGCCGTGCGCCTTGTATGTGATTGAGGGTCCATGAGGTAATGTCCGGCAAGGCCGTGACAATACCAGTATAGCAGGTTTAGAGAAGGCGCTTATGCCTCTGGCTTACGAAAGGGCCTTTTTGAGGGATGGAAAATCGTCCACGATAATGTCGCAGCCGGCGCTTGTGAGCTCTCCCCTGCCCCTGAAGCCGTAGGAGACGCCGACCGTATAGGCCCCTGCGGCCTTCCCCGCCTCGCAGTCAACGGGGCTGTCGCCGACAACGGCGGTCCTTTCGGGCCTGCAGAAGAGCTCACGGATGGCCTTCTCTATTGGCTCGGGATGGGGTTTCTTATTTGGGAGCGAGTCGCCGCCGAGTATGAGCGGGAAGAACCTCTTGAGGCCGAAGGCATCGAGTATCCGGTCAGCCAATCCGAAGGGCTTGTTTGTCACAACGGCCATCTTCTTTCCGGCCTTGAGGAAATGGCCGATAGTATCCTCCACCCCGGGATAGAGGCTGGTCTTTATGACGAGGTGTCCGCCGTAGAAATCGAGGAACTTGAGGCGCGCCTCCGCTATCCTTTCCTCGCTCTCGCCGGGCATGAGTTTCTGAAGGAGGGGCTTTACGCCCCATCCGATATGGCCGATTATCTCCTCCGGCCCCATCTCCCTGTGCCCCATTGCAGCAAGCGTCCTGTTCGCGGACCAGGCGATGTCCTCGCTCGAATCTATGAGCGTGCCGTCAAGGTCGAAAATGATGAGTTCCGTTTCCATCTATCCCCTTCTTAAGTGGATTTCTGGTGCAGTATAGCATAAGGCTACCTCTAAAAATCGTTATTTTTCCTGACCTCTGTGTCAGGGCGGAAATAAAAAAGCTCACATATTATCATATATGCTGCGCTTTTTATTTCCGCCCTTCCTTGACCTCAGAAAAAATTCCTGATTTTTAGAGGCACCCATATCGCGGAGCCGCTGTCAAGGCCTCTTTCCGGCGCGGCTTACGCTTTTACATTCAGGGCCCTGTCTGGTAATATCGTTAGCCGCCTCAGGGCGAAAGTATCATGACGAGAAAACCCATTGTCGCCGGGAAGTTCTATCCCGGCGAAAAGGCCGCCCTCCGGGCTGCCCTCGAAAAGCACCTGAGCCACAGCCCGGTGGAGGACGCAACGGCGATAATAGCCCCCCACGCCGGATACATGTATTCAGGGGACGTTGCCGGGAGCGTCTACGCGAGGGTGCGGGTTCCTGAAAGAGTCTTTCTCATAGGGCCCAACCACACCGGGCTCGGGAAGAGGGTGTCTGTCTGGCGCGAGGGCGAGTGGGAAACGCCGCTCGGAAGCCTCATGGTCGACGAAGAGGCAGCTTCCAGGCTGACAGGCGGCTCGAAACTCTTTTCAGCCGATACGGAGGCGCACCTTTTCGAGCACTCGCTCGAGGTCCAGCTCCCTTTCATACTGGCCCGTAACCAGAAAGCCCGGATCGTCCCAATTACCGTATTGAGGGCTGACGAGAAAGATTGCCTTGAGATCGGCAAGTCGATTGCCGGAACCATATCCGGGCTCGAGGGAGGCTCGCTCATAATAGCGAGCACGGACATGAGCCACTACGAGGAGGACGGCATCGCAAGGCAGAAGGACCGCCTCGCGATAGAGAGGATACTGGCCCTTGACGCGGCAGGCCTGCTTCAGGTTACGTCCGAAGAGTACATAAGCATGTGCGGGGCCGTCCCTGCTGCCATCGCCATGGCCGCTGCAAAAGAGCTCGGCGCGACAAAGGCCGGGCTCGTGAAATACGCGACCTCGGGAGAGGTGAGCGGGGACCTCCGCCAGGTGGTGGGGTACGCCGGGATAATCATCAGCTGATTCAGGAGGAACTGCCTTGACAGTCCGCACAAGATTCGCCCCAAGCCCCACCGGCTACCTCCACATCGGAGGGGCAAGGACCGCTCTCTTCAACCTGCTCTTCGCCAGGCGCCATAAAGGGAAGTTCGTCCTGAGGGTAGAGGACACCGACGTCGCCCGCTCCACACAGGAGTCCATCCAGGCCATCCTCGACGGCATGGAATGGCTCGGCCTTAACTGGGACGAAGGCCCCTTCTTCCAGAGCAAGAGGTTCGACGAGTACAGGAAAAGGGCCGGGGAGCTACTGGAAAAAGGGCTCCTCTACCGCTGCTACTGCACTCCCGATGAGCTCGAATCAAGAAGGGAGGCCGCAATGAAGGCGGGCCGCCCGCCCATGTACGACGGCAGATGCAGGGAAAGGACCGACCAGCCCGGCCTGCCCTTTGCGCTCCGGTTCAGGGTGCCTCCTGGAGCGACCTCGTTCAAGGACGAGATAAAGGGAGTAATCTCCTTCGAGAACTCGACCATAGAGGACCTGGTCGTACTCCGTAGCGACGGGACCCCCACCTACAACTTCTGCGTCGTGGTGGACGACGCGGAGATGTGTATGACCCATGTCATAAGGGGTGACGACCACATAAACAACACCCCGAAGCAGATACTCCTCTATCGCGCCCTCGGGTACGAGGCACCGGTATTCGCGCATCTCCCCATGATCTTAGGGTCGGACAAGACCAGGCTCTCCAAGCGCCACGGCGCAACATCCGTCATGGCCTACAAGGAGATGGGATACCTGCCGCATGCCCTCGTAAACTATCTCGCGAGGCTCGGCTGGTCGCACGGCGACCAGGAGATATTCTCGATTGAAGAGCTTATAGAGAAGTTCTCCCTTGAGAGCGTGGGGAAATCATCGGGGGTCTTCAACCCGGAAAAGCTCCTCTGGCTGAACCAGCATTACATAAAGTCGTCCTCCCCCGAGGAGCTTACGCCCCTAATGCTCCCCTTCTGGAAGGAACTCGGGGTGGACGCCTCCGGCGACCCGAGGCTACCGGCCATAATAAAGACCCTTCAGGAGCGGGCAAGGACCTTGAAGGAGCTGGCGGAAGGCTCGCTATTCTATTTCAGGGAGACGGTCGATTACGACCCCAAGGCAAGGGAGAAGTTCCTTACCCCTGAGAGCGCCGAGCTTTTCGAGGAACTCCTTAAGCGCCTCTCGGCCCTCCCCTCGTTCACGGAAAAGGAGCTTGAGGCGGCCTTCAACTCGCTCCTCGAAGAGCGCGGCCTTAAGCTCGGGAAGCTCGCCCAGCCCGTAAGGGTGGCCCTCACCGGCGGGACCGTAAGCCCGGGGATCTTCGAGACCTTGAGCGCCATGGGCAGGGACATTGCGATAAAGCGTCTTGCCGACGCCGCTGCCCTGGCAAAACGATCTGCCGACCATCAGGGTAAATAGCCGATTTCTCTTATAAGGCAACCTCTAAA
>JABTVA010000015.1 GCA_015075075.1 Deltaproteobacteria bacterium | reverse complement strand
GGTGAAGTCCTCGACAGCCACGACGTTACCCCTGAAGACGACCCTGCCCTCGCCTGACCTGGCCTCCATCGTATCGGAGGTGACGGTCACCGGGCTCCTCGGGGCGCCGTCGGCCTTTTTCTGGGCGGCTTCCGAAAGAGAAGCCTGCATGAGAAGGGCCGCTGCCACGAGAAGCCCTGTCCTGAATCTCATGATGATATTATCCTATATGCGCGAGTCCCTGAAGACCGCCTTTACGTTTTTAAGGAGACGGAACTCCCCTGTATCGATCTGCCCCTGAAAGCCGGTGCCCTCCAGGTCCAGCCTCTCGGAAGTCACCGTGACGCGCTCTGGCGTCGATACTTCCTTCTCGTTTATGCGGTACTTTAGCGAGCCGGTCCGGAGTACATACCCCTCCTCGCCGGACTCTATTACGACGTCGCCGGAGACGCCTATCTCGCCCGAGAGCTCGCGAAGCGTGCCTTCTTTGGCCGTAAGCGTATATGCCGCGCCGTCCTTTGCGTAAAAGGTCGCCTTAACGTCCTCGAAAAGCGTTAAGCCGCCCTCACGCGAGCGGCTGGCCGATCTGGCATCGAGCTCCCATTCGACCCTGCCGTCCTTGGTGCCGGAATAATGTATCCTGTCGATGCTCACCTCTACCTTCTCGTCCTCCACGAAGTCCTCCTGGGGAAGCTCCCTGGTCTTGTAATGGATGAAGACCAGGACAGCGAGCCCCATTATGGAGAGGACTATGAAGGCGGAGAGAGAGGCCCTAAGCTTACGGTTCATCGGCAAGCATTCGACAGCCCGTAAAAACAAAATATTTCAACTGCTTGCAACTGACTGTTAAATTAATGGGCATATATAGCAAAAATTATACCATCCGGAAATAACACTGTAAAGGCTTTTGTCCCGCAAATCGGGGAGGGCCGGGGCCGAGCCATTCGGGGTAGGTTAGAACAGGCCGGAAACGCTCGTGGAGAACGCAGTTTTCTAAAATCGCAGGGGATGGCCGGAACAAGGGCTTACCGCGTCAGACGAGGAATTGCCTCATGACATCGTCCCATTTGCCCTGCGCCTTGAGGATAAGCTCCGCGAGTTCCCTTACGGCCCCCTTGCCGCCGGGCTTTCCGGCAACGTAATCCACCGCCTCCTTTACCTCCTGGACCGCGTCCGAAACCGCCGCTGAGAAGCCGACCCTCTTAAGGACAGGGAGGTCGATTATGTCGTCGCCCATGTACGCCATTGCCGAAGGGGGAATGCCGGTCCGCTCTGATATGCTCTCAAGCGCCGCTTTCTTGTCCTTCATGCCCTGGTAGACGAGCGAGATGCCCAGGTCATCGGCCCGGAGCTGGACCACCTTCGATTGCCTGGCTGTTATTATTGCGGCATCGATCCCCGAGCGCATGAGGAGCTTTATCCCGTGCCCGTCCTTCACGTCGAAGAACTTGGTCTCGGTCCCGTGCGCGTCGAAGATTATGCGCCCGTCGGTAAGCACTCCGTCCACGTCGAAGATGGCGAGCCTCACCGCCTTTATCTTCTCGGCTACGGTCGGGGATACTGGCATCGGAACGCCCTCCACAATCTTTTTACCGTTATTTTTACCACAGTACAGCTGGCCGGGTCTACCTTGAAAGGCCTTCGACCGCAAGCCGGAAAGACAGGCGGAGAGGACCGCTCCCGGGAGGAAAGAGGAAAAGGAGGCACGAGCCCTGGTATATCTTCTCGAAACCGCCCTCGGAAAGGGAGACAGTATGGACAGGGTATCTCAGGAGAGTAGCGGGCCGGTCGATCTCTACAGAAACGGCAACACCCTTCCATGAATCGACGAGCCGGAGCGACTCGATGCCTTCTGCCCTTCCCCTGCTCCCGAGGCCTATGCCGTCGCTAACAAGGTCAACATTGGATTCATACCAGCAGGCCGGGCCGTCGCACCCCGGGAGGATGAGATTCAGCTCGACGCCGAAGAGGCCGCCTTTCTCCATAGCCGCCCCTCCGCCCACCTCATACTCCATGACAAGGGCGTTGCCGCCGTCGATAGAGAGGGTCTTTTTGACCGTATGCGCGGCGCCCAGGGCGGATGCGGACCTCTGCATCACGACCTTACCGGGAAAGAGCTCCTTTTCGTACTTCTTCCAGGCGAAATCCCCAAGCTCCCGGTATGCGTGCGAATAGAACTCATCCAGTGTGAGCCCTTCGTCGAGGAAATGGTCGATGAAAGAGGCCCGGCGGTTCCGGTCGTACTTCAAGTAGTTTAAGAGCCCCTCCTCCTTTACCTTGACCATCTCGTGTATGGATTTGGCCCCGTTATTCTCATCCCCGTTTCCCGAGGCCTCAAGCTTGTAATGATAGCCTTCCTGGTATCTCGTAAGCGTATTCTGGAGGTTTACGCCCCTGGGCCTGTAGTCGAGCTCGAAGAGAGCCCCGCCGTTAAAGGGGCTCAGGAAGGCGCTCAGGTCCGAGGACCTTACAATGACCTCTTCATGGTTATCGGCGTCCAGGTCTGCCGCTGATATCTCTACCCCTTTCCCGGGGCCTTCAAGGGCAGCGTCCTCTGCAAGGATAAGGTTCTCGTAGACAGCGGTCCTGAGGTGCGGAAGGTAGAGCCCGCCGAAGACCCCGTGCCAGTACGCGTCATTGCACTGCGCCCGGTATAGACGCCTTTCGGCTTCATCCAGACCTGCCTTGCCGCGCGAAGCCTTTTTAAGGCGGCTGCTCACCATGAGCATCCGTTTGTGCATCCAGTTCGACTCCGGGTACTTGGCCAGGAAGTTCCTCCAGGTGCCGCCCTGCAAAAACCTCCTGAGCCTTCCGCCGGTCTCGCCCAGCCGTCCGAGCTCCTCTATAAGGCGCATGTAGTCCCTTGAAGCGCCCGCCGGGAGCGCCCACTCGCCCATCTCCATATAAGACGTATTGGGAAGATAGGTATGACCGACCGGTTCTTCGTGGTCGAGATAGCCTCCGAGGGTCGATGGCCTTATCCAGTCGAGGTTCCTCTCTATGGCCTCGAAGAACCTCTCAAGCCAGCCGTCCTCGAAGACCCACTTCCTCGTGCCGGGCCAGACCCCGAACTTCTCGCCGTCATCGCCGTATATGGCCGCGTTCCCACGCCTGAAAAAGCCGTTCCTTATCCCGAGCATGTACTCCTCGAAGCTCTCGACTGGCTTGAACGGGATGAGATACCGGAGCGCCTCGTTCCCGGGGAATATCTTTATGAGGTCGCCCTGGTCCTCTGTGGTGTAATAGCCGCCGAGCTCGTCCTTCTCAAGCCCGGCCTTGACGAAGTGGTAATCGTCAACCACCAGGTATTCGAGCCCGGCCTTTTTTATGATGCTCGGGTGCGTGGGCTCCCAGACGCGTTCGGCCAGCCATATGCCCCTGGGCCTTACATTAAAAAGCTCCTCGATCCTCTCGGAGCAGCAGGTGACCTGCCTCACCCTGTCCTCCCGGGTATGACCGAGAGGACCGTCATCAATAGCCGCCAATGATCTCGACCTGCCGGAGGCCGCCATTGAACGTAAAGCTCTATGTATCGGGTGCTTCTCAGCTGTCCAGTCGAACGAAACCCGTATTGTGGAGCGATAGGCTTTATCTCCGGGTGCCTTGAGGGCGCCTCAAGAAGGGCCAGTACGAGTCCCGGTAGGCCTCTTCCATGACGTGCCGTCGAATGCCGACCGGCTGGTGGTTGTATGCAGAATACAAATAGGTCATTCGAAGATAACCCCCGAGAGTTATGAACACCCTAAAAGGCCGGTTCGACAGGTTGCCGAGAGTGCTTCTGGGGAACCTTTCTGTAGAAAGTTCCCCAGACTATCAAAGACTTTTAGTTCTTTCCCGAGAGTCCCCTCTTTTGAGGGGACTCTCGGGAAACTCAAAATTTTGGAGAGTTTGAGAGAACCTTTTTATAAAAGGTTCTCTCAAAAGTACCCTGCGATCCTGTTGAACGGTCTTACAGGAGCTCTACGACGTGTTTGACTTCGGTCTGGATGCCGGCCCTGTGGAGGCCGTCCTTGAGCTGTATGATGCAGCCGGGGCACGCGGTGGCAACGACGTCAGCGCCGGACTTTTTTATGTTCTCCGCCTTTTTCCCGGCTATCTCCATTGAGAGCTAGTAATTCGTGTACATGAGCCCGCCGCCGAGGCCGCAGCAGAGGCAGGGGTGTTTCATCTCTTTCAGGACAGTTCCTTTGCCCATCTTTATAAGCTCGCGCGGCTCTTCCCTCAAGCCCTGGGCCCTGCCGAGGTGGCACGGGTCGTGGTAGGTGACTATGGTCTTCGGTCCGCTTTCGCACCCCTTGCCCCTGAACCCGAGTTCGTTAAGAAGGAGCTCGGATATGTCCCTTATTCTGGACGCTACCTTCTCCGCCCTGAGCTTGAGGGCCGGGTCGTCGGAGAGGAGCTCCGGCATTATGGCCTTCAGGCCGTGCCCGCAGGTGGCGCACGAAGTGGCTATGAAATCCGCGCCTGACGATTCCAGGGCTTCGAGGTTTTTGAGCGCCATCTCCCTTGCGGAGGCGAGGTCGCCCATCGCGTATGCGGGCATGCCGCAGCAGGCCTGGCCTCCGGGGACCTCTACCCAGGCCCCTGCCCTTTTAATGAGCTCGATGGATTTTGTCCCGACCCACGGCATGAGGTAGTTGACGCCGCAGCCCGCGTAGAAGGCGACCCTGGGCCTGTTCCCTTCCCCGGCCCCTGAGAGCGACTTGATCTCAGGGAGGTCGAGGAAGAAGGTCTTTGCAAGGGGCGGCACGAGCCTGCCGTTTCCGACGAGCGGCAACGAAAACCTCGAGACCAGGCCTGGCCCGGCGGAGGCGTCCTTGAAGAGAAGCCCCTGGAGCCTGCTCGCGATCTTGAGCCCAATGCCGACGATGCCGCCAGAGTCCTTGAGGCCCCTGAAGGCAAGCGAGGCTGCCAAAGGCACGCCCTGCTTCTCAACCGCCTCCGCCCTTGCCGCCGCGAAGATGGATACTGTGTCCACGTAATTGGGGCAGTTGGTCCGGCACGCCCCGCAGAGCGTGCATTCCCTTAGGTGCTTGAGGTAGGTCTCGGAAAGTCCAATCTCCCCTTTTGAGAAAGCGGAGACAAGCGATACGCGCCCCCTGGGGGACGCGGTCTCGACCCCGAGGACCTTTGTGGTCGGGCAGGTAGACCTGCACGTGCCGCAGCGGACGCATTTGTCTATTTCGTGCTTGAGAAGTTCTAACGGCTTCATCCTGGACCGGCCCGGAACGCTACAGTACTATAATACCACGGCAGACCCGGCTGCTTTGCGCCCTGGAGGAGTGGGAAAAATCTTGCCGGGGTTTAGTATCCCTCTCGGGTCGAACGCCTCTTTAATCTTCCTCATGGCCGCTATCGCTTCCGGCTTAAGTTCCATATCCAGGTAGCGGGCCTTCGAAAGACCCACCCCGTGCTCGCCGGAGATGGTCCCGCCGAGGCTCAGGGCGAGCCTGAAGACGTCCTCGGCAGCGGACAGGGCAGCCTCTGCCTGCGTCTCCTTATCATGCATTATGTTCACGTGGATGTTCCCGTCCCCGGCGTGTCCGAAGCTCGCAATGAGGACGCCGTATCTTTCGGATATTCCCCTGAGCCCTTCGACGAGCTCGGGTATCCTCGACCTCGGGACCACTATGTCCTCGTTTATCTTCCCGGGCCGGGCCTTGTAGAGGGCGGCGGATACGGCCCTCCTTGCCTTCCAGAGGTCCTTTACCTCGTCTTTGTCCGCAGCTCGCCTGAATTCCTTTGCCCCGCTCTCAAGGCAGACCTTGCGTACAGCTTCGGCCTCGGCGTCGACGGCCGCCCTGTGCCCGTCCACCTCTATGAGGAGAAGCGCCCCGGCGTCCGGAAGCCCCGTCTTCGCGAACCCCTCCACGCACTTGATGGATACGCTATCCATTATCTCGAGGGTCGAGGGGATTATTCTGGACTTTATTATGGCCGAGGTCGCCCTTGCCGCGTCCCTCATGTCCGAAAAAAGGCTCAGCATGGTAACTGTTGCCTCAGGCAGGGGGAGGAGTTTCAGGACGGCCTTCGTGACTATCCCGAGCGTGCCTTCCGAGCATACGAGGAGCCTCGTAAGGTCGTAGCCGACAACGCCTTTTGCGGTCCTTACGCCGGTATTTATTATTTCGCCGGTCGGGAGCACGGCTTCGAGCCCGAGGACGTAGTCCCTGGTCACGCCGTATTTCACGGCCCTGGGCCCGCCAGCGCACTCGGCTATATTGCCGCCTATGGTCGAGAACTTGAGGCTCGACGGGTCGGGCGGGTAGAAGAGGCCGAGCTTTTCCGCCTTTTGCTGGAGGTCCCATGTGACGACCCCCGGCTCCACGACTGCCACGAGGTTTTCCGTGTCTATCTCAAGTATCTTCCTCATCCGCTCGAAGGAGATTACGACACCCCCTTCGACCGGTAGGCTCCCGCCGGAGAAACCTGTGCCCGCGCCCCTGGGTATCACCGGAAAGCCCTCGGAATTGGCCATCTTGAGTATAAGAGAGACCTCTTCGGGCCCTGACGGGAATACTACGGCATCAGGCTGGTGGAGCGTATTCGTGGCGTCGTAGGAGTAACAGAGGAGTTCCTCTCTGGAAAAAGAGCAGTTAGCCTCTCCGACAATCCTGCAAAGCCCGTTTTTTACGAGGTTCGAGAGCATTACACGGCCCCAGGCGCGCCAGTGTCGATTTCCTGGCGCTCGTCTCATTATACTACTAATCGGGAAAAAAACAAAAAAAGGCGTGGTAATCCTGCGCGGAAGAAAAGCTATGCCCAAACGCGGCTCCGACGTGTCTGTATTTCGCCGGACGGGCGCAATCGCGCCGGCTATTACATGCCGTTACGTGCGCATGCGACCTTACACTGACCGCAGCCCGTTCGTCGCGGCTTTAACGCCCAAACGTCTTGAGGAGCCTTCAGGAACCCTTCCCTTTCGCTGCCGTAGCGTCCGGGAGCATTACACCCTCGGTACGCATCTCTCAATGGTCTTCGTTTATCACGCCAGGGACGCCCCGGACTCCCCAGTCGCTTATGCCGCCGCGCCTTGTTCCTGTACTGATTATGTTCTGCGGTCTATGCCTGCTATGCCATTTATGTGGGTAGGTCTTCAGGCCTTGCCTCGTTTATGCTGCAATGCCGCTCCATGCCAAGTCCTCCGTAAACAGGATAAACACCCGCCCTGTAAAATGCCAGTGGTTCGGGCGCAACTACTCATTGAGCTGGATTAACGGCCTATAATTTATTATATATAAACTTCTACAAGAAATTTTCCCCAATCAAGAAGGCCGGAATAAAAGCGGAGCATATATGACAATATGTGAGCATTTTTATTCACGGCCTGACACAGAGTCCGGGGAAAAGATCAATTTTTAGAGGTTGCCTTAAATCGCTGGAAGGCCAAGTCAAGAAGGCGGAGGATTGGGGTGCAGGCCGGGTTAATCTTCGGTCTTCAGGACGTATCCCACGCCCCTTACGGTGTGGATGAGCTTCTGGGGGAAGTCCTTGTCCACCTTGCTCCTGAGATGATTTATGTAGACGTCCACGACGTTAGTCTCGCTGTCAAAGGACTGGTCCCATACGTGCTCGGCGATGAGGGTCCTCGTGAGCACCCTGTTCGGGTTCCGGAGGAGGTATTCAAGGAGCGCGTACTCCTTGACCGTAAGCTCGACCTCGACCCCGCCCCTTTTGGCCTTGCGTGTGGCGGGGTCGAGGCTCAGGTCCGCGAACTTAAGCACCGGCGCGCCGTACCCGCCCCTTCTCATGAGCAGCCTGAGCCTCGCAAGCAGCTCCTCGAACGCGAAGGGTTTCGTAAGGTAGTCGTCGGCGCCGACGTTCAGGCCCTTGACCCTGTCCTCGACCGAATCGCGGGCGGTAAGGAGGAGGACCGGCGAGCTCACGCCCGCTGCCTTCAGGTCTTTAAGGACCTCGAGGCCGTTCTTGCCGGGGAGCATGATATCGAGGATGATCGCGTCATACTCGTTCATCTCGGCGTAGTTCTGCCCCTCGGCGCCGTCCTCGACCACGTCCACGGCGTAGCTCTCCTGCTCAAGCCCCCTCTTTATGAACGCCGCGACCTTCTTTTCGTCTTCTACAACGAGTATCCTCATGGCTGGTTCCGCTTATAAATTTACCATATACGGCCTTGCGATTCAATCCCTACGGGCTCAGGCCCTGAGCTGAGACGGAAGGCTGCGCCGGCTAACCTTCCCCATCGCGACCATCGTGACCCTGTCAGGCGAAAGGAGCTCCTTTGCAAGCTTCCTGAGGCTCGAAAGAGTCACCGAGTCTATGTCCTTCACTATTTCCCTTACCGGCACCGGACGCCCGAAGTAGAACTCGTCCCTCGCGAGCTTCATCATCCTGCTGTCGCTCGTCTCAAGGCCCAGGAGCATCCCGCCCTTCAACTGCTCCTTCGCGTTCCTGAGCTCCGAGGCGGTCACGTCCTTCGGGAACCTCTCGAACTCCCGCAAGACAAGTCCCGCGACATCTGAGAACTTCTCGGCGGAGGTCCCGGCGTATGCGGTAAGGGCCCCCGCGTCCTTGCAGAGGTTCAAGTAGGAATAGACGGAATAGGCAAGCCCCCTCTTCTCCCGTATCTCCTGGAAGAGCCTTGAGCTCATGCCGCCTCCGAGGATCGTGTTCATGAGATAGACCCTGTACCTGTCCGGGTGCGGCTGGGGCGGCATTGGCACGCCGATGCACATGTGCACCTGCTCGAGCTCCTTTTTAACGAGCTTCACTCCGGGGAGCGCCTTCGGGGCCGTGCGACCGGAAGGCGTCCCTCCTTTTTCAAGGCCTTCGAAAAAGGGCTTCAGGAGACGCACTACGCTCCTGTGGCTGAGCCCTCCGGCGGCCGTTATGAAGACGTTAAGCGGCGCGTATTGCGCGCTGAAATACTCAAGCACGCTCGACCTCGTCATGGACTGTATCGTCTTCGAGGGGCCGAGAATGGACCAGCCGAGCGGGTGCCCGTCCCAGAACCTCTCGGCAAAGAGGTCGTGGATGAGGTCGTCCGGCGTGTCCTCCACCATCTTTATCTCCTGGAGGACTACGAGCTTCTCCTTCTCCATCTCCCTGCGGTCGAACTTCGAGTTTATGAAGATGTCGGAGAGGAGGTCTATCGCCTTGGGGAGGTCCTTATTGAGGGTCTTGGAATAGAAGCAGGTGTATTCCCTGCCGGTGAAGGCGTTCAGGACGCCCCCGACGCTCTCGATCTCCATCGAGATGTCGAGGGCCGTCCTTCTTTCAGTGCCTTTGAAAAGGAGGTGCTCCACGAGATGGGACACCCCGTTTATCTCCGGGGTCTCGTGCCTTGAGCCGGTGTTCACCCAGATGCCTATGGATGACGACTCGACGTCAGGCATCTCTTCCGTGATGACGGGGATCCCGCTTCCGAGAAGGGTCTTCCTGATAATGGACATTGCTTTCCTCGGGGCCGTTCAGGCCCCGGAGTTGACCGTCTTTAGAAGCGCCGGTATTTTATAAGGTCTCTCCCAGCGCCTCTTTCCTCGAAAGCCTGATCTTCCCGTCCCTGTCGATGTCGATAACCTTGGCAGGTACCTCGTGCCGCCTTCAGCAAACCGATCCTGCGTTCTTTACGCGCTCATGGGCGAGCTGCGAGATGTGGACGAGGCCTTCGGTCCCAGAGAATATCTCGACGAAGGCGCCAGTCATCACCTTCGCAGGCCTTGCCCGTAGCAGACCTTGCCTATCTCCGGCGTCCTGCGTAAGCTTCTGACCATTGCGCGGCCCTCTCGGCTGCCGCGCCGTCCACGGAGGCGATGTTCACCTTGCCAGTGTGTCTATGTCAATCTTGACGCCCGCGTCGTCTCGAGTATGATGCCCTTGATGTTCTGTGCCGCCGGGCCCGATTACGTCCTTTATCCTCTCCTGCTTGACGTATATGGTCGTTATCCTCGGCGCGTAGGCGGAGAGCTCGGCCCTCGGCGTCTCGATGCCTTCCCTCATCTTGCCGAGGATGTGGAGCCTTCCCTCGCGGGCCTGCTCGAGCGCGTCCTTCAGAAGCTCGGCGGTCACGCCGCTTATCTTGATGTCCATCTGGAGGGCGGTTACGCCGTCGGCGGTTCCCGCGACCTTGAAGTCCATGTCGCCAAGGTGGTCTTCATCGCCGAGTATGTCGGAGAGTATCACGACCTTGTCGCCTTCCTTTATGAGGCCCATCGCTATGCCCGCAACGTGCCCGAGCGTCGGCACTCCTGCGTCCATGAGCGAAAGGGAGGCGCCGCAGACCGTCGCCATCGAGGACGAGCCGTTCGATTCGAGTATGTCGGAGACGACCCTTATGGTATATGGGAAGCCCTCCTGCGGCAGTATCTTGTTGACGGCCCTCTCGGCGAGCGCGCCGTGGCCTATCTCGCGGCGCCCGGGCCCGCGGAGGATCTTCACCTCGCCCACGCTGAAAGGCGGGAAGTTATAGTGGAGCATGAATGTCTTGTACTCCCACCCGGAAAGGGCGTCTATCTTCTGCTCGTCCTCCGAGGTGCCGAGGGTCGTGGCGACCATCGCCTGCGTTTCGCCCCTCGTGAAGAGGGCGGAGCCGTGGGTCCTCGGAAGGAGCCCCACGTCGCAGGTTATGGGCCTTATGTCCCTGGGCCCCCTGCCGTCCACCCTTTTCCCCTCGCTTACGACCATCTCCCTCATGAGGTTGTATTTCAAGTCCCCGTAGATGGAGTCTATCTCCTTCTCCCTTCCGGGATAGGCCTCGGCGAGCGCGGCCTTGGTCTCGTCCTTTACGGCCCCCGCGGTAGCGTACCTCTCCTGCTTTACGGGTATCCTGAGCGCGTCCTTGAGCCTTCCGGCGGCAAGCTCCTTTACCTTAGCTTCGAGCTCGGGGTCCGCTGCCGCTGGCTTGACGGCCATCTTGGGCTTCCCCAGTTCCGACGCCATGCGCTTCTGGAGCTCTATTACGCCTTGCATCTCGCTCTGCGCGAACGCGAGGGCCTTTACGAGGAGTTCCTCGGAGGCGAACTTCGCGCCTGCCTCGACCATTATTATCGAGCCGTCCGAGCCGGCGACAAAGAGGTCTATCTGGCTCTCTTTCAGCTGCTTGAGGGACGGGTTCGCGACGAGCTCGCCGTTTATGTATCCCACGCGGATGCCGGCTATGGGGCCGCCGAAGGGGATGTCCGAGATGCCGATGGCCGCTGACGCGCCTATCATGGCGGCTATCTCCGGCTCGTTCTCCTGATCGACCGAAAGCACGGTCGCTATTACCTGGGTCTCGTTATAATATCCTTCCGGGAAGAGCGGGCGAAGCGGCCTGTCTATGAGCCTTGAGCCCAGCACTTCCTTTTCGCTCGGCCTTCCTTCCCTTTTGAAAAAACCGCCCGGTATCTTTCCGGCGGCGTATGTCATCTCGGTATAATTGACCGTGAGCGGCATGAAGTCTACCCCAACTGCAGGGGCGTCGTTCCTGCAGGCCGTGACCAGCACGACCGTATCGCCGTATCTCACGGTGCAAGAGCCGTGCGCCTGCCTGGCCATCCTTCCGGTCTCTATAGTGAGCGGCCTGCCGGCGTATGTGGTTTCGTATTTACTCATTCTGCTTCCATTCTCCTAAGTTTTGTGGACAAAATACTACAGGGCCCAAAGCGCAAATGCGCCCTGCGCCCTCGTTTTTAAGAAGGCCCCAATCCCATGATTGGGGCCCCTCCATGACACGGGATGCGCGGCCAGTCAGCGGCCGCCCGGCGAGAGAAGCGGAACTCTCCGCCCCCAACCGTTCTTTATCTCCTGAGACCGAGCTTTTCTATTATGCCATTGTAGCGCTCGATGTCCTTCTTCTTGACGTAGTCAAGAAGCCGCCTCCTCTGCCCGACCATCTTGAGGAGGCCTCTCCTCGAGTGGTGGTCAGCCTTGTGCGTCTTGAAGTGCGAGCTCAAGCTGTTGATCCTCTCGCTTAAGAGCGCTATCTGCACCTCGGGCGAGCCCGTGTCCTTCTCGTGCGTCTTGAAGGACAGTATGATCTCTTGTTTCTTTTCGGTAGCCAGCATCTGAACTATTTACTTCCTCCTTTCTCTCATGACTGAATGGGTATGGATAATCTCTCAGGGGCTTGAAGCATGAGAGCGCTCCGGCAATTCAAGATGTCGTTCTTCCTTAAGCCGCGCCGCTTTTTGCGTAAAGCCCGGCCAGCGTGCGGCAAACGGCAAATCGATAGTAACACCTCTTTTTGGATAATAAAAGGAAAATCTATGCTTCAGGGCCGTGGTGCCCGGCTTCCCTTGCGGCCCTCCCGAGGGCCTCATCGAGCGGGATTATCCTTTTCGCCAGCTCCTCTGCCGGAATCTTCGGGTCTGCCGCCTCGTCTATGTGGAAAGCCCCTGACCTGGTCCTCCGGAGGGCCTGAAGGTGCCCTCCGCATCCGAGCCTCTCGCCGAGGTCGTGGCAGATGGACCTCACATAGGTCCCGGCGGAGCAGACGGTCCTGAACTCAAGGACCGGGAGGTCCAGGGCCGTGATTTCAAGCTCGTGGACAGTTACCTCCCGGGGCTCCCTCTCGACCGTAACGCCCTTTCTCGCGAGCTTGTAAAGGGGCGTGCCCTTGCTCTTTACGGCCGAGTACATTGGCGGTACCTGGCTTATGCGACCCCTGAACCCCTCCAAAGCCTTTCTTACGTCATCGGCCGTAAGGTCTCCCGTGCCAGGGGCCCTTACGACGCTGCCTTCGCTATCGTAGGTGTCGGTCTCCTCGCCGAGCCTGCACTCGGCCAGGTATTCCTTTACGCCCGCTCCCAGGCTTGACGCGTATTTCGTGGCCGAGTCCAGGACCAGCACCAGCACGCCTGTCGCAATAGGGTCAAGGGTGCCGAGGTGCCCGGCCTTCCTGGCCTTGAGCTTCCTCTTTACGTGCTGTACGACGTCGTGCGAGGTCCAGCCCTGGGGCTTGTCTATCACCAGGACGCCGTTATATCCCGCGGATAGCGCCTTCACGCCCTTATATGAAACCGCGTCCGCTTTTCATGCCCTGCCGGATTCGCCTCTAAGCGCCTCTATTACCTTCGCCTTAACGGCCTCAAGGCTCCCTTTCAGCATGAACCCGGCGGCGTTCCTGTGGCCGCCGCCCCCGAACCGCATCGCGACCGCCGAAACGTCGAGCCCGCCTTTTGAGCGGAGGCTCACCTTGTACTCGAGCTCTCCGGCCTCCCTGAAGAGGACCCCGGCCTCGACACCCTCTATGCCCCTCGCGTAATTGACGAACCCGTCGGCAAGGTCCTTTTCCGCGCCGGCCTTCCTGAACATCTCCTGCGTAACGACAAGTGTTGCGGCCTTGGCATTCCCGCCGCCGTTCAAGCCCACCACGTCGAGGGTCGAGAGCACCATGCCGAGGAGCTTATACTTCCTCGCCGGGTGGTTCTCGTAGACCCGCGTGGAGACCTCCCACGGCTCCGCGCCGAGCCTCACGAGCTCGCCCGCCTTGATGAAAGATTCAGGCGTGGACGAGGAGTAATGGAAAGAACCGGTGTCCGTGTGTATCGCGACGTAGAGGTTCACGGCCACCTCTTTGGTGATGGGGAGGGACGCGGCCTTGCAGAGGTCGTAGACCATCTCGCCGGCGGCGCTCGCGCCCGGCTCTATCACGTTATAGTCGCCGAATGAGTCGTTCGTCGCGTGGTGGTCTATGTTGATGACCTTCCCGGGCTCCCTTAGCCCCATAAAGCCCTTTCCGAGCCTCTCCTTCTGGCCGCAGTCCACCGGTCGCGTCGAACTGACCCTGAGCCTTCCAGGCTGGACGATTGTTCCCGGCGGAGGAACTTGAAAGGTCCAGGGCCGGGTCTTCGGGGTGAGCGACCGCGTCCTTGCCGCCCGCCCTCAAGGCCAGACGAGGGCCCAACAGGGACCCTATCGCGTCGCCCTCCGGGCTTGCATTGCGGACCACAGGAACTTTCCCCTTTTCTATCTCGGGTTTATGTCGTCGAACCTTCTATCATATCGCTGGTCTTTGGCAGACCCAAAGGCGCCGATGGTCGGCTGTCATCCGCTAAGGTCCCCTTCCCTTTTCATGTCCTTATCATCTTCTCTATCTTTTCCGGTATTCAAGGCGACTTTCGTCGAAAGGAAGGTGATTTTGAATATGCCTCAAATCAGCTTTTTGCAAGGGTTTCTCCTGATGTACCCGCTCGCGCTCTCAAGCCCCTGGCGTCTTTTCCCTGTCCCCGGGGCTTCCGGGCTGGCTGAAGAAAATCCTGGCCTCGCCGGGGTCCGGCGTGAGCTGACGCGGTGATGGTCACGAAACCGATCCTCAGGTCCCTTTGTTCATGCGTAAAGGACCCGCCAGGCGACCTCCTCGCTGTAAGGGTCGGTACCCGTTCGGAACGCTTGTAGCTCATGGAAATTACGTGTCCTTTGGAAGATGTAAAACAGGGATTAGGGCCGGCAGACCGGAGTGCCTGTTTCTAAAGGTTCATCATCTCGATGGTCGAGTCAGTTACCTCGGCAAGGTGCGGGCCCTCTATGAAGGAAAGCGTCTTGTCGAGGACCGAGTTTACGAAGGCCCTGTCATTCCCCACCGCGGCTATCCCGAGAGTGGCCCTCTGCCACGAGTCGTTGTCGGCCACCTCGGCGATGGAGACGTTGAACCTGTTCTTCACTTTTCCGATTACGCTCTTGAGGGCCTGCCTCTTGTCCTTCAGGGACCGGCTCTCATGCACTACGAGCGTGACCGTCGATACCCTGACCATTGCGCTCCGGTCACTTGAATTTACCGGATCCGCGAAAAGGCCCGGCATGCCTTTCTCAGATTGCTGGCTCAAAAGAAACGCGTTCAGGCTGCTCAAAGCTCAAGATGCAAGGAGTCGAAAAATGAGAACGAGGCGTACTTTCCATGTACGCCGGAGTTGCCAATTTTGAAGACGACGCATTCAAGGGCTTTTTCAGCAGCCTGCTACAGCTTGGCGGCCTCTTCCTTGAGAACGTACAGCTCTATTACGTCGCCGACCTTGTAATCGTTATAGCCCTCTATGGTCATGCCGCACTCGAACCCGGAGGCGACCTCTTTCACGTCGTCCTTGAAGCGCTTAAGCGACGAGAGCTTGCCGTCGTATATGACGACGTTGTCCCTTACGAGCCTGGCCTTTGCGCCCCTTACGGCCTTGCCGTCGGTCATGAAGCATCCGGCGACGTTCCCGACCTTGGTGATGCGGAAGACCTCGCGGACCGAAGCCCTTCCCAGCACCTCTTCCCTTACGACCGGCGAGAGCATGCCCTCCATCGCGGCCTTTATCTCGTCAACGAGGTTGTAGATTATGTCATAGAGGCGGAGGTCTACGTTCTCGCGCTCGGCGAGGGCCTGGGCCTTTGCGTCCGGCCTGATGTTGAAGCCTATGATTATCGCGTTGGAGGCGGCGGCGAGCATGACGTCTCCCTCGTTTATGCCGCCGGCTGCGCTGTGGATGATCTTTATCTTGACGGCCTCGGTCGAGAGCTTGCCGAGGGTTTCCTTCACTGCTTCTATCGAGCCCTGGACGTCCGCCTTTATGATTAGGTTAAGCTCCTTGACCTCGCCCTTGTTTATCCTGTCGTAGAGGTCGGTGAGGCTCACCTTCGCGGTCTTAAGGCGCTCCCGTTCGACGCTCTTCCTTTCCCTTATGGCGGCTATCTGCTTGGCCGTGGCCTCGTCCTTTACCGCTACGAAGGTGTCTCCGGCAAGCGGCACCCCGGAAAGGCCCAGTATCTCGATGGGCATCGAGGGGCCCGCGCCGTCGACGCGCTTGCCCCAGTCGTTTATCATGGCCCTTACCCTGCCGTAGTGCATGCCGGTGACGATGGCGTCCCCTACCTTGAGCGAGCCGTCCTGTATGAGGACCGTGGAGACCGGGCCGCGCCCCTTGTCGAGCTTCGCCTCGACCACTATGCCCCTCGCCGGGGATTCCGGGCTTGCCTTCAGTTCCAGCACCTCGGCCTGAAGGAGTATCATCTCGAGGAGCTCTTTTATCTTTATGCCCTTCTTGGCCGAGACCTCGACGAAGATGGTGTCCCCTCCCCATTCCTCGGAGACGAGGCCGTATCCCGTAAGCTCCTGCTTTATCTTACCGGGGTCGGCCTGGGGAAGGTCTATCTTGTTTACCGCCACGATTATCGGGACCCCGGCGGCCTTGGCGTGGTTTATGGCCTCGACCGTCTGGGGCATTACGCCGTCGTCAGCCGCGACGACCAGGACGACCAGGTCAGTAGCCTTCGCTCCCCTGGCCCTCATGGCGGTAAAGGCCTCGTGGCCGGGCGTGTCGAGGAAGGTGACGTCGCCCTTGTCGAGGTGCACGTGGTACGCGCCTATGTGCTGGGTTATCCCGCCCGCCTCGCCGCTTACGACGTTGGTCTTCCTGATGGCGTCAAGGAGAGAGGTCTTGCCGTGGTCGACGTGGCCCATGACCGTCACTACGGGGGCCCTGGTTATGCGCTCCCCTTCCGGGGCCTCGACACCGGCTTCCATGAGGTTCTCTTCCAGGACCGCGGTGCTCTCGACCTCATGGCCGTATTCCTGGGCTATGAGGGTGACCGCGTCCAGGTCGATGAGCTGGTTGACGGTCGCCATTATCCCGAGGCCCATCAACTTCTTTATTATCTCGCCCGCCTTGACCCCGAGCTTCTGAGAGAGGTCGGCAACACTTATGGCGTCGACTATCCTTATGACCCTCTTGGCGGCCTTCGGGACCGTTATCTCGGTCTTCTTCATGGGCCTGGCCTGGGCCGACGCCTTTTTAGCGTCTTTCTGATACCTGTCCTTCTTCTGGGGACGCCTTGAGAAAAACTTCTTAAGTTCAGGCTCCTTCTCGAAGACCTTTTCCTTCTTGACTGAAGGCTGGGCTGCGGCCGGCGCCTCCGAGGGCGTTGCCTCGGCCTGGACTTCGGGAGCGGCCGCCTCCGCGGGCTCCGGAGCGGTCCCGCCGACGGACGCCGCCTTTTCAAGCTCCTCTTCCACCGTGAGCTCGGCGAGTATCTCGGCCGCGGATTTTTCCTTGACCTTCCTGGCGGCGGTCTTCCTCGGGGCCTCTTTCTTCTCGTCGGCTTTGCCCCTGCCCCTTACGGGCCTGCCCTTTTTCTCGTCCTTTTTCTCGTCCTTGGCTTTCGGGGCGGCTGGGGCGACGGCTGCTTCCGCCGCTTTCGGGGCCGCGGCTTCAGGTGCCCTGGCCGCCTTTGCAGGCTGGGGCTGCACTTCCGCGGCTTCCGCCGGCTTCATTTCTTCGGCCTTTGCCGCCGGTGCCGCCTTTTCAGGTGCGGGCTTTGGCGCGGTCCTCCTTCTTATGACGGAAGGCTTTATCCGCTTCTCAACGACCTCTCCGCCCTGCTGTATCTCTTTTTCTTTTTCTTTTTGTGTCATTTTCCTCGCCCAAATATTATTGCCAGGACTTTTGCACCCTGTCTACGGATGCAATGCTCTTAAGTTTTAAGCCTTAGCCGGTTTCGCCGGCCCCGCCCTTTATTTCATACCATAAAGCGTCGGCGGCCGGGACATATGGAGCCGACCTCAAGGCCCTATGAAACGCGTTCTTCTTCAAGGCCGCATTGAGGCAGTCCCTGTCCGGGCATATGTAAGCCCCCCTGCCCCCGAGCCTTCCCGAAGGGTCGGGCCTGAGCCTCCCTTCCCCGTCCATCGCGAGCCTTACAAGAGAGGACTTCGGAAGGACCGACCTGCAGCCCAGGCACGTCCTCTCAGGCATTACCCTTCTCGGAGCGCTCGGAGACGGCGCCGAGTACCGCCTCTATATCCTCCCCGCCAAGCCCCTCTATCTTCTCAAGCTCTTCCTTCGTCACATGGGTAAGGCTGTCTGCGCTCACGTATCCGGCGGCGGCAAGCCTGGCCGACAGCTCGGGGGAGAGGCCCAGCGTCTCAGCGATATCGCTCGCTGCGGCCGCCCTCTCGCGGTCTTCCCTTTCGCCGGCTGCCTGGACCTCTTTACGGAGCGCCTCCTCGGGGGAGAGCTTCTCTTTTATACCCTTTGACTCGCTTTCCGTCCGTATGTCTATCTTCCAGCCCGTGAGCTTGGCCGCAAGCCTTACGTTCTGCCCCTTCTTCCCTATGGCGAGGGAGAGCTGGTCGTCCGGGACTATTACCTCCATCGCGTGCTCCTCGTCGTCGACAAGGACCCTCGATATCTGGGCGGGCGAAAGGGTGTTCTTCACGTATATGGCCGCGTCGTCGGACCAGTGGACTATGTCTATCTTTTCGCCCTTCAATTCCTGGACCACGGCCTGCACCCTCGAGCCCTTCACGCCCACGCAGGCGCCGACCGGGTCGACGTCGGAGTTATGCGACACCACCGCTATTTTCGCCCTGTCGCCGGGCTCCCTGGCCGCGCCCTTTATCTCGACTATGCCCTCGTATACCTCGGGGACCTCCATCTGGAAGAGCTTGATTATGAACGCCGGGTGCGTCCTCGAGAGGGTTATCTGCGGGCCCCTGGCCTCTACCCTGACCTCGAGTATCACGCCCCTTATCCTCTCGCCCTGCCTGTAGCCCTCGCGCCTTACCTGTTCCTTCTTGGAAAGGAGCGCCTCGGCCCTCCCGAGGTCCACGATAATGTCGCCCTTCTCGAATCTCTGGACTATGCCGGTCACGATCTCGCCGCGCTTGGACGAGTACTCGTTGTAGACTATGTTCCTCTCCGCCTCGCGGACCTTCTGTATGATGATCTGCTTCGCGGTCTGCGCGTCTATGCGGCCGAACTCCTTTGAGTCGAGCTTGACGCCCAGGCTGTCGCCGAGCGCGGCCTCGGGGTCGAGTTCTTTGGCGTCCTCGAAGTTTATCTGCGTGTCGGGGTCCGCAACGTCCTCGACCACTTCCTTGAAGAGGAAGAGCTCTATCTCGCCCATCTCCTCCTGGTAGTGCGCCTCTATGACCTTGTTCGGGCCGAACCTCTTTTCGGCGGCCTTGAGCATCGCGGACTCAAGCGCCTCGATGAGGATGTGCTTGTCGATCCCCTTGTCCTTGCCGACCTGGTCGATTATATTGGCCAAGTTTAGCATTTAAAAATTCCTCCGGATTCAATCTGGTAATTTTTCAAATCTCTATTTCCAATCTGGCTTTATCGATATTGTTGACGGCTATCGTGAACTTTTTGCCGTCGAAGTCGGTCACGAGCACCTCGCCGTCCCTGGCCTCGTCTATAACGGCCTTGAAGTTCCTTCTGCCCTCGATGGGCTCCCTTGTTCTTATCCTGGCCCTCTTGCCCTTGAACCTTGAAAAGTCAGCTTCGGTCTTAAGGGGCCTGTCGAGCCCCGGGGACGAGACCTCGAGGTTGTAGCTCTGCGGTATCGGGTCCTCGACGTCGAGGATGGCGCTCAATTCCCGGCTTACGCGCTCGCAGTCATCGACCGTTATGCCGCCCGGCTTGTCTATGTAAATCCGGAGGACCCTTCTGCCGTACTCCGAGGCGTATGCGACGTCCACGAGCTCAAGGCCGAAGCCCTCTGCAACAGGCCCGGCGAGCTCCCGTATCCTGTCCTCGACGCCTTCCGGCATCAACCTTCCTCCGCCCCCGCAACGAGACGCTAAAATACCGAACGCCCGGGAGAACTTCCTCCCAAACAAAAAAAGTGAGCAAAGGCCCACTTTAGATGTAAGAGGGTTTTTAATTAAATACAATTTAACACACAATAACCGCCTTTGCAAGGCCAAAATTAGGTTTTTTCGAGCTGAATCATGGCATTCCGCGGACAGCGGCATCGCGAGGCAACGGACGCGCAATGTCCCAAATACAGCTTGTTAAAGGAGATATGCTCTGCTATACTCAACAGCAATTTTAAATTTTAGCTTAAGCCCCGGCTACAGGCGGCCCCGGCGCCTTGAAATCATAATGACATCGGAAAAAAACCCACACGACATAGCGAAGGCCGTAAAGGCTCTTCTCGTAAACGAGCTGCACCTCGACCCCGCAATATACCCTGTCGAGGTGAGTTGCGGCGGACAGCTCCGTCCTCATCGAGGGGCGTCATCGATAAGATATCCCAGAAAGAGACTCCCTTTTCGCGATAGGCCATGAAGGCGTCTCCGGCGTCATAGACAGGCTCCGGGTGCGCCCCTCGGTACGCTAATCCGACGACGGGGATGCGGGGCCCACGTCGCAAGGGCCGCTTTCGGGCGCCCTCAAGGAATCAGATGGGCCGGGTGAACCGGGGGCGTCGTGGACCTCGAGGGCGAGGTCTGGTCGCCGCAGGCCACAAACGCCTTGCAGGCGCGCTCGCCTGGTGGGTGCCAGCTCAACGGACGTCATAAACAGCATCGAGGTCGTGCCTGCGGAGGCTGGTTCGGACGAGGAAGTGAGCGACGCGATACGGCTCATCCTCGAAAAGGACAGGCTCGTCGACGCCTCGAGCCTGAGGGTCTTCACAAGGGACTGGGTAGTCACCCTCGAAGGCGTTCTGGCGAGCGCGGAAAGCAGGGAGGCCGCGGAAGACGACGCATGGTTCACCTGGGGCGTAAACGGGGTCGTGAACAACGTCATAATAGACGCGGCCAGCATACACAAGCTGCCCTGAAGACCAGCTTACCCTTGAAAAACAAAACACACATAAGGAAGTCCTGATTAATCTGCAAAGTTGTCATTCCGAGCGAAGCGACAATTTTCGCAGGATAGCGAAAATTGAACTTGCACCAAAGGTGCAAGGCCCGAAGGGGCGAGCCCCAGGACGAGGCGAGATAAGAATCTCGTGTTGAAAAAATCCGGTAGTTACGAGGTTCTTCGGTCGCTCGCTCGCTCGGAATGACGGGGCAAATTAATCAGACCTTCCTAAATATACGACGGAGGCTTGGCTTACGATGGCAAAGAACGCGGGCAAAGGCCCGGAGCGAAAGAGGGACGGGAAGATACGGATTACCGAGGTTGACGCCAGGATGGCCGAGCAGAACGGCCTCTTCGACGAGGGCTGCTACGGGTGCGCCTGCAAGGACGAATGCTGCGGCTGGGGCTGCGATGTGGACTACGCCACCTGACTGATCCTCAAGTACAGGGCCCTCATCGAGCCCTTATCGGGGCGAAGGTCGAGGACTGCTTCTCGACCGGGCTTAAAAAAGACGACGATTATATCGGCGGCTCGTTCAGGGGAGGACCATAGAAGGGAAGGGGACGATATCTGCGCGCTGCCTCAGGGGCTCAAAGGGCTGCTCGGCTCTTCTATCTCTGGGCGGTCAAGGGCCTTCGAGGGTAGTGCTGCCGACCATATGCAGGACTACCCGATAACCTGGCACGGGGGCAGGCTCTTCATCGACACGCGCCGCTCAAGAACTGCAAGGCGGAAGGAAGTCCGGAAGGGCGTGGGGGTTGCCTCCCTTTACGAGACGCAGAGAATAAGGGCGGCTCTTCGACATAGCGGAGAAAACCAAGAGCTGAGCCGAAGGCGGCGAGACAAAACAAAAATAAAAAGGGAAGGCCCCGCAAAGTCTTCCCTTCTCACCATTCTATCCAGTTCAGGCGCAGCTTCTAAAAATTAAATTTTTCCTGACAAAGAATCCTGGGAAAGATCCATTTTAGGGGTTGCCGCCGCTCTCACCACCTCACCTTCATCTCCACCCCTCTCGTTCGGGAGGTCCCTGGGGTTCCTCAGGAGGTTCACTATCTTGTCCGCGACCTCCATGCCCTTCGTGACCTCGCCGAAGACCGTATACTGCCCGTCGAGGAAGTTCGAGTCCTTGACCACTATGAAGAACTGGGAGCCCGCGCTGTCCGGGTGCTGGGACCTTACCATCGACAAAACTCCCTTTGTGGCGGCCTGTCGTTGAACTCGGCCTTCACGTGCCAGCCCGGCCCGCCGGTGCCGTATGCGCCGCGGTAAACCGCTTTGTGTGGGGGTCGCCGCCCTGGATCGAGCCGGGTATCACCCGGTGGAATATCGATGCCGTCGTAGAAACCCTCCCTGGCGAGCTTAAGGAAGTTCTCGACGTGCCCGGGCGCGACTTCCGGGAAAAACCCCAACTCCATCTCGCCGTACTTGGTCTCTATTACGGCCTTCTTCACTTTTCGCCTCTCCCCATCCTCTTGCCTGTCAGCCTTCGCGTTAATCAAGGCGAGCAGGGCCGCCGCGATCATTGTGCGGTGAAACCAAAGAAGCGTCATATCACTCCGGTCCGATGTTATGAAAACACAGTAAAGCCCCAACGGGGTTATCATTGTCAGCCTGATCGGGCCTGTCTTTGAGCCGTTTCCTTGTGTGCCTCAACGCGTCCTTCCTGTTCCGTATCTCCCCCTTCTCGACCCCGTCGTTAAGCTCCTGGATTATCCCGCCCACCAACGGCCCCTCCTCTATCCCGAAAGCCTCCATTATCTCGTCCCCCGTAAGGAGGGGCTTCGGTTTTTTCCTGGAGTACGGCCCGTAATAGAAATCCAGCATCTCCATGACAACGGAAAAGAGCTCCGGGTCCTCGCCGCCCCTCGTGGCCCTTGCGTCCGCAAGGGCGAGGCAAAGCAGCAGCAGGCCGCCCGGGCCCCCCGATGCCCTGAAGAAGTGCCCCTTTGCGCGGTAGCTCCGCTCCTTGAGCCCGGCGAGCATGAAAACGCGGTGGTGGTTCGCCACAAAGAAAGAGACGGCATTGGATGTCTTCCTGCTGAACCTGAGCCTTTCGAGAAGGCCCTTTACGGACTCCGCGCCTTTGGTATCGTGCCCTATGAAGCGGAGCCTCCCCTCCTCCCTGGACAGGGCGAGCGGCTTTCCGAAATCATGCAGGAAGGCAGCGAGCTTGAATACCGCATGGTTCGGAAGCTCCATTTCGCGCCTGTGGAAGTATTCCTTCAATCTTTCCGAGAAGCCAGGAAAGGCCCCTTCGCTCATATTCCCGAGGATGCGCTCAGCCTCGCTCAGAGCAGAAAGCGAATGGGAAAGGAGGTCATACCCGTCCACGTCAGGCCAGCCGCTTATCTCGGGGATAACGGTATTTACCAGGCCGGTATCGTAGAGGAGCCTTATCCCCTTCCCGGTCCCGTTATTGGCGAAAAGCGCCTTGAGCTCGTCCCGTATCCTCTCCGGCGAAGACCTTTCAATCAGCCCGGCCTTCTCCCTTATAATGGAATAAGTCGCGCCTTCAACGCGGAGCCCGTACTGGCTTGAAAGGCGCACTGCCCGGAGCATCCTCAGAGGGTCGCTGTCGAAAGCCCCGGCTGAGACCGTTCTCAATACACCGGCCCTTGCGTCGTCAAGCCCGCCGAAGGGGTCTATAAGCTCTCTCCCTCCCTCGAAAAGGCTTCGGAGCTCGATTGCCATGGCGTTCACGGTGAAGTCCCTCTTCGCGAGGTCCTCCTCTATGCCGCCCGGCGAGAGGGGCGTAAAATCGAGCGTGGCCGCGCCGTCGCCCTTCACGACCACCCTGTACGCGCCGGCCTCCTCGTCGAGGGCAAAGGGGGTGCCCCCGAATTTCAAAGCCGCTTTCTCCGCGAACTCGGCGGTATCGCCCATGACGGCGAAATCATAGTCCGGCGCAGGCGGGGCGGAAAGGGCGATATTCCGGAGCACCCCCCCGACTAGCCATACCCCGGCCCCGGCTACAGAGAAGACCCCTTTCACGACACTGTCGTCAGCGAGCCGGGCGAGGCCTTCTAAGCGCCCCAAAAACGAACGGGCCGAATCGCTCCGGCCCGTTCGTTTCATTTCTTCGTTTCCGCTCACAGGAGCTCCACTTCCAGGAGCCCGTCTTCGAGCGGCATGAAGGGCGGCGGGCTCGAACGCGCCTGCATGGTGGTCTTGACCTTGTCGGCCACTTCCCTGAACGATGGCGCGAGCTCGTGTATGCCCTTAAAGAGCTCCTCGGCCTCTTCGAGCTCGCCGGCAGCCTCGTAAGCCAGCCCAGCTCATTACATCAGCCTATCCGTTCCTCTGTGGAGCGGCCTTCGACACGATGCCTTTAAGATAATATGTCACCGCCTCCTGGGGCTCGTTGAAACCATCGCGCGAAAGCCGAGCCTGGTATAGCAGTTGAACTCAAGGCGCGGGTCGCTGGCGCTATCTTGAACTCCTTCAGGCCTCGAAGAAGAGCTCCATCTCCGTATAGGCTATCCCGAGGTTATAGTGGGTCTCAGGTCTTCCTTCTTAGCGAGCTGGTTGCCTATGCCGCTCTTGAACTCGTCGAATGTATCCTTCTTCTCCTCGCTCCCCCATGAGCCCGCGAGGTCCGTAAGCGCCTCCTCCATGCTGACTCCGCAGAAAGGTCCGACGTAGTCCCTCCTCTTTGCCGCCCGTCCGCCGCCTCGGGCTCGATCTTGTCCGGCTCCTTTATGGCGGAAAATATCCTCCTGAGACTCCTCGATATCTGTCGACGGCAGCTCTGCGGCCTCCTCCCCGGCTGGCGCGGCCACGACGGGTCCTTCGGCGATAGCCTCCGGCTCCGGCGTTCCGGCCTGGAGACCTGCTTCGACCAGCGCAGGCACGGCATATTCCTCTTCTGCCTCGACCGGCAGGGCTCTTCCACCGTCTCAGAGGGCGCTTCGGCGGCCTCCCCAACGCTGCATCACCACCGAGGGTTTCGGCCTCGATTTCCAGTCTCAGGCAGAACATCCTGAGGGCTCAGGAAAGCGGCGGCGTTTCAAAGTAGCGGCTTCCTCGACCGCCGCCTCCTCAATCCCGGCCTCCATCATCTCTATTTCAATTTCCTCTTCCCCGATCCCCTCATCGGCCCCGGCTTCAACCGGCCCGCCGGAAGGAAGCGTTTCCTCAGGCTCAGCCTCTACTTCGATCTCTATTTCGGAAGTGATCTCAGGTCCGGCTTCCGGCGCGCTATCTGCGGTTTCTTGAACGGCAGGGGCGCCGACCGCCGGAGGCGTTTCCAGGCCTTCGGCTCCGGCAGCGGACGGCAGCTCTCCATTAAGGAGGTCCTGGATATCGATTTCAACCTCGCCCGGCCCGGCCTCGACGCCAGCCGCCGGCGGCTCGTAAGCATCGGAAACGCTCGCAGTCGGCTCATCCGGAGTCTCCGCGGCCGGGGGGGCCGGCTCTATGGCGGCATCCGCCTCAAACTCGGGCTCCAGGGCCGTGGCGGTCTGCCGCGACTCGGCTTCCGTAACGGCCTCGACAGGGACCGTTATCTCCTCCTCGGGCCAGGAAACCAGTTCGGCTTCACCGGATGTGGCCTCCACGGCGGCGCCGGCCTGAGGTACGGCTTTCGTGCCCTGCCCTGCCCACCCGTCCTCCTCCATCTTTTTAAGGAAGACCGCCGCGTCAGGGTCGTTCGGGCTTATCTCGCTTATGGTCAGGGCGGTCTTTTTCGCGTCTTCGGTCCTGGCAGACGCGTTATAAGACCTAAGGAGCGCCTTCAGGAATTTTACACGCTGGGCATTGTCGCCCTTCAGCCTGTATACCTCGGCGAGACCTGCAATGACCTGCTCGTTTGCCGGGCTGCTGTTATGGAGGCCCTGGTACATCTTCTCGGCCCTGTCGAGCTTGCCCTGGGAGACGAGCCTGTCGAATATCAACGAATACTCGGCCATGGCGTCCTTGTCGAACGACATGCGCTGGTATATCTCGGCGAGCTTCAGGCGCACCCCGGTGTTGTCAGGGTCCACCTCGACCATCTTTTTGAGGAGATCGAGCACCTCGGCGGATTTTCCCCGGCGCTCGAAGTAGGTGACGATATAGCTGTATTCGCTTATCGCGTCGGCGATAAGCCTCTGCTTGGTGTAGAGTTCGGCGAGCTTATTGTGGACCTCGATGGAGTCGTCAAGCTTCAATATCTGCTTGTAGACGGCTATGGCCTTGAGGTAGAAGCCCCTCTGGGCATTGGCCTTGGCGACCTCGGTATACTCCTTTATGGCCTCTTCTTTCCGCCCGAGCTTCACGAAGAGGTCGCCTATCTTCAAGCGTATGGAGACGTCCCTGGGGTCTGTGTCGACCGCCGCCCTGTACTCGGCTATGGCCTTGTCCAGATAGCCCTTCTGGACGAGCTTCTGGGCCTTGTCTATGAGTTTTTCCTTAAGAGCCATATACCCCCGATACTACCACCATATCGAAATATCGGCAATTCCGTCGAAATCCAAAGGGCTGAATTCAGAAAAATTATAACATATTTTTTTTACGTGTAAAATCAGGAGCTTGGCCCTGCATTTGGCTCATCGCTCCGGGACAGGCAAGGAGAAGGCCGCCTTCGAGCTCCCCAGCGAGCCTCTCTTCCGCGCTTGAGAGCCCCGAGGCCTCAAAGGAGGCCCTGAACCCCTCGGAAAACCTCTTGACAAGAAGGTTTTTAAGGTCTCCGGCCCCTGTTCCGCTCCACTCGTCCACCGCCGCAATCGCCGAGGCCAACCCCGGGCCGAAGACCTTTTCATTGAGCTCAAAGTCAGCGCTCATGAGTATCGAGCCGTGCTGCAGGAATGCGCGCCTGAAGCGCCTCTGGGCGCTCCCGACGAGCTTCCTGCCGCCGGCGAGGACCTCGAACCGGGAAGGCGACCGGAAGCAGGCGCTGCTCCGTCCCGGGCCGGACTTGCCCTTGAAAAGCGCGGCCTCGACACCAGCGTCCCTGAGGGCCGAGGCTATGCACCCGCTTATAACGGAATACGCGCCGGTTATGCCGCCTGAAAAGAGCGCGTCATCCGAGAGTCCGGCGACCGAATAGGTGACCTCGTGCCAGTGGACGACCGCCCTGCCGCCCGTGACCCTCCTTACGACCGGGAGGCCCAGGCCCATAAAAGGGGCGGGGTCCTGCAGATAGCCGAGCGAGACGGTGGGCCGGTCCCAGCCGTAGAGCCTGAGCGTAGGGCGGCCGCTCCCCGATTCGAGTGACCTGAGTATGGAGGAGTCCCGGGCCATGTTCACCTGGCCCGGCAGGTCTCCGTCGATGATAAGCCTCCAGTCCATCGGCTCTCCGGATGATTAAGGTCCGGCATGGCCCCGGTCAGGGACGCGCCGTTCGGATAAACTCATCAGGGTGCTCAAAAAGCTCAAGATGCAAGGAGTCGAAAAATGAGAAATGAGGCGTACTTTTTTGTACGCCGGAGTTGCCATTTTGAAGACGACGCAGCAGATCGGGCTTTTTCAGCACCCTGTCAGGTGAACCGCGAGAGGAAGTCTATGTTGGTGTTGCCGGCAATGAAATCGTGGTCCCTCATTATCCTCAGGTGGAGCGGTATGTTAGTCTTTATGCCGCCTATGTGGAACTCCTCAAGCGCCCTGGTCATCCTGGCGATGGCCTCCTCCCGGGTGTCGGCGTGCACGATGAGCTTGGCGAGGAGGTTATCGTAGTGCGGGGGCACGTTGTAGCCGCAGTATATGGCTGTATCCACCCTCACCCCGAGGCCGCCGGGCATGACAAGCTCGGTTATCTTCCCGGGGCAGGGCATGAAGGTCTTGGGGTCCTCGGCGTTTATGCGGCACTCTATCGAATGCCCTTTCATCGTGACGTTCCTCTGCTTAAGGCGGAGCTTCTCGCCGAGAGCTATCCTTATCTGCGATTTCACGAGGTCAACGCCCGTGACCATCTCCGTAACGGGGTGCTCGACCTGCACCCTGGTGTTCATCTCCATGAAATAGAAGTTCCTGTTCTTGTCGAGGAGGTATTCGACCGTGCCGACGTTCGAGTAGCCGATGCCCTTGGCGAGCCTCACGGCGGACTCGCCCATCTTGTGCCTGAGCCTCGCGTCAACCGCGGGCGACGGGCACTCCTCAAGTATCTTCTGGTGCCTCCTCTGAATGGAGCACTCCCTTTCCCCGAGGTGGATTATGTTGCCGTGCTCGTCGGCCATGACCTGTATCTCTATGTGGCGGGGGAGTTCGCAGAACCTCTCTATGAAGACCTCGCCGTCGCCGAAGGCGGCTACCGCCTCGGACTTGGCGGTGTTGAAGGCGCTCGCGAGGCTCGCCTGCGTGTGCACGAGCTTCATGCCCCTCCCGCCCCCGCCGGACGCGGCCTTTATGAGCACCGGGAAGCCTATCTTCTTCGATACCTCCAGGGCCTCCTTTTCGTCGGAAAGGCCGCGGTTGCTCCACGGCAGCACCGGCACCTTAAGCTCTTCGGCGAGCCGCTTGGCCTGCACCTTGTTCCCCATGAGGCGCATGGTGTTCGAGGTCGGCCCAATGAACTTGATCCCGCACTTCTCGCAGGCCTCGGCAAAGCCGGCGTTCTCGGCAAGGAAACCGTAGCCGGGGTGCACGGCCTCGGCGTCCGCCACCTCCATCGCGCTTATCAGAGAGGTGATGTTCAGGTAGCTGTCCTTGCTTTTTGCCGGGCCTATGCAGATCGCGCCGTCGGCAAGCCTCGTGTGCAGGGCCTCCCTGTCGGCCTCGGAGTAGACCGCAAGGGTCTTTATGCCCATCTCGCGGCAGGCCCTGATTATCCTGACCGCTATTTCACCCCTGTTCGCTATCAGTATCTTGTTGAACATCCGTATCCTTTTGCGATTTCCCGGCGCGTGTTATTTAGAGACCTCTATGTGGAAGAGGGGCTCGCCGTACTCCACCGGCTGGCCGTTCTCGACGAGTATGGAGACGACCTTGCCGTTAAAGTCGCTTTCGACCTCGTTCATGAGCTTCATCGCCTCTATTATGCAGAGCGTCTGCGCCTTCTTCACGACCGACCCGACCTCGATGAAAGGCGAGGCCTCGGGCGAGGGAGACCTGTAGAAAGTGCCGACCATCGGCGAGGTGATGACCTTTATGTTGTCCGGCCTGGCCTTTCCGGCGTCTTCCTTCACCGGCTCCTTTTGAGGCGCGCCGGCGGGCGCGGCTTCCGGCACTGCCGTCTCCCTCGCCGGGAGCGCGGCATAGGCGTTCCCCCTCTTAAGCCTCACCTTCCCGTCAGGCCCCTCCAGCTCGAACTCAACAATATCCGTTTCCCTCAGGAACTTGTAGATGGCTTTTATGTCCTTTATGTCCATTGGTCCTCCTCAGACGTCTTCCTCAAGAACGATTTCAAAATGCGCTTGCCTTCCCCAACGCCCCTTAGCTGGTGCTGAAAAACGAGGTCCCTTGTACGCCGGAATGTCCAATTTTGAAGACGACGCCGCAGATTAAGCTTTTTCAGCAGCCTATTAGCAGGGTGTTGAAAAACACCCTGCTAAGCAATCCACGGATGGATTGCCAAATTGCGAAGACTATCCAAGTCGAGCAATTTGTGAGGCTTGGACGGATTCATTCCGGCCAAGCCGTGGTTGAAAAAGTCCAGGAAGGACTTTTTCAACCTCCCATTAGAGCTCAACCAGTTCCTTAGGTGTCTTGGTAAGCAGCTCGCATCCGCCTTTTGTGACGAGCGCCATGTCCTCTATCCTCACGCCCGCGTAGCCCGGGAGGTATATGCCCGGCTCGATAGTGACGACCATGCCCTCTTCGAGCACATCTTCGGAGAGCGGCCCGAGCGATGGCCGCTCGTGGATGTCGAGCCCGACCCCGTGGCCGGTCCCGTGCCCGAAGAACTTGCCGTACCCGGCCCGTTCTATGACTTTCCTTGCCGCGCCGTCCACATCGGACGCCCTTGCCCCCGGCCTTATGGCGTTGATGGCGGCTGCCTGGGCGTCCTTCGCTATGCCGTATATCTCCCGCTGCCGCGGCTTTAGCCTGCCCGTAGCGAAGGTGCGTGTCTCGTCGGAGTTGTACCCGTCCCTCAGGACTCCCATGTCAACGACGACGAGCTCGCCTTTTTTGATCCTTTTCCCCGAGGCCCTGCCGTGCGGGAGCGAACCGCGCGCACCCGAGGCGATTATGGTATCGAAGGCCATCGCCTCGGCCCCTCTCCTCCGGAGATCCGCCTCTATGGAGAAAGCGGCATCAGTCTCGATCGCGCCAGCTCTTACAAGCCGCGCTGCCTTCCTGAACCCGGTGTCAAGGAGGCTTGCCGAGGCCCTTATCCTCTCGACCTCGAAAGGGTCTTTCTTCTCCCTCAGGCGCTCTACAAGGCCCTCCGCAGGCCTGAGCCTTGCCTTGGGGAGCGCTTTTGCAAGCTTTCTGTACGTCGCGTAGCTGAGGTTCGCGGCCTCGAAGCCGAGGGCCTTAATCCTTTTCTCAAGCACCAGCGCGGATATCTCGTCCAGCGCCTTCCTGAATATCCTCTTCCTGAAGCCCTTGACCTCTTCCCCGGCCTGTGCCGTGTACCTCGGGTCGGTAAGGAAAAACGCCTCGTCGCGCGTGACGATTATAAATGCGTTAGAGCCGGTAAAGCCCGAGAGGTATCTTGCGTTCTTGAGGTCGCTTACGAGGAGGGCGTCCAGCTTATCGCCGAGGAGCGTCCTCAGGCCCCTGAGCCTCCCCTTGTAGTCCGCTTCCCTCTTAGCCCCCAAGCGCCCGTCCTTCAGCGAAGCTCCTCGGAGGCCGTAGCCGCGGCCTTCCGGAGGAGATACCTTGCCTTTCCGATATTGGAGTCGCCCGCGAGGACGAAGGCTATGTAGTAGTCCTCTGACGCCATCCTGAGGAGAATGTCCACGGAGACCGTCGAGACCATGACCTCCTGGACGCTCCCGAGGTTAAGGAGGTCGGAGGCCTTACCTATCTCGTCGACCACCTTGCCGTACTCGACCCCGACGGTCTCGACGTCATACCCGCCGGACTTGATATGCTGCTCGACGGATATGCCGTCCTTGCCCATGAGGGTCGCGGCAACGCCGCCGTCGATGGCCTCGACCAGCTCCTTCAATATGCCCTTGAAAGGCATCTTTACCGTCCTCTCAGTTCTCTTCCCTGGCGGGCTTTTTCCTTCCGCGCCCGGCTGCCAGGGTCTTGAGCCGCTCTATCCTGAAACTCATTGATTGGTCCCAGGGGTTCGTATCCGCCAGTATCTTGTAGACCATCAGGGCGTCCTCGTAGAGGCCCTGTTTTTCCAGGACCTCGGCCATGGTCGCCGTGAAGAATATATCGTCTCCGGCCTTTATGTTCCTCATGTTCTGCCCAAGTTTAATGTCCTAAATTATTAAAGAAACGGCGGCAAGTCAAGATAAAAAGGGGTTCCTTCTCATGGCTCAAGCGCGTGTGTAAGACTCAAGAAATCCGAGGATATCCTCCTCCTGGACCTCCTGGAGGACTACCTTCCCGAGCTCTATCGCCAGCACGAACCTGATCCTCTTCCCGACGACCTTCTTATCGAGCCTCATGGCTTCGAGGAAGTCAGCCGGAGGCATTGCCGGGGGCGAAAACGGGATGCCGAGGGCCTTCAAAAGCCCCTCCAGCCTCGGGCCGCATTCGCGGCAAAGGCCGAGCCTTCCCGAGAGGCGGGCCGCCATGCACATTCCGATCGCGACCGCCTCGCCGTGCCTGTACGCCCCGTACCCGGCGAGCGCCTCTATGGCATGGCCGAAGGTATGTCCGAAGTTGAGGATGGACCGGAGGCCCTCCTCCTTCTCGTCAAGGCCCACGACCTCGGCCTTTATCCTGCACGAGGCCTCTATGGCCCTCTCTATCTCCGGGCCGGGCTTTATGAGCTTCGAGGCGTTCTCCTCGAGGTAGTAGAAGAAATCCGGGTCCCATATGACCCCGTATTTGACGACCTCGGCAAGCCCCGCCTTCACCTCCCTTTCAGGAAGGGTCTTGAGTACGTCAGGGTCTATGAAGACCGCCCTGGGCTGGTAGAACGCGCCGATCAGGTTCTTCCCCTTCGGGTGGTTTACCGCGGTCTTCCCTCCCACGGAGCTGTCAACCTGCGAAAGTAGCGTAGTAGGCACCTGGATGTAAGGCACGCCCCTCAAATATGTCGCGGCCACGAACCCGGCCATGTCCCCTATGACCCCGCCGCCGAGCGCGATTATCGGTGAAGACCTTTCAAAACGCTCAGAGATGAGCGCGTCGTATATCTTAGAGGCCTCCTCAATGCTCTTGTATTCCTCGCCGTCCGGCACCGTTATGAAAAAAGGACTCAGTCCGGCGGAGGCAAGGCTATCGGCTACGGCCCCGCCGTAAAGCCCTCCGACCGTGGGGTTCGTTATGACGGCTGCCCTGCCCTTAAGGCCCAGGTCCCTTACGAGGCGGCCCACATCCTTGAGGATGCCCCTATCGACATGGATGTCGTAAGACCTTTCCTTGAGTTCTACCCTTATCGTGCCCATTCCACGCCTTGCGAAGTTAAATTAAGGTTCAACTGCAAGCCCTTGATATCACAATATTCCATTAAGTGCCGCGCACGTATCTTTCAATTATATCCGCGACCTCGTCAACGCTCTTTCCGGTGGTCTCCACCTCGAGGTCGCAGTCCCTGTACGCATGTTCCCTTTCGCTAAGAAGCCTTAGCGCGGCCTCCCGCCTCTCTCCGGCAGGAAGGAGCGGCCTGTCGTCCCTGTCCCCAACCCTTTTCAGTATCTCATCGACCGATGCCGTAAGGCATACGAGCGTGCCCCAGGACCTGAAAAGTTCGCGGTTCCCGGGATTGACAACGGCGCCTCCCCCGGTAGAGAGCACTATCTTTTCGCCGAAATCCCCTGCTGCAAGCCTTTTTATGATGCCGGCCTCTATTTCCCTGAAGCGGGCCTCGCCCTCTTTCCCGAATATTTCCGCTATGGACATGCAGGCATCCTTTTCAATAAGCTCGTCCATGTCCACGAACTTATGGCCGAGCCTCCTGGCAAGGATCCTTCCGACGGTCGTCTTCCCGGTGCCCATGAAACCCGCAAGAACTATGTTCACTTCCGACGCCATCCTGAATGCTTCGGGTTAAAATCCAAGTATTTCATGCGGTTTCCTGCATTCCCTTATCCACAGCCTGAAGCCCATTAATAAGCGGTTATGTCGTCAAGGTAGCCGCCGTAATTACGCGCTATCTCCCTTATTGAATCGCCGCCGAACTTCTCAAGGAAGGCGTTGGCCAGCTCGAATGCCACGACCGATTCGGCTATGACCGCTGCTGCCGGGACCGCTGTCACGTCAGACCTCTCTACGCTCGCCTTGAAAGGCCTTTTGGTTTCGATATCGACCGACCTCAACGGCTTATAGAGGGTCGGTATGGGCTTCATGGCAGCCCTGAGGACTATGGCCTCGCCGTTGGACATGCCCCCCTCTATGCCGCCCGCGTTGTTGGTCTTTCTGAGGAACCTCGGAGAGCGGGGCCACCACCTGCCTTTAGCGCCGCCTCTCCTGTAGAAGATCTCGTCATGCACCTCCGAGCCCGGAAGCGAAGCCGCGCCAAACCCCAGTCCGACCTCAACGCCCTTTATGGCCTGTATGGACATAAGTGCGAAAGAGAGCCTCGCGTCCAATTTCCTGTCCCAGTGCACGTGGCTTCCGAGCCCGGGCGGAGCCCCGGTCGCAACGACCTCGAACGAGCCGCCGAGGCTGTCCCCGGCCTTCCTTTCGCCTGGCTAGTCGATACGGGCTATCACTGCCCCTTCCGGCCTTTTCATCAGGGCACCTGACCGCTGAGGCCTCGGCCCGCCGGAAAAGGGCCTCCGCGCCAGTGCTGCCGCCGAGGGCCGCGCTCCCGGCCTTTACCCCTCCGAGTTCAACGACCCAGGAAAAGACGCTTATGCCGAACTCGTGGAGGAGCCTCTTCGCGAGCGCGCCTGATGCGACCCTCATCGCCGTTTCACGAGCGCTGGAACGCTCGAGTATGTTCCGGAGGTCACTGTGCCCGTACTTCAAGCCTCCGGTCAGGTCGGCGTGCCCGGGCCTCGGCCTCGTGACCGTCCTGTCGGATATGGCGCTGTCGGCGGCCATTATCTCCTTCCAGTTCTCCCAGTCGCGGTTCCGTATCTTTAGGGTTACCGGGGAGCCGAGGGTAAGCCCGTTCCTTACGCCGGATGTTATCTCCACGCGGTCGGACTCTATCTTCATCCTGCCGCCCCTGCCGTATCCCGCCTGCCTCCTTTTAAGGTCCGCGTCGATATCGGCCGGGGAGACCTTAAGGCCCGACGGCATGCCTTCGACTATGGCAGTAAGCTCCGGGCCGTGCGACTCGCCTGCAGTAAGGTATCTGAGCATTCCAAGCCCCTTTCAGTAGGTAGCTGAAAAAGTCCAATCCGGGCCTTTTTAAGCCGCGAATTGGCAGAAGTGAATTCGTCCAGGCCTTAAAATCGCTCGACTTCGATAGTCTCGCGATTTGGCGGTCCATCATGGATTGCTTGACAGTTTGCTTTTCAGCAATCTTAGACCTGCTTGGGGCGGGCGTCCACGCCCGCGGTCCATTATTTATATAACTTTTCAGGCCTTCCATAAATAAAAAAATGCACCCTAAAGGGTGCATTTTTTTTCGTTTCGGTTGAACGGCCGGCGCTTAACCTACGGTCTTTTCCTTCAATATCTTCGGCGTTATGAAGATCAGGAGCTCCGTCTGGGTGTCGGCAACCGACTTTGCCTTGAAGAGCCAGCCCAGGACCGGTATGTCCTTGAGGAACGGTATGCCGCGCTCGCTGTTGTTCTTGTCGGTTATGACTATTCCGCCGATGACGGTCGTCTCGCCGTCCTTTACGAGGACGTCGGTTGTGGCCTCCTTCTTGTTGATGGAAGGCTGACCGCCTGACGTCCTGAACGTGCCTATGGAGTTCCTCGAGGCCTTTATCCTCATGAGGACGCTGCCGTCCGGTGTTATATGCGGGGTGACCGTGAGGCTCAGGTTCGCGTCTATGAAGGTCGTAGCCGTGCCCGCGGCGGAGGTCGTCTCGAAGGGAATGGACTCGCCCTGCTCTATCTTGGCCTCCCTGTTGTCCAGGGTCGTGACCCTCGGCCTCGATATGGTCTTCAGCTGCCCCTGCGATTCGCCCGCGGTGAGCCTCAGGTCGAGGATGAGCGGGTTAGCGCCGATTTTCCCGAACATAAAGCCGAACGCGCCGAGCGGCCCGGCGGTGCCTGTCGCGGGAAGGTTCACGGCATAGTTGCTCACGCCTGGCCTGGCCGGCCATTCCTTCTTCTCGATTGGGTATGCACCGCCATCCTCGACTATCGCCGTGATGTTGCGGTTAGGGCTTAGGGCGGCAGAACCGAAGCTCGTGGAGCTGCCGAGCATGTTGAACTGGTTTTTGTTCCCCGCCGAATAGTCGACGCCCCACTGGATGCCGAGGTCCCTGGCGAAGCTCGAGGACGCCTCGACGATGCGGGCCTCTATGAGCACCTGCGGGATGGGGGTGTCGAGCTTGGTTACGACGTTCCTGGCGGCGTCTATGCCCTTCCTTATGTCCCTTATGACCAGGGTGTTGGTGCGCTTGTCGGTCGTGACCTCGCCCCTGTCCGTGAGGACGCTTTTCACCTGGTCCTTGAGCTCGTCGGCGCTGGCGAAGTTGACGGCCACGAACTCGATCTCCAGGTCCTCGAGCTTCTCGCCGGCTTTCTTCGCGGCGAGCAGGGCCTCGTTCTCCTGCCGTATCCTCTGCGCGGGCGCGACCCTTTGACGTTCCCCTCCTGGACGCTGTCCGGGCCTTCGATTTTCGCGATGATGTCAAAGGCCTGGTCCCAGGGGACGTTCTTGAGCCTGAGCGAGATGGTCCCCTTTACGTCGTCGGAGGCTATGATGTTCATGCCGCTTACCTCGGCAAGGAGCCTCAGGACGTCGGCTATGTTGGCATCCATCATATCGAGGTTTACCTTCTTGCCGTTGTAGCGCTTTGAGTCAGCGAGCTCCTGGGAGACCGCGCTTGTTTCGGAAACGACCGGAGAGGCGTCGGTCTCGGCCTGGGCCGCCTTGTCCTGAGCGGCCGCTTCCGAGAAGTCGACTACCAGGGTATTTCCGGACTCCTGGACATTGTACGCGGCCTTGTCCTTGAGCTTTACGAGCACCCTGACAGAACTCGGGCTTACCGAGTCCTGATAGGAGCTTATTGACGCGACCGGTGTTTTGAGCCTGGATGCGTCGAGCGTCCTCACAAGCGCATCGGGGATGACCGCACCCTTGATGTCCAGCGCTACCGTCTTCCCGTCCCTGCCTTCCTTCGTTTTGTACTCGAGTTTCGAGGCGCCTATTATGGTGAGCCTTCCCTTGTCTCCGACCCTCGCGTAGTCTATCCTCTCAATATTGGTCCCCTTCGCCTCATCTTTGATGGATATGGTCTTTTCGGATGAAGGCCCGGCTGCCGTCGAAATTGCCGGGGCCGGCGTAAGCTCCTGGCTCGAAGCCGCTCTTTCCTGGGGCTTTGCGGCCTCTGGCTCTTTAAGAGGTTCCGCGGGCGCCTGGGCAGCTACTATTGCCGGGGCCGCAGCCACCTCCACAGGCTTCGCTGCTTCCGGTTCTGCCTGGAGCGCCGCCTTTACCGGGGCTGGTGCGGGGGCAGCGGCCTCAAGTGCGCCGGGGCCCATTGTAAGTACGATTGCGCCGTTTTCAACCCTTACGGAATGCGGAGGCAGCTTCTCTGCCTTCGCATCGAAAACAAAGCGGGCCTTGTCAGGGTAGCTCCCAATCCTTACGGCCTTCACGTATTTGTCATTCAGGCTCCTTGCGTCCTTGCCCGTTGAATTACGCACGCCCCATACGTCGAGGACTATCCTTGCTGGCTTGGCGAGCACGAACACGTTGTGGTTGCCGGCCATGCCGTCGGTCAATACCCTTATGACGGTATTCTCGCCCTTCGCGGCGGTCTCAAGGCCGGTCACCTTCGTGGCCTTCTTAGCCGGGGCGGCCTCTTCGGCATTCGCCTGCGGCTCCGCATTCGGGGCCTCGCTTGAGGCAGGCGCATCCTGGGCGGCTTGCCCTTCAGCCGGCGCTGCGTCCGCGTCAGGGAGGGTCTCTTCGACGACGGCGTCCGCAGAGGCAAGCTTCAGGGTTCCGGCCTCCGCTGCCGCGGCGCCTGATTTGCTGAGGCTTACGAGGATGCTGTTCTCGCTGGACTTGACATCGTGGTCAACTCCGTCCTTGAGGCCTATTACTATCCTGCCTATGTCCTTATTTTCGCCGTATGCCGCCGTGGTTATCTCGCCGACGTAGTCATTTCCGACCGCAAGCGTCTTCGCGACCTTCTTAAGGTCTGTCCCCGGCATGTCGACTATCAGCCTCGATGGGGAAGACAGCTTGAAGACGGTGTACTTGACCGGGCCTGTCGTCCCGATAAGGACCCTGTCCCCCTCTCCGACCACGTCGATGTACTCGACCGATGCGGCAGAGGCCGCAGGCGCGGCAGCCTCGGAAACCGGCTCTGCCTGGATATCCTTGGGGCCGGTCGAAGCGCAGCCTGCCGCGGTCAGGGCGCCTCCAAGCATGATACCCATGAGGGCCTGCCTCAACCGAACATCTCTCAAACTCATATAAACCTCCGTTTATGTTTCCCTTGGGAGCGGCTGGAATACCAAGCGCTTGCGACCTGGCCGGGATATGGCCCGGGCCTTCTCGGCCATCGTCCTGGTGCCGGGCGAAGGACGGGCGTTCCGGAAAAACCTATTCGCCTGCCTTTTCAGGCAGCCTGAGATCGACGTCCTCGGAGGACCTTACTTTCCCCTCCGCGTCCCTTGATACCTCGCGGACGACAACGGCATTCGAGGTGAACTTCACCACTTTGCCTTCCCTCGTGCCGAGCGTGTCGCCTCTTCTGATCACATACCGTTTCGAGTCCGGCGCCTGAATGAGCGCATACCCCTCGGAATCGGCGGAGCCCACGACCACGGCCATGAGCTTGAACGAGTTGAGCTCGCAGCACTCAAGCGGGCCCTTGATCCTGACCGGGCCGTCGATGCCCCTGGACGCGATGAGATGGCTCTGGAAAGGGTTTCTCAGGTCGGTTGTGCCGCCTGATACGGCGCCCGCCGCCTTCGCGTCCGTTTCCGCGGCCTTTACGGTTTCCTTTTTGGCCGCCGGCTTTGCCGCCTTCTCAACGGCCGCCTCTTCGGTCTTGCTGCATGAGGCCGCGAGGAGCGGAAGAAACAGCGCCAATGCCATGAAAAGGTTCCTTTTCATCTTATTTTTTCCGGTCTCCTTCTTGCAGTTGCTCTTTTTCTGCCGCTCCTGCATCCCCGGGGAGGAACCTGAACGTAGTTGCGACCAGGTCCGTCTTCAGGACGGGCACGCGGTTCTTATGCCCCTGGGAGACGACCTCGAGGCTTCCGAGGTTCACGATCCTCGGCAGGTTCCCTATCTTTACGCTGAAGTCATAGAGGCTCTCGTACCTGCCCTCGACCGTCATCTTTACCGGGACCTCGGCGTAGAAGCCCTTTTCAACTTCCTTCTCGGGCTTGAAGAGCAGGATCTTGAGCCCGGCCTGGACGCCGGCCCCGCTTATGCCGTCGATGAGGTCTGGTATCTCCTTCGCGTTCGGAAGCTGCGCGACCGCGGCGGCGAGCTTCTCCTCCATCTCTTCCTTCTCCTTCAGGTACTTCGGTATGTCCGCCGCTATCTGCCTGCTCTCGTTGAGCTTGACCGTGAGCCCGGCAAGTTCCATGTCAAGCTCCGCGACCTTCGCGTATTTGGGGCCGATGAGGAACCAGTACATGAGCCCGGCCACGGCCAGGTTCACGCCGACGAGTATGAGTACCCTCTTTGAGAGGGGGAGCTTTAATACCGAGTCGAGGTTTATCTTTATCGGAAGGGCCATTACTTTTTCTCCCTGGCCGCGGGTTTCCTGCCGGCCGCCTTGCCTTTATCCTTGCCTTTCACGTCGGCCTTGGTCTCCCTCGCGGGTTTTTCCTTTTCCAGGCGGATAACGAAGCTCACCACCTCGGAGCCGGACTCCTTTTCCGTCTCCCTCTTGGCAACCTCGAGCTCGACCTTGCCGATGCCGGCCCTCTCAAGTCCCCTCATGAACTCCGCGACCACCTCGTCGTCCGAGGCGTATCCCTCAATGGATATCTGGTAGTCCTTGTCCCTGAGCGTCTTGACCCATGCCCTCTGCGGGATGGCCTCGCTTACGTTCCTCAGAAGCCTTACCGGGCCGGTCCTGTCGGACTCGAGCTGGTTTATAATGGCTAGCTTTTCCTCTACTATCCTCTTCTGCTCCTTTATCTTCGAGAGCTCGCCTATCTTCTTCGTGAGCTGGTTCAGCTCCTGGTTGCCGGAGGTTATCTGCTCCTGAAGGCCGCTCGCCTCGGCCGCGGCTATGATGTAAACCGCTATCGAGACGGCGGCGACGAAGAAGGTTGCCAGCCCGGCTATCGTGAGCTGGAGGCGTATCGACTCTTTTTTCTTGGCTGCCCTTACGGGCAGGAGGTTTATGCGTATCATCTGTCGGCGAACCTCCGTGTGGCGAGTCCGACAGCCACGCCGAACAGCGGCGCGGCCTCCTTGAGCGCCTCGGGGCCGAAATGCTTCGGGTTGGCCTCGATGCCCTTGAACGGGTCGACTGGCTCGACCGGGACCGAGGTCTTATCCTGCATGAGGTTCTGCAGGCCCGCGACCTTGGAGCCTCCGCCGGAAAGGAATATCTTGCTGATGTACGAGCCGTGCGCCCCGCCGAGGAAGAAATCAAGCGACCTCTTGACCTCGAACGCGAGGTTGGTGGAGACTGATTCCAGCCCGCCGCGAGCTCCGTCGCCTCCTGCTCGGACGGTTCCCTGGCCCCGGTCTTCAGGTCCTCGGCGTCCTTGAAGCTTATGTTGAGCTGCCTCTGTATCTCCTCGGTGAACTGGTTGCCGCCCATGGGGATGGACCTGGTGAATATGGTTATGCCCCCGAGTATCACGCTTATGCTCGTGATGCTCGCCCCGATGTTGACCATTGCGATGTTCTCGCCTGGAGCGAGCGGGTAGTTCACCTCCATCATGTTCTCGAGGGCGAAGGAGTCCACGTCTATGACGACCGGGTTCAGGCCGGCCTCCTTTATGACGTTGGTGTAGTCGTTTATGACGTCGCGCTTCACGGCCACGAGCATGACGTCCATCTGCCCCCTGCCCTCGGCGTCGGTCCCGAGTATCTGGAAGTCTATGTTCACGTCGGTTATGGGGAACGGGATGTACTGCTCGGCCTCCCACTGGATGGAGTCCGCCAGCTCGTCCTCGGTCATGGCCGGGAAGCTGACCTTCTTTATGATGACGGAATGGCCGGTGAGCGACGAGACCGTGTCCTTCACCTTGACACCGTGCTCCTTCGCGAGCTCGCGGAGCGTGTTGGTGACGGTCATGGAATCGATGATGGAGCCGTCGACAATGGCCTCGGGCGGAAGCTTCGCCATGCCCATCTTGACGAGCTCCCAGCCCTTCTTGGTGCGGTTCATCTGCACGAGCTTTATTGAATTGGAGCCGATGTCGAATGCCACGGCGTCCTTTTTCTTGCTGAAGGAAAAGTTCATTTTACCCCCGTCAGTCCAGGAATATCTTGCCCTTGTCGGAAACCTTGAGGCCCAGCGCGCATATGAGCTTCCGTTTCGTCTCGAGCCTGCAAGGGTACCCCTTCTCTATCCTGTCTATCGTAAGCAGGGAGACCCCCGCCTTCCTGGCCAGTTCGGATTTGCTGAGGAGCATGCCCTCTCGTATCTTCTTTAGATTATTTTTCGTCATGGCACAAGCACTTTAGTCACAAGGGTATGGGTGGTCTCGATGGAGAGCCGCGTAGCTACGGGAATTACGAATCTGAGCTGGATTGGCTGCAATCTATCTCCAATGAACCATAATTGTCAACACATTACTTCTAATTGGAACATAATTAACTATAATATCGGCGAGTGCCCGGAGAAGTTTAGGACTTTTTTTGTCCCGGCGAGGCGCCGTCAAGAGCTATTGCCCTTTTCTTTTTTTCGCGGGTGCTGGTCGTGCTGAGGGGAAGAGGGTCGAGAGGCGGCCGGGTGATTCAGGGTCCCATACCAAATTGCCTGGCCGTGATAGTTTAACGTAATTCGAGTGTACTGGAGGAAAAGGCTCTTTTTATTGAACCTTTGTGGTCACAGCCTCTTCCAGAGTATTATGGCGGACTTGGAGTTCTCCCTCGCCACTTCGTCAAGGGTGTCCTGGTCGTAGACGACGTCGATATTTCCGTTCACCGAGACGGTGCTGTCGGCCATGAGGCCCCCGAATACGTTTAGCGAGCTTCCGCCGCCCTTTAGCTCCACCTGGCCAAAGACGTATATAAGGCCCTCATAGGCGAGACTGCCGCTCAATTCCAGGTTGCCTGTAACGATGAGTATGCCCCTTCCCGTGAAGTTGCCGGAAAGGCTCACCTCTTTGCCGTCCTTGTTGTCGATATATATCATCGTCGAGTAGGTATTGCCTGCGTAGTCGCCCCAGTCCTGGACCACCCCGTCTAACTTGCCGCTTGAGGGGATATCGTCGCCGGGCGCGCTGCAGGTGCCGTTCTTGCAGCTGTGCTTCTCGTTTGCGAAATCGACTATCTCGGATATGTCCTCGCCGAGATAGGTGCTCATGTCGTCTTCATCGGCCTTGTTGGGCTCGCAGGAGCCTCCTCCGTCGGTTATCTTTGGGTCGCAGCCGCAGCCCGGCCCCTGCTTTACTGCTCCGATGTCGGCGGCGCCTCCGGACACGTTTACGCAACCGTTGGTGTTTATGCCGAATTCTGTATCGGTATTGAGGTTGCTTGCGCCCACGTAAGCCACTATGGTCCTCGATATGTTGTTCGAGGTGCCGATGGAGGTTACCTTGTAGACCGGGTGCTTGCCCCAGGTCACGAAGGTGGAGGTGTCGACAAGGTTAAAGTCCCTGCCGTACATGACTATCTCCTCGGGGCTGTCATTGCAGGTCCAGGTGGTTGTATTTGGGTCAGTGTGGTTGCCGGAGTTGTTTGGGCCTGCACCATTCCCGTCGCAGAAGCCCTCGGGGTTGTCCTCGCCGAGGTATTCGACGGTTACGTTGTAATTAAGGCTGTCCGCGCTCTCCTGTCGGCGTTGCCGTTCCCGACTGAAGTCCTGGAGCCGTCCGGTTCCATGTGGCCCAGGTCCCTGTAGCCTGCATCCGCAGGTCTTCCCCGATATGCCTCGCGTTCCCGGACGCCAGCCGGAACTCGACATGGCCTCGTGCCGGCCTCGGCGGAGCTGGAACGCCATCTCGGCGTCCGCTCGTTACGGGAAGCTGCATGTCCGTCGTCATGTTCATGATGACCGAAAGGCCTATTATGGTCATGGCCAGCATGGTCACGAGCGCAAGCACCAGGATAAAGCCGCGTTCGTCTTTTCCGACCTGTCTCATTATGCCATTCATACCACGCTCGACGGGCTGCTCTTTCGGGTGGAGCACGAGTCGAAAGCAGTCACCCTGAAGTGGTACATCCTCTGGTTAAGGTTTCCTGGTCGGCGCCCATTATTATAGATGTCAGAACCAGCGGCCACTGTCGTCCTGAGAAACCAATCTTTCATGTCGGAGCCTGCAGTTCGGCGCCCTGTTGCAGACCTTCTCGTAGACCCTGTAGCCCGCGAGGGTCGGTTATGGCAGTATCGTCGGTATGAACGAGACCGCGCTCGGTTAAGGGTCATGTTCTGCCCGGGACCGCCCCGATATGGACGCGGGCGCCTCGGCGTGTTCGTGCAGGGTCAGACGACGCTCACGGTCGCGGTATCCGAAGCGTAGAATAGAATGCGGTAATCGTATCCGACGCAAGGGTTGGGCCCGGCTTCCGAAGAGGCCGAGGTCTCTATCGTCTTTACGAAGGTGCCGGTTGCCACGCCCGTTTCGGTGACAGGCGGGCTGTGGGTATGAGGCACCTGGCTCCGGACATAGAACGTCGAGAAGCCGCTGTCAACGTTCAAGGTCTGCTGCGTCGTTTCATAACCCGTGCTGAGGCCAGACAGTCCACCACCGTTACCGTGAGCTTGGCCCTGTAGTGGCGGGGCTCACGCTTATGGTCGCCTGTCCGCTCATGCCGACGCAGGTCGCGGCGGTGTTCGAGTCAGAGCTTACCTTCGGCCCCGGGTCAGCGCAGGAATTGAGCGCCCTGACTGTGTAACTGTAGACTCCGTTCGAGGGGACCGTGTCCGTGTAGCTCGTGCCTGCCTGGGCCGAGCCTACCTGGGCGCCGTTCCTGTAGATCCTGTACAATATGGCGTCGTCGTCCGCGTCAATCGCCGCGCCGCTCGCATAAGTCGTAACGGCATTCCATGCCAGTGTAACACTGGAGCCGGCCTTTGAAGTCACGGCAAGTCCAGTCGGCGCGCTCGGCGTGACGGCGCACACGCTGAACTCTTTCTGGTCGTATACGTACGCGCCGTGAGATATCTCGGGGTCGCGGTCCCAGTTGCCGTCCTCGTCCGTGCCTACGACATAGTACCAGACGCGCTGGCCGTCAGAGGCCGGGATGGGCGCTGACCAGATGTTGCCTGCTATATGGACCATGTCCACTTCGGTATACCCGGAGGCGGGAGGGGTTGTAACGGTCTTGGCTGTCGCCGTGTAATAGAGCGTCGCGGATTCCGCCGGCACTTTGTTACCTGTGGCGGCGCTGGTGGTGTTCCCGGTTATGCTGGCGGATATGGTCACTATCGTGCCGGGGTCCACCACGATAGGGCTGTCTACGCCAGACTGCAGTTCATTCAGCCCCTCAGCGCCCGGCACAGGATAGCCGAAGACCGGGCTCACGGGCTTGTTCTGCTGGGTATCGGCCACGCTCGGGCCGAGCGGCACGTATATGCTTTCGGGGCTCATCGAGACGGTCAGCGGCGAAAAGCATGACGACCCGGTCGACTTGTTCGTAGTGGTGAAGGTTACAAGAAGCTGTCCGACCCTCATGTCCACCGGGTTGCCTCCGGAATCCCTGAAATCGAAGCTAACCGGCACGTTTGTTGAGCCGCCGGGTATATCGACGTTCGTGAGCGAGACACTAGTGACCCCTCTCGTGTACGTGGGGCCGGGGACCGCGTCTGAAAGTCCGGCTCCAAGGCTAGTGGAAGTTGTCCCTATGCCGCTCCCGCCGCCGCCTATGGATATCTCGGCCAGGTACGCGGAAGAGTTCTCCCAACTTACGCTTGCGCCCGTTATTGTAACGGTGCCGGAACCGGAGTTTTGCAGAAACATGGTAACTGTATTGTGTTTTAAATTTGAAGCTGGCGAGCTGTCCCCGGAGCTGTCCAATACGATGCCGGTAAGCACCTCTTTGTGCTTGGCCAAATCCTCATCCGCCACCGGCTCTTTATTATCTTTCAGGAGCTTGCCGGGGCTGACGCCATTGCTTGTTACGCCGTTAAACGTTAGCCAAGACGAACGGTTATTCTGGAACACAGACTCTCCGCTCGCTATCCACCTGTTCTCGTACACGCAGTCTGTTGAGACAATGCCGTAGGAATATGTGCTCCCGTCAGAGCCGTAGTTGTCGGAAAAGGTGGTCGGGCTTCCTATGGGCACAAATCCAAGGTAACAGGGCACCTCCGGATCGGACGATGAGCTGCAATAGGTGTTGTTGAGTATGTTAGGGTTATTTGCCGTGTCAAAGGTCGCCGTCGGTGACCTGTATATTCTATAGCCGGCGGCATCCGGATTAACGGACGCGTCTGAGGTTATCGCGTCCCAAATCACTGTTATGCCTCCTCCAGTGCCCATATAGCAGCCCGAAACGGCTGCGGATGTCGGGGCTGACGGAGCACCCCACTCCGCATCACCAGGTTGGCCGTCTCCGCAGAGCTCGGCCAGTGTTTGCGCCGAGGATGCATCAGCTTTGGGATTTCCGCACAGGTCGTATGCAACCGCGAGGTAATAATAGCCGGCTGCCTCAAGCTCCGGTGCGTGCATTAGCTCTACAGATTCGGGTCCCGCCGGGTACTCATTATCGTGGACGAAGGATACCGTCGCGCCCCCGGATATGAACCTGCCGCGAACGGAGGGCGGATCCTCATTAGTGTCCGGGACCGGGTTGCCGCCGGATATAACGCCGTATGTGGAGGAACTTGGTGAAACGTCGACGCTCGGATAACCCGTCGTGCTGTAGTATATCCTCGTATGTTCGAAATCAGCGTCCGACGGATTAGTAAAAGTCAGGTACGTCCTTTTGTATCCGGATACTATGGTGCCGTCCGGCCTCTTCGATATCGCAGGAGTCCCTGGGGGCTCATTATCGGGCGGCGCGGTATCCGATCCTGAAACAGCCGCAAAGCCGGTACCCGGCGTGCATGGCTCTTCACCGTCGCCGCAGGTCGCGTCATAGTCGTCATTGTCGTACTTAAACTCCCCTCCCGAGTCGGTAAGGAGTGTGCTGTCGCAGGCAACCGGCGCAATGGCGTAGTAATAGATCCGGCAGCCTATGAGGCCCGGGCCTGGGTCGATATAGCTCGTGGCGTTTTTCCCGACTTCGGCCTTGCCGCTCCCGGGCTCGCCCGCTATCCAGTCTATGCCGTCTGCCGCGGGGTCTATAGGATAGCTCGTGAACGGCGACGCGGACCTGTATATCCTGAAACCTGTGACGTCGGGGTTCGTCGAGGTATCATATGGGGTCCAGCTAAGGAGCACCTGTCCGTCCGAGGGGCCGTCTGCGCCGGAAAAGCCGGTGACCGGGACGGGGCTTATGGAGTTGAGGGTCGAGTCGTCGGCGCCGGCGTCGAACTCGGAGCTGCTCGGGTCGGGGTTGCCGGATACTTCGGCAGCCGGGTCGCTGTGGTTAAGGGCGTTGTCATAGGCCTTTATCGTCAGATAATAAGTGGTAGTCGAGCTCCCGTCAGCGGGGCTGTTGGCCAGGGGAGGGTTGGAGGGGTTTATCGTGCATTCGATCTCGGTCCCGTTGTCCGTGCAGCTGTACTGGTTCCCTGAAAGGACGGTCATTGGGATGTTCACGACGCCCTCGTAAGAGCCCGAGGCTACCCCGTAATATATCTTATAGCCTCTGACGTCGCCCTCGGTGTTCTTTGTCCATTTCACCTTTAACCTGCCGCAGACGCCGGGGTCCCTTACCTGAAGGCCCGTTGTCTGCACCGGAGGCGTATTGTCGGATGCCGACGCCCCGACCCCTAGGTTCCTGAGCCTTATGTTCGTCTCGGACATGAAGGTGGCAGGGGCGCCGGTGCCCTGGATAACCGACTTCGTCTTCGTCACGAGGTTCACGGAGACGAACCTTATCTCGTTCCTCCCGGCCTGCGTTGAGGTGTTTACGGGGTTGCCGTCCATGTCGTAATATGAAAAAACGATGTTGTCCACGTGCTCGGCCACGAGCTCGGTCGTGCCGGCCGTCCAGCCGCTCTCGCCGCCCGTATCGGCCCTTCTTGCCAGGACCTGGACTCCGTTAAGGGTCTGGAGCGCGTACCTGACCCTCAGGCACTGCCCTGCCGTGGCGCTCAAGCCCGCGTCCTCCTCGGGGTCGGTGTAGACGAACTGTATCGAAGTCGCGGTCGCTTCCTGGATAACGTTCCCGTCGCAGGCCGCGTACCCCGCGTTCATGATCTCCCTTTCCATGAGGTTCAGGGCCACCCTGGCGTTCTGCTGCGCCTCCACCTTCAGGTCCTGGGTATGCGACTGTATGAAGAACGTGTTGTAGAGGGAGTATATAGAGACCGCCACCACGCCGGTTATGAAGATGGCTATGAGGATCTCGATGAGCGAGTATCCCCCCGCGCCGCTACTCCCGGCCCCTTGTCTTTTAAAGCCAAAAACGGGAATTCGGTCGGCTCTCATCATCCCCTCGTCCTCATGGTTGTAAGCGTCAGGCTCTTTGTGCTCCTCCACAGGCTGTCCGTCCACGTGACAGTAATGTCCAGCCTCTTGAGCCCGTCCCGGTTCTGGTTCGCCTCGCCGTTGCCGTCGAGGTCGATGAAGGTGGCTGTATAAGACCAGTTGAACGGCTTGCCTTCAAGCTGGATAAGCGGGTCTACAGGCGTGCAGGTGTAGACCGGCCTGCTGGACGAGGCGGTCGTGAGGGCGCAGTTCCTTCTCAAAGACGCCATTGTGGCCACCGTGTCCGTGACGTGGAGGTTCCTGTAATCGACCGACAGGAGCTCCTCTATCTTCTGCTGCGCCAGGTTGTTGGCCTGCGTCATCGATTCGCTGACTCCTGCGGCCTTTACCGCCGTTCCCGCAAGTCCGGCTATGCCCAGTATGCCTATCGAGAGTATCGTCATCGCGATTAGCACCTCGATCAGCGTAAACCCCTTATCGTGTAGAAAAGTCTTCATGTCGTGCATCCCGTAGTCACTTTGACCAGGCCTGTCGTGCCTGTTACGCTTATTCTCATCTGATCGCCCGCATCCGACGTGTTCCTTATGCAGATGACAGTCGCCGTCGCCGTTCCGTTCGCGAAGAAAGCGACTGTGAAGGCTGAGCCCGGCGCCGTTATGCTCGCCCCGGTCCCGAGGTCGCGAGCCCCCCTTGACGGGTAATCTGTCCATTCGTCGTCGGCGCACGGCGCCGAGTTGCATTCCCTGAGCCTGTACGTTGCCCCTGAGAAAGCGACCTGCATGGGCTTGCTCTCCGCTATTGCCTTGAGCCTCGCCGCATTTAGCTCGGTTGCGACGTCCCTTACGGCCCTGGTGAATTTTATGTGCGACATCCGCGAGATGACCGCCGGGCCGCCTATGCCCAGCATGATGCCGATGAGGGCTATGACCACCAGGACCTCTACGAGCGAGAAACCTTTCTCCCGCTGAATGCACATGAAAGGACGCCTATTCATGCCTATTCAGAAAAGCAAGCGGCGTGCCAAAACTTAAGTTATTGATTTATTTAAGGTCAGAAATGGAAGGGAGTCACGGAACTATGCACTTTTTTCATAGTCCGTAACTTTTTATCTTGTAGAGTAGGGCCCTATGGCTGATTTCGAGGAGCATGGCGGCCTTTGTCTTGTTATTCCCGGTCTGGTCGAGCGCCTTCCTTATAAGCTCCCTTTCCATCGATTCCTGGGCCTTCTTGATGGAGAGGCCGGAAGGTCCGGCGTTCCTTGGGGCCTCGGGCCCGGCAAGGAGCGGGAGGGAGGACTCCCTTATGGTCCCGGTCTCTTCGAGTATCATGGCCCTCTCTATGACGTTCTCGAGCTCCCTTAAGTTGCCGGGCCAGGGATATCTCCTCAGCGCTTCCATTGCCCCGGCGGAAATCGCCTTGGGGGGCTTTATGAATTTTCGCGCATACTTCTCGACGAACCATTCGGCGAGGAGCGGTACGTCGCCCTGCCGCTCGCCAAGGGCGGCAATTTACCTCGATGACGTTCAGCCTGTAGAAAGGTCTTCCTGAAAGCGCCCTCGATATCTCCTGCCTGAGGTCCCTTAGAGTGGCGGCGACGACCCTTGCGTCTACCTTTACCGGCCTGTTGTCGCCGACCCTCCTTACCTCGCCTTCCTGCAGAACGCGAAGGAGCTTCACCTGTAGCTCCATCGGCAGCTCGCCGACCTCGTCTAAGAAAATGGTGCCGCCTTCGGCCTCCTGGAAAAGCCCGGCCTTGCTCCTGTGGGCGTCGGTGAACGCGCCCTTCACGTGGCCGAAGAGCTCGCTTTCAAGGAGCGGTCCGGGAAGGGCCCCGCAGTTGACGACGACGAAAGGCCCGCCAGAGCGCCTGCCGCCATAGTGTATCGCCCGGGCCACAAGCTCCTTGCCGGTGCCGCTCTCGCCCGTAATGAGGACCGAGGTAGAATAATCCGCGATCTTGCGTACGAGACCGAGCACCCCGTCCATCACGGGGTCGGAGGTCCTTATGCCGGATACGTCATACTCCCTCGCGGCCTCCTCCTTGAGCCTCCTGTTCTCCCTCCGGAGCCTCTCCCTCTCCTCGGCCTTCCTCAGGACGAGCACTATCTCGTCGGCCTTGAAGGGCTTGGATATGTAGTCGTAGGCCCCGAGCTTCATGCACTCCATTGCCGAGTCCATCGAGCCGTAGGCGCTCATCATTATGACGGGAGAGGCAACGCCCTTATCGGCCACGGCCTTCAAGAGCCCGGTCCCGTCCATGCCGGGCATCCGTATGTCCGAGAGGATGAAATCGAACTCGTCCTTTTCGAGGAGCGTAAGCCCGGCTTGTGCGTCATGGGCCGAGACCGTATCATAGCCCTCTTTCTTGAGGATAACGGAAAGCATGTGGCGCATCGACTCTTCGTCGTCGATTATGAGTATCCTCACAGGTTCCTCCCGGACGGGAGGGCGACGGTAAAGACCGAGCCCTCGCCGGGGGCCGACCTGAACGCTATCTCCCCGCCGTGCGCGTTTATTATCGACTGCGAGACGAAAAGCCCGAGGCCCGTGCCCCTGCCGGAGCCCTTGGTCGTGAAGAACGGGTCGAATATCCTCTTCGCGTCCTCCCCGGATATGCCGGAGCCGCTGTCCGAGAAAGAGACCGTAATGAACTCCGTCATCGCGGCATCGGCCCCGAGAGGCTGGTCGCTTCTCCGCCTTCCGGCCTTCTTGGGCCTGCTCTCGATTCCCGTCGATATCTTCACGGGTTTTTCAGCCATCCCATCCATTGAATGCGCCGCGTTAAGAAGGAGGTTCATGAAGACCTGCCTGAGCTTCCCCTCATCAGCCATCACGGGCGAAAGCCCCTCCTTTAAGTCCATCTCCGCCCTTACCCCCCTGAAGTCGTCCCTCATGGAAAGGGTCGTAAGCGTCTCCTCAATGAGCGCGTTCACGTCCACTGGCGCGATAGCAACCCCTTCCCGACGACGGGGCCGGGCCACCTCCAGGAACTCCCTAACGATGGAATCTATCCTCGACACCTCCCTGGAGGCGCGCTCGACGATCTCGGCCTCCTCGGCGCGGTCAAGGCCGCCCTTCCCCAGGAGGTCCATGTAGCCCCTGAGCGCCCCGAGCGGGTTCCCTATCTCGTGCGCTATGCCGGCGGCAAGCCTTCCGACGACGGCAAGGGTCGAGGACCTCAGGAGCTCGTCCTGCGCGGTGGTAAGCTCCAGGTTCACGCGCTCAAGAGACCTTATCTCCTCCTCAAGCCTTCCCGCCATGCTGTTGAAGGAGGCGGCGAGGCTCCCTATTTCGTTCTCCACGTCGACCCTTGCCCTCTCGTAAAGCCTGCCCCCGGCTATCCTTGTGGCCGCCTCCTCGAGGCGCTTAAGCGGCCCCACGACGGAGCGCGAAAGGAGTAAGAGGCCGAATATGACTATGATGGCCGAGTCGAGAAGGGCGTAAATGAGGAGGAACCTCCTGGCCCCGGCCATCTCTTCGTTTATATCGGCAAGGCTCAGGACGAACTCGATCCTTCCGTTCCCCTGCCCCGGCCAGCTTACCGGGGCGGATATCCTGAGGCTCTCTCCCGCGCCCTCGAACCACCCTCCCCCGTACCTGAAGGCCTCGAACCCTTCCATTGGCGCGAACCGCTCGCCTGGCCCGTCAGGCATGGAGCCCTCGGCTAAGATCGCCCTGCCGCTCGGCCCTGTGAGCCTGAATGCCGAAACCCCCGCTTCCTTCAACGCGGCGCCGGTGATGCTTGCGGCAAGCGCCCCCTCCTTCTGGACCCTGAAAGCGGCGCGGACAAAGCTCACCATGTCCCCGGCCTGGCTCGCCTTCCACGCAAGCGCGCTCCTCTCGACTATCTTTACGCTGAGGAGCCCTATGAGGCCTATTCCCGCGACGGTCATTATGACCATGCCCGCGGTGAGCTGGAAACGGATTCCGAGGCCTTTTTTCATTAGCTACCCGCCCGTGGCCTTGAGTAGATACCAGCTTATTATCGCCTCGCCGAAGAAGAGGTGCACCGCGGCCCCGAGGGCCAGGAACGGGCCGAACGGCACCGCGTACCTCGAACCCTTTCCGAGCGCGAGCATGAGCAGAGCGCCTATGAGCGCGCCGGCAAAAGACCCGACGAGGAGCGTAAGGATTACGCCCTTCCAGCCGAGGAACGCGCCTATCATGGCCAGGAGCTTCACGTCCCCGCCTCCCATGCCCTCATGCCCTGTCGCCAGGTAATACCCCCAGGCCACGGCAAAGAGGACGCCGCCCCCGGCGGCGGCGCCGATGAACGAGTGGAGCACCCCGGGGTAAGGGAGAAAGAACGAGGCCAGAAGCCCTGCGGCTATGCCCGGAAGGCTTATGACGTCGGGTATTATCTTGAGGTCGAGGTCTATGAAGGTTATGACTATGAGCGCGGATAGGAACGCGAAATAAACCGCGGCCTCCGGAGTGGGGCCGAACTTAAGGAAGGTAAAGAGCGCGACGAGCGCCGTAAATGCCTCGACCACGGGGTACCTCGCCGAAAACGGCTCGCCGCACGCGGAGCACCTGCCGCGGAGCAGTATGTAGCTTATTACCGGGACGTTCAGGTAGAAGGGTATGCGGTTGGAGCAGTTCGGACAGCTCGAAGGCGGAGAGACGACCGATACGCCGAGCGGGATCCTGTGGATGCAGACGTTCAGGAAACTGCCCACTATGGCCCCGAAGACAAGGGGCAGGATAAGGATTATGTCTACGGACATCGGCTAAGTATGCACCGCGGCTTTAAAAGGTTGCTGAAAAATTCCAAAATATTCAGGCTGCTCAAAAAGCTCAAGATGCAAGGAGTCAAAAAGTGAGGAATGCGGCGTTCTTTTATAGTAGGCCGGAGTGTCCAACCTTGAAGACGACACGGCAGATTGGGCTTTTTCAGCAGCCTGCCAAATGACCGGAGCGCCTGTCGGGCGCGCCTCTAAAGGCTTTCCGGAATGGCCGACTTCCTCTTCTTCTCGACTATTGCGATTATGTCGGCTGCCTGGCGTATCGCCTCGACCGATTCCTTGCCCGAAATGATTTCCGAGGGGATGCCGCCCGGGATTGCGTCCGGGAAGCGCGAGGTCTTGTAATAGAGGTCGAGGCTCCTGGACGAGCCCACGAATTTCCTGAACTCCTCCTCGTGGACTATGGCCCTGTCGATGAGCTCGACTACGGAACGGGTCTCGCGCGCGTCTTCCTTGCTGAGGAAGAGGAAGGACCGTAGGGACTTGGCAGCCGACTGCTGCGCAAGGAAGGTGGCCTGGGCGTGGAACCCGCCCTGCTGCGTCCACTCCGCGGCCTTGAGGTCGTATTCGGCCTGCCTCAGCCATTTTTCAGCTTCCTTGAGAAAAGGTTCCATGGGTCTGCCTCCTTAGGTCCTGTAAGCTGAGTTTATCTTGACGTACTCGTAGGTGAGGTCGGTCGTCCAGACCCTGGCCGCGCCCCTGCCCGCGCCGATATCGACCAGCACCAGAAGCTCCTTTTTCTTCATGGCCCTTGCCGCTTCCTTCTCCCGGCCCGTATCGAGCCCCTTTAGAACGACCTGCACGCCGTTAAAGGAGACAATTGTCCTCTCTTCCCTCATCTTGACGCCCGCCCTGCCGATGGCCGCGATTATGCGCCCCCAGTTCGGGTCGCCTCCGAAAAACGCGGTCTTGCAGAGGTATGATTCGGCGACGGTCCGGGCGGCCTTCCTTGCGTCATGCTCGCTTGCCGCGCCGGAGACCTCTATCTCCACGAACCTTGTCGCGCCCTCTCCGTCCTTCACTATCATGTGGGCGAGCTCGGTGGAGGCCGCGGTGAGGAGCCCGGCAAAAGAATCGAACTCCCTTGTGCCCTCCTTTATTTCGCCGCCGTTCCCGGCGCCGTTCGCGAAGGCGAGGACCGTGTCGTTGGTGGAGGTGTCGTTATCGACTATTATGCTGTTGAAAGAGCGGTCGACCGCGGCCTTCAAGGCCTTTGAGAGCGCGGGGGCTTTTATGCGGGCGTCGGTAAAAAAGAAGGCGAGCATCGTGGCCATGTCGGGGCATATCATGCCCGCGCCCTTCGCGATCCCGGCGAGAGTAATTTCAACGCCGCCGAGTTTCGTTTTCATAACGGTCTTCTTGGGGAAGGCGTCGGTGGTCATCATGGCCTCCGCCGCCGGGCCCAGTCCCTCATACCCGAGGGACCTCGAAAGAAAAGGCAGTCCCTTCTCCACCTTCTCTATCGGGAGCGGCACGCCGATGACCCCTGTAGAGGCGACGAGGACGCTCCCTTTCTTCAAGCCCAGAGCCCGCTCCGCCATATCCGCCATTGCCTCGGCGTTCCGCATGCCTTCCTTTCCGGTGCACGCGTTGGCGTTCCCGCTATTCACTATGAGCCCGCTCGCAAGGCCCTTCCTTATCCTCTTCATGTCTAAGAGGACCGGGGCGGCCTTGACGGTATTGGTCGTAAAGACCCCGGCGACGGACGCCGGGGAGTCGCTTACGATTACGGCAAGGTCCTTCTTTCCGTTCTTTTTTATGCCAGCAGCCGCGCCCGCGGCCCTGAACCCCGGCACCCTCAGCTCGAACTGCCTGCCGGCCTTCGTGAAATCCGCCATCCCGCTTTCCGCCGCCTTATCTTGCCACGGTCATGCCGCAGCATCTCTTGTATTTCAAGCCGCTCCCGCACGGACACGGGTCGTTCCTGCCCACCTTCTCGCCCGCCCTTACGACAGGCTGCTCCTTTTCGGGGCCGCTTTCGGCCTCATCGCCTCTTGAGTACTTTACCCTCTGCTGCTTTTGCCTGGGCTGCGGGGGCGGCGGGGCGGCCTCGGCGTTCCCCTCCATCTTTATCTGCACCTTGAAGAGCCGCTCGCAGACCTCGCTCCGGAGCCTCGCGATGAGGCCCGTGAAGAGCTCGAACCCTTCCTTCTTGTACTCCTGCAGGGGGTTCTTCTGGCCGTAGCCGCGAAGCCCTATCCCGCCCTTAAGGTGGTCCATGGAAAGGAGGTGGTCCTTCCAGAGGGAATCGAGCGTGTGCAGCAGTATCACCTTCTCGAACTGGAGGAAGGACTCGTTGCCGACGATAGCGACCTTATCCTCGTACGACTTCCACGCCTTCTCGGCTATGGCCTCGGCAAGGGCCTCGCGGCTGTTCACGCCCTGCATGTCGTCGGGGCCGAACCGTGTCCCGAACTGCAGCGTGGCCGCGTCGTTTATCGTCTTAATGTCCCAGTCCTCGACATGGCTCTTCTCGTCGACGTGCGTGCCGACCAGCTCCCTCGCGGCCTCGTCGGAGAACTCCTTCACCATCTCCCGGAGGCCCTGCTGCCCGAGTATCTGTTTCCTGTACCCGTAGACGACGGTCCTCTGCTGGTTCATGACGTCGTCATATTCCAGGAGGTGCTTCCTTATGTCGAAGTTGTGGCCCTCGACCTTCTTCTGCGCGTTCTCTATGGCCTTGGAGACGAGGCCGTGCTCGATAGGCACGTCCTCCTCCATGCCTATCCTCTCCATTATGGAGGCTATCCTGTCAGAGCCGAATATGCGGAGCAGGTCGTCCTCGAGGGACATGTAAAACCTTGACGAGCCCGGGTCGCCCTGGCGGCCCGCGCGGCCCCTCAACTGGTTGTCTATGCGCCTGGACTCGTGCCTCTCGGTGCCGAGGATGTAGAGGCCGCCCAAGGCGAGTACCCTGGCCTTCTCCTCCTCGCAGAGCTCCCTCGCCTTATCGAGCGCCGCCCTGTACTCGGGGTTCGCGTCGTCCTTTCCGGCGCGGGCGGCGGCGAGGTACTCGGGGTTTCCGCCGAGGAGTATGTCGGTCCCTCTCCCGGCCATGTTGGTCGATATGGTCACGGCCTTGAGCCTCCCGGCCTGCGCCACTATCTCGGCCTCCCGCTCGTGCTGCTTCGCGTTAAGCACGTGGTGCGGGATCTTGTGGCTTGCGAGCATCTTGGAGAGGCGCTCGGAGTCCTCGATGGAGATGGTGCCGACGAGCACGGGCCTCCCCTGCCTGTAGGACTCCTCGAGGTCCTTTATTACGGCCTTGAACTTCTCCTTCTTGGTCTTGTAGACGAGGTCCGTCGCGTCCACCCTCGCAAGCGGCCTGTTCGTGGGGATGACAACCACGTCGAGGTTGTAGATGTTCCGGAACTCGGCGGCCTCGGTGTCGGCGGTGCCGGTCATGCCAGCGAGCTTCTCGTACATCCTGAAGTAGTTCTGGAAGGTGATGGTGGCGAGCGTCTGGTTCTCGCTCTCTATCTTGACCTTCTCCTTGGCCTCCACCGCCTGGTGCAGGCCGTCGCTCCAGCGCCTCCCTGTCATGAGGCGGCCCGTGAACTCGTCCACTATTATGACCTGGCCGTCCTTCACGACGTAGTCAACGTCCCTGTGGAAGAGGACGTGCGCGCGGAGCGCCTGGTTCACGTGGTGGAGCGTTTCTATGTGCTCCGGGTCGTAGAGGTTGTCTATGCCGAGGAGCTCCTCCACCCTGTTCATGCCCTCCTCGGTAAGGAGGACCTGCTTGGCCTTCTCGTCGACCGTGAAGTGGTCTTCTTTCCTGAGCCCCGGCATGATGCGGTCTATCTCGTAGTACTTGTCGGTTGAGTCCTCGGTCGGCCCGGAGATGATGAGCGGGGTCCTGGCCTCGTCTATGAGGATGGAGTCGACCTCGTCGACTATGGCGAAGTTGTGCTCCCGCTGCACGTACTCGTCGAGCGAGAACTTCATGTTGTCGCGGAGGTAGTCGAACCCGAACTCGTTATTGGTGCCGTAGGTTATGTCGGCGTTATAGGCGTCCTTCCGCGTCACGGGGCGGAGGTGTATGAAAGTCCCCGGCCCCTCGGTGTAGGAAGGGTCGTAGACATAGCTCTCGTCGCTCTGGATGATGCCCACGGTGAGGCCGAGGGCGTGGTATACCGCCCCCATCCAGTGGCTGTCCCTCCGGGCGAGGTAGTCGTTCACGGTGACGAGGTGCGCTCCCTTGCCGGTAAGGGCGTTGAGATAGAGCGGGAGCGTGGCGACGAGGGTCTTTCCCTCGCCTGTCTTCATCTCGGATATCTTGCCGCTGTTGAGCACGTAACCGCCCATGAGCTGGACGTCGAAATGGCGCATCTTCAAGCGCCTCCACGCGACCTCCCTCACGGCGGCGAACGCCCTCGGGAGTATGTCGTCTAGGGTCTTGCCCGATGCAAGCTCCTCCTTGAACTTGAGCGTCAGGTCCTTGAGGCCGTCGTCGCTCAAGGCCTTCATGGACGGTTCAAACGAGTTTATCTCCTCGACTATGGGCGCCATCCTTTTGACTTCGCGCTCGTTCTTGGAGCCGAAAACCTTTTTAAGCAGGCTGTTTAACATATTCCCCTGATTTTCCTCTTTTTTCGGGCGGCATGGGATTCAAAGCCCAATGCAACCGCCTGGATATCACTCATTAATCCGCAATATCGCGGCTATTATGGCATAGATTCGCCTTGGACCGGAAAACAATTATAATAGCATAATTATAACAATATTTCCACACCGGCCAAAATCATTTTGGGGTGCCTTTAAAAAACAGGAATTTTTTCTTAGGTCAAGGAAGGGCGGAAATAAAAAGCGCAGCATATATGGGAATATGTGAGCATTTTTATTTCAGCCCTGACACAGAGATCAGGAAAAATAACTATTTTTAGAGGTAGCCTTTTGAAAGCGCGGAGCCGCTTCCCGGCAAAATAAAAAGGGCCCGCGGAACTCTCCGGGGGCCCTTCACGGCTTAATGGAATCCGGTTCAGTCGAGTATGTACTTCTCCGGGTTGACGTTTATCCCGTTCAGGGAGACAGAGTAATGGAGGTGCGGACCCGTAGAGAGCCCGGTGCTGCCGATTGCGCCTATCTTCGCTCCGCGCTTGACCCTCTGGCCCACGGCAACAGTCGTCTCGGAGAGGTGCCCGTAGGTGGTCTTTATCCCGTACCCGTGCGAGATGACAACGACCCTGCCGAGGTTCGCCTCCCTGGCGACCTTTACGACCATCCCGTCCGCGGGGGCGATGACCGGTGAGCCTGTGCTGTTCGCGATGTCCATGCCCGCATGGTGCTGGGGCGCCCCTGTGAAGGGGGATATCCTGCTCCCGAACCTGGAGGTGACCCATCCCTTTGCCGGCCATATCGAAGGCGTGGAGGCGAGCATGACCGACTTCTTGACGAGATGGTCGTTGAGATCGACGAAGCTCTCCTCCTGCTCGGCTGCCTGGTATTCGAGGTTCAGGAGGTCGGAGCGCATCTTCTCGACCAGCTCGTCGACCCTGGCTCCGGCGGACGGGAACGCGTTCTCGTCGACCGACGAGTCGCCTCCCATGCCGAGCACCTGCTCGGCGCCTCCGGCGGGCTTGGGGTCTTTCTCGATATTCGCGATTATGCGTATCTTCTTGTCGAAGAGGTTGAGCCTGGCGAGCTGGCTTTCGAGGGCGCTTATCTTGGAGGCGAAGCCCTGGAGCACCGCCTTCTGCTCGGCGTTCTCCTTCTTAAGCGACGAGAACTCGATGTGGTTAAACCTGAGCCTCATGTAATCAAGCACAATAAAGGCCAGGACGAGGGAAAAGACGATTGAAAGAGCCCCGGCGGCCTTGAGGTATCTGAACGGTATATTCAGCTTTCTGGGCTTGGAAGCGTCGTTCGCAAGGACAAATAGCGTAAGAAACCGCCTATCCAACGTGAGGTCCTCCCTTCCAGGATTTTTCGCTCTGCCCGGGGTTTCCGGAGAGCCGGGCTTGAAGCCGTATTGCATGATTGCCGCGGCCCAAGGACGCCTGCCGCTCATGGTGAGCCTTCAGCCGGGTCTTATCGACCGGGGAAGGGTCTCGGTGTTTTTAGCCGCCCATTCTTATCGGCGCGCAAGGGAAAAACTTGAAAAAAAGGTACTGGTTCAGGGGATTCCGGTATAGCGGGTGCTTTTTCGAGTGGAGAATCATTAGCATACCCATGCCTCCCGTGTCAAGCTATTTAGCCGGCTGGCTGGCCGCAAGCACGGGACGAGTATACTTCAGGCGGGCGACCCCGGGCAGTGACCCGGGTCACTCGGATAGGTAGAGGAGTATCCTGCCTTTTTCTATCTTTATATAGCCCTCCTGGGTCATCTTCTTGAGGGCCCTGCTCACGACCTCCCTCGAAGAGCCGATCATGGCGGCGAGCTCCTCGTGGGTGGGCCTTTCTATGGCTATGACCTTTTCGCCGGAGCCTTCGGCGTTCGCCATGCCTATGAGCGTGTGCGCGATCCTTCCGCAGACGTCCAGGAGCGCGAGCCCGCCTATCTTCCTCGTCGCCTCCCTGAGCCTGCCTGTCAGGTACGCGAAGAGCCTCACGTATACCTTGTGGTGCCTGGAGAGGTACTCCAGGAACGCGGACTTGCTTATGACCAGGCAGGAGAGGTCGGTAACGGCCTCGACGTTCGCGGACCTGGGCTTGTCGTCCATTATCGACATCTCGCCGAACATATCGCCGTTCTTCAGGACAGCGAGCACTATCTCGCGCCCTTCCTCGCCGTAGAGCGTCACCTTCACCTTCCCGGAGATGATGAAGTATACGGCGTCGCCCTCGTCGCCTTCCGTGATCACCTGGATGCCGCCGGGCCAGGACCTAAGCTCCGCCCTCGGGATGAGGTCGGTTATGTAGAAGTCCTCGAGGCCCTTGAAAAGCGGGTTCAGGGCCAGGACTTCCTTCACCTTCCTTGCGTCTTCCTTTACGTCAGTCATGTTCCGCTCGCCTCGATTTCTTCGACCAGCAGGCTGGGAGCGCCGATAGACCCTATGAACCTCAGGTCCGAGGCGCACTCGGCCACGCTCGAGAAAAGCCCAAGCAGGTTGCCGGAGACGGCCATCCCCCTCACAGGATAGGCGACCTCCCCGTTCTCCACCCGGAAGCCGGCGGCCCCGAGCGAAAAGTCCCCGCTTACGGCGTTGATTGTATGCACACCCAGGAGCTCGGTTATGAAAAGCCCGCTTCCGAGCTCCTTAAGGAGAGTCTCGAACCCCCTTCCGCCTTTTTCGATATAGAGGTTCGTTATGCCTATGCCGGGCGTTGACTTGTACCCGCCCCTCACGGCGTTCCCCGTCGATGCGGCGCCCGCCCTTCCGGCCCAGTAGGCGTCGTAGAGAAAGCCCCGGCAAACGCCTTCGAGGACGAGCGCGGTCTTCCTCGATGCAGTGCCCTCGGCGTCAAAGGCGGAGGTGGCCCAGCCGCCCCTCAAGACCCCGTCGTCCCATATATTGAGCGCGCCAGACGCCACCTTCTTCCCCTTTTTCCCGATGAGCATGGATTTCCCCTTCAGAACGCCGTCGCCGAGGAACGACCCGGCAAGCGCTTCGAGGAGCTCGCAGGCGACGGTGTTCTCGATAATCGCGCCGCACCTCGTGGTCTTTATGGTCCTTGCCCCGAGGCGCTTGACGGCGTTCTCCGCTGCCTTGCTGCCGATACTCCGGCTGTCCACGTCAGCCCCCTTGTGGCCGGTCCCCATCTCCCAGCCCATCTGGGCCTCGCCGTCGCCCTCGGCGACTGCCGTAACGCTCCCGCTATAATATGTGGCGGCGTGGACGATGTCCACCCCGTTCGAGTTGACGAGCCTTCCCGCGCCGAGGGACTCTGAAAAGGAGGCCTTCCTCACCCGCTTCACCCTCTGGTCGAATGAGAGGGCCGCCTCCTCTATATCCACCGCCGCCTTTATGAGCTCCTCTTCGGGCCTCGTCCCGAACGAGCCGTCGAATAACCCCAGGTCTTCCTCTGAAAGGCCCTGCTGCGGCAAAGGGAGCTTTAGATACTCGTCCTCGGAAGCCTCCCTGCTGCCTGAAATAGCGCTCTCGACCAGCTCCGATAGCGCGCCCTCTGATAGTACGCTCGTAAATGCGAAGCCGAGCCTCTTCCCGGATATGGTACGCAAGCCCACGCCTCTGCTCGACCGGGCCTTCAACGCGTCCACCGCGCCGTCCTTGGCCTCGACACCCAGGCCCTTCTGGAACTGGAAATAAATCTCGTAAGAGTCCGCCCTGCCCTTCAGGAGCTTTTTAAGCCTGCCTATCGTCTCTTGCGCGCCGGCATCATCAAGAAATCCCTTCACTCTGCCCCCTTTCCCGCGGCCCTTCCGCGAGCTCGATTATGACGGCTATTTCGTCGCAGTTCGGGAACTTCACGCATTTTATGCAGTCGCCCCAGATCTTGTGCGGCAGGACCTCCTTGCTTATGCACTTGAACCTGAGCTTCTTGAAGAACCCCGGCTTGTAGGTGAGCGCGAACACCCTCCTTAATCCCAGCTCAACGGCCTCTTCAAGGCAGGCGGTAACGAGCTTGGTCCCGATGCCCCTGCCGGTGTGCCCGCTCCTTACGGCAAGGGACCTTACCTCGCCCATCTCCGGCGAAGCTATATGCAGGGCGCAGGTCCCGAGTATCTTCCCGTCCTCCTCGTATACGAAAAAGTCCCTCAGCGTCGCGCAGATGTCCGAAGCGGACCTGTGGAGCATTATGCCCCGCTTGGCAAACGCCTCGACTATCTGGTGTATGCTCTCTACGTCCGAAAGAAGCGCCTTCCTTACCAATTCTACCTTTTTTCCTCCTGGACGGCCCGGCGCGCCCGGCAAGGGACTGAAAAACCTTCCGGGGGAAACTTTCTGTAGAAAGGTTTCCCCCAGACCCCCTTCAAAGACTTTTAGTTCTTTCCCCGGAGAGTCCCCCCTCGATTTGAGGGGGGACTCTCCGGGGAACTAAAAATTTTTGGAGAGAGTTTGAGAGAAACTTTTTACAAAAAGGTTCTCTCAAGATTGTTTCAGCGCCTTGCCTGACCTGGCGAGCTTGCCTGCCGCCTGTATGAGTTCCAAAGCGTGCTTTTTCGTTGTTTCCGTTACCTTGAGGCCGCCGAGCATGGAGGATATCTCGTCCACCCTGCTGTCGCCCGTTACCTCCCTGACCCTGGTGACCGTCCTTTCGCCCGTTGTCTCCTTCGAGACCGCGAAATGCCTGTCGGCGAAGGCAGCGACCTGCGGAAGGTGCGTTATGCAAAGCACCTGGTTGGCCCTGGACACCTCTTTGAGCTTAAGCCCCACGACCTGGGCCATTCCGCCGCTTACGCCCGTGTCTATCTCGTCGAAGACCATTGTAGGGACCCTGCCCGAGGATATTACGCTCTTTATGGCGAGCATTATCCTCGAAAGCTCGCCTCCGGAAGCCACTTTTGCGAGTGGCTTAAGGCCCTCGCCCTTGTTGGCGGCTATGTGGAAGCTCACCTTGTCAGAGCCCTTTTCCGTAAGCCTCGGGCCGCCGTCGTGCCCCCTGTCCTCTTCTACAAGGACCTCGAAGAGGGCGCCTTTCATGCCGAGGTTCGTAAGCTCTTCCTCTATCCTGGCCTTGAGCCCCTTTGCTGCTGCAAGCCTCCCGGCGCTAAGCTCGCCGGCTATCTCCGCGGCCCTTGAATGCGCGGCATTGAACCTGGATTCGAGCTCCGCCTGCCTCAAGTCCGTATTCTCAAGAAGCCCGAGCTCCTTTTCCAGGGCTTCCTTTTTAAGGAGCATCTCCCCGACGCTTCCGCCGTATTTCTTCTTGAGCCTGCCGATGAGGTCGAGCCTTTCGGAGGCCGCCTCCAGTGCATCGGGGTCTGCCTCTATCGAGGAGGCGTAATCCCGGAAAAAGGCGCCCGCGTCCTCAAGCTCGATGAGGCTCGCCTCCACCCTCGCAGCAGCCTCCTTGAGCCTCTCGTCGAGCGAAGAAACATCCTTCAAAGACCTTGCGACCGCCCCGAGCCTTTCGGTAACAGAGCCGGATTCCGAGTATATGGCCCGCTCGGCGAATCCGGTAGCCTCCCTGAGTTTCCCTACCGACTGGAGCCTTTCCCTTAGGCCCTTAAGCTCCTCTTCCTCGCCGGGCTTTAATCCCGCTGCCGACAGCTCGTTCAGTTGAAAGGAAAGGAACTCCTTCCTCTCCCTTCCTCCCTTCGCGTCCTCGACGAGCTTCTCAAGCTCGCGCCTCGCCTCTGCCGTTTCCCTGTAGGCCGAGGCCATGCGTGCGCGTTTCTCGAGAAGGCCGCCGAACGAATCAAGCACCTCTACGTGCTCGTCGGACCTCGCGAGGGACTGGTGCTCGCTCTGGCCGTATATGTCTATGAGCCTACGCCCTATCTCCGTTAGCGTGACGAGCGTCGAGAGGCTCCCGTTTATGTATATCCTGTTCCTTCCGGCCCGCTGGACCACCCTCTTGATAAGAAGCTCGTCCGAGGCCGGGAAACCGGCCTCAATGAGGATATCATCCAGGCCGCTCCCCCTTACGCCCGAGATGTCGAAGAGGGCCTCGACCTGGGCCTCGACGCTGCCCTCGCGGATAAGGTCGCCCGAAGCCCTGTCGCCGAGCACAAGGGCGAGCGCGTCCATGATGATGCTCTTCCCCGCGCCGGTCGAGCCCGTGAATATGTTGAGGCCCGGTCCGAACCCGATGGAGAGGGACTCTATTATGGCGAAGTCCCTTATATTCAGTTCAAGCAGCATAGAACGGGCCAGTGAGGATTCAGCAGGTTGCTGAAAAAGACTCTTGGGGGAAACTTTCTGTAGAAAGGTTTCCCCAAGACTAACTCAAAGACTTTTAGTTCTTTCCCCGAGAGTCCCCCTCAAATCGAGGGGGACTCTCCAGAAACAAGGCCACAGAGAGAGTTTGAGAGAAACTTTACAAAAGGTTCTCTCAAGAATCTTTAGCAACTTGTTGGCTCCCTCACCATGCCGACCTCCACATGAAAGCTCTCGCGGTATCTCGAAGTAGCTCTGCCGTCGTATCTCACGAGACGGGCGCTCTCGCCGACGCGCGCCTTATTGACCATGTCGCCGCCTCCAGAGGAGGTTCACCTGGCCGTCAGTATGAGCTCGATGTTCGACTGTCCTGGCTCACCATCACGTCAACCGTCATCAGTCAGGTATGACCACCGGCCTGTTCGGGAGGTTAAAGGGGCATATAGGGGCCACTATTATGGAATGTATCGTCGGGTATAGGATAGGGCCGTTGGCAGAGAGGGAGTAGGCCGTCGAGCCGGTAGGCGTGGCCACGATGAGGCCGTCGGCCCTGTAGGTGTTCACGTATTCCCTGTTTATGCGCGTCTCGAGCCTTACGAGCCTCGCGCTCTCGCCCTTTATGACGGCGTCGTTCAGGACCTTGTGGGTCGAGAGGACTTTCTCCCCCCTCGCGTGCTCGACCGAAAGGAGCATCCGCTCCTCGAGTATGAAGTCCTCGCGCTCAATCCTTTCGAGGACAGGGAAGACCTCCTTGTCGGTTATGGCCGTGAGGAAGCCGAGGCTCCCCATGTTCACGCCGAGGATGGGGACTTTTCTGCCGTCTATGAGCCTCGCGGCGTGGAGCATGGTGCCGTCCCCGCCGAGTACGACCATCAGGTCAACGCTCGTGGGGAGGTCCTTTACGGGGACCGCAACGGCGTTCTTTATCATGAGGGCGAGCCCCTCGTCCGTAAAGACCTTACCGCCCCTCTCGACGGCCCAGTCCGCCACCCTGTCGGCGAGCTTTATCGCCTCGGGGTTGCTTACCTTGACTATGAGGCCTAACCTCTTCAAAGGAGACTCCTCTGGACCCGCGTCACCTCTGCGGCTCTATTACGACCTTTATCGACTCCCCGGCCCCGGCCACGATCCTGAAGCCTTCCTGCGCTTCAGCCAGGCCGAGCCTGTGCGTTATGAGGTCGTTGACCCTGACCCTGCCGGAGGCGATGAGCTCCAGGGCGACGAGGGTGTCGTACGGCGGAGAGGCATAGGAATTAATGATGGTGATGTTGTCCCTCCAGAGGTCGAATAGCGGGAGCGGGTATGTCCCGCCCGGCTCCTTGGGCGCGAAGAAGATAATGGTGCCGCCCCGGTCAACGCTCTTAAGGCCCTGGGTTATGGCCGGATCGCTCGCGGCGCATATTATGACGAGGTCGGCTGGTCTTCCGAAGGCCTCCCTTATCTTCGCAGGCACGTCCGTGCGCGCGTTGAGCGCGAGGTCCGCGCCCGAGCGGGCGGCTGCATCGAGCCTGAAATCGTTTATGTCGGTAGCCGCTATTTTCCCCGCCCCCAGGGCCCGCGCAAGCCTTATGTGCAGTAGCCCCGACATGCCGCTCCCGATGACGAGCACGCTCATGCCTGGGGAGAACCTCGCCACCCTGAAGGCCCGGACAACGCAGCCGAGCGGCTCGATGAAGGTGGCGTCCTCGTAGCTCACGTTGTCCGGAAGGATGAACGTGCCCCTGTCGAGGTTTATGGCCGGGACCCTCACGAACTCGCAAAACCCGCCCGGGTCGAAGTTGGTCGAGCGGAGCGTATCGCAAACCGAGTGGTTCCCCGCAAGGCAATACCTGCACTTATTGCAGGGCACGTGGTGTGCTACTGTCACCCTGTCGCCGGGCTTAAAGCCATTTACGCCGGGGCCGGTCTTTTCAATGGTGCCGGCTATCTCGTGGCCGAGCACGAGCGGCGCCTTCTTTATCCTGTACCACTCCATTACGTCGCTTCCGCAGATGCCGCTCGCCTCTATCCTCACGAGCGCCTCTCCGGGACCGATGGAGGGGACGGGCCTTTCCTCGATCCTTATATCGCTGTTTTTGTAGTATACGGCTGCCTTCAACGGGCGGCGTTCTCCTTCTCGCCTGCCAGGGTCCTGAAAAGATCCCATGCCTTGTCTGGCTTCAAGTCCTTGTGCACTATCTCCCTCACGGTCTTTATCATGGCGACCGGGTGCTCGGACTGGAATATGTTCCGCCCCATGTCCACGCCCACGGCGCCCCTCGTGACGGCATTATAGGAGAGGTCGATAGCCTCCCTCTCCGGTATCTTCTTGCCGCCCGCTATTACTATGGGCACCGGGCAGTTCCTTACTACCTTCTCGAAGTCCTCGCAGTAGTAGGTCTTGACGATATGGGCGCCCAGCTCGGCGGCTATCCTGCAGGCGAGCCCCAGGTAACGGGCGTCCCTCGTCATATCCTTGCCGACCGCTGTCACGGCGAGCACCGGTATCCCGAACTCCTCGGCCTCGTTTATGAGGTCCGCGAGAGCGAGAAGCGACTTTCTTTCGAGCTCAGAGCCGACGAATATCGAAAGTGCCACCCCGGCGGCGTTCATCCTGATGGCGTCCCTCATCGAGACCGTCGTGCCCTCGTCAGCGAGGTTGCCGAGTATGCTGGTGCCGCCGGACACCCTGAGCATTATGGGCACGTCCACGCCCGGGTCCACGCAGGCCCGGAGGACCCCCCTCGTAAGCATTAGGCAGTCAGCGTGTTTTACAAGCGGCGCCACGGTCTTTCCCGGCTCTTCGAGGCCGCTCGTGGGGCCGAGGAAGTACCCGTGGTCAACGGCTAACATGACGGTCCTTCCGGTTTCAGGCCGTATTATCTTCGCAAGACGGTTTTTCTTCCCCCAACCCATGAGCATACCCTCCCGAAAAAGTTTTTTTCAGCGGAACGGACCGCAAAAATCTTTCTAAAACAAGAGCTTCTCCCGATAGAGCGGAGGAGGATTTCGGAAAATCAGGATAACAAGCCGAGGGGCCCGCGTCAACTGTATTTATTCAGGGTTTGCCCGTAAAAACCCCATGTTTTAAAGAGCAGTCAGCGGCGGCCCGCCATGAACTTCGCCCTGCACTCCTCGGAACAGAAAAAAAGGCTCCTGCCGCCTTCGGAAGACCTCAAAGCCGAGCTTATTGGAACGTATGTCCCGCAGACCGTATCCAGCACCATCTCCTCGCTGTCGCCGCGCACGTTCCGCACGGTATCGCGGGGTGCCGAGACCTCTCCGGACATGCGCGCTCTTTTTGCTTCGAGCGCCTTTTTAAGCGCAAGCACGATAAAGAATATGGCCAGTAATATGAGTACGCTCTTCAACCTTCCAGTCTCCTTAACCCCTCTTTCCCGAGCCTTGCCGCCAACTCGGAGACAGAAGCCCCTGAAAGAGGGTCGATGAACCCGGGCGCGATCTCCGAGAGGGGGACCATGACAAATGCGCGCTCTTTCGCGTGCGGGTGCGGCACCTCGATACGCTCGTCCCTTACCACCCTCGAGCCGTAGAAGATTATATCAAGGTCGATGAGGCGCGGGCCCCACCTTTCCGCCGCCCGCCGCCCCAAACCCGCCGCTATTACCATGTGGTATTTTAAAAG
>JABTVA010000014.1 GCA_015075075.1 Deltaproteobacteria bacterium | reverse complement strand
TACTATTACGACTACTCCATGGTGAACCTGGGGCTTTTCCAGCACGACGTAAACGTCATATGGGACCTCTCCCCCCACGACTTCTCGATAATGGACTACCTCATAGACGAAAAGCCGGTCGGGGTATCTGCCAGCGGCAGGGCCCACATAAACGCGAAGGAGGACATCGCGTACATAATGGTCTACTTCCCGAACAACATAATCGCGCACTTCAACGTGAACTGGCTCTCGCCCGTGAAGCTCAGGACGACCCTTATCGGCGGCGAAAAGAAGATGCTTGTTTGGAACGACATGGACGCCGACGAGAAGATAAAGGTATACGACAGGGGCGTTGACATAACCACGAGAGAGGGGCTCTACGACCTCCTCGTGAGTTACCGGTCGGGAGACATGTGGGCACCCAAGGTCGACCAGGGAGAGGCGCTCCGGCTCGAGACCGAATACTTCATCAACTGCATAAGGAACGACGAGAGCCCGTTCAACGACGGGGAGGCGGGGCTCCGCGTCGTAAGGATGCTCGAGGCCTGCGACGAGTCGCTCCGGAAGAATTGCAGGATGGTCACCATATGAGCGCGGGAGACGCCGGGAGCTTCAACAGGATAGCCCCGGACGTGAGGCTCGGCGCCGGGGTCAGGCTCGGGAGCTTCATAAACCTTTACGGCTGCTCCGTGGGGGACGGCACCAAGATAGGCGCGTTCGTGGAGATACAGAAAAACGCCACGGTCGGCAGGAATTGCAAGATATCGAGCCACTCCTTCGTCTGCGAGGGCGTGACCATCGAGGACAACGTCTTTATAGGCCACGGCGTGACCTTCATAAACGACGCCTACCCGCGCGCTACCACCCCGGCTGGGGCGCTCAAGAACGATGCGGACTGGAATGTCGAGTACACGGTCGTAAAAAAGGGGGCGTCCATAGGCTCGGGCTCGACGATACTCAGCAGGGTGACGATAGGCGAAAACGCGATCGTGGGCGCGGGCTCGACGGTGACCAGAAACGTCCCACCGAATACGATAGTGGCCGGGAACCCGGCACGGATCTTAAGGAGCGCACCCGATGAATAAGACTACCGGCGGAGCCACACCTTTCGTTGACCTCGCCTCCCATCACGTCGAGATCGAGGACGAGCTTGTAGGAGCGTTCAGGCAGGCGCTAAGAGAGAGTTCATTCATCGGAGGCGCCGCCGTCGAGGACTTCGAGTCGCGGTTCGCCGGGTTCTGCGGCGCGCGCTTTTCGTCCGGGGTCGCAAACGGCACCGACGCATTGAAGCTCGCCCTCGTTGCCTCCGGCGTAAAGCCTGGCGATACGGTGGTAACGGTGGCAAACACCTTCATAGCCACTGTCGAGGCCATATCGCAGGCAGGGGCGCTCGCGGCCTTTGTGGATATAGACGAAAAGACGTACAACATGGACCCCGCAGCCCTCAGGCGCTATCTCGATACCGCTTGCGAGTCCACCGGCGGAAGGACCTTCGACAAGAGGACCAAATCCCCGGTGACGGCTGTTGTGCCGGTGCACCTTTACGGGCAGCCCGCGGAGATGGACGCGATACTCGATATAGCGGACGGCTTCGGGCTGACGGTTATCGAGGACGCCTGCCAGGCCCACGGGGCCAAGTACCTGTCGAGGAGAACCGGACGATGGATGAAGGCCGGGTCCATGGGCGCGGCCGCTGCCTTCAGCTTCTATCCGGGAAAAAACCTCGGGGCCTGCGGTGACGCGGGCGCGGTAACGACAAACGACCGGGAGATTATCGAATACATCAAAATGGCCCGCGACCACGGGCAGTCCAGGAAATACATACACGAGATCGAGGGGTGCAACTCCAGGCTCGACGCCATCCAGGCGATGATACTCAGGATAAAACTCAGGCGTCTCTCCGAATGGAACGAGATGAGGCGGGAAGCGGCAAGGGTATATGACAGGCTTTTCAGGGGTTCTGAAAAAGTCATTACCCCTGCCGAGCACCCGGACGCAAGGCACGTCTATCATCTTTACGTGATCAGGGTGCGCAACCGCGAGGCCCACCAGAGGCGGCTCTCGGAGGCAGGGGTTTCCACCGGCCTCCATTACCCCGTGCCGCTCCACCTCCAGAGGGCGTGCGCGCGCTTCGGATACCTGAAGGGCGACCTGCCCGTCACCGAAAGGGTCGCGGACGAAATCCTCTCGCTCCCGATGTATCCCGGCCTCAGGCCCTCGGACCAGGAAAGGATAGCCGCTCTCATACTCGGCCCGGAGGCCTCCGGAATTGCTGATAGACTTCCTTAACCACATCATCGAGACCAAGGGGTTCCTGCACGGCATCGAGCGCTCCGCGCAGGTCTTCATGAGGTATTCATTCGGCAGGGCGCGCTTCTCGGAGATGATGCGCGAGCTTGACCAGGACCTCGGTTCGATGGGAGTCAGGGTGACCTTCTGCATAACCGCGAGCCTTCTCGAAAACCATTACGGCTTTTTCGAAAGGTTCCGGGACCTCGGGCACGAGTTCGCCGCGCACGGGTACTTCCATACGAACATGAAGACGCGGTCGCTCGTTGAGCAGAAGGCCCTCATCAGAAAGAGCTACAACGCCTTTGAGAAGGCAAAACTCAGGGTCTACGGCTTCAGGTGCCCGTACCTGAGCTACAATGACGACACGCTCGCCGCCCTCCGCAAAAGCCCGTTCGTCTGGACGAGCAACAACGTCATCCTCTGGGACGAAACACCCAGGTCCTGCAGGCGCTCGGAAGAGCATCTCAGGAAGCTCACGCTCCTGTACAACACGTCAAGCCCGGAGCTCTCCATCTCCGTCCCTGCCGTCAAGGGGAAACTCATCGACATACCGATAACCGCGCCAGATGACGAGATGCTCTTCGAGAGGTACAGGATAAAGGAGCGCGCCGCCATTTCATCCATATGGCAGACGATATTCATGAAAATCCACTCCCGGGGCGAGCTTTTCCACCTCCTTTTCCATCCTGAAAGGTTCAAGTACTTCGAGGCCTCGATAAAGGACGTCGCGGGAGCGGCCAGGGCCGCGCGCCCCCGCGTCTGGTTCGCGACGCTGAACGAGATAACCTCGTGGTGGGAGAGGAGGCGCAAATCCGTGTGGAAGCCCGAGAAGACCGGCGACGGCTGGCGGGTCAGGCTCAAGTGCCCGCGGGAAGCGACGGTCCTTCAAAAGGACGTAAATGGAAAAGGGACCGGTGACCTTATCTGCGGCGCCTACGCGCAGGCCAGGGGGACATTCAGCGAAGGCGCTTTTCAGCTCGATACGGACGACATACGCAGGCACACAATCCAGATATCCAGAAACTGCTCGCCCGACGTCGAGTCGTTCCTTGTTGAGGAAGGCTTCCTGACGAGCGTGGTGGAGTACCCGCACAGGAACGCGCTCTTCATAGACGGGTACGCGAAATTCGCGCCAAGGGACAGGCGGCTGCTGCTCGACGTCATAGACAATTCGAGCTACCCGCTCCTTCGCCTCTGGAGGTGGCCGCACGGGGCCCAGTCAGCCTTTACCGTCTCCTCAGACGTGGATTCGATAAACGTTTCGGATTTCTTCAAGAGGTTCATCTATTTCTGATGCGGTCACGGCCTTTTACAATCAGCTTCGCCTCCATCGAAGAAATAGGCGAGAAAAACTGGAACGCCCTCGCGTCCTCGCTTAACGGCACCGTCTACCACCATTCCGCCTGGCACAGGGTAATTGAGCTCACATACGGGATACGGCCGGTCTACATAGTCAAAAGGGCGTCTGACGGCACGGTTTCTGCGGCCATGCCTGCTGCGCGGCTCGATTGGAAGCTCGGTAAAAGCCGTCTCGTCTCATATCCCTTTTCCGACGTATGCGGGCCTCTTTACAGGACGAGGGAGGAAGCGGACGCGCTCGTTGCCGGGCTTGCGGGTGCAGGTCCGCATGAGTTTCAGACCGAGATCAGAAGCCCCGTCCCTTTCACGGCAGGCGGGTTTTCGATATACGACGGCTACTCAGGCTTCTCGCTCAGGATCGACAGGGAGGAAGAAGCCATAATGGAGGGCTTCCACAGGGACTGCGTAAGGAGGAAGATAAGGAAAGCCTTCCAAAACGGACTGAGCGCAAGGGAAGGCAGAACTATTGCCGACCTCCGCGACTTCTACAGGCTGCACGTCAGATCGAGGAAGAGGCAGGGCGCGCCGGTCCAGCCCTTCAGCTTTTTCAGAAACCTCTGGAAGGAGCTCCACGCCACCGGCCTTGCCTCGCTCATCATGGTGGACAAAGGCTCATCCGCGGTATCAGGCGTCATGCTCCTCCAATCCGGCGATACGGCTTAGTACAAATTCGGCGCTTCGGATGAAAGGCATTTCGGGTCAGGCGCAAGCCAGCTGGCGCTCTGGACGGCCATAAAAAAGGCCTCCCATGATGGGCGCAGCGTCTTCGACTTCGGGCGGACATTCGCCGGGAACAGGGGCCTTATGGAGTTCAAGTCGAGGTGGGGAGCCGCAGCCTCGCCCCTTTATTACATGTACGCGCCGGAAAGCAAGGCAGGCTTGAAGGACGAAGGCGGAAAGGCCGCGCGCGCTGCAGGGGCGTTATTCAGGATACTCCCGGGCTTTTCCAACCGGCTCCTCGGAAGGCTCTTCTACAGGTATCTGGCATAAATAAAGCAATGGACCAGTACGGCGACATACACCCCCTTGCCCTGGCGTTTACCCTCGCCTCTGGCTTCCTCATGCTCATACTGCCGAGAAGGGCGGCCCTCGTGCCCCTCATCCTCGCGGTCGTCTTCATCCCCATTCAGCAGAGGATAATAATATTCACGCTCGATTTCTTCATACTGAGGATACTCGTCCTCTTCGGCTGGGCCAGGGTGCTCATAAGGTCCGAGTTCAGTATAAAGCTCAACAGGATAGACAAGCTCATGCTCCTCTGGGCCCTCTCCAGCATCGCCGTATACACGATACTCTGGCACACTTCCGCGGCCTTCGTGAACAGGCTCGGCATATCCTTCGACATCATCGGCGTCTACTTCCTCACGCGGTTCCTCGTCCGGAGCGTCGAGGACATACTCTGGGTCATAAAGACGCTCGCGCTCGCGGCCATACCCGTAGCCGCTGCAATGGTCTACGAGATGACGACCCAGAGGAACATCTTCTCCGTATTCGGCGGGGTCCCGGAATACACGGCCATAAGGGAAGGGAAGCTCAGGTGCCAGGGGGCCTTCGCGCACCCCATCACGGCGGGGTCTTTCAGCGCCTCGCTCCTCCCGCTCTTTTACGCGGCAAGGAGGCTCAAGTACAGGAGCGTCCTAATGTACGCGGGAGTAGCGGCCACGACGCTCATAAAGATAAGCACTTCGTCGAGCGGCCCGGCGCTCGCCTATCTGGCCGGCATTGCGGGCATCTTCCTGTGGCACTTCAGGTCCCGGATGAGGCAGCTCAGGTGGTTTCTCGTGATAACGCTCGTCGGGCTGCATCTCGTCATGAAGGCGCCGGTCTGGGCGCTCATCCTCAAGGTGAAGCTCTTCGGCGCATCCACCGCCTACCACAGATACCACCTCATCGACCAGTTCGTAAACAGGGTCGGCGAATGGTGGCTCATAGGCGTCAAGTCGACCGCAGGCTGGGGCTACTACCTCTTCGACGTCACCAACCATTTCATACGCATAGCGGTCGACGGCGGGCTCATAACCCTCGCACTTTTCATAGCTATACTCGCGACCTGTTTCCAGACTGTCGGAAGGGCGGTCAAATCCGGACGGCTGGCGCCAGGCATGGACAGGATCGTATGGGCGCTCGGGGCCGCGCTCTTCGTCCACATCGTCTCCTTCTTCGGCGTTTCGTATTTCGACCAGATAAAGGTCGTCCTTTATATGCTCCTTGCCATGATAGCCGCGGTGAGGGGCTTGACCGAAAGGGAGGCTGCCAGTGAGCGAGCACCTGCCGCCGTTGCAGAGGGTGCGGCAAGGGCCTGATGCCTGACGTATCGGTCATAATCGTAAACTGGAACGCAAGGGACTATCTCCTCAAGTGCCTGGGATCGCTCCGGTCCGGGCTCGGGAGCCTCGAGGCCGAGGTCATTGTGGTCGATAACGCCTCCTCCGACGGCTCGGCAGCGGCGGTAAGGGAAAGGTTCCCTGAAGCCAGGGTGCTTGAGCAGAGCGAGAACCTTGGCTTTGCCAGGGCCAACAACATCGGCATGAGGGAAAGTAGCGGAGAGTACCTCTGTCTCGTAAACTCGGACGTAGTCGTCCTGGATGGCTGCCTTGAAGCCCTCCGGAAATTCCTTGGTTCCCTCCCCCGGGCCGCCCTGGCGGGGCCGAGGGTGCTGAACCCGGACGGTAGCCTGCAGCGAACGTGCAGGCGCTTTCCGAGCCTGCCCGGAAGCCTCCTTTCGGCAATCGGCCTCGACGACCGGAACTATTTTTCCCAGGAAAAAACGGCCAGGGTCGAGGCGTTGAGCGGATGCCTCCTGATGGCCAGGAGAAAGGCCGTAGACGAAATAGGGATGCTCGACGAGAGGTTCTTTTTCTATGCCGAGGACAAGGACTGGTGCAAGAGGTTCCATGACGCGGGCTACGAGAACTGGTACTGCGCGGAGGCCGAGGCAATCCACTACGGCGGGGGAAGCTCGGCACTTGCCCCTGTCAGGTTCTACATAGAGATGCAGAAGGCTAACCTCGGATATTGGGAGAAGCACAGCGGGGCAGTTGCCAGGGCCGCATACCTTGCGATAATCCTTTTCCACCAGGTCTTAAGGTTCGCAAGGTCCGGCGCGCTCTACATATTTAAGCCGGCGGAAAGGAGGTCGGCCGCGCACAAGGCCAGGAGGAGCGCCGCCTGCCTTAAATGGCTCCTCACCGGGGAAAACGCGGCCTGACTCTATCAATAAAAAAAATGGCACGAGTGGGAATGGCCGTATTTTCATGCTATCCGGCAGACCCGAGGGTAAGGCGCGAGGCCGAGGTCCTCGCGAAGGCCGGTATCGAGGTGGATATAGTATGCCTCCGGAGCAAGGGCGAACAAGCCCTTGAGGCATACGGCGGCATAACCGCGCACAGGATAATGGGATGGCCCGAGCGGACCGAGAGCCTCTTCAGGTATTTCACGACGTCTACGCTCTTCGGGGTGCTCTCGTTTCTTAAGCTAATGAGCCTTACGCTCAGGCACCGGTACAACCTCATCCAGGTGCATAACATGCCGGACCACCTGGTGTTCGTGGGCCTTCTCCACAGGATGGCCGGCGTGCCGGTGATACTCGACCTCCACGACCTGACGGTAGAGCTTTACGAGTCCCGGACACGGGGGTCTGTCATGGCCGCGCTCCTGCCGTTCGTCAAGGCCGCGGAAAAGCTCTCATGCGCGTTCGCGGACAAGGTCCTTACGACGAGCCCCGGCTTCAGGCAGAGGCTCATTGAAAGGGGGGTCGACCCCGGGAAGATCGTGCTCGTCTTCAACTCCGCTGACAACGCCATTTTCAGCGCCCCTCCCGCGCGGGAGTGGCGGAAGATAGAAGACGGCCCGGCGCTTCTCTATCACGGCACGGTGGCCCGGAGGTTCGGCCTCCACGTCGCGGTGGAAGCCGTGTCCATCCTGAGGAAACGACTGCCGAACACCCGCCTTTCCATCTACGGCAAGTACGACCCGTCCTACAGGGAGGAGCTCGAGGAGCTCATAAGGGAGCGGTCGCTTTCAGAGCATGTGCGCCTTTACGGCTACCTGCCGCTCGACAAGGTAAGCGAGACGATAGGCGCATCCGACATGGGGGTCGTCCCGTACATCGACGACCCTTTCATGAGGCTCGCCCTCTCGACCAAGATATTCGAGTACGTGTGCATGAGGATGCCCGTGGTGGCTTCGAGGCTCGAGTCCATAATGTCGGTCTTCGGCGAGGACGGCATAAAATACTTCAACCCCGGGGACCCGGAGGACCTTGCGCTCCGCATAGAGGAGTCCTGCAAAGACCCTGGCGAAAGAAAGGGCTTTACCGAGCGGGCGGCCCGCTCCTACGACGCGGTCGCCTGGCCTGTCATGTCCGAGGTCTACCTGGGCGCCGTGAACGGCCTTATGGGAGGAACAGCCAAACATGGGCGCGGGCCGGGGTGATATAAATCATAAACCCGGTCAGGGACGAGGGCGTATATATCCGGCACCGCGGAGTCCATGCTCTCCCAGAGGCTTAAGCCCCTCGAATGGGTCATAGTTGACGACGGCTCAAGGGACAGGACCCCGGAAATAGTCGAAGGATACTCCTCGAAATACCCCTGGATAAGGGTTGTTAGGCTCCCGGGCTCTGAAAGGGTAAGGGGCGGCCACATAGTGAGGCTTTTCTACGAAGGATATGCGGCGCTCAAGGCCGGCAATCCCGATTATATCGTCAAGCTCGACGCCGACCTCTCCTTCGGGCCGGGTTTTTTCAAAAAGGCTCTCGATTGCATGGCGAGGAACCCCGGGCTCGGCATAACGAGCGGCATTAGCCATATCCTTAAGGGTGAAACGCTCGTCGAGGAGAAGTCCGCGGAAGGGCACACGCTCGGCGCATGCAAGATATACAGGGTCGCATGCCTTGAAGGAATAGGGGGGCTCGTGGAGGCTATGGGCTGGGACGGGATAGACGAGATAAAGGCCCGGATGCGCGGGTGGGAGGCATGGCCGGTGCCCGGGCTTAAGGTCATCCACTTGAGGCCCGAGGGGCGCGCAAAAGGCCTTTTCAGGTCGGGCATGGAGCGCGGGCGCGGCTCCTACTTCATGGGCTACCACCCGGCCTTCTTCGCGCTCAGGGCGCTAAAGTGCCTCTTAAAGTCGCCTCTCGACGGCCTCGGCATGGCGGCAGGGTATGCGGGCTCCCTTCTTGGAAGAAAAGAGCGGATAGACGACGCTGAATTCATTAGGGAGCTCAGGTCAAGCCAGGTGAAAAGGCTTTTTCACAGGGAAAGGGCATAGGCATGTGCGGCATCTGCGGAAAACTCAATTTTGACGGCAGGCCCGCCGAAAGGGGCAATATCGAGGCCATGACCGACGTCATGGAGCACCGCGGCCCGGACGACAGGGGCATATACATGGACGGGCCGCTCGGCCTCGGGCACAGGAGGCTCAGCATCCTGGACCTCTCCCCGCTCGGCCGCCAGCCCATGATGAACGAGGACGACGCCGTCTCTGTCGTATTTAACGGCGAGATATACAATTACCTCGAGATAAGGGAAGACCTCAGGAAGGCCGGGCACGTCTTCAGGTCGCTCACCGATACAGAGGTCATCGTGCACGCATACGAGGAATACGGGGCCGATTTCGCCACGCGCCTGAACGGCATGTTCGCCATAGCCGTGTGGGACCGGAGGAAACGCGAGCTCGTGCTCGTCAGGGACAGGCTCGGCATAAAGCCGGTCTATTATTACATGGACGGCGGCTTCATCGCCTTCGCGTCCGAAATAAAATCGCTCCTCGAAGACCCGGGAGTCCCGAGGGAGGTGGACATCCAGGCGCTATCGAATTTTCTGACGCTCCATTACGTGCCGGGACCGAAGACCATGTTCAGGGGCATAATGAAGCTCCAGCCCGGGCACATGATGATAATAAGCCGGGGTGTGGCGCGGATAAAAAGGTACTGGGAGCTCAAGAAAGACCCGCAGCTCGTAAACTGCATGGAAAAGGCCGGGGAAGAGGAGATCGCAAGCCATATCTTCTCCGCGCTCAAGGAGTCGGTAAGGAAGCGCCTGCAGAGCGACGTGCCGGTGGGCGCGCTCCTGAGCGGCGGGCTCGACTCGAGCGCCATACTCGGGCTCATGACCGGGCTCTCCGGCCGCCCGGTCCATTCGTTCACCGTGGGCTACAGCGAATCAGGCGACGACAGCGTCTCCGAGTTCAGGTATTCGCGGAAGGTAGCGGCGCACTTCAAAAGCAGCTATCACGAGACGGTAGTCACGGCCGAGAAGTTCCTCGACTATCTCCCCAGGGCCGTTTGGCACCAGGACGAGCCCATAGGCGAGCCGGCCTCCATCCCGCTCTACTTCGTCTCCAGGCTCGCGAAGGACAACGGCGTGACCGTGCTCCTCACCGGAGAAGGGTCGGATGAGCTCTTCGCCGGTTACAACAGGCATTGGGGCGAGGTCCTTTCGAGATACTACATGCTCATGCCGGACGTCCTGAAGGACAGGTTATTCGGCCCCGTCATAAGGATGCTCCCCAGGTCCCCTCTCCTCAAAAAGGGGCACAGGTCCATGTCCATACGGGACTTCCGGGAGAGGTACATGTCTTGGCACACCGTATTCCCGGAGGACCTCAAGCGGGAGCTTCTCATGAACCGGGACACGAAGAGCGCGTTCAAGGACGTCTTCGAGAGGCTCATGCCTGCCACGGAGGGGCTCGAAGAGATTGAAAAGATACTGCTCCTCGACTTAAGCGTCTGGCTCCCGGACGACCTCCTCATGAAAAAGGACAAGATGGGCATGGCAGCGTCGGTTGAGGCCAGGGTCCCGTTCCTCGATTACACATTCGTAGAGCTGGCCTTCCAGATACCCCTGAACCTCAAGGTAAGGAGGCTTGTGACCAAATACATCCTCAAGAGGTCAATGGAGCGCCTACTCCCGAACGAGATAATCTACCGGAAAAAGGAGGGCTTCCCTACCCCCATATCCGGATGGCTCCGCTCCGAGCTCAAGGACTTTACGCTTGAGACCCTTTGCTCCGAAGGGGCGCTGGGGCACGGGCTCTTTGACAGAAGGGTTGTAAGGAAGCTCGTGGATGACCACATGAGCGGCAGGGAAGACCATAACAGGATGCTCTTCCCGCTCATAAACTTTGAAATCTGGCACGGGCTTTTCCTGGGAAATAAGCGCATGGCGAAACTTAATTATTCATGAACTGAAGGAATTCCTGATTTAGTTTAGAAATGTTCTCAAAATATAATTCTAACGTAGTGATTTAAATCACATTTTTGCGAGGCAATCTCCTGTATCCTTCTGAAAACACACGCCCCAGGAGGGGTGTGGAAAAGAATAGGCTAAAGGAGGTTGTAATGAAGAAAATCGGAATCTTATCGGCGCTTCTCTTCCTGGTAATATGCGCCTTTCCCGACATCTCCAGCGCCGCAGTCCGCTACGTGCGGGCCGGGGCAAGCGGCAGCGGCAGCGGGGCCGACTGGACTAACGCCTATCCAGCCCTTCCATCCTCTCTTGTGCGCGGCGATACCTATTACATAGCCAAGGGCACCTATCCCGGCCGCACCTTCGGCGACGCGGAGAACGGGCAATGGATAACGATAAAGAAGGCCACTGCCTCAGACCACGGCACCAATACCGGCTGGAACAGCTCCTATGCCGACGGGCAGGCAGTATTCACCAGCACGCTCAAGTTCAATACCGGCTATTACGAGATTAACGGGCAGACGGGCGGCGGGCCGGGCAAGTGGACCTCGGGGCACGGCATAAAGGTACAGCATGCCGGGTCCAGCAATACAGTAAAGCTCATAAGCATGCCGAAGGCCGTCAACAATCTTACTTTCAGGCACATGGAGCTTTCTTTCAACCCGTGCTCGTCATGCACCGGGCAGGACGCGGTCTACGGCATATACGGCGGCAAGAACTGGAAGTTCCAGCACATCTGGGCCCACCACCCGAGCAGGGTCGTGTTCTACACCATAAACGTCTCTAATATACTGATCGAGTATTCGCTCCTGGAGCGGAGCGGCACCAACGGCTCTTCCTCCCAGCACTCCGAGATATGGTCCGCGAGGGACACGCACGACGTGACGCTCCGCCACAACTACATACGGGACTACAGGAGCACCGGCGGGATCATCATGGGCCGCGCGAAAAACTGGGACATATACGGCAACATATTCCAGTGGACCGTGGACTTCGGCGGCACCTCCAATAACGGCGCCATAGGGAGCTGGTCCTCTGACACGACCTACTACGCGAACAACGTAAGGATCTACAACAACACCTTCGTGGACCTCAAAAGCGGCGGCTCAGGCAAGATATTCCCGATATACAGGTCCATAAGCGGCGTCGTAGCCTACAATAACCTCTGGTACAACAGCCCGTCCGTTGCCTTCGGCGGCGGCGTGAAGCACGACTATAACTGGTTCAAGGGCTCGAACGAGGGCAAGATCAGCGAGTCCAACATACAGGTCGGCTCCGGCGACCCGTTCGTCAGCTACTCGGGCAAGGACTTCAGGCTGAAGTCTTCCACTAAGACAGGCATGAGCCTCTCCTCGCCCTTCAATATCGACATGCTCGGCATCGTGCGCGGCAGTAACGGCATCTGGGACAGGGGCGCGTTCCAGTTCGGCGGGACAACGAGCGTCTCGACTTCGCCCCAGCCCCCCGCTTCGCTTTCCGTACAGTAAGTCCATATTCAGGCCGGCCCTGATGGGCCGGCCTGAATACCTCCGATTGAGGCCGCAATTTCCGCGTAAAGACCTCTTCCGCACCGCATTCTCTTCAATAAATTAATTAAGCGTCCCAAACCATTCAAGACCAATTCAAAAAACGGGCGTTGAAGGTATTTCTCCTTGGAGCGTCCTTCAATACGAGGAACATGGGCGTCGGCGCGCTTACTGCCGGGGCCCTCAAATGCATACTCAACTGGAACCCGGAGGCCGAGATAGGCATACTCGACTACGCGAGGGCCGGCGGGTTTCAAAACTTCTCGTATAAGGGGCGGGAGGTGCTCGTAAAACTCGTCAACATCAGGTTCTCAAAAAGGCTCTACCTCCCCAACAACATCGCCCTGCTCCTCCTCCTGGCGGCGCTTGCGCGCTTAATGCCCGGGAGTATCCGGAGAAAGATCATCGACGGCAACGCCACCCTGAGCGAGCTTCACTCGGCAGACATGGCCGCCTCCATAGCCGGCGGCGACAGCCTGAGCGACATCTACGGCATGGGTCGGTTCATATATGTCGCGCTCCCCCAGCTCCTCGTCATACTCATGGGAAAGCAGCTCATCCAGCTCCCGCAGACCTACGGCCCGTACAAGAGCAGGCTTTCGAGGGCCGTGACGAGGTTCCTGCTCGACAACTCCACGATGGTCTTTTCAAGGGACTACGCCGGCATCGCGGAGGTAAGGCGCCTTCTCGGGATCCTCGGGATGAGCGAAAAGGTCCAGTTCTGCCATGACGTCGGTTTCATCCTCGACCCGATAAAGCCGGAGAACCTGGCAATGGAAGGGGCCGCCTTCGACGGGGCCGGGGAAGTCTCTTCGGTCGTCGGCTTGAACGTGAGCGGCCTTCTTTACATGGGAGGATACACCGGGGACAACATGTTCGGCCTGAGGCTCGACTACAGGCTCCTGGTGAGGGAGGTCATCGACTTCCTCGTTACGAGGAAGCGCGCTCATGTCGTCCTCATACCGCACGTCTTCGGCGGAAGCGAGCACCCCGAGAGCGACGCCGAGGCCTGCCGGAACGTCTTCGAGGAGCTTAAGACGGCCTACGGCGGAAGCCTCTCCCTTGTGACAGGCGACTACGGCCCAGGCGAGATAAAGTCCATAATCGGGCTCTGCGGCTTCTTCATCGGCTCCAGGATGCACTCCTGCATAGCCGCGCTTTCGCAGGGCGTCCCGGCTGTCGCCATAGCCTACAGCGAGAAGTTCAAGGGCGTAATGGAAACGGTCGGCGCAGGCTCGTCGGTCGCAGACCCGTGCTCGCTTGACTCTGAAGGCGTGCTCGCCGTCATAGAAAAGGCCTTCGAGGAGAGGGCCGCCATGTCCTCCGACCTCAAGGCGGTGATGCCCGAAGTCCGGGAAAACGTACTCAACCTCCTCTACTCCCTGGCCCCGGAGCCGGGGCGGGAGACCGCATGAAGCGCATGAGGCGAAGGGTCGCCTTTGTAACCAACCCGCTCGACTCCGGGTTCAGGAGCTCCATAAGCATCATCATCCTGGAGCTTGCGAAGAGGCTCAAAAGCGAGTTCGACATCACAGTCTACACGAGCAAAGGCGGCGCTAAAATCGACCCCCCCGGCCTCATGGTCAGGAGGCTTTCCGCAGGGCCGGACAGCTTCATGCGGAGGTTCACCGGGAAGCTCCGGCCCCTCTACAGCCTCAAGAAACCCTTTTTCAGCTCGTTCCTCTATTATCCTTCCTACTCAATGCAGCTCGCCCTTGATCTCAGGAGAACACGGCCGGACATTGTCCATATCAACAACTTCTCACAGTTCGCGCCGGTAGTAAAGGCCCTGAACCCGGGTATCAGGCTCGTCCTACACACGCATAACGAGTGGCTGTCGCAGCTCGACAGGAAGACGATGGAAGAGAGGCTTGCCAGGACCGACCTCGTCGTCTGCTGCAGCGACTACATAACCTCAAGGACGCGCGAGGCGTTCCCGGCGCACGGCGGAAAGGTGAGGACCCTCCATAACGGGGTCGACTACGCGCGCTTCAGCCAGGTCCGCCCCAAGGACGGCGGCCAAAGGCTCATCTGCGTCGGCAGGATAAGCCCGGAAAAAGGGCTCCATGTGATAATGGAGGCCTTCAACATAATCGCACCCAGGCACCCGGGGCTCGAGCTCCACCTCATCGGCCAGGAGCGGATAACGCCGAGGGAGTTCCTGGTGGACCTGAGCGGCGAGGAGACGGTGAGGTCGCTCGCCGCCTTTTACCCTGGGAGCTATCAGAGGAGGATATCTGGCATGCTCGCCCCCGGCCTCTCGGAGAGGGTCTTCTTTATCGGGCACGTAAGCCACTCGGAGATGATGGCGAAGTACTCGGAGGCGCACATATTCATCAACGCCTCCTACTACGAGTCCTTCGGCATGCCGGTCGCCGAGGCGATGGCCTGCGGCCTTCCGGTCATCGCGACCAGGGTCGGCGGCGTTCCGGAGATAGTCCAGGACGGCGTATCCGGGCTTCTTGTCCAGCCTGGAGACCCGATAGGCCTCGGCAAGGCAATAGAGCTGCTTGTCAGGGACAGGGGCTTGAGGGCAAGCATCTCCGCCGCCGGCAGGGAGCGCGTGAAGGCCCTCTTCAACTGGGACCGGATAGCCGGGACCATGGCCGGATACTACAGGGAACTTGCGGGCGAGTAGCCCGGCCCCGGCGCCCGTGATGAAGCGATCCGAGGTCAAGCAGAAGATCATAAGCGGGAGCTTCTGGACGGTATTCTCGAACGTCTGCTCCCAGGTCGTAACGTTTTCGGTCACGATAGTGCTCGCGAGGCTCCTTACGCCCGGCGACTTCGGCGTGATCGCCATATCTTCGGTCTTCATAGGCGTGGTCATCCTCTTCCAGGACCTCGGCATGGGCGCCGCGATAATACAGCGGCAGAACATAGACGACGACTACCTCTCCACCTCGTTCTTCGTAAGCATAATGGCGGGAGTCGCGCTCGCGGCTCTCCTTGCCGCCGCGTCGCCCTTTATAGCCGCTTTCTACGGGGAGCCGGTCCTCCGGGACATACTGCTGGTTTCCTCGCTCGGCTTTGTCCTCAGCCCTTTTACGTCCATACACACCTCCATCCTCTCGAAGAGGCTGGAGTTTAAAAAACTCTCTTTCGTAAACCTCGGGAACCACGCGCTTTCAGGCATTATCTCAGTAGCGCTGGCGCTATCGGGCTACGGGGTCTGGAGCATGGTGCTGGGGAAGATTCTTTCGCAGCCGCTCCTCATACCCGTCGTCTGGTCCATCGTCAAATGGAGGCCCAGGCCGAGGCTCGTTAAAAAGTGCTTTATCGACCTCTTCGGGTTCAGCTCGAACCTTCTGGGCTTCAATATCCTGAACTTCTTCGCAAGGAACCTCGACAACCTCATAATAGGCAAATACCTGGGCGCGCAGGCCCTCGGATACTATTCAGTGGCCTACAACCTGATGCTCAAGCCGCTTCAGCTCATCTCCTGGTCCATGGGAAAGGTGCTATTTCCGGTATTCTCGAGCATACAGGCCGACAGGGAGCGGACAAGGAGCGTTTACCTAAAGGTAGTGCGGTCAATATCGCTCATAACATTCCCGATGATGACCGGTCTCTTCATGGTATCCGAGGAGTTCATCCTCTCCGTCTACGGCGCGACATGGGAGCCGGCCATACTTCCCCTGAAACTCCTCTGCATCGTGGGGGCCGTACAGTCAATCGGAACGACCGGAGGAATAATCTTCAATTCGCAGGGCAGGCCCGACCTCACTCTGAAGCTCGGCGTCTTTTCATCGGCCCTCGTGGTCGTTGCCTTCCTGGTCGGCATAAGGTGGGGGCTTCTGGGGCTTATAACGGCGTACATATCCGCATCCATTCCCGTTTTTCTGCTCGGCCAGTATGTCACGAACAGCCTTATCGGCGTGGACATGCTCTCTTTCGTAAAGGCCCTCGCGCCCTCTGCCGGTTGCTCCGGCGTCATGGTCGCGTTCCTCCTCGGCTTCAGGTACATGAACGGCAGCTCGCTCCACCTCGGGATGGAATACGCGCTCATAGCCCTCGTGCTCCTCGGGATAACCACGTATCTTCTCTTTGCGGCAAAGGTCTTCAAGGTGCCTGAGGTGAACGAGGCCCTGCGCATGGTGAGGAGAAAGGTCTGAGATGAAAATCAGGGTGCTGATGATAACCCACAACAGGCCGGCCTATACGAAGCTTTCGCTATCCAGGCTCGCCGAGACCCTTCCCCCCAACGCGAAGGCGGTGGTCTGGGACAACGCCTCATCGGAGGAGAACCTCATGGTGCTCCGCGGCTTCGAGGGGCACCCGGCCATAGAGAAGATAATCTACAACAAGACCAACGACAGGCTGAGGGGCCCCACGAACTGGTTCTGGAGGAACCATGCGGACGCGGACCTGCTGGGGAAGATCGACGACGACTGTCTCATGCCCGCAAGGTGGGTCGAGAAGCTTGAGAAGGCGCACAGGGACATACCCGGTGCAGGCATAATCGGCTGCTGGAGGTTCCTGCCCGAGGACTTCAACGTCTCCAAGGCCACGAAGAAGATACATGCTTTCGGGGCCCACATGATACTCAGGAACTGCTGGATAGAGGGCTCCGGGTATCTCATGAAAAGAAAGGTGGTCGATGAGGTAGGGACCTTGAGGCCGAAGGAGACGTTCACGACCTGGTGCCTGAGGGCCGCGGCAAGGGGCTACGTCATAGGCTGGTACTATCCGTTCCTCTACCAGGAGCACATGGACGACCCCAGGGCCGAGCACTCCGGCATAAAGACGGACGGGGACTTAAGAAGGCTCCTCCCCCTCTCCGCCCAGCAGTACGGCGTGAGGACGCGCGAGGAATGGGTCAAGAGGCTCAAGGGCACGGCCCAGAGGCTCCAGGAATACTCGCTCGACCCCTACGACTTCATCGGGCTCAGGTCGAAGCTCAAGAGGAAGCTCTACAGGATGCTCGGGCTCGCCTACTTCCCCAGGGAATGACTCCCGAGTAGCGCTCTGGCCTTCATGGAATTCAGAAATGTCGATGAGATAGCCTCGTGGCGCATGTGCCTCGGGTGCGGCGCCTGCGCATACGCGTGCAGGCAGGGGAATATACGGCTCGTCGACATAATCCGGGACGGGATAAGGCCGGCGGTCGGAAGCGGGTGCGACGGATGCGGCGATTGCGTCCAGGTATGCCCCGGCCTGGATACGTCCCACAAGGAATGGCCGGAAAATGCGCTCCGGGAGCTCAGCCGGGGCTGGGGGCCGGTCCAGGAAGTCTGGGAGGGGCACGCTGCTGACCCTGAAATAAGGTTTGCCGGGTCGTCGGGCGGGGCCGCCACCGCCCTCGCCCTCTACTCAGTGGAAAGGCTCGGGATGCACGGCGCGCTTCACAGCGGGGCGGACCTGGACGAGCCCTGGAGGAATAAAACGGTTTTCAGCAGGACGAGAGACGAGCTTATAAAACGCTCGGGGTCGAGATATTCTCCGGCATCGCCCTGCGATGGGCTTGCCTCAATCGAAGCGGCCCCCTCTCCTTCGGTCTTTATCGGCAAACCCTGCGACGTGGCCGCGTTGAGGAAGGCCGGCGAAAAGAGGCCGGCCCTTAAGGCGAACACAGGCCTTGCGCTCTCGATATTCTGCGCTGGCACGCCGTCCACGCTCGGCACTCTCGAGCTGCTTAAGAAATTAAACCTGTCAGCGGGTGAGATTAAAGCCCTCAGGTACAGGGGCATGGGGTGGCCGGGCATGTGGAATGCGGCGCTTAAAAACGGCAAGGAGGTGAAGCTCTCCTACATGGAGGCCTGGGGCTTTCTCCAGAAATACAGGCCGCTAAGGTGTTATCTCTGCCCCGACGGCACAGGCGAGTTCGCGGACGTCTCCTGCGGCGACCCCTGGTACAGGGAGGCCGGAGAGACGGAGCCGGGGCTCTCGATGGTGGTCGCGAGGACCGGGCTCGGGAAAAAGGCAATAAGCTCGGCCATGGACGCCGGGTATCTGAAGCTCAAGAGAATAGACCCGGCGCTTCTCGCCAGGTCGCAGGCAAACCTCCTCTCAAAGAGGAGCGCCATATGGGGCAGGCTCGCGGCCATGCGAATATTCGGCATACCTGTCCCGAGGCTCTCGGGCTTCAGCCTCTTCCGGAACTGGCTTGGCCTGTCGATAAGCGAAAAAACACGGTCTTTCGCAGGAACGGCAAGGAGGGTCATCACGCGGGGCTATTACGCCAGGGCAAGGCGCGTTTCACAAATAGAGGGGGAAACAGGGAAATATCAACCACCTGAACGAGGGCACCCATGAAAACTGAAAGGCTTTTCGAGACGCCGCTTACCGAAGAGCAGCAGGCGAACAGCATTCTCAACCAGAGGGAGTTCAGGGAAGGCTCCACGGTACTCAAATCCTATCCCAGGCGGCTTGTATTCGAGCTCACGAACAGGTGCAACTTCCAGTGCATCATGTGCGGACGGGAGGCCGTGAACTTCAGGGTGAACGACCTGCCGGTGGATGTCGTAACGGCGTTCGAGCCGTTCTATTCGAAGACCGAGGAGGTTACGCTCCACGGCTGGGGCGAAGGCACGCTCCATCCGAAGCTGCCACGGATACTCTAATACCTTAACGGGTTCAAGAGGCACCGGAAATACTTCGTCACGAACGGCAGCACCATCCCGAAGATAAGGGACCTCGTATTCGAGCACCACGTGGACCTCATGGCGGTTTCGCTCGACGGCTCCACGGCCGCCACCAACGATTCGATAAGGAAAGGCGGCAACTTCCTCCGGGAGGTCGATTCGGTTACGGCGCTCATGGAAGAGAAGAAGAGGCGCGGAGCGGCCTACCCGTACGTCAACTTCGTGTTCACCGCGATGAAGAGGAACATAAGCGAGCTGCCGGGCATGGTCGCTCTCGCAAAGAGGACCGGCGTCCCTGAGGTGAAGGTGGTCTACCTTACCGTCTTCGACGCAAGCCTCGCAGGCGAATCCCTTCTCGACATGCAGGATACGGTAAGGGACAGCTTCGCGCTAGCCTCTGAACTCGCGGCGGCAGAGGGCATAAAGCTCAAGCTCCCCGAGATACAGGGCGAGGGCGAAGCGGGCGGGATGCCGCACAAGCCGTGCGCCTTCGCCTGGAGGGACTTCTACATCGGGAGCGACTGCTTTGTCCGGCCCTGCCAGTCCTCCTCTGAAAAGCTGCTGGGCCTCAAGGATTACGGTTCTCCGCTCGAGGCCTGGAACTCCGCCGAGATGATCAAGATGCGCGCCACTGTGAATTCGGAGGAACGGATGCCGTCGGGCTGCCTGAACTGCTATCACAGCTCCTGCGCGAACTGGAACCTCAAATCGAGCTTCGTGCAGTACGGCAAGACGTTCGCACCCGAGTGGATGCCCGTCGATACCGGTGAAGCGGTATCGGAGGGCCTCCAGGCGGTCGTGGCAGAGGCAAAAAAGACATGATGGAAAAAGACGCGTCCATGAAGGTCGCCATACTTGCCGGCGGGCTGGGTTCGAGGCTCGCTGAGGAGACGGAGCTTAAGCCGAAACCCATGGTCGAGGTCGGCGGCCGCCCCATGCTCTGGCACATCATGATGTACTACTCGGTTTACGGCTTCAGGGACTTCGCGATCGCCCTCGGCTACAAGGGAGAGTACATCAAGAGATGGATGAAGGACTACTGCGCGCTAAACAGCAACATGACCGTAAGGACCAGCACCGGCAAGGTCGAGATTACCGGAGGGGACGTGCCCGACTGGACGGTTGACCTCGTGGACACGGGGCTGAACACGATGACGGGGGGCAGGATAAAGAGGCTCGCCCCCTGGACCGGCGGCGGGACTTTCATGCTCACCTGGGGCGACGGCGTTTCCGATATCGACCTCCACGCGCTCATTGACTTCCACCGCTCGCACGGCAAGCTCGCGACCCTGACCGCCGTAAGGCCCCCAGCCAGGTTCGGGCACCTTGAGATGGACGGGGACATGGTGACCGAGTTCTCCGAAAAGCCGCAGACATCCGAGGGATGGATAAACGGGGCCTTCTTCGTGCTGGAGCCCGGCGTTTTCGACTATATAGAGGGCGACGAGACGCAGTTCGAGAAGGAGCCCCTTGAGAACCTCGCGAAAGACGGCGAGCTCATGGCATACACCCATGCATCCTTCTGGCAGTGCATGGACACGCTGAGGGACAAGCTCCATCTCGAGAAGCTGTGGACCGGCGGCAACGCGCCGTGGAAAAAATGGTGAACGACCGGAGGAAAAAATGACCGAAAAGGCCTCAGTATGCCGCTCATGCGGCGGGGCAAGGCTCGATACGGTGCTTGACCTCGGAAGAACGCCGCTCGCGGACGCGCTCCTTAGGGAAGAGGAGCTTGGCCGCCCGGAGCCCGAGTACCCGCTCAAGGCCGTCTTCTGCCGCGACTGCTCGCTCGTGCAGATACTCGAGACGGTGCCGCCCGAGGAGCTCTTCTGCAGGAGGTACCCCTATTACTCCTCCTTTTCCGACGAGCTTCTCGGGCACTCAAGGGAGAACGCGATCGAGCTTATCAGGACTATGCGGCTCAATGCGGAAAGCCTTGTCGTGGAGATAGCCTCGAACGACGGCTACCTTCTCAGGAACTTCGTTCAAAACGGGATACCTTGCCTCGGCATAGACCCTGCCGAGGGGCCGGCGGAGGCGGCTGAGAGGGCGGGAGTGCCCACGCACTGCGGGTTCTTCAATAGAGAGCTCGCAGCGAAGCTCCGGGGCATGGGGAAAAGGGCCGACGTCGTGATAGCGAATAACGTCCTTGCCCATGTCGCTGATTCCGGGAGCTTCCTCGACGGCATAAGAACGCTCCTCAAGGACGACGGGGCCGCGGTAATCGAGGTCCCCTACGTAAGGGACCTCGTCGATAAGAGCGAGTTCGACACCATCTACCACGAGCACCTCTGTTATTTCTCCGCGACGTCCGCAGACCGACTCCTCCGGAGCCGCGCTCTCTTCCTCAATTCCGTAAGGCGGATACCCATACACGGCGGGTCGCTCCGCCTCTACATAGGCCTCAGGGACGAGCCAGACGCCTCGATAACGGGCCTGCTCGCCGAGGAAAAAAGGGACGGTGTGGACGGTTTTTCCTATTACAACGATTTCGCCGTAAAGGCGGAGAACATAAAAAACGGCCTGAGGCTCATGCTCAAGATACTAAAGGACGGCGGAAACCGCATCGCCGCCTACGGGGCCGCGGCAAAAGGAGCGACACTCCTCAATTATACGGGCATTGGCAGGGACTTCATAGACTTCGTCGTGGACAGGAACGTCCACAAGCAGGGGCTTTACATGCCCGGCAGGCGCATCCCCATCTTCAGGCCTGAAAGGCTCTTGGAGGAGAGGCCCGATTACGTGCTCATCCTCGCGTGGAACTTCGCCCAGGAGATCATAAGCCAGCAGGAGGAGTACAGGGCCGCCGGCGGGAAGTTCATAGTGCCTATCCCGGAATGGAAAGTAACCTGAAAAAGGAGAAATGATGGAGAGCCTGAACGCTCATATGGCGCCCGCCCTGCCCGCCCCCGGCCCCGCGGGGTGCCCGGGCTGCGGGTCAGCCGAGACTCTCGAATTCTATTCGTTCAGCGGCGCGCCCGTGCATTCGGTGCTTCTTTTCGCCACCAGGGAGGCGGCGGCAGGATACCCCAGAGGCGAGATACGGCTCGCGTTCTGCGCGAAGTGCGGCTTCATATGGAACAGCTCCTATCAGCACAAACTGCAGGAGTACTCTGAAAGGTGCGAGGAGACCCAGGGGTTCTCGGAGACTTATAACGATTTCGCGCGCCGCCTGGCCTCGGACCTTATCGAAAGGTACGGCTTGAGGGGCAAGCACATCCTTGAGATAGGCTGCGGCAAGGGCGAGTTCCTCAATCTCATCTGCGAGCTCGGCGGCAATACCGGGAGGGGCTTCGACCCCGCGTTCAGGGAGGAGCGCGGCGGGTGCGCGCAAGGGGTCTCGTTCGTAAAGGACTTCTACTCGGAAAAATACACGGACGAGCCCGCCGACTTCATGGTCTGCAAGATGACACTCGAGCACATCGGGGAGACGTCGAAGTTCATCTCCGTAATCCGTAGGGCGCTCGGGGAAAAGGAGACACGGGTATTTTTCCAGGTCCCGGACGTGACGAGGGTCCTCCGTGAGCTTGCCTTCTGGGACGTCTATTACGAGCACTGCTCGTATTTCAGCCCGGGCTCGCTCGGCAGGCTTTTCAGGTCGTCCGGATTCGAGGTGACCGGCATAACCAGGGGCTACGGCGGCCAGTACCTTTTCCTCGAGGCCGTCCCGTCCGCAGGAGAGGCCTCCCCTCACCTCCCCATTGAGGAGGAGCCCGATGAGCTCAGGAATGTCGTGGACTTTTTCTCGGAGAACGTAATCCAGAAAACGGCGCTCTGGCGCCACAAGTTGAGGGAGTTCCGGAAATCCGGGTACAGGACCGTCCTCTGGGGCTCGGGTTCGAAGGGTGTCGCGTTCCTCACGACGCTCGGCATAACCGACGAGATTAAATACGTGGTCGACGTCAACCCGCATAGATGCGGCACATTCATGGCCGGAACGGGCCACGAGATAGTCTCGCCCGCGTTCGCCGCCAGCTACAAGCCCGATGCCGTGATCCTCATGAACCCCGTATACAAAAGCGAGGTCGTCATGGAGCTTGAGAGGCTCGACCATTCCGCAGAGGTCCTTACGGTGTAACCGGCGCATGGAAAGCGGCAAAAAGACATGTCCGGTCTGCATGTCGGAATGCGTCTCGGTCTTCGCGGAGATGGCCGGCATGCCTGTCCACTGCAACATCCTGTGGCACACGCGCGAAAGCGCGCTCAAGGCCCGGAGGGGCGACATAAAGCTCGGGTTCTGCAGCGGCTGCGGGCACATCTTCAACACGGCCTTCGATCCCGAGGCGGTGAAATACACGCAGGAATACGAGAACTCGCTCCACTTCTCGCCCTTTTTCCAGGACTACGCGAGGTCGCTGGCCGTAAAGCTCATCGAGAAGTTCAACCTCTACGGCAAGGACATAATAGAGATAGGCTGCGGCAAGGGCGACTTCCTCGTGCTCTTAAGCGAGCTGGGCGGCAATAGGGGCATCGGCTTCGACGCGAGCTACGTCCAGGAGAGGCTGGAGAGCAGGGACAACCGGGTCGTCTTCATCCAGGACCTGTATTCCGAGCAGTATTCCGACTACAAGGGCGACCTCATCTGCAGCCGCCAGGTGCTCGAACACATCGAGTCGCCGAGGGAGTTCCTGCAGAAGATGAGGAAGGTCGTCGGCGGCAGGAGCGAGACCGTGGTCTTCCTCGAGGTCCCGAACGTGCTCTACACCTTCAGGGAGCTCGCCATCTGGGACATTATCTACGAGCACTGCTCCTACTTCAGCGCCATCTCGCTTGCCAAGCTCCTTTCCGTGGCAGGGTTCAAGGCCGTCAGTATCGAGGAGTCGTTCGAGGGCCAGTTCCTCTGCGCCGAGGCCTTTCCGTCCTTTGGGACGGAGGAGGCCGGGGTTTCCGCGCGCGGCTTCAACCTGGGCGAATTGAAGACCGCGGTGGCCGCCTTTTCGAGAAAGTACACGGGCAAGATACTCGCGTGGAAAAACGAGCTCGAACGCATACGCGTCAAGGGGCAGAAGGCCGTCCTGTGGGGCGGCGGCTCCAAGGGCGTTTCCTTCCTTAACGCGCTCGGCGTTACCGGCCAGATAAGCCACGTCATAGACATCAACCCGCACAAGCAGGGGAAGTACATACCCGGCACCGGGCAGGAGATCGAGCCGCCCGAGTTCGTCCGGGAGTACTCGCCCGACATCATCATAGTCATGAACCCGAACTACATAAGCGAGATCTGGCAGATGGTAAAGGGGATGGGGATTGCGTGCAGCATCCTCAGCGCGTAAAGAAGGGAATGGAATGGAAAAGACCCCGAAGATAAGCATAGGGCTGCCTGTTTACAACGCCGAGCGGTATCTGAGGCATTCTATCGAGTCAATACTCGGGCAGACCTTCAGCAATTTCGAGCTCGTCATCTCCGACAACGCCTCGACAGACTCTACCTTCGACATATGCGCGGAGTACGCCGCCCGCGACCGGAGGATAAGGCTCCACAGGAACGCGCGCAACCTCGGGGCAGCCGACAACTTCAACCGCGTCTTCCGCCTATCGCGCGCCGAGTACTTCAAATGGGCCGCATACGACGACGTCTGCTCGCCGCTCCTCCTGGAGAGATGTCTCGAACTCCTGGAGGACGAACCCAGGGTCGCGCTCTGCTACCCGAAGACCGTCCTCATAGACGAGAACGGCGAGGAGATCGGGAAATACGACGACAGTATCCACATCCCCTACGCCAGGCATCACGAGCGACTGCGCAACTATCTTACGAAAGTCAACCTCGCGAACGCGGTATTCGGCCTTATGCGCTCATCGGTCCTCAGGGAGACCAAGCTCCTGGGGAAGTATTTCGGCGCGGACTACGTCCTCTTGATGGAGGTGCTCTTAAGGGGCAGGTTCCACGAGCTTCCCGAGCACCTCTTCATGAGGCGGGACCACGCGAACCCGAGGAGGCTGCCCGAACGAGATAGCGGCATGGTGGGACTCGTCGCGGAAAAGCATCTACAAGTTCATCCAGAGCAAGCTCGTCATGGAACAGTTCCTGGCGATAAACCGGGCCAGTCTCGGGTGGTACGAAAGGGCTCTGCTTCGCGCAGATATCGAGGTGGGTCGTCAGGCAAGCCGCGCTGGCGCGGCAGGTACAAGGCAACCCTTAAACAGCGCCTGCAGCTCCCGGGCGCGCAAACGGAGAGATAATCGTGTCCATGACGATGGAAGGCCGGATGGCGGGAGAGACCCCCGGCGCGGGCGCAAGGACGAGGGTAGCCGGCATCACATTTTCCAGCGCGGGATAGCGGCGGCCTTTTCCGAGCACCTGGCGCGCCTCATCTTGCGATGGATAGCGAGCCTATCTCGCACAACGCCTGTACCCTTCCTCACCGCATACCTCCTGTACTTGAAGCGGAAGGAGGTCCTGTCAGCCGCAGCTACGGGCTGATGTATGGCGTCCTGGTCCTCTGGCCGGGGCCGCGTTACTCATTGCTGGAAGGAGCGTCTCACGGGCGGCGGTAGAAGCCCATCTTGCGGCAATGGTCCCTCTGCCGTCGTCTTCTGGATCGGCGGCTTCGCTGACCGTCTTCGGCGGCCCGGCGGCAAGGGCGGCTCTCTTCTCTCCTTTCTCCCTTCGCGGTGCCGGTGCCGGAGGCAGCGCCTGACCCTCATGAAATTTCTTCAAAGAGGTTCGGCGAGGCCGCGTGGTTTTTCCTGAGCGCCTCCGGCCTCCGTCGAGAGGGAGGGCCTTTCTTCCACCTCCCGCTTACGGTCGAGGTCGCCAGGAGTGCAGCGCATGCCTGCCTTGTCCTCTTCATCGCCGGGGGTGACGGCCTCGAACATGTTCCTCAAGACCTGGCCAGGCAGGCTGGCCTTCGTGGCTGCAGTCTCCCGATAGCCGTGGTTAAAACGGCATAGGATAACCGCATTGACTTGCAGGCTACCACACAGACGAGCGATGCTATACGGGACGCTCCACACCAGGGGCGGAATACCTTTCTGCTCGCGCCCTCATGGCAGCGTCGTCCTGTGGGCGATTATGAAACTGGAATGCCGCAAGGGCGGATAGGCACCCTGCGGCTGAAGAGGCTACTAATTAATCCCGCCTCCTTTGCGGCGAAAACGCCGCCCTACCGCGGGACCGAGAACGAGGCCGAAAGGAGCGGGTACTTACCCCGTGCTACTATCGGCGTCAGGACGGTCCTGGTCGCGGTACGGAGCACCTCGTGCCTGGCGATGAAGTCCGCCACAGGCGGGGACACCCTGTAGTAGAAGTCCACGAACGCCCTGCCTACCGGGTTCGGGAGCAGCACCCCGTCCTGAACTCGCGGAGCACCATGACCTCGGGCTCCAGGTAGCTTCCGTAGGCCGCGGTATGAAGCACCCGCCCTTGGACCCAGGTGCGCTGGCGGACGATGACGACCCGCCCGGACGGAGGCCGTCAGTACCTCCACGGTCGTGGTCGCGGTGCGTGCCGCCCTGGTCGTCAGTCACCTTCACGACCGGCTTCAGGTGCCCGGCGAGCTGTGTCGAACTGGCCGGGGCCGTTGTCGTGACCGCGTCTATGACGCCGTTGCCGTCAAGTCCCACCGAACTTCACTATGACCCCGTTGATCGGTCGCCTGACGTCAAACTGATGGAGACAGTGGAGCCTTCCGCGACACGGTGCCGACGAGCGAAACGACTACCGGCGGGTTGTTCGAGGCCGACTGGACCGAGATGGTAATCGGCTCGGATTCCGTTGTGGCACCGCCGCTGTCCCGTGACCCTGACCCTTGCGGCGAATAGTCCCCGCAGCCTGGCAGGTATGCAGCGCCGAGGAGACCGGAGCCTGTTCGGCATCGTATACGCCGTCACCGTCGAAGTCCCATTCAGCTCACGATGAAGCCGTCGGCGTCGACGGCCCGGCTGAGAGCTGCACCTGGAGAGGGCAGACCCGAGAGCGGAGACGAGCTGAGGGAGCTGATGGCCGGGGCCTGGCTGGAAGTAGTGAAGGTCTTTGCCGCTCACGCCGTGCTGCCCGAGGTCGGTCGAGACAGCCCTGTAGCTGCAGGCCGCAGCTCTGCAGCCTCGGCGACCGAAAGCACGTCTTGGAGCTGTCGAGGGGCGTCGACGAGGTGAACGCGCCGGAAAGGCCGAAGTCGACCTGCGTGGTCGCCGGCTCGTCCGTCGTCCATGTGGCGAGCGCCGAAGAGCTGGTCACGTCCTTTACAAGGAGGTTCGAGACCACCGGCGGCGCGGTGTCCGGCGCCGGCGACGTCGTGAATTTGAAATTCCCGGAAACTGTCCTGTTCCCCGAGCCGTCCGAGCTTATCACCCTGTAATTGTAGGCCGTGCCGGGCTGGAGGCCGGCAAGCGACAGGGTGTGCGCGGTCTTAAGGGCCTGGTCTACGGAGGTCGAGCTGCCGTAGGAGGAGGTCGTGCCGTACTCTGCCTGAGACGTTGCCGGCTCGTCCGTCACCCAGCTGATTACCGCGCTTGTGTGGGTTACGTCGGTCGAGTAGATGCCGGTCAGTACCGGACCGGCGGTGTCGGACGGGATGTTCTTCGAGACCTCGTTGGAATAATTGCTTTCCCGGCCCGCGGAGTTGTAGGCCGTAACGCTGAAGTAATAGGTGCCGCCGGCCGCGAGGTCCTGGACGGTGTAGCCTGCCGCATTGCCGATATCGACCGTCTTCGAATAGGTCCTGGACTGCGTGCCGTAATGGACCTTGAAGCCGGCCAGGTCCGTGAGAGTCGATCCGTCCGTGTTCGTGCTCGGCGCGGTCCATTTGAGAATTGCCTCGCCTGCCAGCGCAGGCGGCGCAATGAGCAAAAGTACCGCAATTGCCGCGGCAGCCGAGAGCGAGATTAGCTTTTCTGACTTAGGCATTTGCTACCTCCCCGTTTTTTTGAAAAAAAACGCCAAAGGGATTTTTCCTTTGGCGGCTCGGCTGACATGGAAGCTGGGGAGGTCGAATGTGAGCGAGTTACGGAGGAGGAGGCGTGTAGCCAGTCTTCTTTAGTCCCGTTTGCTCTGCGTCCCCCGGTTTCCCGGGGTTTGCCCTGAGCAAAGGATTCCCAAAAACATTTTTTTCGCTCGACATTGTATTAAAGAGCGGAACGAAGGTATGTGACCTTTATCACCCTGAGTACGGGAGAATAGCATTTGGCTGAGCCGCTTCGAGTCATACCGGTCCTGGCAGCCGGCCTGAGCCTCATTCCTGGGCTCCTCATGATAAGAGGACGGGGGCTGGCCAACCCCGCGGTCGCCTCTATCCTCGCGACAATGCTTGCGATAGCGTCCGTGAACGCCGGAGGGGCGCTCATGATGTCGGGCTACGGCGCGCATCTCTTCGCCCTCGGCCAGGGCCTCCTCGCGGCTACACTCCTTTTCTTTGCAGTCACCTTCGGGAGGGTTGAAAAGACCAGTGCCCTGATCCGTTGGTCCCCGGGCATTGCGCTCATCGCCTCTGCCCTCCTCTTCTCGGTACTCGTCTCGCTACCGGACGGCCCCGTGGTCATTGCGGACGGGAGATTCGAGCCGGGACCTGGCGGTGCGCTGTATCAAACGGCGGTGGCGCTGGCCCTCATCGTCTCGCTCGTGCAGATGGAGGGCACCTTCAGGGCCTTCAGCGGCATCGTCAGGAAAGAGATAAGCTCGCTCGCCCTCGGCATGGGCGCGTTCGGGGCGTTATATGCCCTGCTCTCGCTCCAGCTTGCGGTATTCGGCTCCGCCGGGAGGCTTTCCATAGCGGCTACATCGGCATGCGCCGCGGCGGCAGCGGCACGCATTGCAATATCGTTGTCGTCCGGCGGGCTTTCAACGCTTGAGATATCTGTATCGAGGCCCGGGCTCGGGAAATCCCTGGTCCTCCTCCTGGTCGCGGTCTGCATCCCTGCAGCGCTTCTCGTATTCTGGACTGCCGGCGACCGGGCAGGCGACTATTTCACCTCCTTCATAGCGTTGGCCGCCCTCTCCGCAGCCGTCATCCTGCATGGACAGACACGGATGAAAGACTCGGGATGGCTCGCGGCGTTCGGAAGGAAAAGGCACGACTACAAGGAAAGGTGGCTCGAAGCGACGGAGAAGATAAGTTCCCGGACAGACCCGGCCGGGGTAAAGACAGTCCTCTCTGAGATGGTCTTGGCCACGCTCGGCGCCTCGAACGTATTCGTATGGCTCTATGACCAGGGGCAGGGCTGCTTTTTCTCCACCTCCTCAAAGCTTGAACAGCGGTTCAGGCGCATTCCACGTTCGCACAGGCTCGTCGAACACATGCTGGCAGCCGGGGCCCCGTTCTACCTTTCGGACTGCAAACCCGTGGACGACGATATCGGCACAGACGGGCCCGAAAGCCTTTCGCTCTCTACCGGCGCCGTCATCTGCGCTCCCCTCAGTGCGGGAAGGGAGCTTATAGGCTTCCTCACCGCCGGCGAGGAGGCCGGGGGCCGGCCCTATTCAAGGAACGACCTCGACCTCCTTCGCGCGGTGACGGCGCAGGCCGCGGTGCAGATAAAGAACCTCCGGCTCAGCCAGGACCTCCTGGAAGTCAGGGAGGCCGACGCCTTCAGCAGGATGTCTTCCTTCGTGATGCACGATCTTAAGAACTTCACCAACTCCCTTGCGCTCCTCAGCCATAATGCCAGGTCGAACATGGCGAGCCCCGAGTTCCAGAAGGAGGCCGTAAAGGCCATCGACCTGACGGTCGCGAGGATGAAGACGCTCATCGAAAAGATGGCGGGCGGCGGTGGGCAGATGAGCGTCGAGACAAGGCCGGGAGACCTGAGGCCGGTCCTGGAGAGGGCCTTAGAGAGGCTCCCCTCGTGGGCTGCCGAACGCATCAGCATGGACACGGACGGCGCCTGCACCCTTTGCAGCATGGACGCCGACGCGGTCGAGACCGTCTTCTTCAATATTCTCGCGAACGCCTGCGACGCGATAAAGGCCGGAGGCGAGATAGGCGTGTCATTCCAGTCCGATGAGGATTCCGTCATGGTCAGGATATCCGACACCGGCTCCGGCATACCGAAAAGCCTCCTTGAAAAGGGGCTTTTCAGGCCATTCACGACCACCAAGAAAAACGGTTTCGGGGTCGGGCTCTACCACTGCAAGGCGGTCATGGAGGCGCACGGGGGCCATATCGAGGTTGAAAGCGAGGAAGGGGCCGGCACGGTCTTCACGCTCAGGTTCCCGCTACATGCGAACGAGCGCCTTGCCTCAAGCGCGTGCTGATGGAAATGCAAAAACAGAAACTCCTCATAATAGAGGACGACGAGGCCATAAGGGGCCAGATGCGCTGGGCCCTGGCGGATGAGTTCGACGTCCTTGCGGCACCGGACCCGGAGTGCGCCATGCAGATACTCCGGGACGGCCGCCCGGCGCTCATAACGCTCGACCTGGGGCTACCGCCCTATACAAACGACGTGAGCGAGGGCTTCAAGCTCCTGGGGAGGATCCTACAGCACGACCCTCTCGCAAAGGTGGTCGTAATCACCGGCAACAGGGAGAGGTGCTCGGCGATAAAGGCGATCTCGCACGGGGCGCACGATTTTCTCGTGAAGCCCGTCGCCATCGAGGAGCTCAAGATAATCCTAAGGCGGGCGGTCTACGTGCATTCGCTCGAGTACGAGCATTCGAGGCTCCAGAAGGGGTCCGCCGAGAACCAGGGCTTCGAAGAGGTGCTCGGGATGAACGCCAGGATGCAGGAGGTGTTCTCCACCGTGAGGAAAGTAGCCGCCTCGGACGTGCCCGTCCTGGTCGGCGGCGAGAGCGGCACCGGAAAAGAGCTTATCGCAAGGGCGATACACGCCCAGAGCCTCAGGAAACAGCGCCCCTTTATCCCCATAAACTGCGGCGCGATCCCGGACAGCCTCCTTGAAAGCGAGCTCTTCGGGCATGAGAAGGGCTCGTTCACCGGCGCCCACATACAGAGGAACGGCAGGATAGAGCTCGCGCAGGGCGGCACCCTCTTCCTCGACGAGATAGCGGAGCTGCCGCTCCTTCTCCAGGTAAAGGTCCTGAGGTTCCTCCAGGACCACAAGATCGAGCGCATCGGCGGGAGGGACCCGATAGGCATAGACGTCAGGGTGATCGCTGCCACGAACAAGTGCCTCAGGAAGATGACGGCGGAGGGCAGGTTCAGGGAGGACCTCTACTACAGGCTGGCGGTCGTCAACATAGACCTGCCGCCGCTTCGCGAGCGCGGAGAGGACATAGTCCTTCTCGCGAGGGAGTTCCTCCGGAAATACGTGCCCGACATGGCGAGGCCCAAGGCGCTCAGCCCAGAGGCGGCAGAGGCCATGAACTCATACGGGTGGCCAGGGAACGTCCGTGAGCTCGAGAACAGGATCAGGCGGGCAGTGACGTTCTCGGACGGCCCGATGATAAGGCCCTCGGACCTCGGCTTCGGCCCGGACGAAGAGGCCCCGCAGCACCTCGACCTCAAGAAGGCGAAGGAAGAGCTCGAGGTCAGGTTCGTCCAGAAGGCGATACTCAAGCACAACGGCAACATAAGCAAGGCGGCGGAAGAGCTCGGCCTGAGCAGGCCGACAGTGCATCACATAATAAAAAAGTACAACAAGCTCGAATCCATGCGAAAGGGGTAAACATGGCTGATAACCACAACGGCATCCTCAGGAAAATAGAAAGCAAGCAGGCCAGGATAGGCGTCATCGGCCTCGGCTACGTCGGCCTGCCACAATGCCCGGTTCTGCGAAGAGGGGTTCAGGGTGACCGGCATCGACGTCGACAGGTCGAAGGTCGACGCGCTGAACGCCGGGAACTCGTACATAAAGCACATACCGCGCGAAAAGATAGGCTCGTCCGTCCGTGCGGGCCTCCTGTCCGCGACTACCGACGCCTCTGCCCTCTCGCGCGCGGACGCGGTCATAATCTGCGTGCCCACCCCGCTTTCGGACAAGCGCGAGCCCGACCTGAGCTACGTATACAGCTCGGCATCCCAGGTGGCAAGATACCTCAGGCGCGGGCAGATAATATCGCTTGAGTCCACGACCTACCCGGGCACCACCGAGGAGGTCCTGCTGCCGCTACTCGGCAAGAACGGCTTCAAGGCCGGGAGGGACTTCTATCTCGTCTTCGCGCCGGAACGGGAAGACCCCGGCAGGATGGACTACACCACGAAGAACACGCCCAAGATCGTCGGCGGCGTGACGGAAAAATGCACGAGAGCCGGCTCCGTCCTGTACTCGCAGATCGTCTCCGAGGTCGTCGCCGTCTCCTCGACCAGGGTCGCGGAGATGTCCAAGCTCCTCGAGAACATCTACCGGTCCGTGAACATCGCGCTCGTGAACGAGCTTAAGATGCTCTCGGACCGCATGGGCATAGACATCTGGGAGGTCATTGAGGCCTCGAACACCAAGCCTTTCGGGTTCCAGGCCTTCTATCCCGGTCCCGGGCTCGGCGGCCACTGCATACCCATAGACCCCTTCTATCTAACCTGGAAGGCAAGGGAGTACGATTTCTCGACGAGGTTCATAGAGCTTGCCGGCGAGATCAACACCAACATGCCCTACTATGTGGTCGGCAAGGTGATGGAGGCCCTGAACTCCAGGGGCAAAAGCCTCAAGGGCTCCAACCTGCTCCTCCTCGGCGTGGCCTACAAGAAGAACGTGGACGACATGAGGGAGTCGCCCTCGCTCGAGCTCATAAGGATACTGAAGTCAAAGGGCGCGAACGTCTCCTACAACGACCCGCACGTGCCCATCGCCGTCCACCACAGGACCTCGACCAGGCTCCGCTCCGTGCCGCTTTCCGCGAAGAACATAAGAAAATACGATTGCGTGATCATAGCGACGGACCATTCGTCTTACGACTACAGGTGGATAGTCTCGAACAGCAAGCTCGTCGTGGACACCAGGAACGCCACCGCGGGGATAAGGGGCGGGCAGGTGGTCAAGGCATGAGATGGTGAAACCCGGGCTCCTGGTACTCGACGACGACGAGACGTTCAGGGGGCAGATGAAATGGGCCTTCTGCCGGGACTACGAGGTCTTTGAGGCAGGCTCCAGGAATGAAGCTCTGAAGGCCGCCTCCGAGCGCTCGATCCCCGTCGGGGTCATGGACCTCGGCCTGCCCCCCTCCCCTTTCGAGCCTTCCGAGGGGATGCGCGCCATAAGGGAGATCCTCTCGGCCAACCCGCTCTTCAAGGCCGTCATACTCACCGGCGTCGACGAGAGGGAGAACGCCTTCAGGGCACTCGACCTCGGCGCGTTCGACTACTTCACGAAACCCGTATCGATCGAAGAGGTCAGGATGACCCTCAAGCGGGCCTATTACGCCTACGACTGCCAGTCGGGGCGCTCGGGCTCCGCAAATGGCGGCGGCTGGCCGGGCGAGCTTATCGGCCTCAGCCGCCGGATGCAGGAGGTCTTCCATACGGTAAGAAAACTCGCGGAGGTGAACATCCCGGCGCTCATCATGGGCGAGCCGGGCGCGGGAAAGGAGACGGTTGCGCGCGCGGTGCACAGGCTCGGTTCGCGGCACGCGCTCCCCTTCCTTGCGGCGGACTGCAAGGGCGCGCCCGAGCGCGTCCTTGAGGCCGAGGTCTTCGGGGGCGTTGGCCTTCCGGGACAGCGGAGGAAAAGCCTCCTCGAGCAGGCTGACGGCGGCACCGTGTTCCTCAAGGAGGTCGGCTCGCTGGGCCTCCGCCTCCAGGCAAGGCTCCTTTCCGTACTAAGGGAGCACTCGATTGAAATACCTTCGACCGGCGAGCGCGAGAGCATAAACGTGCGCGTCATATCCTCGAGCGCCAGGGACTTGAGAACGCTGGCCCGCGGCGGCGAATTCATCGAGGACCTCGCCTTGAGGCTCGGCGTCATAACCCTCGTTGTCCCGCCGCTACGCGAAAGAGGCGAGGACATCCACCTTCTCGCCCTCTACTTCCTCAAGAAATTCGCCAGGGAATACGACAGGCCCGCCGGCGGCTTCGAAAGGGGCGCCATAGACGACATGAAGGGCTACGGGTGGCCGGGGAACGTCAGGGAGCTTGAGAACAGGGTGAGGCGCGCCGTCGTCTTTTCGACACGGAAAGAACTGGCGTCTTCGGACCTGGGGCTCCCGTCCCGGGCAACGGAAGAGAGCCTGACGGCAAACCCCATGGGCCTTGCGGAAGCGAGAGAGGCGTTCAGGAAAAGGATGATACGGGACGCGCTTGCGAGGAACGACGGAAGCGTGAGCAGGGCCGCGGCGGAGCTCGGCATAAGCCGCCAGTACCTCTCGAAGCTCATAATGAAATACCGGCTCAGGCCCGCGTGAACGAGAGGACGCGCTACTGTCCGTATCCGCCCGCATAAGCGAAAAAAGGAGGGAGACCCGATGAGACGAGCCCTGAAGGCGCTCTTGCCGGTCATCCTGGCGGCGTCGGTAGCTATTACCGCCGGCAGCTCCCATGCCTTCATCGAGCCGCCGGAGACGCTGCCGAATAGCGCCGCGCATAACGAGGCCATCGAGTTCATGAAGAAGAACGAGTTCGGCAAGGCCGCCGCGCTCGAGGAAGATATCCTGGAAAGGGACCCCCGGGACCAGACGGCAAGGTTCATACTCGCGATAGCCTACCTCGGCATGAACGCGGAGAAGAAGGCCGTAGAACAGGCCCGGAGCGCCAGGGAGGTAGACGCGGGGTTCGCCGCCGAGATATACGGGGCCATGGGCCGGTTCTTCATGACAAAGGCGCGGTATCACAAGTCCCTCGTCTACTTCCGGGAGGCGCTCAAGATACGGGACGACCCGGGCGTATTGAGGCACATGGCCTCCATTTACCTCTCCCAGGGCCTCCTCAGGAACGCAAGGGAATGCTATGAAAGGCTCGTCGAGACAGAGCCCGACCACCTTAACCTGAGCCGGATCCACCTCGCCGAGGGCGATTTTCACGGTGCGATGGAGTACGCGGCCGAGGTCCTGAAATCCGAGCCGGATTCTCCCGGGGCGCACCTGGTCCTCGGCACCGCTTACCTCCTTAACGGGCAGGCAAAAGAGGCCAAGGGGAGTTTCCAGGCGCTCAGCCGCTCGAACCCCGAGTTTTTTCTCACCTCCTATTTCCTCGGGGTGATAGGACTGATAGAGGAAGACTACAGCGTCGCGTTAAAGAGCTTCCAGTCGCTTATAGCTATTTCGCCGGGGCTCAGGGAGGGGTTCCTGAACACCGCGGTAACCCTGCACCTCCAGGGGGAGCTCTCCCGGGCCAGGGACATGGCGCTTAAGGCCGTCGAGGAAGACCCGCTCGACCCTGTCGCACGGATAGCCCTCGGCGGCGTGCTCCTTTCGCTTGGAGAACGGGAAAATGGCAGTGAGGAGCTAAGCAAGGCCGCCGACCTTTTCCCCGAGCTACAGGCGCTCGAACCCGGCCTCCTCTTCGGCGCAGGCGGTGCGGAAGCGGCAAGGGTGAGCCTGGCCCTACTCTATAACAGGGCCGGGCTCTACAGGGAAACTTTAGCTTCCATAAAGGAAGGGGAAAGGAACCCGCTCCTCGCGGTACTCCGCGCCAGGGCCCTCGAAAGGCAGGGAAAACTTGTTGAGGCTGAAAAGGAATACGGAAGGGTGATCAAGGAACACCCCGGGATGATTTCCGCCTATGCGGGGCTTGGAGAGATCTTCGAGTCGAGAAATGAATTCGAGCTGGCGGCTGGCTTCTATTCGGAAGCCGCGCGCAGGGCCCCTGAGTCCATCCGAATAAGGACCAGGCTCGCCGACTCGTACGCAAAAGCCGATAAGGTCGACGACGCGGCAAGGGAATACAAGGGGATCATATCCTCGGCGAGGTCCGTGGAGGCGTACCAAAAGCTCGCCTCTCTCCTTGCGGAAAAGCGCGGCGACTCAAGGGCGCGCTCAAGTACGCCAGGAAAGGCCTCTCGACCCAGTTGCAGACGCGGCCATGACCGACACGCTCGGGTGGATATATTACAGGATAGGCAGGCACGGCGACGCGCTGTCGCTTTATTCGAGGCTTGAGCGGAACGGGGTTGCCGACCCGGCAGCCCTCTACAGGCTCGGCCTCGTTTACATAGAGCTTGGAGACCATGAGAGGGCCGGGGCGGCCATCGAAAAGGCGCTGGACCTGAATGACGAGTTCCCCGGCTCGGACGAGGCCAAACAAACACTCAAAAGGATAAGCGGGCTAAGCTGACATGAAAAACTTAATACCTTTTTCCGGACACGGAACGGCATCAGCCGTCTCAATCGCAATCGTCCTCTCTTTTTTTCTCGCGGTAGCAGGGTGCGGCCGCGGCCCCGGGAAGGCCTTTGAAGGCCACATGGAAAGGGGCCGTATCCTGCTCGAATCCGGAGAACTACTGGAGGCTTCCAGGGAGTTCAGGAAGGCGGTCCAGATGAGGCCCGATAGCGCCGAGGCCAACTACAGCCTCGGACTTTCCTATCTCGGGATCGACGGCCTGTCAAGCCCGGTGTCCGCGATGCGGCAGTTCAACAGGGCAATAGAGCTCTCACCATCGCATGCGGGCGCGCGCCTGGGGCTTTCCGAGCTCTACCGGGCCTCGGGCGACCATGACGAGGCGCTAAGGCTGGCTGAAAGCGTTTATAACGAGGACCGGAAGAACCGGAAGGCGCTCCTGCTCATGGCCTCGGCGAGCGCCGGGAAAAAGGAATTCGGCAAGGCGCTCTCTTTAATAAACGACGCAGTCTCCCTCGGCCCCCCTGATGCAGGCCTCTTCATGGCGGCTGCCGGGATCCACATGGAGAAAAGGGACTACCCGGCGGCTGAAGAGAGCTTCAGGAGGGCGATAAGCGCCGGAGACGGCGACCCGTCCCCACGGATAGCGCTCGCAAGGATGTTTATCGGCCTCAAAAGGTTCACGGAAGCCGAAAAGGAGCTATTGACCGCCTCCAGTGAGGCCGGGGACGATTTTGCCGTGCTCGACACCCTTGCGGGCCTCTATTCCTTCCAGGAAAGGGACAAGGAGGCCGAGGCCGCATACAGGAGGATGACTGAGGCCTGGCCCGGCGTTCCGGATGCCTATATAAAGCTCGCCGATTATTATCTCGCGTCGCGGAGGGCCGATGAAGCAAGGGCTGTCTACACCGAGGGCATGGCGAGGGTCCAGGACGGGCTCGTCCTCAGGAAGAAATACGCCGAGTTCCTGATAAACAGCGGGAACGCGGACGAGGCGGCCCCGCTTATGGAAGAGGTACTGGCCAGGGAGCCCGACGGCCACTTCGGGCTCTACCTGAGGGGCAGGTTAAGGGCCGCCGAGGGGAAGACCACAGAGGCGCTTATTGACCTCAATACCGCGGTAAGAGTGGAGCCGAAATTCGCCATGTCGTACTACGCCCTCGGGCTCGTCCACACCTCAAGGGGAAGGCATGAGCAGGCCAAGGCCGAACTTAAGGAAGCGGTGAGGCTCGACCCGGAGTTCATCGATGCGAGGCTTGCGCTCGCGTCAGCATACGCGGAGACGGGCGATACATGGCCGGCGCTTGAGGCGCTTCAGACGGTCCTCCGGAAAGACCCTCGTAACACTGCCGCGCTCCTCTCCTCCGGAAGCCTTTACATCAAGGAGAAAAAACTCAAGAAGGCCGCCGAGATGTTCGCGGCGGCAATCGAGGCGGAACCCGGCGACCCGAGGGGCCATTACGGGCTAGGCACTCTCCGCCTGATGGAGAAAGACGCGCCCGGAAGCCTGGCCTTGTTCGAGAAGGCGTTCGCTCTCGACAGGAACGACCCCCGCCCCATCACGATGGTCGCCAACATACTCATCGAGAGAAAAGAGCACGGCCAGGCCGTAGCGCGGATTAAAAAGGAGATGGCCCATGACCCGGAAAGACCCTGGCTCCATCACCTCATGGGAAAGGTTTACCTCGCGGCAAACGACATCGAAAGGGCCGAAGAGTCGTTCAGGAAGGCGATAGAGTTGAAGAACGACTATGTAGAGCCTTACCTTGAGCTCGGGAACCTCTCTTCGCGGAAAGGCTCTTTTGCGGAATCGATCGACAACTTCAAAAAGGCCGTGGAGAAGAGCCCTGATTCGCTTCCGGCGCACATGCTCCTGGCGCTCGCTTATGAATCCGAGGAGAGCTACCAGGAGGCCGCGGAGCATTACGGCCGGGCCCTCGAGATAAACCCGAGGTTCGCCCCGGCAGCGAACAACCTGGCCTGGATATACGCCGAGCACGGCTATCTCGATGAAGCGCTGCCGCTGGCGGAAATGGCCAAGGAGATAATGCCTGACGACCCGATGATATCCGACACCCTGGGCTGGATCTATCTAAGAAAGGGTGCGCACATGAGGGCGATCTCGCTCCTCAGGGAAAGCGCGGCCAAACTCCCAGGGAACCCGATCGTAAGATACCACCTGGCTGTCGCGTACATCGAGAGGGAAAATCTCAAGCTTGCGAAAGAGGAGTTCCAGGCAGCGCTTGCGGCCGGGAAGGATTTCCCGGGCCTGGAGGAGGCCCGCAGCGCGCTCCTTGAGCTGGAAAAAAGAGAGAGGTCGTCAAAGGCCAGGCAGTAGGTTTCCGAGAGTGCCCCTTACGGGTATGGAATAGAAATTCGCCGATTTGCGGTAGGGCTCGATAAAGGCGAGGAGATAGTTGTTCTGAAGGAGCTCGGCATGGGGCACTATTTCGAGAGTAAGGTCGACCGGGCTCGACGCTAACGGCGTAAGCGGCTTTATGCTGCCCTGGAGCCTCAGGGAGGCCTTGTCCCCCTCTACCCAGAGCCCGTTCAGAAAGACGGTGCAGTCCCTCAAATCCGCGGAGAGGCCCGCCTCATCGATACCGCCGAATGATAGCGGGATCCCCCTTAAACGGAACTCCGCGTCCCCGAGGCCAGAACCCTCCATCCTGGCAAACCCTTTAGGGCAGCCCCCGGCGGATTTCACGGATAACCTGCCGTCGAAAGTTCCGTCGACCTTGACGCCTGCCGAGCCGAGCGCCTCGATGTAGCTGAAATCAATATCCCTCGATTCCATATCCAGAGACGACCCGAAGAGCCAGTACCTGAACGACCCCTCGGCTGCGCCCTCCCCGGCTGTCCCCTTGAAGTCCACCCTCAATCCCGACAGGATGCCCCGTAGCATCAGGTCCGCCCTGATGGAATCAAGGCGCGCGATGCCCCTGCGGTTGGCGTCGCTCAGCCTTGCGTCTTTCAATTCGAACCCGAACGGGAAGACGGTCGAGAAGGAGGCGCTCTCGATTACGAGCCCCGTCTTCTCCCTGAGTGTCGCGGAGATAAGCCTCTCGTAGACATGGGACGGTACGAGATGGAAGAGCGTCAAAGCGAATATGAATACGCCGAGGACGGCAAGGACCGAAGCCAGAATGAGCCGTTTCACTAAGGGCGCCCCGCTTCTTTCAGGGGCCTTGTTCCTTTCCAATGAGAAACCTTCCTTTTAGCGTGTGAGGTATCAGGGGATTCCCCGGGACCGCATGAAATAACTCCGGCGGTTCAGGCATTTGGATATAGCGGGAATGGGATAGAACCGCATGACGCGTTCCGCGCGATGCGACATACGAAAGAGAACAGTTCAGCCGAACCAGGGTAATTCTACCTCAAAAAAGACGCACTGGTCAATAAGAGAGCGCTTCATATCGACGCTGCAAGGTCTGAAAACCTTTGGCCTCCTTAGAATGCCGGCGATTCCGGGGCCCGGATGTAGACCCTGGCGTCCACCGCGACAGAGCCCTTGCCCTCGCCAAGGACCATGAGCGGGTTTATCTCTATGGTCTCAAGCTCCGGGAAGTCCTCGATAAGGGCCGAAAAGCGGAGTATCGTGTCCTTGAGGCCCGCTATATCCCTGGGCGGCCTGCCCCTGTAGCCCTTGAGGAGCGGATAGCTCTTAAGCTGCGTGAGCATCCTCTCGGGCTCGATGTCGTTAAGCGGGTGTATGGCGAAGGATACGTCCTTAAGTAGCTCAACCTCCACTCCGCCGAGGCCTGTCATTATGAGCGGGCCAAACAGAGGGTCTACGGACATGCCGATTATCATCTCCTGCCCGCCTTTTATCATCGGCTGAACGATAACTCCCTGCATCTCATCAAGCATTCCCGCCTCTTCCACCCTGAGCTGAATCCCGCTAAAGGCCTTTTTAACCTCTTCGGCGGTCGCAAGCCCGACGGCTATGCCGCCGATGTCGGTCTTGTGGACTATCCTCCTTGAGCGCACCTTGAGGACGACCGGGAAGCCCAGCTCGGAGGCGGCCCTTGCGGCCGCGTCCGCGTCCATCGCGACCCTCGTCTCGACCGCCTTTATGCCGTACTGCTTGAGGAGGTCGAGCGCGGCCTCGGGCATCATCCAGCCCCTCTCGGCCCCTTCCCCGAAGACGGCGGCCCGGATGGAATCGGTATCGAGCTCAGGGAACCTTACGGGCGAGCCCTCGGCCCTGTGCTTATAAAGCGAGTACGTGTATGAGAGCGAAAGCGCCTGGACCGCGTCCTCCGGGAAGACGAACGGGCGGAGCCCAGCCTCCTTCCTTATCCCTTCCATCGTGGCCTGCGACATCATGAAGCAGGTAACGACAGGCTTATCCCCCCTGTATCCCTCGAGCGCGGCTTTTACGGAACTTGCTATGTCCTCGGGCTTGGTGACGAGCGGCGGTATGTATATCAAAATGACCGAGTCGAGGTCGGGGTCGCCGAGCATCACTTCGAGCGCCCTCCTGAACGACTCGGGAGGGGCGGTGGCTATCATGTCCACCGGGTTCGCGACCGCGGCGGCCTTGGGGAGGAACTCCCTGAGCCTGGCCTGTGTTTCCTCCGATAGCGGCGGCACCTTGAGGCCGAAGCCCTCGCAGGCGTCCGCCGCGAGCACCCCGGGTCCTCCGGCATTGGTGAGTATGCCGACCCTCGGGCCCTTGGGGAGCGGCTGGTGCGTAAGCACCTCCGCCGCGTTGAACATCTCCTCTATGGTCGTAACCCTTATGACTCCGGCCTGCCTGAAAAGGGCATCCACGGCGACGTCTGATGCGGCAAGCGCGCCCGTATGAGATGTGGCGGCCCGCGCGCCCACGAGCGAGCGCCCGGCCTTGACTGCTATTATGGGCTTCTTGTGGGATATCCTCTTGGCAATGCGTCCGAACTTCCTCGGGCTCCCGAACGACTCCTGGTAAAGGACGATTACGTCGGTGTTCTTGTCGTCCTCCCAGTATTCGAGGAGGTCGTCGGTCGCGATATCGATCCTGTTCCCGAAGCTCACGAAAGAGGATATGCCGAGGTCTATGCTCTTTGCGTGGTCGAGGAGCGCCAATCCCAGGGCGCCGCTCTGGGAGCCGATGCTCAGGTTCCCGGACGGCGCTATCACCGGCGAAAAGGTGGCATTGAGGCGCACATCCGGGCTGTTATTGAGGACGCCGAGGCAGTTGGGCCCGACTACCCGTATCCCGTAGGAGAGTATCTTTTCCCTGAGCTGCCGCTCCCTTTCCTTGCCTTCAGGCCCGGACTCGCCGAACCCTGCCGAAATGACGACGAGCGTCCCTATGCCCTTTTGCGCGCACTGGTCCACGACCGCGGGCACGTGCTCGGCAGGAACGACCACGACGGCGAGGTCTATGTCCACGGGGACGTCCAGCACCGTCGGATAGGATAGGACACCGGCTATGGAATCGGTCTTGGGGTTCACCGGGAAGACGACCCCCCTGAAGCCGTCCCTCAGCATGTTCCTGAAGAGCGCCCCGCCCACGCTTTCCGGACTCCTGGACGCTCCTATTATGGCGACCCGCTTCGGGTTCAGGAGCTTACGGACGCCCTCGCTTCGGGCTATGTGCTCCCTGTAGGCCTGCCGCTTGGAATACTCCTCCTGGTCCTTGAGGTCGATGGTGTAATGGTATACGCCCTCGGAGAAGGCCTTCTTGAACCTGAACCCGCTCTCGTCGAAGACCTCGAGCATACGGGTGTTCTCTTCCAGCACCTGGGCCCTGAAAAGGGTTATGCCGTAGGAGAGGGCCGCCTTGGCGAGCTCTTCAAGGAGGAGCGTGCCTATGCCGTGGAGCTGGATATTGTCCTCGACCGTAAAGGCCACCTCCGCATTCGAAGTGCCGGGGAGCAGGTCCCACCTTGCCACAGCGACTATCTGCTCCTTCTCGGCCTCGCCTATGGCCGCGACATACGCATACCTTGCAGGAGGGGTGACCTCGGTGAAATACTTGAGCTCCTCCTCGGTTATATGCTCCTTGGCGTACTGGAACCTTAGATACCTTGTCCGGGGGCTCAACCGGTAGAAGAAATCCCTCAGCTTCTGCCTGTCCGTCGGGCGTATGGGCCTGAGCTTAAGGCTCTGCCCGGTCCTCAGTATGACCTCTATGCTCTCCGGCCCGCCGCCTTCGCGCCTCTTTTCCACCGCCATCAGGCACCTCTTCTTTTTTATATGTACTAATGTAAAAACCGGCTATAATCAAGTCTTTCCCATAACACGGAAAATTGCAACCCCTGCCGCCCGGGCTGCCGCACGTTAAATGATTATAATACGCTTCGTTTTGGAGTCGAAATGGAAATAGCCGCCGTAAACAGGATAACCCGCATTCTGGGCGGGCACCTATGGGTCTTCTCGAACGAGCTCTTTACGAGCCCCAAAAACTTCGCCCCCGGCTCCCTCGTCGAGCTTACCGACAGGAAGGGGAACTTTCTCGGGATAGGCTACGTAAACCCCCAGTCCCTCATTTCCATAAGGATTCTGACCCGGAAAAGGGAAGAGATAAATACCGCTTTTTTCAAAAGGCGGATAGAGGCGGCCCTGGACTACAGGAAGAGGGTCATAGGGGAGAAAGGCTCGTTCAGGGCGGTCTACAGCGAAAGCGACTTCCTTCCTGGGCTCATAGTGGACAAGTTCGGGGACTGCCTGTCGCTACAGTTCCTCACCCTCGGCATGGAAGCCCTCTCGGGCATGGTGCTGGAAGCGCTCGAAGAGGTCTATAAGCCGTCCTCGATAGTATTGAGGAACGACAGCTCCATCCGCACGCTTGAAGGCCTGGCCCTTGAGAAGAAGGTGCTGAAAGGCTCTATCGACCCACTGCCGAGGCTCGAAGAGGGCGGGGCCGTGCTCGAAGTGGACCCCATGTCAGGGCAGAAGACCGGGTTTTTTCTCGACCAGGCCGAGAATAGAATTTCATTCGCGTCCTTTGCAAACGAAGGCGACGGGCTTGACCTCTTCTGCTACACCGGCGCCTGGAGCATCCCGCTCGCCAGGGCGGGCATGAGGATGAGGGGCGTTGATTCCTCGGATTACGCGATAGGCCAGGCGAGGAGAAATGCCGCCCTCTCGGGCCTATCCGAGAGGTGCGAATTCATAAAGGCGGACGTCTTCGAGTTCATGAAAGAGGAGGCCGAGGCGCAGAAGAGATACGACTGCATAGTGCTCGACCCCCCGGCTTTCGTGAAATCAAAGGCACGGACAGCCGAAGGGCTGAAGGCCTATACCGAGACGAACGCCGCGTGCATGAGGCTCCTTCGCCCCGGCGGCCTTTTCGCCACCTCTTCGTGCTCGTACCACGTGGACAGGGCCATGTTCCTCGAAATGCTACGCGCGGCAGGGAAAAAGGCTGGCAGGCAGGCCCGTATAATCGAGATACGCTCGCAGGCAAAGGACCACCCTGTCTCGCTCGCCGTGCCCGAGACCGAGTACCTGAAATGCGTGCTGATGGAAGTGAGTTAAGGCAAACTCGATTGCGGGAAAAATCTCTAATTTTTAGAGGGTGCCTTAAACTAAGGGCAGGTTCATTGAAAAAAAGGCAGGAGCAGCGAATGAGAGCAAAATCAAACCCAAAACCCTGGATTGCAATAGTTTGGTTTGCCTTATGGGGTATCTTTCAAGCCTATGTCGTCTTTTCTGTGGTCAATGGGAATTGGGAAAGGCCGGCGCTTTCCCGTGGAGGCGTACAATGCCATAATATGCCCCGATATGTTTTCATGCCTCTATATCTGATTGCCTCATACTCTTGTTCCGCGGATATTTCCTGGGGAATATAATAGGTTTAATCGCTGGCGGCGCGGTAATCTATGTAATGATTTATCTGATCGCGCTATCAGGCCTGAAGGGAATTGAAAACCTCTTTTTCGACTCTCTGTTCCTGGCAATCAACGTTGCAGCGCTTTTGCAAATCATGAAGACGACATTGGCTATGACACGCCGGGATAGGAACTGAACTAGACGCCGGGCGCTGGACACTGAAAAGAAAGCGACCCGGCGGGAATCATCCCGAACCATTAACAGCTTGCTGAAAACTTCGTTTTTGTTCAGGCTGCTCAAAAAGCTCCAGATGCGAGGCGTCGAGGAGCGAGGAATGAGGCGTACTTTTCGTGTACGCCGGAGTGTCCAGCGACGTAGCCTTCGACGCAGATGGACTTTTTCAGCAGCCTGTTAAAGCACCCGAATATGCAGGAATAGCTCACCCCTCCTTGGCCGCTGCCTTCTTCCTCGGCCTGCCTCGCCTCTTCGCGGGCCTTGTCTCCTTCACCTCGCTCTGGAGTATCCTTATCGCGATATCCAGGTTGTCCCTTCTTTCCTTAAGCTCCTGAAGGACCTTCTCGATATTCTTGCTCATTCAACAGACCTCGTCCGATTTTTCTACTCAAAATAGCTGAAATAAGTATTTTGTCAAGCGGGCATACGGAGTATAAGCTCGAAGTACGCCCAGTAGACTGCCGTGTTCGCTATGGTAAGAGGCACGCCCACCCTGGCGAATTCGAGAAAGGATACGCACTGAACCCCGTGCTTCTCGGAATTCTGGATTACTATGATATTGCTTGCCGCGCCGAGTATGAGGAGGTTACCGGCTATGGTGCTGCCGGCGGCAAGGGCCATGAGGTCGGCCACACTCCCCCCTGCCACGTCGAGCACGGGGAGGTAAAGGGCGACAAAGGGCACATTCGAGAGGAGCTGGCTTAAAATGACGCTCAGGGCCAGTATCGAGCCGTGCGACCCGGCCCCGGACCATCCGGCCGCAAGCCACTGTATGAGCCCCGAGTCCCAGACGCTCGCCATGAGGACGAACATGGACGCGAAAAAGACGAGCGTGTGCCAGTCGATTTTCCTTACGATATCCAGGCGCCTCGGGCTTAAGATGACGAGCGGGGCGGCAGCCGCTACCGCTATATAAGTGAGCTTAAGCCCCAAATCGAACCCGAGGAACACGGAACCTACTTTTATGGATACCATTATGAGGACCACCGCGATAGAGAGCCTGCAAAGACCGGCAAGCGCCCTGTCGCGCACCTCCTCAGCAGGGTGCGTTAGCCTTACGGCATGGAACTCCTCCCTGAAAAAAAGCCTCAGGACGAAAAACGTTATAAAGAGGTTCATAACGGTCGGCGCCGCAAGGTATTTAAAGAAGGTCACGAACGGGTTGATGATGCCGCCGTGGAGCGCGATGAGAAGGTTCTGCGGATTTCCAATCGGGCTTACGACACTTCCCAGAGTTATCGCGAAACAAAGGGTTAGCAGCAGTAGCTTATGCTTCATATTATGCTTGGCCGCAAACGACAGCATGAGAGGCGTGCCTATTATGGCGACGGTATCGTTCATGAGAAGGGCCGAAAAGAAGGCCATTATGAAGAGTATGTAAAGTATCAGGGCGCCCGCGCTCCTGGCGCTCCTGAAGAGCCTGTCGGCGATGTGGTGCAGGTACCTGCTCTCGACCATCGCCTCCCCCACCACGAACATGCCGAAAAGGAAGACCATTACGTCGATATCTATCGAGGAGAGGGCGCGTGCCGGGCCTATGGAGCCTGAAAGGAGCGCGGCAAGCGCGCCGCCGAGCATTATCTGCCAGATGGCGAGCCTCAGGGTGCCCACCTGCCTTACGGCTATGAGCGCGAATACGGCTGAAAGGATTATCCCCGGCACGGGGTCGAATGGAGGCATAAATAATGGGCAGCGGCATTCAAGCCGCTGCCCCGTTTAGCATAGAGCTGACTTTTTCAGCAGCCTGTTAGTAAGAAAGGAGCGAGAAGACCGGATGCGGCGCGAGCTTCTCCCTTCCCTTAAGCTCGTCGAGCTCTACTATGAAAGAGCACTCGACGATATTGGCGCCCATGCTCTTAACAAGCCCCGCCACAGCCGCCGCAGTCCCGCCGGTTGCAAGGAGGTCGTCGGCTATTATTACGTTCTGGCCTGGCTCGATCGCGTCCTGGTGTATCTCGAGGCTGTCAGTGCCGTACTCGAGCGAGTAGCTCGCCTTGTGCGTCTTATGCGGGAGCTTCCCGGGCTTCCTTACGAGTACCACGCCGGCCCCGAGCTTGTAGGCCAAAGCCGCGCCCACCACGAACCCCCTCGCCTCTATGCCGACGACCAAATCTATGCGCTTCCCGACGTACCTGTGGCCCATGAGGTCCACCATGCGCTGGAAGGACGCGGCGTCCTTGCAGAGGGTCGTTATGTCCTTGAAGAGTATCCCCTTTTTGGGGAAATCCGGAACGTCGCGGATGGCCTGCTTGAGCTGGTCTACCATTCTAAGTTCTCCTTGGCGTTGGTTTAGGCGTCGCGGAACCGTGTCATTTTAGCATAAATGCTCAGAGGGCATCAAGGGAAGCTACCTTGTCCCTGTCCCTTGCGATGCTCTTCAATTTCCCGAGCGCCTTCACCTCTATCTGGCGCACCCTCTCCCTCGTGACCCCGAAGGCCTTGCCAATGGCTTCGAGCGTCTCCGGGCCGCCGTTCCCTATGCCGAACCTGAGCTTTATGACGCTCCGCTCGTTTTCCTCGAGGGAAGCGAGCCACGCGTTCACCCTTTCGGCCTTGCGCTTGCAGTCGAGCAGGTCGACCTGGGGAAGCGTTGCCGGGTCCTCGAGCCTGTCGAGGAGCGACTGCTCGCTTCCGTCCGGGAGGGAGGCTTCGAGCGAATAGCTTTTTTTTCCTATGGAGTCGAGCTTCTTTACATACCGCCCGGAAAAGCCGGTCCGCTCGGCAAGCTCGCTCCAGTCGGGCTCCCTGCTGAGGGCCATTGTAAGCTCCCTCGTGGCCCTGCAGAGCTTCGAGATGTCCGCGGTGACATGTATGGGGAGCCTAACGACGTTCGCCTGGTTGGCTATGGCCCTCTCGATGGACTGCTTTATCCAGTAGGTGGCGTAGGTCGAGAACTTGCAGCCCTTGGAGGCCCTGAACCGCTCCACTGACTTTATGAGCCCTATGTTGCCCTCCTCGATAAGGGCCTGCAGCGGGAAGCCCCTGTTCATGTACTTCTTGGCGATATTGACCACGAGACGGAGGTTCGCCTCTATCATCCGGCGCCTTGCGTCCTGGTCGCCCTTCGTTATCCTTTTCGCGAGGAGCTTTTCTTCGGGGGGTTTAAGGAGCGGGAACTTCTTGATGGTGTTGAAGTAGAACTTTACAGAATCGGTTGAGAAGCCGTCAAAACCTTCGCTACCGTCCCGGGTGTGCTTCCTGATGAAATTGCCCCGATTTGAGCCCTCATGCTTCTCCATACGGCCTCTACCCCTTCCCTAAAGGATTAGTCCGGGACAAAGAAGCAATATCAGGTCGCGTTTCCGGTTTTAAACCTTTTACAACAATTCCGGTGTCATGGCAAGAAAAAAAGCGGGTTCCTTACGGTCTTACCCTGGCGTATTTCGAAATGGAGGTGCGGCGTCGAGGCGTTGCCGGAGCGCCCGACAGTCGCTATGCGCGCGCCTTTTTCCACCTTTTCACCGTGGCTTACAAGGTTTTCCCTGTTATGCGCATAGACGGAATAGAAATCATCCGCGTGCCTTATTATGATTATCCTCCCGTACCCGCGCATATTACTATCAACGAAGACGACCTCGCCGGAATCCGCGGCAAATACAGGCGCGCCCTCCTCCGCCTTTATGTCCATGCCGCCGTGCCGCACGCCGTTTCTCATGCCGAAATGCGAGATGACATCCCCCTTAACGGGCCAGATGAACCGCCCTTTTTCCACTACTATCCGGCCCTCAGTTTCTTTTCCGCCTGAGGCGGGCGGCTTGTATGGCACGACCTTCCTTACCTTCGATACTCCGGGTATGAATATCTTCGCGCCCGTCTTTATGTCCGTAGGGTCTTTTATATTATTTATCTCTGCGACCTCCTGGAGCTCCACCCCGTAGGTCCTGGATATCCTCCAGAGGGTCTCTCCCTTGTTGACCGTGTGATATACGCCAGGACCGGCGCAGCCTTGAATGGAAAGAAGCGCGAAAGAAAAGAGGAGCAGCAGTGAAACGATTCTGTGGAAGGGGGTGCTCGAAAAAAACATCAGGACTCTTTTTTTCTAAAAGTTGCTGAAACTAAAAATCTTATTCAGGCTGCTCAAAAAGCTCAAGATGCAAGGAGTCGAAAAATGAGGAATGAGGCGTACTTTGTTTGTACGCCGGAATGTCCAATTTTGAAGACGACGCAGCAGATTGGGTTTTTTCAGCAGCCTGGCTAAAAACCTCTCGCTTTAAGCGCGAGCCTCACAGCCTCGACGGGGCTTTCCGTTTTCATCACTTCGGCGGATATGTCCCAGGTCTTTATGCCTATGACCGGCTTTCCCGACTTAAGCGCAAGGGCCATCTCCGAAAGCGTGCCGTAGCCGCCGCCTATGGCTATGAGCGCCGAGGCCGCCCTTATTATAAGCGCGTTCCTCATCTCGCCCATGCCGGTCGGTATGGGATATCTATGTACTCGTTGGCCTCCTAGGGTCGAGCCCGGAGCATGCCGATCAAATCTCCTGGACCTGCAGCCCCTTGCCGATGCCCTCATTACCCGCCAGAGTCCGCCGTTTACGAGAACGCACCCGGCTTCGGCCACGAGCGCCCCGGTCTCCTCTGCAAGGGCGTTCAGGGCTTCGTCCTCAAGCCCGCAGCCGATGACCCTATGACGGGCCTTCTGCCGGGCGGTCAGGCACGGTCCTTCTCTTCCCGCCAGCCTGCCTTCCCGATGAGCTTTACGAACCTGCACGCGCCGAGCGTTTCCGTGACCGCGCCCCCGGCCTTTCTGGTTATCCTCAAAAGCCTCTGGGAGTCCTCTCCCCCGACCGGGATTATGAGCCTGCCGCCCGGCTTCAACTGGTCTACGAGGGCCTGCGGCACCTCGGGCGAGCCTGCGGCGACGATGACTGCGTCGAACGGAGCCTCATCGGGCCATCCCGTTGTGCCGTCCCCTACCCTTATGACGACGTTACGGCAAAGTAGGCTATCGAGGAGCTTCCGCGCCCTGTCCGCTATCTTGGATATCCGCTCCACCGAATATACCTTCCCGGCAAGGAGCGAAAGGACGGCCGCCTGGTAGCCGGAGCCTGTGCCTATCTCAAGTACGCGCTCGGTGCCGGAAAGCCCGAGCGACTCCGCCATGAAAGCCACCATGTAGGGCTGGGATATGGTCTGCTTCTCGCCTATGGGCAGGGGGAAATCCGAATATGCCTGCGACTGGAGGGCCTCGTCAACGAAGAGGTGCCTGGGGACGGCCAGCATCGAGTCGAGCACCGCGCTTGACCTTATGCCGCGCGGTATGAGCTGGGTCTCCAGCATGTGCCGCCTCGACCGCTCGTATATGTCGCGCTTTATCCTCAGCGCCGCCTGGGCGGCCCCGGCCTTTTTCATCGTATCTTCCAGCCCCGGAGCTCCGCGATTGAGCGATAATTGGTCATGTCCAGGTGTATGGGCGTTATCGAGACGTAGCCGTCATGCACCGCCCTGAAGTCGGCGTCCGCGCCCCCTTCCCACCTTTCGAGGTCGCCGCCTATCCAGTAGTATTTCTTGCCCCTCGGGTCTACCTTCTCAACGACGGCGTCGCTGAAGAACCTTTTCCCCTGGGTCGTGATCCTGTAGCCCCTGGGCGCCTCCGGCGGGACGTTCACGTTAAGAAGGGTGTCCTTCGGCATACCCTTCCTCAGCACGTGTCTTGCAAGCCTCGCGGCAAAGGCCGCGGCGTATCCGAAATCATACCCGTCCTTCTCAAGGAGCGATACGGCAATGGAGGGGATCCCGTGGAGAGTCCCTTCCATCGGGGCGGAGACCGTGCCGGAATAGGTTACGTCCTCGCCCATGTTGCCGCCCTTGTTTATGCCGGATACCACTATGTCTGGCCTCTCGGAGAGTATGCCGTTCACGGCCAGGGTTACGCAGTCGGTAGGCGTGCCGTCCACGGCGTACATCCTCGTGCCCGCGCCCTCCACCCTCAGGGGCCTGTGGAGAGTGAGGGAATGGCTTGCCGCGCTCTTCTCCCTGTCCGGCGCGACCACGTAGACGGTGCCCACCCGGCGGAGCGCCGAGGCGAGCTTCAATATCCCCTCGGAGCGTATGCCGTCGTCGTTAGAGACCAGGATGACTTTCTTTCTATTTTCTGCCATTATACAAGTTTAGCAGGGGCACGGCACGCCTGTCCTCTCTTTGGAGAATGGAGCGGATAAAAAAATATAATGTAAACTGTCCATGATTTCAACAGTATATTAGCAACTTGCTGAAAAACTCCGTTTTTATTCAGGCTGCTCAAATAGCTCCAGATGCGAGGCCCCCATTGGAACAGGGGAACTGGGAATGAGGCGTACTTTTCGTGTACGCCGGAGTGTCCAGCGACATAGCCTTCGACGCAGATGGAATTTTTCAGCAGCCTGTTAGGCGGTCCGGCTGGGCCGGGCAAAAGGCGTTCGGCTAAACATACTCAAAACGCTCAGAAATGTGCTATATTAGTCATGCTGCGCCCGGGTTTGAGCTTTTTCCGTGAAAGCCGGGCGTTCATTGCCGAATTCTCAGGGGGTAGCTGGTATTATGAACGGGGTAACCATGACTTCGCCGCACGTGCTCCATGAATCAAGCCACGTAACCGACCACGACATATATTTCTTCAAGGAAGGCAACCACTACAAGCTCTACAACAAGCTCGGCGCCCACCTCTCCGAGGTGAACGGCGTAAAGGGCGTCCATTTCGCGGTCTGGGCGCCGAACGCGGAGTCCGTCTCTGTCATGGGGGACTTTAACGGCTGGGATGCCGAAACGCACCGGCTCAAGGTCCGCGACGACTGGTCCGGGATCTGGGAAGGCTTCGTCCCCGGCCTCGGCCATTCGACCCTCTATAAGTATTTCATAAAATCGAGGTACCACGGCTACAGGGTGCAGAAGGGCGACCCATTCGCCTTCCACTGGGAGTGCCCGCCAAAGACCGCCTCGGTCGTCTGGGACCTCTCTTACGAATGGGGCGACCATGACTGGATGCTTAAAAGGAGGGAGCGTAACGCCCTCGACAAGCCCATCTCCATCTACGAGGTGCACCTGGGCTCGTGGCGGAAGGTCCCCGAGGAGGGCGGCAGGTCCCTCTCCTACCGCGAGATGGCAATACAGCTCGCCGAATACGTAAAGGAGACGGGCTTTACGCACGTCGAGTTCCTCCCGGTCATGGAGCACCCGTTCTACGGCTCGTGGGGATACCAGACCCTCGGCTACTTCGCGCCGACGAGCAGGTTCGGCACCCCGCAGGATTTCATGTTCCTCGTGGACTACCTTCACCAGAACGGCATCGGCGTCATACTCGACTGGGTGCCATCGCATTTCCCTGGCGACGAATACGGCCTCTCCTACTTCGACGGCACTCACCTTTTCGAGCACTCCGACCCGAGAAAGGGCTTCCACCCGGACTGGGCGAGCTACATATTCAACTACGGACGCCACGAGGTGCGCTCGTTCCTCATAAGCTCGGCCCTCTTCTGGCTCGACAAGTACCACGTGGACGGCATAAGGGTGGACGCCGTCGCGTCCATGCTCTATCTCGACTATTCGAGGGAGGAGGGCGAATGGATACCCAACGAGCACGGCGGAAGGGAGAACATAGACGCGATAGGGTTCCTTAAGCGCCTTAACGAGGCCGTGTACCACGAGTTCCCGGACGTGCAGACCTTTGCGGAAGAATCGACGGCGTGGCCAATGGTCTCGAAACCCACGTGGCTCGGCGGCCTGGGCTTCGGCATGAAATGGAACATGGGCTGGATGCACGATACGCTGAAATACTTCTCAAAAGATCCGGTCTTCAGGAAGTACTACCATAACCAGCTCACATTCAGCATCTGGTACGCCTTTACCGAGAACTTCATCCACCCCCTTTCCCACGACGAGGTAGTGCACGGCAAGGGCTCGCTCATAGGGAAGATGCCGGGCCACGAGTGGCAGAAGCACGCGAACCTCCGCCTCCTTTACGGCTACATGTACGGGCATCCAGGCAAAAAGCTCCTCTTCATGGGCGGGGAATTCGGGCAGGTAAGGGAATGGACGCACGACGAGAGCCTCGAATGGCACGTGCTTGCCTACGACTGCCACGCGGGCGTAAAGAGGTGGGTAGCGGACCTCAATCGCCTTTACAGGGCCGAGCCGGGCCTGTATGAGCTCGACTTCTCGGACGACGGCTTCGAGTGGGTGGACTTCCACGACTGGGAGAATAGCGTAATCAGCTTTTTAAGGAAGGGCAGAAACCCCCGGGACACCGTCCTTGTAGTCTGCAATCTCACGCCGGTCTACAGGGATCGATACAGGATAGGGGTTCCGGAGGGCGGCTGGTGGCAGGAGATACTTAACAGCGACTCTGCAGTATACGGCGGAAGCGGCAAGGGGAACCTGGGCGGCGTTTCCGCGGAAGATATCCCGTCCCACAAGAGGCCATTCTCGCTCGATATAAGCCTCCCTCCCCTTTCGGCGGCCTTTTTCAAGAAGGGTTAGGCTTTAATCGGTACGCCGGAGCGTCAAGCGACGTAGGCCTTCGACGGAGAACGACTTTTTCAGCAGCCTGCTATGGTTTTCCGGTGTACGTTATCCTGTACACCGCCCCTGCCCTGTCGTCGGAAACATAAAGCGCTCCGTCTTTCCCGACGACAGCGTCTACCGGCCTTCCCCATGCCTCGCCCTCCACGAGCCAGCCTGTCACGACATCGAACGCAGCGCCCGAGGGCCTTCCATCCCTGAACGGTATGGCTACGAGCTTATAGCCTGTCGGTATTTCCCTGTCCCATGAGCCGTGGAAGGCGACATGAAGGGCCTCCTTTAGCCTCTTGGGGAAATCCAGGCCGTAGCCGAAGGCGATCCCCAAGGGCGCGGAATGGGCCTGCATCACGACAACCGGAGGCACGGTATCCCTGCACCTTTCAGGGCTCCCCAGCTCAGGGTCAGGCACACGGTCCCCATAGCAGAAGGGCCAGCCGTAGTCCCCGCCTTTTTCTATGAGGTTAAGCTCCTCGGGAGGGATGTCGTCCCCGATGCTGTCCCTCCCGTTATCCACGCCCCATAGCTCGCCTGTCTCAGGGTGGAACTCTATACCGACGCTGTTCCTCAAACCGGTTGCGAATATCTCAGCTTTCGAATCAGTAAACCTCAATACAGCCGCCCGCCTTTTGTCCGCTTCCACGCAGGCATTGCTGCTCGAACCGGCTGACACGTAGAGGGCGTTGTCCGGCCCCGCTACGACCGTCCTTGTCCAGTGGCCGCCGCCGGCGGGCACGTCCTGGCTTAGGATCCTCTTCACTTCCGCCTTGAGGACCGCTTTCGCGTCCTCAAGGGCAATGAGGCTCCCGGTCTCCGCGACTATGAGCGTGCCGTCCCTGAAGGCCAGGCCGTGCGGCCTCTTGAGGTTCCTGGCGAATACTATTACTTCATCAGCAACGCCGTCGAGGTCCCTGTCGGGGAGCGCCAGGACGTTCCCTTCCGACGGGGAGCTTAAGAATATCACCCCGTCGTCCCTTACTGCCATGAACCTGGCGCCCGGGACCCCGGCCGCATATACCGAGACCTTGAGCCCCGGAAAGGCCTCAAGGGTCCTTTCAGTGCTGAATACGCCCTTCCTGAATTTTTCAGGCACATCGAGGCGGACGGCGGTGAGTGTCTCCCCGAAAAGTGATGAAGGCAGTAAAACTGCCGCCATCAGAAGGACGGATATGCGGGCGAGATTAAGCAGCGTCTTTTCCTTATGTAAGGGGAATGCCGAAGGGGTCATTGGGGATCTTACTTTGAAAACGTGCTGACCGCAACCTTTTCTCGCCTGGTTTTCCGACGGCCACGCATTGCGCGCTGAGACGTTTGGGACGGCTATTATGACGGCGGTTTGAGGTATTTCCTGAACCACCCGGCTGCGAGGCTTGCGACCTCCTCCAGCGCGCCGGGTTCCTCGAAAAGGTGGGTAGCTCCGGGGACTATGACCATCTCCTTCTCAGCCGTTATCTTCTCGTAGGCCTTCCTGTTGAGCTCTATTACGATATCGTCCCTTCCGCCGACGATAAGCAGCGTCGGGGATTTCACCATTTTGAGGGCGTCCATCGCGAGGTCTGGCCGCCCTCCCCTGGAGACTACAGCGCCTATCGCTTCTTCGGCCCTTGCCGCGCTCCTTAACGCGGCGGCAGCTCCCGTGCTCGCGCCAAAGTACCCGATCCTGAGGCTACTGGTCGCATCCTCTTCCGCGAGCCATCTGGTTGCCGCGTCGAGCCTTTCCGCAAGAAGGTCTATGTCGAACCTGGTCTCGTAATCGATGTCCTCGTCCCTCGTAAGGAGGTCCATAAGGAGTGTTCCGAGCCCGGCTTTCCTCAGGACCCCGGCCACGTAGTTGTTCCTCGGGCTGTGGCGGGAACTCCCGCTCCCGTGCGCGAAAAGGACTATGCCTTCCGCGCCGTCGGGCACGGCAAGCGCGCCCTCGAGCCTGACCCTGCCGGCAGGTATGTATACGAGAGATCCCGAGTCGCTCACAAGCCTCATTCAGCACCGGTTCTTTTTGCTTAGGATGCGTTCCTATAGGTAAGTATTCACCCGGGGCCCGGACATGTCAAGAAAGGGCGGGGGCCGGAATAATCTCAGAGCTTGTTAAGGCCGTTCAGGGCCGCTTCCTTATAGGCGTCCGAAAGGGTCGGGTAATTGAAGACCGCGTCCTTGAAATAGTCGATGGGCCCGCCGTAGCACATGACCGCCTGGCCGAGGTGAATGAGCTCGCTTGCGCGCTCGCCGACGATATGCACCCCGAGGAGCCTTCTTGTCTCCCTGTCGAAGATGAGCTTGAGCATGCCGTGGGTGTCTCCTATTATCTGCCCCCTCGCGACCTCGTGGAAGTATGCCGAGCCGGTCTCGTATGGCACGCATTTGAGCATCAGGCTCTCCTCGGTCTCCCCGACCATCGCTATCTCGGGTATGGTGTATATGCCGTAAGGAAGGAGCCCCGGAAGCTCGCAGGTTATCCCCTCCTTGTGGAAGGCGTGGCAGACGGCCCTTCTCCCCTGCTCCATCGAGGTGGAGGCGAGCGACGGGAAGCCTATCACGTCGCCTATGGCGTAGATGTGCGGGACGGTAGTCTGGAAGTCCTCGTTGACCGATATGAGCCCCCTTGCGTCGGCCTTAAGCCCTGCCGCATCGAGGTTGAGGGTGTCGGAGTTGCCGGTCCTGCCCATCGTGTAAAGCACCTTCTCGGAGGCGAGGGCCTTTCCGCTCTTTAAGCGCGTCACCACCCTTTCCGGGGCCTCTACCGCGATGGCCACCACCTCTTCATCAAGCCTCATGGTCACGCCCGAGTGCCTCATCCTGTAGGTGAGGTTCTCCGCGACCTCCTCGTCCACGAAGTTGAGGAGCCTCTTCCTTTTCTCGACGAGGTTCACTTTGACTCCGAGGGCCGCGAAGATGCACGCGTACTCGCAGCCGATGACGCCGCCGCCTATTACGGTAAGGTTCAGCGGGATCCTGTCGAGCTTCAGGATGGTGTCGCTGTCGTAGATGTGGCCCGAGTCGAAGGGTACCTCAGGCGGGCGCGCCGGCCTTGAGCCCGGAGCGAGCACTATGACACCGGCCTTGAAGACCTCCCCGCCGCCCCCCTCTCCCCTCACCACCAGGGTGCTGCTGTCCAGGAACGACGCCGTGCCGTAGGCTATGGCGACGCGGTTCCGCGTGAACTGGTCCATCACCACTTCGAGCTGGCGGCGTATGACCTCGGTCTTCCGGTGGAGTATCTCGTTAAGGGTGACGTCCCTGTCCAGTATGAGCTGGAGGCCGAATATGGCCCGCTCCCTGAAACCTGAATAAAGGAGCGCCATCTCCCGGAGGGTCTTGCTCGGGAGCGTCCCCGTGTGTATCCCGGCCCCGCCGAGATACTGGCTCCTCTCCACGATGACTACCCTTTTCCCGAGCTTCGCGGCCTGAAGCGCCGCCTTCTGCCCGCCCGGGCCCGAGCCCACGACGATAACGTCGTATTCCCTCATGACGCGCTCCCCTGCATTCGATTCGCAATTGATTATACCCTAAAGAGGACCGGGAGAGGGGAAAAACGGAAGGGAGGATCAGCGTATCTCGCCTATTATCCTGGCAAGCTTCTCGCGCATCTCCTTTGCGATTATTGCGAGCGCCGGGTTCTCTATCATGGACATGACGACGACAGGGTCCACGGCAGCCACCGTGGCCCCGCCCTCGTCGTTCTCGTATATTACGACGTGGAACGGGAGAAGAAGCCCGGCCTCGGTCTCGACCGTCACGGCCTTGTGCACGAGCTGCGCGTGGCAGACGGAGAGGACCCTGTACTTCCCGAATTCCTTCCCGAGCCTCTGCCTGAAAAGGCCCGCCATGTCGAGCTCGTCCATGACGCCGAAGCAGTCCATCTCAAGCGCGGCGCGCACGCTCTCGACCGCCTGGTCGAAACCCGAACCGAGCTTTTTGGATATGGAATACTTGCTCATGGCCTCTCTTCGCCCCTAGTTCCGTGGCATTTTCATGAGGCAACCGCGTCCAGCCGCTTGACTTCACACCTGCTACAGCGCCTTCCGTCGTCCATATCAGAGAGGTCAATCCAGAGAGAAGAAATCCGGCGGGAATTCAGGGTCGACTACGAGACTTTCCATGCGGACGCGCTCGACAAGCCTGCCGCCCGCGTCATAGGCCTCGACCTTGACCGGGAGCCCGGTCTCATGGTCGAGCCAGAGCCTGTACAGATTTACCCCGTCCACCTCGCGGCCGCCCCGGCCCCTGACCTCGACGAGCAGGGCGCTTTTTCCGTCCGCGTCCTCCTCCCGGAGGACGTCGAGGCTTCCGTCCTCCCTTAGCTCGCTTACGTTATCGAGGAGCGCCCCGATGGAAGACTCGTCCACCGTGTGCCCGCGCGAGCTCCTTATGAGACTGTCTTCGGGGTCGAGGCGCATCTTGAACGACTGGAGGAACCTGAACGGGCGGAGGACCACTTCCCTCTCCACCGGGTCGTAGACGAGGACCGCCCCCCTGTGCGGCTCCTCGAATTCCATCCTTATATAGCCGGGTTTCCTGTAGAAATACCTTATGACTTCGGTCTTGTCGGACTCGGCCCTGAGAGTGACGCTGTAGGCCTCAAGACGCCTGAAGCTCTCGAGGGCGGCATCGACCGGGTCTCCGGCCAAAAGGGCTATGGAAACGGCAAGCAGTCCAAAAAGCATAGGCGCCCTCGCTTTGGAGGCGCAAAAAGAGCGCCGTCAGGCACGGGACCCGGCAGCCTCTAAAAATTGGAGATTTTCCCGTTTTTCCCGCCATGACGCAGACTCCGGGAAAAGACGATTTAGAGGATGCCTCATTCAGTTCTCATTGGATTATAGCCGTAACCGCGCGGATTGCAAGGCAGGCTCAGGCCTTCTCGCGCTCGAGTATCGGGTAGGCGACGTTTGTTATGTAGGAATTTATCCGCTTTAGGTTCGTAAGCACGTCCAGGTGTATGGCGCTCGTGTCTATGGACTCCTTGAACCCCTTGTGGAGCCTGTTTATGTGGTTCTGCCTTAAATCCCTTTCGAGCTCTGAGAGCCTCTGCTTGTGCGTTATAAGCCTCCTCGCGAGCTCGAGGTCGCTCCCGGCAAAGGCGGCGACCCCCATCTCGAAGTCCTCGACCACTCTCCTGTGGAGCTCCTTTATCTCCCTCATGCCCTCGGCCGAGAAGGACAGGCCGCCCTTTATCTTCTTCCGCGCAAGCTCCATGAGATTTTTGTCAATCACGTCGCCGATGTTCTCGATGTTGTCGGAAAAGAGCATTATCTCGATCTCCCTCTTTGCCTGCTCATCGGTGAGGCTCTCCCTTGAAAGCCTGGTGAGGAAGAGCTTCACCTCCCTGTCCAGGAGGTCGACGTCGTCGTCCTTCTCCTGTATCTCCTCAAGGAGGTCCTGGTCGTCATACTCGAAGACCCTTATGGATTTCTCGAGCATCTCCTGTACCATGTCGGCGGCCCTAAGGGATTCCCTTGAAGCCTGCACGAGCGCGAGCGTCGGGGAAGAAAGGACTATGGGGTCGAGGTACTTGGCCCCGAACTTCGTCGGGGCCTTGGACTCAGGCATGAGCCTGGTCACGAGCCTCGTGAACGGGCCCGTAAAGGGGAGGAAGAGGGCCGCTATCCCGATATTGAAAAAGGTGTGCGCGTTGGCCACCTGCCTGGCCGGGTCGTCAGCCGAGGCCCCGACGAGCATGGCGAAATAGTCGAGGAAAGGGAGGACTATGACGACGCCGAGCGCCTTGAAGAGCGTGTGCGCGAGCGCGACCCTTTTTGCCTCCACACCCGCCCCTATGGAGGAGATGACGGCGGTGAAGGTCGTGCCTATGTTCGCGCCGAGGACTATCGGCACCGCGGCTTCGAGTGAAAGAAGCCCGGAGAGCGCGGCTGTGAGCGCTATGCCGAGGGTAGCGGCGCTGCTCTGGAAAAGGGCGGTAAGGAGCGCGGAGACGATTATCCCGGCAAAGGGGTCCCTGCTCAAGCCCACCAGGAATTCCCTGAAGAGCGGGTTTGCGGACACCGGCTCGAAGGTCTCGATAAGTATCTTGAGGGCGAAAAACACGAGGCCGAAGCCCAGCACCGCCTGGCCGATGTCCTTCCACCTCCCCCTGCCGAGCGAGGTCATTACGACCCCGAGCCCGATTACGCCTATGGCGTAGTCGTACACCTTGAACGCTATGACCTGGACGGTTATGGTCGTCCCGATGTCTGCCCCGAGGATAACGCCCATCGTCTGGCCGAGGGTCATGAGGCCCGAGCCCACGAAACCCACGAGCATGACCGTGGTAGCGCTAGAGCTCTGGAGGAGTGCCGTTATGGCCGCGCCGACGCCCACGCCCTTAAGGCGGTTGTCGGTTGCGGTAAGGAGAAAGCCCCTGAGCTTGGCCCCGGCGGTCCTCTGCAGCCCGTCGCCGGCAAGCCTCATCCCGAAAAGGAGGAGAGCTATGCCGCCGAAAAGGCTGAGTATCAGTATGGTGGTCACGGTATTAAATGAACCCTTTGAAAAACGGCGGTTTTCGTTAAACCAAGGCTACCCAATCTTATCGCCGTATGGTTGCGTACGCAAGGGTTTTCCCCTGCTCCGTAGGCGTACGGGGCCTGATTTGCCTTGCAATTTTTCAAACTAAAAGTATAATTACGGCACGCCTGGATGGGCTCCCCGGAGTCCGTATCAACGCCTTTGCCTTGAAAATTTGCGCGGAGAGCCGCGCCAAAATATTGCTCTGGAGGGATGATGACCAACATAATCGACGTTATCGCGAGGGAGATACTCGACTCGAGGGGGAACCCTACCGTGGAGGTCGAGGTGACCCTTGACGGCGGATACAAGGGCAGGGCCGCGGTCCCGTCCGGGGCCTCGACCGGCAAGTTCGAGGCCGTGGAGCTCAGGGACAACGACAAGAAGAGATACATGGGAAAGGGCGTACTCAAGGCCGTAAGGAACGTAAACGAGAAGATATCCAAGGAGATACGCGGCCTGGACGCCTCTGACCAGCCCCTGATAGACAGGACCCTCATAGCACTCGACGGGACCGACAACAAAAAAAGGCTCGGCGCTAACGCCATACTCGGCGTCTCAATGGCCGTGGCGAAGGCTTCAGCCGCCGCCTCCATGCTCCCCCTCTACAGGTACATAGGCGGGGCGAACGCCAGGGTCCTTCCGGTGCCCATGATGAACATCATAAACGGAGGGGCGCACGCGGACAACAACCTCGACATACAGGAGTTCATGGTCGTGCCGGCGGGCTTTACCTCTTTCAGGGAGGCCTTAAGGGCCGGGGTGGAGGTATTCCACAGCCTTAAATCCATACTCAGGAAAAAGGGGCTTTCAACGGCTGTCGGCGACGAGGGCGGCTTCGCCCCGGCGCTTTCGAGCAACAGGGAGGCGCTGGAGGTCATTATCCAGGCCATAGAGAAGGCCGGCTACAGGGCCGGGCAGGACATAATGCTGGCCCTGGACTGCGCCTCCAGCGAGATGTACAAGGGCGCGGCCTACATGCTCGAAGGCCAGGAGCTTTCGGCTGACGAGATGGTGGACTACCTCGGAGGGCTTGTGAAGGACTTCCCCGTAATATCCATAGAGGACGGCGTTTCGGAGGACGACTGGAAGGGCTGGGCGCTACTTACGAAGAAGCTCGGTGAAAGGGTCCAGCTCGTGGGAGACGACCTTTTCGTTACGAACGTCGCGAGGCTCAGGCGCGGCATAGACGAGGGCATAGCCAACTCCATCCTCGTCAAGGTGAACCAGATAGGCACCCTTACCGAGACCCTCGAGGCGGTGCAGATGGCGGTAAGGGCCGGGTACACGGCGGTCATATCCCACAGGAGCGGGGAGACCGAGGACGCGACCATAGCCGATATAAGCGTCGCGACGAACGCCGGGCAGATAAAGACCGGCTCAGCCTCGCGCACCGACAGGACCGCCAAGTACAACCAGCTGCTCCGCATAGAAGAAGAGCTCGGGACAGAGGCCGTCTTCCCCGGCCTGGACGCCTTCAAGGTAAAGAGGGCGCACTGAACCAGACAAACAGGCGCGGCCCGGGCCGAAGAGGTCCGCTCCGTCTTTATTCCAGTTTGCCCCAGCGTTATGTTATAATCTTTTAAATGGCCCGGATAATCCATAGTTATCCTGCCGTTTTCAACCAAACCTTGGACCGAACCCATCCTGCCAAGGCCCATAATCGCGAAAAAGAGTCCTCTGGGTTCCCAGGATAACCCGGCTTATCGGCATAAAAACAGCTTTCAATGATTGCCGGCGGCTCCTTTCGTCAACACCCAACCAGGAGGTTCTGTGTCGTTCGAAGTTGTCATTTTTGAAGCAATACTGATACTGGTACTCATATTTTTCAACGGGTTCTTCGCCAGCGCCGAGATAGCCATAATATCGGCCAAACGGAGCATAATAGACAGGCTCGCCAAGGACGGGAACCTTTCGGCGGAGCTCGTAAGCAAGATGAAGGAGGACCCTGACAGGTTCCTCGCCACCGTCCAGGTAGGCGTCACCGTAGTCGGCACCTGCGCCTCGGTCATAGGCGGCGTTATCGCCTCGGAGCACATCAAGCCGCTTTTCCACGCCATCCCGTTCATCCCGGTGCAGCTCGCGGACATACTCGCGCTCGGCTCCGTAGTGGCCGCGATATCCTATACGAGCCTCATAATAGGCGAGCTCGTGCCCAAGCACCTCGCCCTGAGGCACGCCGAGAAGATAGCCTGTTTTTCGGCGAGGCCGCTTAACACCGTATCGAAGATCACGGATATCTTCGTGAGGTTCCTCACCGCCTCGACGAGCGCGGTCCTGAGGATATTGGGGATAAAGGAGACGGGCCAGAAGGTATTTGTCTCGGAAGAGGAAATAAAATACTTTATAAAGGAAGGCCGGGCCACCGGGGTGTTCGAGGAGACCGAGGCCCAGCTCCTCCACGGCATATTCGAGTTCGCGGACAAGACCGTCAGGGAGGTCATGGTACCCAAGCACAAGATAAGCGGGATCGAGATAAACACCCCCCCTGACGAGGCCCTGAAGTTCATATCCGATTCCGGGTTCTCGCGTTATCCGGTCTACCGCGACAGCATCGACAGGATAGTCGGGGTGCTCTTTAACAAGGACGTCTTCAGCTCCTTTGAGAAGGGAAGGACGCTGGACTTGAAGGCAATCATAAGGACGCCCTATTTCGTACCCAACTCCATAATGATCAGCAAGCTCTTAAGGGAGCTCCAGAGGCGGAAACTTCACATGGCGATAGTCGTCGACGAGCACGGCGACATAGACGGGATAGTGACTATCGAGGACATCCTGGAGGAGATAGTCGGGGAGATAGAGGACGAGTACGACGTGGGCGCGGGCGGGCCGGTAGAGAAGCTCAAGGACGGCACGATGATAATAGACGCATCGGCCTCCATCGGCGACCTCGCCAACTTCGGTTTCGAGATAGAGGAGGCAGAGGAAGAGGAATACAACACCCTCGCCGGGTTCATGCTGGCCAAGCTTCAAAGGGTGCCGAGGGGCGGGGAGTTCGTCATCTACAATGACAAGCGGCTTACGGTCGTGGACGTCGAGCAGAACCGCATAATCAAGGTTAAGGTCGAGCCGCTTGAGGCCGGCAGGAGAAAGGAAGCCTGAAAGCCCTCTTCAAGGCTTTAAACAGTAATCGCGAAGGGGCGCAAGCGGGTCTGTTAGCTGAACTGTGTCAAACCTGCTGAAGAAAATAACAGGAAATGTTATTAAACTTCAGGAGGGTTGGTATGGAGAAGGAGAAGAAGTCAGCAGCTTTAGGAAGTGATTTTGATTTTGCGGCATTTGAGAAGGAAGCGGTAAGGCAGCTCAAGTCCGGAAAGCCCCTGTCCGGCAAGGAAGGGGTGCTGACCCCATTGATCAAGCGCATCCTTGAGAACGCCATTCAGGGAGAGCTTGAGGCCCACCTTGAGGAAGAGCCCGCCGAGGGCAAGAACAGGCGTAACGGCAAGACCTCGAAGACCATGAAATCAGAGCACGGGGCCTTTGAACTCGAAGCCCAGAGGGACCGCAACTCCACCTTTGAACCCGAGATAGTAAAGAAGCGCCAGACGACCCTGGCCCCGGCCCTTGAGGGAAAGATCCTTTCGCTATACGGCCTTGGGATGAGCTACTCCGACATATCCGGCCACATCGAGGAGATGTACGGGATAGAAGTCTCCCCGGCCACCATCTCAAGCGTAACCGACAAAATCATCCCGGTCATAGAGGAATGGCGGAGCAGGCCACTTGATGCCGTCTATCCAATGGTCTGGATGGACGCCATGCACTACAAGGTCAAGGAAGAGGGCAGAGTAGTCCCCAAGGCCATCTACACCATCTTGGGCGTCAACCAGAAGGGGCTTAAGGAGGCTCTTGGCATATACGTCTCAGAGGCTGAGGGCGCGAACTTCTGGCTCCAGGTCTTAACCGACCTCTCCAACCGCGGGGTCAAGGATATCCTGATAGCCTCGATAGACAACCTGAAGGGCTTCCCCGAGGCCATAACGACCATCTTCCCGGCCACCGACGTCCAGCTCTGCATTGTGCATCAAATACGGAACTCGCTTCGGTATGTGGCCTCGAAGGACCAGAAGGCCTTCCTGCGCGACTTGAAGGAGGTTTACAGGGCCTCCACAAAGGCCCTGGCCGAGCAGAAGCTCCAGGAGCTTGGGGAGGCCTGGGGCAAGAAGTACCCTGTCGTCATAAAGTCCTGGAACACAAACTGGGAGCGGCTCAGCCAATACTTCAAATACCCCGAAGACATCCGCAGAATCATCTACACGACCAACGTCGTGGAGGGCTTTCACCGGCAGATCCGCAAGGTTACCAAGACCAAGGGGGCGTTCACCAGCGACACCGCCCTCATGAAGCTTATTTACATGGCGATCCAGAACATCTCGAAAAAATGGACTCAGCCCATGAGGAACTGGAGCCTTACGATATCGCAGCTTGCGGTCTTCTTCGAGGGCAGGCTTAAACTCGAATTCGAGGTGTGATACAATCTATGCGGCATTCAGCGGGTGACACAGTTGGCTGAACAGTCTCGCGCAAGCTGCGCGGCAGTCTCAATAACTTTCATTTGAGCGGACGGGATTGCTTCGGTGCAGGCGTCCTTCGCAATGACTGGATTTGGCGCGGCAGGTCTTGTGCCGCCGCAGCCCATTTAGCCCGCGTCTCTTATCCGCTCACCCCCGCCTTTTCAATATTTTCAAAAGCTCTTTAAGGGGCTTCGCGTTCAGGACGTCTTTTTTCTCAAGCCACCCTCTTCTGGCCGTGTGTATGCCGTAGGCGATGTTCTCCAGATGGTGTATGGAGTGCGAGTCGGTAGAGACGGCTACCATCACGCCCTTCTGCCTCGCGAGCAGGCAGTGCACGTCGTTAAGGTCGAGCCTGTCGGGATAGGCGTTAAGCTCCAGGGCGGCCCCGTGCCTTTTCGCCTCGTCCATGACCTTCTCAAGGTCTATCCGGTACGGCTCCCTCTCGTTGATGAGCCTTCCGGTCGGATGGCCTATTATGTTCACAAGCCCTGTCCGGACCGCCTTTATGACGCGGGCCGTCATCTCCTTCGTCTCCATGCGGAAGCCCGAATGGACCGAGGCGACGACGCAGTCGAGTTTCTTAAGGGCCCTTTCCGGGTGGTCGAGCGAGCCGTCGGCCTTTATGTCCACTTCGGTCGCCTTCAATGCCCTGAACCTCTTCCTCTGCCTTTTCATCCTGTCGTTGAACTCGTCCACCGCCCTTATCTGGGCGTTGAGGCGCGCCTCGTCGAGCCCCCTCGCTATGCCGACCGCCTTCGAGTGGTCGGTTACGGCCATGTACTCGTACCCCATCTTCATAGCGGCCTCTGCCATCTGGTCGAGCATGTACGCGCCGTCGCTCTCCTTCGTATGCACGTGCAGGTCGCCCTTAATATCGGCCCTCTCGATAAGCCTCGGGAGGCTCCCCTCCTCCGCCGCCTCTATCTCGCCCCTGTTCTCGCGTAGCTCCGGCGGTATCCAGGGAAGCCCCACGGCCCCGTACACGTCCTCCTCATTCTCGCCGGCCACCCATACCTCGCCTTTTTCCCTGAAGACCCCGTATTCGCTTATCTTGAGGCCCATCCTCCTGGCCCTCTCCCTCAAGGCCACGTTGTGCGCCTTTGAGCCTGTAAAATACTGGAGCGCGGAGCCGAACGAGCGCTTATCGAGCACCCTTATGTCGACCTGGAGCCCTGAGGCGAGCACCACAGTCGATTTGGTCTCACCTTTTGATACAACCTCGGCTATGTCCGGGTGCCTGACAAAGTGGTCCATCACGGCGCGCGCGTCCGAGCAGGTGACGAGGATGTCGAGGTCGCCTACGGTCTCCTTCCACCTCCTGTAGCTCCCCGAGGGGGCTATCTCCGTGATGCCCGGGACCTCGCTTATGTATCTCGTGAACGAGCGCTCATAAGGAACGACCGCCGAGAGCTTGAACTGCCGGGACCTGGTCTTCACCTCCCTTATGCCCCGGATTATCTTCCGCTCGGTTGCCTCGCCGAATCCGCGTATTCCCCGTATGAGCCCGGCCTCAGCCGCCCGCTCGAGGCCGTCGAGGTCGCTTATGCCGAGCTCCTTATGGAGGACCGCGGCCTTTTTCGGCCCGAGGCCCGATACCTTTATCATATCGAGCATGCCGTGAGGCATCTCTCCGAGGAGTTCGCGGTGGTACGCGCACCCGCCGGTAGTGAGGAGCTCGATAATCTTACCCCGCGTGCTCTCCCCTATGCCCGGGAGCCCCTTAAGGCCGTCCTCTCCGTCCCCGGCGTAAAGGGTCTTGAGGCTCTCGGGAAGCCCTTCCACAACCATCGCCGCGTTCCTGTACGAGCGTATCCTGAAGGTATCGCCCCCCTTTATCTCAAGGAGGTCCGCTATCTCGAAAAAGACCCTGGCTATCTCGGCGTTCTCCAATCTATTCTCGGCCTCCTTTCAAACGGGAGCTGCATATTATATAATATACAAGGTTCCGCATTACCAGGCCAGCCGTACAGGCCGGGCACCCCGCCAAATTTGGAATTGACACAGGGGGCCGCATTACCTAAACTTAGCAGGACGCAGGGTTTCAAAGCCGAAAGAACCGGAAGGCCGTATCCAATAATGAAACGCAACCCGATAGGCGTATTCGACTCAGGAATAGGAGGGCTTACGGTCCTTCGCGAGATAACCTCGCTCCTTCCCGGCGAGAGCACCATCTATTTCGGCGACACAGCCAGGGTGCCTTACGGCAGCAAGTCGCGCGAGACTATCGAAAGGTACTCCTTCGAGATCGCGGCCTTTCTCGCGAAACACGACATCAAGATGCTGGTGGCCGCCTGCAATACCGCCTCGGCCTTCGCGGTGCCGGGCCTTGCAAGGGAGCTTGCCATCCCGGTCCTGGGGGTTATCCTCCCCGGAGCGCGCGCTGCCGCGCAAGCGACACGGACCGGCAGGGTCGGTGTCATAGGCACCGAGGGCACCATAAAAAGCGGCGCCTACGTCTCAGCCATAAAGGCCGAGAACCCGGGGGTTTCGGCCTTCGTCAAGGCCTGCCCGCTCTTTGTCCCGCTCGTTGAGGAGGGCTGGGCCGAGGACGAGATAACCGTAAAGATAGCGGAGCGTTATCTTGCCGGGCTCAAGGAGGCCTCCATAGACACACTGGTGCTCGGCTGCACCCATTATCCGCTCCTTAAAAAGACCATCGCCTCTGTCATGGGCGACGGGGTCGCGCTCATAGACTCGGCCGCCTCTACAGCCGCAGAGGTAAAGAGGACGCTTGCGGAAAGAGGCTTGCTGAACGATTGCGTGGGCGCGGCGTCACACAGGTTCTTCGTAACCGACTCGCCCGAGAGGTTCATGGTCGTCGGCAAAAGGTTCTTCGGCGACAAGCTCTCAGAGGCCGGACTAGCCGTCCTTACCGAGGCCCAGGATGCCCAGAAGACATAAAGGCAATAAAAACACCCTTCTTGTAGTCGCCGCCGCCGCTATAACGGTAGTCATCGGCGTTCTGATCCTCATCTGGCTTTCCGGAAGGCCGGCCAAGGAGACGCGGGAGATAGACCTCTATTTCAGCGACGAGGAAGGGCTTTACCTCAAGGCCGAGAAGAGGAGCATAGATACGGGCCCCCTCGTCACAGAGGCCAGGGCCGCGCTCAACGAGCTCATGGAAGGCCCTGAGAGCGCTTCATTCGCCCCGGCACTGCCGAGCGGTACGAGACTCATCGGCATTGTAATCGAGGGCAAGACCGCAACCGTCGACCTCAGCAAGGAAATCGTCGAAAACCATCCCGGCGGCTCGTCATTCGAGATACAGACCGTCTATTCAGTCGTCAATACGCTCGCCCTGAACTTCCCAGAAATAGAAGAGGTCCAGATCCTCGTGGAAGGCAAAAAGACCGACACCATCGCCGGCCATATCGACGTGACCCTGCCGCTCGGGCCGGACCTTAAGATAATCAAGGACTGACCCGGATGCGGAGAATACGGACTTTCAGGCTGGAGAGGGACTCGCTCGGGGAAAGGGAAGTGCCCCGGGGCGCCTACTACGGCATACAGACGCTACGCGCCTCGGAGAACTTCCGTATAAGCGGCTTGAGGCCTCCCCGCGCCCTCATAAGGGCTACCGGAATCGTCAAGCTTGCCGCATGCAGGGCGAACTCCTCCCTCGGCCTCCTCGAAAAAAGGATTGCCAAGGCGATATCAGAGGCCGCGGATGAGGTAATCGATGGCAGGCTCGATAGCGAGTTCATAGTGGACGTCTTCCAGGCAGGGGCCGGGACCTCGCATAACATGAATGCCAACGAGGTCATAGCGAACAGGGCCATAGAGATCCTTGGCGGAAAAAAAGGCGACTACAGGCTCGTCCATCCGAACGACCATGTGAACATGGGCCAGTCCACGAACGACACGATGCCCACGGCCCTCCGGATAGCGGCCATTTCGGAATCCGACAGGCTCATTGACGCCCTCGGCGGCCTTGAGGCCGCGCTAAGGGCAAAGTCTCGCGAGTTTAAAGATGTAATCAAATCCGGCAGGACGCACCTGCAGGACGCGGTGCCCATCACTCTCGGGCAGGAGTTCGGCTCCTGGGCTTCAGCCGTGAAAAGCTCTATAAAGAGGGTAGAGCGGGCAAGGGAAGGGCTTAAGAGGATAGGGCTTGGCGGTACCGCCGTGGGGACCGGCATAAACACTCACCCCGGCTACAGGGACGCGGCCCTCCGCGAGCTCTCGAAGGCGGGCGGGATAAAGGGGCTAAGGAAGGCGGAAGACCCCTTTGAGGCGCTAAGCAGCTCAACCGACTTCTCTTCCTTTTCCGGCGCGCTCAGGGACGCCGCCCTCGACCTCATACGGATAGCGAACGACCTCCGACTCCTCTCTTCCGGGCCCATGACAGGGCTTTCGGAGATAATGCTTCCGCCGGTTCAGCCCGGGTCGTCGATAATGCCAGGAAAGGTCAATCCCGTGATGGCCGAGATGGCGGACATGGTCGGCTTCCAGGTAATCGGCGCTGACGCCGCCATAGCCGCCGCAACACAGGCGGGCCAGCTGGAGCTTAACGTCATGCTCCCCGTCATAGGCCATAACCTCCTGCACTCCATAGACATTCTCTCAAACGCATGCCTCGCCTTTTCCGGGCGGTGCGTAAAGGGCATAAAGGCCGATTCCGTGCGCTGCAGGCGGTATTTCGAGGCCTCCGCGGGGCTGGCGACCGCGCTCAATACCATCATAGGATACGAGAGGGCAGCCGAGGTGGTCAAGGAATCCGCGAAAACGGGAAAGAGCATAAAAGAGACGGCGCTGGGAAAAGGCGTACTCACCGGGCCGGAATGGGACCGTCTTTTCGACCCGAAACGGATAACCCGTCCGGCGGAGTCGCCATTTCCGATGAAAAAAAGGAGGACCGGAAGGTGACGTCCTGGTTCTTCCTTCTCCTTGCCGGGTTCTTCGAGATTGTCTGGGCGGTGGAGCTCAAGCTCTCGCAGGGCTTCACCAGGCCCGTCCCGACCATAGCTACCATAGCCGCCATCAGCCTCAGCATGGGCTGCATGGCCCTTGCATTGAAGACCATACCGATGGGCACGGCCTACGCCGTATGGACCGGCATAGGCGCTGTCGGGACCGTGGTAGTAGGCATGACGCTCTTCGGCGAGCCGAGGGAGGCGCTCCGGCTCGTATGCATCGGCCTGATAGTCATAGGCATAGCCGGGCTCAAGCTCACATCATAAAACGCCAGGGAAAGACAGATGAGCGGAACGGACGACGTAATCGACGCCTGGGAGATATCCGAGGGGGATTTCCCCTCAGACGGGACGACGAAGGAGAAGCTCTCCTTTCTCGTGAACTACGCCGTTCTCGCGCCCTCGAGCCACAATACCCAGCCCTGGCTCTTCCGCGTCGGGGATGCCGGGGTGGAACTCATCGCTGACAGGACGCGCGCCCTGCCCATAGCAGACCCTGACGACAGGTCGCTTACCATAAGCTGCGGCGCGGCCCTCTTTAACCTCTTCATAGCAGCCAGGCATTTCGGGCTTGACGTCTCCGTCGCTCTCCTCCCGGAAGAAGGCTCGCCTGACCTACTCGCAAGGGTATCGGTCCGGGGCAGGAAAGCGCCCTCAGACGAGGAGGGAAGGCTTTTCAACTCGATAAAGGCGAGAAGGACCAACAGGATGCCCTTCGACAAGAAGGCAGTCCGCAAGGACCTCATAGAGAAGCTCAAGAAGGCGGCAAGGTCCGAGGGGGACTGGCTCCATGAACACGAGCTCACGGACGAGAAGGCG
>JABTVA010000013.1 GCA_015075075.1 Deltaproteobacteria bacterium | reverse complement strand
TGCCCCATTCGTTTTCGCGAAAATTGGATTATAGCTGACGATGCGGCATCCTTCTTTTTCAATGATAGAGCAAATTGGAGCTCACTTACCGAGGTTCGATTAAACGATTCGAACGGGAAGTCTGCTGGCAATATAGATGTAGTGCTTGCTGCGTATGATGATAACGGCAAGATATACGATTTTGGGTCCCTGGAAATTCAGGCCGTCTATATATCAGGGAATGTACGAGAACCGTTTGAATACTACATGAAAGACCAAAAAGGTCGAGCATCAATGGATTGGACCAGGGAGCCGAACTACCCCAGGCCAGATTACCTTTCGTCCTCGCGCAAAAGGCTTGCGCCGCAACTTCTTTTCAAAGGAGGAATTCTGCGTAGTTGGAAGAAAAAGATGGTCGTTGCTTTGAGTAAAAGTTTTTTTGCGACCCTGCCAAAATTGAAGCAAGCGCCAAAATCAAAGGCGGACATAGCATGGCTTGTCTATGATCTGGAAATGGTCAGAGAGAAAGGCGAAAAGATTGGAAGATATTCCTTAAAAAAGGTTGATGAGTGCTTCACCGAATTTGAGCCGGCCCTGCTTTCTATTACCACGCCTATGCCCGGGAAAGTAGCTGATTTTATAAAACTGCTCCAGGAAAAACTCGATGAGCAACTTGAAACTCCTCCGATAAACCAAACAATCGAGAGGCCTTTCTGAATGAACATGCCTAAGCAAACCGCATTGTTCCCTGAATTTTACGATAGGGCAGCTTTAGCGAAACCCGTCAATGTGGCTTCGGTTCCTCAACATAGCCCCTTTCGCTATCCCGGCGGAAAGACCTGGTTCGTGCCAACTTTTAGATGCTGGATGGCACAATTATCTCCAAAGCCCAAAACTCTAATAGAACCCTTTGTCGGGGGGGGCATTATAAGTCTTACAGCCCTCTTTGAAAATTTAATTCAAAAGGCGGTAATGGTGGAATTAGACGACGATATTGCCGCAGTTTGGGAATCCGTTGTACAAGGCGACGCTGAATGGCTGGCGAGTCGCGTACTATCTTTTGATTTAACCAAGGAAAATGTCATAAGTGAACTCAAAAAAAATCCAAAAACAAAAAAAGAGAAGGCATTCCAGACAATTCTCAAAAACAGGACTTTCCACGGAGGAATACTTGCCGAGGGTGCGGGTCTTCTGAAATATGGAGAGAATGGTAAAGGCATACGCTCGCGCTGGTATCCGAAAACCATCGCCAAACGGCTTCTTAATCTGAACAATATCGCTTCCAGAATCGAATTCAAATGTGAAAACGGCCTGGGAATAATGCTGGATTTTGCTTCTAAGCGCGATGCGGTCTACTTCATTGACCCGCCATATACCGCTGGCGGCAAAAAGGCCGGTAAGCGTCTATATAAACATTACGAACTCGAACACGAGCGTCTCTTTAGCATATGCGACAAATTAAAGGGCCAATTTCTAATGACCTATGACAATGCGGAGGAAGTAAAAGATATGGCGCGAAGCCATAAATTCGAGATGCGCCTTATACCCATGACAAATACGCATCACGCAATGATGGAGGAATTGGTTATCGGCAGAGACCTATCATGGATGGATAAATTTCCTGAGGTGCATGAGCCAGAGGCCAAATATAATATCCGAAAAAAAAGTAACTAATGGCAGATGGTATAAATACGTCTGATTTCGATTTGAAATGCCCACCCAAACCGGTCTCACGCCAGTACTACTTTCATTTGAAAATCTCTTTCCTGATCCTTTTTGAAAGCTCTGTGAGCGGCTCCATGTAAATTGCGGGGAGGCTCCTTACTACCTCCTCAAGCGGCGCGCCCGAGGGGGTCAAGGCGTCAGGGGCGATCTCAAATAACGGGATTGCGATGAACGGGCGGGTCTCTATCTCAGGGTCCGGGAGGACGAGGCCGTCTTCTTCAAGCCTTGCATCGCCATATGAGATGAGGTCGAGGTCGATGGGCCTCGGTGCGTGCCTGTCATCCGTGCGCACCCGGCCAAGCGAGGCCTCGATATCCCTGAGCGCGGCCTTTAGCTCAACGGGCGGCCTTTCCGTCTTGAGCCCGGCAACACAGTTAAGGAATAGGGGCTGCCCGGGCCTTTCAAGGGGCTCGGTCCGGTAGATGGTCGAGAGGGCAAAAAGCCCTTCTCCTGAAAGGAGCCGCAAGGCCTTCCCGAGGTTCTCCTCGGGCCTTAGGTTAGAGCCGATGCCGACGAAGGCCGCGGGCACTAACGCCCCCTTGTTATCTCGACGCCGACGGTCCTTGCGAACCTCAGGGCAGAAGGCTTATCCACCCACACCCTTACCCTTTGAACGGACGGGTGCTCGAGGCAGACCCTTGCTATGGCCTCTGCCAGCGCCTCGATGAGATGGAAACTCGACGACTCTATAAGCCCGAGCACCTTTTTCTTGATGTCCCTGTAGTTGACGGCGTCGTTGATGTCGTCGGAACGCCCGGGGGCGCGGAGGTCGGCATGGAGGTCTATGTCTATCAAGACGTCCTGCTTCTCCTTCCGCTCGTCATGGTTTACTCCGATAATGCAGCGGGCCGAAAGCCCTTCAATCAGGATGCGGTCCCCTGTCGTACTCAATAAGGTGCCTCCCTCCGTCCACGTATATGACCTCTCCGGCCAGGAACTCGGATTTAAGCAGGTAGATGGCCGCCGCCGCTATCTCCTCGGGGCTCCCGCGCTTTTTGAGCGGCACGGTCTTTTTGAGCCTCTCGATATATTCCATGCCCTTTCCGGGCGGCGGCAGTATGAGCCCCGGAGAGACCGCGTTTATTGCGAGCCCGGGGGCGTACTCGACGGCCGCCATCTTCGTTACCACGGCAAGGAGGTGCTTACTCAGTATGTACTCAGCATGGGTCCAGTCGTAGCCCGAAAGCCTCGAATCAAGGAGGTTCACCACCTTGGCGCTTTCCGAAATCCTCGCGAGGTCGCGCATGAGCACAAAGGGCGCCCAGGCGTTTACGCGTATATTTGACGAGAGCCCTTCGAGGGTCATGTCCCGAAGGGTAGATTGCGGGAAGATGGAGGCGTTGTTTACGAGGATGTCGATGCCGCCCGTCTCTTCGGCGGCCCTTTCGATGAGGCCCTCATACCCGTTTTTATCGAAATCGGCCTGCAAGAGCCAGGATTTTACTCCAAGGCACTCAAGGACGGTCTTTACCTCTTTTGCCTCGGACTCTGAGCTGCTGTAGTGGATGCATATGTTTGCGCCCTCTTTGGCAAGGGCTGTGGCTATCGCCTTTCCTATGCGCTTTGCCCCGCCTGTTACAAGCGCGTTCCTTCCCCTCAGGTCCCAGGCCATACGGATTCCGCTCCGATTGGGGAAGCTCTGCTAAATTCGTTTACCCGTCATTGCGAGCGTAGCGAAGCAATCTTGTCTTCTAATAAATCAAGCACATTGAGATTGCTTCGGAGCTAAAGCTCCTCGCAATGACAGCAGAAACGAGAATTAATCAGCGCTTCCTTAGATTCAAGTAGATTCACCTGCATATCCACTACGCTCAAATGACCGCCCCGGCAGTCGCTGCTCAATGCGCCTTCATCTCGTCTATCTTGGCCGCCAGTATGAAGTCGTTCCTGGAGAGGCCGCCTATCTTGTGCGTTTCGAGGCGAAGGCCTACCTTGTTGTACATTATCGAGATGTCCGGGTGGTGGTCCTCGGAGGCCGCGAGCCCCGCGACCGTGTTCACGAACTCCATGGCCTCGCTGAAGTCCTTGAAACTGAACTCTCTCTCGATTGCCGCGTTCCGCTGCGCCCAGCCCGGCACTTCCCTCGAAAGCTCCTGTACTTCGCTTCCTGAAAGTGGCCTCTCCCCCTTTTCAATAGGCCGGCAGTTCTCTTCTGAAAGCTTCATGGCTTGTCCTCCCTGTTGTCCCAGGATGCCGACGAAGTCCTTCTTATTTTATTTTTCCCTTCAGGTCCGAATACGTAAACCGCTCACCTTTCTTTATGAGCTCCCTCGCCTCGTCCACCTTATCCCAGATGTTGCAGAGCATTACCCCCCTGACCCTGCCTTCCCTCAGGTAGTATACGACCCCTTTCATGTTCTCTTCCTGCCAGTCGGCAAAGGTCTCAAGAGACGAGCTCACCTCGCCCACTGCCTCGTACCCGAAGTCAAAGAGGTCCGAGAAAAAGTACGGCATATGATAATACGGCTCGGCTCCTCCCGCCATATTGGCGCCGGCGAGTTCCCCCTGCGAGAGGGCGTTATCCCAGTGCTCCACCCTCATCCTTTTCCCGAGCTCCTTATACGGGAAGTTGGCCACGTCCCCTGCCGCGTATACGTCCGGCCCGGAGGTCCTCATGAATTCGTCCACTATTATGCCGTCCTCGACCTTAAGCCCCGCGCCCCTGGCAAGGTCCGTGGCAGGCAGTATCCCGGCGCCCACTATGACTACATCGGCCTGGAAGACCATCTCGCCGGTCGTCCTTGCGACCAGCTTGCCGCCTGATCCGGCAAAGGAGGTCGGGGATTCGCTCGCGAATACCTTTATCCCCCTTTTCCCGAATTCAGCCTGAAGAGCCCTTCCAAGCCCCTCCGGGAATACCTTGTGGCAGATATAGGGCGAAGGGAAGACCATCGTTACGTCCACCCCGTTCATGTTGAGCGAGGCGGCTATCTCGGAGCCGATGAACCCGCCGCCGACGACGATAGCGGAGGCTCCCTTCCCGGCCCTCTCCCTCAAACGGGTGTAGTCGCCGAGGTTCCTGTAATAGATGATATCGTCGATATCCGCTCCGGGCAGGTCGAGCTTCCTCGGGGTCCCGCCCGTCGCTATCAAGAGCTTTTCATAGGAAAACCCGGCCCCTGTGTCGTCGGTTACGGTCTTCCCGACCGGGTCGAGCTTCACTGCCTTTGTCCCGAGCTTCAGCTCAACGCCGTTCTCGCCGTAATAGCCGGGCTCGTAAAGGTATATCTCCTCGACCTTTTTTTTGCCGAACCAGAGCTTTTTGGTGAGCGGGGGCCTGTCATAGGGCCTCTCGCTCTCGGCGCCGATGAGAAGGACTTCGCCCTCCTTATCGCGCCCCCTTATTCCCTTTATTGCCGAGGCCCCCGCAAGGCCGCCTCCGATGATAACGTACCTAAAACCCTTTTTCATCCGGCCTCCTGGAAACGCAGGAAGAATACAGATTCATTTTAGCAGATAACGAAAACGCCCGCTTAAGCCGTGCGCCATTGGGACGTGGCCCGGAAAGGCGGCTGGATTAGCGCGTCACTTCTGTTTTCTTCTGGTTTTTTTCATTTGCTTTTTGATGGCCTCGCCGTCCCTTACGAGGTCGGCCATCGACTTTCCGTCCAGCACCTCGGAAAGCCTCCTCTGAGCCTCCTGCCATACCGGGTGGACCGGGCAGAAGTCGTCCCTGTGGCACTCGCCTTTCCTGATGAGACAGATGTTCAGGTGTATGGGCCCCTCGACCGCCTCGATCGTCTCCTTGAGAGTTATGGTCTCGGCGGGCCTTGCGAGAGTGAAGCCGCCGTTTATGCCCCGGCGGGACCTCACGAGCCCCGCGCGCACAAGGTGCTGCATTATCTTGGAGAGATAGCTCTTGGGCACCTCCTGCGATTCGGAAATCTCTGTTATGAGAACAGGCTTGCCCGGCGGCTGGGATGAGAGGTAAAGGACGGCCCTGACCGCGTATTCGCCGTTCCTGGTGAGCTGAAGCATGGGGCTACTCCTTAATAAAAGACATTAAGGATGATTTTAGTCCTATTTGGATCAAAGTCAAGCTAAATATGACGGCCTGCCCAAGGATGAATCGTTTGTGAAACCCTGGCCGATTCAAGCGTTCGTCATTGCGAGCGGAGCGCGGCAATCCCGTCCTTCGGAAATCAGTCACGTTGAGATTGCTTCGTCGTTTCACTCCCCGCAATGACGGCTGCAATGGGGATTAATCCCCGCAGGAAGACGACGATTAAACCCGGGAACGCAGGGTCAGTTCTCAATCGCGTTCCGTATCGACCTCAGGAGGTCTGTCACCTCGTAAGGCTTCTGGAGGAAGTTGAAGCCCCGGTCCCTTATGGCCGGCCACTGCGACTCCACGTTCAGGTACCCGCTTGTGATGAGCGCCTTGAAAGCGGAGTTCCTTGCACGGAGGTCGTCGACGAGGCACACCCCGTCCTTGTCCTCCAGGACCATGTCGCTGAAGACGAGGTCGAACAGGCCCTTCTCCTTCTCGAAGAGCTCGATGGCCTCCTTTGCCGAGGAGGCCTCAAAGACTCTGTAGCCGTTTCTGGCAAGCACCACGGCAACGCTTTTACGGAGGAGCTTTTCGTCCTCCACGACGAGCACCCTTTCGCCCTTGCCGAGGAGAGGCCCTTCGGGGACGCGCCTTGTCTCCGCCTCATGGATCCATTCCATGGCCGGCAGGTAGACCTCGAACCTGGCGCCTGCGCCGGGCTTGCTCTCCACGTCTATCCAGCCCTTGAGCTCTTTCACTATGCCGTGCACTACGGCGAGGCCGAGGCCGGTGCCGCGCGGCCCCTTGGTGGTGAAGAAGGGCTCAAAGATGCGCCTTATGACGCCGCCTTCAATCCCGACCCCGTCGTCCTCCACCGTCAGCCTGGCGTATGCGCCGGACGAGAGCGAGGCTGTCCGGGCCGAATCGCTCCCTGAGACCTCGACGTTGTCGGTCCTTATGGTGATGGTCCCGCCCCTCGGGAGCGCGTCCCGGGCGTTTATGACCAGGTTCATTACGATCTGCTCGATATTGACCTTGTCGGCACATATCTTCTTTATCCCGGGGTCGAAGAAGGTCTTTATGCGGATATTCTCGCCTATGAGGCGCTTAAGTATCTTGAGCATGTTGTCGACCTTGGCGTTGAGGTTCAGGGACCTCATCTGTGTGGGCTGCTTTCGGCTGAATATGAGGAGCTGCCTCGTAAGGTTCTCGGCCCTTTCCGAGGCGATGCCTATCTGCTCAAGGAAGGCCCTTATGTCGCCTTTCTGCTGCTCTCGCTTAAGGGCAAGCTCGGCGTTGAGCCTTATGACCACCATCAGGTTATTGAAATCGTGGGCGATGCCTCCGGCAAGGGCGCCAATGGCCTCCATCTTCTGGGATTGGATGAGCTGGTCCTGTATCCTGCCCCGCTCCTCTTCCTCGACCTTCCTTGCGGTTATGTCCCTGTCGACGCCCCTGTAGCCGAGGAGGCTCCCGTTGGGGTCCAGTATGGGCGCGCCGCTCGTCTCGATGATGACAATCCTTCCGTCTTTCCTTAACTTCCGGATCTCGACGAGCGAAAAGGGCTTTCTGACCGCGGCTATTTCGCCGAAGGCGGCCCTCGTGCATTGCGCCTCGTCCGGGACCATGAAATCGAACCTGTTTCTCCCGACCACCTCCTCCGTCCTGTAGCCCAGGACCTCCAGGACCTTCGGGCTCACGTATGTGTACACGCCCTCGGAGTCTATCTCCCAGACCCAGTCGCTCGTCGTCTCGACCAGGGCCCTGAAGCGCTCCTCGCTCGCCCTGTGCCTTGAGACCAGCTGCTTAAGCTCACGGGTCCCCTCCTCCACCCTGGCATCGAGCTCCCTGCCGGCCTCCTTGAGGGGAGAAAGGTCCTTGAGCACCCGCCACGCGCCGACTACGGCGCCTGACGCGTCCCTTATCGGCATGGTCCTCTGGCAGACCGGGACGGTTGAGCCGTCTTTCCTGAGGCACTCGCATTCGTACTCGCGCTCGCCGGACGGGTTTTCATCCGACGCCCGCCCTTTCGGCGGCCCGGCGATTTCGGAAATCGAGAGCGTCTTAAGCTCGTCCCTCGTATAGCCGAGCATGTCCAGGCAGGCCTGGTTGCAGTCGATGACCGCGCCGTCAAGCGCGGTCTCCAGTATCCCTTCGCTTATGGACTCGAAGAGCCCCCTGTGCTTCCTTTCGGAGTCCCTCAGCCTCTCCTCCGCCCTTTTTCTCCGGGTTATGTCCTTGCCGCGCCCGATTACCCCCCTTATTATCCTGGTCCCCTCGTAGTATTCAGGCAGGGCATAGAGCTTGAGCCAGCGCACCTCAGAGGCCCTGGAAATGTACCTGACCTCGGAATCCGACTGCCTGCCGGACAATACCGACGCGAGCATGTCCCGGTACTCCCGAGCATCCTCCGGGTGAATGAGCTTTTCGAAGCTTTCGGAGGAGGATATCTCCCAGTTGCCGTACCCCGAGACGTTCTCAAAGGCCTCGGTTATCCACTCGAGGTCCAGCCCGCCGTCCGGCCTTATGGACATCCTGAAGACGATATCGGAGGTGAACTCCGTAAGGAGCCTGTACCGGCGCTCGCTTTCCTTGAGGGCGCTCTCGGAGGCCTTATGCCCGAAGCCCTCTATCGACTTCCATTGCCCGTTGCACTTTATTATGGCCGGCCTGTGGCTCGCGGCCGCTTCAAGCAGCTCCGCGGCCCCGCACCCTGCGACCGGGTAGGTGCAGAGGGCGAGCATGTTGAGCTTACTTATTACGCTGTTGACCGCCTCTTCGTATTCCATGAAGCTCTTCCATAGCTTCTTTTCGAGCCACAATGTATTGCCGACCACCCTCAGCCCCTCGAACCCGGCCTTCAATGCCCTGTCGTGCATCTCGGTCCAGCCCCGAAGGACATTCTCGGGCTGAAAGGAGCCCCCGCTCAAGTACCATTCTTCATGGCACAGGAACTCGATCTGACGCCCTGATATGCGCTTTTCGAGCTCGGGGACCGCGCCCCCGAGCGCCTTCAGCGCACGTTCCTTCTGCTCTCTTCCGGAGGTTATGAAGACGCAGCGCTCGTTCGATTTGAGGCCCGCGGCCAAGAAAGGGACGGCCATATCCATGTGGTCGTTTTCAGTGCCGTAGAACTGGCAAAGATGAGTGCCCCAGGGCACCTGCCCGACGAAGTCGATACCGGAGTCCCTGTTCCCCATTCTCTTCACCTCCCGCGCGCGCTTCGAGCCTTCCCAAATATAACAAGTCTCGTTGAGCTTTTAAATATTTTATTGCGGCCGGCCTAAATGGAAGATTTACGCCGCATGGCGTGCATTGCCTTTATTAAACGGCGCCGGTATGCGATTCCCAACGAGGTATTATAGCCTGGATCCGTGCAATCGGCAGGTTTCAGGTATTTTTTGCCTCCGGCGGCAGGCCCGCTTCTCCTTGACAGGGGGCTATCGCTCTGTTACGGTCAGATAAAAGGCCGTCTTACACCCGCATAACAGGTGGACACAAATGGCAGAGGAGAGGACATTCAGGTTCTACGAGTGCTTCGCGCTCACGACCCTTACCGGCCGCAAGGCCGCCGATATCCTCGACCTCCTGGACATAATGAAAAACGTAAGCCGCGAGTCCATCTTCCACCACATGCACCAGTACTTCCTGAAGCCCCACGCGGTCGAGCCCGAGTTCCCGAACGACTTCGCGGTCTGGGTCTCGGAATCGCTCGGCGAGCCGCTCCTGGCTGAGGCGCTTGCGAACGTGAACCCGTTCGAGTTCGCGAAAATAGAGGACCTGCGCTCCGAGCTCATGAGGATAATACACGAGTACCTCGGCAATTACCCGCCGCCGAGGCCTGTCCTGCCCGGCAGGGAGTTCATGTTCAACGAAGGGATAACCATAGTGCTGCCGACCTCCATGGAGTCCGGGCCCCAGCTCCATGACTTCCTGCAGAAGCTCCGGGAGGTCGACTTCTCGAGCATATATTTCCATTTCTACGAGGCAAGGCTCAGGCTCGGCAGGCCGACGGACGACTTCAGCGAATACCTTTCCACCTCGCTCAACCGCCCTGGCATAGCGGCAAGGATAAAATCGCTCGACCCGTACATGTATTCGACGGAGGTGCTCCGGGACAAGATAGCCGCGCTTATCGAGGAGGCGCTGTGAGCCTCAAGGACTACGAAGGCATAGCCGAGCCCGGTGACCTCCGCGCGATAGAGCGGATGGCCTCTGTCCTCTCGGGCAGGAAGATGCTCCACGTGAACTCGACCGCGGCCGGGGGCGGGGTTGCGGAGCTCCTCACCAGGATGGTGCCGCTTTTCAAGGACATCGGCCTGGACGTAAGGTGGGAGGTCATGCAGGCCGACCGGCCCTTCTTCGAGGTCACGAAGAACATACACAACTCCCTGCAGGGCAGAGGGAGGCCCCTCTCCAGGGAGATGTGGGAGGAATACGCCCGGGTGAACAGGGAGAACGCGGAAAGGATAGACCTTGACGCTGACTTCGTCGTAATCCACGACCCCCAGCCCGCCATGTTCATCGACCACAAAAAAAGGGGCACCTGGATATGGAGGTGCCATATCGACATCTCCTCTCCCGACAGGGCGGCCTGGCACCAGTTGAAGGACATAGTCGAAAAATTCGACGGGTCGATATTCTCGGTCGCGAACTTCGCCCAGTCGCTCCCCATCCACCAGTTCCTCATACAGCCGACGATAGACCCCCTCGCCGAGAAGAACATCCACCTCGAGGACGAGGAGGTGCGGGGCATTTACGGACGGCTCGGGGTGCCGCTCGACAAGCCTGTGCTCCTCCAGGTCTCGAGGTTCGACCCGTTCAAGGACCCGCTGGGCGTAATAGAGGCTTATAAGCTCGCGAAAAAATACCACGACTGCAGGCTGGTCCTGGCCGGAGGGACCGCTACGGACGACCCAGAGGGCGAGAAAGTCCTGGCCGAGGTCGAGGAAAAGGCGGCAGGCGACCCGGACATACACATACTCCTTCTGCCGCCCTTCAGCGACCGGGAGGTGAACGCGCTCCAGAGGGGGGCCGACATAGTCCTTCAGAAATCGACCCGGGAGGGCTTCGGCCTGGTCGTCGCCGAGGCGCTCTGGAAGAAAAAGCCGGTGATAGCCGGGGACGCGGGCGGCATACCGCTCCAGGTCATCGAAGGCGTCACGGGGTTCCTGGTCCATTCGGTGGAAGGGACCGCATACAGGATACGGCAGCTGCTTGAAAATCCGGAAAGGGCGGCGAAGATGGGCGAGGCTGGGAGGGAGCATATAAGGAGGAACTTCCTTACGACCCGCAATATCAGAAACTACCTCGGGATATGGACAGCCCTTGAAAGAAGGGACGAGAAGGTAATCTATATCTGAGGCTTCACCCCGTCCGAGTCCCCTCCCAACCTCCTGTTTTCGCTTCATAAAGCACATTAAGGGTTGCATTCCTGCTCTTAACCGCTAAAATAGACGCTGGCCTGTTCTCATCGCGGGCAGGAAAAAAAGAAGCTTACTTATGGAAGGACTCGTTGACAAAAAAATAATCATCGTATCCAACCGGGAGCCTTACAGCCTTAATAAGGGCGGTTTCCAGAAGACAGTCGGCGGGCTGGTCTCCGCGCTCGACCCGCTGATGCAGGCCACAAGGGGCGTCTGGATAGCCTCAAGCCCAAAAGGCGACAAGAGGGACGGTCCGCTAAGGGTCAAGGTGCCGCCGGACTCCCCATCCTACACCCTCCGCCTCGTTCCCCTTAGCTCAAGCGACATCGAAGGCTACTATAACGGATACTCCAACCGGTTCCTTTGGCCGCTCTGCCATATAACTCTCGACAGGATTTACCTCACCCGCTCGTACTGGCGGAGCTATTCGAGGGTCAACAGTCTTTTCGCGAAGGCCGTTGCCGAGGAGGCCGGGGAAGATTCGATAATATGGCTGCAGGACTACCACCTGGCGCTCGCCGCGGCGGGGATACGGGCGCTCAGGCCCGAGGCCTTCGTCTCGCTCTTCTGGCACATACCCTGGCCGCCTCACGGGGTCTTCAGGATATGCCCGCAGAAAAAGGAGATACTCGAAGGGCTCCTCGCGAACGACCTCCTGGGCTTCCAGCTCCCGAGCTTCATGCAGAACTTCGTGACCTGCGCGGAAAGGGAGCTGGGCGCCGAGGTAGACCCGGTCGAAGGCGCCATAAGGCATAAGGGACGGCTTACGCGCCTCCGGACCTTCCCCATTAGCGTGGACTTCGGCTGGTTCGAGGCCGCGGCCGCTTCTCCCGAGGCAGAATCCTTCATAACGAAGTTTTTAAGGAAGCGGGATCTCGGGCATCTCAAGCTGGGCCTGAGCGTAAACAGGCTCGACTACACAAAGGGCGTAATCAAGTGCCTTGAGGCGGTAGAGCTCTTCTTCACCAAATACCCCAGGTACAGGAGAAAATTCACGCTCATAAAGGTCGCGGTCCCGACCCGGAAGGTCGAGCCCTTCTTAAGCTACATGGAGCGGGTCGAGCGCAAGGTGGAATCCATAAACAGGCGGTTCGGAAGCGGGGGCTGGAGACCCGTCGAGTACATCACCTCGAACCTCTCGCACACCGAGCTTGCCGCCCTTTACAGGAGGGCCGACCTCGGGGTCATAAGCTCTGTATACGACGGCATGAACCTCGTGGCCAAGGAGTTCCTCGCCTCCCAGCTCGACCTCTCCGGGAGCATCCTCATAAGCGAGTTCGCCGGCGCATCCGAGGAGATCCCCGGCGTGACCGTCATAAACCCCTATGACACCGAGGCCTGCGTTGACGCGATGAAAGCCGCCCTGGAGACCGACCCTGAAGACAGGAAAAGGAAGCTCTTGCAGGCCAGGGCTCACGTGAGAAAGCACGACATATACCGCTGGGTGGAAGACATCTTTTCGGCGATGAAAAGGATACGGGATGAGCAGATACCTTCTGAAATCAATGGAGGAAGCGCGGTCGTGCTTAAAAGATAGGGACATCTCCCTTTTCCTCGACTATGACGTCACGCTTACCCCCGTGGCCGGCAGGCCCGAGGACGCGCGCCTCTCCTTCCAGATGAAGGAGCTCGTCAGGATGCTCGCCGTCTCCATGCCCGTGGCGATAGTCTCGGGCAGGGGCCTTGCTGATATAACGTCCCTCGTCGGCATCGACGGGCTCGCGTACGCCGGGAACCACGGCCTTGAGGCCGTTGCTCCAGATTTCACCATGACATACGACATAGGACGCGCTGCGAGAGAGGAGCTCGAAGGGCTCGTGCCCGCTCTCTCGGAGCTTCAGGAGAGGTTCAAGGGCGTGATATTCGAGAACAAGGGTGTTTCGCACACCGTCCATTACAGGCTCCTCGGCTCGCGGCAGTTCCCCCTTTTCAAGGAGGGTTTCGACAAGGCCGTAGCTCCAGCCCTTTCGCGGGGCCGGGTCCGGCTCGCTGAGAGCAAGAGGGCCTTCGAGATAAGAGCCTGCGTCAACTGGGACAAGGGCCGGGCAATACTCTGGATGCTCGAAAGGAACCGCTTCAGGGGCACGACGCCCGTTTTTATCGGCGACGACGAGACCGACAAGGACGCCTACAGGGCGCTCGGCCCGACGGGGCTTTCGGTGCATGTAGGCTCCGAGGCAGACGAGGCCGCCTTCCACCTCATCGCGCAGGACGAGGTAAAGGTGTTCCTCAAGCTCCTGCTCGACACACATGAGGCGGCGTGCTGAAAGTTAACCACGCCCTTTTGGGGTTTGAATCAAAGTCTCTCTCGAAAAGACCTATTCACGCGTTGCCGCGCTTTTCGGCATAAGGCTCCTCACTACCCGCCTCCATCCTCCGGGCTCGGCCCTTAAGTCGCTCGGCCTTTGGCCTCGCTCCTGCTGCCCCGCCTCGCCCGCCCCTCCTCCATCCCTATTCGCTTAAGCCTTATGCCTGGATTGTTTTAAATGCAAAAACAAAAGTGCTGTGAGTTTTTTGTCTTTAACAAACCTCGGAGGGTAAGGCGAGCGTAGCATAAGGGAGGAAGAGCGTGAACGGGCCGGGGAAGCCAGGAGCGAAGCGACTTTAGGGGCCCGTTCACGGGGTGGGGGAGGGGGCGAGCAAGCGAGTCTTACCCTCAAAAACCGCGCGGAAGCGCGGAAAAGGTTTTTTGCTCAAACCCGAAAGCCGCCTGCTTTAGGGCCTTTCGCTCCCATGACTATGAGGATCAGGCTCCCTCTCCCATCTTCCTCAATTCCCACACCCGCTCTGCCACAGGCGGGTGCGAGTAGTGGAACGCGGCATAAAGCGGGTGCGGGTGCAGGTTCGAGAGGTTGTCCCTGGATAGCTTTATGAGCGCCGACGCCATCGAGGACGGGTCGCCGGTTATCTCGGCTGCGAACCGGTCAGCCCCTCTCTCTCGCCGTCTGGAAAGCCATGCGAAAATGGGAATAAAATAGAAGGCGGCTATGGAGGCGAGAAGGCCCAGTAGCACGATGTGCGCGTAAAACGAGGCGCCCTCGAAGCCGAGGGCCCTTGCGAGAAGTCCGGTTTCAATTACCCTGTGCGAGATATAAAGCGCCGCAAAACCGATGAGCGCCGCCGCCATCAGGCCCTTCAGGAGATGGCGTCCCCTCCAGTGCCCGGCCTCGTGGGCAAGGACCGAGATTATCTCCTCCGTGCCGAGCTTTTTTAGAAGAGTATCATAGAGCACTATCCTCTTTACGCTCCCTATCCCGGTGAAATAGGCGTTCGTATGCGAGGTGCGCCTCGATGCGTCCACCTTGAGGACCTTGCCTGCCCGTATGCCGGCTTTTTGAAGGGCCTCCCTTATGCCGTCCCTGAGGCCCGGGTCCTCGACCTCGTCGAACCTGTTGAAAAGCGGCTCTATCAGGTGCGGCGAGACGTACATCATGAATATCGTAAACCCGAGGAAAAGGACCCATATCCAAAACCACCATAGCCCCGGACTAAGGGAGACTATCCAGAGCGCGGCGCATATGAAGAAAAAGGCCAGTGCCGACGAGATGGCAATGGACTTGGCCAGGTCGGCGGCCCATAGGCCAGGAGTCATTGCGCTGAACCCGAACTTCCTCTCTATCCTGAAAACGCGCCAGAAGGCGAGCGGCGCGCTGACGAGCGCCTCCGCAAATAGAAGGAGCATGAAAAAGACCGCCCCCGAGGCTATGAAGCCGCCCCCGAGGGACGCTATCCACCTGTCATAGGGCTTGAGGAGGAATAGCACGAAAACGAGCGCGGCAATAGACCCGGCGAGCTTCTCTGCCATCGCGAGCCTTGCGTTCTCGATAGTGTATTCCCTTGAGCGCGCGAGGGAATCCCCGTCGATGTGCCCCTCGAAGCCGGGCGGCACCTCGCCCCACCTCTCGTTAAGCCTTTTGAGGTTCAGGAATTCGAGTGCAAGACCCGCCCCGGCCGAGGCCAGATACAGTCCAACTATAAAGATAAGCGCAGGCGAAAGGTCCATCACATGATTGTACACCGGAATTCCCTTGCCTCAAAGCCGCACTACTGCAGGGCTGGGCTTACGTCTTGACAGGCGGCCCTGGTCGTGCTAAGGATAGCATGTCCCAGTCCAACCTGAAACCGAAAAGGCAGGCGGGCAGCCGGCCGCCGGCCTGTATTCATTATCATCCAGAGAAAGGGAGCGGGCAGCCTTTGACGTGGCCCGCCCGGATGCTGACTCGCGCATGGGAATCCTTTCAAGGTCCATGATCGTCCTCTTTACGGTCCTCTCCTTTTCGGGCCACGCTTACGGCGACGCCATGTGCAACCACGCTGACGTCGATAAGCTCGATTCCTATCTTAAAAACGGCCTGAATATGGAAAAGGCCGGGCGCACGCTGGAGGCGCTTCTTTTCTTCAGGGCAGCGGACTCGTTCTGCGGAAACCGCGTTGAGGCCAGAAAAGGCCTTCAGCGCATCGGTGCCGGGATGGGGGCGGCAGCTGAAAAAAACGGGAGATTTTTCTCCGGGAAGAGCATACTGGCCATGGTGCCTGACGAGGACTGCCGTAGATGGGCGCGGCACATATTGATTTCGCCGAACCCGTACGAGCCGTCCGTTCCGGGGCTTTGCGTGGCATCCTCCGGCGGAATGAGAGTGGAGATCGAGAGCTCAGCCGGCGCGTACGACTGGTATGAGGCCACCTATAATTACAGGGAATCGGACTCGCTTGTCATGAGGTCCGTGAAATCAGGTCTTTCGGACCTGGGCGCAGCGGATAGGGCCTTCAGGCACTTCAAATCGAGGGAGCGCCTGAATTCCCCAGGCTATTCCATCGACCCGGCCCACCTGGCTTTGCTCAGAGGGACCTCGTCTTCGAACCTGGATTCCATACTATCAAAAGAGGAGCGGTCGTATGCCGGGACGAGGAACTGCAGGGAGTCCCTCGCGAACCTCGAATCGGCCCTGAAATGGGCTGCCCTGCTTGGGGAGTCCGGCAAGGCGCGGGTCTACTCGCGCGCGACGCGGAGGGCCGAGGAGGCGCTCAAAAGGACTTCCGTAAACGACCTGTACGACGCCATAGAATTCTACTCCTTTGCCGGCGAAGGTGAGCCGGTGGCGAAAGTGGCTGAGAGGGCGGATGAGCTCGGGTATGCCGCAATGAAGGAGAACGAGCCGGAAAAGGCCCTCGATTTCTTCAATCTCTCGGGGAACGAGCAGCTTATCAAAAAAGCGGAATCGCTCGCTGAAAAGGTGCGGAAAGCAAGGTCAAAGGGAAAAAAGAGCGACGACCCGGCCCGCTCCCTGTAGAGGAGTAAACCGGCATTATCCCGCTTGCATCGGCCTCGCCCGGGTCTTTTGCCTTGCCGTACGGTTCAATCCTCCTTATCCGCTCGACCGGGTCCTCCCCTGCAAGCCTCAGGAACTCGGCATAGCTCCTTAATACCCTTTTCGAATAGGCCCTTGTCTCGTTATAGGGAATGGATTCCACGAACTCGTCGAGCTCGAATGGCAGGGTCCTGGCCCATCTCTCTGCCGCATTCGGACCGGCGTTATAGCCCGATATCGCGAGCGCAAAGTCGCCGTTGAACCTCTCAAGGAGATGCCCGAGGTACCATGACCCGAACCTGATGCTCGTGGCCGGCTCGAAAAGGCGCCCCTCCGCGAAGCTTTCTCCGAGCCTCGCTGCTATGCCTTTCCCGGTCGAGGGCATTATCTGCATCATCCCGAGCGCGCCAACGGGCGAGACCGCGCCGGGGTTGAAATGGCTCTCTTCGCGCGCGACCGCCGCCACAAGGAACGGGTCGACCGGGATTCCGGATTTCTCCCTTACGGACTCGACTATCCGGAGCGGGAACCCGAGGTGGTTAAAATCCCTTTCCGCCGAGAGGTGAAGCCTGTATATCCTGAAAGCCCTGTAGTAGTCCTCTGCCTCATAGAGGAGCATTGCGAGCTCGGCAAGGTCCGCCCGCTTCCCGGAATGAAGCGACGCAATCCTCTCAAGCTCGTCAGCGGCCTCCTCCCGTAAGCCCAGCGCGAGAAGCTCTATGGCAGCCCTGTACCCGGGCTCCCCCGCGAAAACGCTTTCGCCCTGCAGTCTCTCAATGGGAGGCCGCGGGCCTGGATTCAATGCGCTTGCCGGGATCGCCCTCGCCCCGGCCAGGGCCGCTCCAGTCTGTTTTTCAAGCTCCCTTGCCCTTGATGCGGCCATGAGGCAATAGAAGGTATCCGGGGCCTTGGCGCAAACCTCCTCGTAACCGCCTGCCGCCTCCCCGGCCCTCCCGAGGTTCTCTGCGCTCCTGGCCTTCCAGTAGCGAGAACTTGTCGTGTCCCTGCCGCCGGGCTTCGCCGCGAGATATTGCGAAAAGCCTTCGTAAGCGACCTCATGCCTGCCGGAAGCGTACGCGCCCCACGCAAGGTTCCAGAACGCGTCGTCCGATAGGGGGCTGCCGGCGAAATCCGAGATTACCGTCTTGTAAAGCTTCACCGCCTCTTCAATGTCTTTTTCTTCCTTAAAGCGGGCGAGGAGCATCAGAACCCTTCCGCGCTCGTCGCTTTTGGGGAATTTCACTGAAAGCCGCTTAAGGGCCTCCAGGGCGCCGCTGTCCCTGCCCTGCCTTATCGAGGTCAGCGCATACCAGTAGAGCGCTTCCGCCTCCAGAGACGGCCTCTCGGCTGAAAGATGTTCTTTGAGGAGCTTCTCGGCCTGGGCGTACTTCTTCTGCCTCGCGAGCGCGACCGCGGTCTTGACGGAAGCCTTATCCTTGAATTCGGGCGAGCCGCTCAAGCTTTTATACTCCCCGATGGCAGCCTCGAATGAGGCTGCCTTTAAAAGCCCCTCTGCCCTCCTGAACCTTTCCTCGGCAGTCAATTTTGCGCTGTACACCCCGTCGGACTCGAGTTGGGCGAGCTTCTTATGGGCCTTTTGGCCTGAGGCGGCCGCGGGCTGCCCGATTGCCAGCCCTTTAAGACGTGCAACACCCTTTTCCGGCGCGCCGGATTTTATATGGGAATCGGAAAGCATGAGGGCCGCATCCGCGGAAAGAGGGCTTTCGGGATACGTTTTTAGGAATTTCTCGAACGCTTCAGCGGACTTCTGGAAATCCGCACCCTCGAAAAGGGCCGCGGCGCGAAGATACCCGGACTTTTCCGCGAGCAAAGATGACGGATAGGATAGTATAATGGATTCATAGGCGCCGGCAGCCTCCGAATGGAGGCCCTGCGCGGAAAGGGCCCTGGCCCTGTAAAATAAGAGATAGTCGTCAATGCCTGAAAGGCCAGCGGAATCATTAAGATACGAAAGCGCGCCGGGGTCCCCCTCCTCCAGGGCAAGGAGGGCCTGGAGAAATGCCGCCCTCGGGGCCCATGCCGAATCCGGGAAGAGCCTTCGGACCTCCGCAAAGGACCTCAGGGCCTCGGCCCTGTTTCCCTCGTCCTTCATCCTCTGCGCGAACCTGAAAAGCGGCTCGGGCCCGGCATTGCGATACAGGGATTGGGCGGCCTCCGGGGCCGTTACCTGGCTGGTTTTTATAAAAAAAGCGTGAGCGGGTCCGGTTAAAAAGAGCTGGAGCGAGAGCGCGGAAACCAGGGCCGGTATATGAAGGCTCCTTTTAATCGAAGCCATCTGGCACCTCCACCGCCGCATTATATCACAAGACCGCTCTCCTTCAAGAGCGGGACAGGACGAACGGGGCCCGGAAAAGCTGTAATAAATGAAGGCCCTGGTGTATAATTGCGGTCAATCATGGATTTAAATAAATAAATCGTCCGTATCTCCATAATATCGGCCACCGGAATAAAAAAATTAAAAAGGTTTATTCCGCCTGCGGATGGTAAAGCTCGTTTTTAAAAAATAATTCCGTTTCTCAGGGGAACCCATGTCATTGCTTGAAGAGCTTACGGCAGAATCCAAGATAGCCTATTTCTCAATGGAGGTGGGCTTCAGAAACGAGATACCCACCTATAGCGGCGGCCTCGGGGTGCTTGCCGGAGACACCATAAAATCGGCGGCAGACCTCAACCTTCCCATGGTGGCTGTGACGCTCATACACCGGAAGGGGTATTTCAGGCAGGAGCTTGATAAAGACGGAAGGCAGACGGAGCAACCGGAAAAATGGAGCCCGGCGGAGCACATGCAGCTCCTGCCCCAGAGGATACGGGTCACGATAGAAGGGAGGGAGGTCGCTGTCCAGGCCTGGGTCTACTCCATAAGGAGCCTGGTCACCAAGTGGAATGTGCCGATCTTCTTCCTCGATACCGACCTCCCGGAGAACACCCCCGAGGACAGGGCCATAACCGACCACCTTTACGGCGGCGACGACCGCTACAGGCTCAAGCAGGAGGTTGTGCTCGGCCTGGGCGGCGTTCTGATGCTCCGGGCCCTCGGCTTCAGGATAAAGAAATACCACATGAACGAAGGACACGCGGCGCTCCTTACGCTCGAACTCCTGCAGAGATACAAGCGCGACATAGAGGCGGTCTGGGACGAGCGCGAGGTCTGGGACATAGAGCGCGTCAAGAACCTCTGCGTATTCACGACGCACACGCCGGTCGAGGCCGGGCACGACAAGTTTTCTTACGACCTCGTGCGGGAGGTCCTCGGCGAGGACGTGCCTTTCGACGTCTTGAAGGAGCTTGGCGGCGCGAACAAGCTCAATATGACGCTCCTTGCCATGAACCTGAGCCAGTACATGAACGGGGTCGCCAAGAAGCACAGCGAGGTCTCGAAGGTGCTCTTTCCCGGCTACAAGATACAGGCCATCACCAACGGCGTACATACCTTCACCTGGGTATCGGAGCCCTTCGCCCGCCTCTATGACAAATACCTGCCAGGCTGGGCCAACGAGCCAGAGCTTTTCGTGAGGATAACCCGCATCCCGGAGGAAGAGCTCTGGGGCGCGCACATGGCGGCGAAAAAAAGGCTCATAGACTTCGTGAACGGCGCAACCGGCGCCGGCATGGACTATGACACCCTCACCATAGGCTTCGCCAGGCGGGCAACGGCATACAAGAGGTCGAACCTGCTCCTCTGGGACGTCGAGCGCCTCCGTAAGATCGGCAGGAAAAAGGTGCAGGTCATCTACGCCGGGAAGGCCCACCCCAGGGACATCGAAGGCAAGAGGAACATAGAGCGCATCGTAAAGACCGCCCGGGAGCTCGCTGACGACATAAAGATAGTGTACCTCGGGAACTACGACATGGAACTCGCCCTAAAGATGGTCTCGGGCGTGGACGTATGGCTCAACACCCCGATGCGGCCCAGGGAGGCCTCGGGCACGAGCGGGATGAAGGCCGCCCACAACGGGGTCTTGAACTTCAGCATCCTTGACGGCTGGTGGATAGAGGGGCACATCGAGGGCTACACCGGCTGGTCCATAGGCCCCCAGCCGCTGGAAAGCTCGCTTGCGCTCTCGACCGACGAGGCGGACGCCGACGACCTCTACAGGAAGCTCGAAATGGAGGTCATCCCGACCTTCTACGAGAACCGCAGGATATGGATAAAGATGATGGAGAACTCCATAGGCAAGGTCGCCTACTACTTCAACTCGCACAGGATGATGAGGAGGTACGTGACCGAGGCGTATATAAGGTAGGGGTTTCTATCAGGGTGTTGAAAAACACCCTGATAAGCAATCCATGAATGGATTGCCAAATTGCGAAAACTATCCAAGTCGAGCAATTTGTGAGGCTTGGGCGGATTCATTCCGGCCAAGCCGTGGTTGAAAAAGTCCAGGAAGGACTTTTTTCAACATCCTGATAGGAATAAATCATCCAACACTAAAAGCTTCCGGTTACGCCGCGCTCTTGCGAAAAAGGCCTTTTCCGCGCTTCCGCGCTGTTTTCGAGGGGCTCGCGCTATCCCCCTCCCCCACCCCGTGAACACACAAAAGCGAAGAGAGACCCCGGGGTTTTTTCGGGGTCGAGCGAGCGGATGCCAATCCGAAAATCTTCCTCTTGTGTTGGAGATTCCCGGCGGAACGCCGGGATCTCCAACGGGCCCACAAAGTCGCGGAGTTTACCCTGAGCGAAGGGCCTCGTTCTACTTCCCCGGCCCGTTCACGCTCTTCTCCCTAAGGCTACGCTCGCCTTACCCTCCGGGGTTTATTTCAAGACAAAAAAATCGTACACGTCTTTATCTTTGCATTTTCAAACAGCGGGCATAAGGCTTCAAGCTGAATAGGGATGGGGGAGGGGGCGGGCGAGGGAGGTAGCAGGAGCGAGGCCAAAGGCCGAGCGACATAAGGGCCGAGCCCGGAGGATGGAGAGCGGGTAGTGAGGAGCTCATGCAAAAAAGCGCGGTAGCGCGTTAAAGGCCTTTATTTAAGAGAGCGATTTAAAATAGCAACCCCTTTTACGGCAATTTTGCTCATTACTACGGCACCCGCCCGCTCTTGAGATAGACCCTGCACTCCTCGCTCCCTATCCAGTCTATCTTCATCATGTTGGTAGCGCCCCTCATGCCGACCTTGCTCCCGGAGACGACTACTATCGTATCGCCGAAGTCAGCGAGCCCCCGGTCCAGGAGCGCGGCCTCTCCCCTGCATATCATCTCGTCGGTGTGCTCGCCGAACTCGACAGTAAAGGGCGTAACCCCCCATAGGAGGGCGGCCCTCCTCCGGATGTTTTCCTGGTTAGTGAAGGCGATTATGGGCGTTACCGGCCTGAGCTTGGATAAGAGCCTGGCCGTCTCACCGGTCTGCGTGAAGACCACGACGGCTTTGGGGCCGACCTCTTCCGATGCCGCGGCAGCGGCATGGGCCACGGCCTGGGCAAAGGAGAACAAGCCTGCCGGCGCTTTTCTCCGTCTTAAAAGGTGCTTGTGGGCGAGCGCTGCCTCCTCGGCCTCCGTCGCTATCCTCACCATTATCTCGACGGCCTTCACGGGCCACCCGCCGACTGCCGTTTCTCCGGAGAGCATCAGGGCGTCGGTGCCGTCGAAGACGGCGTTAGCCACATCCGACGCCTCGGCCCTGGTGGGCCTCGGGTTCTCTATCATCGACTCCATCATCTGTGTGGCGGTTATGACGACCTTGCCGGCCTCGTTGGCCCTGGTTATGAGCTTTTTCTGCAGCACTGGAATTTCTTCAGTGGATAGCTCGACGCCCAGGTCGCCGCGCGCTATCATGATGCCGTCCGATTCCTCGAGTATGGCGTCGAGGTCCTCGACGGCCTCGGCCTTCTCTATCTTGGCTATCACAGGGATGTCGGCTGAGGCCCCGCTTATTATCCCCTTTACGCGGGCTATGTCGGATGCGCTCCTTACGAAAGAGAGCGCGATGTAGTCGACCCCCTGCTCGATGCCGAAGGCCAGGTCGGCCAGATCCTTTTCCGAAAGGCAGGGCGCGCTCACGGCAACGCCCGGGAGGTTCATGCCCTTGTTCTCCTTGAGCACCCCCCCGTAGACGACCCTGGCTCGTATCTCATCCCCTTCGACACCCGTGACCGACGCCTCGATGAGGCCGTCGTCCATCAGTATCCTGTCCCCGGGCTTTACGTCCCTGTAAAGGTCGGCGTATGTGGTGGATATCATCCGCTCGTCGCCGTCAGGCTCGCTTGCGGAGATGGATATGTCCTGGCCGGGGACAAGCTCTATCGAGGGCTTTCTCAGGCGGCCCACCCGTATCTTCGGGCCCTGCAGGTCGAGGAGTATGGCTATCGGGAGGTCGAGCTTCTTGGAGGCAGCGCGGATCGAGGAGATGACTTTGCCGTGCACCTCCCTTGTGCCGTGGGAAAGGTTCAGCCTCAATACGTCCGCGCCCGCGAGCATGAGTTTCTCTATTACCTCGGGCGAGCTCGACGAGGGACCTATCGTAGCGATAATCCTTGTCTTTCTTTCAGTTATGGGCATACTTTTCCGTTCAGCGAATTATCCCACTCCAAAAGGACGGAGTCAATAAGTAGCGCCCCCTCCTTGACAAACCTCCTCCAGGGGTTTAAATTGCCGGCTTAAAAGGACATTTTTTTAGGACTTCCCCGGGGAATCGAGAGATGGATTTCGGCCGTTTCAGGATATTCTCCTTAAGCGACGGTTCTTTCAGGCTTGACGGCGGCGCCATGTTCGGGGTGGCCCCGAAGGCCCTGTGGGAACCCCTTTGCCCGCCGGATGAAAAAAACCGCATACCCCTTTCGATAAGGCCGCTCCTCATACAGACCGGCAGCGAGAACGTACTCGTCGACACCGGCATAGGGGACAAGGGAGACGCGCGGTTCAGGTCCGTTTACGCGGTAGACAGGGGCCGCACGCTCTCCGGGTCCCTTGAGTCCATAGGGCTCTCCCCCTCTGATATCGACATCGTCATAAATACCCACCTCCATTTCGACCACGCGGGCGGCAATACGGTAAGGGAGGGCGGGGCCTTGAGGACGGCATTCCCGAATGCGCGCTATATCGTGCAGCGCGGGGAATGGGAGGCCGCCGGCAACCCGAACGAAAGGACAAGAGGAAGCTATTGTCCTGACGATTTCCTGCCTCTTATGGAGGCCGGGCAGCTGGAGCTTATCGAAGGCGATGGAGAGGTCGCAAGCGGAGTATCCGTCATAAGGACAGGCGGGCACAACCGGGATAACCAGATAGTGAGCGTCCGCTCGGAGGGCATGACCGCCGTTTTCACAGGGGACCTGATACCGACCACGAGGCACCTCCGTCTCCCCTTCATAACCGCCTACGACCTGTTCCCACTCGACACCCTGAAGGTCAAAAAGGAAATCCTCTCCGAGGCCGCCGAAAACAGATGGCTCCTCATATTCGAGCACGACCCGGCCGTGGAAATGGGCTATGTGCGTTTTATCGGCAAGGACCCGGTGCTTGAGATAGTCCCGCAATGCACGAAGCCGCCGGAAACCTGACCTTGCAAAAGAGCAAAACGCGATCTTACGCGCCGCAAGGAAAGCAGGCCGCATCGAAGCCGGGCAGTCATGGATTTTTTTCATCCTCAACCGACTAAAGTCACTAAACAACCGGACGGGTCATGTTATAAGGCTGCGCTCCATATCGCGGTCGATCGTGGTATAGCCTCTCGGCACAAAGACGGGAACAAACGGCAGCATCAAAAACAGGAGGTGCTTATGGGAACCAAGGCGGCAGCGTTTATCCTCAGTCTCCTTGCGACAGTCCTCTTTGCTACAGGCTCTTTTGCCTCGGACGGGACCCTGCCGGACGACCCGCTCTACCAGGCAAAGATAAGCACCGAGGAGGCGAAACTCAAGGCCGCGGTAGACCCTCTTGAAAAGGCGGCCCTGCATACCGAGTTTGCCGGGAACAGGCTCGCTGAATTGCAGGAGATAGCCTCGGAAAAACCCGGGCTTGCCAGGGGACTTGCCGACAGGTATGAGGCTTCGGTCAGGGCTGCGATGAATGAACGAGGCGGAGCTGGCCCAAAGCCGGGGAATGGACGCGGGAGCACTTGAGCGGGTCGAGGGCGCGACCATGAAGCACACGGAGGTGCTGGACCGGACTGTTCGAAAAGGCCCCTGTTGAGGCCAGGGCTCCGCCATCGAACACGCTTAAGGAGTTTGCGTTGTGACGGCACCATGCCCCTTGCGCGCTTCGGGAGTTACGCGCTTCAGAACCTGCCAGTGACCCGAAAGTATTGAGAAGCCTATACGCATTGAGAGGCCTGAGCGTCCGCCGGGTTGCCCTCCGGCGCGATAGAGCGCCCGTCCATTCCTTCGCGCGGCCCGGGCGTCCCTGAACCTCTTGATGAAGAAGGCAAGTGGACCGTGAAAAATATTAGTCGGTTTCGATTTCGTCGGCGTTTCTTTGGCGACAGGGGCGTGCGGCGTTCAAGCGGCTGAAACGGGTTCGGAACGTGTGAAGCTCGGGATAGGCTTCAATTTCAGCACGGGCAAGTACGGCTCCTCTTCCTCGACGGACATACTGCAGATACCCGTTACCGACGCGTACGAAAGCGGCCCCTTCATATTGAGGCTCACCGTCCCTTATATAGAAGTAACCGGCCCCGGGGACGTGGTGGTCGGAGGGGCGAACGGTTCCCCCGTGGTTGTCGTTAGAAACGGGGCTCGCCGCACGGAGTCCGGCATCGGGGACATAACTGCCGGAGCGTCCTATAACGTGCTGGACCTACCTGAGCAAAAGCTCCTTGTCGACCTTGCCGCGAACGTAAAGCTCCCGACCGCGGATGAGGCCCGCGGGCTCGGCACGGGGGAGCTGGATTACTCCTTGCAGGCCGACGCCGTAACGGTCCGGGAAGAGTTCACCTTTTTCGGTACCGTCGGATACAAGGTCTTCGGCGAGCCCGACGCTTTCGCCTTGGACGATACCGTTTTCGCGAGCGTTGGCGGCGGCTACAAGCACGCCTCCGGCACGGTCGCCGGCCTGATATTCGACTGGCAGGAGGCCGCCTCGCCGGGGACCCAGGCCCCTTTCGAGTCGACAGTATACCTGAGCCGCGAGATGTACCCTGACCTGAGCCTGTCCGGGTACATCCTGAAAGGCTGGTCCGACGGGAGCCCGGACTTCGGGTTCGGCCTCAGTGTCTCGTGGAGGATGCAGGTTCCAAATTGAAGGCCATTATCGTTTGTAATGGAGAGCCGTCATAGAGCCGCAATACGCGAGCACGAGCCAGGCACATCAGGCAATCCGGCTTTTTGTAAAGATAAGCCGGTCCGGATTTCCGGACCGGCTTATCTTTTTTCACCAAGACGTTGTGCTCCAAATCGCAATCCATTTGTGATATAAGTATTTTTTCGAGCAATGATGGCCGCCACACGGCCATCTGCAAAATCATACGGTGTTTATGGCTTAGGTTTTGAACCGCTTCGCCCAGGGCATTCCGATTTTGAGAGTGGGAAACGGCAGCTTGTGAAAAAATCGGTCCTTATATTATTTGCGCTCGCGTCTATTTTTTCCATGATGGCGCGGGATTTGAGCGCGGAGGATGCGGCTCCTGAAATAATCAGGCTTGGCGTCGGCTTTGATCTGAGCGTAGGCGACTACGGCGGACGCGAGGCCAGCGACATAGTGCAGGTACCGGTCTCCGCCTCGTACGAAAAAGGCCCGCTCAGATTGAAGTTGATCGTTCCCTACAGGCAGGTAATCGGTCCCGGGAACGTGGTGCCTGCAGGGGTGAACGCCGTGCCGGTGGTGGGCAGAGCGCCCGGGGAGCGGCGGGAGAATTCCGGCCTTGGCGACATTGTAGCAGGGGCGTCTTACAATGTGATGTACCTTCCGGAGCGGCCGCTCCTCCTGAGCCTCGCCATGAATTTTAAATTCCCGACCGCGGACGAGGCAAAGGGCCTCGGCACGGGCGAGACCGACTACTCATTGCAGGCCGACGCCATAACGGCACTGAACGACCTGTCCCTCTTCGGCGCCATCGGGTATGAGTCGTTCGGAAGCCCGGATGCCTTCCCCTTGAAAAACGCTATTTTCATGAAGGCGGGCGGCGCCTACCCGTACGCACGGGATTCGGCCGCGGGCCTGATATTAGAGTGGCGGCAGGCCGCCTCGCCCCGGGTCCCTTCTCCCCTGGAAACGACCGTATTCGTGAAACAAAGGCTGTCCCCTGTGCTTGACCTGTACGGATATATCCTGAAAGGATGGTCCAAGGGCAGCCCGGACCTCGGTTTCGGCGTAAGTATCTCGCGAAGGATGTAGAAGAGCCGCACCCGTTCTTGAGATTCCGTCCCCTTCCTTTTGTCTTTTTTCTGGTCATGCTCCCCTCCGATGAGCTATAATTAGTAGTTAAATCAAGCTCAAAGACGGCTATATACGCATGGCGAGAAAAAAAACAGGAAAGGCCGAGGCCATCTCATTCGACTCACCGCTCGCCCTTGACAGGGACGAATTGGTAATCGAGGGGCTCAAGCAGAATAACCTCAAGAATATCTCGGTCCGCATCCCGCATAACCTCATAACGACCATAGTCGGCCCGAGCGGCTCTGGGAAATCCTCGCTCGCCTTCGACACCCTTTTCGCCGAAGGCCGATGGAGGTTCATAGAGTCGCTCTCCACCTACACGAGGCTTTTCCTCGAAAGGATGGACAGGCCGGACGTGGACGCCATCAGGAACATCAGGCCAGCCATAGCCGTAGAGCAGAAAAACCCGGTCCGCGGCAGCCGCTCGACCGTCGGCACAACGACCGAGCTTAACGACTACATGCGCCTTCTCTTTTCCAGGGCCGGCAGGCTCCACTGCCCGGCCTGCGGGGCTCCTGTAAGCCAGGGCGGTCCGGGCCATGCCGCTGACGAGCTCCTCTCGAAATACGGAGGCGAGCGCGCCTATATAGGTTTCAACCTCCCTCTTAACGGCAGGACCCCCGAGGAGGCCGCCTCCATGCTCCTCCAGAAGGGCTTCATACGCGTAAGAAAAGGCCCGGAGATAATCGACATATCCGAGGGCCTTCCGGGCGGGCTCAGGGGCCGCCTGGAGGTGCTTGCGGACAGGCTCGTACTCAAGGAAGCCGATAGGCAACGGCTCACAGAGGCGCTTGAGACGGCCTTCAGGGAAGGGGGCGGCTCTGCATGGGCCCTTCTGCCGGATAAGGGTGAAGAGGTCTTTTCAAAAGAGCCTTCATGCCGGAGCTGCGGGGCCAGGGTCGAGAGGCCGTCCCCCATATCCCTCTCCTTCAACCACCCTGTGGGGGCCTGCCCGGAGTGCAAGGGTTTCGGAAATGTGCTCCGCTTCGACGAGGCAAAGGTCGTGCCGGATAAGTCCCTTACGCTCCGCGAAGGCGCGATAGAGCCCTGGACAAAACCGTCCTACAGGTGGTGGCACGAGGAGCTTATAAAGCACGCGCCGCGCCAGGGGGTAGATATCGATAAGCCTTTCAGGAAGCTTACGGCCAAAGAGCGGGATATCGTATTCGGCGGCGCGCCAGGCTTCGAGGGGATAGAGGAGTTCTTCGATTACCTGGAAAGCAAGAAATACAAACTCCATATAAAGGTCTTCAGCTCACGCTACAAGGGGCAGGTCACCTGCTCCGCCTGCAAGGGGACGAGGCTCAAGAAAGAGGCGCTCTCATTGAAGGTCGGGGGGCTCAACATAGCGGAGGCCAGCGCCTTGACTATAAGGGAAGCCCTCTCGTTCTTTTCATCCCTCGAGCTTGCCCCCTTCGAGGCCGCGGTTTCGGAGGAGGTCCTCAAGCAGATACGGACCAAGCTCGAGTTCCTCGGCCAGACCGGGCTCGACTACATAACCCTGGACAGGCTCACCAAGACCCTCTCCGGCGGGGAGGCGCAGAGGGTCACCATTGCCACCCAGCTCGCATCCTCGCTCTCCGGCGTCCTCTATATACTCGACGAGCCGTCCATAGGGCTCCACCCGGTCGACATCGACCTCCTTACAAACCAGTTGAAGAGGCTTTCATCGATGGGAAATACCGTCGTAACGGTCGAGCACGACCCGTCCATGATGGCAAGATCCGACCATATGATAGAGCTTGGCCCCGGGGCAGGCGAAAAGGGCGGGCGCGTGGTCTGGGCCGGGCCCATACGTGAATTCCTCAAGGAGGCGCGCACGCTTACAGCCGACTACCTCTCGGGCCGTGAGGCCATACACGTGCCCAGATGGAGGAGGAAGGGGAGCGGCAGGTCGCTCATCATCCGGGGCGCCTCCGGCAATAACCTGAAATCCGTTGACCTCGAAGTGCCGCTTAAGACAATGACCTGCGTAACCGGCGTTTCCGGTTCAGGCAAAAGCACGCTCATAGTGGACACTCTATACCCGGTGCTCGCCGCGCACTTCGGCGAGAAGACGGAGCCGCCCCTCCCGTACTCGTCCGTGCAGGGCCTTGACAGGGTCTCCGGCGTCAAGCTCATCGACCAGAGCCCCATAGGGAGGACGCCGCGCTCGAACCCTCTCACCTACATAGGGGGCTTCGATGACATACGGAAGATATTCGCAGGCCTCTCCTCTGCCAGGGCAATGGGGCTTTCCCCCGGGGACTTCTCCTTCAACGTCGCCGGCGGCAGGTGCGAGTCGTGCAAGGGCGAGGGGGTTGAGAAGCTCGAGATGTATTTCCTCCCTGATGTATATGTAAAATGCGCGGTATGCCGGGGCAGGAGGTATAAGGGCCACGTCCTCGACGCCAAATACAGGGGAAAAAGCATATACGACGTCCTTGAGACCACTTTCGAGGACGCCGTGGGCCTTTTTCCGAACGAGCCCGCGCTCCAGAGGAAATTCTCGGTCCTTAAGGAAGTGGGGCTCGGGTACCTTAAGCTCGGGCAGAGCGCGACCACCCTTTCCGGAGGCGAGGCCCAGCGCCTGAAAATAGCCCGTGAGCTCGTGGAAGAGTCCTCGGGAGACGTCCTCTACATACTCGACGAGCCCACCACTGGACTCCATATGGACGATGTGAAAAAGCTCCTTGTGGTGCTCGGAAGGCTTGTCGATTCCGGGAGCTCGGTCCTTATGATAGAGCACAACCTCGACTGCATGAAGACCTCCGACCACATAATAGACCTCGGTCCTTCGGGCGGAGAGGAAGGGGGCCGGGTAGTGGCGGCCGGCTCTCCCGAGGAGGTCGCAATGAACCCCGGGAGCGTCACCGCGAAATACCTGAGAAAGGCCCTGCAGAAGAACACACCCTTCTAACAGGATGTTAAAAAAGTCCTTCCTGGACTTTTTCAACCACGGCTTGGCCGGAATGAATACGACCAGGCCTCACAAATTGCTCGACCTGGACAGTCTTCGCAATTTGGCAATCCATCCGTGGATTGCCTGGCAGGGTGTTTTTTTCAACACCCTGCCAAAGCCCGCTCGCCTAAAGTCCCTTTAAAAAAGAACCGATGTAAACCCAGGCGACTGGGAAGAGGCCCTGCTTTCTGTGCCTCAACTCACATACTCTTTTCAGAAATGTGCGTATGCTGTTATTCCGAAGGGGGCGGCAGATTCGGCCGGAGCAGCCGGATTTTTCTGCAAAAACCGGAATTTCAGGCGTTTTTCGGAGGAGAGATGGGCAGGCATTTTCCTTGACAGTGCTGTTGTACGCGGGTAAGATGAATGGCATTCATGTGGAAAAGGACTACTTCTAATGCGAAAAATCGTCTTCATCGAGCCTAACCCCCCTGATTTTCATATTTTTTCGAGAATGCCCCTTCCGAGGCTCGGCACGGTGCTCCTGGGCACAAGGCTCCGGCAGAGCGGCTATGAAGTGAAAAGCTATGTAGAGTCCGTCGGAGAACTCGACCTTAAGGATGTCCTTAGCGCCGACCTGGTCTGTATTTCCACCATAACCTCGACATCCAGCAGGTCTTACGAGATAGCCAAGCTCGTGAGGAAGGCCGGGATTCCCGTTGCCATGGGCGGCCCCCATGTCACATACCTCCCTGAGGAGGCCCTCCAGTACGCGGATTACGTGCTCCGCGGCGAGGCCGACGACGTTATCGTGGATTTCATAAAGGCGCTCGAGACCGGGAAAGGGCTCGACAAGATAGCCGGGCTCTCGTATTACAAGGACGGCGCCATAAAGCACAACTCCACCGCCCCGTTCTGCAAGGACCTGGACACGCTCCCTGCCCCGGACTTCAGCGTCATAAGCGGCATGGAGACCGAGAACATAAGGAAGCTCACCATAGCGCCTATCATGACTTCGAGGGGCTGCCCCTACGACTGCAGCTTCTGCTCGGTCACCGGGATGTTCGGCCAGAAGTACAGGTTCAGGAGCAAGGAAAGGGTCATAGAAGAGCTCGAGAACCACAGGAAGTACGGAGGGGACTGGGTCTTCTTCTACGACGACAACTTCTGCGCCCACAAGAAGAGGACAAAGGAGCTCCTCTCCACGATGATAGAGAAGCGCCTTACGCCCAACTGGACGGCCCAGGTGAGGGTGGAGATCGCGAAGGACCAGGAGCTCCTGGACCTCATGAAAAAATCGAAATGCCACACCGTCTACATAGGGCTCGAGTCCATAAACCCGCAGACCCTCAAGCTCTACAACAAGCAGCAGTCTGTCGAGGACATAACGAACTGCATAAGGACGCTCCACAAGAACGGCATCAGGATCCACGGCATGTTCGTCTTCGGCTCCGACCAGGACACGACCGACACCATAGCCGAGACCGTGAGGTTCGCGAAGAAGAACGACCTCGAATCGGTCCAGTTCCTTATCCTTACGCCGCTCCCGGGCACCAAGTGCTACAGGGACCTTGAGGGCGAGGGGCGCATAATAAGCAAGGACTGGAGCCTCTACGACGCGCACCACGTGGTCTTCGAGCCAAAGCTCATGAGCTACTACGAGCTCCAGACCGAGACCATGAGGGCGACCAAGGAATTCTATTCGCTCTGGCAGATAGCGAGGAGGGCCGCGCGTTTCGACCTCTTCAACGTCGGCATAAAGACCTACGGCCACAGCCTCACCAAGAAGTGGATAAAGAACAACCAGTACTTCGTCGAGTACACCAGGGCCCTCACCAGCGCAGGCAAAAGGATAGAGCTTGCGGCCAAAAAGACGGCCGAGGACGTAAAGGAGAAGTTCCGGCAGATAGAGCTTGCGGGCGGCGTCCCCGGACAGAGCGCCGGGTCCCCGTACAACCGCTGAAGGTGACTGATGAGACCGACTCTCCTTGCCGCCGCGCTCTCGTTGACGCTCTTCGCCGCCCCCTCGTGGGCTTCTACCACGGACGCGGGCTTGCAGGCCGCGGCGGAGGGTGAATCGCAGCTTGCCTCCCTGGTCCAGGATATATCCGAGCAGCTCTCCATAGAAGGGCTCGCCGCGCCCGCGGGGCAGGCCCCTTTCCAGAGCATCGCCCCCTTAAGGTACGCCTACGCGCTGTACTCATGCGACGCCGACTCTGATACCGGCATAATGCATTTTGACTACACCGGGACCGCGCCGGTGGTGAGCGCGCCCTCATGCCAGGCGGCCGGCCCGGTCGCGGCCGGCCATGCCCTGCCCCCGTTCCTCGTGGCCGAGGCCTCGATAGACGAGGCGATGGAAGCCGAAGAAGCGTCCGGGCTTCCCGAAATCCCCGTCGTTGTCAACAAGAGCGTCGAATCCTTCATAAGGTACTTCCAGACGAACGGGCGGAAACACTTTGAAAAATGGCTCGGCAGGAGCGCGGAATACATGCACATGCTCCAGGCGATACTGCGCGAAAACGGCCTCCCCGAGGACCTCTCCTACATAGCGCTTATAGAAAGCGGGCTAAACCCGACCGTCAGGTCCCACGCGAACGCCGTAGGCATGTGGCAGTTCATAAAAGGCACGGCCGTCAGGTACGGCCTCAGGGTGGACTGGTGGATAGACGAGAGGAGGGACCCAGAGAAGGCCACGTACGCGGCCGCGAGCTATCTTAAGAACCTCTACGGGATGTTCGGCTCGTGGTACCTTGCGGCTGCGGGCTATAACGCCGGGGAAGGAAGGGTCGCCAGGGCCATAAAGAAGCAGGGCACCGAGGACTTCTGGGAGCTCGCCAGCAAGAAAAAGGCCCTCCACCGGGAGACGAGGGAATACGTGCCCAAGTACCTTGCCGCCCTCACCATAGCAAAGGACCCGGAGCAATACGGCTTCAGCCCCGTCGTCTTCACCGAAGGGCTCCGTTACGACAAGGTCCCGGTTAAACAGGCGACCGACCTCCGTGTAATCGCCGTTGCCGCAGGCACGACCGTCGAGGAGATAAGGAGGCTGAACCCCGAGCTCCTCCGCTGGTTCACCCCGCCAGACTACCCGGGCTACCAGATAAAGATACCCGCTGGCAGCGCGGAGGTGTTCATGGAGAACATGAAGAAGGTCCCGCCCGCTAAGAGGGTCTCTTTCGTGCAGCACAAGATCAAGCGCGGGGACACGCTCGGCAGGATAGCCGCCAAATACGGGACCGAGATAAAGCCCATAATGCACCTTAATGAAAACCTCAACCCGAAGAGGCTCAGGCCCGGCACCGTTATCATGATACCGGTCAGGGCAGACCGCAGCGCGTCGATTGAGAGCCCCTTTGCGGCAATTGAAGCGGTAAGCATTACGGAGCCGCAGGGCTGATAGCCCGTCGGCTTTTGACTGAAACGACCCCTTTCCCCTTCAGCTTATTACCCCCTGGGTATTTTGAAAGACAAACAAAACAGTGTAGATTTATTTCTGTCATTCCGAGGGAGCGAAACGACCGACAATTTTTGCAGGACAGCAAAAATTGAATGCCGAGCCTCTTGGCGAGGAAGCCCGGAGGGTCGAGCTCCAGGACTGGGCGAGACAAGAATCTCTTTCCTTGTTGCAAAAGCCGCTTAACGCGCTGCCGCGCTTTTCGGCATAAGGCTCCACTCTCATTCCGCCTCCATTCTCCGGGCTCGGCCCTTACGTCGCTCGACCTTTGGCCTCGCTCCTAACAGCCCCGCCTCGCCCGCCCCCCCATCCCTATGTTCGCTCCGCCTATGCCCGGATTATTCTGAAAGGCAAAACAAAGAGGTTTTTGTATTTCAACAACCCCGGAGGGTAAGGCGAGAGCAGCATAAGGGAGGAAGCGCGTGAACGGGCCGGGGAAGAGAACGAGGCCCTTCGCTCCACTCAGGGTAAACTCCGCGACTTTGGGGGCCCGTTCACGAGGTGGGGGAGGTGGCTAGCAAGCGAGCCTTACCCTCGAAACCGCACGGAAGTGCGGAAAAGGTCTTTTTGCTCAGCCAAAAAAGCGAGGGAACCGCGTTAAGAGGCCATTGCTCATTCGTTAAAATATGATAACTCTCCATTGGCTCTTCTCGCGAGCCCTGGTATCCTCTTCTCCATTTACATGAAAGCCTTATGGTGATATGTTTTACACTATAACGTGAATGAAAGGGTGTGTAATGATCTCCGTTAAGGAAGCCCTCGATACCATACTCAAGGAAATAAGGCCGCTCGGCATTGAGAGCGTCCCGGTTGAGCGCGCGCTCGGAAGGGTGCTCGGGGAGGACGTAAAGGCCAGGGGCGGGAACCCCCCGTGGGACAACTCCGCAATGGACGGCTACGCGCTCCGCGCTGCCGACACCTCCGGCGCCTCGCCGGAAAAGCCGGTGAGGCTCAAGGTGCTCTACGACCTTCCGGCAGGCCGGACGCCCGGGGAGCCTGTCGCGGGAGGGTCCGCTGTCCGCATAATGACTGGCGCGCCCGTGCCCCAGGGCGCGGACTCGGTGGTAATGGTCGAGAGGACCGAGCCCGGCGACGGCTTCGTGCTCGTAAAGGCCCAGGCCCGGCCCGGCGACAACATAAGGCGCCAGGGCGAGGACTTCAAGGCTGGCGAGACCGTCATAGAAAGAGGCGCGCTCATTCGCCCCTCGGAGGTGAGCATGCTCGCCACGGTCGGCGTGCCCTTCATCTTCGTTCACAAAAGGCCCCGGGTGGCGGTCATATCGACAGGCGACGAGCTCTCGGACATATTCGAGGCCCCTGGCTTCGGGAAGATAACAAACAGCAACGGCTACGCCCTCTCGGCGCTCGTAAAGTCCGCAGGGGCAGTGCCAATCCAGCTCGGGATAGCACGGGATACGAGGGAGAGCCTTCGCGAAAGGCTCGAGGCCGCGATGTCCGCCGACTGCATCGTATCCTCGGGCGGCGTCTCGGTCGGCGATTACGACTTCGTAAAGGACGTCTTGAAGGAAATGGGCTCGTCGATGATATTCTGGAAGGTGGCCATGAAGCCGGGAAAGCCCCTCGCCTTCGGCGTTATCGGCGGGAAGCCCGCCTTCGGACTCCCCGGAAATCCCGTCTCATCCATGGTCGCTTTCGAGCAGTTCGTAAGGCCCTCGCTCCTCAAGATGGCGGGAAGGAAGGACCTCTTCAGGCGGGCGATTGAGGCGCGCATCACGAAGGACCTGAAGATCAAGCCAGGCAGGATGAACTTCATAAGGGCCGAGCTGTCCCTTGAGGACAACGCCTTTACCGCCACCCCGCTTGACGGCCAGGGCTCGGGCATGATATCCACCATGGTCAGGGCCAACTCCTTCATAATAGTGCCTGAGGGCTCAGCGGGGTTCAGGGCCGGCGACACGGTGAAGGTGCAGCCCTTTGACGAGACCGTCCTCGGAAGCGCGGCCCCCGCCTTTTGATGTGGCAGTTTGCTGAAAAAATCAAACCACATTCAGGCTGCTCAAAAAGCTCCAGATGCGAGGCGTCGAGAAACTGTGAATGAGGCGTATTTTTGTATACGCCGGAGTGTCCAGCGACGTAGCCTTCGAAGCAGATGGACTTTTTCAGCAGCCTGACAGGAGAATGCGATGTTCAAGACAGTGGAGTGGAAGAACAATACCGTTTTGATGATAGACCAGCGGCTCCTGCCCGAAAAGGAGGTTTACAGGAGATACCGGTCGCACAAGGACGTTGCCGGGGCCATAAAGGACATGGTGGTCCGGGGCGCCCCGGCCATAGGAGTTGCCGCGGCAATGGGTGCGGCCCTCGGCGCCCTCAGGATAAAGGCCGTGGACACGAAGGACTTCAGGAAGGAGTTCGACAAGGTAACCGGGCTGATCGCCTCGGCCCGGCCCACGGCCGTGAACCTCTTCTGGGCGATAGAGCGGATGAGGGGGGTGGTCAAATCCTCCCCTGGCCTGGATGTCGCGGCGCTCAAGAAGAGGCTCGTCAAGGAGGCCTTGACGATGCACAGGGAGGATATCGAGATAAACCGTCTCATCGGCAGGCACGGCGGGAGGCTCCTTAAGAGCGGCTCCGCCGTCCTTACGCATTGCAATGCAGGGGCGCTTGCGACCGCCGGTTACGGGACCGCGCTCGGTGTCATAAGGGGCGCTATCGAGCAGAAGAAAAGGATAAAGGTATACGCGGACGAGACCAGGCCTTTCCTGCAGGGCGCAAGGCTCACCGCATGGGAGCTTAAGAAGGACGGGATAGACGTGACCCTCATAACAGACAACATGGCCGGTTACATGATGAAAAAGGGGCTCATAGGCTCGGTCGTGGTCGGCGCGGACAGGATAGCCGCGAACGGGGACGTTGCCAACAAGATAGGCACATATACGGTCGCGGTGCTCGCAAGGGAACACGGCATCCCTTTCTATGTTGCGGCCCCGCTCTCTACCATCGACCTAAAGACCCCGCACGGCGACCTCATCCCCATCGAGGAGAGGGACCCCTCGGAGGTAACGCACATACAGAAGAGGCGGATAGCCCCCAAGGGCGTGGGCGTGAGAAACCCGGCCTTCGACGTAACGCCCGCTAGGCTCGTGACCGGCATAATAACCGAGAAGGGAGTCGTGCGGGCCCCTTATAAAAAGGGGCTCAAGGCGCTCTTTAAATGACGAAAGGCTGCTTATGTCCATAACCGGCTTCATGATAACCGTGGGCGTGGTAATCGCCATGATACTCGTCTACAAGTACGCCGACCAATGGGTAAAAAAGATGGACCCCGGGACGGTAAAGACCCTCAACTGGATAGGTTTCATAGTGGGGGTTGCGGGCGGGGTCCTCTGGTATGCCACCGCAAACGGCATATTCATGTTCATAACCCTCGCCGGGGTCCTCTTCTACTTCCTTTTTTACGGCTACGACAGCATGGAAGAAAAGGAAAAACGCGGCAATCCGTAAGCCCTCCCTTGACGACCTCCGATGCTGGTATATACTTTTTTATATGCGGCATAAAAACCAGCAACTTTAAAAAGAGGGGGGCAGAAATGAGGAAAAGCAATTTCTTCCGATTGGCTGCAGCTTTTGGCTTGCTATTCGCCGTTGCCGCACCTTCCGCCTACGCTGCCGGCGAGAGGACTGGCGCCGGAGCGGACGTCGAGAAGTTCAAGACGCAGATACAGGAAGATACCGATCTCTCCCAGTCCGATATCGACGCGATAGAGCCGCAGCTTAACGAGTTCGCCCAGCGCGACGCGGACCCCCAGGCGGTATCCGACCTGGCCAAGACGGCCGTTGACAACGACTGCACCGGCCCTTGCCTGAGGGATGTTCTCGCCAGCATGAGCACCGCCATGCAGAGGGGGCTCTCCGATAGCGATGCCCATGACATGGTCTCACAGACGCTCCGCGACCAGGTGCAGGCCCGCGAGGGCGAGGTGACCGATCCTGCCGACCTCGGCAGCGACATACGCGCGAGCGTGGATTCGCAGCTTGCCGGGATGCCCGGCGGCGAGCCCGGCGCAATGGGCGGCGGCGCGGCTGACGGCGGCACTACAGGCGGCACCATGAGCGGCGACGCCGGACAGACCGGCAAGGCGTACTGACGCAGGCCGCGTAAACACAGACTCCCGGGTAGCTATGGCGGAAAGGGGCCTCAGGACCTTTCCGTGCGTTGCTTGAGGCGAGCGCCTCGGAAGGACTATCGTAATTTGCCCCGCCTTTAAGGCGGGGCTTTTTATTTCTCAGGACAATATATCCTCAAGGTCGTCAAGGGCAAGGCGCATGTTCGGGACGAGCGAGCCCTCGTCTGAAAGCCTCTTCAGGTCTTCAAGGGAATACCATCCGAATGCAGGCACCTTGTCCGGCTCCATTATCCTGGGCACTCCTGAGGCTATTTCGCACAAATACATCCTGACCATGAAATCCCCCTCAGGGGAATGGGTCCTGTACTCGCCGAATAGCCCTGTGACTCGCGCCTCCACCCCGAGCTCTTCCCGTATCTCCCTTGCGACCGATTCCTCCCACGCCTCGTCCGAGAGCTTTTTCCCGCCCGGAGGCTCGACCCTCAGCCCGTGCTTCACGTTATGGACGAGGAGCACCTTCCTGTCCTTTATGATTATTCCGGCGGCCATCTCGCGCATGGAGACATTATGCTTTCGGAAAGACCAGAAAACAACCCCCATTGCTGTATCCCCCTATCCCCTCGTTTTCCGTTGCGTTTATAGTGCGGGCCTGCTATGATTGCCTAATAAATAGGCAGAGTGAGCATGACCATCCCCCCATCCCCGCTTTCCTTTGAGGACATACTCGAAAGCCTTGCCGAGGGCGTGATAGCCGTCGGCCCGGATATGAGGGTCTCCGTCTTCAACCAATCGGCTGAAAAGATGACCGAGCTTTCGCGCTCATTTGTATTGGGCAAGCCCCTTGACGCCTGCTTCAAGCGGAACCCGCGCATAGCCGAGATGCTCCGGGAGACAATGGACAAGGGGCGCATCTTCGCCGAGTACGAGGAGAAGCTCTGGAGGAGGATTACAGGCGACGCCTTGCCGGTGAGCGTGACGACAAGCCTTGTCTTCGACCCCGAAGGCAGCCTGAGGGGGGCCGTAGCGTTATTAAAGGACCTCTCGGGCATAAAGCCCCTCGAAACGAGCGCCCTCCGGAAGGAGCGGCTCGCGTACATAGGCGCCTTTGCCGCGAACCTCGCGCATGAGATACGGAACCCGCTTAGCGGAATAAGGGGCGCCGCCCAGCTCCTATCGAGAAAGGCATCTGACAAGGGCCTCAACGAATACATGGAGGTGATCATAAAAGAGGCCGACCGCCTGAACGGCATACTTAACGAGATGCTCGACTTCGCCAGGCCGGCCAGGCTCGTAAAAAAGCCGGTCAACATACACCAGGTGCTCGACTCCGTGGTCCTCCTCCTCGAAGAGGGGGCAGGGCGCCATACCTTCGTAAAGAGCTATGACCCGAGCATCCCGGAGGTCGCCGGGGACGAGGGGCAGCTGAAGCAGGTATTCCTGAACCTTGTAAAGAACGCGGTCGAGGCCATCCCGGAGAGCGGCATCGTGAGCGTCACTACAAGGGCCATAACCGAATTCCACATGGGCGAGGGCGGCACGGGCCGCATGGTATCCATAGAGGTCCGGGACACCGGGTGCGGGATAAGGCCCGAAGACCTTGAAAACGTCTTCACGCCCTTTTTCACCACCAAACCAAAGGGGAGCGGCCTCGGCATGGCCATCACCCTTAAAATAGTAAAAGAGCACGGCGGCCACTTGAAGATAGCTTCAGAGCCGGGAGAAGGCACATCGGTCCTTGTCTATCTCCCGGTAGATGACAGGGGGGCGGGATGAGCGCGGAAAGGGTGCTCGTTGCGGACGACGACGAGAGCGTACTATGGGTGCTGGAGAGGTTCCTTAAGGAAAAGGGGCTCGATGTGGTCAGGGCCTCGGACGGCGACGAGGCCTGGAAGATACTGTCGGGGCAGGAGGTCTCGCTCGCCCTCCTTGACATAAATATGCCGGGCAAGGACGGCTTGAAGCTCCTTACGGAGGCGCGGGATGCAGGCCTCGGCGCTTCCTTCATCATAATGACAGCCGAGCCGAGCATGAAGAACACGCTCGAGGCAATGAAGCTCGGCGCCTTCGACTACATAACCAAGCCCTTTGACCTCGCCGAGGTGGAGCTCACGGTCGAGCGCGCGATCGAGAACTCGAGGCTCAGGGAAAAGGTCTCGACCCTGAAGGAAAGGCTCCTCCAGAAGCTCTCGGACGAGACGGTCTTCATCGGGAAGAGCAAGGCCGTGGAGGAGGTTTTCAAGAAGGCCGGGAAGGTCGCCGCAAGGGACGTTACGGTCCTCGTACTCGGGGAGAGCGGCACGGGCAAGGAGCTCCTCGCGCGGCTCATTCACGTGAACAGCCCCAGGGCCGAGGGCCCCTTCGTGGCCGTCAACACCGCGGCGGTGCCCAGGGACCTCATGGAGAGCGAGCTATTCGGCTTTGAAAAGGGGGCATTTACCGGCGCGGTCGAGTCGAAAAAAGGGAAGTTCGAGCTTGCCGACAAAGGCACCCTTTTCCTCGACGAGGTGGGCGACATGAGCGCGGATCTGCAGGCGCGGCTTCTGCGCGTCATTCAAGAGAGGGAGTTCTACCGCGTGGGCGGCAGGGAGCCGGTGCGCGTGGATGTCCGGATAATAGCGGCCACCAACCAGGACCTTGAGAAGAGCGTTGCCGGGGGAAGCTTCAGGGAGGACCTCCTCTTCAGGCTTAACGGCATAACGCTTACGCTTCCGCCGCTACGCGACCGGAGGGGAGACGTCGCCGTGCTTTCGCAGCACTTCCTCGAGAAGTTCAGCAGGGAGTTCAACTGCGGGCCGAGGTCGTTCGACAGGTCCGCCCTCGATGCGCTCGAGGCCTACCAGTGGCCCGGAAACGTCCGGGAGCTTGAGAACACCGTAAGGCGGGCCGTTCTCATGTCGCGGAGCGTCAGCATCAAGGACGAGGACCTTGCGCTCCCGGAGAAACGGGCAAAGAGGGAAGAGTCCATCGAGGACATGATAGCCGCGCGCCTCAAGCCCATCATCGACAAGACGGACCACCGCTCGAGACAGGAGCTCTACTCCTTCATCATGCCGTACATGGAAAGGCCCCTTATAAAGCTCGTGCTGGAAAAGACCAGGGGCAACCAGGTGCAGGCCGCCGAGATGCTCGGCATAAACAGGAACACCCTACGGAAGAAGATCCGGGAGCTCGACATAAGCATGGGGAAGCTCAAGGGATGAAGAACTCCCATCCTACGTTCATCTCGGGCCTGTACGCCATTGTCGATTCGGCCTACGTGGGCCTTGAAAGGGCGGGCGAATGCGCGGACGAGCTCGCCTCGGGCGGCGCAAGGATCGTGCAGCTCCGGGCAAAGGGGGAAGGCAGCGGCGCCATGCTCAGGGCGGCGCTGGAGATGAGGAAGGCCCTTGCGGGAAGGGCCATCTTCATCGTAAACGACAGGATAGACATAGCCCTCATGGCCTCTGCCGAGGGGGTCCACCTCGGGCAGGACGACATACCTCTAAGGGACGCAAGGAGGCTCCTCCCCTCCTCGGTGATAGGCGTATCCACCCATAGCCTCGAGGAGGCGAAAAAGGCGGAGGCCGGAGGGGCGGACTATATCTCATTCGGCCCCATATTCCCCACCAGGACGAAACAGGACGCGGACACGCCGAAGGGCTTATCCAGGCTTAAGGAACTCTCCGCGAGCGTACGCATCCCGGTGGTCGCAATCGGCGGCATAACCGGGGAGACCGTCATATCGGTCCTGGAATCCGGCGCGTCCTCAGCCGCGCTTATATCCGACATACTCCTTGCGACGAGAATAAAGGCGAAAGCGGCGTCGATATCGGCGCTCATATCAAGGGCCCGCAACCACGGCTGAGCGTCAAGCCCCTTTCATAAGAACGGTTTCAGTCTCGGCAGCACAGTGCTCTTTTTCTGCCCTTGCTGCGGCAGCGAGCCTGTTTGCCAGGGCCTTCCTCTTTTCACCGTCGCCGAGGGCCTCCTCCCGTATCTTCCCGATGCCCCTTCGGACTACCCACCTGAACGTCCTCTCTCCGTAATCCGCGTCCTCCCTGTAGAGCTGGAGAAACGCGGCGGTCGCCTCGACCACCTCGTCAGGCCTCTTGAAATGCCCGAGCTTCTCGCCTCCCTTGAGCTCTATGCCGCCGCAACCGCCGGCATAGAGTTCCCAGCCGCCCGAGACGCCCACGACACCCATGTCCTTTATTCCGCTCTCCGCGCAGTTCCTGGGGCACCCGCTTACCGCGAGCTTGACCTTGGCGGGCAGGGGTATGCCGCCGAACCTTTTTTCCATCTCGATGCCGAGCGCAACCGAGTCCTGCGTCCCGTACCTGCAGAACCTGTCGCCCACGCAGGTCTTTACGGTCCTCACGGCCTTGGCGTACGCATGACCCGAGGGCATATTGAGCTCCCTCCAGACCTCTGGAAGGCCCTCCCTCGGGACGCCTATGAGGGCTATCCTCTGGCCTCCCGTGAGCTTGAGAAGCGGCACTTTATGCCTCTCGGCCACCTCCGCTATCCTTTTAAGCTCTCCTGCGGTCGTCACCCCTCCGTACATCCTCGGCACCACCGAAAAGGTCCCGTCCTTCTGTATGTTGGCCTGGGCCCGCTCGTTTATGAGCCTCGATGTCAGGTCGTCGCTGGCGCTCTCGGCCAGGCCATCGTGACATAGTAGTTGATGGCAGGCCTGCACGTATCGCAGCCGACCCCCTCCCACCCGAGCGCGGCCATGACCTCCGCAACCGACTTGAGCCCCTTCTCCCTTATGTTCCGGAGGACGTCCTCCCTCGCGTAACTGGTGCATCCGCAGAGGGCCCGCCCGGAGGAGGGCTGAAAAGCGGCGCCGAGCGTCTCCTCGAGGACCCTTTCGACAAGCGGCGCGCAGCGCCGCAGGACGAGGACGCCCCTGTCTCCCGCCTTACGTCCTCCCTCGTGAACAGCCCCTGGACTTTATTGCCTCGACTATCGCCCCCTTTGTGACGCCCTTGCACCCGCAGACCACCGCGTCGTCGGAGACGCGGGCCGCCTCCTCCGTTTTCCGCTCTCCGCTAAGGAGGCCCTGCCTCCTGTGGCTTACGTCCTCACCGGATAAAAGGAGCTCGAAGAGGGAGGGGCCCAGCGAACTCTCCCCAAAGAGCACTACCCCGCGATCCTCCCGTCTTCGAGCGCCACTTTCTTGTATACCTCGACCTCCTGTCGAGGCAATACTCTATGCAGTCCCCGTCTTCCGAGACCCGGCCCGCGGAGTAGAGGTCGATGCCCTTCACCTTGAGCCGGGCCGAGACCGGGGAGTTCCTGAACGAGCGCCTGCCGTCCCCGGCGAGCTGGTTGGCGGCCACCTTTGCCTGCTCGAAGATGGGCGCGACCAGGCCGAAGGTGGAGCCCTATGCTGGACGCATTCGCCTATCGCATAGATGCCCGGGTCATAGGTCTGCATGGTGTCGCTCACCACCACGCCCTTTTCAGTATAGATGCCGGCCTCCCTCGCAAGCTCGATATTGGGGCGGACGCCTATGGAGACGACGGCCAGGCCCGCCTTCATGGCCGAGCCGTCCCTGAACCTCACGCGCTCCATCTTTCCGCGGCCCTCGAAGGCGGCGACCTCCTTTTGTAGGAGCACCCAATGCCCATATCCTCAATCGCCTCCTTGAGGAGCCCGGCGGAACGCTCGTCGAGCTGCCTTTCCATGAGCCTGTCCATCAAGTGCCACAACGGCAACCTCCATGCCGAGAGAGCGAAGCGCGCCGGCGGCCTCCAGCCCCAGGAGGCCGCCCCCTATTACGACCGCGCGCCTGCCCTCCCGGGCATGGGCCAGTATCCTGCCGCAGTCGTCCAGGGTCCCTGAACGTGACCACCCCCGGAGGCCCTTTCCTGGACCTCGGGCATGACCGGAAGGGAGCCTGTGGCGAGGACGAGCTTGTCGTACCCGGCCTCATGGCCGCGCTCCGTCACGACCATCCGGCTTCCCCTCCTGATGGAGACTATCTTTTCGGACGAGCGCACCTCGACCCCGTTTTCCCTGTACCACTCAGGGCCGTGCGTGACGAGGCCGGGCCGGTTCCTTTCCTGTGGCAACCTGGAAGGAGGACCCTGTTGTAGCCCGGATGGCTCTCCTTCCCGAATACGGTTATGCTGTACCTTTCCGGGCCGGCCTTCAAGACCTCTTCGACAAAGGCGTTCGCGGCCATGCCGTTCCCTACGACCACAAGTCGCTCTCTCTTATTTCCGGCCATGTGAGCCTCCCTTGAAACACAAAGGCGCCTGCGGAAGGCGCCTTTGCCTTGAGTTTTTTGTTGCAGGACCGTTTAAAGGCAAGCTCTAAAAATTTGAGATTTTCCGCAATCAGGAAGGCTGGAATAAAAAGCGGAGCATATATGACAATATGTGAGATTTTTCACGCTTTTCCAGTAACTACGCAGAGTCCGGGGAAAAGATCAATTTTTAGAGATTGCCTAAAGCGAATATCCGCTCTCGCTGTGCTGGGTAATATCGAGCCCCTGCACCTCGTCCTCGTCCGCGACCCTGAGGCCGATCGTCCAGTCGATTGCCTTCAGGATTATAAGGGTGAGGACGAAGGCATAGGCCGCGCTCGCGCCGATCGCAACGAGCTGCTTCCAAAGGAGCCCGGCCCCTCCGAAAAACAGGCCGTCTGCGCCGGCCGCGTTCACGGCGGTCGAGGCAAAGAGGCCTGTCGCTACGGCTCCCCAGACGCCGCCGACGCCGTGGATGCCGAAGGCGTCGAGCGAGTCGTCGTATCCGAGAAGGGGCTTAAGCCACGCAACCGCAAAATAGCAGACCGCGCCCGCGGCCAGGCCCAGGAGTATCGAGGAGACCGGCCCCACAAAGCCCGCTGCAGGCGTTATGGCCACAAGCCCGGCCACTATGCCGGATGCAAGGCCCAGGAGCGTGGGCTTTCCCCTGTGTAGCCACTCGACCGCTGTCCATGAGAGCGCGGCTGCAGCCGCCGCAGTGTTAGTGACCATGAAGGCTGTGGCGGCAAGCCCGTTCGCGCCGAGGGCGCTGCCCGCGTTGAAGCCGAACCAGCCGAACCACAGGAGCCCGGCCCCGATTAGCGTGAGCGGAAGGTTATGCGGGAGCATGAGGTCTGTCCCGTAGCCCCTTCTCCTCCCGGTTACCAGCGCCGCGGCAAGCGCGGCCACCCCTGAACTTATGTGAACGACGGTGCCGCCCGCGAAATCCAGCGCCCCCATCTTCCCTATCCAGCCGCCGCCCCAGACCCAGTGCGCGAGCGGGTCGTAGACGAATGTCGTCCAGAGGACCGCGAAGGCTATGAAAGCCGAAAACTTCATCCTCTCCGCGATTGCGCCGGTTATTATGGCGACGGTTATGACCGCGAACATCATCTGGAAGAGCATGAACGCCTGATGGGGTATGGTAGCCGCGTAGCCGCCCGGCTCGGGCCCGACGCCCTTGAGGCCGATGAGCTCGAGCCCGCCTATGAGCCCCCAGCTGTCAGGCCCGAACGCGAGGCTGTAACCCCAGAGCACCCACTGTATGCTCACTATCGAGAGCGCGGCAAAGCTCTGCATGATGGTAGAGAGTACGTTTTTTCTCCTCACGAGGCCCGAGTAGAAGAGCGCGAGCCCCGGCGCGGTCATAAGGAGCACGAAGGCCGTGGACACGAGCACCCATGCCGTGTCTCCGGTGTCTATGGCCGGGGCCTCCTCGGCGGAGGCCCCGAGAGGCAGCAGAACAAGGACCAAAAAAACGTAAATTGCGGTTTTCATTTTTTTCCTCCTAAGGTTCTCTTTTTTCTTCCAGCAGCTTGCTGAAAAACTCCGTTTTTAATCAGGCTGCTCAAAAAGCTCCAGCTGCGAGGCCCCCGTTGGAACGGGGGAACTGGGAACGAGGCGTACTTTTCGTGTACGCCGGAGTGTCAAGCGACGTAGCCTTCGACGGAGAACGACTTTTTCAGCAGCCTGCTTAGAGGGCGTCGCTGCCGCGCTCGCCCGTCCGTATCCTCACCCCGTCCTCTATCGGGCTTATGAATATCTTCCCGTCCCCTATCTTCCCGGTCTTTGCCGCCGCCATGATGGCCTCGACCACCTTCGGCGTAAGCTCGTCGGTCGTCACCACCTCCACCTTTACCTTGGGCAGGAAATCGAGCGTGTACTCCGCGCCCCGGTAGAACTCGGAATGGCCCTTCTGCCTGCCGAAGCCCTTGACCTCCGAGACGGTCATGCCCTCGATGTGTATATCCCCGAGCGCCTTTTTCACGTCGTCCAGCTTGAAAGGCTTTATTATGGCCTCCACCTTTTTCATATCCCTGCCTCCTTGAAAAAAATTAAGGGCGCCCCAGGGTACGGAACCGACCGTCCACTGAAAGGCGCCCTTGCCTTTGCTTTGCCCCGGCACAGCCCTGTGCCGGATTGTTTTTTACCCAGAGGTGACTCTAAAAATTAGAGATTTTTCCCGTCATCAAGGAAGGCCGGGAATAAAAAGCGGAGCATATATGACAATATGTGAGCATTTTTATTTCCGTAACTACGCAGAGTCCGGGGAAAAGATCAATTTTTAGAGCCTAAAGCGAGTATCCCCGCTCCTCATGCTGCGTAAGGTCCAGGCCCTGTATCTCCTCCTCCTTCGTTACCCTTATGCCGACCGTCATGTCTACGATCTGCAGTATCACCAGGGTGCCCACGACCGAGAGAGCGATCGTAACGCCCGCCCCGATCGCCTGGGCCATGAGCTGCGCCGGGTTGCCGTAGAAGAGGCCCGTTGCGCCTATTGAGGCGAAAAGCCCGGTCGCAAGGGTCCCCCACGTGCCAGCCACCCCGTGGATGCCGAAGACGTCGAGCGTGTCGTCGTACCTGAACCTGGGCTTGAGGATTATGACCGCCAGGTAGCAGAGGACCCCTCCGGCAAGGCCTATGAGGAGGGCAGCCATCGGCGTAACGAACCCTGCTGCCGGCGTTATTGAGCCGAGGCCCGCGACCGTCCCCGATACAGCGCCGAGCATGGTGGGCTTTCCCCTGTGCGCCCATTCGATGAAGGCCCAGACGAGTGTCCCGGCAGCCGCCGCGATATTGGTCGCCACAAAGGCCGTCACCGCGCCCCCGTCGCTCGCGAGGGCGCTCCCGGCGTTGAAGCCGAACCAGCCGAACCAGAGTATGCCCATGCCTATGGCCGTGAGCGTCAGGTTATGCGGCGGCATGAGCTCCCTCGGCCAGCCCCGCCTCTTGCCTATATAGAGGGCGGCGACGAGCGCTGATACCCCTGAGCTTATGTGGACCACTATGCCTCCCGCAAAATCGAGCACCCCGAGCGATTGGAGCCACCCGCCTCCCCAGACCCAGTGGCAAAGCGGGTCGTAAACGACGAAGGCCCAGAGGAGGCTGAAGAGGACGACCGCCGAAAACTTTATCCGCTCTGCAAAGGCCCCTGTTATGAGCGCGACCGTTATGGCCGCGAACATGCCCTGGAAGGCCATGAATAGGAGGTGCGGTATTGTCCCCCTGGGCTCGACGCCTACGCCCGAGAGTCCGAAATAATCGAGGCCGCCTATGGACCAGCCGCTTGAGGGCCCGAATGAGAGGCTGTAGCCGAAGACGACCCACTGGACCGTTATCAAGCAGAGTATGAAGAAGCTCTGCATGATGGTCGAAAGCACGTTTTTCTGCCTCGTCATGCCCGCGTAGAAGACCGCGAGCCCCGGGACCATGAACATCACGAGGGCCGTTGATACGAGGACCCACGCGGTGTCGGCCTTGTCTATCGCCGCTTCAGCGGCGGCCGCTTCTCCGGTAAAGGCGAAAAGCGCAAGGAGCGCCGCCCCTGGCATAGCCGTTTTCAAATGTTTCTTCATCTTCGACTTCCTCCTGATCTCCTTTGATCTCTGAAGCCCCCTTGCGGGCGCGGGCGTCTTTGCCGGCTTCCTTCCGAATTAGAAATGGAATATCGCGTTCACGCCCACGGTGTCCTGGCGCTTGGAGCTTCCGCTGTCGAATACCTCCTTGTTGGATGAGTCGTGGCGGTACTCGGCCCGGACCACGAGGTTATCGTTCACGATGTACTCTGGGGTGACCGTAAACTCCCAGAGGTCCTGGGCAGTGCCTGTCCTCGCGCCGTCGTCGTCGGAGAAGACCTCTGCGCGGGCGTTCAGGAATAATTTCTCACTCAGCGGATAGCGGATGTACCCGGCCACCCCGCTCCACGTGCTGTCTCCTATGCCGGGCACCTCCTCCTCTTTTCCGTATACGATGTCGGCCATGACGAGCGCCTTGCCGAGCGCCGTCGAGAGGTTGAGATTAAAGAGGTGCCGCCAGTTCCCGGTGTCGTCGTCCTGCTCGGGCCCGGCCATGTATTTGACATTGACCGTGCTCTCGTCCGAGACGGAGAGCGCCGCGTGGAGGTGGAGCGACTTCGCGGTGTTATTGTCCTTCACGTTGTCCCAGCCGTTTACGATCGCGCCGGAGAGCATTATCCTGTCGTCTATTGCGTATGTTGCCCTGAGCCCCGTGTGCGTGAATGGGATGGTGAAATAGAAGAGGAAGGAGCGCGAGTAGTTCCAGTTCCAGCCCTCATAGCCCTCGATGACCTCTGCGCCGTGGTCGGTTATGAATTTGCCGAAGTCGAGCTTGAGCCCCTTCCCCATTGGGGCCATGTAAGAGATATAGGCCTGGCGGATGTCGAAATCGTCGGAGCTGTTCGCTCCGGTCGAATGAATGGCAGCCGGAACAGTGTAGCCGAAGTTGAGGTCAAGCCTGAACCCGGCGCTCCCCGGCTCTTCGGCGTCCCTGTGGAATACGAGCTGGGCCAGTTCGAGCGCGAAGCTGTCGTGGGTGTCATTGAAGGGCCGGAGGTCGATGGCCTGATCGCCCGGGGTGTTGAAGTTGTAGTTATACCCCGCGGAGAGGAAACCGTTCAGCTCCGTGCCATTGAGGATGTCCGCTGCCGTGAGCTTCTCTTGGGCCCACGCAGGCAGGGGGACCAGGAGTGCTGCTACGAGAAGAACCTTCACTAATGCCTTTCCCATCTCTTTAAGACCTCCATTCCAAAATTTTTGCGCCGAATAAAAAAACGGCGCCTTTCCCGTAAGAAGGCGCCGTTGCCTTTTTTCCCTGATGGCCACTCCCTTGTAGCCGTTCTTCTTTTTTTATATCGGTAAAGCTATGCCTTTACCATTTTTCCGCCATGCGGATGAACCTCGAAAATAGCATGTTCCCGAGCCTGTTGACCTCTCCTATCACGGACGGCATCTCGTTAAGGACGGCCCCGGCATCCACCCTTGCCTCGGCCACCTCGGCGCTATTAAGGGCCAGCCACTCCCTGACCATCGCCTCCGTGACCTCGAAGTGGAACTGCACGCCATAGGCGTTCGGCCCGACCTTGACGACCTGGTTCGGGAAGAGCCCGGAGGAGGCGAGTCTTACGCCGCCCGGCGGCACGTCGAAGGTATCGCCGTGCCACTGGAAGACCGTGAACTCGTCCGGGAAGCCCATGAAGAGCCTGTCGGAGGCCGCCTCGTCTTCGAGGGCGACCCTGTGCCAGCCTATCTCCCTGGCATCTCCCTTATAGACCCTGGCTCCGGAGGCCCGAGCAAGCAGCTGCGCGCCAAGGCAGACCCCCAGGACAGGGACCCTCTCCTTAAGGGCTGATTCGATGAGCCTCAATTCCTTTTTTATGAAAGGGTACTTCTCTTCCTCGTATACGCCCATGGGCCCGCCCATGACGATAAGCGCGTCGAAGCCGTCTATCCTGGGCGGAAGGGCCGCGCCCCTGTGAATATCGAGGCGCTCGACGATAAAGCCCCTCTCAAGAGGCCTCCTGAATGTGCCGAGGCCCTCGTGGGCGACGTGCGTTATGACAAGCGCCCTCTTCACGCTAAATCTTCCCGCCCTTCTCGAGCGCCATGATAAGCACCTCGGCTATCTCGGCCATGCCCTTTCTCTTGTCCATGCTTATCTTTCTTATACGGCCGAAGGCATCCCTTTCGCTGAGATTCTCCTTTTCCATGAGGAGCCCCTTTGCCTTCGCGATTATCTTCCTGGCCTCAAGCGCCTTTTTGAGGCTGTCGTTTTCTTCCTTGAGCGCCTTCAATTCGTTGAATTTCGTGACAGCCACTTCCACTACTGGCGCTATCTCCTCGGCCCTCACAGGCTTCACGAGATAGCCCATGACCCCGGCCAGAGCTGCCTTCCTTGCGGTCTCGCCGTCCTCGTCCGCCGTAAGGAGCACTATGGGCGTCGGGCAGATACGGTTTATCTCTTCCGCGGCCTTGAGGCCGTCCTTTACCGGCATGCGGAGGTCCATTATCAGGAGGTCTGGCCGCCTCTCCCTGCATATCTCCACGGCTTCGAGCCCGTTTGCCCCCTCGCCATCGCACGCGAACCCGGCCGCTTCTATGAAGCCTTTAAGGACAATCCTTTCAGAGGCGCTATCATCCACGACGGCTATCCTTTTCATGACAGCTGATTAAAGCAATATGGGTGCCACGGAAGGTTTGGGGCCCGGGTGCGCGCTTATTCGCGGGTCTGCATAAAGGCGGGATTCGGATGTGCGCGTTTTTGAGGCTTGCTGTGATTAAGATTTGTGCAGTCTGGCCTTTGCGGTATTATAGGCCTCAAGGTATTTGGCTGCCGCATCGTCCCAGGAGAAGTTATCGGCCATGCCGCGCCTCTGGAGCGTTGTCCATTCCTTTTTGCGGGAGTATACATCGACGGCTTCGGCCACTTTTTCGATGAGGGCTGAGGCCGAATACTCCTTGAACTTGAAGCCGTTCCCGTCCTCATCCGGGTAGCCGCGGACAGTGTCGTCGAGGCCGCCGGTTGCGCGGACTATGGGGACCGTGCCGTATTTGAGGCTGTATATCTGGTTAAGGCCGCACGGCTCGTATCTCGAAGGCATGAGGAACGCGTCAGCGCCAGCCTCGACGAGGTGCGAGAGTTCGCTGTCGAAGGCTATCCTGACCGAGAGCCTCTCAGGGTATCGGGCGGAGAGCTCCTTGAGGCCCTCCTGATGACTCCTGTCGCCGGAGCCCAGGATTACGAGCGCTATATCCATCTTCATGAGCTCGGGCATGGCCTCAGAGAGTATGTCGAGGCCCTTCTGGTCAGCGAGCCTCGTTATCATGCCTATGAGGAGCGTTTTTGCCTTTATCCCCTTGAGGCCAAAAGCCTTGAGGAGCTTTTTCCTGCATGCGGATTTCCCCTTCAAGTCCGAAGGAGAATAGTTCTCTGGGATAGCGGGGTCGCTCTCCGGGTCCCATTCGGAATAATCGACTCCGTTAAGTATGCCGAAGACAGAGTCCTTTCGCTTACGGAGCACGCCGTCGAGGCCGTAGCCGTACTCGGGCCGCTGTATCTCGCGGCTGTATGCCTTGCTTACGGTCGTTATGGCATCGGAGAATACGAGGCCCGCCTTAAGGAGGTTTATGCTCCCCCAGAACTCAAGGCCCTCGGGATTGAATAACTGGAAAGAAAGGCCCGTGGCGTCATAGAGGTTTGCCGGGAACTGCCCCTGGTAGGCTATGTTATGCACTGTAAATACGGTGGCGGTCTTCCGGAAGATCGGCTCGCCCCGGTACATGTCCCTGAGATACGCCGGTATGAGGCCGGTCTGCCAGTCGTTGCAGTGGATTATGTCAGGGGAGAGATTACGCGCCTTCAATACCTCGAGGATTGCCCTTGAGAAGAAGGCGTACCTCTCAAGGTTGTCGAAATAGTCGCCCTCGGGCGTCCCGTAGAGATAGGTCCTGTCAAAGAACTCGTCCCTTTTTATAAAATAGACCGGCACCCCCTGATGATGGCCCAGGAGGGCCTCTGCCCGGACGACCCTTCTCCCCATCGGGACCGCGACCTCTATGCCGGTAGGCTCGAGCTCAAAGCCCTTGTCCGCCACCTGCCTGTAAAAGGGCATGAAAAGGACGACCCTCAAGCCCAGGCGCGAGAGCGCCGCCGGAAGCGACCCTGCAACGTCCGCAAGCCCGCCTGTCTTGGCAAAAGGCACGGCCTCAGGGGCCGCGATAACCACATTGAGCGCCATGATTGATTGAACTTAACAGAAAAACGAAGGGTTTTCAAGGGAAGGGTGGCAGAGAATGAGACCATAAATACCTTGCCAATTATTTCTCGATGAGATAAATTTCAAAACCGGAGGCAATGTGATTAAGGAGTCTATTCATTTAAACTCGCCAGACCACGAAAAAGAAGCCTTTGACTTGGCCTCTTTTCTCCCAAAGACCATCGATATTTCAAAGACTCCGCAGACGGAAATACCCAGAATCGCAAAAGACCGCAAACTTACAGCCGAAATCGAGCATGCCATTCAGAAGCTGCCGACCTGCCACAACTTCCATAATACGGATGCCAGGAAAATCGACTTTCTCGAGCCCGGGAGCGTACACCTTGTCCTGACTTCTCCCCCCTACTGGATTCTTAAGGAATACAGGCAGTCTGAAGGGCAAATGGGGTTTATACAGGACTATGAGGAGTTTCTCAAGGAGCTCGATAAGATATGGCAGCGATGTTATGACGCCCTTGTTCCCGGAGGCCGACTTATATGCGTTGTCGGGGATGTCTGCCTGTCGAGGCGCAAGAATAGCGGCGGTCATACCGTTGTGCCACTCCACGCCTCTATCCAGGAGCATTGCCGAAATATCGGATTTCAGAACCTCTCTACAATCATTTGGCATAAAATTGCAAATGCCAGATACGAGGTCGAGGGTGCTGGCGGTTTTCTCGGAAAGCCGTATGAGCCGAATGCCGTAATCAAGAACGATATAGAGTTCATTCTTATGGAGCGTAAGCCGGGCGGCTACCGGAAGCCTACAAATGCCGCACGCATATTAAGCATAATCCCGGAGGACAGGTACAGGCAGTTCTTCCAGCAGATATGGACCGGGCTGACAGGCGCTTCAACAAAGAATCATCCTGCGCCATACCCGCTTGAGCTGGCCGAGAGGCTTATAAGGATGTTCAGCTTCGTCGGAGATACTGTTCTCGACCCTTTCATGGGCACCGGCACCACTAATATCGCGGCGGCCAAGTGGGGCAGGAATAGCATAGGTGTCGAGATAGACCCGCATTACTTCAATATGGCAAGCCATCGGTTCTCAATGGAAACCGAAGGGCTTTTCAGTAAAACGGCGCTATATCAGTTTGCCAAGGAAGTCTGATGATCGACATCATCGAAAAAAAAGTCAGTGCTGCCGTCAGGCACTATTGGAAGACCAGGACAAAGCAAAAAGATAAGCAGGGCTCTCTGACAGGTGTCCGCGACTACGGCAACAGGGGTGCGGTCACGGGTGGGGCCCAGATTGACGGTTTTATAAATCTCATGAAGGACCTGCTAATAGAAAGCGGCCTTCCAGATGCCACCATACATAAGGATCAGACTGTTCTTCCAGGCTATTTCCGCCCGACAAAGCAATGGGACCTTGTTGTAGTCGCAGATGGTCACCTCCTCGCCTCCATCGAATTCAAATCCCAAGCTGGCCCCTCGTATGGAAATAACTTCAATAACAGAATAGAAGAGGCCCTCGGCAGCGCCACTGATATTTGGAAGGCTTATGAAAAAGGAGCATTCAATCTATCACTTGCTCCCTGGCTTGGGTATTTCATGCTGTTGGAAGAAGAACCCAGGTCAACATCCCCCGTTTCAGTAAATGAACCCCATTTCAAGGCATTCGAGGAATTCCGCCACGCTTCCTATGCAAAGCGGTATCAATTGTTTTGCGAACGGCTTGTCCGGGAGCGGCTCTATGACGCCACCTGTTTCATGATGGCTAATAAAGAGGGCGGGTTGAAAGGCAAATATTCAGAACCTACTCCGGAGCTGAGTTTCAGAAATTTTGCAACTTCTTTAATGGGAAAGGCTATTGCTTATGCGAAAAAAAGGGGATAGCTCATCGGAACCTCTTTATACCTTTCTTATAGCACGCAAAAACGTCCTTTCTCCCATTGCCCTCCCTTCGCCTTTGTGTTAATTTGAAATAACAATGATATCGTAGCCTGGCGCAACCCTGAAGATTCTTCGCTTCGCTCAGAATGACGGAAAACACTAAATCCTTAGCCCCTTATGCCCTTTTTAAAATCCTTGAACCCCACCCAGCTTGAGGCCGTGACATTCGGCAACGGGCCGCTCCTCATTCTCGCCGGGGCAGGGAGCGGCAAAACGCGCGTCCTTACCTCCAGAATAGCCTTTCTCATCGCCAGGATGAATGTCTCCCCTGAGAACATCCTCGCCGTGACCTTCACGAACAAGGCCGCCGGAGAGATGCGCGAGCGTCTTGAGAGGACGATAGGCGGAAGCGCCCGTTCCGTATGGCTCGGCACGTTCCATTCGCTGGGCCTGCGCCTTCTTCGCCGGGAAAGCAGGGCCGCCGGGCTCGCCTCCGAACTCACCGTCTATAACGATGACGACCAGCTGGCCCTCATTAAAGAGGTCTTGAAGGAGCTTGACCTTAACGAAAAGGTCATGCCGCCCAAATCCGTCCTTGCCCGCATAAACCAGGCAAAGAACGAAAACATAGGGCCAACGGAGTACGCCTCGCAGGTGAACGACTTTTTCTCCGAGAGGATTGCCAGGGTCTACGCCAGATACCAGAAGAAGCTCCGCGGGATGGGCTGCCTGGATTTCGGCGACCTCATATGCGAGCCCATCAGCCTCTTCCGGCAGAACGAGCAGGTTCTGAATAAATACATGGAACGCTTCCGCTATATCCTCGTTGACGAATACCAGGACACGAACCGGGCCCAGTACACGCTCACGGGCCTCCTTGCCTCCGGCTCGCGGAACCTCCTTGCAGTGGGCGACCCTGACCAGTCCATATACGGCTGGCGCGGGGCGGACATATCGAACATACTGGATTTCGAGAAGGACTACCCGGATTCAACCATCCTCAGGCTTGAGCAGAACTACCGCTCGACCGCCAACATACTCTCTGCCGCCAATTCCGTAATAGAGCGGAACCAGCGGAGGATGGAGAAGACCCTGTGGACCGAGAACCGCGAAGGCCACCCGCTCGTCCACGAGGAGGCGAAAGACGAGTACGACGAGGCCCGGAGGGTGCTCTCGCGCTTGAAATCCAGGATGAGCGAGGACCGCGCCATATCCTACAGGGACGCGGCGGTCTTCTACCGGACGAACGCCCAGTCCAGGGTATTTGAGGAGCTCTTTATAAGGGAGGGCATCCCCTACACCATCGTCGGCGGGACAAGGTTCTACGACAGGATGGAGATACGGGACGCGCTCGCGTACATACGGGTGATAGCCAACCCCGGCGATTCCATAAGCCTCCAGCGCATCATAAACAGGCCTGCCCGGGGCGTGGGCAAGGCAACGCTCGACAGGATCATATCCATAGCCGACGAGCTCGGGGTGCCGCTCCTCGAAGCCGCGAGGGAGGCCCTCGGAAGGGGCATCCTCGGCAAGACCAGGCTGCGCCAGTTCCTCGACGCCTGCAACGCCTTCAGTTCCGGCCTCGGGAAGCTCCCGCTGAACGAGCTTACGTTACGGCTCCTCGAGGACTCGGGCTACATGGCCATGTGGCAGGACGAGGGGACGGACGAGGCCTCGGAAAGGCTTGAGAACATATTCGAGCTCATCTCCGCCATAAAAGACTTCGAGGCCGTGAACCCGGGGGCGACGCTCCCTGACTTCCTCGACCAGGTCGCCCTCATAAGCGACATAGACTCCTACGAGGAAAAATCCGACAAACTGACCCTCATGACCCTGCATTCGGCAAAGGGGCTTGAGTTCAGGCTCGTCTTCCTCGCCGGCATGGAGGAGGGGATATTCCCGCACTCCCGGAGCATAGACGACCCCGAGGGGCTGGAAGAGGAGAGAAGGCTCTGCTACGTGGGCATGACCAGGGCCAAGGAGGAGCTCTACCTCTTCTCCTCTGCTTCAAGGTCCCTTTACGGGGAGACGAGATACCAGACCCGTTCGAGGTTCCTCGACGAGATATGCCCTGGCCGCATCAGGTTTCTTGGAGGCGAGGCCCGTGAACGGAAGCCGGTCTACACGGCCCCGAATGAGATATACTATTCTCCGGAGGACTTCCCCTCAGGGCTTGGCGGGGACGCCGGGGGAGAGGCCCTGCCCTGGAGGGTGGGCATGAAGGTTTCGCACCCGAGCTTCGGGGTGGGCATCATAAGGGAGCGGAGCGGCACCGGCCAAGACGTGAAGGTGACCGTAAACTTCAGCTCCTCGGGCGTTAAAAAGCTCGCGGTAAAGTACGCCGGGCTTACCCCGCTTTCCTGACGACCCGACCCCTTGACTTATAAGGAAAAACTTATTATCATCCCTCAATGGCAAACCTGGCTCCTGTCACAGCTGTCCCTGGATCGCGCTATAATTTTTCTGACTTAATGAAAGTCTGTTAATTCGCAACGTTTGTCATTCTGAGCGAAGCGAAGAATCTCGTATTTAGGGAAATTCAGCAAGCTACGAGATTCTTATCTCGCCCCGTCCTGGGGCTCGACCCTTCCGGCTGCCTCGCCAAGAGAAGCTCGGCATTCAATTTTTGCTGTCCTGCAAAATTGTCGGTCGCTTACGCTCCCTCAGAATGACAAAAAATGGGATTAATCAGACCTTCCTTAAAAATTTTACGCAAAAATTACCGTACGGCCCGGGCAATGCACCCCGGACGGGCGTCCACAGGATGGGATATGAGGCTTAAGAAAGCGGTTTTCCCTGCTGCCGGTTTCGGCACCAGGTTCCTTCCGGCGACAAAGGCCATCCCCAAGGAGATGCTCCCCCTTGTGGATAAGCCGCTCATCCAGTACGGCGTCGAGGAGGCCAAGGCCTCGGGGCTCTCCGAGATAGTCATCGTAACGGGCATGGGGAAGACCGCGATCGAGGACCACTTCGACACCTCCTTCGAGCTCGAAAAGCTCCTCCAGGAGAGGGGGAAAAACGAGCTCCTCCGTATGATAGAGAACGTTTCGGGCCTCGTCCATTTCGCCTATACGCGCCAGAAAAAGCCCCTCGGCCTCGGCCACGCCATAAGCATAACCGTGAACCTCATCAATAACGAGCCGTTTGCCGTATTCCTCGGGGACGATATAATTGATTCTAAGGTCCCCGTGATGAAGCAGATGATCGAGGTAAACCGTAAGTTCGGCACCTCGGTCCTTGCCGTGCAGAAAGTGCCGAAGAGCCAGGCCCATATGTACGGGGTGATAAAGGGGCAGAAGGTTGCGCCGGGCATATACAAGGTGCTGGACCTCGTGGAGAAGCCGAAGTCCAACCCGCCCTCAAACCTCGCTATAATCGGGCGCTACATACTGACCCCCGGCATATTCCCGGCGCTCGATGAGACGAAGCCCGGAAAGGGCGGCGAGATACAGCTTACGGACGCCCTGAAGATTCTGCTCCGGAGCCAGGACATATACGCCCTGGAGTTCGAGGGCACAAGGTACGACGCAGGCGACAAGCTGGGCTTTTTGAAGGCTAACATCTCACTTGCCCTTAAGCGCCCTGAACTGAAAGGCGACTTGAGGAGGTTCCTCAAGGGCCTCGACCTCTGACGCGCTCCAGAAGGGTCTTCACCTTATCAAGGGGCATGGTTTCAGGGCACCTTTGAGCTATTTATGGCCAAATTCTCCAAAAAACCGACGAAGACGCCAGTAAAGACAGAGCACCTGAACCGCTTCCTTTTCGACTGCCTGGACGAGGGCGAGAGCTTTTTCAAGCCCGAGCCCATAACCCACATGCCGGCCCTCGACATGTACGCCACACAGGACGAGCTCGTAATCGAGGTCGAGCTCCCGGGCGTGAGGAGGGAAGACATAGACCTGACCATGTCCAGGGACAAGCTCATCATCAAATCCGTGAAATTCGAGTGCTTCGAGGAGGACAAGATAAACTACGTCTGCATGGAGAGGTCCTTCGGCAGGCTCTTCCGGTCGATAGACCTCCCGTACCCGGTGGACACGGCCAGGGCAAAGGCCGTGTACAGGAACGGCATACTCCTTGTAACGCTCCCGAGGGTCCAGGACAAGAGGAACTCCACGAAAAAGGTGCCGGTGGAATCCATTTAAGGCAACCTCTAAAAATTAGAGATTTTTTCCGAAATCGAGGAGGGCCGTGAATAAAAAGCGGAGCATATATGATAATATGTGAGCATTTTTATTCACGGCAATGACGAAGAGTCCGGGGAAAAGATCAATTTTTAGAGATTGCCTTAAGAGATTGCCTAAAAGGAGAGTACATACTAAATGCCAGAAGATAAAAGAGAAGAAGAGGAGCAGCAGCTCGAGATACCGGACGTGCTGCCGCTCCTGCCGGTAAGGGACGTCGTCATATTCCCTTTCATGATAGTGCCTCTCTTCGTGGGCCGGGAGCGCTCCATCAACGCGGTAGACGCGGCGCTCACGAAGGACCGGCTCGTCTTCACGGCGACACAGAAGGACATATCCAAGGAGGACCCCGACCCCGAGGACCTCTACAGGGCCGGGACCGTCTGCATGATAATGCGGATGCTGAAGCTCCCGGACGGCAGGGTCAAGATACTCGTCCAGGGCCTCAGCAGGGGGAATATCTCCAGCTTCACCCAGACCAGGCCCAACTACCTCGCCTCGATCGAGAAGGTGGAGGAGCAGCGCGAAACCGAGCTCTCCCTCGAGGTAGAGGCCCTCATGAGGACAGTGAGGGAGCAGCTTGAGAAGCTCGCCACCCTCGGGAAGGTCGTCTTCCAGGAAGTGATGATGGTCCTCGACAACATCGCCGACCCGGGCAGGATGGCCGACCTCGTTGCCGCGAACCTCGGCCTCAAGATCGAAGAGGCCCAGTCCGTGCTCGAAACGCTCGACCCCGTGAAGAGGCTCGAGAAGGTGAACGAGTTCCTCGTAAAGGAGCTCCAGGTCGCCCAGATGCAGGTCAAGATACAGTCCCAGGCCAAGGAGGAGATGGACAAGAGCCAGCGGGAATACTACCTCCGCGAGCAGATGAGGGCCATAAAGAACGAGCTCGGCGACATAGAGGAGCCCTCCGAGGAGCTCGAGGAGTTCAGGGACAAGATAAAGAAGGCGAAGATGCCGCAGGAGGTCGAGAAGGAGGCCGGCAAGCAGCTCGACAGGCTCGAGATGATGCACCCGGACGCTGCCGAGGCCGCCCTCATCCGCACCTATCTCGAATGGCTGGTGGACCTCCCGTGGGCCAAGCAGACCAAGGACACCCTCGATATCGAAAAAGCGAGGAAGGTGCTCGATACCGACCACTACAACCTCGAAAAGGTCAAGGAGAGGATATTAGAGTACCTTGCCGTAAGGAAACTGCAGCCCAAGACAAAGGGGCCGATACTGTGCTTCGTAGGTCCCCCGGGCGTCGGGAAGACCTCGCTCGGCCGCTCCATCGCAAGGGCAATGGGCAGGAACTTCGTCCGCATCTCGCTCGGCGGCATAAAGGACGAGGCCGAGATACGGGGCCACAGGAGGACCTATGTCGGCGCGCTGCCGGGGCGCATAATACAGGGCATAAAGCAGGCGGGCACGAATAACCCCGTCTTCATGATGGACGAGATAGACAAGATAGGGATGGACTTCAGGGGCGACCCGTCCTCGGCCCTGCTTGAAGTGCTGGACCCCGAGCAGAACTACGCATTCAGCGACCATTACCTGAACCTCCCCTTCGACCTCTCGAAGGTGATGTTCATAACCACGGCCAACATGACCGACCCCATCCCCGAGCCGCTACTCGACAGGATGGAGCTACTTAACCTCCCGGGCTACACCGAGGAGGAGAAGCTCGAGATCGCGCGCAAATTCATCGTGCCCCGCCAGATAAAGGAGCACGGCCTGAATAAAAAGCTCATAACCGTTCAGGACGAGGCCGTAAAGAAGATAATATCCCAGTACACGAGGGAGGCTGGGCTTCGGAACCTCGAACGCGAGATAGCGTCGCTTTGCAGGAAGGTCGCGAAAAAGGTGGCCTCCGGCAAATCGACCCTTACGACCGTCTCGCCGAAGGTCGTGCAGGAGTTCCTGGGCATCCCGAAGTTCCTGCCCGAGACCGAGCACGAATCCGAGGAGATAGGCGTTGCCACCGGCCTTGCGTGGACGCCGGTAGGAGGAGAGATACTCCATATCGAGTCGACGATCATGAACGGCAAGGGGCAGCTTACGCTGACCGGCCACCTCGGGGACGTCATGAAAGAGAGCGCGCACGCGGCCCTCTCCTACGCCCGGTCGAGGGCCGACCTCTTTAACCTCACGCCGGACTTCTACAAGGACCTCGACATTCACATCCATGTGCCCTCGGGCGCGATACCCAAGGACGGGCCCTCGGCCGGTATAACCATGGCCGCCTCGCTCATATCGGCGCTCACCCAGACGCCGCTCGACAAGGGTATAGCCATGACCGGAGAGATAACGCTGCGGGGACGGGTGCTCCCGGTCGGCGGCATAAAGGAGAAGTGCCTTGCCGCGCTAAGGGCCAAGTTAAATAACGTGATCATCCCCGAGCGGAATAAAAAAGACATAGAGGACATACCCAAGGACATAAGGAAGAAGATAAACTTCATATTCGTAAAGCACATGGATGACGTGCTGAAGGTCGTATTCAGGAAGCACAGGCTCCCCGGCGGAAAAAAGCCGGGGCCGAGAAAGGCCAGGCCCGCGGGCCGGAAGCACGCAAGGGCCTGAAAGCCGGATGCGCCTTGAGGACTGGGGCGAGGACGCCCTCATAGCGGCCATTGCAAGGAGGTTCGTTGCCAGGCACCCGCGCCTTGCCAAGGGCATAGGCGACGACGCCTGCGTAATAAGGGAGCTCGGCGGCAGGGCCCTCCTTGCCACGACCGACATACTCATCGAGGACACCCATTTCAGGAAGAGCTACACCCCTCCCCGCCTCCTGGGCAGAAAGGCGCTCTCGATATCCCTCTCTGACATAGCCGCAATGGGCGGAGAGCCCCTTTTCTTCCTCGTATCCATTGCGCTCCCGCCGGAGACTGACAAGAGGTTCGTCGACGGGCTCTATGAAGGCCTCGCTCAAGCGGGCAGGAAGGGCAAGTGCCTGCTTGTCGGCGGCAACACGGCAAGGTCCAGGCACGGGATAACGGTTTCGACGACCGTCTTCGGAGAGGCGCCTGCCGGCGAGGTCGTATACAGGAAGGGCGCGCGGGCCGGGGACCTTATATTCGTCACAGGCGAGCCGGGCTCTTCGGCGCTCGGCCTCCGTGCGCTCGAAGAGCGCGGGAAGGCGGCTGCAAGGGGGCCTTACAGGGAATCCGTGGCCAGGCACCTCGACCCCGAGCCGCGCCTTCCGGCCGGAAGGGCGCTTGCGGCCTCCGGCCTTGCAACCGCGATGATGGATTTAAGCGACGGGCTCGTCCTTGACCTTAAAAGGCTCTGCATCGAGAGCGGCCGGGCCGCGGTCGTCAACATGAGCTCTCTACCGTTATCGAAAGAGCTTCAGAGATTCGGCAGACAGGCGGGGCGGAAGCGCATGTTCGAGTTCGCCCTTACGGGCGGAGAGGATTACGAGCTCCTCTTCACCTCCCCTGAAAGTAACCTTAAAAGGCTTTCCAGTCTCTCCAGGAGGCTTTCGCTCCCGTTCACGCCCATCGGAAAGATAGTCCCGTCAAAGAGGGCTGGAAGGGCCGTTACGGTATTGGGCGAGGACGGAAGCCCGGTAGCTCTCGAAAGGGAAGGGTTCGAGCACTTCTGAAGGACTCTCGGCGGGCTAAAGCAAACGGCATTAACGTCCGAAATACCGGGAAACGCTTGCGGATTGACAATGGATTTGAAAGAGACATATAATACCGCCGAAATCGGGGAAAGGCGGGTTCTGGCCATAAGGATACCTATAGGATACAAGTTCATACTCGGCTTCATCGCGGTGGTCGCGGCAGCGGCTTTCGTGCCCGACATCGTCGAAAAGCTCGAAATAGCCGAATGGATGAAGCAGCCCCTGAGCTTCCTCGTCGCCATCGTCACGGGGCTCGTCCTGGGCTCCGTATTTACCCGCAATTTCACGAGAGACTTCAACCGCATCGCCGCCATAGCGGGGAAGATAAGCAAGGGCGACCTCACAGGCTCGGGCGAGCTCGATTCAGGCGAGGCGCGGCTCATAAAGGACGAGATAGCGGAGCTCTCGCAGGCGGTCTCCCTCATGTCCGAGAGCCTTAAAACCCTCGTTACGCAGATAAAATCGACCGCCTCGGACCTGTCCGAGGCGCAGGAATCTTTCTCGTCGGTCGTGGCCAGGGGTCACGAGACCTCGAAGGACGTCATATCCGGCGCCTCTGACATCTTTAACGGCGCGCTCGAGCAGGCCAACCACATAGGCGACGCCTCCCACACCGTAAAGTCCATGTCAGAGATCGCGGACGACGTTGCCGACCGCGTTACCGAGGGCGCTAACGCCTCGCAGAGGGTGAACTCTATGGTGCAGAGGGGCGCTACCGCGGCCACCTCGGCCATGGAGAAGATGGAGACCATATTCAGGGGCATCGAGAACACCGAGGGTGCGGCCATACGCCTGAAGGACAAGCTCGGCGACATACCCAGGATACTCGACGTCATAACGCACATATCGAGGCAGACCGACCTCCTGGCGCTTAACGCCACGATAGAGGCGTCAAAGGCCGGAGAGCACGGCCGGGGTTTCGCCATAGTGGCCGAGGAGGTCAGGAGGTTCGCCGACAACACGAATAACAGCGTGGAAGACGTCTCTTCCATCGTGAAGGACCTCCGCATGGAAGTCGAGCGGGTCGTGGCCTCGGCGAGCGAGGGGACCGCGAACCTGAAGGGCGGCAGGGATGACCTCCGGAAGATACGCGAGATACTCGTCGAGATAACCAACTATTCCTCGGAAGTGGCCGAGAAGGCCACGGTAATACTGGGCCTTACGCAGAAGCAGAAGGAAAAGGCGGAAAAGACCGTCGAAATAATAGAGCAGGTGGCCAAGATAGCGCGCGAAAACGTCGCATCGACCGAACGGGTCGAGTCGGCCGTCGAGAAGCACGGGGCGGCCATAAGCGAGACCCTTGCCGCGTCGGAAAAACTATCCGGGCTTTCAAAAGACCTCCGGGCCGTGGTCGCCAGGTTCACCCTTTAGCAGGGTGTTGAAAAACACCCCGCCAGGCAATCCACGGATGGATTGCCGAATTGCGAAGACTGTCCAGGTCGGGCAATTTGCAAGGCTTGGCCGTATTCATTCCGGCCAGGCCGTGGCTGAAAAGTCCAGAAAGGACTTTTTCAAGATCCTGGTAGGTATGCTCGCACCCGGCGGGTTCGCGGTCTGACATGAGCGGAGACAAACTGGTAATAGACCTGGACCTCGGCAGGTACGCGGTCGATACGAGCGCGGTCGCCGGGGTGGTGGAAAAAGAGAGGCTCCCTTTCCTGCCCGGCGGCAGGGGGTTCGCTTCAGGCATAATCTCCTTCAGGAACGAGCCCGTCACGGTGATAGACCTCCCGGCCGCGCTTGGCGATTTCGGGTCCGGGCGCCCCTCCTCGCACAAGGTCATCGTGCTCAAGGACAAGGGACGGATATTGGGGGTCGACGTCGGCAGCTCCGGGGTCTCCTTCCTATGGAAAGAGGATATCGAAGGCAAGGTAACGACCGAAAAGGGGCTCTACACCTCGGGAAGGATACACGCGGGGACCGGCCCCATCGACATTATCGACTGGCCGGCCCTGTACGACGAGACGCTAAGGATGCTTTCAGCTGAAGACCATGCCGCCAAAGAGAGTCCTCATAGCAGATGACACCGAGTTCTTCAGGACCGCCCTGAAGGACATACTGTCAAGGGCCGGATACGAGGTTGTGGGCGAGGCCTCGAACGGGGCTGAAGCGATAGAGCTCGCAATGACGCTCAGGCCCGACCTCGTCATACTCGATGTCGTCATGCCTGCCAAGAACGGGCTCGAGGCCGCGAGGGCCATATCCGCCCTGAACCTGCCGTTAAAGATAGTCATGTGCACCTCGCTCGGCTACGAGCCGATTGTGGAGGAGGCTGTAAAGGCGGGCGCATCGGGCTACATAATCAAACCCCCTTCAGAATCAAAGGTACTGGCCGCCCTGAAAGCCCTCTAAGGGGCGTCCGCTGGCCGGGTTCCTTGCTGTTAATCATCAAGCCTAAGAGCTTGCGATAAACCCGGGGAAGGAAGCGCTGAGCGCGCCTCCGCACTTACTTGCATGGACACCTCCAGATACAAAGGCATATACCTGCAGGAGGCAAAGGCCCACCTCTCCGATATCGAGTCGGGGCTCCTCTCGCTCGAACGGGACCCGTCCGGGAAAGAAACGCTCGACTCCCTTTTCCGCCATTACCATTCCATCAAGGGGATGTCCGCGTCCATGGGTTACACGCCCATAATGAGGCTTGCGCACGCCGAGGAGGACCTGCTTGACAAGCTCCGCGAAGGCAAGCTCGGCCTTACGGAGGCCATGACCTCGGCCCTCCTTAAATGCCTGGATGTAAAACGCGAACTGGTCGGGAAGGTAGAAAATAACGAACCTCTTGACATATCAATAGACCCGTTCATTGACGAATTGACTGCCGCTTCAAAGGCCGGGCCATCCCAGGCCCATCCGGGGCCTGCAGCCGCGAACCTGCCCGGAATACCGCCGGCGCACGCTGGCGGCCTGAGGCTCTCGAATGTCATGAGGGTCGAGGGCAGGGTCTTCGACGAGCTGCTCGCCACCGTGGGCGACCTCTTCATGGTGCTCTCCTCCTTCAAGGCCCTTACCCTTGAGTCGCGCTCCATAGAGCTCAAGGACGGGGTCCACATGCTCGGGAAGACCGTCGGCTCGCTCCACGGCAGCATTCTTTCAGCGCGCATGCTCCCCATAGAGGACCTTGCCGCCGGCATCCCCAGGATAATAAGGGACCTTACGGCCGGCTCGGGCAAGGAGGTCTCCCTTTACACGGAGGGCATGGACATAAGCCTCGACAGGGCCATACTCGAAGGCCTCTCTTCTCCGCTCGTGCATATCATAAGGAACGCGATAGACCACGGCATAGAGCCCGCAAGCGAGCGCATAGCAAACGGCAAGCTCTCCATCGGCTCCATAAGGGTCCGGGCCCATGCCCGCAAGGACAGGGCCGTTATCGAGGTATCGGACGACGGCAGGGGCATCCGGAAAGAGGCGCTCCGGAAAAAGGCCGCTGAAAGGGGGGTCCCCCTTGAGAAGACCGCCGCGATGCCCGACAAGGAGCTCCTCAAGCTCGTCTGCCTGCCGGGCCTCTCGACCGCGGGAAAGGTCTCGGAGACCTCGGGCAGGGGCGTGGGCATGGATGTCGTAAAGGACGCCATAGAGGGCCTCGGCGGCACGCTCGATATCGAATCCGAAGAGGGCAGGGGCACGAAGGTCATCCTGGAGCTGCCGCGGACCACCCTAATAACCAAGGCCCTCATCGTGGGCATAGGCCCGGAGCGCTTCCTTATCCCGATATCCAGGATAGAGAAGGTAATCGAGGCTGATACGGGCGCAGAAGATGTCTTCAGCTACGAGGGGGCAAGCGTCCCGATCGTTTCTCTCGCCCCTCTTTTCGGGCTCCCGGAGCGGGATGGGCGGAGCCATACGCTCGTGCTGGTAGACGGGAGCCCTGTCCTCGGGCAGAATGGAGAAAGCCCTCTTGCCGCGCTCAGGGTGGACGGCTTCGGCGCGGAGATTGACGCGTACGTGAAGCCCCTTCTCCCTCCCATCTCGAAGCTCTGGGGCGCCTCGGGCATGACCATGATGGTTGACGGAAGCCCCGTCTTCCTCCTTGACGTCCAGCAGCTGATCTCAAGGTCGCTTGAGAGGGCGATATGAACGTGGACATCCTGAAAAAGCTCCTTGAAGACGTGAAGGGCGGCAAAACCAGCGTTGACGGCGCGCTCGAAGCGCTCAGGAGGCTCCCGTTCGAGGACCTCGAATTCGCAACGCTCGACACGCACAGGGCGCTACGCCAGGGTTTCCCTGAGGTCATATTCGGCCAGGGAAAGAGTGTGGCCCAGATGAAGGCCATTATAACGAGCATGCTGAAGAGGAAGGAGAACGTCCTCGTGACCAGGCTCGACGCCAAGAGCGGCAGGGCCCTTAAGAAGGCCTTCCCCAGGGCGGAGCATAGCGAGACCGCGCGCACCTTCTTCGTCAAGTCGCACGCAATAGCCCCATCCGGCAAGGGCACGGTGCTCGTGATATCGGCCGGCACCTCGGACGTGCCGGTCGCCGAAGAGGCGGCCGTAACTGCCGAGTGCATGGGGAACCTGGTAAAAAGGCTTTACGATGTCGGTGTCGCGGGCATACACAGGCTCCTTCACAGGAAAGAGGAGCTCTGGGACGCTAACGTCATAATAGTCGTAGCCGGGATGGAAGGTGCTCTCCCGAGCGTGGTCGCGGGCCTTGTCTCAAGGCCCGTAATAGCGGTGCCCACGAGCGTGGGCTACGGCGCAAACTTAGGGGGCATTACCACCCTCATGGCCATGCTCAACTCCTGCGCCTCCGGGATCTCGGTCGTGAACATTGACAACGGCTTCGGCGCGGCATATGTGGCGAGCCTTATAAACAGGGGATAGCGCTAAAATGAAAATACCCTTTAAGAGGCTCCTTAAAAACATCACAGGAATCTCTACCCCTGTTTTTGGCATCCAATGGAACCCTACCAAGTCAGAAAGAGATATCGCAAGACAACTTATAACTTTTTTGGAAGATAGGCGAGCACTATACAAAGATTATGATTACGAAATGCCTTCATATGTTAACAGCTCTATACATGAAATTCGACGCAAATTGACCGAATTATTGGAATCAATTGATAGCGATCAAGAACTGCATACTCACATGAAAGCAATGCGAGCCGCATGTAGAAAATTTTTCGATAAAGTTCAAAACAACAGCTTTCACAGATATGACAATTATGATTACTTCGCAGCCTTAGGCGAGCTTAGAGCCATTTTTGGCATCCAAATAGCCCAACTCTCTGTAAAATATGGAATCAACATCGAAAAAGATTTAGCTTCAATATTACCAATTCCTGATGAAAAATAAATTAGTGAAGATTCTCTACTTCGACTGCCCAATGGGCATAAGCGGGGACATGTTCCTTGCCTCCCTCATCGACCTCGGGGTCGACAAGGGGCTCATACTGAAAGAGCTCCGCAAGCTCAAGGTCGACAGGATAGACGTGGCCGTGGCTAGCGAGCTTCGCCATTCCATATCCTGCACCTCTTTCAGGGTGAAGCTACACGAGAGCAGCCTTCACAGGACCTTCAGGGACATTAAAAGGATTATCTCCGGAAGCGCCCTCTCGCCAGACGTAAAAAAACTGAGCACCAAGATATTCAGGATAATCGCCGAGGCCGAGGGCAAGGTCCACGGCATAAGCGCGGACGAGGTCCATTTCCACGAGATAGGCGCGATGGACTCGATAATCGACATCGTCGGAGCGGCTGTGGCGCTCGAGGCAATCGGGCCGGAGAGGGTTATCTGCTCTCCCCTGCCGCTCGGCTCAGGCTGGACAAATACCATGCACGGGAAGCTCCCCATCCCCGCCCCTGCCACGCTTGAGATACTGAAGGGCGCTCCGGTAGCGCCCTCGCCAATCGAGTTCGAGCTTACGACACCCACGGGCGCGGCCATCATGAAGGCTGCCGCCTCATTCGGGCCCATGCCAGCCATGACAGTCGAGAGGGTCGGCTACGGGGCCGGGAAAAAGGACGTCAAGGAGCGGGCGAATATCGTGAGGGCCGTGCTCGGCTCTAAAGGCGCCCTGGACGGGCCCGAAGGCGAGAGGCTACACGTCCTTGAGACGAACATAGACGACATGAGCCCCGAGCTATCGGGCTATCTCATTGAGAAGCTTATCAGTTCCGGCGCGCTCGACGCATTCCATACGGCTGTCCAGATGAAAAAGTCCAGGCCAGGCGTCCTCCTCACGGTCCTTGCAAAAGAAGAGGACCGGGCGCGGCTCATGGAGATGATATTCAGGGAGTCCACCTCCATAGGGGTAAGGTCCTATCCGGTGGAGAGGCACTGCCTTGAAAGGAAGGTCCTCAAGGTCAGGACCCCTTTTGGCACCGTAAGCGTCAAGGCCTCGTACCTTTCAGGCAGGGCCGTGAACGCGCAGCCCGAGTACGAGGACTGCCGCAAGCTATCTGAGAAGAAGGGCGTGGCGCTTAAAGTGGTAATGGATTCCGCAAAGGCGGCGGCGCTGGAAAAATTGGGGTAAATTTTAGGCGAGGCCGCCCCTAAAAACCGGATATTTTTTCCGAAGTCGAGGAAGGGCGGGAATAAAAAGCGGAGCATATATGAAATATGTGAGCATTTTTATTTACGCCCTGAAAGAGGTCTAAAAAAGAGCGGTTTTTAGAGGCGGCCTCCGTTGACTTAAGTCACAAAACCTTTTTATAATGCGGTGTTATAATTTTACCTGGAGTGGATTCCGGCCTGAGTGAACGGCTTAAGGACGCGTTCCGCGGCCCTCCAGGGCGCGAATTCCCTCCATACTTTCGTCTTCAAAAAGGATTTTCATGCTGATCAGGTGCTGGGGTTCGAGGGGTTCCGTCCCTGTGTCCGGCAGGGAGTACATAAAATACGGCGGCGACACGACCTGCGTAGAGGTCGTGAGCGCCTCGGGCGACCTCATAATACTGGACGCGGGGACCGGCATAAGGCTACTGGGGAACAGGCTCTCGAACGACAGGAGCCGGAAGATAAACCTCCTCCTTACGCACGCCCACTGGGACCACCTCTTCGGGTTCCCGTTCTTCAAGCCCATTTATTCGAAGGGGAGCGAGATAAAGATTTACGGGCCGCAGCCCACGCAGGATTCCTTGAAGCGCATAATCTCCAATACGATGACCGCGCCCAACTTTCCGGTGGAGTTCGAGGACATAAAGGCGGACATAAGCTTCCTCGGCATGGGCTTCAACGGCTACTCCATAGGCTCGATAAAGGTCTCGACAATACCGCTCAGCCATCCCAACATGGGTGTGGGCTACAGGCTCGAAGAGGACGGAAAGGCCTTCGTCTTCCTTACGGACAACGAGCTTGCCTACCGGCACCCGTTCGGCCTCGGCTACGAGGGATACCGCGAGTTCAGCAAGGGGGCGGACCTCCTCTTCCACGACGCCGAGTACCGAAAGGAGGAATACGAGGCCGACACGAAAGGCTGGGGGCACTCGACCTACCTTGACGCGGTGCGGCTCGCGATGGAAGCGGGCGTAAGGAAGCTTGGTCTATTCCACCAGAACCAGGACAGGACCGACGACCAGGTCGACGGCATCGTCGAGGAATGCAGGGGTCTCATAAAAAAGAACGGCTCAGGGCTCGAATGCCTGGCCGTTGCGGCAGGTACTGAAATAGAGATTTGACGCGCTCCTTTGCGGTCCCGCCCGTCAGGGTCCCGTTATCTCCCTGGGCACCCCGGCTATCCGCGCCTTTCTCCGGAGCTCCTCGTATTCCTCGCGCAATTCGGCCAGGCTCCTCAAGTCCGCCGGAAGCTCTTCCTTGTAGAGGTTGTACTTCGCAACCTGCTCGGATGCGAAGACCTGCCCGAACCTCCTCCCGGCCTCGAAGACCTCCACGTAATTCGTTTTCACGTTTATCGCCTGCTGAAGCTCGCTAATCTCGCCTTTTTTCCGGGCCAGCGAAATCCGCCACCAGTCGAGCGTCTGGTCGCCGTATAGGACCGCACCGGGCTCGGCCGGGAGAGGGCGGCGTTTCGGTATCGAACTGCGGTCGCTTCTTTCGCCTCTTCTTCCTTCTGAACCCTCACCTTGCCGCGCCATTCCTGGGGGACCTTTTCCAGGCTGTCCGTTATGTGGACGTTCCCCTGCCCGTCGGTCCAATAGTAAAGCTCGGCGTATGCCGGAGGGGCAAGGATAAGCGCGGCGAAGAGAAATGGTATAAGCCTCATAGGGGCCTCTTTCCTGACGGGCCAGGGGTGGATTTTTAACCTTCCGTGCTTCTCAAAAGATGTTCCAAGATGCTGAATAAGTATAATCTACGGCCCGCTGCCAGTCAAATACTGCCTTGCTTCCACCCCCTTGCCGCCGGTCGTGACCACGATCGCCCCGCCCAGGTCGGTCCGCATGACACGCACACCCAGGGCCGAATACCTCTCAAGCGCCTCTTTATGCGGGAACCCGAAGGAATTAAGCCTTGCCGTCGAGACTACCGCTATCTCGGGGGCCGCGGCGGCAAGGAACCCTGCGCTTGATGAGTTCCTGGAGCCGTGGTGCGGGACCTTAAGCACTGTAGAGGCGAGGGCCGGGCCGGAAAGGAGCGGCTCGCTCTTCCCTATGTCGCCGGTAAAAAGGAAGCTTTCTTCGCCGTATGAGACCTTCATGATAACCGACGCTTCGTTCAGGTCCAGTCCCTCCATGCCTTCAGCCGGGTGGAGTATCCCGACAGTTGCCCCGCCGACTGATATTTCAGGCGTAGAGGCGTTAACGACCCTGGCTTGCACGCCCCTCTCTTCCAGGACAGTCCCGAGCCTCCCGAGGTCCCCGCGGCCGTTCCACCAGAACTCGTTGACCCTGAAGTTCTCCGCTATGAACGGCAGGCCTCCCATGTGGTCATGCTGGGCGTGGCTCAGGAGCATATAATCTATATTCCTTATTCCCTTTGACCTGAGGAACGGGGCGATTACCCTCTCGCCCGTGTCGAAGTCCGGGTTATTGAGCCCGCCCCCGTCAACGAGCATGGTTGCACCGTCAGGGAATTCGATGAATGAAGCGTCTCCCTGCCCCACGCTCAGAAAAGTGACCGTGAGCTTGCCCGGAGCCCTTTCGTTAAAGAACCCCCTGGCCCCGTAGCTCGCTAATAAGAGAACGGCAAGGGCAATGACCGGGAGCCTCGCCCGCCTCCATTCAAGCCTGAGAGCGCAAATGATGAGGGCGTAGAAAAGGGCTATTTCATGCAGCGGGGGCGGAGATACCCACGATGAGGCGTAGGGGATGGAGGAGAAAATCCTTGCCGCGCCTGCCATTATATTGAAGACAAGGTCGGCTATCTTGAGCGGTATCAATGCCAGTGCCTCTGAAAAAGGCAGGAGCGCGGCTGAGACGAATAGCGAAGGCACGACTATGCCCGAAAGGGGCACTACGACGAGGTTTGCCGCAAGCCCGACGATCGATACCCTGTTGAAATGCCAGGCAAGGACAGGAGAGGTGCCTATTCCTGCGGCTACTGTCACCAAAACCAATGGCGCGGCCCGTTTTTTAAGGAACGCTATGGAATGCGCTTTGAGTGTCTTTTGCCCCTCATCTTTTTCCTTTTTTCCGATGCCTTCAAGATAGCTCCTCATCCTGGGGACGAGGATTATTATGGAAGCCATCGCTGCGAAGCTCAGCTGGAAGGAGGCGTCCCAAACGGAATAAGGGGCAAGCGCCATGACGATTATGGCCGCCAGTGCGAGCGTATTGAGGTAGTCCTTCCCCCTGCCGAGCGCGAACGAGAGGAGGAAGGCGAGCGCCATTATGACCGCCCTCTGGGTGGGGACCGGGAAGCCTGCAAGCATCCCGTAGAAAATGACCGGCGCAGCCGAGAGCGCAAGCGCGGCCTTTTTAGCCGGAACAGCAAGGAGGAGCGTTTCTGACCGCTTCATGAGAAGGAGAAAGAGCCCGTAGCAGAATGCCGCGACCATGCCCACGTGGAGGCCTGATATGGAAAGTATGTGGGCCGTGCCTGTTGAGGCGAACGCGTCCTTAAGCTCCTTGTCGATGCCGCCCTGGCCGGATATTATGAGCGCCTTGAGGGAGTCCCTGTGCTTGAGCCCGCTCGATTCGATGAACCTCCCTATACGGTCCCGCATCCCGTGGACGTTGAGCGGCCCGCCGGAGGACTCCGCGGTTATTTCAATGAGCCTCTCGCTCTTTATGAACCCGGTAACGAAAATACCCCTTTTCCCGAGCCAGCGCCTGTAGTCGAACTCCCCGGGGTTGCCGAAAGTACGTGGCTCGCCGAGCATGGCGAAGGTCCGCACCCGGTCTCCCGGCTTGAGGTCAGTCCTGCCATTGACGGTCAGGAGGGCCTTTCCGCCGGAAGCCTCCCATTCCTCGCCTTCCCGGTATCTTTCGACCTCGACAAGGATCCTGGACCTTTTACCGACCAGCTCGATTTCGAGTACGCGCCCTTCTATCGCATGGCCTATCCTTGCGGCTTCAGTATCTTCGGACTGGACGCGGTTAAGTATGTGCCCCGGCGGGAATTCCGGGCTTGAATGGGGGAGGACCAGAAGCGCGCCCGTAAAGAAAAAGACCGGGAGGACCGCCAGACGGCTGAACCCGAGCCTGAACGCGTACGCCAGGACGAGGGCGATTATCGAAAGTGAAAGCCCGGCGAGCACCGGGCCGTAGGAGAAGCCCAGCTGGTCCGAGACGACTATCCCGGACAGGATGGAAAGGGCGACAGGTACGAGTGGGCGCATAAAGGGCTTTGTGGGTCGGCAGTCCCTTTTTAACACAGGCCAGGCCTTTTTTGCACTAAATACGAAGGGGCCCTATTCCCCGCCGCGGCCCGAGTCTTTTAGCTTCTTTATCTCTTCCGCGAGCCTTTCCGTTATCCCCGGAATAGAGGTGAGCTCCTGTAAATCGGCGTTCAGTATCGATTCGAGGTCGCCGAACCTCTCGAAGAGGGCCTTCTTTTTTTTCCCGCCTATGCCCGGGACCCGGTCAAGGAGCGAGCCGAGCTCTTTTGACCGCAATTTTCTATGGTATGAAATTGCGGACCTGTGGACCTCGTCCCGTATCCTCCTTACGAGGAGGTCCGGTTTCGAGCCCTCCTTGAGGAGTATGGGGTCTTTTACTCCAGGGATGAAGATACGCTCGCCTTTTGACTTGACGCCCTTCCCCGGAGGCCCGTTCTCCCTGTCCTTTGCGAGCGCCCTCACCTCAACGCCCCTCACGCCGAGCTCCTTAAGGGCTTCAATCGCGATATTGAGCTGACCCTTGCCCCCGTCCACCAGGACGAGGTCAGGGAAGCCCGGGCCCTTTCCGGCCCCCTCCATGAGGAACCTCCGCGACAGGACCTGGTACATCATCGCGTAGTCGTCAGGCCCCTCGAGCCCTCTTATCCGGAAGAGCCTGTAAGAATCCTTGTCCGGCTCGCCATCTTTAAATGCGACCATCGCGCCCACTGCCTGGCTTCCTCCTATATTGGATATGTCGAAGGCCTCGATCCTGTGCGGCGCGCCCTTCAGGCGGAGCCTCTTTTGAAGCTCCACTATCACGCCGGCCCTCGATGCCGCGGCCTCGGAGCGCTTGCGGAGGGCCTCTGCCGCGTTCGATCGGGCCATTTGAAGGAGCTTCGCCTTTCCGCCCCTCTGCGGCATCGTAATGGCCGCCCTTCTCCCTTTTTTCTCGGAGAGCCAGTCCTCCAGCAATTCCCTGTCGTCCAGCTCCGCCTGTATAATGGCCTCGTCAGGCACGAAACGCTCGCCCCTGTAGTACTCCGCGATAAAGGAAGAGAGTATCTCCTCATCCGGCAGTCCCGCGTCGTGAAAGAAGTAGTCGCTCCCGCCCGTGAGCCTGCCGTCGCGTATGTGCAGGGCCTGCAGCACTATCGAGTCCCTTTCCCGGATAAAGGCGAAGACGTCCTGGTCGGCGGCCCTGGCCGCCACCACCTTCTGCTCCTCAAGCATCCCCTCTATCGACAGCACCCTGTCCCTGAGCCTTGCGGCCTTCTCGAATTCGAGCGCCGCCGAAGCCTCCTTCATCTTCTCCCTGAGCATTTTAAGGAGCTCCCTGTTCTTACCTTCGAGGAACATTATGGCCCCGTCCACGAGCTCCCTGTAGGCCTCCTCGGATATGAGCCCGGCTGCCGGGGCCGCGCAGAGCCCTATCTGGTAGTCGAGGCACGGCCTTACCCTGTTCCTGAACTCGCCCTCCGAGCAGACGCAGAGCGGGAATATCCTCCGGATGAACTTTATCGTGTCCCTCACCTCGCGGGCCGAGATGTAGGGGCCGAAGTACCTTGAGCCGTCCTTTTTCCTCTGCCTCGTAACGAGTATGCGGGGGAACTTCTCCTTCATCGTTATCTTGATGCTCACGTAGGTCTTGCTGTCCTTGAGTCGTATGTTGTACCTGGGCTTGTGCCTCTTAAGGAGCGTGTCTTCGAGAAGGAGGGCCTCCTTCTCGTTCGTGGTGACGATATAGTCGATATCGGCTGTCCTGGATGAGAGGAACCTCACGGCGTACCTGCCGTCCCCGCCCTCCCTGAAATACGAGCGCACCCGCGCCCGGAGGTCCTTTGCCTTCCCAATGTAGAGGACCTCGCCCGAGGGGCCCTTCATCATGTAGACGCCCGGGGACTGGGGCAGTTTCGCGAGTTTTTCTTCGATGGCGGTCATATCCAAGATATTATCTCACAGGAGATTTCTGGAATACAAACCGGATTTGGAGTGTAACTCCTGCCCGGGAATCAAGATATGTTTTCTGCAAAGGCCATTTTGCGCGCTGCCGCGCTTTTTTTGGGCATAAGGCTCGGCTCGCTTTCCGCCTCCATCCTCCGAGCTCGGCCCTTATGTCGCTCGGCCCCTTAGGGCCGAGCTCCTGCTTCCTCGCCTCGCTCGCCCTTCCCCCAGCCTTATGCTCGCAACGCCTTATGCCCCGGGTTATCTTGAAATGCAAGGACAAAAAAAACAGTAAGTTCTTATGTCTTGAAACAAAACCCCGGAGGGTAAGGCGAGCGTAGCATAAGGGAGGAAGAGCGTGAACGGGCCGAGGAAGCCAGGAGCGAAGCGACTTTGGGGGCCCGTTCACGAGGTGGGGGAGGGGGTTAGCAAGCGAGTCTTACCCTCAAACCGCGCGTAAGCGCGTTAAAAGGCCTTCAGCGACAATGCTTGCAATTGCCTGCCCGAAATTTAAAAGGCCCCGTCCGTTTCCGGGCGGGGCCTTTCTGAAATCCGTATTAATCGGGCGGTCTACTGCGCAGCCTTCGCCCTTTCGAGGTACCTTGCCTCGGTCGTATCGACCCTTATGACCTCCCCGGACTCTATGAAGCCGGGCACGTTCACGACGAGGCCGGTTTCCAATGTGGCCGGCTTCTGGGACGCGGTCACGGTCGCCGACTTCATGAACGGGGCGGTATCCACCACCTTAAGCTCCACTACCTTGGGGGGGTCCACCCCCACGGGCGCGCCGTTATAATACTCCACCATGAACTTGATATTGGGGATGAGGTAAAAGGTGTTGTCGCCGAGTATCTCCTTTGAGAGCGAGACCTGCTCGTAATTTTCGCTATTCATGAAATGGTAGTCGTCGCCGTCGTTATAGAGGTACTCCATCTCGTGCTGCTCGAGGTGCGCCTTCTCAAGCTTGTCCTCTGAGCGGAACCTGTTCTCGACGCTCGAACCGGTCTTCAAGTGCTTCAATTTGGTCTGCACCATGCCGCGCCAGTTCCCGGGCGTTATGTGCTGCACGGATACGACCCTGTACGGCTCCCCGTTAAAGAGGATCGTCATCCCGACTCTTAACTGCGTTGCCGCTATCATCAGCCTCTTCTCTCTCCTTTCAAAAATCTTGTGCGGATATTATAGCATACGGCCGCCCCGTATTCATCACTTTACGTACATAGAGACGAGGTCCTTCGTGTTCCGGGCGTTCAGCGTCCGGAAGTAGAGGTCGAGTTTCTTCTCGGTCTCCTCGGCTATGGCTTTTTTCCTGTCCTCGTCAAGGGTCCAGATCTTCTCCTTGAACGGGCCGAAGCCCTTTTTCCTCGTCTTGTAGATGAACTGCTCCTCGGTATCAGCGGGCTTTCTCTCATCCGAGTGCTTGTCGGCAAGGTGGGCGTAAATCTCCTTCTTGAGCCCGTCGGGGAAGGCCGGGTTGTCGTAGATTATGTTCTGGAAGCCGGTCGCGAGGTGCACCTCCGAGGCCCCGTTCTTGGTGAAGAGGTCGAAGGCGTCGTCCGGAAGGGTCGATGCGCCGTGCTGGACCACGCCTGAGAGGTGATATGCCTCCCTCGCCACTTTCGAGAGCCTGGCGATGGTGTCGAAGTCCACCTTCACCTTCGCGATCGTGCCGTCAGGGAGCACTACCCCGCCGTGAGATGTGCCGGTCTGTATGCTTATCTTGCTTATGCCCTTCCTGCCTTTTGGCAGGACCGCGAGGAAGCCGTCCATGAAGGCCCTGAGCTCCTCCTCGGTCGAGTTCTTTCCGCCGACCTCGCCTATCTCGCCTCCGACAGAGATGGTCGCGCCCTTTGGCTCGTTCTCCCTTATGTAGTCCGTTAAGATGGCCGTGGTTTCGAAGTTCGGCCTCTGCTGCTCGGTAACGGTGGGCTTCGAAAGGTCCACGACGGTCGAGGCATCTATGTCTATATTGAGGAAGCCGCCGTCTATCGCCTCCTTTATGAGCTTCTTGAGGTCCCGTATCTCCGATTCCCTGTCCTGGACGTATTTCTTCGCGTTTATCTGGAAGTGGTCGCCCTGGATGAATACCGGGCCCCTCCAGCCCTCCTTTACGGCTGCGGCCAGGCAGCAGGCCGTGTACTCGGCAGGCCTCTGCTCGGTGTATCCTATCTCGCTCTTTGCAATCTCGAATATGAAGGTAGCCGAGTTATTCCTCTGGGCCGACCTGAATATGGCCCGGGCCGTGTCATATGTGAGGCCGCGGATGTTTATGGCCGGGACCGTGAAACCCCCGCATTCGCCTTTGCCCATTGCCTCGTAAAGGCCCTGTATGGAGGCGGAGCGTATGCCGAGGCTCAGGGCGATGTACTTTATGAGCCTCCTCGATACGTCCCGCACCTCGTTATTTGAGCTGAAGACGGCGTTGTAGACGAGCCTGTCTATGGCCGCGCCCCTGACGAGCTTCTCGTCGAGGACCTCGACCGCACCCTCCCTGACCTCCTTCACGGCGCCCTTGAGGGCGTCATAGAGACTGCCGATGGATTTGAACTCCATTGAAAAACCTCCTTTCGCCGCTTCCGGTCAAATGATTTTAATATTTTTCAGCGCCGTCTCTAAATGAAGTCTTACAGGTAGCCTTTAGAGCGGCGCGTAAGCCTTTTGGCGGGTGACCGAATAAAGAGGAGCGAAAGCGTATTTAAAATAAGCCGCCCCCTCCCTCTATTCTCCGATCTGCCGGGCTGGAAAGACCTGCCTCCCGGGAGCGATATCCTGCCCCGGCCCCTTAACCTTCTAACACAACAGGCTTATTCCATCAAGGGGAGTTTCCGGTAACCGGCGCTCAACGCCCCCCGGAAAAAGGTCGTTTTTGCCTCAAGGCAACCTCTAAAAATTCGAGATTTTTCCCGCAGTCAAGGAAGGCCGGGAATAAGAAGCGGAGCATATATGATTCATATGTGAGCATTTTTATTCCC
>JABTVA010000012.1 GCA_015075075.1 Deltaproteobacteria bacterium | reverse complement strand
AGGAAAGAGGGGACAAAAACTTTTTCGGCATCGTCCTTGAGCGCCCCATCTTCTTGGAGTGATTTTGGTTTTTGTGTTGATCCTCAAACCGCCTTCGTCTTTATGACCACCTGATAGCCGAAAAGGTTCGGGTATTTTCTCATGAACCCGTTCACCATGCCTTTCGGGAGGTACTTCTGCATGAACTTGGGCGGGATGAACTCGCCGCCTATCTCCAGCGGCTCAAGCCCGGAGTCCTTGAGGAGCTTCATGAACGTGTGCATGGTGAAGTCATGCAGGTGCTCTGCGTGGTGATAGAGCCTGCTCTCCTCAGGGAAGTGTCCCTTGAGAAGCGACAATCTGTATTTCCACCAGGCTATGTTCGGGAAGGAGACTATCATCCTGCCGTCCTTCGAAAGGAGGCCCTTCAGCTTCTTTAGCGCCCTGTCCGGGTGCATAAGGTGTTCGAGTATCTCGACGCATACGATGTAATCGAACTTATCCTTCCCGATCCTTTCCTCAAGGCTGTCGTTGTCGAGGTCCACCTGGGCCGTCCTGTCGTAAAAAGGGCGCGCGAGCTCGACGGTGTTATCGGATATGTCGCACCCGATTGCGTAGAGGTCCTTGAACTTCTCCTTGAGGAGCATCCCCAAAGCGCCCTCGCCGCAGCCCATGTCGAGCACCTTTATTTTCCTGCCGTCCGCGGGCATGAGGGAGACAACGGCCTTGAGCCTCTCCGGGACATAGTGTCCCTTCTTGGTGTGTATCTTCCCTATCTTTTTCCGGTGTTCCCAGTATCCTTCGTAGAAGTCTTTGTAAGACATACGGCCCGCGCCTCTGTTATATTTTTTTAGCTTCGATTATATGCACCTGCGAGCCGAATTTAATATACGGCTCTAATTTCAGGATGGCTTCATATACAGACCACCGCAACCGGAACGCCTTTGAAATAAAAGTGAACCGGTAAATGAACCTCGAAAGGAGATTGAAATACCTGCTCTTTCTTCTAATCTCAAGGCCGCTATCGAGAAGCATCTTCCTTAGCTCCTCCAGGCTGTAGCCGAGCCTTAGATGCCCCCAACCCCTGTTTATCTTCTCAGTCCTGTCCTTGTCCAGAAAAGGGAACGTCACCCCTTTTTCCATCGGCGTCGTAAGGACGAGCGTGCCGCCTTTCTTCAAAACCCTTGATATCTCCCGGACGGCACCCCTGTCGCCTTCGACATGCTCCAATAGATCAAAACAGAGGACGAGGTCGGCATGGTTGCTTTCGTAAGGCAGTTCCAGCACCGAGGCGTGCATTGTCTTAAGCCCCTTTTCGCCTGCCAGCTTGAGCCCCGCCCTGTCCAGGTCAATAATTGTAATCTCAACGCCTTTTACCGACTTAATCTTGTCGGAGATATACCCGTCAAACCCGCCGATGTCGAGGACAACGGAATTCTCTTTTACGACGGACTTCAAAATCCCCTCAAGGGAATACCACCGCAATAATGTGCCGGGCCTCATGCCTTTATTCCGATTCTGCCCGTATAATCAATCCTGTTTAAAAGCATTTTGACATTGAATTCTTCGAAATACCTGTCAACCGCCTCTTTTGCGCCTTTCCAGTGGCCGTAATCATCGACGATCAGCACGCCGCCCGCGGAGAGCTTCGGAAAAAGGTGCACGAGCTCGCAATGCGTCGAATCATACCAGTCAGTATCAAGACGCAGAATAGCAATCTGACCGGGCGTAGCGGATAAAAGAGTCTCCTCAACCTGCCCTTTTATGAACCGGATATTATTCTGTGGGTAGCCTGATGAGAACAGGTTTTCACGCACTTCCTCCAATGAGGAATAACACCACTCATTGTGCCCGTCCCTGTTGAATTCCGCCCAGCGCTCGTCCGCGCGCTCGCCCGCATACGATATATCCTTGTGCGACGGCGCGGACATTCCCGAATAGGTGTCGTAAAGAGAGATATGCCTGTCAGAGCCGCCCATTTTCATCAAAGTCAGGGCAGAAAGCATTGCGCTGCCGCCCTTCCAGACGCCGCATTCGACAACATCGCCGGCGATATTATTTTTTACGACATACTCGGTCGCCTTATATAATGCATACATGCGCTCCATCGAAGTCATTGTATAAGGTTTGCACCTGGCATAAATATCCATGAATAATGCTTCCGAGCTCATATCCGATACGGCTCTGTTGATGTTTTTCACATCAGCCATCACAGGACTCTCCGCCTTGCTCAAGATATTGCTTCCTCATTAACTTCATTAACTCTGATCTCAGCGCACATATCGACAAGGCCATAGCAGTTCGAGTTACCGACCACTTTGAATGTAGCGATATCCAGGTATCTTTCAAGAAAAACCCGCTGAGAAGGAAGGAATTCCGCAACATTCACATTTACCGCGTAGTTTCCGGGCGTTAGGTTTGTTTGGATTATGAATTCAACTTCAATTCTCGAATCAGCTTTTATGCCTGTCATTGGTTTCTTTACGATATATGGACAGACTCCATAAATCTGAAGTCCTGCCATAGTCACTATATTGATTCCGATATCCGGCTCGGCGACATCCTTCTTAAAAAGTACAGTGACTTTGAAATTATATTTTTCTCCAACTTCGAGCGTAGTCGTTGCATTCCCTTTGCCATCTAAAATACTAAAATCCAATATCTCGGCTTCGCCAGTACCAAAACGATTCTCATTCGGGTCTTTTACCCTCTCATCCTCCCCGTCCTCGTCCCATTTGGGCGCTTCCACTTTCCCGCCGCCCATCTTCCGGGCGTACTCGGCCTCCCTCTCGGCAAGGGCCTTGCTGTAGGCGTTCACCACTTCCTTGGGGCTTCCCATGCACACCACCCTGCCCCTGTCGAGGAACATGGCCTGAGTGCAGATGCTCGTGACGGTGCCTACATTATGCGAGACGAACAGTATCGTCTTCCCGCTCTTCTGGAAGTCCTCGAGCCTCCTGTAGCACCGCCTCTGGAACATCGCGTCGCCCACGGCGAGCGCCTCGTCAACGATGAGTATCTCGGGGTCGATGTTTATAGCGCAGGCGAATGCGAGCCTCACGTACATGCCGCTCGAATACTTCTTAACGGGCTGGTCTATGAAGTGGCCTATGTCGGCAAAGGCCGTTATGGAGTCGAACCTCTCCTCCATCTCCTCCCTTGATATGCCCCGCATCGCGCCCTGCAGGAAGACGTTCTCCCTGCCGGTGAACTCTTTATTAAAGCCCGCGCCGAGCTCAAGGAGGGCCGATATCCTGCCGCTTACCTCAACGGTCCCTATAGTGGGGCTCAGTATCCCGGCTATTATCTGCAAAAGGGTGCTTTTCCCCGAGCCGTTCTGCCCGACTATGCCGAATGTCGTGCCCTTCGGCACCTCAAGGCTTACGTCCCGGAGCGCCCAGAAATCCTTGTGGTATTTCTTGCCGAAGGGGTGGAGGAGCTCCTTCATCCTGTCGGCAGGGGCGGGGTACATACGGTAGCTCTTGCTGACGTTACTTATGCGTATGGCTGTCCCGGACATAGGCCTACAGGACCTCCGCGAAGCCGGGTTTCAAGCGCCTGAAAAAGAGGCCGCCGATGCCGAAGGTCATTATCGACACGAACGCTAAATAGGCAATGGCCTGGGGGTCCGGGAGCCTGCCGGAGAGGAGCGACTCCCTGAACCCCTCCACGACCAGGAAGAGCGGGTTGAGCTTGAGAAAGGCCATCATGCCCGGCGGCACTATTGACGGCGGATAGAATATCGGCGTGAGGAAAAACCACGCCAGCATGAGCATGTCGATAACCTGCTTAAGATCGCGGAGATACACGCTTACGCTCGAAAGTATCCAGCCGAGCCCCACGGCAAACAGGGATATGAAGAAAAGGTACGGGATTATGAAAGGAGCATACAGGGGGAGCCGCCACTCGATGGCCACGAGCGCGACGAACAAAAGGCCCATGCCGATGAGGTGGTTGATGAAGCTGCTCATTATCGAGATTATGGGCAGAAGCTCCGACGGGAAGCCCACGGCCTTTTTGACGAGGTTGCTGTTCGCGTTTATGGAACCCATTGCCGATGTGACGCCCTGCTGGAAGAACTGCCAGGGGAGTATGCCGGTAAGGAGGAAGAGGATGTAGCTGTCGGTGCCGTAGGACGCATCGGGCCTGGACTTGAAGATGACGCCGAAGACCAGGCCGTATACAAGGACCTGCACAAGCGGGTGGACGACCGCCCATGTGAGGCCGAAAACGCTCCCCACGTATTTGGCCTTCAGGTCGCGGAGGGCCATTGCCCAGAGCATCTGCCTGCTTCTGAAGAGCTTCCGCACGAAATCAACGGAGATAAGTACGCTTTGCTTCATCGGCTATTTTCGGCTCTCTGCAGGGATTTTTCAGGCCTTTTCGGCCCCGGCAACCGCACAAAACCGCGCCGGAAAGAACATGGGGCGCATGGTCTGTTCACAAAATGAACATAGCATGGCAAAGGAACCCCTGTCAAGGCCAATGTCGGACGGAAGGGCTTCGGCGAGGGGCTAAATAACCTTTTCTAAGGCGGGAATACTTGCTGCTCATTAAGGCGGCAGGTTCAGACGTTTATGTACTCCTTTCGAAAGGGGGATGACAAATGACTTCAAGATAATCTCCCTGCCCTTGTATAATGTTGAGTAACGCCTTACGTTAATGGTATTGATATCCATACGCAACAGGATGTGACAGCCCGTCTTCCCCTGTCGCAGGAGGCCGTTAAAGAGCGTGGCGTCGCATCCATTCCTTAATGAGCCCGGAACAGTTGTCAGGGCTTAAGCCCGCATCAGCAAGGCGGACAGAAAAGGAGGAACTGTGGTGAAGCGTGAATGTTTTTATCGGTATAGACGTCTCCAAGGCGTATCTGGATATGGCTGTGCTGCCCACCGGAGAGCGCTGGAGAAGCCCAAATGACGAACCCGGAATAGCATCGCTCGTAAATCGGCTGTTGACTCAGCCCGCTCTTGTAGTGCCTCGAAGCTACAGGCGGTTCGAAGCACCGGTTGCCGGCGCAAATGGCAGCTGCTTGCCTGCCTCTGGCAGCTGTCAATCCTCGCCAGGTCAGGGACTTCGCCAAAGCCACGGGAGGCTTGCAAAAACGGACGCCCTGGATGCCGTCATCCTCGCAAGATTCGCAGAAGCCGTGCGTCCCGATGTTCGACCTCTGCCGGACGCTGATGCACAGGAACTGGCTGCCTTGCTCCAGAGAAGGCGACAGATCATCGAGATGCCTGTCGCCGAAAAGAACCGCCTCTGTTCTTCCCCATAGCAGCATCAGCAATCCATCAAACGAAATATCGACTGGCTTGAAAACAATTGGCTGAGGTCGATGGAAACCTCGCCGATACTATCCGTAAAAGCCCTCTGGCGCGAAAAGGACAACCTTCTTAAAAGCGCCTGGGCGTAGGACCAGTGTCGCAGTCACCTTGCTGCCGACCTGCTGAGCTTGAAGCCTGACGCGCAAACAGATTGCCGCCTTGGCGTGGCACCGCTCAACCGGGACAGCGGGACTCTGCGCGGTAAACGCACTATCTGGGCGGACGTGCCAACGTAGGCAGACGTTGTAATGAGCGCCCTCGCCGCCACGCGTCATAACCCGGTCGTACGAGACTTCTACGAACGCTCCGGGTGGCAGGCAAACCAGGCAAGGTCGCCCTTATAGCCTGTATGCGAAAACTCCTTACAATTCTCAATGCAATGTTGAAACATCAAATGCCCTGGAAAGAAAATTTTATCCAAACTGCTTGACACCGAACACAGTTGCTCTTTAAAAGAGGGGAAACTATAGATTCACCCTTTTCTAAAGGGGATGAAGGGGATTACAGTGACTTCGGAAGATCTGATTGAATCTGTTTTCGGTTGTCATTGCGAGGAGCTACCCGAAGCAATCTCAAGTGCTTGATTTTCCAAAAGATAAGATTGTTTCACTTCGTTCCGCAATGACGAACACATGAACTAATCAGACCTTCCTTAAAAGATATCTTCCCTGCCCCTCTTTAAAAAGAGGGTGGAAACGTAAAGCCGAAGGCATGATGGTCCGGGGATAACAAAGCAAGCGGCGAGAAAAGGGGAAAATGGAGGCGGCGAGCGGTTCTGAACTGCTGGATGGCAGTTTTGCAGACTGCTCCTTGCCACTTGGGTACGCCGCCTTAAGTTTTCATCTTAATCAACTGCCCGGTATTGTCAACACAAAAAACAGTGGGGAGTCACTCCAGGCAACCTCTAAAATCAGGGAAGGTCTGATTAATTCTGTTTCTTGCGGTCATTGCGAGGAGTGAAAAGACGAAGCAATCTCAAAGTGCCTGACATTCAAAAGAAGAGATTGCTTCCTGCCACGCTTCGCTCGCGGCTTCGGCTCACACGCTCGCAATGACGAATGCACGAATTAATCATACATTCCTTAGAAATTTTTCCGCTTTTCCCGGAAGGCCGGCAATAAAAGCGGAGCATATATGTCAATATGTGAGCATTTTTATTCCCGTAACTACCCAGAGTCCGGGGAAAAGATCAATTTATAGAGGTTGCCTCTATCCTCGAAGGCGAGTCTATGAGTATCTCCAGACCGCTCCTGCCTTCATGAAGTATGCCTGTTACGGTGACCGTCCTTCCCTTGAAGGAATGCAGGCTTATGCCCCTCCTCTCGAACTCGAAGAAGGCCCTCGGCATGACGACCGCCTTTACGTCGTCCGGCCAGAACTCCAGGAACCAGGTGTCGCCGAACCTGACCGCGTCGCTCACCTCTCCCGTCATCCTGACCATCTCGCCAACGTGCATCCAGGCCTCGAACGGGGTTATCGAGAGCGCCTGGGATTTGGCCGCGCTCCCCCATATTCCGCGTTTTTCGGACTTTGCCTCGGCTTCGACAGCCGCAAGCCTCTTCGCGGTCCTCACCCCGCAGGGCGGTATGGCCAGGGCCCTGCCGAGCCCCTCCCTAATGAGGGTCTCGCTCACAAAATCGCCTTCCGGCGAGTAAACCCACGCGAGCACCCTGCCGTACTTGTCCCGTTTTTCAACCCCGCAGACGTCAACGCGGACCAGCCTGCCGAGCACGAGCGACATGTTCCTCACCCTGGCCTCCAGCCAGTGGAACTCGTTCACCTCAGGGGTGTCCACGCCTATGTACCTTACCGTCTCGCCGTTCGAGAGTATGACGGTGTCGCCGTCAATCACCTCGCGCACCCGGTATTCGCCTGAAGGCATGGCAGAGGCATACCCTGAAAATAGGACGACTACCGCCGCCGCGAGCGCCATTATGCGGATCGCCCGGATCATTTTCCTTCCTCCCGGACCTTGCGGATAAGCTCTTTAAGCTCGGCGCACAGGCCGGGGGCGGCCTTTCCCGAATCGAGCTCCTTCGATATCTCCTCAAGCCTTGAAAGTATCTCGCACCGGAGCCGTTCCTCGGTCTTTTTCGAGGCCTCGAAGCCGGCAATGAAAGAGTTCACGTAATTGACGAAGTTCCTTATGTGCAGGTCGTCCTGTGTCCTGACCGAAAGCCGCTTCGATAAGTCACCGGCCTGTATGAGCTTCATCTCGTATTCAAGCCGCCTGAAAGGCCCCACAAGCCGGTAGGTGAAGAAGACGGCAAGGAGTAGCACAATGCCCACGTACCCGGCTGCCAGGAAAACGGCCAGCAGGGGCGAGCTCATGCCAGACCAGGTGATAAGGGCCGAGGACACGGTCTGGAGGAATATGCCGGCAAGAAGGGCGAGCACCACGAGCAGGGCTATGGAGAACTGCAGGTCCCTGGACGAGAAATACCGCTGCTTGGTTATCCTCGATATGAGGCGGTTTTCCTTCTGCATGGGTCGCCTTTTAAGAGCGCCTTTGCGCTCATCCGGGAAAGGGAGCCGCGAGCCTCTCAATCAAAGGGCCTGCACAAGCGGCGGGTTGCCGGGCCGTTAAAGACCTCGGGTATCCGGAGCAAAAGCCCCGCTCACCTGAAATTATTGCAAAAAAGAAGGGCATTGTACACTTAAATTCTTGACTACTCCGGGAGCTGCCTAATATACTATATACGACAGCATGCATCGGTCCTGAATACGCGCCCCAAAACATCGATACCCATGAAAGACAGGATAATAAAAATCGAAAAGGGCAAGGAAGGAGTCGTCCTCCCCGCGGAGTACTTGAGGTTTTTAGAGCTCATCCCCGGGGCTGAGGTCGAGGTCCTCCTTGACCGCGAAAAAAAGGAGATCATAGTCCGCCCGCTCCGCGGCGAGGACTTTATCGAGCACTTCAAGGACACAATGGAATCAATGGCATGAAGATATACAGGCTGCCGCAGCTCGCCGAAGCCCGCGAGGACGGGACGTACATCCTCGGCATCGAGGAATTGAAGTCCAATGCGGTCTACATGGCATACGCAAGGCTCAGGCCCGGAGACGCGCCAAGGAAACTCGCCCCGCCGAATGGCCGGGAAGAAATAGTATTCGTCTTGAAGGGGAGCCTCCTCGTAAAGAGCGGCAAGACCGCCGTGCCGGTCGGCCCGGGCGAGGCCTTCCATGTCAAAGGTTCCGACAACACCAGCCTTGAGAACAACGGCAGCGAAGACGCGGTCTATATCAGGGCAGGCGGCAGCGCCTTTAAGGCCGAAGAGGCCTTGAAGGAAGAGGCCGTTGAGGAACCCCCCGTAAACCAGGCCTTTGAGGCCGCGCCCGAAGAAGGGGAGCCTGAATTCATAATAACCAGAGAGGGCTCAGGCGAGTAAGTGGCGATAGCGCAAAGAGCACAGCCCTTTTAAACCGCCTGCCGTTTCCGTTTCCGTTAAAAAATCACCTAAGGAAGCTCTGATTAATTCTCGTTTCTTGTCATTCTGAGGGAGCGTCAGTGACCGACAATTTTGCAGGACAGCAAAATTGAATGCCGAGCCTCTTGGCGAGGCAGCCTGTAGGTCGAGCCCCAGGACGGGCGAGACAAGAATCTCGTAACTTGCTGAATTTCCTAAATACGAGATTCTTCGCTTTGCTCAGAATGACAAACGAGTTAATCAGACCCTCCCTAAAATTCAAATCACGACAGCGCCGCCCAGACCTTTCCGCGCTGCCGCGCGGTTTCTGAAGGTAAGACTCGCTCGCTTGCGCCTCTCCGACCCCGTGAACTGGCCCCTTAAGTCGCGGAGTTTACACTGAACGAAGCGAAGGGCCTCGTTATGCTTCCTCGGCCCGTTCACGCTCAGCCTCCCTCATGCTTCGCTCGCCTTACTCGGTTATTAAAGACAAAATAAAATCTTTCAATACTTCGTTCTTGTATTTCAAACAACCCCGGGGCATAAGGCAAAGCGAACATAGGGTGGGGGGAGGGGCGGGCGAGGCGGGGCGGCAGGAGCGAGGCCCTTATGGGCCGAGCGACTTAAGTGCCGAGCCCGGAGGAAGGAGGCGGGTAGTGAGGAGCCTTATGCCCAAAAAGAGCGCGGCAGCGCGTTAAAGGGCCTTATACAACAAGGCTTGCAACGGCAGCAGGTTGGGGCGCGAAGCAGACCCAACAAGAATGGCACAAGGCTTTTGTCTGGCGGGCCGAACGAAAAAGCGGCAGGGCAGCAGGGGTTTGCGGGCCGGGCTCAAGCCCCTTCGATGATATCCACCACGCTCTCTTCCTGGCCGATGGCCATGATGTGGGCGCCGTGGCAGAAGCCTTTAAGCTCCCTTACCTGCCTTGATGCTATCTCGATGCCCTTTTTCAACTGGTCGGGCGCGGCCTCTATCTCGTCTATCAGCCCCTGCGGCACGTGTACGCCCGGGACGTTGTTATTAAGGTAATGCGCCATCTTCGCGGACTTTAAAAGCAGTATCCCGCCGAGCACCTTGACCCCGCTTTTTCCCGCGCCGTCAAAGAACCTCTTGAATTTCTCCATATCGAAGATGGCCTGGGTCTGGAAGAACCTGGCCCCGGACGCGACCTTTTTCTCGAATTTTATCCCCTCAGGCCCCCACGGATTGGCCTCCGGCGCGACTACCGCGCCGATATAGAAATCAGTCTTCCCGCGTAGCTCGGTATCCTTCATGTTCCTGCCGCGGTTCAGGGTGTCTATGAGGCCCACGAGCTGGACAGAGTCCACGTCGAAGACGGCCTTTGCCTCCCTGTGGTCGCCGAAGGCGACATGGTCGCCGGTAAGGGCCAGTATGTTCCTCACCCCGAGGACCCACGCGCCCATGATGTCCGACTGGAGAGCAAGCCTGTTCCTGTCCCTGCAGGTCATCTGGAAGACGGGGTCTATGCCCTCGTTCAGGAGAAGGACGGAGCAGGCAAGCGACGACAGGCGCATGACCGCCCTCTGGTTGTCCGTTACGTTCGCGGCAGCTATCCTGCCCTTCAAGAGCCTGGCCTTCTTCACGAACGCCCCGGTGTCCGTGCCCCTGGGCGGGCATATCTCGGCTGTTATGACGAACCTTCCGGAATCCAGCTCGTCTTTAAGGCGCGTCTTCACTTCCATATTCACCTGTTCATGATCCAAGGCAAGCCTACCTGAGCCTGCCAAGTATCGATTCGAATACGCCCCTGCCGTCCAGCGAGCCGAGCTCGCCCTCAAGCGCCCTCTCCGGGTGCGGCATCATCCCGAGCACGTTACCCTTCTCGTTCAAGATGCCCGCTATGTTTGAAATGGAGCCGTTGGGGTTTGCCGCGTCGCTTACGATGCCGTCCGGGGTCGAATACCTGAAGGCGACCCTGCCCTCGCCTTCGAGCCTCGCGATGGTCTCCGGGTCTGCGTAGTAGTTGCCGTCCGCGTGGGCTATGGGTATGTCCACGACCTGGCCGCCGGAGTAGCGGCTGGTGAAGCGAGATCCGTTGTTCTCCACCCTCAGATGGGTGTGCTCGCAGATGAACTTAAGTCCCTTGTTCCGCATGAGCACGCCCGGAAGGAGGCCGGCTTCCGTCAATATCTGGAAGCCGTTGCATATGCCCATGACAAGGCCGCCCTTTTTGGCGAAGGAGACGACCTCGTTCATGACCGGCGAGAAGCTCGCTATCGCGCCGGTACGGAGGTAGTCGCCGTATGAGAAGCCGCCGGGCAGTATGACGCAGTCGAAGCCATCGAGGCTCGTTGTCTTGTGCCAGACGTATTCGGCCTCCTGGCCGAATACGTGCTTTACGGCGTGGTAGCAGTCGTGGTCGCAGTTGGACCCCGGGAATACGATTATACCGAACTTCATGGCCTTCCTTCATCGCATGCCGGACTTACGGGCCGGCACGCGCTTTTTCTATTCAAGGCAGCCCCTAAAAATCAGTGAAGCTCTGATTAATTCGTGCATTCGTCATTGCGAGCGTGTGAGCCGAAGCCGCGAGCGAAGCGTGGCGGGAAGCAATCTCTTCTTTTGAATATCAGGCACTTTGAGATTGCTTCGTCGTTTCTCTCGCAATGACCGCAAGAAACGGAATTAATCAGACCTTCCTTAGAGAGAGGTTGCCTCGCTCTATCCTGTAGTTCTCTATCACCGTGTTGGCGGGAGCTTCTCGCATATCTCGCGGAGCCTCTTCTCGGCGGCTTCCGGCGAGGCCCGTCAGCTCCACCTCCATGAACTTCCCGACCCTTACGTCCTTGACTTCATCGAAGCCTATCGAGCCAGCGCCCATAACCGCCTTGCCTTGCGGGTCGAGTACGCCCTTCTTGAGCGTCACGTATACCTTCGCCCTCATTCCATCACCTTCCTAGACCTCCGGTAGGCTCTGACCTGCTGAGGTCCCTCCTGAACCTGTCCTTGTCGAGCTTCTCGCGCGTGGTCTTGTCCCAGAGCCTGCATCCGTCCGGGGTTATCTCGTCTCCGAGGAGCACTTTACCCTTGTGCTCGCCGAACTCGAGCTTGAAGTCAACCAGTATTATACCCCTCTCGTCGAAAAACCGGGAGAGTATTTCGTTCACCTTAAGCGCGGTAGCGGACATCTCCTTGAGCTCGGCGTCGGTCGCCCACCCGAAGGCCCTGGCGTGGTACTCGTTAATCATCGGGTCGCCGAGCGGGTCGCTCTTGTAGAAGAACTCGACGATGGGCTCGCTCAAGGCCGTCCCCTCCTCTATGCCGAGCCTCTTTGAAAGGCTTCCGGCGATAAGGTTCCTCACTACAACCTCGACCGGGATTATGCGGAGCCTCTTGACCAGCATCTCCCTGTCGTTCAACTGCTCGACGAAATGGGTCTTTACACCGTTTGATTCGAGCATCTTGAAGATGGCCGATGATATCTTGTTATTGAGGACGCCCTTTTCCTCGATAACTCCCTTTTTCTTCCCGTCAAAGGCGGTCGCCTCGTCCTTGAAGTACTGTATCAGCAGGTCCTTGTCGTCCGTGGCGTACAGGACCTTCGCCTTGCCCTCGTAAAGTTTTTCGCGCTTCTCCATCAAAGCCTCCCTAAATTCCCTTCTTACCGAAGGTCCTCTTGAAGATATAGTCGACTTGTTTAAGATACGGCTTTATGTCGAAAGAGGCGTCTATCTCCTTCTCCGTAAGATAGCCCCTCACTTCACTGTCGTCCATGAGTATGGATTTGAAGTCCCCGAGCCCCTCCCAGACCTTCATGGCGTTCCTCTGCACTATGGCGTAGGCCTCTTCCCGAGTTACGCCCTTGTCCACGAGCTTAAGGAGGACCTTCTGCGAGAAAACAACACCCTTCAGCTTGTCGATATTCTCCATCATGTTGGCCGGGTATACGACAAGGTCCCTTATAAGACCCGTGGCCCTCGAAAGCATGAAATCAACGAGTATGGTCGCATCGGGCGCTATGACCCGCTCGACCGACGAATGGCTTATGTCCCGCTCGTGCCATAGGGGGACGTTCTCTATCGCGCTCACAGCATATCCGCGAATAAGCCTTGCAAGCCCCGTAAGGTTCTCCGAGAGTATGGGGTTTCTCTTGTGAGGCATGGCTGACGAGCCCTTCTGCCCCTTTGTGAAAGGCTCCTCAGCCTCCAGCACCTCCGTCCTCTGGAGGTGCCGTATCTCCACCGCGAACTTCTCTATGGACGATGCGATAATGGCGAGAGTCGAGAAGAACTCGGCGTGCCTGTCCCTGTGGACGACCTGGGTGGCGACCGGCTCGGGCTTCAAGCCGAGCTTCTTGAGCGCGAATTTTTCGACCCTCGGGTCTATCTGCGAGAAGGTCCCGACCGCGCCGGAGAGCTTGCCGTAGGAGATTACCTCCCTTGCCCGCTCCATACGTTCGAGGTTCATCCCCATCTCGTCATACCAGCTGGACAACTTCAAGCCGAAGGTCGTGGGCTCGGCGTGTATGCCGTGCGAGCGGCCCATCATGGGGGTCATCTTGTGCTCGAATGCCTTCTTTTCGAGCGCGGCCATGAGCCCCTTTATGTCGGATATTATGAGGTCCGCTGATTCCCGGAGAAGCAGCGCGAGAGAAGTATCGAGGACGTCCGACGAGGTAAGGCCCATGTGTATGAAGCGCGAGTCAGGCCCGACGAACTCGGCAACCGAAGTCAGGAAGGCGATTACGTCGTGCTTTACCGTCCTCTCTATCTCGTCGATACGTTCGACATTGAAATCCGCTTTCTTTTTGATTACTTCCAGGGATTTCCTCGGGATTTTCCCGAGCCCTTCCCAGGCCTCGCAGGCCGCGATCTCCACCTCAAGCCACTTCCGGAACCTGTTTTCCGGCTCCCATATGCGGCCCATCTCCTTCCTCGTGTACCTCTCTATCACCTCGAAACCCCTGCGGATGGAATGAAAAAATTTAATATACCAGAAGGGGACGGCCCAATACAAGAGGGATATGAGAGGGGTTTTCCAATTTTCGGAAGGGGTGCCGGAAAGGTTTCGGGAGGAATTGGCAGGTTGCGGAAAGTCCCGAGAGCTGTCATTCTGAGGAGCCGAAGGCGACGACAATTTTTGCAGGACAGCAAAAATTGAATGCCGAGCCTCTTGCGAGGCAGCCCGAAGGGTCGAGCCCCAGGACGGGGCGAGATAAGAATCTCGTAGTTTATTGTTTTATAAGCGCCCAGATTCTTCGCTTCGCTCAGAATGACAGGCTAAAATAGTTTTTCAGCAACCTGTTAGATTAAAATCAGGGCCGGGCTCAGCCCCCCTCCCCAGCCTGCCTTTTCGCCTTGTTCCTCTTCAACCTGAATATCTCTTCCCTCTCCCTTTCCTCCAGGACGCGCTCTATGTACTTTATCCTGTCCTTTATGGAGGGGAGTATTACCTCGCTTATGGCGTTTATCTTTCTTGAGTCCGAGCGTATGACCTCGCCTATGCGGGATAGCCTCACCTCACGCGAGGCTATCTTTACGATGAGCTCGGTCGCGGCCTCGAACTCCCGGGCCGCGTCGAGCACTTCGGCCCTTTCGCCGAGCGGGGATATGTCCCTGGCCTCAAGCGATCTCGTAAGGCTCACCTCGTCTATCTCCGGGACGAATATGCCCCATATGTTCCTGGCCTTGATGCTCAGGGGCACGCTCCTTTTCGAGGCATGGGCAAACGATTCTATCGACGCTCCGTCTATGGCCCTTGCGCGCTCTACCCGCCTCTGGGCGTCGGCAAGGAGATTGTTCAACTCATCGCGCATTCTTATCGATTCGTCAACGATGCCGAAGAACTCCTTCATGAGCGCTTCGCGCTTGCTCTTAAGGAGTTCAAGGCCCTTGCCTATGACCTCGTATCTTCGCCGGAGGGCCATGAACTGCTCACGGGTCGGCGCGCTCTTTTCGAGTACCGCCATTATCTTCTCCTTGCCACGGCCTCCCTCTCGGGCACGGCCTTAAGGAGCTCAAGCCCGAGGTCGAGGGTATCATCTATGGAGCGGTCTTCCCAGCCCTGGCCCACGAACCTTCTTTCGAAATCATCCGAGAAGGCGAGGTATCTCCTGTCAAGGTCGGAGAGCCCTTCCTCGCCGACAATGGTCACGAGCCTCCTTACGTCGATGCCCCTGGCGTAGGCCGAGTAGAGCTGGTCGGCTATGGTCCTGTGCCCGTCCCTCGTCTTTCCCTTTCCTATGCCGAGGTTCATGAGCCTCGAAAGGCACGGGAGGACGTCTATTGGCGGGTATATCCCTTTCCTGTGCAAGGCCCTGCTCAAGACTATCTGCCCCTCGGTGATGTAGCCTGTAAGGTCGGGTATGGGGTGCGTTATGTCGTCGTCGGGCATGGTGAGTATGGGCATGAGCGTCACTGAGCCCTTGCCGCCCTTGAGCCTCCCCGCCCTCTCGTAGAGGGTCGCGAGGTCGGTGTACATGTAGCCCGGGTAGCTCCGTCTTCCCGGGATTTCCTCCCGCGCGCTCCCTATCTCGCGGAGCGATTCGCAGTATGAGGTCATGTCGGTAAGTACCACCATCACGTGAAAGCCGCGCTCGAAGGCGAGGTACTCGGCGACGGTAAGCGCTATCCGAGGGGTAAATAGCCTCTCTATTGTCGGGTCGTTCACCTGGTTTATGAAGGCGATGGTCCGCTCAAGCGCCCCGGCCTCCTCAAGCGACCTCCTGAAAAAAAAGCTCTCCCTCGATGTTATGCCCATTGCGCCGAGTATGACGGCGAACTCTTCCGCCTCGGCGACCCTGGCCTGCCTCACTATCTGAAGGGCCAGCTCCTTTGCCGGGAGCCCGGCGCCCGAGAATATGGGGAGCTTCTGCCCTCTTACGAGCGTATTGAGCCCGTCTATCGCGGAGATGCCGGTCTGGACGAAGAAGTCCGGCTTCTCGCGCGCAGCCGGGTTCATGGGGAGGCCGTTTATGTCCTTGTACTCGTCAGGCACGATGGGCGGCAGGCCGTCTATGGGCTCGCCGAAGCCGTTAAGCACCCTGCCGAAGAGGTCCATTGAGACGCCGACCCTGGCCGTCTCGCCGGTGGGCAGCACGCTCGACTCGTCCGAGTCTATGCCCGAGGTCCCTTCAAGCACCTGTATGACGGCCCTCTCCCCCATGAGCTGGAGTATCTGCCCGGTCCTTTGCTCGCCTTCGGGGAGGTCTACGACGCACATCTCGCCGAGGCTCCCCCTTGTCATCCTGTCCACGAATATGAGCGGGCCGGATATGGTCGCCAGGGTACGGTACTGTCTTTTTATGAGGTCTAATGACATGGCAACCTCTAAAATTAGAATTTTTTCACGCGTTCTATTTTTCCTCCAGCATGCTGAACTCGCTCACTACCTCGCCTATGAGGGCGCGGGCCTTCGTTGAGAAGCCCTCGTTCGGCTCGTCTTTCATGCGCGCGAGCTTCCATTTCACTGGGCTTTCCAGTATGGTCTCTATGAAGACCCCTCTTTCCAGGGCCTCCCCTGCGCTCTCAAGGTAGGCGAATATGGCCTTGAGCATCCAGTACTGCTTCTCGTAGGTGTTGAAGGCGTCTATCTCGCTGAATGCGCTCTGCTTCAAGAACGCCTCCGTTGCCAGGTTCGCCGCCTCCAGCGTAAGCCTGTCCGATTCCTGCAGCGCCTCCACGCCTATTATCTGTATTATGTCCTTCAATTCGGTCTGCCTCTGGAGGAGCGAGTAGAGCCTGTTCCTGAGCCTCACCATGTCCTCCGCAACCTCCCTTCCGAACCAGTCGTCGAGCTCGGCCTGAAAGAGGCTGAAGCTCGCAAGCCAGTTTACGGCCGGGAAGTGTCTCCTGTACGCGAGGTCCGGGTCGAGCGCCCAGAGCGTGCCCGCGAACCGGAGAGATGCCTGCGTTACCGGCTCCGAGAAATCGCCGCCCGGCGGCGATACCGCGCTTATTACCGTGACGGAGCCCGTCCTCTCTTCGGAGCCCAGGCACATGACCTTTCCCGAGCGCTCGTAGAACATGCCGAGCTGTGTCGCCAGATACGGCGGGAAGCCCTCCTCGCCGGGCATCTCCTCGAGCCTCGACGATATCTCACGGAGGGCCTCGGCCCACCTTGAGATGGAGTCCGCGAGCATTGCGACGCTGTAGCCCATGTCCCTGAAATACTCGGCGATCGTAATGCCCGTGAATATAGAGGCCTCGCGCGCCGCCACCGGCATGTTGGAGGTATTGACGACTATGACCGTCCGGAGGCTCAGCGGAAGCCCGGAGGTCGGGTCCTTGAGCTTGGGGAAATCCGAGAGTATCTCGGACATCTCGTTCCCCCTCTCGCCGCAGCCGACGTAAACGACAATGTCGCTACGCGAGAACTTCGCGATGGTCTGCTCGACGACGGTCTTGCCTGTCCCGAAGCCGCCGGGCACTATGGCCGTGCCGCCCTCGGCTACCGGCAGGAGTGTATCGAAGACCCTCTGCCCGGTTATGAAAGGCTCTTCCGGCGGAAGCTTCGCCTTGAAGGGCCTGGGCCTCCTCACGGGCCATTCCTGGTATAGCTCGATGAACTGGCCCTTTTCGAGCATGCATATGTACTCGGCCCCCGAGACCTTCCCGGACTTTATCTCCTTTATGACGCCGCCGAGCCCGGGCGGCACCATCACCCTGTGCGTAATGCGCTCCGTCTCCTCGATGGTGCCGAGTATGTCGCCGGGCGAGACCGTGTCGCCCTTTTTCCTTACGGGAGTGAAATCCCATATCCTATCTATGTCGAGCGCCTCGACCTTGACGCCCCTTGTAAGGAACCCCCCGGCTGCGACCCGTATCTTGTCGAGCGGCCTCTGTATGCCGTCGAAGAGGCCCGCAAGTAGCCCCGGGCCGAGCGTCTCGCTAAGGGGGTCGCCGTAGCTTATGACGTCCTCGCCGACCGATATCCCGACCGTGTCCTCGTAGACCTGGAGGGTCGCCATGTCGTCCTTTATGCGGATTATCTCGCCGAGGAGCCCGTGCCTGCCCACGAGGCAGACGGTATTCATTATCGCGCCGGTCATGCCCTTTACCATGACCGTCGGGCCGGCTACGCCGTATATTTTTCCCCTGGTCTCTTTCATGCTATCTCTTTATTTTTATCTGGTACCCTATGGCCCTTCTTATAAGGCGCACTACCGGGGACTCGGCTGCCCCGGCCTCGCCCCACTTGAGCGGCAGGCTTATGGGCATGATAATGGGGAGCCCTTTTTTTCTTAAGCGCTTCATCGCGAGCTCGGGCACCCTCTCAAGGAGCCGCTCCTCGATCGCGACGAGCCCGTACTTTCCGGCCGACTGGATATCGAGGAGCGTGCCAGAAATATCGGCGTCCTCCTTGACCTCAAGCGTGTCGACCCCGGCGCACCTGAAACCGAGAGAGGCGCCCGGGCCTGTTATGACCAGCAGCTCCGCCATTTTCTTTCCGGCCTTATAAAGGAAGAAAGATTAGTTTCCGTATCTCGTCCTCGGGCATTCCGAAGAGCTTTCCCCTGTATATGAGCCTCAGGTTCCTGGTTTCCCGGACCTTCATGTGTATGTAGGCCGCGCCCAGGGCTATTGAGAGCGGCTCCGAGACCGCGATCCCGGCAAGGCGCCTCTCGAGCGCCTTTTCAGCCGCTTCCTCAAGGAGGGCCGGGTCGCGCGGGTCGGATGAGTCGAGCACGCCCTTTATAGCTGGCTCGGTTACGGCTCCCCTGAGCGCCTCGAAAAGCTCCTCCCTCGTCGTAAGCGACGATAGCCTTATGAACTCGCCTTTCCTGAGCGCCTTTCCGCCCTTTACGAAGAACTCTCCCGCGCCCTCGACGCTGTAGGCCTCGCCGGAAATCTTGACGAGGGTTGCCATATTGGTGAAGTCTATCCTCATCGCTGTCCAGCCTCTCATTATGCGCGCGTCCGTCCAGTCGCCTTCGAGCGCCGAAAGAAGCGACTCGCCCGAATGCCTGTCGAGGGCTATCTCGATCTCGGCGGTCCTGCCGGTTTTAAGGAACGCGGGCAGGCCTTTTGAGACCGGCCTAAAGTAGGTGCTACCCCAGGTGCGGAGGAAGCTCGCCAGGTCCTCGACGTCCCTGGATGAAAGGAGGGTGTTGAGCGCGGCGGTATCGAGCTCTCCTGCGGGTATGAGGACGTCCCGGATGTCCTCGCTCCTTACGCCCCTTGATATCCCGCGGATGATGGCCTTGAGGTCAAAGACCTCCCAGATGCTGAAGACCGCCTTGAGGAAAGGCCTTGCGCCTTCAGGGGCGAGTTTCCAGAGAAGCTCGAACGAGTCCGAAAGGCCGGATTTGAGGGCCGCCGGGAACGCCTCCTCGATTGAGCCGAAACGCGCCAGGGCGGCCTCCATATCCGGTCCGTAAGCGGTCGAGCGTAGCCTTTCCGCAGCCTGGTCCGGGCCTTCGGACTGGATGAGCGATTCATAGTCCTGACTTTTGAGGAGCTTTCCCCGTAACCCCCTGACCCTTGCGTTAAAGTAGCTCAAGTCCGTCCGGGACGGGAGCATCGAGGCAGGCATTATCACGGGAGCGCCTCCCTGAAGAGGAGCTTGTCGATAGCCGGGACCATGACCTTCCTGGCCCGCTCGACAACCGAAGGGACCGTGTTCTCGAAGACCACCCTGCCGTCGACCGAAGTCAAGACGACCCCGCCCGCCACCCTGGTGTCCGGCTCGACCCGCGCGCCGTCGGCCCGCACGCGGGCGGCGTCGGCGGGGTTCAGGCGGATGATAGCCTGCTCGCCCGGCCTCGCCTTCTCCCATTCGTCCTTCAGGGCTTCGTAAAGCCGTGTAACAAGCCTTCCGTACTCGGCGTCCGGAAGCGAGACGAGCCTCTTTTGCGCCTCAACGAGCACGCCGTCGAGAAGCTCCCGCCTGACCCCGAGCTTAAGTCCCGCGGCCCTCGTCCTGGCGCTATTCAGCGTCGCGGCCCTCTCGCGCTTAAGCCTTTCGCGGATTGTCGATAGGCGCTCGTCCGCCTCTTTCGCGGCCTCGTCCCTTGCGCGCCGGAGCATCTCTTCCCTCGCCTCTTCGGCCTCCTCGATAAGCCTCGAAGCCTGGGCCCTGGCGTCCTCCTCGAGCGCGGCTATGAGCGGGTCGCAGGAGTCCTGTGGGTTTGCGGCCATGCCTGCCCCCTAACCGCCCATGAGGAGATATGCGACGACAAAGCCCAGGAGCACCATTGTCTCGGGTATTGCGACCAGTATGATTATTATGCCCGTGAGCTCCGGTTTTTCCGCTACTGCGCCCGCCCCGGCAGCGCCGATCTTGCTCTGCGCCCAGCCCGTAGCCAGGGCCGGGAGCCCTATGGCCAGCGCGGCTGCGAGAGCTATCAGTCCCTCTTGCATGTTCGCCTCCTCCGTATTTTATGCTCCGGCTAACGCCTCCTGAAAGGCCTGTACCTCCTTCCGCCGCCCTCGTAGAACTTGCTGAATAACTAGACATACTTGAGCCTCATGGACTGTATCGAGGGGCTCAATATGCTCAAGAACAGGTTTAGAATGTGCATGAGCCCGGCAACGGCTACTCCTATTACCATGCTCTCCGGGATGGACCCCAGCCTGTTCGCGACCAGGGCCATGACGACCGAAGCCGTGCCCACGGCCATGATACGCACATAGGAAATGATGTTGCCGAGGGCCTCAAGGAAGTCCACGGGGCCGAGTATGCCTTCAAGGATGACGAGCGCAGCAAAGGACAGGGCCGAAACTACAGCCGCCGCCGTGAGGTATTCGCCGGGCAGGTTGCCTGACACTCCGCCGAGCACATAGAGGAACGAGACTACGAGGAGGAAGAAGGCCGCCTTTGCCGCCGCCTTCTTGTTTTTTTTCCTGGTGATGCTGCTCTTTATGCCGAGCGCTATCCCCAGGAGCACGTGGAATATCCCTATCCCGATAGTGACGTAAATGATCGTGGTAAGGGCCTCTATCCTGTGGAATAGGACAGGGCGGAGCCCGAGCCTCTCTCCCAGGTCGCCGAAGAACTCGCCGAAGAGGAAGCCGAAGAAGACCGCGGAGGCGCTCGCTATCGCAAGCACTGTCGCTATGTCCCTGTAGGCCTCCTTCCTGCCCTTGAGCCTTGAACGGATGATAAGGGCGAGCGCCATCGTGACCGCGCCGTAGCCCATGTCCGCGACGATGAGGCCGAAGAAAGCCGGGAAGAATACCGCCACATAGACCGTCGGGTCCACCGAGCCGTACCTCGGCGGCGGGAGCGCCGAGAGGAAGACCTCGAACGGCCTTATGAACCAGGGGTTCCTTATGAGAACCGGGACCGAGTCGTTTTGGGCCGCGCCCGGCCCTATGGTGCTTATCCTCACGCTGCCCCCGAATGCCTCGCGGAACTCTCTGAGCAGGTCTGCATGCCGGGCGGCAGGGACCCAGCCCTCGATTATGAAAGCGAAGGCGCTCGCCGCGGCGTACGAGAGCGCGCCGAACTCGTCGAGCGCGTTCTCTATCGCCCTCTGGGTCCCGGCTATCTCGTCGTACCACTGTAAGGAGATGGTGGACAATTCCCTGTCGATGTCGCTTAAGAGGCCCGGTATGAGGGCCCTCCTCCTCCCCATCAGCAACAGCGCCTCTACGAGGGCCATGTCCGCGTACTCGTCCGGCAGGCGCACCTCGCCGATGGCCCTGCCGGCAAGTAGCGTTTTGACCTGCGGATCGAAGTGCTTCGGGTATGCGAGCACCACCCCGATGGTCTCGGCGTCCAGGTCCTTTGTAAGAATCCTGTAGGCGCCTTCGGTTATCCTCGATACCTCGGATTCAAGGAGGCCAGCTATGTCCTCCCTCGTCCGCTCAAGCGTGATGCCCGTGACCTCGAAGTTTTTAAGGCCCCCGAGCCTCGACACGATGGGCGCAAATCCGCGGAGCAGCTTCTCGTATTTGCCTATGGAGGAAAGCTCCTCCGAGAGCGAGTCCTTCCGCGCCCGGAGCTCCCTTGCCCTCTCGCCGATATGGGCGAGGTCGCCCATGTACCGGGGTATTTCCCGGGCCTCAACCCGCACGGGCCTTACGACCGGCGGCTCAGGCAGAAGGGCCGCGAGGTTCCTGAGCTCGTCGCGCGCCTTTTCGAGCTCTTCCCTCTCCCTTGCCCGTTCCGCCTCTATGGGGAGCCTCCGGAGGAGCCCGCCGTTATTGATGTCCTCCTCCGGGACCGTCTCTATATGGAGCACTGCGGCCGAGTGCAGCGCCTTTACGGCCTCGTCGATGCGGCTTCTGGGGCCGATTATCCTCACCTTGAGCATCTTTTTTATCACCTTGGCGCACCTATCGATTCCATGAGGAAACGCATGACCTCCGAGACGGCCCCCTCGAACTTCCTTTCGCCGTGTTCCCTCAGTTCACTCGCTTCTTTTCTGCCCTTTTCCTCTATTTCACCGGCGTCTCTATCGGTTTTTTCGCGCTCTGACGCGGCAAGCCGGGCAGCTTCGGCATCTGCCGCTGCCACGAGCGACTCCTTGAGCGCCCTGGCTTCCCTGGCCGCCTCCTCCCTTATGCGAGCGGCCCTTTGCCTGGCGTCGTTTATGAGGGCCTCCATCTCCTCTTCCCTGGCCCTGAGCTCTGAGAGAATGTCATCCGGCATAGCAAAGACCCGCCTTCGAAAAGACCTTCTATGTGTTTGATTTTCGAGAAAAACTATAAGGAAAGCTATTTACGGAAGGCTATTATGGAGCGGGACGCGGCGACGCGGCGTAGGGCCCGGCAAAGACGAGGCCGCGTATCCTCTCCAACTTGACTTTACCAACCCACTTGACCTCTGTCAAATCGTCGACCGTCCGGAAACCGTTCATTTCCGCCCTTTTCTCGACTATCCTCAGGGCGGTCTTCTCGCCGATGCCGGGAAGGAGCATCAGGTCCTCGACGGCGGCCTTATTTATGTCGAGCGGGAAGACCGGGATGGATGGCCTCGGGTCCTCTGGAGCCGACCTGAAGAGCGGGGCTGGAGCATGGCCCGTTTGCGCGGTTGAAGGCGGTTTTTCCGGCAATGTTGAAGGCTTTTCATAAAAGCGCGATGGATTGCGGAAGATGAATAAAACAAGAATGGCTAATGAGACGAGGAGGAACGCGGGGTAGCGCTTGTCTCTCATTTTGTCCCCCTCACCCTAAAAGGGACCGGTTGAGAATAACGGCAGGCGCAAGGCTTACGCGCGGGGCTTGCCTTTTCTTTTCTTCCCGTCCTTGAAGAGCTTGTATTCGAGGCTGTCGACGAGGGCCTGCCAGCTCGCCTCGATCACGTTTTCGGATACGCCTACGGTTCCCCATTTTTCCGCCCCGTCGCCGGACTCGACAAGGACGCGCACCTTCGCCGCTGTGCCCTGCATGCCGGCGAGCACCCGCACCTTGAAATCCAGGAGCTCCACTTCCCGGATGGAAGGGTAGAACCTCTCAAGCGCCTTCCGGAGGGCCCTGTCGAGGGCGTTTACAGGGCCGTTCCCCTCTGCGGCGGTGTGCTCGACCACCCCGTTGACCTCGAGCTTGATGGTGGCCTCGGAGTGGGGCGTTTCGTCCTCGCTCTTTTTCTCGTCAATGACCCTGAAGTCGAGGAGCTTGAAGTACCTCTCCTTCTTCTTCATGGCCTTACGGATGAGGAGCTCGAACGAGGCCTCGGCCCCCTCGTACTGGAAGCCCTGGTGCTCAAGGAGCTTGAGTTCCGACAATACCCCCTTCACGACCTCCGAGCCGCTCGATATGTCGACCCCGTACTCCGCGGCCTTGTAGATGATATTGGACCTGCCGGAGAGGTCGGATACGAGCACGCGCTGTATGTTGCCCACGAGGTCCGGGCTCATGTGCTCGTAGGTCGCGGGGTTCTTGAGTATCGCGCTCACGTGTATGCCGCCCTTGTGCGCGAAGGCGCTGTCGCCAACATATGGCTGGTGCTTCAAATGAGGGAGGTTCGCGAGCTCGTTTACGAACCTCGCCGTGCTCCTCAATTTCCTGAGCCTCTCGGCGGTGATGCAGTCGAGGCCCATCTTGACCTTCAGGGCCGGTATGATGGAGCAGAGGTTCGCGTTCCCGCACCTCTCCCCGAAGCCGTTCACAGTGCCCTGCACCATGACCGCGCCCTCCCTCACGGCCGAGAGGGAGCTTGCGACCGCCGTGTCCGAGTCGTTATGCGCGTGTATGCCGATGCGGGCGGAGGTATTGAGCCTGACTTCCCTCGTTATCTCGGCCACCTCGAAGGGCAGGGTCCCGCCGTTCGTGTCGCAGAGGACCAGGAAGTCCGCCCCAGCCTCCTCCGCCGCCTTGAGGGTCTTGAGCGCATAGGCCGGGTCGTCCTTGTAGGCGTCGAAGAAGTGCTCGGCGTCGTAGAAGACCTCGCCCACCCTCTTCTTGAGATAGGCCACCGAGTCGAAGATCATCTCTATGTTCTCATCGAGCGAAACCCTGATGGCCTTCAGGACATGGAGCTTCCACGTCTTCCCGAAGATGGTGACAGCCGGGGTGCGGGACGAGACGAGGGCCTTCAAGTTCGCGTCTCCGGAAGCCTTGACCCCGGCCCGCCTGGTGGAGCCGAAGCTCACGAGCCTGGAGTTCCCGAGCTTCTCCCCGGCCATGGATTTGAAGAACTCGATGTCGCGCGGGTTGCTCCCGGGCCAGCCGCCCTCGATGTAATGGACCCCGAGGTCGTCGAGCGCCCTGGCTATCCGCATCTTGTCCTCGACGGAAAAGGAGATGTCCTCGGCCTGCGTGCCGTCGCGAAGAGTTGTGTCGTAAAGGAATATCATCTTGATACTCTCAAATGGAAATGCGGCTGCTGAGATACCCCGCCGCAAACAGCCTGGTATCCTTAGCAGGATGTTGAAAAAGTCCCGAGAGCTGTCATTCTGAGGAGCCGAAGGCGACGAAGAATCTCGTAGTTCACCGATTTTATCAGCGCCGAGATCCTTCGCTTCGCTCAGAATGACAGGCTAAAACAGTTTTTCATCCACCCGTTAGACCTCCCCTCCCCGAAGTTTAATCAGGCTGGAGGGGACTGAGTGGAGGGTCGATTATCTCACCCTCTCCCGGCCTCCCGTCGAGGGAAGGCGTGATACGCAGGCGCGGGGAATTGAAGAAACTCTACGCCCCGGCCTCCTCGGTCACCTCGCCCCTGCCGAGGCCGAAGGCCTCGTGGAGGACCCTTACCGCAAGTTCTGTGTACTTCACGTCCACCACTATCGATATCTTTATCTCCGAGGTGGATATCATCTGTATGTTTATGCCCTCGTTGGCCATGACGTCGAACATCTTCGAGGCCACTCCCGCATGGCTCCTCATCCCGGCGCCGACTATCGAGACCTTGGCTATGCCGGTGTCCCCCCTGACCTCCTTGGCCTCGATGGAGGCCGCCGTGCCCTCGACTATCTTCAAGGCCCTCTTGTAGTCCTCCTTGGAGACCGTAAAGGTCAGGTCAGTGTGCGCGTCATGGCTTATGTTCTGCACTATCACGTCGACGTTTATGCCCGCCTCGGTAAGCGGCCTGAAGAGCTTGGCCGCTATGCCGGGCCTGTCCGGCACCCGGAGGACTGATATCTTGGCCTCGTTCTTGTTGTAGGTGATGCCTGAGACCACCACTTTTTCCATTTCCTTGTCCTCCTTGCAGACGAGCGTGCCCTCTGAATCGTTGAACGAGGACCTCACCATCACCGGGACCTCGTACTTCTTCGCGAACTCGACGGACCTGGTCTGCAGCACCTTGGCCCCGAGGCTCGCCATCTCGAGCATCTCGTCATAGGAGACCTTCTTCAATTTCCGGGCCTCCTGGCAGATGTTGGGGTCGGTCGTGTAGACTCCGTCCACGTCGGTGTATATCTCGCAGAGGTCGGCCTTCAATGCCGCGGCGAGCGCGACGGCGGTGGTGTCCGAGCCGCCCCTGCCGAGCGTCGTTATATTGCCCTCCGGGTCAACGCCCTGGAAGCCCGCCACAACCACTATCGAGCCCTTCGCGAGCTCGTCCTTTATGCGCGTCCCGTCGATGGACTCTATTCGTGCGGAGCCGAACTGCGAGTCGGTCACAATCGGCACCTGGTGGCCCATTAGGCTCCTGGCCCTGAGGCCCATCTCCTTCAGGACGATGGAAAGGAGCCCTATGGTGACCTGCTCGCCGGTTGAGATTACGACGTCGTACTCGCGGCCTATCGGGAACTCGCTCGCCTCATGGCAGAGGGCCACGAGCCTGTTGGTCTCGCCGGACATGGCGGAGAGGACCACGACCACGTCGTTGCCTTCTCCCCTGGCCTTGGCGGCCCTCCTGGCCACGTTCTTGATGCGCTCGACATTGCCTACCGACGTCCCGCCGTACTTCTGGACTATCAAGGCCATAAACTACCTTTCAATGCGTCTGTGCTTTGATATGCTTTCTTCTTTATTTCCTGTCATTCTGAGGGAGCGCAAGCGACCGAAGAATCTCGTGATTTGCCGATTCTAAAAACAAAGTCCTTCGCTTCGCTCAGTAAGACACTCACCGCTTCCTTTTACGCCTACCTTTTCCTTCCTATCTTGTGTATCGCCATGCCGTGCACGTCCTCCGCGGCCTCCATCACAAGCTCGGGAAGGGTCGGGTGCGCGTGTATGGTCTCAGCAAGCTCCTTCACGGTTACACCGGCCCTCATGGCAAGCGCGGCCTCTCCTATGAGGTCGGTCGCGTGCGCGCCCACTATCGAGCAGCCTAAGACCTTGTCGGTCCCCGGGTCGGCGACAATCTGGACAAAGCCTTCGGTCTCGCCCATGCCGAGCGCTTTGCCGCTCGCAGCGTACGGGAACCTGCCGACCCTTACCTCGATGCCCTTTTCCTCAGCGTCCTTTTCCCTTAAACCCACGCTCGCTATCTCGGGGTCGGTGAATATCCCGGCGGGTATCACGGAATAGTCCATCCTGGCGTCCTTGCCGAGCGCGGCGTTTACGGCGACGATGCCCTGGGTAGAGGCCACGTGCGCAAGGAGCATCTTCCCGGTAACGTCGCCTATGGCGTAGACGCCCTTGACGTTCGTCTCCATGCGCTCGTCCACCGCTATCCTGCCCTTTTCGATATTCACGCCCAGGGCGTCAAGGCCTATGCCGGAGGAGTTGAACGAGCGGCCTATGGCGACCATGACCTTCTCGGTCATGAACTCGCGCCCGTCCTTGAGCCTGGTCTTTACGCAGCCGTCCTCGGGGACGACAGCCTCGACCTGAACGTCGGTAAGGACGTTCACGCCGGTCTCCTTGAACCTCTTGGCGATGACCCTCGAGACCATCTTGTCCTCGGTGGTTAGTATGGAAGGGAGCAGCTCGACTACCATGACCCTGCTCCCGAAAGCGGAGAAGAGGGTGGCGAACTCGCAGCCCATGACGCCCCCGCCTATCACGAGGAGCGATTCCGGCACTTTCCTGACGTCAAGCATCTCGGTCGAGGTAAGGACGTTTTTCCGGTCGATATTGAAGGCCGGTATCATGGCCGGCTCCGAGCCGGTCGCGACGATTACGGACTTTGCCGCTATGGTCTCGGTCGAGCCGTTACTCTCGACCCTCACCCTTCCGGCGGACTCAAGGAAGCCGCTCCCCTTTATGACCTCGACCTTGTTGCCCTTAAGGAGCTGCTCGACCCCTCCGACGAGCTTCTTTACAACCCCGTCCTTCCTCTCGACCGCCTTCGCAAGGTCGAAGGATATCTCGCCCACGTTCACGCCGAAGTCAGCGGCGTGCTTCGAGGCCGCCAGGGCCTTTGCCGAATAATAAAGCGCCTTGGTCGGTATGCAGCCCCGGTTGAGGCACGTGCCGCCGATGCTGTCCCTTTCGACCAGGGCGGTCCTGGCGCCGAGCTGCGCGGCCCTTATTGCCGCGACATACCCGCCCGGCCCGGCCCCGACCACAACGATATCGAACTCTCGCACTCTCAAATACCCCCGCTATAAAATATAAGTCTTTCACTTATAACACAGGCTTTTCATGCTTTCCAGCGTCGTCTTTTATCCTGATCTCGATCTCCCTCTCGGTATCCGAGACGTACCTGAACCGGACCGTTATCCTGCAATCACGGAGGAGCGAGGGCGCGCGCTCGGCCCATTCGACGACGGCGACCCCCTTCCCGTGGACATATTCCTCGAGCCCCGCGAAAAGGAACTCCTCCTCTCCCATTATCCTGTAGAGGTCCATGTGGTAGAGGGGAAGCCTGCCCCCTTCGTAGATGTTGAGTATCGTGAAGCTCGGGCTTTTTACCGCCCCTTTTGCGCCCAGACCCCTGGCCATGCCCCTTACGAAACGGGTCTTGCCGCCGCCGAGCTCGCCGGTGAGCGCCACACAGTCCCCTGCCCCGAGCTTCCCTGCGAGCCCTTCGCCTATGCGCTCCGTCTCTTCGGGGGAGGAAGTCAGGTATGTGAACGCCTCTTCCATTCAGGCGTGGTCTATAAAGGAATTCATGAGCCGGGGGATCTCCGGCACGAGGTCCATCGCCATCATCCCGAGCTCGCCCTGCGCCCTCTTCACCTCGTCGCCGGCAAGGCCGTGGATGTAGGAGGCGGTGCACGCGGCCTGGACCGGGCTGTAGCCCTGGGCAAGGAGGCCGCCGAGCATGCCGGCGAGCACGTCGCCTGTGCCGGCGGTAGCAAGCCCCGGGTTTCCCGTGGGGTTTATGAATATCTCGCCCGAGGGGACGGCTATTAGGGTCCCGGCGCCCTTCAAGACGACCGTTGCGCCGGTTAAGCGCGTAAGCTCCTCTGCCGCGCCTATCCTGTCGGACTGGACCTCAGCCGCGCTCCTCCCGAGCAGCCTTGCCATCTCGCCCGGATGCGGGGTAAGGACGATATCCAGGCCCTCTCTCTTGACGGCGGCTATCCCGGGGCCGAAGGAATTGAGCCCGTCGGCGTCGATCACGACCGGGACCCTGACCTCGTGAAGGAGCATCTCTATAAGGCGCCTTGCCTCATCCGAGCTCCTCATCCCGGGGCCGACCACGACGGCGGTCTTGCCGGGCAGGAGCTTCTTTATCGCCTCGAAGGAGACTCCGCCCAGGGTCCCTTCCCGGGTCTCCGGAAGCCCCAGGCTCATCACCTCGGTCGTCTTTGCCTCTATGATATCGTTAAGCCGTTCCGGAACTCCGACGGTGGCAAGCCCTGCCCCGGCCCGCATGGCGGAGACAGCCGCCATGTAAGCGGCCCCGGTCATGCCGGGAGAGCCCGCGAGCACGAGGAGATGCCCGTGGGTTGACTTATGGGACTCGGGCCTCCTGGGCCTCAGGGTCTTTCTTATATCAGCCCCGGTAAGGACGTTCCATCTTATGCCGCCGTCCTCCAGGAGCTCGTGCGGCACCCCTATGTCTATTACCTCCACCCTTCCCGCGTAAGTCCTTCCGGGATACAGGAGCAACCCGAGCTTGGGCATTGCCATCGTGGCCGTGATGTCGGCCCTCACGGCAGAGCCCAGCACATTACCGGTAGTGGCGTCTATGCCTGAGGGGACGTCGACGGCTATGGTCTTTTTCCCGAGAGAGTTTATGGACTCTATCGCGCTCGCGTGTATCCCTGAAACCTCCGTCTTAAGCCCTGTCCCGAATATCGCGTCGACGATGATGGCCGAATGCCTTATCGAGGACGCGGCTGAATCGAGGTCCGCGCTTGAAAGCACCTCCCGTACCTCGCCTCCCATCTTCCGCCATACCCACGCGTTCGTCGCGGCATCCCCGCTTAGCTCCTCGATCCTGCAAAGGGAATAGACGACGGCATCGCGCCCCGAGTTCCTCAGGTGCCTGGCAGCCACATAGCCATCCCCGCCGTTATTCCCTCTTCCGGCGAATATGGCAACCCGGCCCGGAGCGGCCTCCTTCAGCGCGATTTCGGCCACACCCCGCCCGGCGTTCTCCATGAGCTGCAAACCTGTAAGGCCGTACCTCTCCAGCGCGGCCTTGTCAACCTTGCGTATGGTCTCGGAATCGGCGGCCTTCAAGAGTCCCTCTCGATTATGGTCTCAGCGATGCTCAGGTCCCCGTCGTGCGATATGGAAACGCTGACCCTCATGCCGTCCGATAGCCCCTTTACGCTAAGGGCGGGCGCGCCGGACGAGGCCCTTACGACCTCAACGTCCCTCCACGGCACGGGTCTTCCGAGGGCCTTGAAGAAGCTCACCTTGGCGGCGAACCGAGCGGCAAGGTGGCGCTCAGGCCTCCTCAGGCGGAGCGAATACGCGAGCTCCGGCCCGGTAAAGAGCCTTGAGGTAAGCCTTTCCCCCCACCTATCCATTGCCCGCTTGAACCTGGGGACCTCGACAGCGTCTATGCCAATGCCGTGGATCATGGCTTTACTACCAGGGCCTCGATTCCATTATGAGGCGCTTCATCTCGCGGACCGCCTCGCCGATGCCGGTATATACCGCGCGGGAGACGATGCTGAACCCTATGGCGAAGCCGTCTATCTCCCTTATGGCCGCGACGTCGCGGATGTTCAGGTAGTCGAGGCCGTGCCCAGCGTGCGCCTTAAGCCCGAGCTTCCCAGACAGCACCGCCGAAACGTGTATCCTCCTGATCTCATTCTGCCTTGCCTGCACCCCCCTGGCTTCGGCGTATGTGCCCGTGTGGAGCTCGACCCCGTCGGAGCCGATCCTGGCAGAGGCCTTTACGGCCTCGGGCGAGGGGTCTATGAAGAGGTTCACCCTTATGCGTCCGTCCTTGAGCTGACCCACGAACTTTTTAAGGTGCTCGGCGTGCGACTTAAGGTCGAGCCCGCCCTCGGTCGTAAGCTCCTTCCTCTTCTCCGGGACGAGCGTCACCAGCTCGGGCTTCACCTCAAGCGCCATGTCGAGCATCTCTTTCGTTGCCGCCATCTCAAGGTTAAGCTCGGTCTTTGCCGTTTTCCTCAAGACCCGGAGGTCCTGTCCTGTATGTGCCTCCTGTCCTCCCGGAGGTGGACGGTTATGCCGTCCGCGCCTGCAAGCTCCGCCATCACCGCCGCGGCGACCGGGTCCGGCTCGCTTCCGAGCCGCGCCTGCCTTATTGTAGCTACGTGGTCAACGTTCACAGAAAGCTTCGACATCAGAACGACTCTCCTTCCAGCCTTATTCAAAATTCCGCTTCAGGCAACCTCTAAAAATTAGAGATTTTTCCCGCTTTTCCCGGAAGGCCGGGAATAAAAAGGAGCATATATGATAATATGTGAGCATTCCCGGCCTGACAAAGAGTCCGGGGAAAAAATCAAATTTTAGAGGTTGCCGTCAGCCTATTTCCTTTTTCAATAGCTCCGCAAGCTCGTTGGCCATGACCGAGATCTCGTCCTCTTTCTCGCCCTCTATGGTTATCCGAGCGAGCGGCTCGGTGCCGGAGTAGCGTATGAACGCACGGCCCCTGTTCCTGAGCTTCTCCTCCACCGCCTTCAACGCCTTCGCGACCGCCGGTATGGAGCCCAGGTCCTTTTTCTCCCTGACCCTTACGTTGAGGAGTATCTGCGGGTAGGTCTTCATGGCCGAGGCGAGTTCGGAAAGCGGCTTTCCCTCCCCGGCCATCCTCTTCAAGACCTGCAGGGCCGAGATGACGCCGTCCCCGGTCGTGGTGTGGTCGAGGTGGACGATATGCCCGGACTGCTCTCCCCCGAGGTTGTAGCCGCGCCTGAGCATCTCCTCGACAACGTACCTGTCGCCGACAGAGGTCCTTACGACCTTGCCACCGGCCCGCTCTATGGCCTCCTCAAGGCCCGAGTTGCTCATTATGGTGGCGACTACCGTATTGCCCTTGAGGGAGCCCTCCCTCAGCATGGCCGTGGCCGAGACCGCGAGCATATGGTCGCCGTCGAGGATATTGCCCTTCTCGTCGACCATGATGCACCTGTCGCCGTCTCCGTCGAGCGCGAACCCCGCGTGCGCCCCCGACTCCCTCACCGCTGCCGCGAGCCTCTCCGGGTGGAGCGCACCGCAGTCGCGGTTTATGTTCTCGCCGTCGGGCTTCACGCCCAGGGGTATGACCTCGGCCCCGAGCTCGTAGAAGACCGCCGGGGCCACCTTGTACGCGGCCCCGTTCGCGCAGTCAACGGCTATCTTCAGGCCGTCGAGCGTAAGCTCTTTCGGGAAGGTGTTCTTGGCGAATACGACGTAGCGGCCTATCGCGTCGTCGACCCTGTATGCCTTGCCGACCTCGCTCGCCGTCGGGCGGTGGCTCGGGTCCTGGTTCTCGAAGATGAACTCCTCTATCTTAAGCTCCATCTCGTCCGGGAGCTTAAGGCCGCTCCTCGAGAAGAACTTTATCCCGTTGTCCTGGTACTGGTTGTGTGAGGCCGAGATGACCACACCCGCGTCAGCCCTCATGCTGGAGGTGAGAAAGGCTATGCCCGGGGTCGGGAGCGGCCCCACCATGAGCGCGTCCACCCCCATTGAGCAGATGCCCGCCATCATCGCGCCCTCGATCATGTAGCCCGAGAGCCGGGTGTCCTTGCCGACCACTATCCTGTGGCGCCTCGCCTCCTGCTTGAATATGTAGGCGATGGCCCTGCCGAGCTGCAGGGCCATCTCGGCGGTCATTGGCTCGATGTTCGCGACACCCCTTACGCCGTCGGTGCCGAAGAGCCTCTTCCTGGCCTGCATGGGCTATCTCTCCTTCCTCGGGAGTATTCTCACTTCAACGCTCTCGACGCTCAGGCTCCGGAGCTCAAGGCCTGCATGGTCCAACTGGACCTTGACGCTCAGCGGGGCGTCTATCCCGGAGATGTCGATGGGCCTGGTGCTTATCTCTTTTAACTTCCTCATCTCCTTTTCAGTGCCCGTTACCGATACGGTCGTCGGCGCTACGGCCACGTCCGCGACCCTGTACCCGGCCGCGGGCCTGCCGGTGAGCCTCGCCTTTACGGGCAGCTCTGCCCTGACCATCTTCTCGAGCTTCACCTCTATGGAGCTTGGCCGGAGCCTCTGGACCTCGACGCCCATGGGCGTTATTATGTCCTTGGACTGTATGCGGTAGGTATTGAGCCCCTCCCTTGCGCCGCTCAAGTCTATCTCTGCGGTTATCTGGGTGGGCGATAGGTTGTTTATGAAGAGCTTGGGCCCGGTTACCCTCACCTCCAGCTCGTCCGGCGGCATGCTGGTCATGACCATGTCCTTTGGTATACCCTTGAAGCCCAGCGGCACCAGGAAGCCCACCTCGGTCCTCGACTGCCCGGCCACGAAAAACCAGAGCGCAAGCGCGAATACGAGGGCCAGTACCTTGAGCTTCGTGTTGGACGCTAAAAAGGACCTCATTTCGCCCCGGTCCTCCAGGGGAATATGGCATCGGTGTCGGCAAAACCCGCGGCAAAGAGCTTTCTAAGGTCGTCAAGGAGCTTCTCGGCCCCGAGCCCCACGAAAAGGCCGTCCTCGACCGCGAGCGTCACCTCTCCGGTCTCCTCGGAGACGACTATTATGGCCGCGTCCGTCTCCTCGGCAAGGCCTATCGCGGCCCTGTGCCTCGTGCCCATGGACTTCGAGAGGTCCTTATTGGTGAGCGGCAGTATGCACCCGGCCCTGAGCACCCTGCCCTTCCGTATCATTACCGCGCCGTCGTGTATGGGGGATGACGGGTTGAATATCGAAAGGATGAGCTCCTTCGAGACCTTCGCGTCCACCTCGAGCCCGGCCCCGTCGCCGATGAAGTCAGTGAGGTCTATCGAGCGCTCCAGCACGATGATGCCGCCGGTCCTCGACTCCGACATTGTCGAAACGGCCTTGACCACCTCGTCGAGAGCGCCGTCCGAGGTCATTGCGTCCCTGGTGCTGAAGGGCTTGCCCATGGGACGAGCGCCCGCCTTATGTCCTGCTGGAATCCGACTATGATGAATATGACTATGGACCCGAGGAAGTTCGAGAGTATCCAGTGGAGCGTCAGGAGCTCGAACCTCTGGGAGACGAAGTAGACCGTCACGATTATCCCGAGCCCCCAGAGCATCCTCTCGGCCCTGGTGCCCTTGAACATGAGCATGAGCCAGTAGAGGACGAAGGCCACGATGAGGACGTCGAGCACGGCCACCACGGCGTTGAAGCCGAATATGTTCTCCATGAAGTTCACAATTGAGCCACCGCGTCCGCGAGCGCGGAAGCCTCCCTGGCTTCCCTTACGTCATGCACCCTGAGTATGGAGGCGCCGTTCAGGACCGACACGGCCAGGGCCGCCAGCGTCGCCGGAAGCCTCTCTCCCGCCCCCTCGCCGGTCGAGAACTTCCCGAGGAAGGACTTCCTCGAAGGACCCGCGAGAACGGGCCTGCCCAGCGACTTAAGCTCCCTTAGCCTCTTCAATATCTCTATATTGCCCTCGCCTGACTTCCCGAAGCCGATGCCGGGGTCTATGATAGTGCTCTCGGGGTCTATCCCCTTTGATATGGCGTATTCGATTCTCGAATGCAGCCAGCCGTAGACCTCCCCCATGAGGTCATCGTATGAGGTGTCGAGCTGCATGGTCCCGGGCGTGCCCCTCGTGTGCATTAGGACGACCGGCGCCCCGCTTTCCGCGACCACTTCCGCCATCCTCTCGTCAAACGACATGGCGCTTATATCGTTTACGATGGAGGCCCCGGCCTCAAGGGCCGCCCCGGCGACCTCCGCCTTTGTCGTATCGACGGATACGGTCGCCCCCGCTTTTGAGAGGGCCTCTATGACCGGGACGACCCGGGCGGCCTCGGAAGCCGCATCGACCGGCTCGGCCCCGGGCCTCGTGGACTCGCCGCCTACGTCTATCCAGTCCGCGCCATCTTCGAGCATCTCAAGCCCCCTGCGGACTGCGGCGTCGAAGTCCAGGAACCTCCCTCCGTCCGAGAAGGAATCCGGGGTAACGTTCAATATCCCCATTATGACCGTGCGGGGGCCGACCTCGAAGCTCCGTTTCCGGCCCCGGACGGACCAGGTTTGGAGGTCCCTGTTACCTAAGGCCCTCCTGAGCGAGCCAGCGACCTCCGGTAGGCCGAAAGGCTGGCATTCGAGCTTGCCTATGAGGTCGTTTATCTGCCTGAGCGTGCCCGAGACTACGGCGCCGGTCCGCTCTACTGCCGAAGAGACCGTCCCCCATGCGACCGCGGCCTCGCCCCCGATGGAAAGTGCGTCCTGCTTCAGGATATTCGCCTCTGCCGGGGTGAGCCCCTCTATCTTCAGGTTGTAATGGAAATGCTTCGGGGCCATTATGCGGACCCCGGCGGGGTCGACTCCGATCCGCTCCATTTCTCTCTCTGAGCTCTCGGCTGAAAAGATCTCAAGACACCGTACGGGCAACCTCAATGGAAAATCCGGAATAATATGTTTTAAGGGTTAAAGGCCGGACGCCTCAGGGCGTCCGGCCTGCTTTATGGATAGGTTGTGGAGCGGGGCCAGGTTATTTCAGGACGACGCCGAGCCTGGCCGCGTCCTCGGGCTTGAGCGATTCGGGCCTGGCCTCTGAAGGCGTCCCCTCTCCGGGGTCGTCCTCGCCGCCCGAGGAGATGAGCCTGTCTATCTCCGGGGCGTCCAGGACTCTTTCGAGGAGGGCCTTGGCGAGCCTGTAGCGCGCCCATGTGGGATTCTATCAGCTTCCTGGCCCTGGTGTAGTTCTCGAGGACAACCTTCTTTATCTCGGTGTCAATCTCCTCGGCGGTCTCCTCGCTGAAGTCCCTCCTCTGGGCCATCTCCTTGCCGAGGAAGATATGCTCCTCCTTCTTGCCGAATGTCAGGGGACCGAGCTTCTCGCTCATGCCCCATTCGCAGACCATCTTCCGGGCTATCTCTGTGGCCCTCTCGATGTCGTTGCCCGCGCCGGTCGTCATGTGGTTCAGGACGAGCTCCTCGGCTGCCCTGCCGCCCATGAGGACGGAGATGTTATTCTGCAGGTACTCCTTGCTGTAGGTGTGCCTCTCGTCTATGGGGAGCTGCTGGGTAAGGCCGAGCGCCATGCCCCTCGGAATTATCGAGACCTTGTGTATTGGGTCGGTGCCCGGTATGAGGCGCGCAACGAGCGTGTGGCCCGCCTCGTGATAGGCGGTGTTCCTCTTCTCGGCCTCGCTTATTATCATGCTCCTCCTCTCGGTGCCCATGAGGAGCTTGTCCTTCGCGTCGTCGAACTCGGTTTTTTCGAGCTTGTCTTTCCCTCTCCTTGCCGCAAGGAGGGCCGCCTCGTTCACGAGGTTCGAGAGGTCAGCGCCGGAGAACCCCGGGGTGCCCCTGGCTATTACCTCCATGTTCACATCAGAGGCGAGCGGGGTCTTGGAGGTGTGGACCCTGAGTATCTCCTCCCTGCCCTTAAGGTCAGGCTTCGGCACCACGACGTTCCTGTCGAACCTCCCGGGACGCAGCAGCGCCGGGTCGAGCACGTCGGGCCTGTTGGTCGCCGCTATTATGATGACGCCCTCGTTCGACTCGAAGCCGTCCATCTCGACGAGGAGCTGGTTAAGGGTCTGCTCCCTCTCGTCGTGGCCGCCGCCGAGTCCCGCGCCCCTGTGGCGCCCGACCGCGTCTATCTCGTCTATGAATATAATGCAGGGCGCGTTCTTCTTGCCCTGGACGAAGAGGTCGCGGACGCGCGACGCGCCGACGCCCACGAACATCTCGACGAAGTCGCTGCCGGATATCGAGAAGAACGGCACCCCCGCCTCGCCGGCTATGGCCTTGGCAAGGAGCGTCTTCCCGGTGCCCGGCTGCCCCACGAGGAGGACCCCCTTGGGGATGCGGCCGCCGAGGCGCGTGAACTTCTTGGGGTCCTTGAGGAAATCGATTATCTCCTCGACCTCCTCCTTGGCCTCCTCTATGCCGGCCACGTCCTTGAAGGTGACCCTGTGCTGCGTTTCGCTCAAAAGCTTGGCCTTGGATTTGCCGAAGCTCATGGCTTTGCCGCCGCCGCTCTGCATCTGGCGCATGAAGAATATCCATACGCCGATAAGGAGTATCATGGGGAACCAGGATACGAATATCGTGCCCCAGGAGGGGCTGTCGACGACCGGCTCGGCGGCTATCTTCACGCCGCTTGTGCGGAGCTTGGCTATAAGGTCGGGGTACTGCGGGGAGAATGTCTGGAACGTCTTCCCGTCCTTGTATTTCCCGCTTATGTCATTGCCCTGGATGGTGACCTCGACGACGTTTCCGGACTCGACTTCCTGGATGAAATCGCTGAAGACGACCTTGTCCGAGGAGGGCTGCTTATAGCTTATGAGATTGAACATGAGCACGACCGTGGCGATAATGATAAGCCACATGGCTATGTTCTTGTATAGCTGGTTCATCTATGCTCCTATGTAATGAGTAGTTTTCATCGCAACTTAAATACGAATAATTGTGTCACAGATTTCGCCGTTTTACAATAAAAATCTCGGCCACAAAAGCACGTAACCCCCGTAAAGACCACGGTTTTCAATGTGCTCGCCGCGTCGTCCGCCTCGACCCCGAGGCGAGGTAAGCGGCCCTGGCAACCGACGCCGAAAGAAGAAACAGGCTCGCGGAATAGTATATCCACATGAGGAGTATCATGAGCGCGCCTATGGAGCCGTAGAACTTATTATAACTCTGAAAGTTCGCTACGTAGAGGGCGAAGAGCTGTTTTGCCGCCTCCCATAGGACGGCGAAGACCATGCTGCCCAGGAAGGCGTGCCTGAAATCCAGGTTTGCCCTCGCAAGCACCCTGAAGACCACGGCTATTATGCCGGCCACCAGCAGGAAGGGCAGTATGAGCCCGAACAGCAGGAGCGAAAGAAGATTAAAAACGTACTGGAGCCCCTGTATTCCGGTATTGAGGTCCTGGATGGTGTACGACAGGGCGGTAACGGCCACGGATGAGAGCGCGGCCAGGATGGCGAGGAGTATCATAAAGAGGCCTATGAGCCTTGTGCGGAGTATCCCGAAGCTCTTTTCCGTGCCGAATATCGCGGTAAGCGCCCGGACCATCGCGCCCATCACGAACTCCGCCGCGAAGACGAGCGAGAGGAGGCCTATCCAGCCGAAGGTCCTCCAGTTCTCCGAAAGCTCATCGAGCTCGCTGATTATAGTGTCGCTCAGGTAGGGAAGGCTCTCGCTCACCATGCCCACGACCCTTTCCTGGAGCTCGGGATTCGCGCCGAGGACGAAGCCGACCCCGGCGGTCACTAAGAACATGACGGGTATGAGCGAAAAGAAGGCGTAGAAGGAAATGGCGGCGGCGTTCGTCGAGCCGCCTGTCCGCATGAATATCCTTATCCCCTCACGGGCGACGGATACCAGTTCCCTCATCCCTCAATGTCTTTCCCTGAAAACGAGCCTCAAGGGGACCTCCTCGAGCCCGAGTGTTTCCCGGAGTCCCGACGCCAGGTACCGCTGGTAGGAGTCCTCGACGCCCTCCGGGTGGTTGGTGAAGATTATGAAGGCAGGCGGCGCGGTGCCGACCTGGGTGGCGTAATAGAACTTCACTTCCTTGCCCCTGAAGGCGTGCGGGCCGAACCTTGAGACCACGGATTCAAGGGCGCTGTTCAGGGCCGAGGTGGCCACCTGCCTCCTTGACTTTTCGACGAGCGCGTCCACTGTCTCGAGTATCCTCGGCACCCTCTGGCCCGTGAGGGCCGAGACGAATATTACCGGCGCGTAGGAGATGAACGGGAGCTTTTTCCTTATGGTATCCGCCGCGTAGTCGGCGGTCCGCGTGTCCTTCTCCACGAGGTCCCACTTGTTTACGAGGACGATGCAGCATTTTTTCCTGTCTTCTATTAGGCCAGCTATCTTCTCGTCCTGCGAGGTTATGCCGTCCTTGCCGTCTACCACGAGGATGGCCACGTCGCACCGCTCTATCGACCTGATGGCCTCCATGACCGAGTAGGTCTCGACCGTCATGCTGACCTTGCTCTTCCTCCTGATACCCGCGGTATCGATGAAAAGGTACTTCCTGCCGTCGAGGTCTACGGGCATGTCCACAGGGTCCCTGGTCGTTCCTGCGACCGCGCTCACTATGGCCCTGGGCCTTCCGGTTATACGGTTAAGGAGCGAGGACTTTCCGACATTGGGCCTTCCCACTATCGCGACCCTCACCCTATCCTCGTCCTCCGGGGCCGGGGCCTTCTCCGGGAGCCTTTCGAGCACCGCGTCCAGGAGCTCGTTTATGCCCGTTCCGTGCTCGGCGGATATCGCCAGCACCTCGCCTATGCCGAGCGAGTAAAACTCCATAGCGAGGGCTTCATACCTGGGCGTGTCTATCTTGTTTACGGCGTACACGACCGGCTTTCCTGATTTCCTGAGCATCCCTACGAGCTCGATATCGTCCGGGGCAGGTCCGGCCCTGCCGTCCATGACGAACACTATGAGGTCGGCGTCCTCGATAGCGAGACGGGCCTGCTCCCGCACCTGGGCAAGGACGATATCTTCGGTAACGGATTCGAAGCCGCCGGTGTCCACGAGGGTGAACTGGCGGCCTCCTTCGTCCATGTCGGCAAAATTCAGGTCTCTCGTTACCCCCGGCATGTCGTGCACGATGGCCCGTTTCCTGCCGAGGAGCCTGTTAAAAAGGGTCGACTTCCCCACGTTGGGCCTGCCGACGATAGCTACGACCGGTTTCATAACGATGCTTACGCCTGGACTCCTTTCATGATTGCGACAGATACTTACGATAATGCAGGGAAGGGCTCAGTAACCGAACTCCTTCAGCGCGCCCGGCTTCTTTGTCCACTCCTTCTGGACGCGGACGAACAGCTCCAAAAAAACCCTGGAGCCGAGGAGCTTCTCTATCTCCTCGCGCGCGGAAGTGCCTATCTTCTTGAGCATGGACCCGCCCTTGCCGATGATTATGCCCTTCTGGGACTCCCTCTCGACGTTTATGGTGGCGGTTATGGATATGAGCCCCTTCTTCTCAATGAACTTGTCCACGACCACGGCGACCGAGTAGGGTATCTCCTCGCGGACGAATAGAAAGACCTTCTCCCTCACTATCTCCGCGGCTATGAACCTCTGGGCACGTCGGTAAGGACGTCGTCCGAAGTATTTTGGACCTCGGGCATGAGGGCCGAGAGCGTACCGACAAGAGCTCACCCTCTCCTTTAGCGCCGAAAGGTATCACTTCCTGAACGAGTACATCTTCGAATATTCGTGGATAAGCGGGAGTATCTGCCGCTTGTCTATCCTGTCTACCTTGTTTACCTGAGAATGACAGGGCACTTGAGGCCCTTAAGCGAGTTGATTATGTGCCTGTCCTCGTCCGTAACGGGCCTGTCGGCCTCGACAAGGAGGACCACGGCGTCCACGTCCTTTAATGACGCGACAGCCTCCCTTACCATCCGTTCGTTAAGGAGGCCTTGCCCTTGTGTATGCCGGGCGTGTCTATGAAGACCATCTGGCAGCCTTCGAGGTTCTTGATGCCCCTTACGACGTTCCGGGTCGTCTGCGGCTTGGGCGAGACGATGGATATCTTCTCGCCGAGGACGCTATTCAAGAGCGTGGACTTGCCCGCGTTGGGCCTGCCTATTATGGAAACGAAACCTGACTTGAATGACATAAGCTTCTACCAGCTTGCTGAAAAACCCCGTTTTTTATTCAGGCTGCTCAAAAAGTTCCAGGTGCGAGGCCCCAATTGGAACAGGGGAACTGGGAATGAGGCGAACTTTTCGCGTACGCCGGAGTGTCCAGCGACGTAGCCTTCGACGCAGATGGACTTTTTCAGCAGCCTGCCACTCCAATGGGTGAGGATACCATCAAGGGGATGTAGTGTCAAAAGAAGGATTGGAGGGGTGGATTCGCAAAGCGAATACTTTCTGATGACAAACGTAGCTGCCCTTTCCGGATTGCGTGAGATTGTGCAAAAGCCTTTGCGCGCTGCCGCGCTCTTTTTGGGCATAAGGCTCCGCTTTCTTTCCGCCTCCTTCCTCCGGGCTCGGCCCTTATGTCGCTCGGCCCGCTTCGGGGCCTCGCTCCTGCTGCCCTGCCTCGCCCGCCCTCCCCTATCCCTATGTTCGCTCCGCCTTATGCCCCTGGGTGGTTTGAAATGCAAAACAACTAAGGATGTAAGATTTCTTGTCCTGAAACAAACCCCGGAGGGTAAGGGCGAGCGAAGTATAAGGGAGGAAGAGCGTGAACGGGCCGAGGCTGTAGGAGCGAAGCGACTTCAGGGGCCCGTTCACGTGGTGGGGGAGGCAGATAACAAGCGAGCCCTTACCCTCTATCCGCGCGGCAGCGCGGAAAAGGGCTTCGGGCAACAAAAAAACTTACCCTACCGTATTATACTCCCTCACCCTGAACTTAACCCCCAGCTCGTCCTCGGCTACCTTCCGGCAGGCCTCGATATCGAGGCCTGGCACGGCGACCACGCTTGCCACGACCTTCGATATGTGCTTCTTCGCTTCTCTCAGGAAAAAGAGTATGGCGGGAAAGGCGTCGTCCTTGAAGGGGGTCTTGACGAGCTTCTGGTAGGTCTTGGAATCCGGGGCGTTGAGGCTCACGGAAACGCAGTCCACGAACTTCAGTTCCGGCAGCACGTTCCTCCCGTGGACGAGGTTCGCCAGGCCGTCGGTGTCTATCCGGATCCTGCAGCCCCTCCGCTTAAGGTACATCCCGACCTCTTTGACGATATCGAGCCTTATCAGCGGCTCCCCGAAGCCGCAGAAGACTATCTCGTCGTACTTCTCCTCCGGGTCCGGGCCTATGGCGGAGATTATCTCGGCAAAGGTAGGCTCCTCGCGTAGCCTCAGGTAATGCCCCTTGACCGTATATGACTTGAACTTGGCGCAGAAGGTGCAGTGGTTCGAGCACCTGTTGGTTATATTTAGGTAAAGCGAATTCCTTATGGGATATGCTATCCGGGCCTTGTCCGTTCCGCCCCGGAGGCCGAAGAGCTCCTCGGCGTTCAGGCTCGTTATCCTCGATACGTCGTTTACGCTCAAGCCCTTTATCGCCGCTATCTCCCTCGCGGTCTCAAGCACGAACGAAGGCTCGTTCCTCCGGCCCCTGTAAGGCTCGGGCGCGAGATAGGGGCAGTCTGTCTCGACGAGCATCTTCTCTATCGGAACGGTCTTTACGACCTCGCGAAGGGCCTCGGCCTTGGAGAAGGTGACGACACCCGTAAAGGAGAGGTGGAAGCCCATGTCCAGGGCGGCCTTCGCGGTCTCCTTCGTGCCCGAGAAGCAATGGAAGACCCCGCCTGTCTCCCCCGCCCCCTCGGAGCGGAGTATGTCGAGGGTGTCGGACTCCGCGTCCCTCGTATGTATGATGAGCGGGAGGTTCAGTTCCCTCGCAAGCCTTATCTGCTTTACGAACGCGTCCTTCTGCGCCTTTTTGGGCGAGTGGTCGTAATAGTAGTCGAGCCCGGTTTCGCCTATTGCCACGAGCTTTTTTGCCGCGGCGGCGTCCTCTCCGAGCGCGAACTTTCTTATCTCGGCCCAGGGGGCCTTGCCTGCGGCGTCCCTGGAGTCGTGCGGGTGCACCCCGAGCGCAAGATAGAGGAGGTCGTACTTCGAGGCAAGCTCCATGGGCTTTTCGAAGCCGTCCTTCTTGCTCCAGCACCCTACCGTGATTATCTTCTTGAGCCCCGCTTCTTTGGCCCTGGTTATGACCTCTTCGAGGTCGTCCGCGAACCGCGGGTCGTCGAGGTGGGCGTGGCTGTCGATCAGATATGGTTTTTCCATCAGCAAATTAAAAACACTAACGCGTCAAAAGGTATCGTTTTTAAATGAGAGCCTTTTATTAAATTCCCTACCTTTCAAAAAGGAAGGAAGGGGGATTATGATTCATATTAAGAACTCCGATAATTCTCGTTTCAGTTGTCATTGCGAGGAGCTTTAGCTCCGAAGCAATCTCCAAACGCATAATTTACTTAAGGATGAGTTTGCTTCGCTGCGCTCGCAATGACGACAATGAATTAATCAGAGCTTTTAAATCTTCCTCCTTTAAAAAAGAGGGGTACTACTACTGCACCCTCGGGAAGAGCGGGGGTGTTTTTTTGACCTTGAGGCCTGAAAGCGTATTACCCCAGGCCACGGCCTCGTCGAATCTTGCCTTTCCTATGTCATTTTCAAGCCCGAGGCTTTCCCATATCTTTTGGGCAGACTCCGGGATAACGGGCCATGCGTATACCGCTATTATCCGGAGCCCCTCGGCGAGGGTCGCCAGCACAGCCGAGAGGGTCGCCTCGTCCTTTTCCTTCCACGGAGCGGCCTTATCGACGTACATATTGAGCTCCCTTACGATTGTCCAGGCCTTTCCGAGGGCCTCGTGGAAAGAGAGCCCGTTCATCTTCTCCTCATACTGGTGCGGGAGCTCTTTAAAAAGGGACCTGATCCTACCCTCAAGCTCTTCCCTCTCAACCGGATCCGCCGAGGGGACGACACCGCCCCTGTACTTCTCTATCATGGTGACCGACCTGCTCAAGAGGTTCCCCAGGTCGTTCGCGAGGTCGCTATTGAGCCTCCCTACAAGGGCCTTCTCGGAAAAGTCCCCGTCGACCCCGAACGGCACCTCGCGCAAAAGGAAATAGCGGAAGGCGTCCACCCCGAACTTCTCGGCAGTTGCCCAGGGGTCGACCACATTGCCTTTGGATTTGCTCATCTTCTGCCCCTCGATGGTCCACCAGCCGTGGGCAAAGACCTCTTTCGGCGGCTCGATCCCAGCGGCCATGAGAAAGGCGGGCCAGTAGACCGCGTGGAAGCGGAGTATGTCCTTTCCGATGAGGTGCAGGTCCGCGGGCCAGCACCTTTTGCTCCGGCCCATATCGTCCGGGTAACCGGTCGCGGTCAGGTAATTGGTGAGCGCGTCGAACCAGACGTACATGACGTGCGCCGGGTCGCCGGGCACCGGTATGCCCCACTTGAAGGTGGTCCTGCTTACGCTTAAATCGCGGAGCCCTTCCCTGAGAAAAGAGACGACCTCGTTTCTCCTGTTCTCTGGCCTTATGAAGCCCGGGTTCTCCTCAATATGTTTAAGGAGCGGCTCGCCGTATCTGGAGAGCCTGAAGAAGTAGCTCGGCTCCTTGAGCTTCTCGACAGGGCGGCCACAGTCCGGGCATTTGCCGTCCTTAAGCTGTTTGTCGGTCCAGAAGCTCTCGCACGGGGTGCAGTACCAGTCCTCGCACTCGCCGAGGTATATGTCGCCCTTTGCCTGCACAGTCTCCCAGAGCCTGGAGACCGCCTTAAGGTGCCTTTCCTCGGTAGTCCTTATGAAGTCGTCGTTCGTGATATTGAGCCTGGCCCAGAGGTCCTTGAACCTCTGCCCCACGCCCGAGGCGAAATCCAGAGGCGCGAGCCCGGCAGCCGCAGCCGCCTTCTCGACCTTCTGGCCGTGTTCGTCAGTGCCAGTCGCGAATAGGACATCGAACCCCTTGAGCCTCTTGAAACGGGCTATGCAGTCCGCGGCGATGGTAGTATAGGCGTGCCCTATGTGCGGCACGTCGTTTACGTAATAAATCGGCGTGGTGACGTAGAAGGTCTTTTCAGCCTCAGGCATTCCCGTCAGCCCCTTGCCCCGGTTTTCCGTCGGCCCCCTGCCCAGGTTTCCCGTCAGCTCCCCCCGGCTTCCCCTCCGCCACCTGCCCGGGTTTTCCCTCATCCCTGGGCCTGTGTTTCTTTTTATCATGCCTGCCGCAGCCGCCGCAGCCGCTCTTATGCCCCTGTTGCTGCCCCTGTGCGGCCTTGCCCGGCTTTTTCCCCCGGTCACGGTCGGGCCTCTGGCGCTTCTCCTCGCCCTTGCCCGTGTCGCTTGTGTCCTTGCCGCCGTCCCTTACGCTCTCCCTTTCCTTTTCCCTGTCCCTCTTCCTCTCGCTCTGGTAGAAATCGTGCTCGTAGGAGAGGCAGCACATGAGCCTGCCGCATATGCCGGATATCTTCACGGGGTTCAGGGCCAGGTTCTGCTCCTTGGCCATCTTTATGGTCACGGGCTCGAAGTCGGCCAGGAAACCCGAGCAGCAAAGCTCCCTCCCGCACGGGCCGAGGCCGCCTATCATCTTGGCCTCGTCCCTCACGCCTATCTGCCGCATCTCTATCCTTGTGTGGAAGGTCGCGGCAAGGTCCTTCACCAGCTCGCGGAAATCGACCCTGGTGTCGGAAGTGAAATAGAATATGGCCTTGCTCGAATCGAAGAGGTACTCTACCCTTATGAGCTTCATGGGGAGGCTGTACTTGATTATCCTCTCCTTGCATATGGCGAAGGCCTCGTTCTCCCTCTCGGTATTGAAGCCGAGCCTTTCTATGTCCACCGCGTCGGCCTTCCTGACTATCTTCTTAAGCGGCCTCGCGAGCACCGCCGGGTCCACCTCCCTGGGGCTGTAGACGAGCGTCCCCATGCCGAGGCCCCTTTCGACCTCCACTATCACGGAGTCCCCCGGATGGAGCTCCATTTCCCCGGCCTCGAAATCGTAGACCTTGCAAGCTTTCTTGAACCTGACTCCAGCTACCCTTACCATGCCTTTATCCTTTGCCTGTGCGTCCGCCGTCAATCCCGCGGCTTAGCCATCCTGTTCCGGTTTGAGCTACATGAGGAGCGCGCCCGAAAGCTTAAGGACCAGCGCCTCCATCGTTAGATGCCTGTTCCCGTTCCTCGGGGGCGTGATGTTCCTCAGCGCCTCCTCGACCGCCCAAAAAGAGGAAGAGAGGCGGTTAAAGTCCTCCACGCGGTCGTCTTTCATGCGCCTTTGCATGTCGGTATTGGCTATGAGGTGCGGCGCGCCCTCGAACGCCACTATCCTGTCCCTGTACCAGGATTTCAGGAAGTCGAGCGTCTCCTCGAGGTCGTCCCGCTTTGAAAGCTCCTCGGCGAACTTAAGGGCCTCGTCCGCGTCGTTCTGGCCGAAAGACAGGAGCCTCTCGACGACGTCCCTCCTCTTCTGGAGCCACCCTTCATCGATGTAACCGGCGGCCTTCGAGATGGAGCCGTCCGAGAGGCGCGCCACGGCACCTGCCTCGGCAGGTGCGATCCCCTTTTTCTCTATGAGGTATGCCCTTACGGCGCCCTCGGAGAGCGGCCTGAAGTTTATCCTCCTGCACCTTGAGACGACAGTCGGGAGGAGGTCGGCGGGCCTGGATGATACGAGTACGATCACAGACCCGCCGGGCGGCTCTTCAAGGGTCTTCAAAAACGCGTTGGCGGCGGCGGGCATGAACCTGTCGGCCCCGTTCACGATTACGACCTTCGTGCCGCGCTCGGCCCTATACCTGAGGACCGACTGCACCTCCCTTATCTGGTCTATCCTTATGAGGCCGAGCGGGTCCCTCTCGCCCTTCTTATCGACCGGCTTATCGAGCGGCCATATCTCCATTACGTTGGGGTGCGACCCGCCCTCGATAGCGGCGCAGTCTCGGCATAGCCCGCACGAGTTGCCGCCGGGAGATTCGCAGTTGAGCGCCGCGGCAAAGGCCCTTGCCACGAGCTTCTTTCCAACGCCGTCCGGGCCCGCGAAAAGGAAGGCATGAGGTACCCTGCCAGAGGTTATGAGCCCCTTGAGTATCCCTAATTCGCGCTCGTGCCCTATTATCTCCTGAAAGCCCATTTCAGTTAGCCCATCGCCCTGTCAATGATATCACATATATCCTTGTGGACCGTAGAGATTTCAGCGGAGCCGTCCACGACCCTTATCCTCGGCTCCCGTTTTGCCGCCCTGAGGAACCCCTCCCTTACGCGCCTGTGGAAGTCGATGTCCTCCCTTTCGAAGCGGTCCTCCCTTGCGCCTTTTGCGGATGCTATGCGCGAAAAGGCCCTCTTCAAGCCCTCTTCCACTCCGCAGTCTATGAGGAAGGTCAGGTCCGGTACAAGGCCGCCGGAGCCGAGGGCGTTGAGCTTTTTTACAGCCGCCCTGTCAAGGCCCCTTCCATAGCCCTGGTAGGCGAGGGTCGAGTCGTAGAAACGGTCGGATATGACCACCTTGCCTGCCTCAAGGGCCGGCCTTATGACGCGTTTCACGAGCTGCGCCCTGCATGCCTGGTAGAGGAAGAGCTCGGCCCACGGGTCAATGGGCTCGTCCCCGCGCTCAAGGAGGACGGCCCGTACCTTCTCGCCAAGGAGAGTGCCGCCAGGCTCCCTTACGGTAAGGACCTCTTTGCCCTTACGTTCGAGATGGCCCTTAAGGAGCTCCTTCTGGGTGGATTTCCCGCAGCCCTCTATGCCCTCGAATGTTATAAAGAAACCCAAAAAGCCTCCGAAAAGAACAGAAACGTTTATTGAAGGCAACCTCTTAAAATTAGAGATTTTTCCCGCTTTTCCTGGAAGGCCGGGAATAAAAAGCGGAGCATATATGACAATATGTGAGCATTTTTATTCCGTGAACTACGCAGAGTCCGGGGAAAAGATCGCTTTAGAAGTCGCCTGATTTTAAATACGGTACAGCAAGACAACCCTCTTTGGCAAGGAATTCCTCTTGACTTTCTACGCCTTGTCGAATATATTGGAAGCGGAGAAGGTGATGACCAAAAAGGCCAGATTCGACGGTTACGGGAAGCTCCTGGGCCCCCTTGAGCAGGAGATAATGGAGTTCCTCTGGAAGAGCGGGGAGGCGAGCGGCAGGAGGTCCATTCAGGGCTTCTCCAGGCAGGTCGCCTCACGACCGTCCTAACGGTACTTGAGAGGCTCGTGAACAAGGGCTTGTGACCAAGTCAAAGTGGCGAGCGTATTCCTGTTCAGGCCCGCCTATACGAAAGACGAGTTCGCCAGGGCCGTTTCCCAGGACGTATTCCGGGGCATAATGGAGATATCCTCGTCCGGCATATGCGCCTCGTTCGTGGACGCGCTGGCGGACGCAGACCCGGATGAGCTCGAACGCCTGTCAACGCTCATTGAGACGAAAAAGAAAGAGCTTAAGTCTGTGGAGGAAGGCTGATGGCCGCCCCTCTCCTTTTCATATCCGTATTCGCGTTTTCAGCCGCATGGCTCATTTACGCGCTGCCTTTGCTCGTATCCTTTACAGGTAGCGTGCTTGAGGCCTGCCAGTCTCTCCTCGTCATGTGCGTCGAGTTCCTTTCCCTCGGCAAGCTCGCGTTCTTCTGGTCCGGGGCAATCCTCGTCGCCACGGGCTTCGCGTATGCCGCTTTCCGCGGAGTCTCGGCCTTCGCAGGCACTAAGAGGGCTGTAAGGAAACTCCCGGTGCATCACTTCGAGGGCGGGCTCGCCATCATAAAAGACGAGAGCGTCAGGGCCGCGTTTACCTTCGGTCTTCTAAGGCCCAGGGTCTACATATCTACGGGGCTCCTCAAAAGCCTCTCAAGGAAAGAAGCGAGGGCCGTCCTCCTGCATGAGTTAAACCATAAAAGGAGAAGGGACCCGTTGAGGTTTTTCGTCTTCGGCTTCCTCAGGGACGCATTCTTCTATATCCCGGCCGCGCGCCAGCTCGCCTCGTATTCAAGGCTAAAGAGGGAAGAGGAGGCGGACGACTCGGCTGCAAGGTCTTCCTGCGGGCCGCTCACGCTCGCATCCGCCATACTCAAGGTAGCAAGGAACAATATCTGGCTGCCTGTCCCTTCGATAACTGGCAGCCAGACGGACGTCTCGGGCAGGATACGGAGGCTTGTCGAGGGAAAAAAGACAGCGTTCTCAGTCACGCCCGGGAAAGCGGCGGCGAGCGCGGCAATCGCCCTTCTCATCGCGGCATCCCTTGCCATGCCCATCTATGCGGGCCCGCTTTCTCATGAGTGCACCATGGAGCGTTGCGAGACCCACGCCGAGCTGATAGACGACTGCAAGAGCCACTGCTCTCACAAGGGGCATTGATTTTTTTTGGAGACAGATTCTACATAAGGTAGAAAATCCGCTGGACTTTTCGGCGCAGGGAATATATGTTTTCGTTGTACGGCAATGAATTCGGCAAGGAGGCTTAGTGATGCGGGCATTTCTTATAGCAGCGGCCCTGGTTCTCGCATTTGCCTTTCCCGGCGCTGCGTATCCTGAAGAAGAGCTGCAGCTCCGCCCACTTCTCGATGAGGCCCTGGCCAACAACCCGGAGATACGGGCCATGCAGGAGAGGGCCGCGGCGTTTTATGCGCGCTCGAAAGCCGAGGGCGCATTGGACGACCCGGTCTTTCGGATAGAGAAGGAAGAGATACCTACAGAAAGCCCTTTCGAGCTCGGAAGCCCGCCGACAACAACCAGGTATTCGATAAGCCAGATGTTCCCCTTTCCCGGCAAAAGGCCGCTCAGGGAGAATATCGCCCTGAAGGAGGCCGGGGCCGCGAAGGCGGAATTGAGGGGCAAGGAGCTCGAGGTCGTCGAATCGGTCAAGAACGCATATTACGATTACGCGCTTCTGGATGAATCCATAAGGATCGCCCGGGACATAAAGAGGCTCCTTGAGGACATGTCCCGGATTGCCCAGTCGAAGTACGCGACAGGGCAGGTCTCCCAGCAGGACGTAATAAGGGTGAACGTCGAGACAGCGGCCGTAAACGAGGAAATAATCTCGCTCGGGGCCAGGAAGGGGATAGCGGCTTCAAGGCTCAAGGCCCTGCTCGACAGGCCGCAGGATTCGGCATTGCCGGAAAGGGCGGCGCTGCCGCTTAAGAGGACGGCGCTCGACCTTGAAGGGCTTACCAGGGCCGCCCTCTCGCAAAACCCCGAGGTAAAGGCGCTCGAATCCGAGGCCGAGGCTAATGAGCTCTCGGCCAGGCTGGCAGAAAAGAACTATTACCCCGACTTCATGGTGGGGGTCGAGCCCATGGAGCGGGACGGCAGGTTCGACAGCTACGGGGTCATGTTCCAGATGAACATCCCCATCTGGAGGGGCAAGTACGACAGCCTCTCGGAAGAGGCGCGCGCAGGGGCGCGCTCGGCAAAGGCGCGGCTCCGGGCAGCAGAGAACCGCAAGGGCTTCGAGGTAAGGAGCGCGGTCCTCATGGTAGAGGCCGCCGAAAGGACCATAGACCTCTATGAGACGAGCCTTCTGCCCCTTGTCGAGCTTTCGTATGAATCGGCAATCAGGAACTACCAGGCCGGGAAGGCCGACCTCCTTACCCTCCTCGACACCGAGCGGGAGCTTAAGAGGGTCAGGGTCGAGCGCATAGCCGCGATAGCGGAGTACATGAAGAGGACCGCCGAGCTTGAAAGGGTCATAGGGTCCGACCTGGACCTCCGTTGACAGGACTGGAAAGAACCATAAGGAGACAGGGATGAAGAAGCCTTATTCCGCAGCTATCGTTTTTCTTGCGCTCGGCCTGGCAGCCGGCGGGCTGCTTGCCTGGCACCTTAAGCCCGGCGAGGTCCCGGTCCGTACCGAGACGGAAAGGAAGGTCCTCTACTACCGGAACCCCATGAACCCGGAGATAACCTCTCCGGTGCCCATGAAGGACTCGATGGGCATGGACTACATACCGGTGTACGAGGGCGATGCCCCCGAGGCCCCCGGCACCGTAAGGATAAGCCCGGAGCGGCTTCAGATCATAGGGGTAAGGTCGGAGGAGGCCGCCCGCCGTAGGCTTGAGAGGACCATAAGGACCGTGGGCAGGGTCGAGCCGGTGGAGAACAGGGTCTTCGTCATAAACGCGAAGGTGCCCGGATGGGTCGAGAGGCTTTACGTGGACCGGACGGACCAGATGGTCGGAAAGGGGCAGCAGCTCCTTGAGCTCTTCAGCCCCGACCTCGTCTCGGCGCAGGAGGAATACCTCCTTGCGTGGAAGGGCGCGGAAGAGGTCAAGGGAAGCCCGTACCCCGAGGTCCGTAACGGGGCCCGGGCCCTCCTCGAAGCCGCAGGGCAGCGCCTCAGATACTGGGACATCTCGGAGGAACAGATTGAGCTCCTGAGGGAATCCGGGAAGGTCATGAGGACCATGACCATAAGCGCCCCTTCGAGCGGGAGCGTTACCGAGAAGATGGTCGTCGAGGGGCAGAGGATAGATGCAGGAGAGCCCCTCTTCAAGATAATAGACCACTCTGCCGTGTGGGTCTACGGCGAAATATACGAATACGAGATGCCCTACGTAAAAAAGGGGCAGAAGGCGACCCTCACCCCCGCCTATTCGCCTGGAGAAATCTACGCCGGGAAGATAGAGCACATATACAGCCACCTTGGCTCCATAAGATACGTGCAGGAGGCCGGCACTGAAGTAAGGACGATGAAAATCCGTTTCGAGCTCCCTAACCCTGACCACCGGCTTAAATTGGGCATGTACCTGAACGTAGAGCTTTCAACCGAAATAGCCCGGTCCGCCGTAGCCGTGCCGGATTCCGCCGTAATCGATTCCGGCGAAAGGCAGATAGTAATAGTCGACAGGCGGGACGGGACCTTCGAGCCCAGGGAAGTAAAGACCGGCGGAAAGGCCGACGGCTGGTTCCAGGTGCTTCAAGGCGTAAGCGAAGGAGAATGGGTCGTTACCCAGGCCAACTTCCTCATCGACTCGGAAAGCAGGCTAAAGGCCGCAATCGCCGGGTTGAGCGCGCACGACCACGGCGGAAGCGCCGTCAAGAAGGAAGCGCCCGCCTCGAAAGAGGGCCCGCGTAGCGGCGCATCAGGAAAGACCGAGGACGACAGTTCCGGGCACATCATGAGTCCGGGCCGTGCCGACGGAGAGGGCGTTGCTGAAGGCGCAGGCGCGGACCATGCCGGCCACGGCTGGGCAGGCCCGCACGCCGGACACCCGCCTGGCGGGACCGGCGGACATGAAGGGCACGGAGCAGCAATGGATTCGCACGAGGGGCACTGAAGATGCTTGGCAGGATAATCGAGATATCCGTAAAGAACAGGCTTATCATCCTCCTTTTCACCGCGTTCGTAGTCGGCTTTGGCATCTATTCGGTCTCAAGGACGCCCATCGACGCCATACCCGACCTTTCCGACGTGCAGGTCATAATCTTCACCGAATTCCCGGGGCAGGCCCCGCAGGTCGTGGAGGACCAGGTAACGTATCCCCTTACCACGGCCATGCTGGCCGTGCCCAAGGCCAAGACCGTAAGGGGCTATTCTTTTTTCGGGGTCTCGTTCGTCTACGTAATATTCGAGGACGGCACGGATATATACTGGGCCAGGAGCCGGGTCCTTGAATACCTGAACTTCGCCTCGGGCAAGCTCCCGGCTGGCGTGACCCCGTCGCTCGGGCCCGACGCCACGGGCGTGGGATGGGTCTACGAGTACACGGTCGAGGGCAAGGGCTTGAGCCTCGCGGAGCTACGCTCTATCCAGGACTGGTACATAAGATACCAGCTCACCTCTGTGCCGGGAGTTTCCGAGGTCGCCTCCATAGGCGGGTTCGTGAAGCAGTACCAGGTAAATATCGACCCGAACAGGCTCCTTACGTACGGCGTCTCCATAGGCGAGGTCATGAAGGCCGTCGAGATGAGCAACCGCGACGTGGGAGGCAGGGTCGTCGAGATGTCCGAGAGAGAGTACATGGTAAGGGGCCTCGGCTACATCGAGGGCATCCCGGACATCGAGAAGATCGTCCTCAAGGTGGACAGAACCGGCACGCCCATAAGGATACGGGATGTCGCAAGGGTCGAGCTCGGGCCCGACGAAAGGCGGGGGCTGGCCGAGCTTAACGGAGAGGGCGAGGCGGTCGGCGGCATAGTGGTCATGCGCTTCGGCGAGAACGCGCTGGACGTCATACAGGGCGTAAAGGAGAAGCTTAAGGAGCTGGAGGCCGGTCTCCCGGACGGGGTCACGATAAGGGCCGTCTACGACAGGAGCGACCTCATATACAGGGCAATAGACACCCTGCGGGAGAAGCTCATAGAGGAATCGATAGTGGTCTCCCTCGTCTGCATCATATTCCTCCTCCACTTCAGGTCCTCGCTCGTAGCCATCATAATGCTGCCGGTCGGCATACTCGCCTCTTTCATAGTCATGTACCTCATGGGCATAAACGCGAACATCATGAGCCTCGGCGGCATCGCCATAGCCATCGGAGCGATGATAGACGGCGCTATCGTCATGATAGAGAACGCCCACAAGCACATCGAGAAAGGGGAGGGAAAAGGCAGGGACCACTGGGGCATGATAACCGAGGCGGCCAAGGAGGTCGGGCCGGCGCTATTCTTCTCGCTACTCATAATAACGGTCTCCTTCATGCCCATCTTCACGCTCGAGGCGCAGGAAGGGAGGCTCTTTAAGCCGCTGGCGTATACGAAGACCTTTGCCATGGCGGCCGCCGCGCTCCTCTCCATAACGCTGGTCCCCGTGCTCATGGGCTTCTTCATAAGGGGCAGGATACGGCCGGAGGAGCAAAATCCAATAACCAGGTCCCTCATATGGCTGTACAGGCCGGCAATCCAAAAGGTGCTCCGGCACAAGAAGCTCACCATAGCGGTCGCGCTCCTTGCGCTGGTTTCGACCCTCTACCCGATGAAGAGGCTCGGCAGCGAATTCATGCCGCCCCTGAACGAGGGCACGCTCTTCTACATGCCCGTGACCTTGCCGGGCGTATCAATAACCAAATCCGCCGAGATGCTCCAGGTCCAGAACAGGATAATAAAGGGCTTCCCGGAGGTGGAGAGCGTCTTCGGAAAGGCCGGTCGCGCGCAGACCGCAACCGACCCGGCCCCGTTCGAGATGTTCGAGACGGTCATAAACCTCAAGCCCGAGAAGGAATGGCGGCCAGGCATGACCATGGAAAGGCTCGTAGAGGAGCTTGACGCGGCCCTCCAGATGCCCGGCGTCACAAACGCATGGACCATGCCCATAAAGGCCCGGACAGACATGCTCTCGACCGGCATAAGGACGCCGGTGGGGGTAAAGGTGTTCGGAAAAGACCTTGCCGAACTCGAAAGGCTCTCTCTCGACATCGAGGCGGCGCTAAGGGAGGTGCCAGGCACATCGAGCGCCTTCGCGGAAAGGGCGGTAGGAGGCTATTACCTCGACATAAAGATCAAGCGCGAGGAGGCCGCAAGGTACGGCCTGAGGATCGGGGACATCCAGGAGGTCATAATGTCAGCCGTGGGCGGCGAGAACGTGACCACCACGGTCGAGGGCCTTGAAAGATATCCGGTTAACGTCAGGTACAAACGCGAGCTCCGGGACGACATCGTGAAGATCGGCCGCGTGCTCGTGCCCACCGGAGGGGGTGAGCACGTGCCGCTATCCCAGGTCGCGCTCATCGAGGTCAGGAAGGGCCCGGCAACGGTGCGCACAGAGAACGCCCTCCTCACCAACTGGATATTCGTGGACGTGAGGGGAAGGGACATCGGGAGCTATGTCGCAGAAGCAAAGGAGGCGATAGCGAGAAAAATCGAGTTCCCGTCCGGATACTACGCCGAATGGTCGGGGCAGTACGAGTACATGGAAAGGGCCTATGAGAAGCTCAAGGTCATAGTGCCCCTTACGCTCGGGATAATCTTCCTCCTCCTTTACCTTAACTTCAAGTCCATTACCGAGTGCCTCATAATACTGCTTGCCATCCCGTTCTCCCTCATCGGGGCCACATGGATGCTTTACCTTCTGGACTATAATTTCAGCATAGGCGTGGCTGTCGGGTTCCTTGCGCTTGCGGGGCTCGACGCCGAGACCGGCATAATCATGCTCATCTACCTCAAGCACGCGTATGAGAAACGGGTCTTGGAAGGCAGGATGAATTCGCGCGCAGACCTCTATGAGGCGATAAGGGAAGGCGCGGTCATGAGGGTCAGGCCCAAGGTGATGACCGCGACGGCCATAATAGCCGGCCTCCTCCCGATAATGTGGAGCGCGGGCACGGGCGCCGACGTGATGAAGAGGATAGCGGCGCCAATGGTCGGGGGAATGGTGACGGCGGTACTCCTCGAATTGCTCGTGCTCCCGGTCATATATGCCTTCTGGAAAGGGAGGAGGCTCCAGATGAAGGGTATCTCCTGGTTCGAGAAGCCGCCCTCCTAACGCGACGTGAAAGTTCCTGCTATAGTCGAGAGGAAACCATGCGGAGGACGAGCATGAAAAGACCTAGCTTCCGCTTCTTGCCTCGCTTCTGCTCCTTTCGGCGCATTCCGCATCGGCTGGCCCGGGCGGGCGCGCGATACCCGTGCAATTGCCTCCTCCCCAGGAGTTCCGGCAGCCTGCCGACCCCTTCCTTGCGATGGAAAGGGAGCAGCTCATGCAGGAGACCCTTATGGCGCTCCGCGAGCTCATAGACCTGATGGGGCAGGCCGAGGAGATGCCGCCCGATGCGAGGGAAAGGCTTGAGATGCTCTCCGAGAGGATGGATTTCCTCATAACGCGCCAGCAGGACCTCGCGATGCGGCAGAGGATGGGGATGCGGTAAACTGCCCCGCCGGTCTTCTGAAGGAATGCTCTTTTTAGTGCATACTATGATGATAGTATCCGACTTTATCCGAAAAGGAGGAAACTGTCATGAAGAAGACGACCGCACCTCTCGCCGCCGTCTTTTCCGTCTTTTTAACCGCAGGTGTAGCGTCCGCACAGGTCGGGGCAGCCCCGGCGCCCGGAGCGCCTTCCGGGGCGCCGTCCCTGGGGCCGCCTCAGGCAACGACACCCTTGCCGCCTCCTACAACCACGACGCCGCCCCCGGTTACCGCGACCCCTCCGCCCACTACGACGATACCTCCTCCCACGACAACCGTCCCTTCCCCGACGACACAGCTTCCACAGACGACAACGCCGCTGCCACCTGCCGCGCCCGGGACACCGCAGGCGACAACGCCGCTGCCTCCGGCCACGACCGAGCTCCCTCAACCGACCACGCCTCTTCCGCCTGCCACTACAGAGCTACCCCAGGCCACGACGCCCCTTCCGCCTCCGGTTGCCGGCGGGATATCTCCGTTTGAGACTCCGCCACAGCCGTCCCTGGGGCCGCCGAGGGCGCTTAGCGAAACGCCCCCAGTACTCCCTGATGTGCCGTCCCCGACAGCAGACGTGCCTCCCGAAACGGCTCTCCTTTTCCCTCCGTTCCCCTCGCCGGGAGAGCTCGAGCCAGGGATAACCATCGTCCAGCCGCCGCCTGTCACCCAGACCGTCCCGGGCATAACGGAAGAGCCCGGCGCCCAGTCGCCGGGCGGGGATACCGAAGGCCGGGTCCTCCGTGATTTCGAAAGCGAGACCCCGGTCACGATACTCGGAATAGGGCCGTGACCATAATCGAGGGCCAGGCGGCGAAAAGGGATTGAATCGCTCCGCATTCCTGTGTTAGAATTCCCTCCGAATAGCAGGGCCGCGTAGCGGCCCTGCACGTTTCATGAGGACCCTCAGCCAGCCGTTCCGATCTCCTCCTTATCCCCCTTTATCAATGGCCGGGTTCTTGATGCCGCGCATGCGTTAAGCGTACCGGCGCATATGTTTTTCAGCGCGCGGCCCGGCTCAAGCTCGCAAATTAAATCGCTTGACAATGAACTTTTGTATATGATAGCAATACCCTGTTTTAGTTTTGAAAAATCGGCTTTCACACACCCCGGACAATTTAAGGCCCGCATGCGGCCTGCGGTTCAGGGCGCTTACGGAAGAAGTGTGGGCAACTTCCAGGATTTTTAGCGGTTGCCCGTGCAAAAAAACCAAAGGCTTGCATATAAATGATATCACTCGACCAGACCCTCCTTTTCCAGATAATCGGCTTTTTCGTGCTACTTATCATCCTCAACAGGCTCCTTTACAGGCCCGTCCAGCGGATATTGAAGGAGCGGGACGAGCGCGTAGCCGGGAGCCTCAAGAAGGCCGCAGGGACCGAGAAAGAGGTCGCCGACGGGCTACTTGGCTATGAGAAGAGGCTCAAGGAAGCGGCCATTAAGGGGCACGAGGAGAGGGGCAGGCTCAGGCAGGAAGGCGTCGACAGGGAGAAGGCGATAATCGAGGCCGCCCGTGCCGAGGCCGCCGCCGAGCTCGCCAAGATAAGAACGGAGCTCGATTCGAGCAGGCAGGGCGCGCTTGCCGGATTGAAGACCGAGGCAAGGGGCCTTGCCAGGGAGATAGCCGGCAAGGTGCTCGACAGGAGCGTTGCCGGGCTTATCGCGATATTCCTCCTTGTGCCGTCCTTTGCCTTCGCAGCCGGCGGGGGCGATAACGGAAGCGGCATGGTCTGGAAGGTCGCCAACTTCATCGTGCTCGCGATCGGCGTCTACCTGGTATGGACGAAGGTCGTAAACAAGCTCCTCGATAAAAGGAGCTCCGAGATAAAGACCGCCATCGAAGAGGCCCAGGCAGCCAAGGACGAGGCCGAGAGGAAGGCCGCGGAGTACAGGGCCAAGCTGGGCCTCCTTGACGCGAGGATAGCGGAGATACATAACGAGCTCAGGGCAGAGGGCGAATCCGAGAGGGAACGGATAATAGCGGAGGCGGGGAAATCAGCCGAGAGGCTCAAGGAGCAGGCAAAGGCCGCCGCCGAGCAGGAAATAAAGAAGGCGAAGATCGAGATACGCGAAGAGGCCGCCAGGGCCGCGGTCGGGCTGGCCGAGGAGATACTCAAGAAGGAGTTCACCCCCGCGGACCAGGACAGGCTCGTTAAAGGATACCTAAACAACCTGAGGATCAACTGATGAAGAGTTCCGCGTCCAAGAGGTTCGCGAAGGCCCTCATAGAGGTCGGAAGGGAAAACAACTCCTGGGACCAGTACGGGAAGGAGCTCCGCTCGGTGCTCGCGATATTCAGCGGGAACCCCGACCTCGAAAAAACGCTCCTCAACCCCATGTACAAGCTGGAGGACCGCTTGTCCCTTATGGACAACGTGGCCGCCTCCGCCGGGCTCTCGCCACACGTCGCCAAATTCCTCGGCATACTCGTCCGCACCAGGAACTTGAGGTTCCTGGACGAGATAACAGCCGCGTACTCGGCCTACGAGGACGGGCTCGCGGGGAGGATCCGGGCCTCGGTGGACTCTCCGACCGAGCTTCCCCCGGCCCTCGTCGAGGAGATAAGGAAGAAACTCTCCTCGCTTACCGGCAAGGACGTGGTACTCACATGCAATCATAACCCTCTCCTCCTGGGCGGGCTTGTCCTCAAGATCGGGAACACCATCCTGGACGGGAGCTTGAAGACCCAGCTCGAACTCATGAAGGAAAAAATACTCGAAGGGGTGGTTTAGAAGATGATCAAGGTAGAGGAAATAAGCCAGCTCATAAAGACCCAGATAAAGGGGTTTGAGAAGGAAATCGACATACAGGAAGTCGGCACCGTCATATCGGTCGGCGACGGAATAGCGAGGATATACGGCCTCGAGAAGGCGATGGCCGGGGAACTCCTCGAATTCCAGGGCGGCCTGCAGGGCATGGTCCTGAACCTCGAGGAGGACAACGTCGGAGCGGCGCTCCTCGGAAGCGACCAGACGGTAAAGGAAGGCTCGACGGTCAAGAGGACCGGGAGGATAGTCGAGGTACCGGTCGGCAAGGGCCTCATGGGCAGGGTCGTAAACGCCCTCGGGCAGCCCATAGACAACAAGGGCCCCTTGGAGGCCTCCGAAAGGCGGAGGGTCGAGATAAAGGCCCCGGGCATAGTCGCGAGGAAATCCGTCAAGGAGCCGCTCCAGACCGGCATCAAGGCCATAGACGCCATGATACCCATCGGCAGGGGCCAGAGGGAGCTCATAATCGGCGACCGCCAGACCGGAAAGACCGCCGTCGCCATCGACACCATCATAAACCAGAAAGGGCAGAACGTCTTCTGCATATACGTCGCCATCGGCCAGAAGCAGTCGACGGTCGCCCAGATATCCGAAAAATTGAAGCAGTTCGGCGCAATGGACTACACCGTTATCGTCGCCGCCACTGCAAGCTCCCCTGCCCCCTTGCAGTTCATAGCGCCGTACGCGGGCCGCGCCATGGCGAAAAGTACTTCGGGACAACGGGATGCACGCCTCTAATCTACGGCGACCCTCTCGAAGCCACGCGGTCGCCTACAGGCAGCTCTCGCTCCTGCTCGCGGCCCCGGGCCGCGAGGCGTACCGGAGACGTCTTCCACCTCCACTCAGGCTCCTCGAAGGCCGCGAAGCTCTCCGACGAGCTCGGCGGCGGGTCTCTTGGCCCTCCGATAAATCGAGACGCAGGCGGGCGACGTCTCGGCCTACATCCGACGAGAACGTCATATCCATCACCGACGGCCAGATATTCCTGAGACCGACACCTCTTCTACTGGCATAAGGCCCGCCATCAACGTCGGGCTTTCGGTTTCCCCGCGTCGGCGGCAGCGCACAGATAAAGGCCATGAAGTCGGTCGCAGGCACGTACGTGGTTGGAGCTTGCGCAGTCACAGGGAGCTCGCGGCATTCGCCCAGTTTGGAAGCGACCTCGGCCGGCCACCAGAAGCAGCTCAACAGGGGCGGCAAGCTCGTCGAGATACTCAAGCAGGGCCAGTACAAGCCCTTCCGGTCGAGAAGCAGTGCTCGTCATCTACGCCGCCACAAACGGCTATGTCGACGCCTACCCCAACTCGGCCCTCAAGAGGTACGAGGAAGAGCTCATAGCCTTCAGGAGTCCAGCACCCCGGATACCGACGAGATACGCACCGCAAGAAGGCCATAGACGCAACGACTTAGGCCAAGCTCAATGGAAGGCGCTCGACGACTTGAAGGGCCTGTTCGTGGCCGAAGGCAAGTAATTTGACCTGGAATTACCTAAAGCTGCTCAAAAGCTCCAGATGCAAGGCATCGAGGAGCGAGGAGCGATCGTACTCTTCATGTACGTCGCAGTGACGAGCGACGAGATAACTGCAGCAGATGGATTTTGAGCAGCTGTTAAAAAGCCATAGGTGATCCCATAGATGCAGCCTTGCAAGGACATAAAAAGAAGAATAAAGTCGGTCAAGAACACGCGGCAGATGCAAGGCCATGAAGATGGTCTCCGCCGCGAAGCTCAAGAAGGCCCAGGACGAGATAGTCGCGGCCCGGCCCTATGCCGAGAAGATGCTCGAGCTCGTAGGCTCGCTCGCATCCAAGGCCTCCTCGACAGCCACCTCCTTGAACAGGGTAAAGAAGATAACCCTCGCGCTCTTCACCTCGGACAGGGGCCTTGCGGAAGCTTCAACTCGCAGCTCCTCCGGACAGCGGAAGGGTTCCTCCGCGGCGCGGCTCGTCAGGCGCAAGCCTTTATCTCGTCGGCAAGCGCGGGGCGAGATTTCCAAGAGACGCAACATCACGGTCCTCAACGCGAGGCCCGTGGGGAGCAACAAGGCCGGCTTACAGCACCGCAGTCGAGATAACCGCGACCTCGTGGGCTCGTACCTGAAGGGGCGAGACCGACGAGGTCCACTGATATTCAGCGAGTTCAAGTCCGCCTCACGCAGAAGCCGCTTACGATAAAGCTCCTGCCCGTCTCGGCACGGAGAACGAGGAGAACAAGGAAGGCGAAGGCAAGGGCAGTACATCTACAGAGCCCGGCGAAGAGGCGGTGCTTGCGAGCCCTCCAAAGTACGTAGAGGTGCAGGCCTTCAGGGCCCTTCTGGAAAATCGGCCAGCAGCACGGGGCTCGGATGACGGCGATGGACTCGGCCTCCGAAGAACGCAGGGCAGATGATAACGGCCTTACGCTCGTGTAGTTAACAGGCTCTCGCCAGGCCGCCATCCGCAAGGAGCTCATGGAGATAATCGAGGCCGCAGGCGCTTAAAGCCCGCGGTCTGCCTGAGGCAACGACTTAAGCCCGGAACTCACGCGGGGCAGTAACCGGGAGAGGGCCGGAAGGCCGTTCCCAAACTTTTACTAGCAACCCAAGGCAACCTCTAAAATTGTAGATTTTCCCGCAATCAAGGAAGGCCGGAATAAAAGCCGGAGCGTATATGACAATATGTGAGCATTTTGTTCCTGTAACTAGAGTCCGGGGAAAGATTCATTTTAGAGGTTGCCTCAAAGATTCCGCGCAGGAGGTCTTCCTGAGAATATCCGAAGTCCAGAGAACAGCAGCCGGCCTGACAGCCGAGGTGTCAGGGAAGGAAAGGAATATCGGCAGGATCACGCAGGTCATCGGCCCGGTGCTCGATATCGAGTTCCCGCCCGGCAGGCTCCCGGCCATCAATAACGCCGTGAGGGTAACTAACAAGAGGCATAAGCAACGAGGAATGGAACCTCGTTACCGAAGTCGCCCAGCACCTCGGAGAGAGAACACCGTAAAGTGCATAGCCCATGGACGCGAGCGGAAGCCTCGTAAGGGCACCGAGGTCTGGGACACGAGCTCAGCCATCACGGTGCCTGTCAGCAAGCCGTCCTCAGGCGCATAATAAACATTCATAAGCGAGCCGGTCGACGAGCTCAGCCCCATAGCGAGCGAGAAAAAAACGGCATACACTGCCCTGCCCTGACCTTCGAGCAGCAGTCGACCAAGATGGAGTCTTCGAGACCGGCATCAAGGTCGTCGACCTCACCTACCTCAAGGGCGGCAAGATCGGCCTCTTTTCGGCGGCGCGGGCGTCGGAAAGACAGCCCCTCGCAATGGGCTCATCAACAACGTCGCATGCAGCACGGCGGCTTCTCGGTCTTCGGCGGGTCGGCGAGGACAGGGAAGGAAACGACCTCTGGGAGGAGATGAAGGAGTCAGGCGTTCTCGGAAGACCGCCCTCGTCTACGGGCAGATGAACGAGCCCCAGGAGCGAGGCAAGGGTCGCGCTCACGGCGCTCACGATGGCCGAGTACTTCAGGGACGAGGAGAACCAGGACGTCCTCCTCTTCATAGACAACATATTCAGGTTCATGCAGGCCACCTCAGAGTCTCCATGCTACTCGCCGCCATACCCTCAACCGTCGGATACCAGCCGACGCTCGCTTTCGGCGTGGGCGGCCTCTAGGAGAGGATCACCTCGACGCTCAACGGCTCCATCACCTCGGTGCAGGCCATATACGTGCCTGCGGACGACCTGACCGACCTGGCCCCTGCGACGACCTTCGCGCACCTGACGTGACGACCGTCCTTTCGAGGCAGATAGCGAGCTCGGCATCTACCCGGCGTGGACCCGCTGGACTCACATCGAGGATCCTCGACCCGCAGATAGTCGGGGACGAGCATTCTCGACAGCTCGCCGGGTGCAGGCCATCCTCCAGGAAGTACAAGGACCTCCAGGACATCATCGCCATCCTCGGTACATGGACGAGCTCTCGGAGGAGGACAAGCTCGTGGTCGCCGCGCGAGAAGTTGAGAGTTCCTCTCGCAGCCCTTCTTCGTGGCGAGCAGTTCACCGGAACGCCGGCAAGTACGTGAGCGTGAAGATGACATCATCAAGGGCTTCAACATGATAGCCAACAGCGAGCTCGACGACATCCAGGCAGGGCTTCACATGGTCGGCACCATAGAAGAGGCGCTGGAGAAGGCCGAGAAGATACGGGCACGAGCGTCTAAGGGTTCTGAAGAACTCAGAATTACATGCAGGCTGTAAAGCTCAAGATGCAAAAGTCGAAAATGAGGAATGAGGCGTGTAATACGTCGGCGACGAATTTGAAGACGACACAGCAGTGGGCTTTTCAGCAACCTGCTAACTCGAGACAGGATAATGGCGGACAACAACAACCTTTTGCTCGAGATAGTGACACCCAGGGCTCCTCTCAATGGAGGTCGAGGAAGCGACCGCCCCCGGACAGGAAGGCGAGTTCGGGGTGCTCTGCGGGGCATACCCGTTCCTCCGCTCCTGAAGCCAGGCGAGGTCGCGTTCAGGAAGGGCGCGGAATCAGGCGTGCTCGCCGTGGGGAGGGGCTACGCGGAGGTGCTGCCCGGGAAGACCACCATACTGGTCGACACTGCCGTGAGGGAATCAGAGATAGACCTTGAGGCTGTAAGGAAGGAGGCCCAAGAGCTTCCGCGGCCCTCAGTTCCGCTCGCCAGGAGGACGCGGCCCATGCGCAGGCCCAGGACAGGCTCGATTACGCGCAAGCCAGGCTCAGGGTAAAGGAACGGGGCAGGGCTTAGGGATACCGAAAAAAAATGAGATTGAAATAGAATAAGGCGGGCCAAAAGCCCGCCTTATTCTATTTGGAAGCATCCGATACTTTATGCGTGGGAAAGCCGCCGCTTTCCCCCGCTCACTTCTTCGGAACGATCGTAAGCTTCGCCTTCCCGTCCTTCACATATACCCTGACGTCCACATTGCTCGTCTTGTACTGCTCTTCAACCTTCTTCTTGTACTGCTCTATGGTCTTTTTCAGGCTCTCGACGGTTATGCCCTCAACCGGCTCGCGGCACTCCTTACGCGCATCTATGTACCTCTTGTATATGTCCTCGAAGCCGCCGTCCGCGGGGGCGGGGCCTTTTGCGCCGCCCTTTTGAGCCTGCACCGGCTGGCTGGCCGGGGCGGGCCGGGCCGCCGCCTCGGAGGCAGCCCCCGGCGCGCCCTCGGCCTTCCTGACGTAAGTCCCCTCCTCGATTGCGCGGAGCACCCTGTCCCAGTGCTGCTTGTATGAATTGTACCTGGCGACTATGGAGTTGAGCTTGAACTTCGTCGAGGTATTGTTTATGGTCTTTCCGTTCAGGGAGAGTATCGTTTTTTCAATATCGTTCCTGAGCTTGGACGGTTCGCGCTTCAATACCCTGGCAAAGTACTGCTCGTACTCGACCTTGAGCCGGATGATCTTACCGTCCAGTATCTCTATGTCCTCTCTATCGCCCATATGCCTCTGAGTCTAACAGATTAACTTATTCAAGGCCAGGAAGTATGTGATTTGCGTCCGGCCTTTTTCTTCAGTCCTTGAGCCTTATTGCCTGTATGTCGCCCCCGGGGCCGAGGCCTATCGAAACCGGCAGGGAGACGTAATGCCTCCTCTCCCTTGCCCCGTCCTCGTGGATGGCGATGGCGATTGTAAAGACATCTCCTTCGGAGATCGCCACGTCGTATTTGCCGGCCCGCCCTATCGGTTTCTTGAAAACCGCCGTGTACGCGCCTTCCGACCAGTCTCCCGAGCCTTCGAAACCGGGCCTCTCCTCCCATGCCTTCTCGTCATATATCCATCCGTCGGCGGCCCTGGCAAGACCCTTCCCCAGCTCGACCGATTTGATGTCTATGAGCCCCACGGCCTTTTGGGCCTCTGCATCGGCTTTCCTTTTGTCCCATGACGACTTCGCGTGGACGGAGTAGAGGCTCACCTCGTCCTTGCCCCTGTAGGCCGGATGCTCGCCTATCTCCTTTTTGGAAGGGGCATGGGGCATGGTTGAAAGGTCGTTATGGCATGTTATGAAGCAGCCGCTGGCTTTAAAGAGCTGGTCAGACTTGTTCGCCTGTATGGATATCCTGTCAGGGGTCTTTGCCGATTGGGCCCATCCGGCCCCGCTTGAGCTCCACCTGAACCTGAGGTAAAGGTGCCCGCTGTCGTACGCGGCCTGGACCTCTGCCGAGATGGACCCCTTCCTGCCGGCGCCCGGCTCGGGCTCGAAAGGCTTCAAAGACCTCTTCATCTTGAGCGAGCCGGAGGCTATCTCGTCGGCCTTTATGTCGAGCGCGCCGTCCTTTGCGAGATGGCAGTTCCTGCAGTCCTTCCTGCCGGACTTTATCATCCTTGCGCCGAGCCTGTGGTCCTCGCTCACGAGGAATTCCCAGGAGACGACACCCGGGTAGAAAAGGGCGATCCTGGAGGGCTTGACCCTTTGCCAGTCTATGTCCGCGGCCTCAGACGGGGCGGCAATCACGGCTCCGGAAAGAAACAGCGCCAAAAGGATGATCCTGGCACGCATAAAAGCGTCCTTTCTGCTACGCCTTGAAGTTCGCAACCGTGCTCTTCAACGCGTCAGCCTCCCTGTTCATCTCCTCGACGGTCCTCTCGAGCCTTGCAGCCAGGGTCGCGTTGTCCTCCGCGGTCTTTTTGATGGTATCGACCGCGTTCACTATCCTTTTCGAGAAGACCATCTGCTCGGAGGTGGCGTCGGCCACCTTCGATATCTTCTCCAAAACCCTGAATATCGCCTCCGCGACCCTCCTCGTCTCCCTGGCCTGCTCCATCGTCGAGGACTTGACCTTCTCCATGAACTCGCGCATCTGGGCGGTGTCCTTCAAGATCTCCTTTGCCGCGTGGGACTGCTCTCCCGCCGCGTTCTTTATGTCGCCGACCATGTGGCTCATCACCTGCACGGCGCTCGCGATCTGGCCCGTGCCCCTGGTCTGCTCTATGGTGGCCTTCTCGATGAGCTTGGCCATCTCGAAGGACCTCCGCGACGAATCGAGTATCTTTATGAGCGCCTCCTGCGCGTTCCTCGAAAGGAGCACCCCGTCCTCGACCTTCTCCGAGCTCCTCCTCATGGACTCGACCGCCACCGAGACCTCGCTCTGGACCTGTGTAATAAGGCCCGCTATCTCCTTGGTGGAGGAGGTCGTCTTGGTGGCGAGCTCCTTTACCTGGCGGGCGACGACCGCGAACCCCTTGCCGTGCTCCCCGGCCTGGGCCGCGAGTATCGTGGCGTTCAGCGCAAGGAGGTGGGTCGTGTCAGCTATGTCGTTTATGACGGTAAGTATCTTCCCTATCTCCTTGGACCTCTCGCCGAGGCGGTTCACGACGAGGGCCGTGGAGGCCACCTCCTCGCTCACCTTCTCTATGCCCTCCCGTGTCTTCACGACCGACGCCATGCCGAGGTCCTCGGCGTCCACCCTGACCCTCTCCGCGAGCTCGGCCTGGCTCCTCGAGTACGCCTCGACCTCCTTGACGTTCTCTCCTATGTCGGTGATGGAGGAGACGACGTCCTCCGTGTTCTTGAAGAGCTCGTCCACGTGGGAGGCGACCTGGTTTATGGAGACCGCGATCTCGTTTATCGACGACGTGGTGGACGAGCCGGATATGAAAAGCTTCTCTATGTTGACCTTCACGTCCTCGACCGAGCCGGACATGGTGCGGACCGACTCCGAGACCTCGCTCGATGAGCTCCTCAAGGCCTCGGCCTCCTCCGCGACGGTCTTTATCGACGCGTCCATCTCCTGTATGGAGGCGGAGGTGTCCTCGGCGGCCTGCAGCTGTTTTTTGGCCGCGTCTATTATCTTCTCGGAGGACGCACCTATCTGCCGTGATGCGGCTGAGACCTCCCTGGAGATGCCGAAGATGTCGCTGACCATTACCTGCATGCCCTCGACGAACTTGTTGAACCACCTGCCCAAGAGCCCTATCTCGTCGTTCGAGCTTATCTCGAGCCTCTTCGTAAGGTCGCCCTTGCCCTCGGCAATGGCCTTTAGCATGACGACCGCCCGGTCTATGGGGCGGGTTATGACCCCGGACACGAGGAAGCTGAGCGTCACTGCGATCGCGCTCATGGTCAGGAGGCCGTAGAATATCCACTTGTTCCTCGCCCCCTCGAGGATGCCGTACATCTCATCGAGCGAGGTGGTTATCATGAGTACGCCCCTCGCCGCCTCCTCGTGCTCGTGGCAGGACGAGCATTTGGGCCTGTACTCTATCGGGCGGAGATACGTGAAAAGGCTCCTGTCCCCCTCGCTCTCGATGTACCAGGCCGCCTCCTTCTGCCCCTCGTTGAAGGCCTGGAGGACCTCCTTGAAATCGGGGTTGCTTATGCCCTTGGCGACGTTATTGAGCTTGTTGGGGTGGTCGACGAGCCATTCCGGCTTTATCTCCCCGAACTCGGCCTTTACCGCCTCGAGGGTCTTGAAGTCCTGGAAGGCCTCCTCTACGCCGTTCGACCTTATGAGCTGTACCCGCTCAACGCCCTTGATGGTCTTAAGTCCCTCTATGAGGAAGCGCGGCATGTCCGCGCGCTCATCGAGCATGTCCTTGTAAATCGTGTGGAGTATGGGCTGGGCCATGAGTTCGCTCGCGTTGAAGCGCTCTCTCAGGAGGCTCTTCTCCTCCTCGTTTATGACGAGATAGATGAGCGCCCCGAAGCCGATAAGGGTGAGCCCGATGGTAAGGGTCAGTATCTTGGATTTCAAGCCCTGCCGGAACATCGCATTACCCCTGGAATGTCTCGGCGCAAGCCGGAAGAAAGGTCAGTAGAAGCGCGGTACGGCGAAATGGATGAAGGGGCGTTCTCCGCAAGGAAAAGCGGCTCGCGCGTTTGAGGGTATTATAAGATTTCAGGACGCGGAATGCTATTGAAATGGGACTGTCCCCGTCATGAGGTTATCCCGGGCTGGTCCCGGGGCGCGTGCCCGCCGTCAGGCTGCGTTCCATCATATCGGACGATGGCAGTGTTACTTTAGCGGTTGCTAAAAAACTCAAAATCACATTCAGGCTGCTCAAAAAGCTCAAGATGCAAGGAGTCGAAAAATGAGGAATGAGGCGTACTCTCCTTAGTACGCCGCAGTGACGAATTTTGAAGACGACGCCGCAGATTGGGCTTTTTCAGCAGCCTTGTTAGCAGGATGGTCCGGCTGAATGCCATTTATCTCCTGGATTTTTTCGGTGCCGGCCTCGACCTCAGAACCTCTATTTCCATCCTTCTCGCGTCAAGCTCGGCCGTAAGGGCCGTGACCCTCGACTTCATGTCCCCGAGCTCCTTCTGGAGGTAGGCGACCTCGGCCTGAAGCGCGCCCTTTTCCCCGTCGAGGGCCGAGATGCGGGCCTTGAGGCTCTCGTTCTCCTTCTTTACGGCCTGCCCGCAGCCCGAAATTATAAACAATGCCGCCTGCGCGGTCCCCAGGTAAAGAACTCTTCTCATCCCCAGTCTTAAACGACTCCCTTCAATGCCGGATTGCGCGATTGTACGAAAAAGCCCAGAGAGCTGTCAAGGGCCAAAAAAGGTCCTCGCCGGACTGGCAATCGCGCCTGGTCGCTTTTATTGGAGCTGTCGGCAGCACATCTGCACAGGCATTTGGTCCTATCAACAAAAAAAGAGCAAAAAAACCTTGCAATATGGTATCCTTACGGCTGTCGAGGGGGCCCGGATGCCGGGTGAAATGATTGACTATACTACATCTGCTATGATATTGTAGGTTGCTTATGAGAAGGCCCATCCACTGCCCTTCCCCCGAAGTATTCAAGGAATTATCAAAAACGCTCAACATTGTGCCCGTCGTTAGGGAGATCCTCGCGGATACCGACACGAAGGTCTCCGCTTTCATGAAGATCGACGGGGGCGGCGACGCGTTCCTCCTCGAAAGCGTCGAAGGCGGCGAGAAATGGGGGAGGTACAGCATCCTCGGCAACTTGCCCAGGAAGGTCGTAAGGGGCTCGGGCAGGAGGCTGGAAGTGATAGAGGACGGGAAGGCAAAGGTCTTTGAAGGCAACCCGCTAGACATCATACGGGAGATGATGTCCGCGTACGACCCGGCTGAGGTCGAGGGCGCGCCCAGGTTCTCGGGCGGGGCTATCGGCTACATGGGCTACGACATAGTCCGCCACATAGAGAACCTCCCGGATTTGACTCCCAAGGAGCTCGGCCTCGACGACATATACCTCATGTTCACCGACACCTTCCTCGTCTTCGACAACGTCGAGCACAGGATTAAGATAGTCTCGAACGCGTACATGAACGACGGAGACGACCCTGACGAGGCCTATAAAGGCTGCGTCCGGAAGATAGACGCCCTGGTCCAGAAGATGAGGGGGCCGGTGCCGGGGACGTCTTCGATAAGAGAGGCCGACGCGCTATCGAACGAGGGGCACAGGCTTGAGACCGCCTCGAACTTCAAGAGGGAGGACTTTCTCCGGGCGGTCGAGCGCATAAAGGAGTACATAGTCGAGGGCGACATATTCCAGGCTGTCATATCGCAGAGGTTCTCCGCCCCGCTCGCTTGCGACCCGTTCGAGATATACCGCGCGTTGAGGGTCATAAACCCCTCCCCCTACATGTTCTTCCTGAGGCTCGGGGGCGCCACCCTCGTCGGCTCCTCTCCTGAGATACTCGTCAGGGTCGACAACGGGAGCGTGAACGTAAAGCCCATAGCAGGCACGCGGAAACGCGGCAGGGACGAGGAAGAGGACGTATCGCTCGAAAAGGACCTCCTTTCTGACCCCAAGGAATTATCCGAGCACATCATGCTGGTTGACCTCGGGAGAAACGACGTGGGCAGGGTCGCAAGGGCCGGGACCGTCGAGGTGGACGAGCTGATGGCGATCGAGAGGTACTCGCATGTCATGCACATCGTCTCCAACGTAAAGGGCGAGCTATTAAAGGGCATGGACTCCTTCGACGCGCTAAAGGCCTGCTTCCCCGCTGGCACCCTCACCGGCGCGCCCAAGGTGCGGGCCATGGAGATAATAGAGGAGCTCGAGCCCTCGAAGAGGGAGGTCTACGGCGGCTGCGTGGGGTACTTCGGCTTCTCCGGAAACATGGACATGTGCATAGCCATACGGACGCTCGTCATATCAGGCGGCCGCATACACATGCAGGCCGGGGCGGGCGTGGTCGCGGACTCGGTCCCCGAAAAGGAGTTCGAGGAGACCGAGAACAAGGCAAAAGGCATGCTCAAGGCCGTCGAGATGGCCATGGAAGGGCTTTTCTGAATATGATACTCATGATAGACAACTACGATTCCTTCACCTTCAACCTGGTCCAGTACTTCATGGAGCTCGGCGAGGACGTCCTGGTAAGAAGGAACGACGCCATAAAGGTCGCGGACATCGAAAGGCTCGCGCCCGGCGCCATAGTCGTCTCTCCGGGGCCGTGCGACCCGCCCAGGGCAGGCATTTCGGTGGAGGCCATAAAGGCATTCGCGGGGAAGATACCCATACTCGGGGTATGCCTCGGCCATCAGGCCATAGGCTACGCCTTTGGCGGGGATATCGTTAAGGCCCCGCGCCTCATGCACGGCAAGACCTCGATGATATACCACGACGGGAAGACCGTATTCGAGGGTATCCCGAACCCGTTCGAGGCGAACCGCTATCACTCTCTCATCGTAAGGAAGGAAAGCCTGCCGGAGTGCCTCGAAATAAGCGCCTGGACCGAGATGGACGAGATAATGGGCCTCCGTCACAAAGAGCTTCCGATAGAGGGCGTCCAGTTCCATCCGGAGTCGATACTCACGAAGGCCGGGAAGGACATTTTGAGGAACTTCCTAAGGACATACCGGGCCCGGGAGGCGGGGGAATAAATGATCAAAGAAGCCCTCGGAAAGGTCATAAAGGGAACGGACCTGAGCGAGTCCGAGATGACCGGGGTCATGGACGAGGTCATGACCGGAGGGGCGAGCCCCGCCCAGATAGGGGCATTTCTTACGGCGCTCCGGATGAAGGGCGAAACCGTCGAGGAGATAACCGGCGCTGCCAGGGTCATGCGCGAGAAGGCTACGAGGATTGACGCGCCCGAGGACGCGGTCGATACCTGCGGCACGGGCGGGGACGACTCCATGACCTTCAATATATCTACGGCGGCCGCTCTTGTAGCGTCCGCGGCGGGCGTGACCATAGCCAAGCACGGGAACCGCTCCGTATCGTCCAGGTGCGGCAGCGCAGACGCCTTACGCGCCCTCGGCGTAAACATAGAGGCCGAGTGCGCGAGGGTCGAGGAGTGCATACGGGAGGCCGGGATAGGCTTCCTATTCGCGCCCATGCTCCACGGCGCCATGAAGTACGCGGCCCCGGTAAGGAGGGAGATAGGCATAAGGAGCGTATTCAACATACTCGGCCCCCTCACCAACCCGGCTGGCTCCAAAAGGCAGGTAATCGGGGTCTACGACCCGGCGCTTACGGACACGCTCGCAAAGGTGCTCTTCAGGCTGGGCTCAATCCGCGCCTTCATCGTCCGTGGCGAGGACGGCCTGGACGAGATAACGCTTGCCGCTGAGACGAAGATAACGGAGCTTAAGGACGGCTCCATCCGTACCTATCACCTCAAGCCCGAGGACCTGGGCTTCGAGAGGTGCGCGCCCGGGGACTTGCTGGGCGGCGGGCCGGACGAGAACGCCGACATAATACTCAACGTCCTCCGGGGAGGAAAAGGCCCGGCCAGGGACATCGTAATACTGAACGCGGCCGCCGCGATAACCGCGGCAGGCTCGGTACCGGGCTTTAAAGAGGGCGTTGCCGCCGCAAGGGGCGCCATAGATTCGGGCAAGGCCATCGAGAAGCTCGAAAGGCTAAAGGAAATATCCAACAGATGATACTCGACGACATACTTCAAAATAAAAGACTGGAGCTGGAGAAGGCCAGGGCCGAGTTCCCCATTGACGGCATAATGGAGAAGCTCCCCAAGGTGCCGAAGCCCAAGGACTTCGAGAGGGCCGTCGCCTACAGGGGCGGCGCTGACCGCATACGGATAATAGCCGAGATAAAGAGGGGCTCGCCCTCCAAGGGGATGATACGGGAATACTTCGTGCCTGCCGAGATAGCCCGCGGCTACATCGAGGGAGGCGCAGCGGCCATCTCGGTCATTACCGACGAGAAGTTCTTCATGGGCAAGCTCGAGTACCTCACGGCCCTGAGAGGCAACATAAGGCTGCCGCTCCTCCGTAAGGACTTCATAATAGACGAATACCAGGTCTATGAGTCGAGGGTATCCGGGGCCGACGCGCTCCTCCTCATCGTCGCGGCGCTCCCGAAGGACGGGCTTAAAAAGCTCCTCGAACTCACCTATTCGCTCGGCATGTCCGCCCTTGTCGAGGTGCACGACGAGAAAGAGCTTGAGACGGCTTTGGACGTCGGCGCCAGGATAATAGGCGTAAACAACAGGGACCTGAAGACATTCAAGACCGACCTTGAGACGACCGCAAGGCTCGCCCCTTACGTTCCGAAGGACAGGGTCCTCGTAAGCGAGAGCGGAATAAACACGCACGAGGACATACTGAGGCTGAGGGAATGCGGGGTCGAGGCCTTCCTCATAGGAGAGGCGCTCATGAGGGAGGAGAACTTCAGAAAGAAGCTGAGGGAACTTAGAGGTGTCAAAGAGTATACGGGTAAAGATATGTGGAATCACAAACCTTGAGGACGCGCTCAAGGCCGCGGAGCTCGGGGCCGACTCGCTCGGCTTCATCTTCTACAAGAAGAGCCCCCGGCACATAAGCCCGAGGACGGCGGGGCTCATAATAAGGGAGCTCCCGCCGTTCGTGACCCCGGTGGGCGTCTTCGTGGACGAGGAGCTTTCAAGGGCCACCGCGACCGCCGCCGAGACCGGCATATGCACGGCGCAGCTCCACGGGAACGAGACGCCGGAGTACTGCGAGCGGCTCGGCATCAAGGTCATAAAGGCAATAAGGGTCAGGGACAGGGCCGACATAAACAGGCTCAGGCCCTATAGCGTCTCGGCCTACCTCCTCGACACCTTCAAGGAGGGGGTACACGGCGGCACGGGCGAGACCTTCGACTGGGACATAGCCGTGGAGGCGAAGGCGCTCGGGCGCATCATACTCTCCGGCGGCCTGAACCCTGAAAACGTGAAAGAGGCCGTGGAGAAGGTCCGTCCGTACGCGGTGGACGCCTGCTCCGGCGTGGAGATGAAGGACAGGCCTGGCAGGAAGGACCACACAAAGCTTAAGGAATTCATGGAGCGGGTAAGAGGATGAGGAAAACCGGCAAGGACAGCAGGGCTTCGGCGCGAAATGCTTCACGACCCGGCAGGGTACCGGACAGGCTCGGCCACTTCGGCATCTACGGCGGAAGGTACATCTCCGAAACCCTGATGCCCGCGGTCATGGAACTCGAAGAGGCCTACCTCAAGTGGAAGAAGGACCCGGGCTTCAAAAAGGAATTCGCCTACTACCTCGGCGAGTACGTCGGAAGGCCGACCCCGCTATACTACGCCGAGAGGCTCACGAAGAAGGCAGGCGGAGCGGACATATTCCTTAAAAGGGAGGACCTCTGCCACACAGGCGCGCACAAGATAAACAACACCATCGGCCAGATACTCCTGGCGAAAAGGATGGGTAAAAAGCGCGTCATTGCGGAGACTGGCGCGGGCCAGCACGGGGTCGCGACGGCAACGGTCGCCGCGATGTTCGGCCTCGAATGCGAGATATACATGGGGGAGGACGACATAAAAAGGCAGCTCCCCAACGTCTTCAGGATGAAGCTCCTGGGCGCGAAGGTGAATCCCGTTACCTCCGGCAGCAGGACTCTTAAAGACGCCATGAACGAGGCCCTCCGCGACTGGGTAACTAACGTCTACAACACCTTCTACATAATAGGGACGGTCGCAGGGCCGCACCCCTATCCGATGCTCGTAAGGGACTTCCAGTCGATAATAGGCGTTGAGGCGAGAAAGCAGATACAGGCGATGACCGGGGGGCTTCCCGACCTCCTTGTTGCCTGCGTGGGCGGCGGAAGCAACGCAATCGGCCTCTTCCATGCCTTCCTCGAAGACAAGAAGGTCGGGATGACGGGGGTCGAGGCCGGGGGCGAGGGGCTCAAGACCGGCAGGCACGCGGCATCGATAAACGGCGGAAGGGTCGGCGTGCTCCACGGGAACAAGACCTATCTCCTGCAGGACAATTACGGCCAGATAATAGACACCCACTCCATATCGGCAGGGCTCGATTACCCAGGCGTGGGCCCTGAGCACGCGTACCTTAACGATACGGGCAGGGTCGGGTATACTACAATCACCGACAAAGAGGCGTTAGAAGGCTTCAAGGCGCTTACGCTATCCGAGGGCATAATACCCGCGCTCGAAAGCTCCCACGCGGTCGCGTATGCCGTGAAGGCGGCAAGGGAGATGAGGAAAGGCTCGAAGATAATAGTCTGCCTCTCGGGTAGGGGCGATAAGGACCTGAATACCGTCTCAAAGGCGTTCGATTTCGAGATATAACTGAACTTACCCCTTTTCTAAAGTGGGACAAAAGGGGATTAATTGAGTCAAGATAATCTCCCCTCCCCCCTTTAAAAAAGTGGGGGACTTACACCAAAAGGGGTCGAGATGGCCGCAAAGGGAAAAAACAGGATAGAATCACTATTCGAGAGGCTCAGGGCCGACGGGAGGAAGGCGCTAATCACATTCGTCACAGCCGGCGACCCGGACATCCCGACCTCCGGGCGGATAATCCGCGAGCTGGAAAAATCCGGGGCCGACCTCATAGAGCTCGGCATCCCTTTCTCCGACCCCATGGCCGACGGCCCGACGATACAGGCCTCGTCGGAGCGCGCGCTCCGCAGCAACGGGCACATAGATGAGGAGCTGGAGCTCGTCCGCGAGATAAGGAAGGAAGCGAGATACCGATCGTCCCTCTTTGGCTACTATAACCCGGTCTTCAACTACGGTCTTAAGAGGTTCGCGAAGGAAATACGCGCGGCCGGGGCCGACGGGGTCCTCATAGTGGACCTCCCCGCGGAAGAGTCAGACGAGCTCAAAGCGGAGCTCGACAGGAATTCCGTTGACCTCATATTCCTCCTTACTCCGACGAGCGACGAAAATAGGATGCGCCTTGTGGCCTCGAAGGCGTCGGGGTTCATCTACTTCGTAAGCGTCACAGGGGTTACCGGCGCCCGGAAGAGCCTCTCTACGGACATCCCCGCTTATGTGAGGCGCTTAAGGAAGTTCACGAACCTTCCGATAGGAGTTGGTTTCGGCATCTCGACCCCGAAGCAGGCGCGCGAGGTCTGCAAAAGCGCGGACGCGGCGGTAGTCGGTAGCGCGATAGTAAACATAATCGCGGGCATGAAGGGCCCGAAAAAGCGCATGGGCGAGCTGGGGACCTTCGTCTCGGGACTTAAGCGGGGCATAAGCAGGCCATAATAAGGCCATTAAGGCACCCTCTAAAAATTAGAGATTTTTCCCGCGGTCCGGGGAAAAGATCAATTTTTAGAGGGTGCCTTCAAGACCGGAGGAAATATGATCTGGTTCAAAAAAGACCTCTTCACGAACGGGGAAGAGAGCAAAAGCGTCAAGGTCCCTTTCGGGCTTTGGGTGAAGTGCGACCACTGCGGCGAGATAATCTACAAGAAAGAGGTCGAGCGTAACCTCGACGTCTGCCCCAAATGCAACTACCATTTCCGCATATCCGCCCGGGCCAGGATAGAGATAACCTTCGACGAGGGGACATTCCGCGAGTTCGACCAGTCGATGGAGCCGGTTGACGCGCTGGAGTTCAGGGACGTAAAAAAGTACAAGGACAGGCTCAAGGTGGCGCAGAGGGAGACCGGGCTCAAGGACGCGATGGTCTCCGGCGAGGGCATCATAGGCGGCGAGCGGGCAACCGCCGCTGTCTTCGAGTTCTCGTACATGGGCGGGTCGATGGGGTCGGTAGTGGGCGAGAAGATCGCCCGCGCGGTCGAGAGGGCGGTCGAAAGCCGCTCCGGCGTGATCATATTCTCGTCGTCCGGAGGGGCCAGGATGCAGGAGTCTATACTTTCGCTCATGCAGATGGCCAAGACGTCGGCGGCGCTCGCGAAGCTACGCGAGGCCGGGCTTCCATATATATCCGTCCTCACCGACCCCACGATGGGCGGCGTCTCCGCGAGCTTCGCCATGCTCGGCGACGTGATAATCGCCGAGCCCAGGGCGCTCATCGGCTTCGCCGGCCCCAGGGTCATAGCCGAGACCATAAGGCAGAAGCTCCCCGAGGGCTTCCAGAGGTCGGAATACCTCCTGGAGCACGGCATTATAGACATGATCGTCGAAAGGAAGCTCATGAAAGAGACGATCTCGAAGCTCCTTTCCATGCTCAGGGGCTCCGCAGTCCCTTGATGCGGCATCCGGACCCGGCTCTATCTTTCCTCTACGGCCTCGAAAAGCACGGCATAAGGCCGGGGCTTAAGAGGATAAGAGAGATAGTCTCGCTCCTCGAAGACCCCCAGAAAAGCTTCCCGGTTATCCACGTAGCCGGGACCAACGGCAAGGGCTCCACCTCAGCCATCATAGCTTCCATCCCTTCAAGCCGGCCTCGGACGAGCCTCACCTCGCCCCACCTCGAAAGGTTCAATGAGAGAATACGCGTCTCCGGGAAGATGATGCCGGACCGGAGCTCATCGCGCGATCAAGGCCGTCAGATCGGCGGCAGCGAAGATGACCGGCAGCTCCCCCCCTCACCTTCTTCGAGTTCCGGCCGCGATGGCGTTCCTCCATTTCAGGGAAAAGATGGCCGACATTGCGGTAATCGAGACCGGCAGGGGAGGACGGTTCGACGCTACGAACGTCGTAACTCCGGAAGTGTCCGTCATAACTAACATAGGCGTGGACCATACGCGCTTCCTCGGCAAAAGCCTCGAAGAGATAGCCTTTGAAAAGGCGGGGATAATCAAACCCGGAAGGCCCGTGGTAACCGGAGAGGACGGAAAGGGCCCCCTCTCCGTAATAAGCAGGACCGCGAAAAAGCTGTCCTCGCCTCTCCATGTAATCGGTAAGGATTTCAGCGCCACAGGCGAGCCGCGCTCCTTCGCTTACGATGGAATCGACATGCGCCTTGAAAACCTGAAGCTCGGGCTTCTGGGCCCCCATCAGGTAAGGAACGCGGCTTGCGCGCTCGCTGCCGTAGAGGTCCTAAAGAGAAAGGGCTTCGATATCCAGGTAAAGGCGGCAAGGGAAGGGCTCAAGAAAGCCGCATGGCCCGGCAGGTTCGAGGTAATGTCACGGAAGCCGTTCGTGGTGCTCGACGGCGCGCACAACCCCGCGGGAGCAAGGACGCTCGCCCTTGCCCTTGAGGGCCTTGGGAAAAAACCCGTGCTTGTGCTGGGCGTAATGGCGGACAAGGACATAGACGGGATACTAAAAGAGATCCTACCCTCGTGCCGGATGGTAATCGCCACGAGCCCGATGAACGAACGCTCGGAGAGCCCCAGGGCGCTCTCCGGGAGAATCGAGCGGTTCGGGAAAGAGGCTATAATAAGGGAGCGCGTCAAGGACGCCCTGAAAGAGGCCCTTCTCTTGGCCGGTCCCCGGGGCGCGGTCTGCGTGACAGGCTCGCTCTTCACGGTGGGAGAGGCAAGGGGTTATTTGAGAAGGGCCGGATTAAAGAGAAAATAACTCCGCCCTGATCAATCATTTTAGCGATTTTCGCAATCCGCTATACTCTTTAGCAAAATGCCTTTTAACGCGCTGCCGCGCTTTCGGTCATAGGGCTCCGCTCGCTAACCGCCTCCAGCCTCCGGTCTCGGCCCTTATGTCGCTCGGCCTCAAGGGGCCGAGCTCCTGCTCCCTCGCCTCGCCCGCCCTCCCCCCAGCCCTATGCTCACTACGCCCTATGCCCTTGGGAATATTTGAAATACAAAGACAAATTACATTAAGCTTCTTATGTTTTGAACATACCCCGGAGGGTAAGGCGAGCGTAGCATAAGGGAGGCTGAGCGTGAACGGGCCGGGGCGGGAGGAGCGGAGCGACTTTAGGGGCCCGTGCACGGGATGGGGGAGGTGGACAAGCAAGCGAGCCTTACCCTCGAACCGCGCGGAAGCGCGGAAAAGGCCTTTTCGCAGATAAGAGCTTTGCCTTGTAAAAACCCCCTGCATGTGCTAATTTTTTCCGCTAATCCGCAATTCCACTCTCCAAGGCGAAATGACTGTGACGCCCGTTGGCAAATCCGTACTCATAGCCCTTTTCCTCCTTCTTTTTTTCGCGCCGCGCGGCGCGCACCCGGAGGAGAAACCCCACGGCGAGCTCTTCAGCCCCGAGATGCCGGTCGAGATAACGGCGGACTCCATAACCTACGACAGGGCCGCTGACAGGTACCACGCCTCGGGGAACGTCGAGATAGCCCAGGAAGGCATCTCCGTCAGGGCGGATACCGCGATACTCGACATGGCGGCGGGGGTCGGGACCGTCTCGGGCAACATAAGGGCCGTTGACGAGGGCGGGAGCGCCCTCACGGGCAACACCCTCCAGTTCAACATAAGGGACAAGACCGCCGTGCTCGCGAACGGCAGGCTCTTCTACCGCGAGGGCAACATCCACCTTACCGCGGACTCCATCAGGAAGACCGGCCCGGAATCCTACGCGGCGGAGCGCGTGACCTACACAACATGCGACTGCCCTCCTGAGGAAGACCCGGACTGGAGCTTCGCGGCGACATCGGCGCGCGTAACCGTGGGCCAGTACCTTACAGGCTGGAACGCGAGGTTCTACATAAAGGGCGTCCCCGTCCTCTACTCGCCCTATATATCCATCCCGATAAAACGCGAAAGGCAGTCCGGGTTTCTCCAGCCCAGGCCCGGCTTTTCGGAATTGAGGGGCTTTATCCTCGACACCTCTTATTTCTGGGCCATAGCCAGGAACCAGGACGCCACCTTCTACCTCGACGTCGAGTCGAGGCGCGGTCTCGGCAAAGGCGCCGAATACAGGTATATACGCACCAGGAAGAGCTCCGGCGAGATATTCTTCTACCAGTTCCAGGAAAAAAGCATAGAGAGGGTCAGGGAATTCAGGCAGGACGTTGACAACCTTTCGAGGCCGGAGGAGGCGACCGACAACAGGTGGAGGCTCAGGCTCGTGCACAGGGAGCTTTTCGATAGCGGCCTTAACCTCAGGGCAAACCTGAACCTCGTAAGCGACGACGAGTACTTCATAGACTTTGGAAGGGGCCAGGAGGAGCGCTCGCTTGAGGCTCTGGAAAGCAACCTTTCCGCCAGCTTCAACCGGGCAAACTGGAGCCTCGTTGGCCAGATGAGGTTTTTCGACAACCTCCTTGACGCGGACGACGACGAAACGCTCCAGAGGCTCCCGGAGATAACGCTCACGAGCACGGCGGAGAGGATCGCCGGCACGCCCTTCTACTTCTCAAGCCAGTCCTCTTACGTGAACTTCTGGAGGGAAGAGGGCCTCCGGGGCCAAAGGCTCGACATCCGGCCCAGGCTCTCAATGCCGGTTAGGCCGGGCGGCTATTTCGATTTCCTGCTCTCGGCAGGCCCTGCGGCGACCCTCTGGTTCGTGGAGCGGCACCCCGAGGAAGACCGCTTCGACAGGTTCACATACGACGTTACCGCCGAACTGACCACGACTTTCGTCCGGGTATTCAGGGCCGGGCAGCCCGGCGCTACCGCCCTCAGGCATACCTTGAGGCCTGGGGTCGCTTACGTCTACGCGCCCGACATCTCCCAGGACGACCTTCCCAGCTTCGACGACCTCGACAGGAGATCGGCCGCGAACAGCATAAGCTATTCCCTCAACTCCACGCTCACCGGAAGGAGCGGCGAGGGCGACGGGGCGGTCTATTTCGAATACCTCTACCTCGACCTCAGGCAGAGCTACAACTTCCATGAGGCTGAAAGGGAGCTTGCCGGGCCCGGCGACGAGAGGAGGCCCTTTTCCGACGTAACTGGCGAGCTGATCGTGAGGCCCCTGCCGCTCGTGACCGGAGTGGCCAAAGGCACGCTCGACGTATACGAGAGCCACTTCACCGCCTACGAGGTCTCGCTGGCCGCATCCGACAAGAGGGGCGACAGCCTTGCCGTCTCCCACAGGTTCGTAAAGGACGGTGCCAACTACCTTGAGGGCTCGCTCCGGGCGCGGCTCCCCAAGGGGGTAGACTTCACCTTCCTCAAGAGGTTCTCCTTTGACGAGCGGAGGTCCCTTGAGACCTCCTACGGTCTGGAGTACTTCCAGCAGTGCTGGAGCGCAACCCTCACTTACACGGAACGGCTCGAGGAGAAGCTCGTATACCTCACCTTCAACCTGCTGGGCCTCGGCAGGGTCGCGGGCGTGCAGGGGAGGCTCGAACATTAACGAACCATTGACACCCGGAGCCCTGTTGGGTTAAACTGCTTTTTCAAATCAATGCTATCCCCTTGGAATTCAAGCCGTTCTGCAAAGTCCGGCTTTTCGGGTCCCTGGCGGACGGCAACGGAACAAAAGGCCTTATGCCTGATATGCAAGCCAACAAAACAGTCGCTGGGAAAGAGCCCGTTGAGGTCGCCTGCGCCGGGTGCGGTTCGAGGTTCAGGCTCTGGGTCCCGGTTGAGTCTTTTCCTGAATGGGAGCAAGGCGTTAACATAAGCTGCGTAAGGTGCGGGGCGCGTTTCATTGCGAAGAGGGAGGCCGAGGCCTTCGTCATAACGCCGGTCGCCGCCGGGAACGCGGAACCCAAAACGCCAGAGGCGCCGAAAAAAGAGGCTTACGAGCCCCCTGAGGAAAAAGCCGAGCCGCAGGCCGAGGCTGAAGCGGGCGTCGAGACTATCCTCCTCATCGAAGACGACCGTATCGCGAGGGAGATGGTGGAGACGGCGCTCTCGGATATCGGCTTCAGGATAGTAAAGGCAAAGAACGCCTCCGAGGCGCTCCGGCAGCCGGAAGAAACTGACCTGACCTTATCGTATCCGACCTCCTATCTCAGAACGCGGTGACCCGTCTCGGACATGGACGGCGGCGAGCTACTCAGAAAATGCACGAGGCCAGGACAGGCGCGCCTCGTCGCCAACCACGGGAAGAGATATTTGACGACCTGCTTCTCGACCCAGGTGGTTCGACCTCAAGGTAAGGGCTTCATGCCAGAGGGGCCCGTTCTGGGTGGAGGAGCAAAGCTCAAGGTAAAGGAAGTCCTCTATAAAGGGATAAACGGGGACTGCAGAAGATGAGACGGCCCGGGGCGACCGAGGCCGTTTTGATTCAGGCGACCTCTAAGAGTGGAAATTTTTTCGGCTTTTCCCGGTGGTAGGAATAAAAAGCCAGACATGTGATAATATGTGAGCGCAAATTCCCAGAGTCCGGGGAAAGAATCAATTACAGAGGTCGCCTTTCAGAGCTTCTTTTCGAGGAAGGCATAGGCGCTGTGGTTGTGGATGGACTCCCAGTTCTCGGCCTCCACCCTGAACCACTTGAGCTTCTTTATCTTCCCGAGGTTGCGGCACGCCCTCACCGTCCTCGACGAACGTGAGGGTTGTCGTAGGCCTTCTCGGTCACGTACTTCTCATCCGGCCTCTTAAGGAGCGAATATACGGGGCTCGACGCCGACCTTTCGACCGCCGCTATTATGTCCTCGAGCCAGACGAACCCCTTGAAGCGGACCGACGCCCGACCTTGCCCCTCTGGTTGTGCGCGCCCCTTTCGCTTATCCTTTGAGCAGGGGCAAAGGGTCAGGACAACACCTCGACCTCCGAGCATAGGAAATCCCTTTCGGTTGAGCAGGATACCTGCACCTGTACTCCATCATGCCCTTGGATTTCGAAACCGGCGCGCTCTTCTCGATGAAATAGGGGAACTCGACCTCGGAGTGTGCAGTGGATGCCGAGGCTTCACCTTCATCTTCTCAATATCTGCGGGAAGTTCTTCTTCACCGTGAGCTCGCCCTGTGCTCGTTAAAGTATCTCCGACAGACACCTCGACATGTGCGTGCCCTTGAACTGGTGCGGCAGGTCGACGTACATGCTTATGGAGCCACAGTGTGCTGGAACTTGTTCTTCCTGTCGAGGCACGACGATAGGGTAGCGGATGTCCTTCACCCCACCTTGTCCAGTGGGTATCTGCCTGTAGTCGAAATCGGCTCTGGACGTCCCTCGTGGTTTTAACCGGCATCCGGCCCCTCCTGTTCATAATAAGCAGCAGCCGCGCTCTCGGACTCCCAGACCCTGACCCTCGACACCTTTACGTCGCCGAAGCCGCCGCCTTCGAATGCAGCCGATACCTCCTTGAAAATGTGCCTTGCGATGTTCTCGGCGGTCGCGTTCTCCTTGTCGAACGGCGGCACCTCGTTAAGGTACCTGTGGTCGAGCCGGTCGATTACGCCCCTCGCCTTCGCCTTCAATGACTTGAAATCGACGACCATGCCGAGGCCGTCGAGCCCCCCGGAGCGTACCTCCACCTCCACCTTCCAGTTGTGGCCATGAAGGTTCTCGCAGGCCCCCTGGTAGCCCCTCAGGTTGTGCGCGGATGAAAACCAGGAAATTATCAGTAGCTCATACATCCTTTCAGTTTATCATATCCGGACGGCTGAAAATCAAGTGGAATTCCAGCCCCCTTTCTTTTCCTTGACATGCCCATGCCGCAACCGATATCCTGAACCGGTGAGACCGACGGCAACCTTTTTACGCGCTTCAAGTGCGTTCAAGACGGCCCTCCGATTAATATCCGTCCTGGCCCTGGCAGCCGCCTTCCCGCTCTTTTCAGCGGATATCGCCCACGCCAGGGCCGGAGAGGCTCTTTTTGGCAAGGCTGGGCAGCCTGCCGGACCGGGCCTCACGGCAAAGGCCCGCAAAACTGTCTTCGACCTCTCTCATTCGGAGATATTCTCGCCCATAAGGGCCGGCGAGCTCGATTACTCATCCTTCTATTCGCTCATAAGGGACAGCGGCACGGGGGTTGAGGTCGGGGTGAACGAGGGGCCGGTTACCACGGAGTCGCTCAAAGGGGTCGGGACCTATATAATAGCCGGCCCGGCCCGCGGTTTTTCGCCCGACGAAGCGGCGGCGCTCAAGGCGTTCGTCGAGCGGGGCGGGAACCTCCTGGTGCTCCTCCACATCTCGCCTCCGGTCGCGTCGCTTACGCACGAGTTCGGCATCATCGTCTCGAATTTCGTGATATGCGAGAGGGCCGGGCTGATAGGAGGGAAACCCCAGGACTTCCTGGTCACGAAATTCGCGGCGCACCCGCTTGCATCCGGGCTCAAGGGGATAGCCGTATACGGCACATGGGGGCTTCTGCCGGTGAACGGGGCCTCTCCTGTCGCGATGACCTCCAAGGCCGCGTGGGCCGACCTTGACAGAAACAGGGAATTCAACGAAGGCGAGCCGGTCGAGGAGTTCGCTATCATAGCCGTACGCGAGCTCGGGGCAGGCAAGGTGGTGGTAGTGGCCGACGACGCGCCCTTTCAGAACCGCTTCATAAACGACGCGGACAACAGGAAGCTCGCCGAAAACATAATCAGGTGGTTCAAGCAGCGTTAATATGAGAAGCGTCTGGAAGTTTTTCTCATCAGTCTACCTTACGATAGTCCTGGCCGTCCTTATCTCAGCCGTTTCGGCCTGGGGCTCGATGGTCGTAGTTAGGAACCAGCGCTTCTTCAGCGCGCTCGACCACGAGGTGCTGTTCCCCTTCCTCCTCTCCCTCAAGACTGAATACATCGGGCTTACGCTCTGGGTCTGGGCCCTCATACTCCTTACGGCCGTCTTCGCCGTAAATACGGTCGTGTGCACGGCCGACAAGGCCTGGTCCGTCATCCGGACGAGGAAGCCCTGGCAGGCCCTTTTCCCCCATATAGTGCACGTAGGCTTCCTTATCGCTCTCTTGGGGCACCTCGCGGGGAGCGTATGGGGATTCAGGAGCTACGGACATGTGCTCTACGAGGGCGAAGCCATTCCGGTCCCGTACCAGAGCGGCGTCCAGGTAAGGCTCGACGAGACGGAGATGAGGGCGGGCGTGAGGGGAGACCTGGACTACCTCAGGACCAGGCTTACGCTTGTAAACGATGACGGTAGCGAGGTGGTCACCAGGGACATAGGCCTCAACAACCCACTCATATGGAAGGGCATAGCCTTTTACCATTTCGACCAGGGGCAGAGCCCGACCGGTCTCGTACTGGACGCTGGCGGACGGACCTCGGAGGCGGCCCTCAACGGCTCCTTCAGCGCCCCTGACGGGAGCGCGTACAGGCTCGGGAGCGTGTACCCGGATTTCGCGCTTGACGAAAGCGGCAGGCCGTTCAGCCGCTCGGACCTCTTCGCCAACCCGCATATCGAAATAATATCGGCTGACGGAAACGTATACTTCCTCAATATCTCCGAGCCCGGCACGTCGGTAACGGGCGCGCCGCACGCCATTACGCTCAAGGGGTACGTATTCACCCCTTACGTGGTACTCACCATCAACAAGGACCCCGGCATCGGTTTCATAATAGCCGGTTCTATCGTCCTGGTCGCCGGGATGGTGCTCCTCCTCTTTTTCAGGGGCGAAAGGACCGAGCTCGTCCGGTCAAGGCCTGGCGTGGAAGAGAGGGGCTCTTGATACAGGAGATACTCTTACTCGTCTTCTGGCTCGTGGTGATAGTCGCCGCAGCCGAGGTATTCACAAACGCCATAGCAGGGTCGCTCAGGGCCAGGCTCAAGTTCTGAGGGCGATAGCGGGAGCATAGTCGCCGCGGTTGGCACGGCGCGCCACGAGAACATTGTGCCGCTCGTGGCCTTATTCGGCGGCATCTGCGTCCATGTCAGGGAGGAGGTCGGCGTCGGCGCGATACTGGGCGCCCCGTTCAAGCTCTCGACCCTCGCCATGTTCCTCATCGGGGCGGCCCTCTGGCAGTTCCAGGGCACGAAAAGAAAGGCCACCCTCGCTCCCGAGAGGAGCGGCTTCAGGAGGGACATCGAGTTCTTCCTATTCGCGTTCACCCTGGCTTTCCTCGTGGCCTTCACCCCGCAGGAATACCGGCTCCTGAGGGTATTCATCGCGGCTGTCCTCGTCATCACGTACTTCTACTACATACTCGAGACCGTAAAGGCCAGCGCCGCGCTTGTCGAGGACGGCCACGCGACCGAGAACTCCAAGCCCCTGTATCTCGGGGTCGTCCTTAAGGACCACATGTGGGTCATCGTCCTCCAGCTCCTCATAGCGCTCGGCCTCATAATAGCCGGGGCAAAGGGTTTCGTGCACGGGGTCGAGTACCTTTCAGAGGCGCTACGCCTGCCTGTAATGGCGCTCTCCCTCCTCATAATCCCCGTGGCGACCGAGCTTCCGGAGAAGGTCAACAGCATTATCTGGATACGGAAGGGCAAGGACACCATGGCCCTCGGGAACATCACCGGGGCCATGGTCTTTCAGGGGACGCTCCTCCCGGCGGTCGGGATATTCCTCACGCCGTGGACCGTCAACCTCACCGTGGTGGCGAGCAGCGCCCTCACCATCGCGGCCGGCGTCTGGCTCTATTTCATCGCAATGAGAGTCAAAAGGATAGCCCCCTGGCTCTTCATAGTCAACGGCGCGCTCTACATCGCCTTCGTCTACATAGTCCTCGTCATAGCGAGAGCATGAAAAACCCGGCGACCCTTTTCATGGCGACCAGGCCGCAGTTCCTTCCGGCTACCGCGGTCGCTGTCGGGCTCGGCGCGTCTGTCGCCTGGCACGAGGCCCGCTCGTTCGACATGGCTGTTTTCGCCTTATCCATGACAGCGGCCCTTTTCTGCCACGCGGGCATGAACACCCTGAACGACTATTACGACTCGAAGAACGGGGCCGACGGCCTCAACAGAAACGCGCTCACCCCTTTTACCGGCGGGAGCAGGTTCATACAAAACGGGCTCATGACCCCGGGGGAGACGCTGGCGCTCGGTGCGGCCCTCGTTTTGGCCGGGTCTTTGATCGGCATATACCTGGCGCTCACGATAAGCCCGGTCCTTTTCGCGATAGGGCTCCTGGGTGTGGCCTCCGGGTACTTCTACTCGGCGCCCCCCCTTTTCCTGGCCGGACGCGGTTTCGGCGAGCTTACGGTTGGCGTTACCTTCGGCCTCCTTATGGTGCTCGGGGCCTATGCGGCGCAGACCGGGTCAATCGGGGCAGGCCCGGTAGTAGCCTCGCTCCCACTCACCTTCCTCATAGCCGCCATACTTTTCGTGAACGAGTTCCCGGATTTCGAGTCTGACCGGGCGGCGGGTAAAAGGACCATCGTCGTCCGCCTGGAGCCGCGAAGGGCCAGGTGGGGGCTCGTACTTATACTCGCGATGGCGTACGCGAGCGTCGCTGCCGGGGTCTTCCTGGGCCCCCTACCCTCCGGGTCGCTTTACGCCATCCTTACAGCCATCATCGCCATACCCGGCGCGCTGTGCCTCCTTAGGAATTACGACCGGGCGGGAGCGCTTATCCCGGCAATCAAGGCCATGATCGCCATACACTTCTTTACAGGCCTCATCCAGATAGCCTCGAACCTCGCCTGAGCGTTTCCGCTCGGTACAGTCCTCATTTTTCCATTCCTCGACCTCCGCGCCTTGACATGCAGCGGCCAGGTACCTATCATTTATGCAATGGACAGCTTTGTTCCGGGGCGCTCCGGACAGAACCCATAACAGGAGGAGGACAACATGCCGCTTGAAAAATGGAACCCCTTAAGGGAGCTTGAGACGATGAGGAGGGAGATGGACAGGATCTGGGACGACGTCTTCCCTTCGAGGAAGATGGGCCTGCCCTGGAAAAGGCAGCCCGGCGCGCAGGCCGAGTCCGGGGCAGCCACACCGGCCATAGACGTAATAGACAAGAACGACTCGGTGGTCGTTAAGGCCGAGATGCCGGGTGTTTCAAAGGAATCTATCGATGTCACCCTCGAGGACAACGTCCTTACGCTCAGGGGCGAATTGAGGGAGGAATCGGACCTCAAGGAAGGGAATTACGCCTACTCGGAGAGGAACTATCGGTACTTCCTCCGGGCCATAAGCATACCCTTCAAGATACGCCGGGACGGCATAAAGGCGTCTCTCAAGGACGGCGTCCTTAGCGTCGTTCTTCCAAAGGCCGTCGAGGAGCAGACAAAGAAAATAACGGTCGAGGTCTCCGGGCAGTCGTAGATTTAACATGCAACTATTTTAGCCTGTCATTCTGAGCGAAGCGAAGAATCTCGGCGCTAATCAAGCCAATGAACTCCGAGATTCTTCGTCGCCATTCGGCTCCTCAGAATGACAGACTCTTGTACGTCGCAATGACAAATTTTGAAGACGACGCATTCAAGGGTTTTTCAGCAGCCTGCTAAACCTTATTCCCGGGCCTGAAAGACAGGCCTCCCGCCTGTGTCTCCTGGAGAAGCGGTCCAGACCGTTATGCCGAGCCCTGCCGATGCCATCAAGAGCCTCTCAAGATACCTCCCGTCCTTTTCGTCGCGCATTATGAGGAGTATGCCGGGCTTCTTCCCGGTCATTGCGGCATAGTAAAGGGACTGTCCTATGGCCTCGGCCCACTTGGGCGCGAAGTCCACCTCGATTGCGTGCTCGGCGGTCAGGCAATCCACCCTGGCCCTGTCCGGCAGCACGAATTCCATTCTGCCGCCCGCCTTTTCGCACCAAAAGGCCTGGTATTCCTTCTCGCCCTGGCGCTCCACGGCTGAAAGGGCGGACGGCGTAAACGCAAGCAGGAGGAGCGCTAAGAAGGCGTTCTTCATCCCTTTTCCCGTCCCTTCCGCCAGGCCCTCTTGCCGGGGCGGCGGTTGTGGGCTATATTCATCAAGTCGCCGACTGTTTCACTGCAATGCTTGCAAACGGGATTCGACTCAGACGTGCTGACGGGTGCGAACGCGGCTCGTCTCATTATAGCAGACGAAAGAGGTCCTGGTCGGCTGAAAGCCCGGCTGAATAATCCCCTTTTCTAAGTGGGAAAAAGAAATTTGCAATGGTGCGCATAGCGCACCCTACAATTTAATCTCCCCTTCCCCTTTAGGAAAGAGGGCGCCAAAACCTTTTGACAGGAGAACGAGTGAGAAAGGGTTTCCTTGCCGAAAGGATAGCTGATTACGCGCTCGGCCTGAAGTTCGCGGACCTGCCGCAAACAATAGCGCACGAGGCCAAAAAGCGCGTCGTGGATTCCTTTGCCTGCATGCTCGGCGGCCTGGAGTCCCCTCCGGCGAGGGCCGCCATCGGGGCCCTGCCCGAAGTCTTAAGCGGGCTTTCGGCAACCGTCCTCGGAACGAAAATCCGCACAACGCCGGAGCACGCCGCGTTCGCGAACGGCATACTGGTCAGGTATCTTGACTTTAACGATACTTACTTATCGAAGGAGCCCTCGC
>JABTVA010000011.1 GCA_015075075.1 Deltaproteobacteria bacterium | reverse complement strand
CAAACTGGAGGGGGAACCCTCAGGAGAACTAAAAATGTTTGGAGAGAGTTTGAGAGGACCTTTTTATAAAAAGGTCCTCTCAAGAGGCTCTCGGCGGCCTGTCAGGTTAATAGAGCGTCCACGAGGAGGAGTTCGGAGTCTTCGAGGGCTTTTATGATGAGCTCGTTTTCGTTTTCGGCTTTGGCCGCGCCGAGCGCTTCCACTTCATTGCCGTTGACGACTACTGGCCCGCCTTCGACCACATAGAGGTATCCGCCCCTTCCGGGCTTGAGGGCGTAGGCGAGGCCATGTCCTTTTTCGAGATAGGAGGCGAGGACCCTGGCATCGGAGTTTATGTTGAGCGCGCCGTCGCCATCGGGCGAGACGAGCCTTGCGAGCCTGTTGGTCCGTTCGCGCCTTTCGACAGGCTTCTGCTCGACCGAGGGCTTGAGGCCCTTTCCGGAGGGGTGGAACCACATCTGGATGAAGCGCATGGGCTCGTCGGGGCTGTTATTTATCTCGGAGTGGAGCATGCCGCTCCCGACGGTCGTATGCTGGACCCAGCCCTTTTTCAGTACCCCGCCTTTTCCGCGCTCGTCGGCATGACGGAACTCGCCTCCGGCGCAGTATGTTACGACCTCTATCTCCCGGTGAGGGTGGAGGGGCCAGGTCGCGCCGGGCGAAAGGGTGTCGTCGTTAAAGACCCAAAGAGAGCCGAAGCCCGTGTTTTCTGGGTCGCGGTATCCGCCGAAAGGGAAGTGCCAGCGTCCGGTGAATGTGCCGTCCTGGATGGCCCCCCTGGCCTGGTAAATGTCTTCCCGGCGCCTGACCGTGATCATGGCTGGCCTGGATGGAGCTTAAGCCGCCCTGCCGCCGGCAGGGAGTCCGGAGAGGGCCTTCAGCGCCCTGTCGAAGTCCACGTTGCCGGTAGCCTCGGGCACTATCTCTACATAGGCGATATTGTCCCGCGAATCGACGATGAAGACCGAGCGCGCAAGCAGCCGGAGGCCCTTCATGAGGACGCCATAGTTAGTCCCGAAGGAGGCGTACCTGTAGTCCGAGAGCGCAAGGGCGTTCTTTATGCCCGCTGTCCCGCAGAACCGCTTGAGGGTGAACGGCAGGTCCATGGTTACGTTCAGGACGGCTATGTCCTTTCCGAGCGAGGCCGCTTTTTCGTTGAATTGCCGCAGCTGTGAATCGCAGACGCTCGTATCCACCGATATGGCGACGCTTATGAGCTTTGTCTTGCCCTGGAAGTCCTTGAGAGTGACCTCGTTCATCTCGTTATTCACGAGCATGTAGTCCGGCGCCTTGTCCCCGGCCTTGAGCTCCGGCCCGATGAGCGTAACCGGCTTTCCGGAGAGCGTTATCCTGGCGTCTCTTTCCATGGCTACCTCACTTTCGATAGGTTTGGAATGATACGAACTCGTCGAGCTCGCGCCTGAACGCGCGCGGCAGGAGGCTCCCTCCGGGCTTTAGCGTGCCGACGGCTATGAGCATCGGTATAATCTTGTCATCGGGTATGTTGAACTCTTTTTTGACGCAGGCCTCGTCTATGCCGTCCATGGGGTGGCTTTCAAGGCCCATGCCCTTTGCGGCTATCATGATGGTCATGGCGAATAGGGAGGCGTTCTTAGCTGCGAAGAGCTTCCGCGTGAGGCTGTCCCTTCCGCCGTAGAGGCTCTTTATCATGTCCGCGTATGCGCCCCGCATCTCAGGCCTCATGTACCCGAGCGCCTGCCAGCTTTCGAGTACCCTGTCCATGTTCTCCTCGACCCCGGCCGGGTCGGCTATGATTATAAGGACGGCGGGGGCCTCCTCCACCTTCTGCTGGTTCATGGCGCAGGCCCGGAGGGTCTTTTTCCTTTCCGGGTCGGTCACCACGACCACCCTCCACGGCTGGAGGTCGAAGGAAGACGGCGCGAGGTTCGCGAGTCCGAGGAGCTCCCTGATGGCGTTCTCGGAAAGTTCCCTTGACGGGTCGAAAAAATTGATGGAGCGCCGTTCCTTGATGGCCTGTACCGTATCCATCCTGCCCTCCTTTTGGCCCTACCGGCCTACCTAAAGGTTATCAGATTACGAAATCCTGTCAATCGGTGGAGGGCGTGTGGCCGGGCCTTGGCAACGCTGGTATAATTATGAATCAGGGCTCCCGGGCACGGAAAGGGCTCCATGAGTGGTAAGGTTAAGGAGATATGCGTGATAACCAGCGGCTTTTGCCGTGCTTGTGAACAGGTGCGCGGCAGTGCCGGTCGCGCCGCGCTTATTGCGGCGCTTCCGGCGGTCTGGCGGCGCCGGCAGCATCAAGCACGCTGACGAACATCGCCTGGGGCCTCTTGAGCCCGATGGAGGAGGTCGAGCGCGCGACCCTCGAGGCCTCGAGATGGATGGCCCTCAAGGTCATCAGGCGCGAAAGGGAGCATAACAAAATTGAGCTGACGGCCGTAACAAGGGTGCATACCATATATATAACCCTTGAGAGGCTCACCCCGACCTTGACAAGGATGTCCGTGAATGCTAAGAGAGGGTTTGTGTTCAAGGACAAGAACACGGCCTTCGAGATAATCTATCAATCGGAAATTGCCCTGATGGGCTTCGCCAGGGGAAATGAATACCAGGCCCAGCCAGGCTCAGCGCGGCCCCCGTCATGATACCTATCAGGGACGACATACCATCGAGGACATACCCGTACGTGACAGTGGCGCTCCTCGTCCTGAACGTGGCGGTCTTCCTCTACCAGCTTACCCTTGACGTAAACGGGCTCGAACGATTCATATACGCGACCGCCGCCATACCCGCCGAGTTGACGAGCATGGCCGAGGTGAGGCCCGTTGACGTCCTCCCGGTGGAGCTGACCCTCCTTCCGGCCATGTTCGTCCACGGCGGGCTCCTCCACCTCGGCGGGAACATGCTCTTCCTCTGGATTTTCGGAGACAACGTCGAGGACAGGTTCGGGCATTTCAGGTTCCTCTTCTTCTATCTCGCGGCCGGCGTTGCCGCGAGCATGGTCCACATCCTCATAGAGCCGGGGTCGGTTGTGCCCATGGTCGGCGCGAGCGGCGCGATCGCCGGGGTGCTGGGCGCGTATTTCATGCTGTTCCCGAGGGCGCAGGTGCAGACCCTCGTCATCCTTCCGCTCTTTATAAGCATGGCGAGGCTCCCGGCCGTCCTCTTCCTGGGCTTCTGGTTCCTCTTCCAGGTATTGAGCTCGGGCCTTTCCGCCGGGGCAGGTGTTGCCTGGTTCGCCCACATAGGCGGCTTCGTAGCCGGGGTCGCCGTGGCGCTCATGTACAAGGCGTTCCGGCGGGTCAGATACAGTTAGCAAAGGAGGCAGAATGTTCCATATCTCCGACCCGGAGGACATAAGGAGCGGAAGGGTAACCGACATCTACTTCGCAAGGACGCTTGAGATATTGAAGGCAAAGGGCATCGACAAGCGCGTAAGGGCCGAGTTCTTCGCGAAGAAGCTCCCGAACCGGTACGGGTGGGGCGTGCTCGCCGGGGTGGAGGAAGTGGCGCACCTCATGAAGGGGAAGAATGTGAACCTTAGGTGCATGCGGGAGGGGGAGGTATTCCTCCCCTGGGAGCCTGTAATGGAGATAGAGGGGAGATACCAGGAGTTCTGCGTATTCGAGACGGCGCTACTGGGGCTCATCTGCCAGGCTACGGGTGTTGCCACGAAATCAGCCCGCATAAGAATAGCCGCGGGCGAGAGGACCATCGTGAGCTTCGGGGCCCGGAGGATGCACCCCGCGATTGCGCCCATGATAGAGAGGGCCGCTTACATCGGCGGGTGCGACGGCGTTGCCGTGGTCGTCAGCGCCGAGCTCCTCAATATCGACCCGATGGGCACGATGCCGCACTCGCTCATACTCGTCCTCGGCGACACGGTCGAGGCGGTGAAGGCCTTTGACGAGGCGGTGGACCCGAAGGTAAAGAGGGTGGCGCTCGTCGATACCTTCAACGACGAGAAGTTCGAGTCTATCCGGTGCGCCGAGGGCATGGGAGGGCGTCTCCATGCCGTCCGCCTCGATACGCCCGCATCGAGACGCGGCGACTTCTTGAGGATTTGCGAGGAGGTAAGGTGGGAGCTCGACCTCCGCGGCTACAAAGACGTCCTCATATTCGCCTCGGGCGGACTGGACGAGGAGGAGGTCTTGAAGCTCAAGCCGGTCGTCGACGCCTTCGGCGTAGGGACCGCCATAAGCAACGCCCCTGTGGTCGATTTCGCAATGGACATAATGGAGATAGAAGGGGAGCCTGTGGCCAAACGGGGCAAGTGGTCAGGGGCCAAGGAGGTCGGGAGGTGCGTTGCCTGCGGGAGGAGGGCGATATTCCCACTGGGCGGGCAGGTTAAATGCGCGTGCGGGGGCGGGTTCGAGATGCTCTTGAAATCGCTTTTGAGGGAAGGGGAGGCCACGGAGGAGCTTCCTGAGCCTGCGGCAATAAGGGAGCGGGTCCTTGAGCGGATAAAGGCACTTGCCATCTGAACCACTGACCGAATGCTGTTGAAAACACGGCGTTCTTAATATAAGATACTGAAAAAGAACGGGATTTCGGTTGACCAAGCGTATCCGCAGAAAGGAGCCCCATGCCGCCCAGGACGAAAAAGCCCAGGATACAGGTGATACTCTTCCCCACCGACTTCTCCGGCGCATCCATACACGCCGCGGGATACGCTCTCTCGCTCGCCGAGAAGTACAAGGCCAGGCTCCGGGTGGTCCATGTGATGGAGACGAGCCGCGAGGCGAGGGGCTTCTACCTGCCGCACCTCTCATTCGACAGGCTCGACGAGGAGATGAGGGCGAGCGCTAAGGACATGCTCCGGAAGTTCGTGGAGACGAGGTTCAAGGGCTTTCCGGATATCGAGACCGACCTCCTCGAAGGGGAGCCCTATAAGGAGATACTGAAGCAGGTGAAGGCCGTCGACCCGGACGTCGTGGTCATGGGCACCTTCGGCAAGGCGCGCGTGGACAGGGTCATATTCGGGAGCACCACCGAGCGGGTGATGAGGAAGTCTCCTTGCCCGGTGCTCGTGGTGCCGCCGCCGAGGTAGAGGGATGTTCGGGATAGGGATAGGCGAACTCATACTGGTCCTCATCGCGGCCTTGATAGCCCTCGGCCCGGAAAAGCTCCCTCAAATGGCAAAGGCGCTCGGCAAGGCGTATACCGAGTTCATGAAGGCCGGGGAAGAGGTAAAAAAGAGCTTCAGGGAGGCCGCCGCCCAGACCGGCGTAAAAGGGCCGGAAAAGGCGCAGGCCGCGGAGCCAGGCAACGGCCCGGTCCCGGGGAAGGACAAGGAAGAGGCATGACGCCGGAAGACGGGAGGATGTCGCTTACCGAGCACCTACGGGAGCTCCGGCGGAGGCTCATCTATTCGGTTGCCGCGGTCGCAGCGGGTTTCCTCGCCTGCTATTACTATTCCGAGAGGCTCTACTGGGTACTGGCCTCGCCGCTCGTCAGCGCCCTTCCCGAGGGGCAGGACTTCATGGTCTTCACGGGGGTCGTCGAGCCCTTCTTCATCTACCTCAAGGTGGCGCTCCTCGGCGGCATCATAATCGCGAGCCCTGTTGTCCTCTACCAGGCCTGGGCCTTTGTTGCGCCGGGGCTGTACAAAAGCGAAAGGCGCTGGTTCCTCTTCACGGTTTTTTTCTCGGTCCTCCTCTTTGCAGGGGGCGCGGCTTTCGCCTTCGGGGTCGTATTCCCGTTCGGGTTCAAGTACCTCCTGAGCTACTCTACCGAGAGCCTTAAGCCCTTCCTATCAATGGGGCAGTACTTCTCCATAGCCACGAGGCTCCTCATTGGCTTCGGGCTCGTATTCCAGCTCCCGCTCGCCATGCTCGTCCTCTCAAGGCTCGGGATCGTATCTGCACGCCAGCTCGCGCTCTGGTGGAGATACGCGCTCGTCTTCATACTCATCGCCTCCGCGGTCATAACCCCGACCCCGGACATATTCAACCAGATGCTCATGGCAGGTCCGCTTATGGTCCTCTATGGGATCGGAATAATAGTGGCATGGCTTTTCGGGAAAAAGAAAGAGCCTGCAGCTACTCCGGCGGGTGCGGAAGCAGAGTAAAAAGTCCCTTTGTGGGAAAACAAAAAAAAGCCCTTCATAAGAAGGGCTTTTTTTCATAATCATGTTCGAAATTCCCCGCAGCTTGCTGCGCTGTCTTTAACTCCTCCCCTTGATGGGGGAGGTTGGGAGGGGGTGAAGGATAAGTCACCCTCCCCTCTTATCCCCTCCCATCAAGGGAGGGGATGTTTGAAGATACCCCGCAGCTTGCTGCGGGGAGGTTCATTTCGAAACTCAAGCAATGGATTCAGCTAATCGAGTAGCCGGAAGGGTGTATCTTAACGATATTTGAGGCCTGCATCCCCTTTTCGCCCTGCACGAGGTCGAACTCGAATATCATGTCCCTGCTCGGCAGGAGGTTTATCTCGGTCCCCGGCGCGAAGCCCGACTCGTGGGCGAAAGCCGTGCCGTAGGGCGAATCGGCCCTCCTGGTGTCCGTTATCCAGAGGCCGGGGCCTATCTTGGACAGGTATCTCATGAACCCGAAGTTCTTGGAGCGGTTGTAGGTGTAGCAGATGCCCCTTACCCGGGAGCCGACGTCGCCCCAGTTCTTCTTCGTGTCCGCGTCCTGTATGGGGAGGAGGTTGGGGATGAGATAGCCGGACATGAAGAGGTCCACTTCCCTGCGGAGGTTTGACGAGACGTTCTGGAAGGCCACGGCCTCCACCCGGCAGCCCCTGTTCTGCAACGCCCGCACGACCTGTATGAAGTCGCCGTCGCCGGTGGCCATCATGACCTTATCGAGGTTCTCGGACTGGAGTAGCGCGTCAACGGCCATGTCGAGGTCGGCGTTCGCCTTGCCGAAGCGGTTCCCGGCCTCGTCGGTATACCATGCCACGGTCTTTTCTATGACCTTGTAGCCGTAGTCCCTCAGGGTCGAATGGAAGTTGAATGTACGCTCCCTGTAGTCCGAGTCGGTCCTTGCCCGCTCCTCGTCATAGGCCACATAGGCGTTAAGCCTTATGGGTTCGCCGTTATCCCTGCACGCGAAGTCCCTCAATACGTCGAACCGCATGCCGTAGCCGCCGTTACGCGTGATGTTGGCTACATCTATGTAGAGGCCTATCCGTTGCGCTTTTTTGCTGTTCACGTGGGGTCCTTCCAGGATCTGCTGAAAATCTTTTTGGGGGAAACTTTCTGTAGAAAGGTTTCCCCCAGACCCCCTTCAAAGACTTTTAGTTCCTGAGAAAACCCCCGTATTGGGGGTTTTCTCAGGAAGAACTGAAAATTTTTGGAGAGAGCTTGAGAGAACCTTTTTATAAAAAGGTTCTCTCAAGAGTTTTCAGCGAATCCGTTTAAATGTCCAAGTTTGAGACCTCTAAAGCGTGCTTCTCGATGAACTCCCTCCTGGGCTCGACGATGTCGCCCATGAGCTTGGTGAATATGGCGTCGGCCTCGACCGCGTCCTCGACCTTTACCTGCAGGAGCGCCCTCTTTTCCGGGTCCATCGTGGTCTCCCAGAGCTGCTCGGGGTTCATCTCGCCGAGTCCCTTGTACCTCTGTATGGAAAGGCCTTTTTTGCCGAGCTCTATTATGTGCTCCACAAGGCCCCTGAAGGTGAGGATCTCGGTATCGCCCTCGCCGTTCGTGACGGTGAAGGGCGGCTCGCCGGCTTCCTTGAGCGCCTTTGCAAGGGACTTAAGCTCCTGCATCTCGGCGGAATGGAAGAGGTTCCTGTCTATGACGGTCTCGGTAGAGACGCCGTTACGCCTGGAGGCGCACCTTATGGTGTAGGAGTCGTGCTCCGGGTCCTTCTCGTGCCTGAACGAGGGGAGGTTCTCGAGCGAGAGGGACTTAAGATAGCCGCTCACGCCATCTATTATCTTTTTGGCCTGGGCCTCGCTCTTGAGCGAATCCGGGCCGATTGAGTCGTTAAGGACGAGCGCCTCTATTATCTCGGAGTCCCTGCCCCTTCTCTCGACCCGCGATAGCCCCCTCCGCCATCTGGAGATGCTCTTGAGCATCGAAAGGAGGCTTTTCCCCTGGACCGGGGCCTTCTTTCCCCTGGGCACTATGGATATTCCGTCCTGGGCCTGCTCGAATATGAACTCCTCGAGGGCGGAGTCGTCCTTCAGATACCTTTCTTCCTTGCCGCGCTTCACCTTGAAAAGGGGCGGCTCGGCAATGTAGAGGTGGCCGTTCTCGGCCAAAGACTTCATCTGGCGGTAGAAGAAGGTAAGGAGTAGCGTCCTTATGTGGCTCCCGTCCACGTCCGCGTCGGTCATGATGATTATGCGGTGGTAGCGGAGCTTGTCGTGCTTGAAATCGTCGTTCCCGATGCCGCAGCCGAGGGCCATCACCATCGTCCGTATCTCTTCGTTCGAGAGGACCTTGTCGAAGCGGGCCTTCTCGACGTTCAATATCTTGCCCTTAAGGGGCAGTATCGCCTGGAAGCGCCTGTCGCGCCCCTGTTTTGCGGAGCCGCCTGCTGAGTCGCCCTCGACTATGAAGAGCTCGGATAGGGCGGGGTTCGTCTCCTGGCAGTCTGCGAGCTTCCCCGGAAGGCTCGTCGAATCGAGCGCGCCCTTCCTCCTTATTATCTCCTTTGCCCTCCGGGCCGCCTCCCTGGCCCTTGCGCCCTCGACCGCCTTGGTTATTATCTTTTTGCCGACCGTGGGGTTTTCCTCGAGGAACGTGGCCAGGACCTCGTTGACTATCATCTTCACATAGCCTTCGACTTCCGAGTTCCCGAGCTTGGTCTTCGTCTGCCCCTCGAACTGCGGGTTCGGGAGCTTTACGCTTATGACGGCCGTAAGCCCTTCCCTCACGTCCTCGCCCTGGAGCGATTCCTTGACGTCCTTGGTGAGGCCCCGGTCCGAGGCGTAGCTGTTTATGGTCCGGGTGAGCGCGGACTTGAAGCCCGCGAGGTGCGTGCCGCCCTCGGTGGTGTTTATATTGTTCGCATAGGAATAGATGGTCTCGTTGTATGAGTCGGTCCACTGGAGGGCCATCTCCATCTGGACGGACTCCTTTTCGCCCGACATGTAGATGACCTTGTTGTGTATGGGGTTCTTTGACTTGGCGAGGTGCTCGACGAAGCTGACGATGCCGCCCTTGTACTGGAACTCGTGGAACTTCTCCGACCTCTCGTCCTTTATCGTAATCCGTATGCCGGCGTTGAGGAACGACAATTCCCTCAGCCTCTGGGATAGTGTGTCGAAGCTGAACTCGGTAGTCTCGAATATCTGGGCGTCGGGCTTGAAGGTTATCTGAGTGCCGGTCTTCTTGGTCTTGCCCTCGACGGCAAGCGGCTTTATGGGCTTTCCGCGCTCGTATCTCTGGGTGAAGACCTGGCCGTCCCTCTTTATCTCCACCTCGACCCATTCGGAGAGGAAGTTGACGACCGTCACGCCGACCCCGTGGAGGCCGCCCGAGACCTTGTAAGCCTTGTTCTCAAACTTTCCGCCAGCGTGGAGCTCAGTAAGGACCACCTCCACAGTGGGCTTTTTCTTCTCGGGGTGCATCTTTACGGGTATGCCCCTTCCGTCGTCGACGACCGTTACGGAAGAGTCCTCGTGTATGACAACGTCGATGTTCTTGCAGTGGCCCGCGAGCGCCTCGTCCACGGAGTTGTCCACTACCTCGTAGACGAGGTGGTGGAGGCCCATGGCGCCGGTCGAGCCAATGTACATGGCGGGCCGCTTCCTTACGGCCTCGAGCCCCCCGAGCACCTTAATGGATTTCTCGTCGTATGCCGCGTTCGGGGATGGGGTTTCGATTTCGTCGGTCCGGTCCTTTTTCAATGACTATTTTCCTTTCTTTCGAGCGGGTCTAAGGCCCCACGGGTACAATAAAGGGCGGGAATTCAAACCCTAATTTTACCACGGAAAAGGCATTTTTCCAGAAAAGAGGTGCTGATATGCCGGAAAACAAGCTGAAACACAGGGATTTCAGGGAAAAAAATGGGGTGGACGAGGGGATTCGAACCCCCAACCCCCGGAGTCACAGTCCAGTGCTCTAACCGTTGAGCCACGTCCACCATGGATAGTGCTGAAAAGAGGAAGGTTATCTGAAATTTTTAACACAAGGAGCCGTTAGTGTCAACACAAATGCTGGGTATCGGGCGGGCTGATTCGGTTTTGATTTGGCGGTTTTTAATAGTATATTGTCCGATGTGATAGACGAGCGCGTAAAAAGGCTTATAGGCTCCATGGAAGATGGGGCTGTCGTCCTCACGGCGAACTTGAGGCTTTCGAGGCACCTCCGGGCAGCTTTCGACCGCGAGATGGCCAGTAAGGGGCTCTTTTGCTGGACCACGCCGGAGGTAATGCCGCTTTCCTCCTGGGCCGCCTCTTTCTGGGAAGAGCGCGGCCCAGGGCCGGTCTTGGGCAGCGCCGCATCGCTTGCGCTCTGGGAGAAGACCGTTTCCGCCGGCTGGCCCGGAAACGGGGACATGGGGCCGGCGGTCGTAAGGAAGTCCTATGAGGCATACGGGCTTATAAACGAGTACGGGATACGGCTCCCGGAAGAGATATACCTTACGGAGGAGGCCAGGGCCCTCAAGCGGTGGGCCGCCGCATATGAGAACGAGCTTAAAAGGCTCGGCTTCCTTGACGCGTCCGTCATACCTTCAAGGGCCGCTGGACTCATTAGGAAGGGCGGTCACGCCCTCCCGGCTGAGGTCATAATGGCGGGATTCGATGAGATGAGCCCGGCTTTTTCCGGGCTCGTACTTGCCCTCAAATCCGCAGGCACCAGTGTCTCTTTCTGGCCGGGCGAGGACGCGACCGCGCCCGGTGAGGTCAGTGTAAGGGCGTACGAGAGCGAGGACGAGGAAACCGAGCAGGCGGCCAGGTGGGCGCGCGATGTATTGAAGCCGGGCATGAGGCTGGGTTTCATCGTGCCGGGGCTTGAAAGGTACAGGGACGCGGTCCTGAGGGAGTTTTCCTCGGAGCTTTCCCCCGCGTCGGTACTCCCCTGGGCCGGTGAAAGGGAGGTCTTCAATATCTCGCTCGGAACGCCACTTGACCGCGAACTGCTCGTAAGGTCCGCGCTCGACCTCCTTTCCATTGGCGAGAAGGAGGCGGAGCTCGATTTGATATGCCGGGTGCTCAGGTCTTCTTATTTCGCGGACGGAGGTTCGAGCGAGAGCGCGAGGCTCGACCATGCCCTGAAAGACGATAACAGGTGCGCTCTTTCCATCGAGGAGCTTAAGTCGATGGCAGGGCGCTACAAGGCCGCCAGTCTCGAAAAGAGGGCGGATGCCTGGCTCAAGTGGTTGAGGGGTTCGCGGCAGAAGGACCTCCCCTCGGGATGGGCCAGGTCATTTACCGAACTTTTGAGGAAAACGGGGTGGCTATCGGGCATCAAGCTATCGAGTACGGAGTTCCAGGCCCACAAGGCCTGAACTCCGTACTGAAAGCGCTTTCAAGCCCTCGACGACATACTCGGCAGGGTGACCGGTGCCGAGGCAGCGCAAAGGCTCGCTGCCCTTGCATCGGAAACTATTATACACCAGCCTGAGACCCCTGGAGTGCAATATACAGGTGCTGGGCCTCCTGAATCCTCGGGCATGTCCTTGACATGACATGGATAATGGCTGCCACGAGCATACTTATTGGGGAGCCTCCCCTGAACCCCTTCATACCGATCTGGGTGCAGTGGGAATACAGGCTTCCGCGTTCGTCGAGCGAAAAGGAGTTACCGTTTGCGAAGGCCGCTGTTGAAAGGCTTATCCGTTTGCCCTGAAATGTCATAGTAAGCTATCCCTGCTTTCCGATGAAAAGGAACGAAGGGTGAGCCCCTTCTTCAGGCCTCCCCGGCGATTGGCTGACTCGAAGATTGAGGCTTCGTCGGTACTGAAGACCATGCGGCGGCAGGCCTATGGGAAGGCCTGAAGACGCGCCCGCCTACGAGCCTATCCCGGTCTCGGACGAGGAGAAGGCGCTCATCCGGGGCGGCACGCAGATATTAGTAAAGAACCAGTCCTCTGCTCCTTTCAGGGCCTTTGCCATCCACAGTGCCTGCGCAGCGCCATGCCTGAGGCGGAGCGGGCCTTAAGCCGGAGGCAAGGGAAGGTGGATACACGCTGCGCTTAAGCTACTGGGAAAAGGTGGAGGGCTCGGAGAGGCTTAAGGAGCTTTATGAAAGGGGAGAGATCGACGGGTATGTCGAGAATATAGCTGACGAGGCCATGAAGGAGGCGAGGATAGAGCCCCCGTTCAAGAAACGCTTCTTCGAGCTTGAGAGGAAAAGGCTCGTATCTCTCCTAAGGGGCTGGGTCGAGGTGGAGCTTAAGAGGGGGGCCCGGTTCAGGGTAAAGGCGGTCGAGGCCGAGAGGATAATGGAGATAGGAGGCCTGGCCCTCAGGGGCAGGGTGGACAGGATAGACGAGCTCGAAGACGGAAGCGAATTGGTAATAGATTATAAAAGCGGAAAAGCCTCCCGCAACGACTGGCTTACGGAGAGGCCGAAGGAGCCGCAGCTCCTTATTTACAGCGCGGGAGGGAACTTCTCCGGGGTCTCCTTTGCCAGGCTCGTGCCCGGCGAGCTGAGGTTCGTAGGCATATCCAAATACGAGGTGCTTCCCGGCATAAAGCCTTTTGAGTCCGACGGCAATTTCAGGAAAAAGGCGGAGGGGAAGGACTGGGACGGGCTCATGGATTTCTGGAAGACGGCGCTCGAAGGGCTCGCAAGAGACTTCATGGACGGGCAAGCCCAAATCGACCCGAACGGCGGCGCTACGGGGAGCGAGAGCGCGTGCCGTTACTGCGAGCTTCCGGCGTTCTGCAGGGTCGCGGAGCTTCTGCCCGTTACGAGCGAGGAAGGGGAGGATGAGCGTAGCGACGACGACCGATAACGACATGCTCGCAAGGGAAAGGGCGCTTGATGTTTCCGCCTCTTTCGCGGTGCAGGCGCCCGCCGGGTCCGGGAAGACCGAGCTCCTCATGCAGAGGTTCCTCGCGCTCCTCTCGGAGGTAGATAAGCCAGAGCGGATACTCGCCCTCACTTTTACGAGAAAGGCCGCCGGCGAGATGCACTCGCGGATTATCGGGGCCATAAGGAAGGCCTCGGAAGGGTGCGCATCCGAAAAGCTTCATGAGATGAAGACCCTCGGGCTCGCGGCGGCAGCGCTTAGGCGGGACCGGGAAATGGGCTGGGACCTTCTTCTAAACCCCGGAAGGCTCAAGGTGCAGACCATCGACTCGTTTTCATCCGTTCTGGCGAGGCAGATGCCGCTCCTTTCCGGGCTCGGGGACTACTCCATAACAGACGAGCCGGAAGAGCTGTATTCCAAGGCTACCGAGCGGACCATAGCCCTTGTCGAGGACGAAGGGCCTGACGGCGGCTCTGTAAGGAGCGCTCTCGGCCACCTCGACAACTCGGTAAGGGCGCTCTCGGCAAGGCTCGTAATGATGCTCGGGAAGCGCGACCAGTGGCTCCGGCATCTCGAACGGGACATTACCGACGAGGGGATGAGGGCGCTGCTCGAAGGCTCGCTTAAGAGGCTCGTGGAGGAGGAGCTCCGGGATGTGGCGGCGGAGTTCCCGGAAGGGCTCGAAGGCGCGCTTCTGCGCTCAGCGAGGCACGCGGCGAAAAATATCTCAAATGAAAAGAGCGCTATCCCGGGCCTGTCCGGTCTTGAAAGGCTCCCCGGTACGGAAGCGGAAGGGCTTCCGCTCTGGAAGGGCATACAGGAGCTCCTCCTTACAGGGAAGGACGGATGGAGAAAGCCGAAAGGCGTGAACGTGAAGCTCGGCTTTCCCAACGGCGACCCTTTTTCCGCTGCGATGAAAAAGGAATTCCAGGAGCTCCTTGAGTCCCTCTCAGGAAACGAGAAGCTTCTGAAGGCGCTCGGAAGGGTAAGGGCGCTTCCCGTCCCGGAATTCCCGGAAGAAGAAAGGGAGACGCTATTCGCGCTCATGCGGCTTCTACCGGTTGCGGAAAGGGAGCTAAACAGGGTCTTTGCCGAGGCCGGGAAGGCGGATTTCCAGGCCGTCGCGCTCTCGGCCCTCAAGGCCCTCGGCACTGAAGGCGAGCCTACGGACCTCATGCTCGCGCTGGATATGAAGGTGCAGCACATACTCGTGGACGAGTACCAGGACACATCGCAGACACAGCTTTCGCTTTTAGAGGCCCTCACGAGGGGATGGACCGAAGGCGACGGCAGGACCCTTTTCGTGGTCGGCGACCCCATGCAGTCCATCTATCTTTTCAGGGAGGCCCAGGTCGGCCTTTTTTTAAGGGCAAGGAAAGAGGGCATAGGCCAGGTAAGGCTTATCCCGCTTACCCTCTCACGGAACTTCAGGTCGTCAGAGCGCTTAGTGGAATGGGTGAACCAAACACTGGGCCCGGCCTTTCCAGTGGACGAGGACGTCTTTACCGGCAGGGTTACTTACGCGCCTTCCGAAGCGGCAAGGGGGGCCGTCCCGGAGAGCGCCGTGGAGCTAAAGCTTTTGCGTGAAAGGGACGACGGACTTGAGGCCGGACACGTTATCGCCGTCCTTAAGAGGCTCCCTGAAAACGAATCCGCCGCGATACTATGCAGGTCGAGGGCCCATGTGGACTGCATTGTAGAGGCGCTGAAGGATAACGGGATACGGTTCAGGGCCAGGGACATAGACCCGCTTTCAGAAAGGCCGGTTATACTGGACCTGATGGCGCTTCTGAAGGCGCTCGAACACCCCCTTGACAGGGTGGCGTGGCTTGCGTGTCTACGCGCGCCCTGGTGCGGCCTTGCCCTTTCAGACCTCCACTCGCTTTGCGTCGGAGACGTTTCTACGCCTGTCCGTGAGCTTGCCACTGACGGGAAAAGGCTCAACGCCCTTTCCGAGGACGGAAGGAGAAGGCTTTCCGGGTTCGTTGAAAAGACCGGTAAGGCGCTTTCGCTTTGGGGCAGGAGGCCGCCCTCCGAGGTGCTCCGCGGCCTCTGGATAGGCCTCGGAGGGCCTGGCGCAGCCGGGGACGAGGGCGCCATGAATGACGCCCGGGAATTCTTCAAGCTCCTGAAGTCGGTCGAGGGGCCGGGCCGCGCCTCCATGGCCGAGCTCGAGAGGAGGATTGAAGACCTCTATTCCGGCGGAGGAAGCCAGGACGCCGCATTGGAGATAATGACCGTTCACAAGGCCAAGGGCCTTGAATTCGACAACGTCATTATCCCGGGGCTCGGGAAGGGGCCTCGGAACGAGGACAGGGGCCTTCTCATCTGGCTTGAAAGGGATAGAGACCTCCTCCTTGCGCCTGGTCCGGGGACCGGGAAGGAAGGGTCTGTCATTTACGAATATTTATCCGGCAAAATGAGGGAGAAGCGCGAGCTGGAAGAGATGCGCCTCCTTTACGTTGCCGCCACAAGGGCCCGCAAATCGCTCCACCTCATAGGCCACATAAAGGAGGGCGGGGACGGGGAGATTGTTGCTACCCCGAGGTCTTTCCTGTCGAAGATCTCCCGCGCGATAGGCGAAGGCAGGTTTATCGAAAGGACCGGTGAAGGGGTGTTTGCGGGATGCGCCCTGACGCGGACGAGGAAAAGGCTTCCGCTCTCATGGGAGCTGCCGGAGCCCGCCCCTCCGGTGCACGTAGACGGCGTCGAAAAGTCAGTCGAGCGGACCGAGCCCGAGTTCTACTGGGCAGGCGAGACCATACGCCACATGGGGACGGTCGTCCACAGGTACCTTTGCCGCATGGCAAGGGAAGGGCTGGTTGAGTGGGGGAAAGGGCGGATAGAGGGAGAGGAGCCGCGCCTCAAGGCCATGCTCCGCTCTCTCGGCCTCGGGGCCAGGGAGGCCGGGGAAGCCGCCAGGGAAGGCTTAAGGACGCTCCTCAAGGCCGTATCCGACCCCAGGGGGCGCTGGATACTCTCGAAAAGGGACGGCGCAGGGACCGAGCTACCGGTGACGGCGGTTCTTGAGGGCGGAATAACGCACATGGTCATAGACCGGACCTTCGTGGACGAGGACGGCGCGCGCTGGGTGATAGACTACAAGACCGGGGCGCACGAGGGCGGCTCGCTCGAAGAGTTCTTCCGTAGCGAGCGCGAAAGGTACAGGCCGCAGCTCGAAAAGTACGAGCTGGCGCTCAGAAAAGGCGGTGAGAAAAGGGAAATAAGGAAGGGGCTCTATTACCCGGCCCATGCGGAATTCATAGAGGTAAAATAAGGCAACCTCTAAAAATTGATCTTTTCCCCGGACTTCAGGTGTAGTTACGGGAATAAAAATGCTCATATTGTCATATATGCTCTGCTTTTATTCCTGGCCTTCCGGGAAAAGGGAAAATCTCCACTTTAGAGGTTGTTATAAAAAGGCGTCCCTGGAAAGGGACGCCTTTAATGTCTCGAAAAATGGATTGTGGATCTCTCTTGGTTTCAGCTTGCAGCCCTTCCGTTTCTCAGCAGTTCACGACGATCCGCTGGTGCTTGAGGTCCTCTGCCCTGAGATACGAGCCGAGCGATTTGTCCATGTTCCCTATGTGGTTCATGAACCAGTCGATTATGCGCCTTTGCACCTTGAGCACGAGGGAGAGCCTGGCCCCGGTCTCGAATTCGGCCCTCAAGGCCGTTATCTCCTCGAGTAGTTTCTCAGTTTGCCGGTGTGTTCGTCATACGATAGCCTATCCGGTCCATCGCGGCTTCCTCGGCCTGGAAGTGCCTTCCCAGATAGTTCTCCATGAACTCGTAAAGTTCCTCTATCTCTTCCCGCCCGCGCCCGTGCTCCATCGCGGCCACGAGCTTGGCGAACCTGGCGAAAAGCTCCCTGTGCTAAGCCCGCCACCAGACCCTGTAGAGAGCTGCTCTTCCATCTTACCATCATGATATCTGCCTCCTGAAGAATCCAAGGCGTGTAAAGATAGCTGGCCTTATAAGCCTTAACGGCTATCGGATGCCATGCCGCCCGCCTTTAGGCAAAAAAGAGGTTTCACCGGCTACGCTGTAAGTGGCCGGATATCAAGATTAAATCGACCAGGGGCAGGGTGGGCGCCCGGTTTCTTGCGCTTGACAAAACGGAAAGGTGCTACAGTAATTCTTCTGGCGTTGCACGAACCCCCAAATACCCGGCTCAAATACGCGTTCTTAAGAGATGGGCCTCGTCCCTTGCGTTCCTCATCGCGCCTCCGGGCGACTTCCTGTCTGGCGCGAGCCTCAATTTCGAGAAGGCCGGCCCGCCCACCATACCGCATTAAAAGCCACTTCCAGTAAAGGCTTGCCAGGACGAAAATGGGCCTCAGGGCAGAGGCCTTGCGGAGCTTTGCCCGAGATGGGAGGCCGGAAGCCGGGGAAGAGACAAAGTGGCGGGAATGGGAAGAGCTACTGGCCGCGGAGCGTGTTGGTCATTCTCACGGCGGCGTCTTTACCCGCTTCGGCGACGGCCGGTTTTTCGGCCAGAGGCGGTTGAGGCCGTCAGCGCCCATGCGGAAGGGTGTAAGCGTGGATGGCGGCCTGGCCCTCTCCGGCCTGTCGAGTTAGAGGTGACACAGAAATCGTGTCCTGTGCCGGTACGCGTAGACGGTATTCAGCCGGAGCGCTCTCGGCGTATTCCGACTCGGCTAGAGCCTCGGGGCGATATCATTGTCCGGAAAAGAGGGTTAGCTTCCCCAGCACTCCGTGGCGGTCTTAAGCGGCGCCACGGTCCTCTATGCGGACGGCGGCGATATTGATGGCGAGCTGGCTGAAAGCCTGGATCTCAATATTCTGAACGCCGCCTGGACGGTTAGGGTGCGGCCCGGAGACGATGTCGTTTCCTCGATAGTTTCGGTCATACCGTCGGTAGTCCTCGGCATGGGCTCCCTTGTGTCGGTTTTCCTGGCCTCCCTCATATATTTTGCCCAGTCCGCCCGGATAAAGGGCAGGAGCCTGGAAGTGGCCAACGAGATGCTCAGGGCCGAGATAGAGGAGAGGTCGGCGGCAGAGGAGGAGCTACGGAGGAGTGATGAGAAATTCAGGGGCCTCGTCGAGACCTCGAGCGACCTGGTATGGGAGCTGGACGAGGACCTCCGCTATACTTACGTAAGCCCGAAGGTCAGGGACATGCTCGGATACGGGGCGAGCGAGGTGCTTGGCAAGGCCCCCTGGGACTTCATGGAGCCCGAGGAGGCCGAAAGGGTCAGGGCCGGGTTTGAAAAGGCGGCGTCGGAAAGGAGCCCGCTGGTCCTGTTCGAGAACGTCAACATAAGAAAGGACGGGGCCCGCGTCGTCGTCGAGACGAGCGGAACGCCGGTCTTCTCTCCGACCGGGGAGTTCTCGGGCTACAGGGGCGTAGACAGGGACATAACCGGGAAGAGGCTGGCCGAGGAGGACCTGAGGAAGAGCAGGGCGAACCTCGCGACAGCGCAGATGATAGCGCACATGGGGAGCTGGGACTGGGATATGGTGAAAGGCGAGGTGTCCTGGTCTGACGAGATGTACAGGGTCTTTGGGGCCGGCCCTGGCGGGCTCAGGCCCTCCTATGATTCCTTGCTGGGCCTCGCCCATCCCGGGGACAGGGAGGCCGTGAAGAGGAGCATAGACGAGTCGCTTAAAAACGGGACCGCCTATTCGCTCGAGCACAGGATAGTCCTCCCTGACGGAAGCCTTAGGGTCGTCCATGAGCAGGGCGAGGCGGTCCTTGACGGTAGGGGAAAGGTCGCGCGGCTGGTCGGAACGGTGCAGGACATAACCGACAGGAAGAGGACCGAGGAGCAGCTTAACCTCTACCGCGAGCACTTGAAGGAGCTCGTGGACGAGAGGACCGCGGAGCTCAAGGAAGTGAACCAGAGGCTCGCTTTCGAGGTGGAGATAAGGAAAAAGGCGGAGGAGGCGATGGCCCGCATGAACGAGGACCTCGAGGAGAGGGCCCGCGAGCTCGAAAGGGTGAATAAGGAGCTCGAGGCGTTCACATACTCGGCCTCTCACGACCTCCAGGAGCCGCTGCGGGTCATATCCGGCTACATACAGCTCCTTTCCAGGAGGTACAAGGGGAGGCTCGACGCAGAGGCGGACGAGTTCATCTCCTATGCCGTTGACGGGGTCGGGAGGATGCAGAGGCTCATAAACGACCTCCTTTCCTATTCAAGGGTGGGGAGGTTGAAGGCCCTGAAGCCAGTCGACTGCAAGGAGGCGCTCGGGAGCGCGACGGCGAACCTGAAGGCCCTCCTCGACGAGAGCGGGGCCGTTTTGAGATACGAGGGGCTTCCGACCATCATGGCCGATTCGTCTCAGATAGAGCAGCTCTTCATGAACCTCATATCGAACGCCGTGAAATACAGGAGCGGGAAAACGCCCGTAATAACGATAAAGGCCTCGCTGAACGGACGGGAATGGCAATTTTCCGTAAAGGACAACGGCATCGGCATAGACCCGAAATACTCGGAGAGGATATTCGAGCTCTTCCAGCGGCTCCACGGAAAGACCGAGTTACATGGGAGCGGCATCGGGCTTTCCATATGCAAGAAGGTGGTCGAGAACCACGGCGGAAGGATATGGGTGGAGTCCGCGCCGGGGGAGGGCTCGACCTTCCATTTCACCATACCCCTGAGGGAGGCGTCCGATGAATAAGAACCTCCCTGCAAGGCCGATTGAAATACTCATGGTGGAGGACAACCCCTACGACGTCCGGCTTACGATAGAGGCCTTCAGGGAGGCCAAGGTGGCCAATAAAATGCACCTGGCCGCGGACGGGGAGGAAGCCATCGAGTTCCTGAGGAGGAATGGGAGGCACCGTAACGCGCCGAGGCCGGACCTCATCCTCCTTGACCTGAACCTCCCGAAGATGAACGGCATGGAGGTCCTCTCCGAGATAAAGGCCGACCCGGAGACGAGGCGCATACCGGTCGTGGTGCTAACGTCCTCCGCCGATGAAAAGGACGTCATGGCAGCCTACGGGCTCCATACGAACGCATACATAACCAAGCCGGCGGACGTGGACCGGTTCATGATGATAGCCAAGGCCGTCGAGGACTTCTGGTTCTCGACCGTGAAGCTTCCGCCGGGGTGAGGGAGATGCAGAAAATAGAGATACTGCTCATAGAGGACAGCGACCCGGACGCGCGCCTCCTTAAGGAGATGCTCGCGGACTCGGGCTCCGGGGAGAGGTTCGTCCTCACCCGGGCCGTAAACCTCGCGGAAGCCAAGGAAAGGCTCTCCGAACGGCAGCCGGACGTTGCGCTCATGGACTTGAACCTGCCGGACTCCTCTGGGCTCTCTACCTTCCTTGCGCTCCAGGGCGCTTATCCTGCCCTCCCGATAGTGCTCCTTACCGGCCTTTCGGACGAGAACCTCGCGGTCAGGGCCGTGAGGGAGGGGGCGCAGGACTACCTTGTAAAGGGCCAGGTCGAGCCCGGGAACATGGCCCGTTCCATTATTTACGCCGTCGAGAGGAGCCTTTCGGAGAGGGCCGTAAAGAGCGGAAAGAGGGCGGGCGCTCAAGAGCGGGGCCTCTGTCCCGAGATGATAGGCGAGAGCGCGACCCTCGCGGAGTTCAAGTCCCTCATTGCCACCATAGCCAAGACCTCCAGCACGTCGGTACTCATTACCGGCGAGACGGGCACAGGGAAGGAGCTCGTGGCGAACGCCATACACTACTCGAGCAGCCGCCGGGAAGGGCCCTTCATCAAGCTCAACTGCAGCGCCATACCGGATACCCTCATGGAGGCCGAGATGTTCGGCTACGAGAAGGGGGCCTTCACGGACGCGCGCCAGGCCAAAAAAGGCCTCTTCGAGCTGGCCGACGGGGGCACCATCTTCCTTGACGAAATAGGGGACATGGACCTCAGGCTTCAGCCCAAGCTCCTTCAGGTGCTTGAGAACAGGACCTTCAGGAAACTCGGCGGGGTCCAGGACCAGAGGGTGGACGTCCGCGTAATAGCCGCCACGAACCTGGACCTCGGGAACATGGTCAGGGAGAAGCGGTTCAGGGAGGACCTCTTCTACAGGCTGAACGTGATGGTCGTGAGCCTTCCTCCGCTCAGGGAGCGTAAAGAGGACATTCTGCCCATAGTAAGGCACTTCCTGAAAGAGAACGGCGCCGGTTCAAGGCAAAAAGGGCTTAAAGAGGGCGCTATAGACCTGCTTCTCGGTTATGACTGGCCCGGGAACGTAAGGGAGCTTAAGAACGTGGTCGAAAGGGCCCTCATACTGGCAGGGCCGGATGACATAGGCCCCGAGCACCTTAATATCAGCGCCCCGGCCCCGCACCACGCGGAAAACCAGCCGCTTGTAAAAGGCTACTCAAGCGAGATGACCCTCGAAGAGCTCGAAAAGGCCCACATCATGACCGTCCTCCAGAGGACCGGTTGGAACATCACCCATGCGTCAAGGACCCTCGGCATTTCGAGGTTCACGCTCCGGGAAAAGGCAAAAAAGTACGGGCTTAACAAGGAGTAGGGCTCATGTCTTGCCGATAAAAAATTTACCATGCTGGTAAATAATTTATCGACCCCACTGGTAAATTCCCTGCCATTTTCATTTCCAAAAAGAAGACCTGCCTGAATATCTTTCAATTCCTGATTCTTTTTCTCTGGCACGCTTGTTGCTATTTAATTCAGTGCGGAACGCACCTGTTCCGGCAACCCACCAAACTGGATTTAAGCGGAGGCTCCCTTGAAGGCGCTCGTAGTCGACGATGAAGAGACGATGCTGGAGGTCTGCTCGGAGATCCTCGAGTCCGCCGGTTTCGAGGTGAGACGGGCCCCGAGCGGGGAAGCGGCTCTCGGGCTCGTTCGAGAAGGCTGGGACCTCGTGCTCACGGACATGGACATGCCGGGCTTGCACGGCATGGGATTTTACGGCAGGGCGGTCGGCCTGAACAAAGACTTGAGGCAGAGGTTTCTATTCATGACCGGGGGCGACAGGAAGGGGCTGGAAGCGGCGAGCGCGGCCAACGCCCATTTCATAGTGAAGCCTTTCAGGGTGAAGGACCTCCTTGCCTCGGTCGAGCGCGTCATGACCAGCGCGCGTGTAAGCGGCAGGACTGAGGCGAGGCAGACGATGTACGGACGCGCCGTATCGGTTTCGGCGCACGGCCTCGATATGGAGGCGCTTTCGGAGGACATATCCAGGAGCGGGATGCGGATAAGGTACCCGGGGGAGATGCTCGAACCCGGCTCGACCATCGGGCTGGCCCTTGCGGGCTTCTGCCTGAACCTCGTCAAGCAGGCGGAGGTGGTCTGGTCCGGTAACGGCGGCAAGGGCGGGTCTTCATCCGGGCTGCTCTTTACGATGCCGCTGCCTGATTCGGCGATAGTGGAACTGATTTTGGAAGGGCAGTACAGCCATGAAGGAGGATTGAGATGCTGAGACAGGAAGCAAGGACGAGGAAGTCGGGGAACGGGGCGGGCAAGGCCTTCTACAACGAAACGGGCCCGTCATGGCCCATGCCTTTTAAGGAAGAGCCGTCCAGAGCGGCGGGCGCGGCCGCGGCTGAGGGCGAGGGGAACGGGGCGGCATACGCGCCGGCAGATTCCATAAACATCTATTTCAGGGAGATAAAGAGGTTCAAGCTCCTCTCCGCCGAGGAGGAGAGGGAGCTTGCCCGGAGGATCGCCAGGGGGGATGCGGAGGCCAGGAGGAAGATGATAGAGTCAAACCTCCGGCTTGTCGTAAACATAGCCAAGAGATACGTCAACAGGGGGCTTCAGCTACAGGATCTCATAGACGAGGGGAACATAGGCCTCATAAAGGCTGCCGAGCGCTTCAAGGCCTCGATAGGATGCAGGTTCTCGACCTACGCGACCTACTGGATAAAGCAGACGATAGAGAGGGCGCTCGCCAACAAGGGCAGCATGATACGGCTCCCCATACACATCGTGACCGACATCTCGAAGGTGGAGAGGGCGGCGAGGGAGTTCAGGGTCCTCTCTAACAGGGACCCGAGCGCCTCCGAGCTGTCGGAAAAGACGGGCCTTTCCGGGCGGTACGTGAAAAGGCTCGAGGTGATAAAGAAAAGGACGGTATCGCTCGAGTCCCAGTGCCAGGACGAATCGGACTGCAACGTCCTCGACAGCATGGAGGACGAGGCAGCCCCGGCCCCGGTCGAGTTCATAGAGGAGTCGAGGAGGGCCGAAAGGGTGGCGAGCTGGCTGAGCCTCCTGGACGAGAACGAGCAAAAGATAATAAGCCTCAGGTTCGGCATAGGCGACTACGCACCAAAAACGCTCGAGGTCATAGGCCGGAGGTTCGGGGTCACCAGGGAGCGCGTAAGGCAGATAGAAGAGAAAGCGCTCATGAAGCTGAGGGCGATAGCTACCGACCACGCGGGATGTCCGTCCGACCTGCTTTAGGGAAGAGCAGACTGAATACGGCTGGTCACGAGCGCCAGGAGCGCCAGGAAAGGAGCGGCAATGATACGCGTCATGGTGTCGCTTGGAGACGGGCCGTATTCCGGGGAATTAACGGACCTCCTGGACTGCGCCGGGGGGATAGAAACGATTTTGGCTCCGGTTGGCGAAGACCCGGCTCAGGCAGCCCTCAGGGCCAGGCCGGATATCGTTGTGGCAGACCCGGCAACCCTGCCGGGCATTATCGGCTCGGGCTTTCCGGGCAGGATACTCCTGGTCTACGGAGAAGGAAAAAATCCGGCCCAGCACCTTCCCGGCCCGCCGGTCTGCGGAATAATAAAAAAGGGGTCTGGCGGGCTCGTGCTGCAGACGGCCATAAAGGCGGTCGCAAGAGGCGTGGAGTGGGTAGATTGCGCACCTGGAGGCATTGAGGGCCTGAATGGCCTGAATACCTCAGGCGGCAGCCCGGAAAAACAGGCTGCCCTGGCCTGAACCCGCAGCCGCCATCTTAATTGAGATAGAAGGAATACGCGGCCATCGCCGCAACGCCTACCGCAAAGAGGATCAGGATTTCGACGAAACCTTTCTGGTTTTTCATGCTGCGCTCCCTTTTGATTGTAGGCAACTTAAAAATTGATCTTTTCCCCGGACTCTGCGTAGTTACGGGAATAAAAATGCTCACATATTGTCATATATGCTCCGCTTTTTATTCCCGGCCTTCCGGGAAAAGCGGGAAAAATCTCTGATTTTTAGAGGTTGCCCATGAATATTCGGCGGTGCCGTTAAAACTGCCCGGCCCGGGCTTCCCGAACGACTTAAAGCGTGCCTGGCGCCCGCCGCCAGGCCATTATACACGCGGCTTTATTTCGTGTAAAGGGCCTTTCCCATCCGCGCCGTCAGCAACCGATTAACAGGCTGCTGAAAAAGTCCATCCGCGTCGAAGACTACGTCGCTTGACACTCCGGCGTACACGGAAAGTACGCCTCATTCCCAGTTCCCCTGTTCCAACGGGGGCCTTGCATACGGAGCTTTTCGGGAGCCTGGATAAAAACGGAGTCTTTCAGCAAGCTGTTAAAGGACCGGGCAGCGGCATCCGATAAGGGTCTTAAACCACAAAATATCGGTTCCGCTGAGATCAATTCCCGGAGGGATAATGGCGCTTTTTGAATGGAAAGAGGAGTTCAGTGTCAGGGTCGGGGCTTTTGATTCGCATCATAAGAGGCTGGTGGACCTCCTGGGCGCATTGGACGACGCAATGGCGAAACGCAAGTCCGCCGAGGTGATAGGCGGCATTTTGAAGGAGCTTATCGCCTATACCAGATACCACTTCTCGGAAGAGGAGAAGCTCATGACCTCGCTCGGCTACGCAGGACTGCAGCAGCACAGGAAAGAGCATGAATGGTTTACCGGGAAGGTCGCCCAATTCGCCCAAAAGCACCAGGAGGGCGGGCTCGGAGTAGGCATCGAGACCATGACCTTTCTCAAGAACTGGCTCGTGGACCATATCCTCGAGACAGACAAGCAATACTCAGGGTTCTTCAATACGAGAAATGTGAACTGAAGGCTTCATCCCGTCCGTCCCGGATTCGAACGGGCCCTCCCTGATTTCATACACTACCGTCGGGCCGAAATCTGCGACCTCCCTCAGCCGGTCCCGCACCTTCGAGAGGTCGGGCGGCCTGCCGTCGTTATAGCCCTTTGGAAAGAGCTTCTCCCTCGGCAGCCCTGTTATCCAGTCCATTGCCGCGTATTCGCTGCCCCTCTCGTACTTGTGCCTGTGGAGAAGGATATAATTCACCCCCATCCCGGCCAGCGCGTCAAGCGTCCGCGGGTCTGAGATATCGGACAAGTCCTTTAATTTTTTATCATCTCCCGTGCTACCGTTTACGAGCCTCTTCCCGTGCGCTCTTTGATGGAAAAGGTACTCGTATGAGGTATACGGGTCATGGGGCGGGCCTACCGGGTACTCTATTACGGCGAAGTCGCCTTCTTGCCCGGCGAGAAAGCCGTAACAGCCGGGTACATCGACATTGGTTATCCTGAACCCCGGGAATTCCGCGAATTCGACGGCGAGGACCATGCCCAGAAACCCGAGAAGGGCCGCCCTTTTTTTCGCGGAATTGGTACGGGCAAGCAGTTCCTTCATACCGAAGGCCGCGAGTACGGAGACCCCGAGCCCTACGAACACGCCGAGCCTGGCATAGCTCCTGAAAAATGGAAAGAGGTGAAAGAGGTAGTATTGCGGGAGATACAACCTGTGCTCCGCCGAGACCTCTCTCGTGACCGCATCTACGCTAAATCCGCCGAGGGGCAAAAACGGCGGGCCCGAGAGGAGCGCTGCCGCAACGGCCAGCGCGAGAAAGGCGTATACGTTTTTCCTGTCGGTATTTCCGGGAATACGCCCGCCATTTTTGCGAGTAACCCTGTATACGGCATAAAGGCCGAGGGCCAGGAGCGTCCAGCCGAGATACAGCGTGTGCTCGATATACCTGTGCCCCTTAAGGGCGCCCATCCCGAGGTCGGGGACGAACTGGCCTAAAAAAAAGTTGTGTCTCGAAGGGAGGAGGTAATCGAGCGGCTTTGCCGAGAAGACGAAGAGGTCTGAAAGCGGGCGCGCCAGGTCGATAGTCCGTATCTCGGCCACTTCCTTGCCGAGGCTTGTTAAAACCGGAAGGGCCATCGGAACGACGGCGGCGGCAAAGGCGGCGGAGAAGGAGGCAATGTTAACGGCTGCCGGGGTCAATGAGGCCCTTCGGGGTAGTTTCCATTTCAGGCCCATTGCGATAAGCACGGGCGAAAGGAGCGCAAAGAAGTAGGCGAAGTAAGGGCTGTCAACGAGGGCCAGCCCGAGCGCGAACCCGAAGGCCGCGTGGAGCTTCAACCCGCCCTCCCTGAGCGTCCGGAGGAGGAGATATATGAGCAGGGGCGCCCAGAAGAGGTTCGGCTGGTGCGACATGAGGCGGACGGTATGCAAGGGGGAGAAGGCGAAGGCCAGGGCCGAAAACATGCTCGCGCGCCAGTCGCGGACCAGGTGGTTCATGAGGAGATACGAGGTAACGGCAAGGAGCGGAAAGCTCGCGATCCTGATGATGTTGTACGCGGCCACCTCGTCCGTAAGGAGCGTCAGCCCGAGGCCCGCGAGGTAATAGGTGTAGAAAAATGGCGCGTCCGACAGGTCGACCCCGGCGGGATACGAGCTGAACGCGTGCTCCCGGAAAGGGATGCCGTTCTCATGCGCGAACCTGAACCACCAGAAGCTGTGGATGGAGCCGAGCGAGTCCCAGGGGAACCCGTAGAATGAGCCGGACATATCCGTTATTACCGGCCATGTATATAGCAGCGCCATGCATAGCGCGGAAAGGAAAAGAGCGGCTATGCGGACCGCCTCCGGGCGGCTCACAGGAGTATTCATCTCCCTCTGCCCGGACCGAAGAACTCGGTTATGAGCCCTGATAGGAGGAGAAAATATGAGACGTCTGCCAGGGTCTTCGCAGCCGGACCATGCTGAAGTACGGCCAGCGCGCCGCAGGATGCGATGGATATGAAAAAAAGGAAAAAAAAGACGCCCGGCAGGTCGGAGGCGAGCCTCCTTGCCTCGCGCGCCCATGCCGGAAAATTTTCTCCCGCGTCCGTGCGTAGGGCAAGCCTCGCAAAAGCGGAGAAAGCCCATGAAAGCAGGGCAAACCAGGCCAGCCCGATATTGTGGACGAAGAGATAAGGGCCGCCCTTCAGATAAAAGAAGGCGTTCACTGCCGCGCCGTAGATAAGGAAGAGCATGCGCTTCTTTCGAAAGAGCGGCCGTGAAAGGAGAAAGCAGGTGGCGAATATCAGCAGGGCCTCGGGAAAGGAGGCCTTGAGCGCGTCTCTCAATTCCATCGAGAGCGGGCTTAATGCCCTCATTATTTCCTTGTAGGTATTATAGGACAGGAAGAGGGAGAGGGCCAGGATGCCCAGGTCAGCTGCAAGCCTCTTAAAAGGCTGCTGAAAAATTATTGAGAGAACCTTTTTGTAAAAAGTTTCTCTCAAACTCTTTCCAAAAACTTTCAGTTCTTCCTGAGAAAACCCCCTGATTTCGGGGGTTTTCTCAGGAACTAAAAGTCTTTGAAGGGGGTCTGGGGGAAACCTTTCTACAGAAAGTTTCCCCCAAAAAATTCTTTTCAGCAATCTCTTTATAAGCATCCGGGCGCTCATCCGCCAGCCTTTCTGCCGAGCGAAAAGGCCAGCGCCGATATCAAACCGGCCGCGCTTGCGAGAAACCCGGCCTCCATCGCCATCTGCGGCCTGAACTCCAGGATTACCGTAAACTCGCCGTCCCCGATTGCCTCGTCCGGCACGAGCCAGCCGTTCGCGTACCCGTTCGCGACGAAGTGCATGTCGAGCTCCCGGGTCCCGCGGCTTCTGAGCCGTTCTATCAAAATAGAACCGCTATCGCCATGGCCTGGCCCTGCCACATAGGCCCTCCAACCCGGGTGATAAGCCTCAAGGAACGCGAGCGCGAAGCCCTTGTCGGCCCCGCTTACATGGACCACGTGCCTCGCGGGGTTAATCCTTTCGAATCCGAGTAGCGGGCCTTTGCCCTCTGCGCCGGGCGCATCATGGGCGCTGCCGGAGAATGGAGCGTTCAAGGGTCCCGGCTCGATTGAGATGGAGTATACCCCCGTAGCGTCCTTTTCAAAGACCTCGATCTGCTGCGTGCCGTCTCTCTGCTGAAAGGTCCCCTCATGGAGGCGCCCGTCCCCGCGCGGCTCAAGCCGGACTTTCTCGCCGTTCGCTTTGATCAAAGGCAATTCCCGGTCGTGCGCCTCTTTTTCTTTTTCCGATTGCCTGGAGAAAAAAGCCATTGAGCGGAGGCTGAAGCCGGGCCCATCCGTATCAGCATTGCCGGGCCGTTCGTCACTATCGCAATGGGCCATGAAGCCGACTGCGGTCAGGTATGCCGTCTTCAGCTCCGGCATATATGCCCGGAGGAGCGACATTACGTCAGTCCTTGACCTTTCGGGCCTTCTTGATGCCCTGGCCGCGAGCGCCTTGCTGATGGATGCGTCCGCCTTCCCGTCCCCGTCCGTATCCAGCATGAACGAGACCTCTATTCCCTCCATCTGGCGCGCTTTAAAGGCATAGTCCATCGAAAAGACCGGATACCTCTCAAGGTCTATCCTGCCCGCGTCCCTTGCAAAGCTTGCAATGTATCCGTCCACGCACCGGGCGCCGGGGAGAAACCCTATGCCCTCAGGCGAAGTTGACGGGGTTTTTTCAATGCCGCCGTATTCCGGGAACCCAAGGTCCTTTTCGAGGACCGATGCGCGAAGGAGCCTGCCGATGCCGAAAAGGGGGCGGGCCTTCTTTTCATCCCTTGGTCCGGGTTCCTTCACGTATATCCGTAGGTCGTTACTCCCCGGAAATAGGAGCACCTCTTTTAATTCCAGGTCGATCGGGGCCGGCGCGCCTATGGGGGCGTTGGCGCTGCCTGCAATGGCCCCCTTCCCGTTTATGTAAGCCCGTATCTCTTCAGTATCGGAAAGCGGCATAACGGTGATGCCGAGGTCCGCAATAGCCGGTTTTGCCGAATGGTTTATTACGCGTATCTTCCCCCCGCTCCTTACGGCCCTGAAACGGTCGTCCGGAAACCGCGTGCCTGCTTCATCGTCTTCAGGCGCGTGGAGCGAAACGAGTTTTCCGGCCTGGAGGATCCGCGCCGACATTGCGGTGAAGTCTTCATTGAACGCGAATTCGCGATATTTCGGCATCACGGAAACCGAGAGCCTGGCCTCTCCTGCGCCGCGCCCGGAAGGATATTTTCTTGTATTCGCCAGGGTCAGCGTCGTTAAAGACACGAGGTCTCCGGGAGACCCCTTGCAGACAGGGAGATTACGAAGGAGCTCAAGGCCGACCTGCTTTCAAAGGAGGGCTGAGAGGAATAGGATTTCATGGACAGGGTATCAGAGGGTGCGAGCACACCCCTGACCAGGCCCGAAGCCTCCATCTTTTCGAGCACTGCCTGGGGCTGCTGGGTCGAAAACGCGATTAAAGGCCTTTCATGGGGAGCTTATAAGTGAAAGCAGGGGAAGGGACTCCTCGAAAGGCATCTCCTTCACAAGGTCGAACCCCTCGGACGCATATACCCTAGGAAGCCTTAGCTCGCTATTGAGCGCGTATAGCTCTATTGGCCCGAAGTCGCCTGTTTTTTCGATATGCGGCGAGTTCCTTATGAACCTGTACATGCCCTCCATGTCTTCGGGCCTTTTATCATACGAACGGAGGAGCTTAGAGTCGGTGTCGCCGTGGAGTGTAACGTATTTTACGCCCCCGACCCTCATGAGCCACAGCCAGGCCTCCGGCGGTATGAACGCAAGCTCCGGGCTCATGGCTGAATCGAAAGGGTTTACCCCGGCGCTACCGGATATATGGGCCGGATTAGGCGGCTTCCCGGACCAGAAGGTTCGAACGCCGCCGAGGAAGCCCCTTTCCCAGCCGTAAGCGACAAACCAGTCCTGGCGGGTAAAGGCGGGCACGGCCAGTATCCTTGAAGCCTCTTCGTCCTCTCTTAATGCGCTACTCAGCTCAAAATAATAGCCAGGCACGTAATTGAACTGGGACGATACGGCGCTTTTCCCCGCTCTCAACGACCTGCCGCTTAAGAACGGTTTTCCGTAAATGACCCCCGATACCGCCAGCATTGCCATTGCGACAGCCATGACGCGAATGAGTACGCGCGCTTGCCACCATCTAAGCCCGACCCCTATCCCGATGAGGCGAAGAAAGGCAAGGACGGCTGCCAGCTCAAAAATACGCGGGGTTCCTGAAAAGCCTTGTCGTATACGGGTGCGAAGAATATGACTTCCCCGATCGAGTCGAAAGGGGCCTTGGTTCCTTTGGCCAGGAAAAGGGAGAGCGCGGCTGCCATGCCGGGGAAGATGGCCCTTTCCCTCTCTTCCCTTGAAAGGAAGGCGAGCCCTGCAATCGAAATGAAAAAAAAGAGGGCCGCTATTGGAAGCGGTCCTGTAATACTCAGACCCGGGAATGAGTTGGCAAGCTCCGGGGCCAGGAGCATCTTGAGCCCGTTTATGAAGTCGAAGCGAAGCCCTCAGGAGGTCGGCATCCGAAAACCCAGGCTCAAGCCTGCTCGCGTACGCGTCGCCAAGGTCGAAGAGGAAAAGCCCCAGCCAGTACATGTTCACCATGAAGAAGACCAGCAGGACGAGGGCCGTCACGTGCCGCGCCTGCCGGTCGCCGCTTTCGCAGCGCATAAGGCGGCGGCCGAATATGCCGCTATGAGGAAAGAGCGCTGCGGGACGAAGTACTGGGCTCGAACCAGGGAACCGAGGAAGAGGACGGCGACAGCGAAGAGCGCGGTGTTTTTCCGGAGGGCCATGCCGTTTATGACACGCACCGCGATGGCAAGCGCCACGGGCGCCCCGGCGTGGTACGGAAGGAGGCGCGGGTTGAGGGGCTCGGTCGGCATCGGAAAGGATTATGTCAGGTTAAGCGTGGCAAGACCCGGCGGCAACAAGCGACGGCGCTCTTCCGAGGCCGAGGGTGCGCCGCGAAAGGAAGTAGACTCCAGCCATGCAGCCCTTATGTAGCCCAAATAGAGGAAAACCGACTGGGCAAGGGTGCGCGTCCCTAAGCCATGGGAAGCGCCCGGCATACAGGTAATAAAGAAAATGGCGGGTTCGGTATTGGGCCCTCGAAGCCGCTGCTCTCGACCACGAAAAGGTGCCCAGCCAAAATGTCAAGGAGCCCTGCGGCGTCAGGCCGGGGATATACAGAATGCGCAGTACGCTCCCTTTCCGGGAGCCAGAATAACGAGGGCGAGGGGAAGCGCAGGATGGTCACGGGGGACGATAGGCCTTTTCTTAAAGTCCCCGCCTATCTGGCATCGGAAGGCCCTTTTCTCGCCTTTATCTGGAATGAATCGCCGAGGCGGAGAAGATTCAGCGCCTGCGCGAGCGCCTCTAAGGGTATGCTTACGAAAGGCCTGTAAAAGACGGACCCCGGCGTATACCTGCCGTTTAGGAGATAATCGAGGCTCTGGGACCAGTTCGAGCCCGTGTATTTCAGGGACTCGGCCCTGAACCCGGCAGCCCGGAGCATTTTTACAAGGGCCTTTGGCGAGGGGACGAAAAGGTGCCTCGGCGTCTCGATGGGGGCCCATGCCCTGCCGAAGAGCCTGGCCCCGAGCGACCGGGCATTGGGCGCAAGGACAATGAGCTGGCCGCCGGGCTTGAGCATTTCGCGCGCGAGCGCGAGATACTCCCGGGGGTCTCTCAGGTGCTCTATCAAATGGCTCATGATGACGGCGTCGAAGTACCCGGCATCGAAGCGCCCGGCCCTGAGCTCGCCGGAGACCCCGTTGTGCCCCTTTCTCCTTACAAGCTCTATGGCCCTTGCGCTTACGTCTATGCCGTGGGTCTCCCATCCGGCTTCCTTCAGGAGGTCGAGGAGCAGGCCGAACCCGCAGCCGATGTCGAGGACCCTGCCGCCCGGCACGTAATCCGGGATGCCCTGCACCCTGCCCTTAAGCGGATAGAAAAGGAGATAGGCGAACCCCAGGCTTCTGTTGCCGGAGTAGAAGAGCTCGATTAGCTTTCTTTTGGCCCTTAGCTCGCTCGTGTTGCTCTCGTAGGTGGAATAGTATTCTCCCTCAGGATAATACGCGGCGGGGTCGGGCGGGGCCTCCTTGAGGTACAGGGACGAGCAGCCGGAACACTCTCGAACGGGAAAGGAGCCGGGAAGGTTGTGGAGCCTGTCGAAGTTCATGAAGCCGCGGGAAGTCTCCTTCTCCCCGCAAACCGGACAGCCCTCCACGAGCAAGGACTTTTTCCAGGAAGTTACCGCACCCATAAACAAACCAGCCGCAAAAAGGGCCCGTCAAAGGCAGCCTTCAGCCCGCTTCCCTTTCTTCGAATTAATAAGGCCCCCGCCCCAGGTTCCACGCGAAGAAGTCCTTCACGCCCCGGAGCACCGCGAGGCCGCAGTCCGGCCTGCCCCTCAAGGTCAGCACGGCCGAGCGGAGGGCCGAAATAAAAAGATAATACGGCATGAAATAAAGGAGGCTCGCGATGGAGGTCTTGTAATACAGTAGCGCAACGTTCCTTGTAAGGTAATACCTCGCGTACGCGCCGCCCTTGCCCGAGGTTATGCCGTAGAAGCCGCTCCCCGACTCGTGGACCACGCTGACCCGCGGGTTGTAAAGGGCATGGTAGCCGGCCCTCTTGAGCTTGAGCCCCAGGTCGAGCTCGTCGAAGTACATGAAGAACGATTCGTCGAGGGGGCCCAATTCACGGAAGACCCGCACCTTCAGGGCGAAAACGGCCCCGTTCACCCAGTCGCATTCGGCAAGCTCGGTTGAGTCCTCGGGCAGGTTCCTGCTCTTGGGGAACGCCCAGTGCCCGAGAAAGCCGCCCGGCATGACGACCGTCTTCACCCCGCCCGCACCGTCTTTTGAGAGATGCATTACCTTGCACCCGCATATGGCGGCCCGCTCGTCCGCCGCGAGCGGGGGTATGAGCCCGTCGAGTATGCCGCTTTCCACGCGGGAGTCGTCCGTCACGACGAGCATGTAGTCGAAGCCGTTTTCAATAGCCCGGCGGAGCCCGGCATTGACGCAGCCCACGTATCCCCTGTTTTCCATCGTGACAAGCGCTACACCTTCGAACCGGCCGATTGCCTCATGAAGCTCGGCAGGGTTGGTGCCGCTATCGACAACGAGCGTTTCGACCGTCCGGTTACGCCGGTCGATGGAGCGGATGAGCCCGAGGCATTCCTTGAGCCTTTCGGGATTTCTATAGCTCGGTATGCAGACGAGTATCCGTTCTCCCATGTTCTCCCTGCCGGAAGACCCTGGCCTCAGGCCGAGGTCTTCCGAAGCGCGCTCCCGCGTGAAATCCCGCTCACGTAGCCCTTTATGTAGGCCTTTAAGAGGTCGAGCCGCCCGGATGCCGCAAGCAGGCCGCAGTACCAGATAAGGAAAAGGTTATTGTAGAGGAGGAGGAAGGCGAGGTAGTCGCCTCTTTTCGCAAACCGCCTCATGTAGAGCGCCCGGTTCCTTGCCGCGTAGTAGACCCTGTATGGGCTGTCAAAGCCTATCCTGGCCCTTAGCCCTTTTTTCTCCCCGGGTAGCGGAATATCGTGGTATACGACCGCGCTCGGGCAGAAGAGCACCTTGAACCCGGCGAGCCTTGCCCGCGCCGCCCATTCCGCCTCGCCGTAGGTCATGACATATTCGGGGTCCATGCCGCCTATCGCGTCTATGACCTCCCGCTTCACGAGCCAGACGTTGGGGATGTGGTGCACCTCCTCTTCCCTGTCGTATTTGCCGGTGTCGATCTCGTTAAGCCCCCTGTAGCTCGTCCTGCTGGTGCGGTGGTCTATTTCGACGCCCGCGTACCATATCCTCCGGGGGTCGGAACGGAAGTACATCTTGGGCCCCACGAACCCAATCCTGGGGTCGCGTTCCGCGGCCGTTACGAGCTCCCGGAGGAAGTTCCTGTGCAGGAGGTTGTCGCTGTCCACGAAACAGAGGTAGCCGCCTTTCGCGTGCCTTATGCCCTCGTTCCTCCCTGTAACCGCGCCGGTATTCCGGCCGAGCCTCACGACCTTGACAGAAGGAAAGGAGGTCTCTATCGCCTCGGCAGTGCCGTCCCCGGAGGCGTTATCCACGACGATGACCTCGAAGGAAGGGTAGTCCGCGTCCATGAGGGACTCTAAGCAGGCAAGCACCTGCCTTTTTCTATCGTGGGTCGGTATTATTACGGAGACGAGCCTACCTTCCATATCCCTCGTACCAGCGGAGCAGGACGTAGAGGTTCCAGATCTTCCCCGAGTTGTCCGCGCCGCCGCTTTTATGCTCGCGGAGAAGCCCCAGGGCGGCCTTTCTATTTATGAAGGGCGCGGTCGAGCATGCCAGCATTTCCTCGACCTGCTTGATTCGCCCTTCCCTTAGCCACCTGGCGATGGGGAGGCCGAAGCCTGTCTTCTTCCTGTAGACGAGGTCCTCGGGCAGGTACTTGAGCGCAAGCCGCCTGAGCGTCCGTTTTGTCGTAAGCCCGCGCACCTTGTCCGCGGAAGGCATCCTTGAGGCGAGCGCCACGACCTCCTGGTCGAGGAACGGGGAGCGGACCTCGAGGGAGTTCATCATGCTGGCCCTGTCCACTTTTACAAGGTACATGTCCGCGAGCATCAATTTCGAATCAAGGTACATCATCTTGTCTATCAGGTCGTCGCCCCGGAAGAGGCCTCCCCAGAAATCCACCTCTTCCATGCAGTCCAGGTCCTGCGGCCCGGCCAGGCTTGATATGCTTTCGAGCTCATGGGCCATGAAGTTGCTCGTCCAGAGCTGGTTCTTGTGTTCGGGGCTTAAACCCGAGCACTCCAGGAACTTCCTCATCTTGTTGTTCATGACGGGGTTTTCGTATTTAAGCGGCACGAGGGCGGTGAGCCCGTGGGCGATGTTTTTTCTCAGAAAACCCGGTATCGAGTCGTAAAGGCGCGCGTACCTGTGTATGCAGTATTTGGGGTAGCCTCCGAATATCTCGTCGCCCCCGTCGCCGCTCAGCGCGACCTTTATGCGACCGCTTGCGAACCTCGAAAGGAGATATGTGGGGACGAGGGACGGGTCCGAGAGCGGCTCGTCGAGGCGGCCGAGTGTTTCGTCGATGACGGACATGCATTCGTCGCCCCGGAATACCTTCATGTGATGGTCGGTGCCGTACCTCTCCGCCACGGCCCCGGCGTATTCGGATTCGTCATAGGCCTTCTCGTCGAACCCGATGCTGAAGGTCTTTATCCTGCTTGCGGGCATGAGCCGGGCCATCATGCCGACTATGAGGCTGCTGTCTATGCCGCCGCTCAGGAAGGCCCCGAGGGGCGCGTCCGCTACGAGCCTCGACCTCACGGCGTCTACGAGGGCGTCTTCGAGCGCGGCCTCGCCGCGGCCCGGCTCGTCCTTTAGCGAGTAATCGAAGTCCCAGTATTGCCCGGTCCTGCACGTCCCTCTTGCCAGGTCATGGATGAGGTAGTGTCCGGGCAGGAGTTTTTTTATGCCCTTGAATATGCTCCGCGGGGCGGGCACAAAGCCGTACACGAGGTATTTCGCGAGCGAGCGGGCGTCTATTCCCCTTGTGATGAACGGAAGCTCCAGAAGGGACTTTATCTCCGAGGCGAAGGCGAACCGGCCCCCTGATTCGTAATAATGGAAGGGCTTTTTCCCGAGCCGGTCCCGCGCAAAGAAGAGGAGCCGCCGCCTTTTGTCGTAAAGGCAGAAGGAGAACATGCCCCGGAGCCTCTTAAGGCACTGCGTCCCCTCCTCCTCGTAGGCGTGGACTATGCTCTCCACGTCCGAGCGTGTCGAAAAGGCGTGCCCCTTGCGGGAGAGCCAGTTGGTCAATTCCCTGTAATTGTATATCTCGCCGTTACAGACGGCCGTGATGCTCCCGTCCTCGTTCGAGATAGGCTGCTGCCCGGTGCTTAAATCGATTATCGAGAGCCTTCTTATGCCGATGGCGACCCCGTTATCGAGAAGCGCGCCATTCTCGTCCGGCCCACGATGGCGGACGCGCCCGAGCATCCTTTCAAGCACCTTCCCCGGCTCTTCTTCCCGGGGATTATGGAAACCGGCTATTCCGCACATTCTGTTTTTCTCATCTTCAAAAATACGTTGGTCCAGCCGCCGGGGGATGCGAACTCCCGGTCTCTCCTGGACTCCAGAAAATCCTTGAACGGGGTATCCCTCCTGAAGCAGCACTTGAATACGTAAAGGAGTATCATCTAAAAGAGCTCCCAGGCACCGCCCCCGAAATCCACCTCCGCCACCTCGAACCCTGCCTTTCGGACGCACTGCTTAAGCTCGCCAAGGGAATAGTGCCTGTGCGAGACCAGCCACCACGCCGGGTCCAGCGCGCATGCCCAGAAGGTCTTGTGCGGCGTTGAGAGGTAAAGGCATCCGCCATTCTTAAGCACCCTGTTTATCTCTTTGAGGGCTTCGATTTCGCTGTCCTTCGGCAGGTGCTCCAGCACCTCCCAGAGCACCGCCTTTTCAACGGACGCGCTTTGAAGAGGCAGCTTTAGCGAGGACGCCCGCAAGTACGCCGCCCCCGGCGCCTGCGTCCTTGCCGCCCTCAATGTCTTGGCATCGGGCTCTATGGCTATGACACGGCTGCAACCGTTTTCGAGGGCCCATTTCTCGAACCACCCGTATGAGCAGCCGACGTCGAGCACCCTGACGCCGTCTACGCCCCCGGTAAATTGAAAGCTCTTCCTGTGCCTGCCCGTAAGGCGCTGGCCCGCGCTGTCTTCGTACCTGGCCGGCACCAATCAGGCCTTCCTTATCCTGGCCGTAAGAAAAGCGGCATGCCCGGTGTCGATGGCTGCGAAAAGCCCCGGCAATGGGAAGTAGCCAGCGCCCACGAGCCTTTCCACCCTGAAGCCCTTTAGCTCGAAGAGCTCCTTCAGCCCGCGAAAACTAAAGACCCTCAGGTGCTGCCATGCCTCATGCGAGATGCGCTTCCCCCTGTGGAGCGCGAGCGGATTTCCGACGCCGAGGTGTTCCGCGCTTACGTTCGTCAACGAGAAAGGCTGCCAGCCGAGCAGCAATGCCAGTATGTTGTGCCAGCTTGCGAGGTTTTCGGTGGATATGACGGCATACCCGCCTTTTTTGAGGACCCGGTGTATCTCGTCAAGGAACATCTCAGTGTTATGGAGGTGCTCTATTATCTGGTTTGCGCAGACGATATCGAAGCTGCGATCTTCGAAAGGGAGTCGGCCGTTAAGGTCAGCGGGCTCTGCCTTTATGCCTATACCGGCAGCGGCGGATATGGCGGCCGGATTTATTTCTATGCCGTGTACCTTTGCCGTCCCTGCCTTTGCCGCGAACTTTTTTGTGATGGCCCCGTCGTCGCAGCCGCAGTCAAGGAGAACGGCCTTTGGGTCGCGCTCTATGAGGCCCAGGATATTGGCCAGGTTCTGCGTAACGGCCTTCTCAAAGGTCCGGTGCATGTACTGCCTGAGCGGCTTCAATGCGTTCGGGAGACGCGGAACCCCTCGGAAAGGGTGGTCTTTTCCATTCGGCTTTTCACCCGGCCAGGCCGGTGCGGAATCCGGGGCCTGCCCCGTCAACGGACGTCCTCTTTTTGTAAAAAGACCATAATCCAAAAACGCGGTTTGTCAACCGGGGTGGGGGTAATTCATTCTGATGGATGCCGGGCGGTTTTTGAACGAGGGGCGGCGGTCTGTTTAAGGAGCAGCCGGGGAAGATTCTGGGAAGATAACTCGCATTTTGTTTGGTTGTCATTGCGAGGGCTTTTGCTCAGTAGCGATCTCAATCCATGCTGGTGTCAGCTTAAAGTTGCTTCGGGACTGACGTCCTCGCAATGACGACCTTTGTTGTGCCAGGTCGGTCTTTCAGCCGATCCAAAACCTGGAACCTGCCTTCAACGGTAGTGTTCAGTTTTATTTGCCGGGTATAGAACAGATTTCGTGTTTGAAACGTCAGGGTGCGAGGGAAAGGGATTGAACCAGCATGCTTTCTGTATGTGAGGATTCAAGCCCGCAACCTGACCAAAGCAGACGGACGATTTCAAACACGAGTTTTGGCGCCCTGGAGATTCGCTTCCGTTCATCGCCTTCCGGGCTCTTCACTCCAGCCGCACGCCCTCGTTTACGGCCGCATCCTCGCTCCGCTCGGCACTCGGGCGTTTCAGATCCCTGTTCCTTTGGAATGAAGTTTTTGGCGCGCCTGGAGGTTCGAGCTGGCCCCACTGGCAGGCGGTTGCCTATCCGACTGAGCTACAGGCGCAATGAATGGATGATAATGCGGTTAGGTTGAAAACTGGTCGGGGCGAGAGGATTCGGCTTCCATTCGTCGCCATCCTGGCTCCTCATTCCAGCCGCGGCTTCCGGCCCATCCTGGGGCCTCTTCCTCGCTCCGCTCGGCGCCAAGCGCGCCTTCGATCCTGCCGTCCTCGGTTCAAAACTGGTCGGGGCGAGAGGATTCGAACCTCCGGCCCTCTGCTCCCAAAGCAGATGCGCTACCAGGCTGCGCTACGCCCCGAATAAGCCGTTTATAAAGGCCTTCCGGCCTGATTCCCGGCAAATTAAATTTTACCACGGATAAGCCTTGGTTTGCAGGCCTTTGACCATTCTACCTTCCGGTCAGGCGGCGAGCGGCCCTCAGCAAAAGGCGGGTGCTTTGCCCTGGCCTTCCAGGCAATCCTTATAGGAAGGATCGTTAGCCGCCATGCGCTATCGGCTTATTACGGTACCAGGCTCATCGTCATTAAGGTCTGCTGGCATGCCTATCGCAAACTCTATACTTCTTGTCGCGCCGTTTCGCCCTCATGATGGTAGCCAGCTATAGCCACTTTCGGCGCTCAGTGGCACGGTGCGTTCTTGTAGTGCGGCCATGGCGAGTCCCCGTCCCTCAGCGCCGTGGCATGTGGAGCACTTCGACTTGAATACGAGCCCCGTCAGCAGGCAGAAACGCAGGCCCACGGTTATCGCAACGCTATGGCGAGGCCTAATCCGAATAATCTTTTCATCGTGAGCGGTCTCCTTTTACCTCTGGCGCCCGCATTCGGGCTGTGTACGATGGCGGGCAACAGGATTTTAGCAGGCTGCTGAAAGCCAATCTGCTATGTCGTCTTCCAGGGTTCGTCAATGCGACGTACTAAAAGTACGCCTCATTCTCGCACTGATCCTTGCATCGTGGCTTTTGAGCAGCCTGAATCTAATTTTGAGTTTTTCAGCAACTTGTTAGAATAAGTATACTGCAATTTTCCCGGGGCGCTATGCGGCGCGCAGGTATTTATTCCCGGCCCACCGGATAGCGCGGGCGGCCCAGACCGCTTCATCAATTGTAACCGCCTGTTTTTCGCGGTTTTTTTTCAAGGCAGTGGGTTATTTACGGCTTATGCCAAAACCTGAGGGCAGTTTTAGTCCAATGTCCTCTTATTTCGCGCTCAGGCCAGTTCCAGAATTCCTCTTGACAGGGCAGGCGTATTTGTATACTGTATACAATGAAAACTATCCGGTCGTTTGGCCGGAGGGCATGGCGGGGCTCCCTGGAAAAGAAAGCCGGATTCAGCCTTAGTAATATTATTCCCCTTTTCGGCATTAATGCTTTCGGCTCCCTGGCCTTCCAAGGGCCCGACCCGCCAGAAAAACCATTTTAGCTTCAAAACCGGCTTTTTCGACCTGAATACAAGCGTTTTTGGCCGAGGCCCCTGTTTTTTTATCGGAGGGCCGGGGCCTTGTCCGGCTGAAATTCCGCATCCCCGCGAGTCCGGGAATGCAATCGAACCTGTAAAGCTTCCTTTTTTGCCGAAGGTCCCCCTGAGTCCCAGGGCCCTTTCGCGCGGAGTTTCCGAATAAGGAGGTCGGATGGCCCGGAAAAAGATTACGGTTATAGGCGCGGGACACGTCGGCGCCACGGCGGCCCTGTGGGTCGCCACAAAGGAGCTCGGGGACGTTGTCCTCCTTGACATAGTCGAGGGCACGCCGCAGGGCAAGGCGCTCGACCTCATGGAGGCCGCGCCCATCGAATGCTTCGATTCTAATGTCAGGGGCACGAACGACTACAAGGACACCGCAGGCTCGGACGTTATCATCATAACCGCCGGCATCCCCAGGAAGCCCGGCATGAGCAGGTCCGACCTCATCAATACCAACGTCGGCATCCTCAAAAGCGTCATAGAAAACGCGGTCAGGCATTCGCCGAACGCGCATCTCCTCATAGTAACGAACCCCCTCGATGTAATGGTATACGCGGCATGGAAGCTCTCGGGCTTCCCGCCCGAGAGGATAATGGGCCTCTCAGGGGCGCTCGACGGCTCCCGCATGAGGTCTTTTATCGCGATGGAGCTCGGCGTATCCATGCAGGACGTGCACGCGATGGTGATCGGAGGCCACGCCGACGAGATGGTGCCCTTGAAAAGGTACGCGACCGTCTCCGGCATACCGGTGGCCCAGCTCATCCCGGCGGACAGGCTCTCCTCCATAATGGAGAGGACCAAGAAGGCGGGCGGCGAGATAGTCGGGCTCCTTAAGACGGGGAGCGCGTACTACGCCCCGTCCGCCGCTGTCGCGGAGATGTGCGAGGCCATAATAAAGGACAAGAAGCGCGTCATGCCCTGCGCCGCGTACCTTTCGGGGCAGTACGGGGTAGACGGCATATTCATCGGCGTGCCGGTGGTCGTGGGCTCGGGCGGCGCGGAGCGGATTATCGAGATAGAGCTCGACAGTAGCGAGAAGAAGGCCTTCGATGATTCGGTATCGGCTGTACGGGGGCTTATAAAGGACTTGCAGATAGGGAAGTAGCAGTTGCTGAAAAACTCAAGATTTCATTCGGGCTGGTAGAGAAGGGTTTCTGATTTGAGACAGGTTTCAACAAAGGACATTACGGACAAGGTCAGGGATCTCTGCATAAGCGCGGCCTGCGACCTCGATCCCGATATGTCTTCGGCCCTCAGGGCCGCGCGCGAGAAAGAGGAGTCGCCGCTCGGCAAAGAGGTGCTCGGCCAGATAATCGAGAACTTCGAGATAGCCGGCGCCGAAGGCCTCCCAATGTGCCAGGATACGGGCATATCGGTCTTTTTCGTCGAGCTGGGAAGGGACGTCGCCCTTGACGGGCCGCTTTACGACGCCATAAACGAGGGCGTGCGGAGGGGCTACAAAGACGGTTACTTGAGGAAGTCTGTCTGCCATCCCCTTAAAAGGATAAATACCGGGGACAACACCCCGGCAATCGTCCACACCTCGATTGTCGAGGGAGACAAAGTAAAAATAAAGATAGCCCCCAAGGGCGCGGGCAGCGAGAACATGAGCAGGCTCAAGATGCTCAAGCCCGCGGAAGGGGTCGAAGGCATAAAGTCGTTCGTCGTAGAGACAGTGAGGGAAGCCGGCGGAAACCCCTGCCCCCCCATAGTCCTCGGAGTAGGCATAGGCGGGAGCTTCGAGAAATGTGCGATACTCGCCAAGAAGGCCCTCTTGAGGCCTGTAGGGACGAAGAACCCGGACCCTGACCTGGTACAGCTTGAGGCGGACCTCCTCAGGATGATAAACGACCTCGGCATAGGCCCCATGGGGTTCGGCGGCAGGACCACTGCCCTCGCCGTGCATATAGAGGCGCACCCCTGTCACATAGCGAGCCTCCCCGTGGCCGTGAACATACAGTGCCACGCCGGAAGGCACAAGGAAGCGGTGATCTGATGTCAGAGCCCGTAAGGATATCGGCCCCTCTCTCCGACGAGATGGCCGGGAAGCTCAGGGCAGGGGACAAGGTGCTAATATCCGGGGTCCTCTACACTGCCCGGGACGCCGCGCACAAGCGGCTTATAGAGCTCCTGGACGCCGGGAAGGAGCTGCCCTTCGATATCAAGGGCCAGATAATCTATTATGTCGGCCCCACGCCCGAGAGGCCGGGACAGGTCATCGGCTCGGCAGGGCCCACGACGAGCGGCAGGATGGACGCCTACACCCCGAGGCTCATAGAGCTCGGCTTGAAGGGCATGGTCGGGAAGGGCGCGCGGAGCAAGGACGTGCTCGACTCCATAAGGAAGCACAAGGCCGTTTACATGGCCGCGGTCGGAGGCGCCGCCGCCCTCATAAGGCGCTCCATAAAGAAGGCCGAGATAGTCGCTTACGAGGACCTCGGGCCTGAGGCCATAAGAAGGCTCGAGGTGGTCGATTTCCCCGCGATAGTGGTGAACGACGCCGAGGGAGGGGACCTCTTCCTGCAGGGCGTTCAAAAGTACAGGAGGGTTTCTTGAAGATAAACCTTTCCAACCAGGACGTGCAGAGCGCAGGCGTGGGCAAGGTCGAGCGCCTGAGCGGCGAGGACCTGAAGAAGTGCTACCAGTGCGGGAACTGCTCCGGAGGGTGTCCGGTATCATATAAGATGGAGATACCCCCGACAAGGATAATGAGGATGCTCCAGCTCGGGAGGCTGGAGGAGGTGAAGGCCGCAAACTCGATGTGGCTTTGCGTCGGCTGCCTCCAGTGCTATTCGAGGTGCCCGAAAGGGTGCAGCGTGGCCGCGGTATTGGAGGCCATGAGGCAGGAGGCCCTGAGGGAGAGCGCTGACAGGGTGGAGGTAAAGGACCTCCCGATGCCTCTCCTTAAGAAGGCGCCGCAGCAGGCGATAGTCTGCGGGTTCAGGAAGTTCGTCAGCTGAGTGCGTTCATGCAAGGAAACTATCCGTCTGCTTTGTCAGGGCCGCGGGCTTGAATCCTCACATACGGAGAAGTATGCTGCGGTTCAATCCCTTGCCCTTCCTCGCATCCGGATGTTTCGGGCATGAAGTCAGGTAAAAACCGAACCACTTGGTTCGGTAACGGAATTAAGCGCAGACGGATAGTTTCCAAGCATGAACAAGATGGACCTTATGAAGATACCTTACTACCCCGGTTGTACTTTAAATACGGTCGCCAAGCAGTTCGACTCCTCTGCGCGGGACTCCGCCCTTGCGGTGGGCTTCGAGATGGCCGAGCTCAAGCAGTGGAACTGCTGCGGGGCCACATTCCCGCTCGCCCCTGACAACCTCATGGGGCTCACTGCCCCGGCAAAGGTCCTCTCCGGGGCCCGGAAGGAAGGCGACACGCTCACGACCCTCTGCTCGGTCTGCTATAACGTCCTCAAGCGGACGAACTCCGTCATAAGGGAGAGCAAGGAGAAGAGGGGCGTCGTAAACGGCTTCATAGAAGAGGAATACGACGGGAGCCTCAACGTACTCCATTACCTTGAAGTGCTCCGCGACCGCGTTGGCTTTGAAAAGGTAAAGGGGGCGGTGAAGAGGCCCTTGAAGGGCGTAAAGGCCGGGGCCTATTACGGCTGCATGCTGCTACGCCCCTTCGAGGACGTCGGCATAGACAACGCAGAGAGGCCGACCATATTCGAGGACCTCTTGAAGGCCCTCGGGGCCGAGCCGGTGGAGTTCCCTAACAGGATAGAGTGCTGCGGCGCGCACCTCGCCATGAACGACGAAGAGGTCGTCACGCGCCTTTCCGGGGCGGTAATCGACTCGGCCGCGGGCATGGGCGCGGAGCTTATAGTGACGAGCTGCCCGCTCTGCCAGTATAACCTTGAGAAGAGCCGCGGCGCGGCCAGCAATGGAGTGCCCGTAATATACTTCACCCAGGCCCTGGGCCTTGCCCTCGGCCAGGAGATAGAGACCCTCGGGTTCGAGAAGAACTCGACGGACGTAATGCCGCTTCTCAAGAAGAAGGGCATAGTTTGATGAGTGAATTCGACAAGGCCATAGATTTGTTTTCGGCATTTGAGAAGACAGAGGATTTGAAAAGCCTTAGGGAAGCTATTGAGATAGTAGAAGAAATATTGGATAGCCAAGATGCAGAGTTTTCGCAAAAAGCATTGAAGCTGTTTACAGTTTACAAAGACAAGCAGATATCAAAAGCAAAAGAAATTTTAAAGATGGAAACCAATGTTGACCAATATAAAAAGCATTGGAATATATTGAATGAATTCGCTGCGATTTTCAGTGAAAAAGAACTGAAATTAGTAATGGATGAACTGTTTGTAAAAGAATCTCAGGTCCAATTCGATGAGCTAATAAGGCAGGTAGTTAAACTCCGGACAGCTGGAAAAGAGGAAGATAGTACTGAGAAAATAGAACATTTTGTGAGAGATTTAGCAAGGCGCTTGCGGAAAGAATAAGCCTAACTAAGGTCATTGCGAGGCCGGCGAAGCCAGCCGAAGCAATCTCATCAGGATGGAATGAGCGGTAGACAATTCTATGTCTACATAATGACGAACAAGTGGAATCAGGTCCTGTATACAGGTGTTACGAGTGATTTAAGAAAAAGGATTTTTGAACACAGGGAAAAGCTGGTCGAGGGTTTTACAGGCAGATACAACATCAATAAGCTGGTTTATTTCGAGATACTGGAAGATGCCGAGAACGCGATCCTCCGCGAGAAGCAGATAAAGGCCGGGTCACGGGCCAAGAAGTTGAAACTGATAAACGGAATGAACGCGGACTGGAAGGATTTGTACGAATCGTTATGAGATTGCTTCGCTCCGCTCGCAATGACGGCAAATACGGGTGGGTCATTGCGAGGCCGGCGAAGCCAGCCGAAGCAATCTCATGATAAGGCAAAGACGGAAGCTGTAGCGTGGCTTTCAACCCGAAGTATCTTTAGTTATCGTTATCGAGGGTCATTAGTATGCCGAGAATCGGAGTCTTCGTCTGCCAGTGCGGGAATAACATAGCCGCTACCGTCGACACCAAAAAGGTCGCCGAGGAGATGGCCAGGATCCCCGGTGTGGTCTACACCTGCGACTACAAGTTCATGTGCTCGTCTCCCGGCCAGGAGACCCTGAAGCAGGCCATAAAGGAGAATAACCTCGACGGCATCATCGTCTCTGCCTGCTCTCCGCACATGCACGAGAAGACCTTCAGGAAGGCCTCCGAGGCGGCGGGCCTCAACCCCTACCAGTGCGAGATAACCAACATCCGCGAGCAGTGCTCGTGGGTCCACCACGACAATACAAAGGCGACGGGGACGGTCAAGTCCATCGACCTTACCAGGATGACCATACAGAGGCTCAAGAAAAACCAGCCTCTGAAGAAAATAAAGATACCCGTAAAGAAAAAGGCGCTCGTCATAGGCGGCGGCATCGCGGGGATACAGGCCGCCCTCGACATAGCCGAGGGCGGCAGGGAAGTGATACTCGTAGAGAAGGAGCCCTCGATAGGCGGCAACATGGCGAGGCTTTCCGAGACCTTCCCCACAATGGACTGCTCGCAGTGCATTCTGACGCCCAAGATGGTCGAGGCCGAGCTTAACGAGAACATAACCCTCTACACCTACTCCGAGGTCGAGAAGGTAGACGGCTATATCGGCAACTTCACGGTGACCGTCAGGAGGAAGTCCAAGTACGTTGACGAGGAGCGCTGCACCGGGTGCGGCGAGTGCACGGAGAAGTGCCCGTTCAAGGTGGAGAGCGCCTTTGAGCTGGGCCTTAATAAGAGAAAGGTCATCTACACGCCCTTCCCGCAGTCGGTCCCGAACATACCCGTTATCGACGCGCCGAACTGCCCCAAGATACAGAAGGACAAGTGCGGCGCCTGCGCAATAGTCTGCGGCCCCAAGTGCATAGACTTCAAGATGGAAGACAAGCTCGAAACCGTTGAGGTCGGGGCCATAGTCGTTGCCACGGGCTACCAGCTCATGCCGAACGAGCGCTTCGGCGAGTACGGCTACGGGAGGATCAAGGACGTCATAAGCGGGCTACAGTTCGAAAGGCTCGCGTCATCTTCCGGCCCCACGGGCGGCGAGATACGGAGGCCCTCGGACGGCAAGGTCCCCGAGAGCGTCGTATTCATCCAGTGCGTGGGCTCGAGGGACGAGAAAAAGGGCGTTTCCTACTGCTCGAAGATATGCTGCATGTACACCGCCAAGCACACGAAGCTCTATTCGCACAAGGTGCACGGCGGCCAGGCCTATGTCTTCTATATGGACATACGCTCGGGCGGAAAGAGGTATGAGGAGTTCGTGCGGGGCGCGATAGAGCACGACGGCGCCATGTACCTCCGGGGCCGCGTTTCCAGGGTCTACGAGAAAAACGGGAAGATAATCGTCCAGGGCGCGGACACCCTTAGCGGCTCGCAGGTGGAGATAGAGGCCGACATGGTGGTCCTGGCTACCGCCGTCGTATCGAGGGAGGGCGCGGATTCTCTCGCCCAGAGGCTCGGCATAGGCTACGACAAGCACAAGTTCTATAACGAGTACCACCCGAAGTTGAAGCCCGTGGAGACGGTCACCGCCGGTATATATCTCGCCGGCTCCTGCATGGGCCCGATGGACATACCGGATTCGGTAGCGCAGGGGAGCGCCGCTGCGAGCAAGGTCCTGGCGCTCTTCTCAGCCGACGAGATGGCAAGGGAGCCCATAACATCGGTAGTGAACAAGGTCACCTGCAACGCCTGCTGGGACTGCCTTACAGCCTGCCCCTACACGGCCATCGAGAGGGACGCCATAAAGGACAGGAAGGGCAACATCGTAAAGTGGGTCGCCAGGGTCAACGACGGCGTCTGCCAGGGCTGCGGCGTATGCGTCGCGGTCAAAATCCATTGACCTTAAGGGATATACGGACGAGCAGGTATTTGCGGCCATCAATGCTTTTTGAGAGTGCCGCCCCTAAACGCCCGTCTGCGTTGTCAGGGCTTCGGGCTTGAATCCTCACATACAAAAAAGTATGCTGCGGTTCAATCCCTCGCCCTTCCTAACATCCGGGCATTTATGAGCGGCACCTGACAGACAGATAAAAGGAAGTTTGTAATGAGCGCACATATTGATAAAGACGAAATGCCGGTCGCTTCAGGCTCCTTTGAGCCGAAGATAATGGCCTTTGTCTGCAACTGGTGCACATACGCCGGGGCCGACCTCGCGGGCACGAGCAGGATGGAGTACAGGCCCAACGTGAGGATCATAAAGCTCCCCTGCACCGGGAGGATAGACCCGCTCTTCATCCTCAAGGCCTTCGAGAACGGGGCCGACGGCGTGCTGGTCTCCGGCTGCCACCCCGGCGACTGCCACTACACGACCGGCAACTACCACGCCAGGAGGCGCTGGATAGGCTTCAAGAGCCTCATGGAGTTCGCCGGGATAGACATGAGGAGGCTCCATTTCTCGTGGGTATCGGCCTCAGAGGCCATCAAATGGGTTGACCTCATAAACAAGGTTACCGACGAGGTGAAGGCCCTGGGCCCCTTCATGGAATACAAGGGGCTCAAGGAAAACGAACTCGAATAGCAGGGTGTTGAAAAACACCCTGTCCTGATAGAGGGTAAAAGGGGAATGGGAAAAGAGATATCTGTAAGCGCTGTGCTCATCGAGCGCGAGGACGGCACTTACAGGGCCAACTGCCCCGAGCTCGACGTGGAATCCGAGGGCGAAAGCTCGGAGGAGGCCTTCGAGAACCTCAAGGCCTCGGTCCAGTTGCACGTGAAAAAGGCGGGGGCAGAGGGGCTTAAACAGGTAAAATGCTTCAAGTTCAAGGTCTCCCTCGAATAGGGCCTGGTTCGATAAAAAAAGAGCGGCGGGAACGAAGCCCCTCGTTGAAAGCGTAGAAAAGGCGTTCCGGATGGAAAACATATTAAGGCAAAAGGCTAAAGAGCTCCTTTCCTCGGGCGAGGTGAAGGTCGTAATCGGCTATGGCTGGAACAGGGCGAAGACGAGGACTACCCCGGTATTCATAACCGATGCGGCGGATACGGACCAGCTCGTCTGGAACCCGCTCTGCGTAAACAACCTTTCAGTCTATCTTACGCGGAAGTTCAAGGACATCCAGGCCCTCGGGAAGCCCGCGATAGTTGCCAAGGGCTGCGACATAAGGAACATTGCCGTACTTATCTCGGAGGCGCAGATAAAGCGCGAGGACGTTTATATAATCGGCATGGCGTGCCAGGGCGTCGTATATAAGCAGGAGCTCTGGCAGGGCGAGCTTAAGCCCAACATAATGCCGACCAAGTGCCACAACTGTGACGTAAGGGACCCGCACCTTTCGGACTTCGTAGCGGGCGAAAAGGCCGATTTCACGCCTCCCGAAGAGCCCGTTGGGATGGTATTCGACAAGATACGTGACCTCGACTCCAAGTCCCCTTCGGAAAGATGGGCCTTCTGGGTGAAAGAGTTCTCCAGGTGCATAAAATGCTACGCGTGCAGGCAGGTATGCTCGCTCTGCTATTGCGAAAGGTGCATAACCGAGAAGAACATGCCCCAGTGGATAGAGACTTCCGCGCACCCGAGGGGGAACCTCTCGTGGAACCTCATAAGGGCCATGCACCTTACGGGCAGGTGCACCTTCTGCGGCGAGTGCGAGAGGGCGTGCCCGGTGAACATCCCCTTGAACCTGGTGAACCAGAAGATGATAATGGTGGTGAAGGACGCGTTCGACTTCAAGTCCGGCTACGACGAGAAGGCGCATCCGCCGATGATAGTCTTCAGCCCGGACGACAAGGAAAACTTCATAAAATGAACCCTGCCCGTTTAAGCGGGCGGATGAAAACGGTATCTATGGCTGACAGGACTCTTAAAAAGGAAGACCTCGGAAAACTCATCGACTCTGTAAGGGCAAAGGGCGGGAGGTTCGTCGCGCCCGCTCTTCTTGCGCGACAGGTGGTATTCAGGAGCGTTAAGTCCGCCGAAGAGGTCGCTACCGGCTACATCCTCGCAAGGAACTCCTTCAAGGAGTTCCTCTTCCCGCAGACCGAGGTCATAGCCGAGTTTTCCATGAACAAGGACTCGGTGGGGCTTAAGGGTGTCGAGGTCGACGCGCCTGAGACGGTCGTATTCGGCGCGAGGCCGTGCGAGGCCGCGAGCCTTAAGGGCCTGAGGACGCTATTCACATGGGATTTCGTGGACGAGTTCTATACCAAGAGGGAGGACAAGACCGTCGTCATAACCGTCGGCTGCACCAGCGGCGACGAGGCGTGCTTCTGCACCACGGTCGATCTCTCTCCGGAATCCACGGAAGGCGCTGACGTGTATCTCAGGGAGACCGAGGACAACGGGTATACCGTTAAAGGGCTTACGGAGAAGGGGAAGAAGTTTCTCGATACGCACGACGCTGTTTTCACCTCCGGCGCGGCAAAAGAGAGGCCCCTTTTCAAGCCGGAGACGGTCCCTGCCGTGGACTTGAAGAGGGTATCCGAGAGGCTCAAGGACAGGGCCCATTATGACGACCCTGTCTGGGCGAAGCTCACCATGAAGTGCATCGGCTGCGGGGCCTGCACCTTCGTATGCCCCACGTGCAGGTGTTTCGACATAACCGACGAGGGCACGGCCTTCGAGGGCGAGAGGAGGAAGAACTGGGACTCCTGCCAGTACGACGCCTTCACTCTCCACGCGAGCGGCCACAACCCCAGGGAGCACCAGCCCCAGAGGTGGAGGAACCGTTTCATGTGCAAGTTCAACTTCTACCCCGAGAAGTTCTCGTCAAAGGGGTGCGTGGGCTGCGGCAGGTGCATAAGGGTGTGCCCGGTGAGGCTGGATATCACCGAGGTCATGCAGGAGTTCTCGAAATAGTCGTTGTCCTTCCTGGCATCCAGGCGCTTTATGAGCAAACAGGAACGTGAGAAAATATAAAAAACGGACGAGAATCACTGCCTTATGGATAATATTTATCTTCCATATCTTGCGAAAATAGAGGAAATAAGGGACGAGGCCCCGGACGTCAGGAGCTTCAAGCTCGTCTTCGAGGACCCCGCTCTCCGCGACTCGTTCGAGTTCAAGACCGGCCAGTTCGGCCTCTACTCGGCCTTCGGCCTCGGGGAGTCGACCTTTTGCATAGCGTCTTCGCCTACGAGGAAGGGCTACATCCAGTGCACCTTCAGGCGCACAGGGCGCGTGACCGGCGGACTTGCCCAGCTATCGGTCGGCGACACGATGGGCTTCAGGGGCCCCTACGGCAACTGGTTCCCGGTCGACGACTGGAAGGGGAAGGACATAGTATTCATAGCCGGAGGCATATGTCTTCCGACCGTGCGCTCGGTCATATGGAACGTGCTTGACCGGAGGCAGCACTTCGGCAATATAACAATCGTATACGGGGCCAGGACGGTAGCCGACCTCGTCTATAAGGATGAGCTTAAGGGCTGGGACGAGAGAAGCGACATAACCCCGTCCAGACCGTGGACCCCGGCGAGAGACCCCGGAATGGAAGGGCAAGGTCGGGTTCGTGCCGACCGTATTGGAAGAGGCCGCGCCTTCTGCGAAGAACACGGTGGCCGTGACCTGCATATAAGTAAGTTCGTGCTGAATTCGCTTCTAAAGCTCGGCTTCGACGAGGGAAGCGTATACACCTGAACAAGATGAAGTGCGGCGTGGGCAAATGCGGCAGGTGCAACGTGGGCAATTCTACGTCTGAGAAGGCCAGTCTACGGCCGCCGAGATAAAGAAGGATGTACAACGACTTCTAAGTCAATTCAATGCAGGAACCCGGAGAATAAGCCATGGCAGACGATACCAAAGACCGCGACCTTAGCTACCGGCGACAGGACCATACCGCCGAAGGACGCTAAGATGATACCCATATACATCATGGGCAGGGAATACCAGGTGCCTGAGACCCTGACCATAATGAAGGCGGTAGAGTACGCCGGGTACTCCTATGTAAGGGATGCGGCTGCAGGGGCGGCATATGCGGCGCCTGCGGCACCTTCTACAAGTTCCTGGGCGACACAGGCTCGCTCGGGCTCACCTGCCAGACCGTGGCCGAGCCGAACATGGTCATAATGCAGCTCCCGTTCTTCCCGGCGAACAGGCCGGGCTATGAATAGACAGGGTGAGCGGCAACCCGCACGAGAACTCCGTGCGCTCTACCGAGGTCTTCAAGTGCGTGGGCTGCGGCACCTGCACGCGACCTACCCATGGACATCGACGTCATGGACCATAGCCCTCATGAAGAGGGCGACCTCAAGAGCGCAGCACAAAAGCTTCGACTTGCGTGATGTGCGGCCTCTGCGCCTCGCGCTGCCCTGCCAGATATCACAGTTCAACGCGGCCATGTTCGTAAGAGGGTCTTCAGCAGATACATGCTCCCCGGCGCCAGGCACCTCTCGAAGAGGGTCGAGGAGGTAAAGGCCGGAAAAATACGAGGACTCGCTCAAGGAGCTGACCGGCATGAAGCAGGGAAAGACGTAAAAAGCTCTACGTCGAGCGCGAGAGAAGCCGGACCTCGCCGAGTCCGGCAGTGGATGCCAAAGGACACGAGCAAGCTTTAATCTGCGCAGCCCCGGGCGGGAGCGCATAACGAATATTTCCCGGAAAGGCAAACGGGCCGCCGAGCGCGGGCCCTACGGAGGAAAGATGAGCGGATATACCACAGCTCTCAACGAACTCATAAAGAAGGTGGAAGCCACCAGGCCCGCCAGGGTCGAGAAGGCCGGAAGGGAGACCACTTCCAGCCCCTCACCATGGAGCAGAGGCAGGAGTGGCCGAGGAATACCACCCGGACTATAAGAACGACGGAAGGCGGCCGGTCGAGGTCGGGCCCAACAAGGGCACCGTATACCCGGAAGAGGTCTCCACCCTCCTCGAATCGAAGAGCAGGCTGGATACGAAGGCCGTGGACCTCAAGAGGTGGACTTCGACACCGACCTCCTTGTCATAGCGCTGGCAGCACAGGCACAGCCGCGGCTCTCGCCGCCGAGGAGGCGGGGCTGAAGGTCCCTGTGTCGACCAGCTCCCGCCACAGACTCCAACACCGTCATGGCCGAGGGCGGCATACAGGGGGCCGACCAGGAGGGCGACTCCCCATTTCCATACCTCGACGTCATTGGCGGCAGACACTTCTCAACAGCCGGAGCTCATCGCAGCCCTCACCAACGACGCGCCGCTCATCATACACTGGCTGGAGAGCCTTGGCATGATGTTCGACAAGCACCCGGACGGCAGGATGAAGGTAAGGCACGGCGGCGGCACCTGCAGGAAGAGGATGCACTCGGCGGGCGACATGACCGGGGCCGAGATAATGAGGGTCCTGAGGGACGAGGCCCGGAACAGGACCGGGAAGATAAAGATACTCGAGTTCACCCCCGCGGTCGAGCTTATCCTCGACGACAAGGGCAACGCGGCGGGCGCGGTCCTCTACAACCTCGAGACAAAGGAATATTACGTGGCAAGGGCCAGGGCCGTGGTCATAGCGACCGGCGGCTTCGGCAGGCTCCATATACAGGGCTTCCCCACGACAAACCACTACGGCGCCACAGCCGACGGGGTCGTCATGGCCTACAGGGCCGGGGTGGCCCTCCAGGACCTCGATTCCACCCAGTACCACCCGACCGGCGCCATATTCCCGGAGCAGAACGTCGGCCTTCTTATAACCGAGAAGGTTAGGGGCCTGGGGGCGCAGCTCCTCAATATCGAGGGCGAGCAGTTCTGCTTCCCGCTCGAGCCGAGGGACGTGGAGAGCGCATGCGTCATAAGGGAGTGCATGGAGATCGGGAAGGGCATAATAACGCCCACCGGCAGGCACGGCGTCTGGCTGGATTCCCCCATGATAGACATGCTCCACGGCGAGGGGACGGTGAGGAAGGAGCTCCCGGCCAAGTTCATACAGTTCAAGAGGTACGACATAGACATAAGCAAGGTGCCGATGCTCATATACCCCACTCTCCATTACCAGAACGGCGGCATAAGGATAAACGAGTGGGCGGAGACGAGCGTGAAGGGGCTTTTCAGCGCAGGAGAGGTCGCCGGGGGCGTCCACGGCAGGAACCGCCTCATGGGGAACTCGCTCCTGGACGTGCTGGTCTTCGGCAGGAGAGCTGGCCTCCGGGCCATAGAGCACGTCAAGTCCTCAAAGGCCGCGGGCAAGCTCTCGCTCGGGCACGTCGAGAAGTTCAACAAGGAGATAGATAAGGCGGGCATAGACAACGGCATACAGAGCCCGCTCATACTCCCGAACTACGCGCCCGACCATGTAAGGGCCAGGCAGATAGGTCAGGGCTCTAAAAATTGATCTTTTCCCCGGACTCTGCGTAGGCGCGGAAATAAAAATGCTCACATATTCAATGCTCCGCTTTTTATTCCCGCCCTTCTGGAAAAGCGGGAAAAATTTCCAATTTTTAGATGTTGCCTTCGGTGATTGCATGTATGGCTGAGGCCGGTCCCAAAGCCGGCCCGTATCAAGCGGGCAAAACTTGCCCGCTTGAGTTTTTTTTGGTATAAACACCTCTTTCGCGTATAGACGCTGCCGCCTCTAAAATGAAAGGGCGGACGGTGTGACGAGCTGAACAGGAAACGAACGAGAAATCTCTGGAGGTCGGCTCAGATGAACATTCACGAGTACCAGGCAAAGCAGATACTCGCCAGATATGGCGTGGCCGTGCCGAAGGGGAAGATAGCCTTCACGCCGGCCGAGGCAGAGGAGGCCGCCCGCGAGTTCATCGCCGAAAAGGGCGTATGCGTGGTGAAGGCCCAGATACACGCCGGGGGCAGGGGCAAGGCCGGCGGCGTCAAGCTCGCAAAGTCCAAGGAAGAAGCGGCCAGGATCGCGGAAGGGCTCCTGGGCAAGGTCCTCGTGACCCACCAGACCGGCCCGGCGGGCAAGGAAGTGAAGAAGGTATACGTGGAGGAAGGCTGCCAGATAGCTCGGGAGCTCTACCTGGGCCTTGTCGTGGACAGGTCCACCCAGAAGGTCGTCATAATGGCCTCGACCGAGGGCGGGGTCGAGATAGAAGAGGTCGCCGAGAAGACGCCCGAGAAGATATTGAAGGAGCTCGTGGACCCTGCCGTGGGTCTCATCCCCTTCCAGGGACGGAAACTCGCCTTCGGGCTCGGCATAGACAAGGCCCTTGCCGGGAAGGCCGTGAAGTTCATGACAGGGCTCTATAGCGCCTTCGTCGCCTCCGACTGCTCGATGGCGGAGATAAACCCGCTTGTAATAACGAAAGACGGCGACATAATAGCGCTCGACGCCAAGATGTCCTTTGACGACAACGCGCTATTCAGGCACAAGGACATAGAGGGCATGAGGGACCTGGACGAGGAAGACCCCAAGGAGGTCGCCGCGTCGAGGTTCAACCTCAATTACGTCACGCTCGACGGCAACATCGGCTGCATGGTGAACGGCGCAGGGCTCGCCATGGCCACGATGGACATGATAAAGCTCTCGGGCGGAAGCCCCGCCAACTTCCTGGACGTGGGCGGCGGGGCCAACAAGGACCAGGTCACCGCGGCCTTCAAGCTTATAACCTCGGACCCGAACGTAAAGGGCGTGCTGGTGAACATCTTCGGCGGCATCATGAGGTGCGACATAATCGCCGAGGGCATCATGGCCGCCGCAAAGGAAGTGGGCCTCAAGGTGCCGCTCGTCGTGAGGCTCCAGGGCACGAACGTAGAGCAGGGGAGGAAGCTCCTCGCAGGGTCGGGCCTCAATATAATCACAGCGGAGAACATGGACGAGGCAGCGGAAAAGGCCGTGGCGGCAGCCAAGGCGTCTTGAAGATAACCCAAGGAGCGTTTCCATGAGCATACTCGTTAACAAGGACACAAAGGTAATCTGCCAGGGCATAACCGGCGAGCAGGGCACCTTCCATACCAGGCAGATGGTCGCCTACGGCACGAAGATGGTCGGTGGGGTGTCGCCCGGGAAGGGCGGCACGGACGTGGACGGCATCCCGGTATTCGACACCGTGGACGAGGCTGTGAGGAAAACAGGGGCGAACGCCTCGGTCATCTACGTGCCCGCTGGTTTCGCGGCCGACGCGGTGATGGAGGCGGTGGACGCAGGCATCGGCCTCGTCGTCTGCATAACCGAGGGCATACCCGTCCTCGACATGGTGAAGGTGAGAAGGTTCATGCAGGGGAAGGCCTCGAGGCTCGTGGGCCCCAACTGCCCCGGCGTCATAACACCGGGCGAGTGCAAGATAGGCATCATGCCCGGCCACATACACAAGGCCGGGAGCGTGGGAGTCGTCTCAAGGAGCGGCACGCTCACCTACGAGGCCGTGGACCAGCTGACGAGGCTCGGACTGGGGCAGTCTACCTGCGTAGGAATAGGCGGCGACCCGGTGAACGGCACGAACTTCATCGACGTGCTTGAGCTTTTCGAGAAGGACCCCGGCACGAACGCCATCGTCATGATAGGCGAGATAGGCGGTACCGCCGAGGAGGAGGCAGCCGAGTTCATAAGGAAGAACGTCAGGAAGCCGGTCGTCGGCTACATAGCCGGGGCTACCGCGCCCAAGGGGAAGAGGATGGGGCACGCCGGGGCCATAATATCGGGCGGCAAGGGCACCGCGGAGGAGAAGTTCGAGGCGATGGAGCGCGCCGGGATAAGGATAACCCGTAGCACCGCTGAGATAGGCAGGTCGATGTTGGAAGTGCTGCAGAAAGTGTGATAATATCAATTGTATTGTCGTTGACTTGGAAGGGGGCTTGTGATACAAGGGGCTTCCTTTCAGGGGTTCCGGGTTAATCCCCTAAGCAAAAGCAGGGTCGAAGAGAAGCGGAAGTGCCATGACTCAGGCGGCCAAAAAGCTGCCAAGATCGAGATAAACGAGAAGTTCTCAAGGGTGCAGCATCTGCGTGGACTTCTGTCCGACGGACGTGCTGAAATCAAAGGGCTGTAGTGGCCGTGAAAACCTGGAGGCCTGCACAAGGTGCCAGCTCTGCGACTTACGGTGTCCAGATTTCGCCATACAGGTCTTCGATTAACGAACCGCGCCCGCCACGGTAAAACCGGCGGCGGCCTTTCAGGGGGTTTGAATAAATGGCTCAGAAAAAGAAGAGGCTCCTCCAGGGCAACGAGGCGTGCGTCGAGGGCGCCATATACGCCGGCTGCAAGTTCTACGCCGGTTATCCCATAACCCCCTCGACCGAGGTGGCCGAGGGCATGTCCGTGAGGCTCCCGAAGGTCGGGGGCAAGTTCATACAGATGGAAGACGAGATAGGCGGGATCGCCGCGGCCATAGGAGGCTCGCTTGCTGGCCTTAAGTCCATGACCGCGACCTCGGGCCCGGGCCTTTCGCTCAAGCAGGAGTGCATCGGATACGCCTGCATCGCCGAGGTGCCGCTCGTAATAGTGGACGTCATGAGGGGCGGCCCGGCCACGGGCTATCCCACCGGCCCGTCCCAGTCCGACATAATGGCGGCCAAGTGGGGCACGCACGGCGACCACCCGGTCATCGCGGTGACCCCGTCGTCGGTCCCCGAGATACTTACCGAGACGGTCCGGGCCTTCAACCTCGCCGAGCAGTACAGGACGCCCGTGATGGTGCTCTATGACGAGATAGTCGGGCACATGAGGGAGCCCATCGCCATACCGGAGCCGGGCGAGCTCGAGGTAGTGGACAGGGAAAAGGCCACCTGCAAGCCCGAGGAATACTTCCCCTACGACGACCGCCATCTTGTCGCGCCGCTTGCGCCGTTCGGGTCGGGGTACAGGTTCCACGTGACGGGCCTGAACCACAAGCAGGACGGCTTCCCCACGAACGACTCCAAGGTGATAGACCGGAACAACAGGCGCATCATCGAAAAGGTAGAGACGAACAAGGAGCGCATCTGGAAGAACGAGGAGACGGCGCTGGACGACGCGGAGGTCGCCATCTTCACCATCGGCTCGACCGCCCGCTCGGCCCGGTTCGCCGTGAACGAGCTCAGGAAATCGGGGCTCAAGGTCGGGTTGCTCCGCCCGCTCACCATATGGCCCTTCCCGGACGCTGCAGTGGCCGAGCTCTCCAAGAGGGTGAACGCCATAATCGTCCCGGAGATGAACCTCGGCCAGATGGTGCACGAGGTCGAGAGGTGCGCCAAGGGGAACTGCGAGGTGGAGGGCATAACCAGGGTGGACGGAGAGCCCATTACCCCGGCGCAGATAATGCACGCCGTGAGGAGATTCCTTTAACCCCGAAAGGGCAGGGCCGGAGGCCCACAACGAGCCTGGAGGCAATAGAATGTCAACGATAGCGGAAAAGAAGGAAAAGGTAAGCGTCCCCTTCGATTATAATAAATACCTGAGGCCCAACAAGCTCCCTCACATCTGGTGCCCGGGCTGCGGCCACGGGATAGTCCTGAAGGCCCTTCTCAGGGCCATAGACAGGGCCGGGCTCGAAAAGGACAATATCTGCATGGTCTCGGGGATCGGCTGCTCGTCGAGGACCCCGGGGTACGTGGACTTCAACACCCTCCACACGCTCCACGGGAGGGCGATGGCCTTCGCGACCGGCGTAAAGCTCGCTAAGCCGGAGTTGAAGGTGATAGTCATAACCGGCGACGGTGACGCGCTGGCCATAGGCGGTAATCATTTCATACACGCCTGCAGGCGCAACATAGACATGACGGTGCTGGTCATGACCAACTCGACGTACGGCATGACCGGCGGGCAGTATTCGCCGACGACACCCCTCGACGCCATCGCCACGACCAGCCGCTACGGCAACATCGAGCCGCCGTTCGACGCGTGCGAGATGGCCAGGGCTTCTGGCGCGACATTCGTCGCGAGGGGCACGGCCTACCACACGATAGAGCTCGAAAAAACGGTACACGACGCGCTGGTCCACAAGGGCACCTCGGTCATAGACATCATCGACGCCTGCCCGACCTACTTCGGCAGGGCCAACAAGTTCAAGAGCGCGACCCATATGATGGAGGCCATCGAGAAGGACGGCACCGTGAACGTCAAGCAGGCCGAGAAGCTCACTCCCGAGCAGCTAAAGGGCAAGGTGCTCCGCGGGGTGCTCCACAAGGTCGAGCGGCCCGAGTATTGCGAGCAGTACGAGAACCTCATAATGCAGAAGGCTACGTCGAAAAAATAGTCCCGCAATCATTTGGAGGCTTGAGAATGAGCGACAGGTACGAGATACGCCTAAGCGGCTCCGGCGGCCAGGGCATGATACTGGCAGGCATAATAATGGCCGAGGCCGCCGCCATATCGGCGATCAAGAACGCGGTCCAGTCACAGTCATACGGCCCCGAGTCCAGGGCGGCGCCTCGAAGGCCGAGGTCATCATATCCGAGGGGCCCATAGACTACCCGAAGGCGACCGCAATCGACTGCATGCTCGCCATGACCCAGGAGGCATGCACCAAATACCACCACGACATCAAGGACGGCGGCATCCTCATCGTGGACTCGGACAACGTGAAAACGCTCCCGAGCGGCGGCTTCAAGGTGCACGGCTTCCCATCACCTCGATAGCCAGGGACGAGCTCAGGAAGATCATAGTCGCCAACATCGTCTCGCTCGGCGCCATGACCGGCCTTACGAGGGTAGTCAAGTACGAATCAGTCGAGCAGGCGGTCCTCGCAAAGGTGCCTGCCGCGTTCGTCGACCTCAACAAGAAGGCCCTGCAGCGCGGGTATGAGCTACCAAGAAGTTTGAAATAGGACAATCTCTAAAATTGATCTTTCCCCGGACTCTGCGTCAGGACGTGAATAAAATGCTCACATATTGTCATATATGCTCCGCTTTTTATTCCCGGCCTTCCTTGATTGCGGGAAAAATCTCTAATTTTTAGAGATTGCCACAAATAGTTTTTTACGCCAGTGAAAAGGGCGGCCTGCTTCAGGCCGCCCTTTTTTATCTTCCAGTTACACTGTAGTATTTTGGATTTAAAATGGAAAAAGACATATGTGTTCGCACCTGAATCGTAAAGTATTTTAACGCTGCCGCGCTCTTTGGGCATAAGGCTCCTCACTACCCGCCTCCATCCTCCGGGCTCGGCCCTTAAGTCGCTCGGCCTTTGGCCTCGCTCCTGCTGCCCCGCCTCGCCCGCCCCTCCCCCATCCCTATTCGCTTAAGCCTTATGCCCCCGGGTTGTTTTAAATGCAAAAACAAAAGTGCTGTGAGATTTTTTTGTCTTTAACAAACCCCGGAGGGTAAGGCGAGCGTAGCATAAGGGAGGAAGAGCGTGAACGGGCCGGGGAAGCAGGAGCGAAGCGACTTTAGGGGCCCGTTGAAGATTCCCGGCATTTCGCCGGGAATCTCCGACACAAGAGGAAGATTTTCGGATTGGCATCCGCTCGCTCGACCCCGAAAAAACCCCGGGGTCTCTCTTCGCTTTTGTGTGTTCACGGGGTGGGGGAGGGGGCTGGCAAGCGAGCCTTACCCTCAAAAACCGCGCGGCAGCGCGGAATAATTTTTCAGCAGTAGCGCAATAAAGAATACTCTTTCTGCCTGATTGACCTGGGCCGGTATTGCTGATAAGCTTTCTTAAGCCGGTCCCGGTTTTTCCTCATGTCCCGGCGTTCTCGAAAAAATCCTTTTATGTACTCAGGTTCCTTATAGAGTGTAGGCAACCTCTAAAATTGCTATTTTCCCCGGACTCTGCGAAGGCGCGGAAATAAAAATGCTCACATATTCACATATATGCTCCGCTTTTTATTCCCGGCCTTCCGGGAAAAGCGGGAAAAATTTCTAATTTTTAGAGGTTGCCTGTAATGGAAGCCCCGGTCCGGAAAGGCCCGCGGTATCGTGAAGAACTGAATCGGAGGACAAGACACTGGTATCGCACGACTGCGTCATAATAGGCGCCGGGCTCGCTGGCATGAGGGCCGCCATAGAGGCGGCGAGGTGCGGCCTCGACACTGCCCTCGTGACAAAGATATACCCGGTACGCAGCCATTCGGTCGCGGCCCAGGGCGGCATAAACTCGGCCCTCAAGGATACGGACTCCTGGGAGGCGCACGCCTTCGATACTGTCAAGGGGAGCGACTGGCTCGGCGACCAGGACGCGATAGAGGCCATGTGCAAGGAAGGGCCCGGGGACATCCTCGAGCTCGAAGGCATGGGCGCCATATTCAGCCGCGATATAAAGGGCCATATCGCCCAGAGGCCGTTCGGCGGGGCCGGATACCCGAGGACCTGCTACCTCGCGGACAGGACCGGGCACGCGCTCCTTCATGTCATGTACGAGCAGGTCTTGAAGCACGGGGTCTTCATCTATGATGAATGGCACGTAACAAGGCTCGTGGTCGAGGGCGGCAAGGTCTCCGGGGTGATAGCGATGGAGCTCGATACCGGCAAGCTCCACAGGCTCCGCTCGAAGTCGGTCATAATGGCGACGGGCGGCTACGGCAGGGTCTACAGGACGACCACGAACGCGCTCTCATCCACGGGAGACGGCCTCGGGCTCGCGCTTGATGCCGGGCTCCCGCTCATGGACATGGAGTTCGTCCAGTTCCACCCGACGGTCCTCAAGCGCACCGGCATTCTCATGACCGAGGGCGCGAGGGGCGAGGGCGGCTTTCTCTTGAATTCCCTCGGCGAGAGGTTCATGGAAAAGTACGCGCCCAAGGTAAAGGAGCTTGCGAGCCGGGACGTCGTAAGCCGCGCCGAGCAGACCGAGATAGAGGAGGGGAGGGGCGTAGACGGCTGCGTCCTCCTTGATTTGAGGCATCTGGGCGCGGACACCATAAAATCGAAGCTATCGCAGATAAGGGAGCTCGCGATGGATTTCGCCGGGGTGGACCCGATAGAGGCGCCAGTGCCAGTAAAGCCGGGCGCGCATTACTCGATGGGCGGCATCCAGGCCGACATGGACGGCCAGACCGGCATACCGGGCCTCTTCGCCGCCGGCGAGTGCGCCTGCGTAAGCGTACACGGCGCCAACAGGCTCGGAGGCAACTCTCTCCTCGAGGCCGTGGTCTTCGGCAGGCGCGCCGGGAAAAAGGCCTCCGAGTATGCGGAATCCGCCGGGCTTACGCCCTTTCCCGATTCGGCCCTATGCGACGCGGCAAGCGAGGTCGCCGGAATACTCAAGAGGGAAAAAGGGGAGCGGGTCTACGCGCTGAGGGACGAGATGGCCGGGGTCATGGAGGAGCACTGCGGGATCTTCAGAAGCAGGGAAAGGCTCGGGAAAGGGCTCGAAAGGATACGGGAGATAAAGGAGAGGTACGGGAAAGCGGCCCTCGCCGACAGGGGCGACCGCTTCAACGCCGAGCTCCTCCATATGCTGGAGCTCGGGAGCATGCTCGACGCCTCGGAGGCCATACTGGTGAGCGCGCTCCACAGGGAAGAGTCCAGGGGCTCGCATTTCAGGACGGATTTTCCGAAGAGGAACGACGCGGAGTGGCTCAAGCACACGCTCGTGGCAAAGCGAGGCAATGATTTCAGCATCGGATACAAGGACGTCAAGATTACCAGGTTCAAGCCGGAAGAGAGAAAGTATTAATATAGGAGAGTCCGCTTCATGGAGATAAAATTCAGCATAAGACGGCATGACCCGATGGACCGGGAGAACCCTGGGCCGTACTATAGGGAATATGTCGTCGAGGCCGCAGAGGGCATGACAGTCCTCGATGCGCTCCTTAAGATATCGGAGGAAGAGGACCCCACGCTCGCATTCAGGAGGTCGTGCCGCTCGGCCATATGCGGCTCCTGTGCCATGACGGTGAACGGGTTCGCAAGGCTTACGTGCAACCTGCAGGTCATACCCGAGTACGAGAAGATGGGCGCCATGAAGATAGAGCCACTCGCGAACCACAGGACCGTAAAGGACCTCGTCGTGGACATGGCCCCTTTCTGGGAGAAGATGGAGAAGGTCGCTCCTTTCCTCATGCCCGCCGGAGGCAGCGAGACAAACCAGGTCACCATAGAGGACCAGGCCCGGATAGACGAGAGCCAGAGGTGCATAATGTGCGGCTGCTGCAACGCCGAGTGCAACTCGCTCGAGATAGACGAGCGATTCATCGCTCCTGCGGCCTCAGCAAAGGCGTGGAGGTTCGCGGGCGACGTCCGGGAAGGGCACCAGGCCAAAAGGCTTGAGAGGCTATCCGAGGAGCACGGGATATGGGACTGCGTCCGCTGCCTGCATTGCACGCAGTACTGCCCAAAGGACGTAAAGCCGCTTAAGCAGATAGAGAGCCTCCGCTCGGCCGCGATGAAAGCCGGCGTCCTCGACAACCCAGGGGCCAAGCACGTCGAGGCGATGGCCGACTCGGTAGAGAGGTTCGGAAGGCTCGACGAGGGCCGCCATGACCTTCAAGACACAGGCTTCCTCCGCTCTCTCGGCATGATACCGCTTGGCTGAAAACTTGAGAGGCACGGCAAGATGCCCCGCCCGTACCTCTTTCCTCAGATAATGGAGATAGACGAGGTCAGGGCGATCTACGACAGAGACGGAAAAGAAGTCGGGACTAAGCCGAAGAAGGAGGAGTAGTATTGGCCGAAGACTTAGATACGCCTACTATCCCGGTTGCGTCTCCCAGCACATGACCAGGGAGACGAACGACGCGACAAGGCTCATCGCCGGCAGGCTCGGCATAGGGCTCTGAGCATGCCCAAGGCCAACTGCCGGCGCCGGGCTCCTTACCGACTACGATTACAAGCTCTACCTGGCCCTCAATGCCCGCATATTCGCCGAGGCCGAGGCAATGAAATGGACATAATGACCATATGCTCCACATGCCTCATGGTCATGAGCGCGGCGAACAGGGACCTCAAGAGGGACCCGCGCCTCCTTGAGGAGACGAACCAGGTGCTCGCAGCCGCCGGGCTCCGTTACAGCGGCAAGGTCGAGGTGAAGCAGCTCCTCTGGGTGCTTGCAGGCGACTACGGCCTTGAGAGGCTTAAAGAGCAGGTCATAAGGCCTTTGAGCCGGCTCAAGGTCGCGCCTTTCTACGGCTGCCACAGCCTCCGCCCTTCCGACGCCCTCGGGTTCGACGACCCTGAAAAGCCCTGGTCGCTCGAGGCCACGATAAGGGCGCTCGGCGCGGAGCCGGTCGAATACAGGGGAAAGACCAAGTGCTGCGGCTTCCAGGTGGACCTTGTAGCGGAGAAGACCGCAACGAGGATGACGGGCGTCCGCCTACTCGACGGAAAGAGGAACGGGGCCGACTGCTTCGTGACCCCGTGCCCCTTCTGCCACATAAACCTCGACAACTACCAGGGCCTTGCCGAGAAGTCGGTCGATGAACGGATCGACATGCCCGTCTTCCACCTCTCCCAGCTCGTGGGGCTCGCGATGGGACTGAGCCCCAAGGAGCTTGGCCTTTCCAGGCACCTGGTCTCGCCTGAGAGGGTGCTGAAGTAATTTAAGGGCGCCTGAAATCCCGCCTGAAACCCCGATAGATTAGAACAGCGCTCAATCGGCCGTTCCGAGGAAGCGATGCGGCTGACATTTTTTGCGGACAGCGAAAATTAAATGCCGGGCCCTTTGGCCGGGGCAGCCCGACGGTCGGACCCCTGGACGGGGCGAGATGAGGCATTTGATTCCAAATGCAGGGATTTTTCGCTTCGCTCGGAATGACTTGATATTGCCGGTCTATCAGCTGGCCGGAGTTTCAGGGCTTTTCAATACGGCAGGGGTTTTCTGTCCGGCTATCTCTGGTATACCGCCGTTATCCGCGTCTCCGCGAGCACATGGCCCTTGAGCGCCCGCTCGAGCTCGCTTCTCTTCGCGCCCTCGTCGAGGCCGAGCGAGGCAAGGTCGATCGCCTTGAGCGTGAAGCTGTACCTGTGCATGCCGTGCCCCTTGGGCGGGCACGGGCCGCCGTAGCCGATCTGGCCGAAGTCAGTCATGCCGTGTTTCATGCCGTTTTCGAGCCCTGCCCCGTTGTTGCCAGCGCCCCTGTAGAGTTCGGTCAAGTCCGGAGGAAGGTCGAAGACGACCCAGTGGACGAAGGTCCCCATGGGGGCGTCGGGGTCCTCGAGCACGAGGACATAGCTTTTCGTCCCCGGAGGGGGCTCTTTCCAGGCGAGCGGCGGCGAGAGGTTCTCCCCCTCGCAGGTGTATTTCCTCGGGATATGCCCGCCTTCCTTGAAATCAGGGCTCTCGATTCTGAACACGGCTGACCTCCATAAGGAGCTCTTGATGCTCTCGGAAACGAGTTCTCAATCATGCAGCGGATACCACGGGCCTGCATGAAGGCGAGGCCAAATGAAAGCCCTTTTTGTTCCTCAATTTCACATATCATACATGCGATATGTAAAATCTGCAACTGTACCTTTTTACAGGCCCGGGCGCTCCCTCTTTAGTCCTTGCAACCAGGCCTGCTTCCAAATTATACTTTTTAGGCAACCTATAAAAATTGATCTTTTCCCCGGACCCTGCGTATTTACGGGAATAAAAATGCTCACATATTGTCATATATGCTCCGCTTTTTATTCCCGGCCTTCCTTGATTTCGGGAAAAAATCTCTAATTTTTGGAGGTTGCCTTTACTTTTACGGGAGGGTTCAGCTTGAAGGTCCGTTTCATCCTCAACCCCTCTGCCGGGCGCTCGGGAAGGCTTAAACCCCTCTCCGGGGCGGTTAAAAAGGTGCTTGACGCGGACGAGGGCATATTCGAGATACGGTCCGCAGCCGGGAGGTCCGGCATGAGGGACCTCGCAGCCGATGCGGCCGCCAAGGGATACGAGGTCGTCTTCGCATGCGGCGGGGACGGCACCATAAACGACATCGCGTCCGAGCTCGTGGGCAAGGATACCGCCCTGGGAATCCTGCCAGCCGGCTCAGGCAATGCGCTTGCGCGCGCGCTCGGGATACCGGAGGACGTGGAGGAGGCTGTAAGGCTCCTTAAGACCGGCAGGGTAGTCAAGATGGACGTCGGAGTCGCGTGCGGCCGGTATTTCTTCTCGACAGCCGGCTTCGCCTTCGAGGCCCGCCTGAGCAGGCGCTATAACGAAGGCCGGCTGAGCAGGAGATTGAGGGGGCTTTCGCCCTATTTCGCATTGGCGCCCCTGGAGTTCCTCCGCTTCAGGCCAGGGCCGGTCCGCCTGAGCATAGACGGCAAGGACATCGACGGCAGGCCGCTCCTTTTGACCGCCGCCAACACGAGCCACCTGGGCGGCGGCGCTGTGATAGCCCCTGGCGCGGAGAACGACGACGGCCTCCTTGACTTCTGTTTCGTCCACAGGACCGGCATCTTTTCGGCCCTGGGCCTCGCCAGGAGACTCCTCTACGGCAGCATAGAAAAGCACGGCAGTTACGAGACCGCCCGCGGCAGGAAGGCGGTCGTCATGGGACGCGACTTCAAGGACGCGCACGTTGACGGAGAGCCCTTCCAATGGAAGGGGGAGGTTGAGATCTCCGTGCTGTACCGTAAGCTCAACGTGCTCGTGCCCTGAAGGCGGAAAACCGAAAGGGCCGCCATCCCGGATTGCCCCAGCTATAAAGAACGCCGCCATTCCGTAAACCCCTGAATTGCCTTTGATTTTACAGAGCAAAGTTGTTGAAGTACCCTCCTCTTTGGAGTATCATATGCCCATGATACCCATGGACAGGGCCCGCGCCAATCGCCATATCTCCGTAAACATAAAGGAAGCGCTCAAGGGCCGGAGCGTCACCGAGCTCAAGGACGACGAAAAACTCATGCTCGCCTACAAGCACCATGAGGAGCTCAGGCAGCTTAACGGCGGCTATATCGCCTCGGATTACTGCGGGGACAAGGGCGGCGACAGGTATAACGTCTTCTGGCTCAGGGACATAATGTTCGCGACGTACGCGAACGAATACGTCGGCGCGTACGACAAGCTGATAGAGAGCTACAGGCTCATAATCAGGATATTCCAGAAGTACAGGCAGAAGATAACGAACGGCGCTCGGAAGCGCACCTATCTCGGGAGCTGCGCGGACGAGGTCATTCACGCCAGGGTGCACCCGGTGACCTTAGAGGAGATAACGAACGAGTGGGGGCACCACCAGCTCGATATCTTCGGCCTCTTCCTTTACAAGACCGGCGACCTCATAAAAAAGGGGCACAACGTAATATCCACCGACCAGGCAGAGACTCAGATACTCCTCAGGGACATCGTCCTATATCTTACCACCGTAAGGTGGCATTCGGACCCGGACTTCGGGGTCTGGGAAGAGGGGCCTGAGCTGCATTCATCGAGCATAGGCGCGGTCCTTGCCGGGCTTACCATGTGGCACGACGACGGCTATTACCACTACAAGTACAAGGCCCGCATCCCAATACACCAGTACATGCCCGTTCCCCAGGAGTTCATAGAGCGGGGGCGGAGCGCCCTTGAGAGGCTCCTTCCCTCGGAATCCGCGTCGAGGCCCGTGGACCTTGCCGAGCTCAGCCTTGTGTGGCCTTATTATATAATTAATGACAGCCAGGCCCTCCAGATAATCTCCAACGTGGAGAAAAGGCTCGTCCGAGGCACGGGGTGATAAGGTATCCGAGGACCTCTATTACAATGCCGACAGGACCAGCCCAGCCGGGAACGAGGCCGAGTGGCCGCTCGGGTTCGCATGGCTTTCCATAGCCTGGTCGCAGCTCGCGATAAAGGCGCTCCGGCTCGGCGAGATATTCTCCCCGCCGGTGGAGTATATCGAGAAGTCCGAGCATTACCTCAGGAGGCTCGAATCGGTAATGACCCCCGAGGGCCAGGTCCCGGAGCTCTATACAGACGGAAGGCCCAACTACAACGTGCCGCTCGCCTGGGCGCAGAGCTTCTACGTGGTGGCGCGCCAGAACCTTAACAGGCTGCACGAGAAGCTTAACCTTCGCTAAAGGGCCCTTTCCAACTTGCCCTCAATTTCCCGATGTTCGAGATGAACCCCATAGCCTTCAGGGCTACGATGCTGAACATCCTCGGCAATGCTGGCCTCCTGGCATTGAAGCTCGCGGCCGGCATATTGACCGGGAGCATCGCCCTCATCTCCGACGCCATAAACTCCTTCAACGACGTCGCCGCGTCCATAGCTACCTTCATATGCGTCTATATTTCCGACAAGCAGGCTGACGAAGGGCATCCTTTCGGGCACAGCAGGGCCGAGCCCATTGCGGGCCTCATAATAGCGGTGCTGGCCGGGATACTGGGCTTCGAGGTCATAAGGGAGGCGGTCTCGCGCATAATCGAGGGGACGAGCCCGGAGGTCGGACCCTATGTCCTGCTTGTCCCGATAGCGACAATGGCCGCGAAGGGCGGCATGTTCCTGTATTTCAGGAGGGTCGGGCGCATGTTCAGGAGCCCCGCCATAAACGCCACGGCCTTCGATTCGCTCATGGACGTGGCCGTCGCGTTTGCCGCCCTCATCGGCCTTGCCGGGACGTTTTTCGGGTATGCCTGGCTCGACCCGGCGGCGGGCCTCCTCATAAGCGTATGGATCATGTACACGGGCTACAGGATAGGGATGGACAACATAGATTATCTCATGGGGCGCTCTCCCGACCCCTGGCTCCTTAAGCAGATAAAGGAGGCCGCGCTCGACGTGCCTGGGGTCGAGGGCCTCGGCAGCGTGAAGGCCCACTCTGTCTGCCCCTTCATACATGTCGAGATACAGATACGTGTGGACAAGAGCCTGCCGACCGAGGAATCCCACGCCATAGGCGAGGAGGTCTCGAACAGGGTCGAGAGCATAAGCACCATAGAGAAGTCTTTTGTCCACATAGACCCGGTCTGAGAAGGCAGCTATGGGAGGGCTCGCACCCCGATGAAGCTCGACATCTCGCAAGAGAAGGCGGCCACTTCCACGGCGAGGCGGATACTCGTTGTCGCCGGGCCGGGGAGCGGAAAGACCCGCGTTCTGGCGGCAAGGTTTTCGCACCTCGTCCAAGAGGGGGCAAGGCCCGAAAGGGTGCTGGCCGTCACCTTCACGAACAGGGCCGCCCGCGAGATGAGGGCGCGGGTCTTATCAACGCTCCCGGGCGCGAGGCCTGAAAACATCTCAACCTTCCATTCGCTCGGCCTTAAGCTCCTCAGGGAAGAGACGCCGTCCCTGAGGCTTCTTGCAAGGGACGAATCCAGGGCCATTTTAAAGGAGCTTGGCGCGCATGACCCGGATAGGGCCCTTGAACGCATCTCCGCCCTCAAAAACGGCATGGCGCCGGACGGCGCCGATGACGGGCTTATCTCCGCTTATGCCGACAGGCTTGCCTCCCTTAATGCTATCGACTTCGAGGATATCGTGCCCGCCTCGCTCAGGCTCGTCCTCTCAGGGGCCGGGAGGCCCTTTGACCACATCATGATAGACGAGTACCAGGACATAAACCCCGTGCAGGCCGATTTCGTGCAGGCCCTCGCGGAAGGCGCGGAAAGCCTCCTTGCCATAGGGGATCCTGACCAGGCCATCTATTCGTTCAGAGGGTCGAGCCTCAGGTGCTTTCTCGATTTCGAGCGGGTCGGAGGCGCCGAAGTAGTGCGCCTCGGGACTAACTACCGTTCAGGAAGGGCCATAGCCCTGGCCTCGAAGTCGCTAATCTCGAAAAATACAGAAAGGCTCTCTAACGATGCAGCTCCAGCAAGGGAAGGCGGGAGCGTCGAGGAGGTCGAGTGCGGCGACGAAAGGGATGAGGCCAGGCATATCATAGGAGAGATAGAGAGGCTCATGGGCGGGCTCACGAGCCTTTCCGTATCAGACGACACCGGGCTCAGGTTCTCGGATTTCGGGGTATTGGTCCGGACGAACCGGCAGGCCGAGCTTATCGCCGATGAGTTCGCCCGCTCTCCGATACCCTTCCATGTCGTAAAGCCGCCCGGGCCGGGTCTGGCCGGGTTTGTAAAAATCCTCCGCGGCCTCGAAGCCCCGGAGGATATGGTCCTACGGGAATTCATCATGAGGGAGGCCCAGAAGGCATGCCTTGATAGCGACGCGCTCGGCCTTGTCGGGACCGCCCAGAATTCCGCGGCAATCCATGAAGGCAAAGAGGGGCTTACGCACTTCATTGACGAGCTCGTGCTCGATACGCCTTCCGACAACCTCGACATATGCGCGGACAGGGTGAACATAATGACTCTCCATTCAGCCAAGGGGCTTGAATGGAGATGCGTTTTCCTGGCCGGGGTTGAAGACGGCCTTATGCCCATGCGGATAAAAGGCGAGTGCGACATCGAAGAGGAGAGGAGGCTCTTTTACGTGGGGATGACAAGGGCCATGGACAGGCTTTTCCTCCTTCGCGCCCGGAAGAGAAGGACCTGGGGCGAAGCGAAAGAATGCAGGAGGTCGCCTTTCCTTGAGGAGCTGCCTGCTTACCTCGTCGCCATAAAAAGGACGGCCTCCAGGAGTATTAAAAAGAAACCCGTGCAGAAGGAGCTTTTCGAATGACGGCCGGAACTTCCCGGAAAAACAGCTTGACACCAGGCCGGTTATGAAGTATATACGTATTTACTTAAATGAGGGAGCAGGACATTGAAGAAGGCATCGGAGCTTTTTAAGCTCCTGTCCGTAGACAAGAGGATTGAGATAATCGAGCTCCTGAAGAAAAAGGAGATGTGCGTGAACGGCATCGCCGGCGCGCTCGGTGTCACACAGTCCGCGATCTCCCAGCACTTGAGGATACTCAAGTCAGCCGGTCTCGTGAACGACAGGAAGGACGGGTATTACGTTTATTATTCCCTGGACAAGGACGCTCTTGAGGCCTGCAGGCAAAGGCTCAACAGGATATGCGCGTGCGGCTGCCTGGAAGGGGGAGGGAAGACCGCAAAATCGAGGTGCGGCTGAGTTTTTTTGGAAATTATATAAGCATTCAAGCAAATACTTATAAGGAGGAAGGGGTTATGCCGAACGAAAAAGAGGCTGAGAGGGGCGCGGGCAAGGACAACAAAGGCGGTCCGGCGGTCAAATGCCGCTGCGGATGCCTGCCGCTCAAGACGGAAGAAGTGATGGGACAGGAGGAAGGCGAATGAGCACGGCTGTCGCACTGACGCTCTGGTGGGCCCATGCCGCATCTGCAGTGGTCTGGATAGGCGGCATATTCTTTATGGTCGTGATTGCCATGCCCGCCGCATTTGGGTCCGGCGAGGGCGGCCCTAAGGCTCTCGGAGCGATGGGCAGAAGGTTCAGCCCGGCTGCGGACGCATCCATAGTCCTGCTGGTCTTTACCGGGGCATTGATGTTCATTTCAGGGACGGGGCTACGCGCGCCCTCGGCCTTTCAGTTATTGAAGATAGCAGCGGCCTCGTCCATGATAGCCGTGCATTATTACAGGGGGAAGGGCATTCCCCTGCAGGCGGCAAGGGCTGAGGGCGCAGCAAAAGAGCGGTTACAAAGGCTATCGGCAAACCTGGCAAGGCTCAACCTCGGGCTTGGGTTCATAATAATCCTCGTAAGCGGTGTGCTGGTTAAATAATAGCCAGCACACCCTTATTCACCTCATCGGCCTTCGCCTTCCCGAATAGCGTTTCCACCAGCCTGAACGCGAACTCCATCGCCGTGCCCGGGCCCTGGCTGGTTATGATGTTCCCGTCGGCCACGACCCGCTCATCCGAAACGGCCTCATTCCTTGAGAGGAGCTCTTGGCGCACCGAAGGGTGGCTCGTAATCCTTTTGCCGGCGGTTACGCCGATTGCCGATAGCACGGCAGGCGCGGCGCATATGGCCGCGACCTTTCCGCCCCTGTCCATCAGAGCGCTTATTAATCCGCCTACGCGCGCATCTTTTTTAAGGTTTTCGGCTCCCAGGGCGCCGCCCGGAAGGACTATCATCTCGAAATCGGCTCCGACGTCGTCCATCGAGGCGTCGGCAAGGACCCGTATCCCGCTCCTTCCCTCTATCGGGCCAGGGACGGTCCCGGCCATTACCACCCGGGCGCCGGCCCTCCTCAGTATGTCGACGACCGTCAGCGCCTCTATCTCCTCGAATCCCGGAGCTATGGGGACGAGCACCTCTGGCATAGTTCCCCTCCTTCCTAAACGGTAAGTTGGCATCATTAACCTGAGCTCCAGGGATTATACAACCGTTCAGTCCCGTGTCAAAGCCCGGCGGCTTGCGGTATAATTTAATTGGGATAAGCTTTGATTAGCAGGCTCCTCAAAAAATCCATCTGCATCGAAGGCTACGTCGTTTGACACTCCGGCGTACAAGAAAAGTACGCCTCATTCCTCGCTCCCCCTGTTTCGACGGGGGCCTCGCATCTGGAGCTTTTTGAGGAGCCTGAATTTGCAGCATCAGTCAGCATTCAGCCGCAAAAGGAGCGCTTAATGGCAAACGCACACCGCCAGGCCAACCACCTGAAAGACCAGAGGAGCCCGTATCTCAAGCAGCATGAGCTGAACCCGGTGGACTGGTACCCCTGGGGCAGCGAGGCCCTTCAGAAGGCGAAGAGGGAGGATAAGCCCCTTATCATAAGCATCGGCTACGCCTCGTGCCACTGGTGCCACGTGATGGAGCGCGAGTCCTTCGAGGACGAGGAGACGGCCGGTATAATGAACGAGAACTTCGTCAATATAAAGGTGGACAGGGAGGAAAGGCCTGACCTCGACAGCCTCTATATCAAGGCTGTGCAGGCCATGACAGGGCACGCGGGCTGGCCGCTTACGGTCTTCGCCACCCCGGACGGCGTGCCCTTTACGGCGGTTCGTATTTCCCGCCCGAGGACAGGGGGCATGCCTTCGTTCAGGAAGGTGCTCATGGCCGTGAGCCTCGCATACAGGAAGAACCGCGACAAGATCGAGACCGTTACGGCCGACGTCGAAAGGACCCTCGGAGGCAGGGCCGAGATAGCTCCCATAGAGCTCCGTAGCGAAGTAGCGGACATCGCCTATGACGCCGCGCGCCTCTACTTCGACCCGATCAACGGCGGCTTCGGCAGGGGGACCAAGTTCCCCCATGCGATGTTCCTCGATTTCCTCCTCCGGTACCATAAAAGGACGGGGAAGGAAGAGGCGCTCTCAATGGTGAAGAAGACCCTCTCCTCGATGGCGAGGGGAGGGATATACGACCACCTGGGCGGCGGCTTTCACAGGTACTCGGTTGCCGAGAACTGGGACATACCTCATTTCGAGAAGATGCTCTATGATAACGCCCTCCTCTCGTCCCTTTACACCGCGGCCTACAAGGAGACCGGCCTCGGGCTTTACCGTGAAGTCGCGATTGAGACGCTATCCTGGCTCGTCCGCGAGATGAGGGGCGAGATGGGCGGCTTTTACTCCTCTGTGGACGCGGACGTGGAGGGCGTGGAAGGGGCATACTACGTCTGGGGGGCCGAAGATATACGCGAGGCCCTCGGGGACGAGGCCGGTAGGTTCATGGAATTCTTCTCCGTAACGGACGAGGGGAACTACGAGGGGAGGAACACGCTCCGGGTAAACAGGCGCGAGAGGGAGACGGACGGGCCGGTCCCGGAGGACATACGGAAGATGAAGGCGCGTATGCTCGAAGCGAGGGCGCGGAGGAAGCCGCCGCAGCTCGACAGGAAGATAATAACGGCATGGAACGGGCTCGCCATCTCCGCGCTTTCCAGCGCGTCTGGCGCGTTCAGGAGGCGCGATTTCGAGGACGAGGCGAAGCGCACAGCCCGGTTCCTCCTGTCGTCGCTACGCGACCGCGACGGGCGGATGCTCCGCTACTTCCTCGACGGGAGCGGCGAGGTGAAGGGCATGCTCGAGGACTACGCCCTCCTTGCGGAGGGGCTCCTCTCCATCCACGACGAGACCGGCGAGGAGGAATGGCTCTCGGAGGGGGAGAGGCTTGCCGAGAGGATGATAGGGAAGTTCTACGATGAATCGAGCGGGCTCTTCTATGATACGGCTTCGACCAGGAGCGCCTCTTCGTCCGCGAGCGCGACCTCTATGATAACGACATCCCGTCGGGGAATTCGGCGGCGGCGTCGCTCCTTCTCCGCCTTTACCGCGGGACCGGCACGAGGAGATACATGGAGCTCTCCGAAAGGATCCTGCAATCGATGGAGCGGCTCACGGAGGAGCCGATCTCCTACGGGAAGTTCCTCACTGTTCTTGAGGGTTTCCTTGCGGGGGACGAGAGGCCGCACTGAAGGCGAGCTTGTTGTCCTCCTCTATTACGGCCTTGAGGCGTTCGAGTATCCCGGGGGTGGCCGAGATTACCCTGTTCCAGTTCGGTATCATAGGGGCCCCGAGCGGGCTTTCGCTTATCGTCTTCGCCGCCTCCATTATCGACCTCGTGAAGGCGTCGACCATCGCCGCCTCCTCGTGCCTGTCGTAGAAGAGGCCGTTTATCGCCGCGTCGCTCTCGTACTTCACTATGCTGTCCTCGGCCATCTTCAAGTAGGCGGCCATGAGCGACTTGAAGAATCCGTCCGAGAAGACGACCCCCTCCGACGCGACCGTCCTGAATATCGACTTCGCTATGTCTATGCTCATCTTCATGAGCCCGGTCGAGGGGTCTTCCGCCGAGAGTATCTGGTGCTTGTGCTCGTAGTTCTCGGCTATGTCCACCTGGCAGACCCGCTTGGTCGTGTAGTTCCTGTAGACCTCCGCTAACATCCCCACCTCGAGGCCCCAGTCCCAGGGTATCCTGTTTATCCTGGCCACGTCCACGGTCATCGAGAACTCCCCGGCGAGCGGGTACCTGAAGCCGTCGAGGAAGTCGATGAACGGCTGGTTCACTACCATCTTCTGGAGGGCCCTCACGAGGGGCGTTAGGAAGAGCCTCGTGACCCGGCCGTGCATCCTGTCGGTTATACGGGCGTAGTAGCCCTTGCAGAAGACGTAGTCGAGGGTCGGGCTCACGACCGGGTAGCAGAGCCTTCCCAGGAGGTCGAGGCTGTAGTTCTGTATGTCGCAGTCGTGGAGCGCGATTATGCTCGATTTGCCGCTCGCTATGACGTAGCCGTATGCGGTCCATGCGGACCTGCCCTTGCCGTCCTTTCCGGGGCTTACGCCTTTTTCCTCGAGCGTCGAGTAGAGCTCCTTCATCCTCTTCCCGCTCGTGTGTATTATCGTTACCTCGTGCGGGAGGACAGACATGAACTCCTTCACGTTCCTGTACTCGTCGTCGGTAGCCGGGCCGAGCACCAGGACGATTTCCCTTATGAACCGGGCCCCCTTGAGCTCCTCCCTTATTCCCTTCATGGCCTCGCTCATGACGTCCGAATAGAGCGCGGGCAGGACCAGAGCTATCGGGCGCACGAGGCTGTATAGCTCGAGCTCGGCGAGCAGGCGCTCGGTCTTCGGTTTCCCCAGCCTGTGGAGGGTCGTGATGGTGCCGGCGTGGTAAAAGTCAGCCATTGTGCCTCCTTATGGCGGCCTCTGAAAATTGAGTCTCTTCCCTGGACTCTCGTCAGGTCTTGCTTGCGTGGAAAATCTCTATTCAGAGGTTGCCTTATGTCAAGCGGCCCGTGACAGGATGAACCCCGAATCAGTCCCCGTCAAAACAGGGCGTATGCCGCCCCGGACGGAGGGCAGTTATAGAGAATCGCGGGTCAGGCTTTTTGTCGGAGCCCGGCCTCATTTGCGGGCCGGGTCCTGGACGACTATAGAGGAAAACGGTGCAGCTGTTGAAAGTCCTGTCAGGGTGTTGAAAACACCTGATAAGCAATCCACGGATGGATTGCCAAATTGCGAAGACTATCCAGTCGGGCAGAATTTGTGAGGCTTGACGGATTCATTCCGGCGAAAGCCGGTTAAAAAGTCCAGGAAGGACTTTTTCAACATCCTGCTATTGAAAAGTCATGGCTATTGTAGCACCACGAGGCCCATGCAATGCGGTTCGGCTTAAAGCTGGTCGAGGTTGTTCCCCTCGCGCCTGGAGAGGAGGAAATCCAGCGCCTTCTTCGCGTACGCCGTGCCGGCCATGCCGAAGGCTATTGCCACGGCGAGCCCTATGGAGCCGAAGAATATGATAAAGGCCGCGAGCACTATGCGGGGCGCTATCGCGAGCTGCTCAAGGGCCATGGCGAACGCCAGGACGAGAAGGAGTATGCGGACGAGCTCGCTCAAGGCCTTCGAGTATTCGATGCCCGAGTTTACGCCCGCGATCAGCACGGCCCTTGCGAGGAAGTTCGCGATGAAGTACCCCAGGAGCACTATTATGACCGCCGAGAAGAAGCGCGGGAGATACAGGAAGAAGACTGAGACAAGCGCGTCGGTCACCCTGAACCCGAGGGTGGCGAACCCCGCGACGAAGAAGAGGACCACGATGAACCAGTATATGAAAGAGCCTATGAAGCGCGACGGAGGGCTCGTTATCCCGGCCTTCCTGAACGCGGTGGTAAGCCCTATCTGGTCGCTCCAGGCGTCGAACCTTATCGCCCGGAAGCCCTTCTGGATAAGGCGGTTCACCAGGGCGGCGGCTATGAAGCCCGACAGCACTATGATGATTATGACGAGGAGGTCGGGAATGAACCTCAAGAGCTGCTCCCCGAAATGTTCAAGGTGTTCCGAAATCCGCTCTATCATCGTCCTCATTGTTTGACCCCCTCTCGCCAGTTACTGACCAGGTACTCTTTCTGCCGCTCGTATTCGGCTGAGACCTCTTCGACCACCGCCTCGGCCTCCTCGTCGTTCATGTCGACGGTCTCGAGGAAAAAAGACGCGGTCCTGCCGTAGTAGAGAGGTATGAGCGTCTTTAGAAGCTGCTCGGGCTGGAGCTTCCTCTCGTGGTAGGCCAGTATGTAATCATAGACCATCCTGACCCACATTTCCTTTGGGAAACGGAACGAGGCCGCCTCGGCCCTGGCCATCCGTGCAAGCGCGTCCACCGTCTCCCTGTCCATGAACCCGGCCCATATCTCGCCGAGGTTTTCGGCCCCGAGCCTGAAGTGCCGGAGCATCCCCTCCACGCTCGCCTTTATGGGTACCACGCCGACCTGGTATTTGAACCCGAAGGTGGGGACCTCGATTGAATTCTCAGCCGAGCGCCACTGGGCGCTGTGCTTCTCGGTGAGCGACATCAGCGACCCTACCACCTGCACGAACATGTCCCGGAGGTCGGCGCCCGGGTCCTTCGGGTCGTGTATCTTCGCGCCAAGGTACGCCTGGCAGACCTTGAAGCGGCCTGCGAGGGCCTCGGTCGTCATCCATATATCTATGCCGAAACGTGCTATGTCGGTGTTCCAGACGTCCTGGCCGACGTAGAACCGCGCCATCTCGCCGGAGAAGCCGAACTCCCCGCCGATGGGCTGGCGTATTTTCCTGCAATAGAGCGACCGCGTGAGCGGGTATATTATCGAGTTCGTTATGGTGCCGTCGTACTTGTGCCTGGCGTACAGTGGGGCGACGAAGTCGAAGCCCTCCTTGTAGACCGGGGAGAGGAGGAGCTCTATCCACTCGGGCGTTATCGAGCGGAGGTCGGCGTCAACGACGCAGCAGGCCTTGGCGCCGAGCGCCGAGGCCATCTTGAATATGGTCCTGAAGGCGCTCCCCTTTCCCGGTATGCCGTGGTAAGGGGTGGTTATCCTGTTCACCGGGTGTATCCTGTGCGAGAGGAACACGGCCTTGTGGTCAACGCTCGCGTTTATGACGATCTCGGGCGTTTTGTCGCTCGAGCCGCCGTCCGAGTTTATTATGACCGCCCTTTCGGAGGGGAAGTATTTCGCGAGCCCCGCATCCACGGCCCGGACCACGTGGCCGATGGTGCGCGAGTTGTTGTAGCTCGCTATCCCCACGACTATGTCGGCGCGGTCCGGGAGGCTGCTGGCCTCAATCTCCCCTTCGGGTATCTGTGTCCGGGTTGTCATGGTCAGCAGGTATACCCTTCGGAAGAGGACCTGATGGAGTCGAGTATGCCGGTCACCGCCCTGGCCCAGCCGGACGGGCCTATGCCCTCGGCCCTCACGACCTCCGGTATCTCCCCGACGTCGCAATAGCCGCCGTCCTCGTTCATTACCAGCACAGGGTAGTCGACTTTTTTAAGGAACGGCGCGTCGTTCGGGCCGTCTCCCAGCCCGATGGTCGCTATCCTGCCGTAAAGGGCCCTGTACATGGGGATGAGCATCCCGACTGCCCTGCCCTTGTCGTTCGGCCCGGTTATGTGGAAGAGCCGTCCCATCGTGAACGAATACCCGGCGGCCTCGACGAGCTTTCTCGCCTCCTCCGGGGAAGCGCCCTCCATGAGGAAGGGCTCGTCAAACTCCCTCTCCTTCGAGAGCGCGGCCTCCTCCGGGGCGAGGCCGGTGAGGACCCCGACCTCCTCGACGGTCATGTCCCCGAAGCCCTTTACTGCCTTCCCGGACACGCCCCTTATGGAATCGAGGGCGCGGCGGAGTTCCCCGTAATCCGTTCCGAGCTTCATTTGCACGAACCCGTCCATTTCCTCCCCGTTTACCGGGAACGGGAAATAAGAGCGCGGTATATATAGCGCGCCGCCGTTCTCGGTTATGAACGGGTGGCGGTTGCCGAGCCTTTCCCGTATCCTCTCGACCTCGCTCCGGGTCTTGCTCGTAACGAGAACCAGCGGGATCGCCTCTTTCGAAATCCTCTTGAGGACCGCGGTAGCGGGCTCAAAGGAGTAGGCGGAATCAAGGAGCGTGCCATCGAGGTCGGTAAAGATCACAGGTTTCATAATGGCTCCGGGGGAAGGTGGATGGACCCCTAAATCATATCAAATCCCGGCGGTCAGTCAAATATGGTTTCCAATATGCCGGGAGATGCGGGCCCCGGCGAAACTGGCCTGACCCATTGACTTGGGCCGCCTTTGAATTTACAATAGCCCAATGGGAAAGTACCTCCTCAGCGTCTGCATCCTGCTCATATCCATTTCGTTTTCCGCACCCGTAAACGGCGCGGGGCTGCGGGCGTCCGGCCCCATGGTGGTCGTCATCGACCCCGGCCACGGAGGAGAGGACACCGGCGCGAAAGGGCCGTCCGGGCTTGAGGAAAAGCACGTGACCCTCAGGCTCGCCCTGGGGCTCGCGGAGAAACTTAAGAAAAGGGACGACATAAGGGTGCTCCTTACCAGGACCGCGGACGTCTTTATCCCGCTGGAGGAGAGGACGGCCTTCGCGAACAGGAACGGCGCGGACCTCTTTATAAGCATACACGCCAACGCCGCATCGAACAAGGACGCGGTCGGCATAGAGACCTTTTTCCTGAGCTTCGAGGCCACGGACGAGGACGCAAGGAGGCTTGCGGCCTTTGAGAACAGCGCAGGGCAGCCTGGCGGCGCCAGGCAGGCGGCGGGCGCGGAGGACGACCTTAAGAGCATACTCCTCGACCTCGCGAACACCATGTCGCACCACGAGAGCTCGGCATTTGCCGAGGCCGTCCACACTACGATGGTCGGCGGCACCGGAAGGGAGAACCGCGGCGTAAAGCAGGCCCCGTTCACGGTGCTCGTGGGCGCGACCATGCCCGCGGTCCTCATAGAGGTCGGCTTCATCTCAAACCCGTCCGAGGAGAAGTGGCTTTCAAAGACGGACGGCCAGGCAAGGCTGGCAGAATCGATAGCCGAAGGCATATTGAGCTTCAAGGACGCGCTCGCAAGGAAAAGGGGGCACATTGAAGTCAGCGGCAGGGACTGACAGGGCGGACGGGCGAAAGCCCGACGAGCTCAGGAAGATAGCGGCAGAGCGCCGGTATCTCAAGTTCGCGGAGGGCTCGGTCCTCTTCGAGATGGGAGATACGAAGGTAATATGCGCCGCGACCGTCGAGGAGAGGGTCCCGCCATTTCTCGCCGGCACTGGGAGGGGCTGGCTCACCGCCGAGTATGCGATGCTCCCGAGGTCTTCGAAGAAACGGATACAGAGGGAGGCCGTCTCCGGGAAGGTCGGCGGCAGGACGCACGAGATTCAGAGGCTTATCGGGAGGTCGCTACGGGCCATCGCGGACATGCAGGCCCTCGGAGAGCGGACCGTCTACATAGACTGCGACGTAATACAGGCGGACGGAGGCACCGGACCGCCTCGGTCACGGGCGCCTACATCGCCGTACATGACACCCTCCGCGAGCTTGTCAAGCAGGGCCCCTGACCCATACCGCTCAAGGATCTGTCGCCGCCGCAAGCGTCGGCATCGTGGGGCGGCGTGCTGTCCTCGACCTCTAACTACGAGGAGGACTTCGAAGGCCGAGGTCGACATGAACGTCATAATGACCGGCGACGGCAGGTTCATAGAGGTCCAGGGCACGGCTGAGCTTTCGCCTTTCTCATCGGATGAGATGGCGGAGCTCATCTCGCTCGCCTCGAAGGGCATAAGGGAACTCACCGCCTTCCAGAAGAAGGCAATCTCTAAAAATTGATCTTTTCCCCGGACTCTTTGTCAGGCCGGAAATAAAAATGCTCACATATTGTCATATGCTCCGCTTTTATTCCCGGCCTTCCGGTGCGGGAAAATCTCCACCTTTTTAGAGTTTGCTCATAAAACCAATCGGAACAACAATGAAGCTCGTCATCGCCACCAGGAACAGGGGCAAGGTCCGTGAAATAGCAGCCTTGCTCGAAGGAACTGGAGCGGAGGCTGTCACTCTCAACGAGTACCCCTTTCTCGTCCTTCCACCGGAAACGGGCCGTAGCTTCAGGGAGAACGCGCCTCATGAAGGCCCGTTTCGTTTCTGAGGCAGCGGGCCTTCCAGCGCTTGCCGACGATTCCGCTCGAGGTGGACGCGCCCGGCGCGCCCGGCATCTTTTCCGCAAGGTACGCCGGCGAAGGCGCAACGGATGAAGAAAATTACCGGAAGCTCCTCTCGGCGCTCAAAGGCGTGCCAGAAGGGCAAAGGACCGCGCGCTTCAGGTGCGCGGTCGCCTTCGCCGAGCCCGGCATTGGCGAAGAGGTCTTTGAGGGCGAGTTCGAAGGCGCGATAGCCGCGGAGCCGAGAGGCAGCGGCGGTTTCGGCTATGACCCGGTCTTCATCGTGCCGGGAACCGGGCTTACGGTCGCGGAGCTACCGCCCGGGGAAAAAGACAAGATAAGCCACAGGGCAAGGGCGCTCAGCGCGTTCCGGGAGTTCCTGTCCGAAAGACGATTGAGGAGGAAAGGAGCGTAACGAAAAATCCCGCCCCCCTTCCTTGACAAGCCGCAGACCCTCAATTAGACTTACTCAGTAAGTAAGTTAGTAGCAGGGTTTGGAAGCGCGAGGTAATTGCAAAAGGACCTGAAGTGCGAAAAACCCCTATTACTTATGAATCCCAAGAGAAAGGAGGGTTTTTCTTTATGCCTTCAGGAAAGGTGAAGTGGTTCAACGAATCCAAGGGTTTCGGGTTTATCGAACAGGATACCGGCGAGGACGTCTTTGTACATTATACGTCCATACAGGGTTCCGGGTTCAGGACCCTGAAAGAGGGGCAGAGGGTTGATTTCGAGATCACCAAGGGCCCCAAGGGGCTCAAGGCTGAAAACGTCAACCCCAATCCCATGCTATAATAACCCAAGGGATTACAGGAGCCCTCATCCGGCAGGATGGGGGCTTTTTTTATGTACAACCCGGCGATAGTGTTATAGAATCTGGCTTGTAGGGAAGCCGGGGGAACCTCCTCGGACCCATGCGCGGGCGCAACTGCCAAAACCGGGTAACTGGAATGGACGAGAGACTTACAATGGACGTGGTCCCCGGGCTCGAAGGCATTCCAGCCGCTGAGTCGGCAATAAGCTTCATAGACGGGGAAAAGGGCATACTCGAGTACCGGGGCATACCGGTCGAGGCGCTCGCCGAGAAAAGCAATTTCGTCGAGGTCGCTTACCTCCTCCTCTTCGGCCGCCTGCCGAAGAGGGCCGAACTGGAGAAGTTCAGGGCCGACATCACCTTCCACACCCGCTTGAAGCTCAAGATACTCAGGATGATGGAGTACCTCCCGGAGAACGGCCACCCCATGCACTACCTCCAGGCCGTCACTTCCGCGATGGGCATGTACTATCCGGCAAGGGACACCCTGAACCCGGAGACCCGTTACTGGTCGTGCGTGAGGCTCATTGCCAAGCTCCCCACGATAGTCGCTGCCGTCCACAGGTTGAGGCACGGGGACGCGCCCATACAGCCGAGGAACGACCTCTCGCTCGCCGCGAGCTTCTATTACATGCTCCTTGAAAAGGAGCCCACCCCGATTATCGAAAAGATACTCGACTCCATGCTGGTGCTCCACGCGGACCACACCATGAACGCGTCGACCTTCAGCGCCAGGGTCGTCGGCTCGACGCTCGCCGACCCCTATACGGTCGTATCCTCCGCCATAGGCACGCTCTCGGGCCCGCTCCACGGCGGGGCCAACGAGGGCGTGATGGTCATGCTCAACGAGATCCCCTCCGTCGCCGCGGCGGAGGCGTACGTCCTCGACAAACTCGCCAGGAAGGACAAGATCATGGGCTTCGGCCACCGGGTCTACAAGTCCTACGACCCGCGGGCCACCAGCGCTACATCGCCCGCTTGCGGACATCGACGATAGACAAAAACACGATAGAGGGCCCTGCGATAGAGGCGGTGGTCATGGAGGAGCTTGCGCCGAAGGGCCCTCTATCCGAACATAGACTTACCCGCATCATCTTCCGGAGCAGGCATACCCACGGAGCCTTTACACCCATCTTCGCGATGGGCAGGGTCGCCGGATGGCTCGCCCACTGGATGGAGCAGCTCTACTACAAGCGCTTATACCGGCCCGAGCAGAATTACACGGGCGTCCGCTCCCGTCCCTACGTCCCGATGGAAGAGAGAGAATAATGGAAAAGACCAGGAGAGCCGTTCCGGGATGGCTCAGGGCGGCCTGTTTCCTCGCCGCCGTCCTGTTGCTATCGACAGGCTGCCGCGAACCTAAGATAATCAGGGTCGCCGACCAGCAGGCCGTAAAGCCGGCGGACCTCGTGAAGGAGGCCTTGGAAGCCGACTTCATCTTCATCGGCGAGGCGCACAGCATGAGGCTCCACCACAAGGCGCAGCTCCAGGTCATAAAGGCCCTCAAGGACCAGGGCGCCGACGTCTCCATAGGCATGGAGATGTTCAAGACCGAAAGCCAGGACGCGCTCGACAAGTGGGTGCGGGGCGAGATGTCCGAAGAGGACTTCAGGGCCGTCTACAGGACCAACTGGAACATCCCGTGGAACCTCTACAAGGACATCTTCCTCTACTCAAGGGAGGAGGGTATCCCGCTCGTTGCCCTCAACATCCCGAAGAAGATAGTGAACCAGGTGCTCAAGGAGGGCTTCGAGTCGCTTGCGCCCGAGGACCTTGAGAAGCTCCCGCCGGGCATCGAGTGCAAGGTGGACGAGACCTACGAGAACTTCATGCGCGAGGCCCTCGACTCCCACGGCAAGCACGGGGTGGATTTCAAGAACTTCTGCGAGGCCCAGCTTGTCTGGGACAACGCGATGGCCCACAACGCCATAGAGTACATGGAGAGGAACCCCGGGATGAAGATGGTGGTGATGGCTGGCGGTGGGCACTCGTGGAAGAGGGGCATACCGGCCCAGGTAGGCAGGCTTTCCGGATATTCGAGCGTCGTCCTGCTCCCCGACTCCGAGACCCTGGCAGTGGACCGCGTGGGTCCCGAGGACGCCGACTATATCATAACCGGGCGGTTCTGAAGGTCGTCCCGGTTCTCGTCGTAGAGCCTCCGGAACTCCTCCGAGCAGTCCCTGAATGCCGAGAGGATTCGCGGGTCAAAGCGCTCCGGGTAACGGAGGATTATGCCGCAGGAGCTCTCGTGGTCAAAGGACTCCTTGTAGGGGCGCACGCTCCGGAGGGCGTCGTATATGTCGACTATATTTACTATCCTCCCTGAAATCGGTATCTCCTCGCCCTTCAATCCCCTCGGGTAGCCTTCGCCGTTCCACCTCTCGTGGTGCGTAAGGGCTATCTCCCTCGCCGTCGCCAGCAATTCCGAATCCGAGTCCTTGAGGAGGTCGGCCCCTATGGCCGAATGCGTCTTCATCACCTTGAACTCCTCTTCGGTGAGCGGGCCGGGCTTGAGGAGTATGGAGTCCGGGATGCCGATTTTTCCCACGTCGTGCATGGGGCTTCCGAAGAAGACGGCCTCGACCGTCTCCTCCGGCAGGCGCAGGTACCTGGCAAGTAGCTGCGAATAAAGGCTTATCCGCCTTATGTGCCAGCCTGTCTCCTTGTCCCGGAGCTCCGCCGCGAGCGTGAGCCTGTATACCGTCTCTATGTAGCCGGTCCGTATCTTGGCGAAGGCCTTCTCGAGCTGGACCGACTTGTCCTCCACCTCGTATTCGAGCCTCCTGCCGTGCTCTACCAGGTAGTCCTCGTACCTTTTTACCTTCAGAAGGTTCCTCAGCCTGGCCTTGAACTCCGATTCGTCCACGGGCTTCGAGAGGAACTCGTCAGCGCCGCCGAGAAGCCCCTTCATCCGCGAGTCCCTGTCGGATAGGGACGTCATTATGACGACCGGCAGGTGGGTGGTGAGGGGGTCTTCCTTGAGCCTGCGGGTGACCTCGAACCCGTCCATCCCCGGCATCACGACGTCTATTATGAGGATGTCCGGCACGTGGGTGCGCGCCTTCTCAAGCGCTTCGAGGCCGTTCTGGGCTTGTATGCACTCGTGCCCGAGCTCGGTGATGAGGTCCGAGTATACCTGTAAGTAGAAGCGGTCGTCGTCGGCCACGAGTATGCGGGCCTTGCCGGGCCGGGCCCCTGCCTTGTCCAAATCCACCCTCATGGGGCGTATGTTACATCTTTACGCGCCCTGTTTTCAAGCGCTCATTGAGCCGCTCTGCGATTAGGACGGCCCGCATCCGCCGTTCTGTCTCTCGTTCCGCATAGCCCCCATTCTTACGCGCGAAGAAAAAAACTTTTTGTTTCCCACTACTTGTTGAAAAAGGTTCAACAAAGCCTTGACATTCTTTCGCCTCTTCATTATTATGTCCGGAACCCGCTCGGAAACGCGGGCTCGGCGCACGTCGGAACGCGTCCAAACAGCATTACCTGCATTGGGAGAGGACGGAATATTGACGGAATTCTCAAACAGGAATGAGAAGAAGCTCCACCTGAGGACCATTCTTATAGTTTCGCTCGCAGGACTTTCATTCCTACTTTCATTACTATTCATAGTAAGCCCGGAAGCATCGCTCAAGCGCCAAGCCGCCCCCGAGCAGGAAAACGTGGCCGAGGACGCCCCCAAAGGCCCGGAGCTTATAAGGCATGACTTCAAGCTCGCCGGCAACAACACCTTCTATCAGATAATGTCCGGCCTTAACGTCCCCGGCCCCGAGATACTCGAGATCGCCGAAAAGGCCCGTCCGATCTTCAGTATGAGGCAGCGCAGGAAGGACTCGGTCCTGACCGTCTACACCCTCGAGGACGCGGTCCGGAGGATCGAGTACAAGTTCAGCGACTACGAGTACCTCCTCATAGAGAAGACACCCGATGGCGGCATCTTCGCGAGCAAGGCCGAGCTCCCCAATGAAATACGCGAGGTGGTCGTATCTGGGACGATCGAGAACTCGCTTTACGAGGACGCCATGAAGGCCGGGGCCGACCCGCAGGCCGTGATGGCCCTCACGGACATATTCGCATGGGACATAGACTTCACATCCGACATAAGGAAAGGCGATTCCTTCAGGATACTGAAGGAGGTCCTTTACGTCGAGGGCGCGCCGGTAAGGAGCGGGAAGATCATCGGCGCCGAGATGGTGAACGGCGGGAAGAAGTACACGGCCGTATATTACGAGGGGAACGGCGGTACCGGCTACTATGACGGCGAAGGCAGGTCGCTTAGGAGGTCGCTCCTCAAAACACCCCTCAGGTACAGAAGGATATCGAGCCACTTTACCACGAAGCGGTATCATCCCATACTGAAGAAGTACAGGCCGCACCACGGGGTCGATTACGCGGCGCCGGTAGGCACGCCAGTCGAGGCCGCCGGTAGCGGCATAGTCAAGTTCGCCGGCAGGAACAAGGGATACGGAAACTACGTGGAGATACGGCACAATAACGGCTACTCCACATTATATGGGCACCTCTCGAAGATAGGGAAGGGCATAAGGACCGGCGTTAAGGTGAGCCAGGGAGACATGATCGGCTATGTAGGCTGCACAGGCCTCTGCTCCGGGCCGCACCTCCATTACGAGGTGCGCGTAAACGGCAGGCTCATAAACCCCCTGAGCATAAAACCTGTGCCGGATAAATCCATACCAAAGAAGGAATGGCAGGCATTTGCCGCCGTAAGGGACGAGATAAGCGCGAAGCTCCTGTCCGACGGAACGGCCGTTGCCATGAACGCGGAAATTGGCAATAGCCCCTTTTAATCCCGTCCGTCTTTTTCCCTGATAATCCTAACCGGGCTGTCTCGCCCTTGGTCGCAGCCGGTTCAGCCCAGGCCCACTACCCTTCTGGTGTGCCGCGCTATCATAAGCTCCTCGTTGGTCTTCATGACACGCACCCTTACCGGCCCTCTTGAGATTATGGGGCCATTTCGCCCATTCTCCACCGGGTCTATTTCAATGCCCAGAAAACCCAGCCCGTCGAGTATGCGCTCCCTTATGACCGGCGAGTTCTCGCCCATTCCGGCCGTAAAGACGAGCGTGTCGAGGCCGCCGAGCACGGCTGCGAATGCGCCCAGGAATTTTTTAGCCTGCCTGCAGAAGACCTCCACTGCAAGGGCGGCCTCTTTTGATGAGCCCTCTTTCCCAAGGAGGTCGGCCATGTCCGAACTGATCCCCGAGATGCCGAGGAGGCCGGATCTGCGGTTAAGCATCTCGTTAAGCTCGTCAGCCCCGAGGCCCTTCTTCTTCAATATGTAGACTATGACGCCCGGGTCGAGGTCGCCGGTCCGCGTGCTCATTACGAGCCCCCCGAGCGGCGTAAATCCCATGGTGGTGTCTACGCATCTCCCGCCCTTTATCGCGCTCATGGAGGCGCCGTTCCCGAGGTGCGCTATCACGACCCTGCCGGAAGCCCTCTCCGGGTCGAGCCGCTTAAGCTCCTCCATTATGTATTCATATGAAAGCCCGTGAAAGCCGTACCTCTCCACCCCTTCAGCCCTTATTTCGCGAGGTATGGAGAGGGTCCGGGAGGCAGGGGGCATGGATGCGTGGAAAGAGGTATCGAAGCAGGCAGCCTGGGGCAGCCCCGGAAGGAAGCTCCCCACCGCCTCGATGGCCTTTATCTCATGTGGGAGGTGCTCCGCCGCAAAAGGCAGGAGCGTCCTCAGGGTATCCATGAGCTCCTGGTCGATCACCCGGGGCGAGGTAATCCTGCCGCCGTGCACGACCCTGTGCCCGACCGCACTTATGTCCTCACCCTCGGGCCTTTTCCTGAGCCAGTCGAAGAGGGCCTTTAATGCCGGGACATGGTCCGGGAAGCTCATTCCCTCTTTGAGGAGAGCTGTCCCATTGCCGTCAAAGGCAAGGAACGCCCCATCAGGCAGGCCTATCCTCTCGATCCTTCCAAAGAGGAGGCGGGAGTTCCCGGGCGCGTATACGGAGAATTTGATGCTCGATGAGCCGCTGTTGATTGTTAGCACATTTCGCATCGGCATCCTCCGGCGGAATTGGCTTTCAGCTTTTTACAATCCATGCGGCAAGGAGCGGGCCGGCTATCTCGGAGGCGAGCACAAGCGACCAGAGCCTCCCCTCCCAGATCCTGTAGTCCGCGAAGAGACGCTCCCAGGGAAAGCCGAAGACGTAATGGCCGAAGAGGAACTCGAAAACGACGCTGCACGAGAGCCAGAAAAAGCCGGTCTTTAAAGCCGTCGAGACGAGCGGGGGCCCCGCGAACCAGGCCATGTAGACGTACGAGCCTATGAAAATGACCGCGATTATGAGGATGGTCTTGTAGAGATGCGAGCCGTAGTCCCCCATGTGGCGGACGAGGACCTTTTCAGCGAAAAAGCCGTTCCCTATTGCCAAGAGCACCATCACGAACCAGAACGCGAATGCGGCCTTGAAGCTCATCTTTATGCCCGGACCGTTACGGCCCTGACGGGCCCGCGGGACTTCCTTTCTCTTTGGGTTGCGCGCGCAAAGCGCGCATGGGTCTTAAAATAGCAGAAGAGGGGCGCCAAGTCAAAAGCCTGAAAACGGTTGCCTTTACCATGGCATCTGTTTTATCCTTTTTGCATGAATAAGTTAAAGAGGATGGATTGGGCGGCCTTTGAGTCGCCGCTCGGCGTAATACTCGCGGCCTCCGACGCCCGGGGGCTCGCTCACCTTTGCATACGCGGCAGAAGAAGGGAGTTCGTCTCTTCCTTGCGCGTGGACGGGGCCGAGCCAATAGAGAGACCCTCGTCATTTGCGGCCCTTTTCAGGATGCTCGATGAGTACTTCCGGGGTAAAGTCGTCGAGTTCAGGGTACCGTTAAGCCTCTCGGGCTCTGAATTCGACAGGGCCGTATGGGAGGAGCTCAGGCGTATTCCGCAGGGAAGTGTTGAGACCTACGGCGAGGTCGCAAGGTCTATCGGGAAACCCGGGGCCGCGAGGGCCGTGGGAGGCGCGTGCGGAAGGAACCCGGTCCCGATCGTCGTCCCCTGCCACAGGGTGGTGGCTGCCGGCCTGAGGCTTGGAGGGTTCTCCGGCGGAATAGAAATCAAAAAGTCCCTCCTGGGGACCGAGGGCCTCGGGATACGCGGAAGGACTATAAGCCTCTAACCGTGCGCGACGAGAACTCCCGCCGCCGACGCCGCCAATGAAATCGCGACCATCACCCAGTGGAGCGTCTTTACCTTCCTGAATATACCGTCAATGTCCATTGTCGCGCCTTCCCGGGCCATCCTGTCCAGCATCTTCCGTATCACGGTGGGCTCGAGCCCTACGAGCATCACGAACCAGAATACCCATACGGCCGTCATGAAGGTGAGCGCCCAGCCGCCCGGCCGGAAGTAAAGCTCGTACCAGCCCGTCTGCCAGACCATGACGAAGCCGGTTATGCCGACTATTATGTTGTAGGCCTTCGCAAGGGGCGCGAACCTGTGCTCTATCCGCTGGAAGGTAAGCACCTTCTGGAGCGGGTCGGGCGTCTTTATCGCCATGGGGAGGACTATGCCGGTGACGAAGGCGAGCCCGCCTATCCACAGTATGACCGTAAGCACGTGGACCATGTGCATGGTTAGGAAGAGCATTTAAAAACCTCCTTGATTCGGGGCCCTATTTGTTTTAGCTTATTCATGGCAACTCTAAAAATTAGAGATTTACCCGCAAGTCCGGGGAAAAGAGCGATTTTTTAGAGGTGCCAATATGGAATCTTAACCCAAAAAAAGACGTTAGGCCAGCAATCCCAAGCATTCCATTGATAGCACGTCCGGCCCGGCGCGGAACATGACGGAAATCATCATATGGCGATAGACAGGGAATTCCTTTCAGATCTCCGGCGTTCGAGCGTGATGGTCGCGGTCTTCGCGGCTCTGTTCGTGTTCATGTACGCCGGGGTCGTGCTGCTCCTTAAGTATCTGTATATCTATTTCAGGGGCTTCAGCCCAGAGATAAGCGAGCACCTCCTGAGGGGCATCTTCTACGGCTTGAGCGCCGCTGCCATAGGGGCCTCCGCCGCCATATCGAACAGGCGCTATTCGAAGGAGTCGCTAAGGGCCTTGGCCAACGACGCGGACGCGCTCATGAGGCACCTTGTGCTGACGCCAGTGATATCGATGCTTTTCGCCGAGGCGGTCCTCATCTTCGGCTTCTGCCTTTTCTTCCTTAAGGCCATGTACCTGGATTTTCTGATACTGGCCTCCATCTCGTTCGGCCTCATAATTTGGAGCGTACCCACGACGGATTTCCTTGAGGAGACACTTCAAAAGTCAGGGGCAGGCAGTCCTTTCCGGCAAGATTAATCAATAAAATCAATTTGTTGTAGAATTCAGGATGAAGGCCTTGACATATATTTATTTTGTTCTATAATAGAATTATTCTTAAGTAGTAATTGTTAGTACAAGAAGGAGCCGCAATGGAGAGGATAGTAAGGAAATACCGGGGCATGGGTTTCAAGCTCACGCCGCAGAGGCTCGCGATCCTCAAGTTCCTCGAGGGGAACACCAGCCACCCCACGGCCGAGGATATCTATACCGAGATAAAGAAGCGGTATCCGACGGTATCCTTTGCCACGGTCTACAACACCATCCAGGCCCTCAGGGAGAGGGGCGAGATAATGGAGGTCACCATAGACCCGGAGAGGAAGCATTTCGACCCCAACCCGGCCCCGCACCACCACATCATGTGCACCGGGTGCGGCAGGATAGGAGACGTCTTCGTGGACTATTCAGCGTCATTAAAGCTGCCGGATGATGTGACAATGGAGTTCACAACTACCGGCAACCATATAGACTTTTACGGCCTGTGCAACAGGTGCCGCATAAAGACCACAAACTAACCAGATAAGGAGAAAAAGGAAATGGCGGAGACAATGGCAGTAGTCCAGAACGAGGCCCCGGACTTCAAGGCAACTTCGGTAATGGAGGACGGCTCGGTAAAGGAAATCAAACTTTCGGATTACAAAGGGAAGTACGTGGTGCTCTTTTTCTACCCGCTCGACTTCACTTTCGTATGCCCGACCGAAATAATATCGATGAGCGACAGGATAGACGAGTTCCACGCTCGGAACTCGCAGGTGCTGGGGGTTTCGGTAGACAGCCAGTTCTCGCACATCGCCTGGAGGCACACCCCCAGGAAAAAGGGCGGCATAGGCGAGATAGAATACCCGCTCGTCTCCGACCTCGACAAATCCATAAGCAGGAGCTACGGCGTGCTTGTGGAGAAGCCGGGCATAGCCCTGAGGGGCCTGTTCATAATAGACAAGCTCGGCAAGATACGCCACATAACCATAAACGACCTCCCGCTCGGAAGGAACGTGGACGAGGTCTTGAGGGTGCTGGACGCTATCCAGTTCAACGAAAAATACGGCGAGGTCTGCCCGGCCAACTGGAAACAGGGAGAGAAGGGGATGAAGCCCGATCAGGCGGGGCTGGAGAAATACGCCGAAGCTAACTTCTGACGCTGAAGGACCGGGGGCCAAGGCTCCCGGTCCTCGTTTTCTGATATGGATTGACGCCCTCTACCCCGGATAAGTTGGCAATCCGCCGTAACGGCAGGCCCCGCCTGGAAACAGGGGGAGGCCATGAAAGACGAAACATCGCGGCCGGCCCGGAGGGGCAGGCCGCCGTCCGGCGAGGCCGGAGAGAAAAAGACCTCGGATTCGGTAACGACGTACTTCAGGGAGATAAGTAAGATACGGCTCCTTACGGCAGCCGAGGAAAAGGCGCTCGCAAGGAGGATAGCCAGGGGCGACGGCGAGGCCCGGAGGTCGCTTATAGAGGCGAACCTGAGGCTCGTCGTGAACATAGCCAAGAGGCACCTCAACAGGGGCCTTCCTCTCCAGGACCTCATCGAGGAGGGGAATATAGGGCTCATAAAATCGGCGGAGCGCTTCAACGCCTCAAAGGGCTGCAAGTTCTCGACATATGCGACCTACTGGATAAAGCAGTCGATAGACAGGGCCATAGCAAACCAGGCGGATACAGTGAGGCTCCCGATACACGTCTCAACCGACCTCGCCAGGGTTTCGAGGGCCGAGAGGGACTTGACGGGCGAGTTGGGCCGCGAGCCCGATATAAGGGAGCTTTCGGAGAGGACCGGCCTTTCAGGAAGGTATGTAAAGAAGCTCAACGGGATAACCCGGAAAAGCTACTCACTTGAGAGCCCGGTCGCGGAGGACGCGGACCAGTCGCTGATGGAAAAGCTGGTTGACGAGACCTTCCCGCCGCCAATGGAGGCTATCGACATGGCTGACAGGGCGGAGAAGGTCAGGAAGTGGCTCGAATGCCTGGACGAGAACGAGAAAGTGGTCATAAGGGAGCGCTTCGGCCTTGACGGCGAGGAGCCGAAGACGCTCGAGACAGTGGGCAGGGAGTTCGGGCTCACGAGGGAGAGGGTAAGGCAGATAGAGGCAAAGGCCATCGGGAAGCTTAAGCGGATGGCGGAAGAGACCCATACGGAATACAGGGACGTTGCATAGAGAATAAGGCAACTCTAAAAAGTGATCTTTTCCCCGGACTCTGCGTCAGGGCGTGAATAAAAATGCTCACATATTCACATATATGCTCCGCTTTTTTATTCCCGCCCTTTCTTGATTGCGGGAAAAATCTCAAATTTTTAGAGGTTGCCTTAATACGCGATTGCGAGAGAGTAGAAGTTATCCCTCCTGTTGTAATGCCGCAGCACACAGCCGCTTTGCCCCCCGCCCAATGACCGCAGTGCCCTTTAGGGGCGGCGACCTCGAGTCGCCGCCCCTAAAGTTTTTTTGGGCTAAATCGGATATAATGTCCGCATCACCCGCGTGCCGCGTCCATTTCCGGTCGACCCGAATCGCCTCACCTTGACCTTCCTTAAGGCCTGATTTACTTAAAGATTTTCCGGAATGTTCCGATTAATTAAGGAATACAGACCTTATGGAGGCCTCTCTTGCCTGAAAGATTCTACAGAGCCGCCGGCAGCGCGCTTATCTTTTTTCTGCTCATCATTCTAACGGGATGCGACAATACCCCGAAAGCTGTAGGCAGCCAGACTTCGAACGGCTACGGAAGCGACGGGCTCTCGATTTACCTTGCCGGCCCCGCCCGGCTCGAAGGCGATATAAAGCAGCCGGAGGGCATGCAGTTCCCGATAAGGCTCAGGATAAACGGCCCTCCGGGCGGCGCTGCGCGCATTTCCACGGTCCATCCGCCGCTGGTCGACGGCTGCGACCTCATAAAGAGCCTGCCAATGTACGTCGAGTTCGATAGCGCGGGCAGCGCCGAGGCGGAAGGCACGGTGCTCTTCGCCTCGGACTACGCCTGCGCCTACGGATTCGTCGTCGAGGCCGCTTCTGAGTTCGAGCCCGACGAGCGGCATTACGAGCTCTACGAGCCTGTAGACAAGGCCGAGGTATCCATGACATTCAAGCGCGTTGTCGAGCCCGGGAGTCCCGAGGCCATAAGATACACGGCAAGAGAGGAGTGCGAGGGGTTCGTGCGGGCCGAGCTTGAGGAGGACGGCCATATTGAATCATTCAGTGGAGCCAGCTCGGTAAAAGAATATCCGGTGGCAGGTACCAAGCCGAAGGCTCGTTCTCCATCAACGTTTCCAGCTAACCACAGGTGCGATGGATTTCTCAAGGGCTCCGGGTGGGCTCGTTAAGCTTGAGGTGCCTGGGCTTAAGCAGTACAGGTCTGAAGAGGGAGTCTTATGAGTTTAAGACGGGCTTTGAAGACTGTTTCCGTCATGTAGCACACCGTTCCTTGCCGCCTTTCTAATCGCGGCCTCGGGGTGCACGCGCTCATGCGGGTCTACGCCGGAAAAGGCTGCGGAAAACTACTTGAAAGCCTTTTTTGAGAACGACCTCGACACCACCTGGAACTGCGCCTCTAGGCGCGACAAGGGCAGTCAAGGCGTAAGTCTTGATATGATTCACGAGGTGGAATCTGACACTATCGCAGCAAAGCTCATAAGCAGGCGAGGTACATCGATAGTGAGCGCCAGGCAGAGGGCATGAGGGGCCGTTGGCAGCGGCCTCAGTGATCATGCCAGGCTCGATATCGTCGTAGACGTTATGCTCAACTTCGCCTTCAGCGCCAGCAACGAAGCGGCATGGAACCACGGCAGTTGTAGGGCCTTGACCCCGCTATCTCCAAGGAGCGTACCAGAGGCGAGACCTGTCTTTTTCTCGTCCGCGAGAAGCTGGAAGGTTTACGGCTGGGAGATGGACAAAGGCCCAGCCAGGCGCCCAGGCGCTGGGAGAAAATACGACGGGCGCTTGAACGCTGGCGCGCCGTAGATAGGATCGGGCACCCGGTAGCGGCTCAGATGAGAAAATGTAGAAAAACCGGAGGGCCGGGCCGCGTTAAGGGCGCGCCGCAATTCGAACCTCCCTCCCAGCTTTAATCAGGCGGGAGGATGAAAAGGAGGGTGAACTCTTCGCCTTCCAGCTCTCCCAATCAGGAGGCGCGAGCGACAGAATTCAGCTTTGGCATTTATGGGCGGTGGGCCGGATAAAGGCATCTTTGGGTGTATTGCTCATTAACGCCGTGACTCTGATACGGCCTTCAATCCTGGCTCAGGGGACTGGGCGTGACAATAGTCCTCCTTGTGCCAAGGGCGGCCTTCGGGTAGTCATAGAATTGCGGTCTTTATCATCATCGGAAGGGACTTCGGCCCAAAGGGCGATGACGCGAGCCTAGTTCGGTTGCGGCTTTCTTTCGGGGTGGGCGTGATCAGGATGGGCTGTGCCATAAGCTGATAAACAAAAGGACAGCGTTTCCGGCTGGTCCTTGATGATGAATCGGGCGAGGAGAGTTCGAACCTCCAGCCCCCGCGTCCCGAAAGACAAAAGACACTAAAACATAACCCCTCCTTGATGCGTGGCTGAGTTTCCAGTTTTGTCTTATCAATCAAGAGGTTAAAAGCTTCTAAAGAAATTGTCTGTTTTGTGATTTTTTGCCTGTTTGGAAGGAAATTAGCACAATTTTAGCATAGCCGCGCCCCGCGTTGCATACGCGGGGACACGCTTTTACATTTTACTTCTTTGGCGTTCTAATTCACTAAATACATTTGTAAAAATTTGTAATTTTCCATCTGATTTAATTTTAATCAAAATGTTTTTATCGGACCTAGTAGTTAATACTTTTCTATTCTCAAAAGAACCGTTAATTTCTACTGCTTGATCTTGTATTTTGTCTGAATACCATCCTATGCTAGAAGTGCCTTCATTTCTATCGTTTAAAACCTCATCAGATACCAGACCTATTAAAGGCTTTCTTCCGATACTCCTGAATAATTCTAGAGAACATCCGTTCTCTCTGCCATGGTGCGGAATTTTTAAAATAGTGGTTCCGCGAACAAATTTTTCAAATTTCTGTGCATTAGGTGATTTTAGAATTTTATTGATACCTGCTGATGTTATGTCTCCGGTGAATAATATTTTATGCCCACCATATTCTAGAGAGACAAAATAACTTAATTCGTTTAGATCCATCCCGTTTTCGTATTGGATAAATCTCGTGCTTTTTACTATGAATTCGTCACCTTGAGTCAGTCTATCAAGGGTTTTATTGTAAGTATAAATATATTTTTCCTTAGATAAACTGAAAAAAAACTCTGCAGAATCCCTTCCTCGCTTTTTAAAATCTACCTGATCTGCGGAAAGTCTGTCAATAAATTCACTGCAACCACCTAAAAGCGTACGAAAACCAATTTTTTCATAAATATTTTTTAAATCAGTAATGTGATCCCCATGTGGATGGCTTATTATTAATTTATCCAAAGCATATCTATTGCCAGGTATTGGATTTCGCTTCTTTGTAAATCCTAAATGTGTTAATAGCAGTGATGGCCAGCAATCATTGCCGCCGCAATCTATCATCAGTCTAGCATCATTTGGAAATATGATAAATGAACAATCACCATGTCCTACATTAAGAAATAAAAAATTTAACTCGCTCATTTATTCTCTTCCAAAAACTGCCTTAGAAGCTGATTTGCTCTCTCTAGATCTCAAATATAAAATTCCACAGCTCATCTGAATTAAAACCAGAAGGCTTGAACAAAATGCTAAAATTATCCAATCATATTCAAGTATATATAAAAGCACAATTAGCAGTGTCGAATTTAATGTTGCTATAATCCCATATAGCCAAGTGTGTGAGCTTCTCCAATTGAAATAAGGTGGTTGTTGCAGATTGGTATACATTTTTGAAAAATTTCCGAAACCTATTGGAGAGAATTTGAGAAAAAATCCTCGTTGTTCATTTATATATCTTGCAACTTGGACAAAGTAGACTCTATTGCGCACGGTTAAAGAAAACATAAATAATCCAATGATCAATCCGATTGTGAGCGCAAAAGAAGCAGGTGTTGAGAAATCTTTCTGTTCCTTAAGGCCGAATTGGTATAATCCTAATGCTATTCCTATTAATGCTGTGTAAGCTGTAAACATAAATTTCAAAATCAGTGTTATTTGAGAATCATAATGACGCATTTGCTGGAAACATTGATTAAAATCACTGCTAAGAAATTTCAGCGCTTCTTTTTCCTTTTCACTTATTTCCATTTAAAAACTCCATTTGAGTGCGCCGTCACGATCAGTCCGATATACTTTTTGACTAGTATGCTTTTGGTATTCAATTAAAGCATCAGGGTGCGGAACATTCTCATAAACTCCTTCTTTTGTCGAAATAACTGTATATTGTGCATTGCAAGCTTTGATAAAGGGTGCGAACGCTCCATTTATGCTGCCATGATGGCTTGCATGCAAAATATCATCACAAAAATTCGATGTATTATTTGATATAAATTCAAGGCTTTTATCAGATGCGTCACCAGTAAAAAGAATTTTTCTTCCTCCCATGCGGACATGCACAACAAGGCATGCATCATGTAATTCTCTTGTTTCCTCATTGGCAATTCTGGAATTAGGTCCTACCACTCTGAACTCAATATTATTAATTGGCCACCAAGCGAGACTTAGATTCTCCTGACGATAGGGCTGGTGAATGGTGGTCCCTCTATTTTGGAAGTGCTTTTTCAGTGATTCGAATTCTATCCATTCATCATATTCTACACTGCTATCAGCATGCCTTCGTTTATAAGGACTAAAGATTAGGTTTTCGATTCGATAGTCATTGTCCTTTAGAAAATGTAGGCCAGAGAAATGGTCTCTATGCTGGTGCGTTATGAAAACACCTCGCAAAAATTTATGTTTTGGTAATAAATTCTGATGATCTTCAATTTTATGACAATCAATTAGAAAGGTCGAGGCGCCACTTATTATTATGCTGGCGTCTCCGCAACCGACATCTAAGTTGTGCAAAACCATAGTCCCTCCTTCAAGGCCACTGTATATAGGTAGTTGAAATCTTATAACATACAATATATTGTTGGTTCAAACTCTTTATAAAAAGTTTAGTAGGGGGCACCGCCCACCACAAAAAAAAGGACCAGCCGTTTCCGGCTGGTCCCTTGATGATGGTCGGGGCGAGAGGATTCGAACCTCCGGCCCCCGCGTCCCGAACGCGATTGCTCTATCAGGTGACCACGCCCGGTTAAGGCAACCACACAAATTGATCTTTTCCCGGATATTTTGTCGGGCCGGATAAAATCTTCACGTATTAACGCCAATATCCAGCACATTCTGACCTTGATTGCGGGGAATCTCTGGTACAGGGTTGCTATTAATCTTCTCGGGAACAAACAGCGGCAAACGCATAGAGCCCTCGGACGCTGACGTAGGAAAATAACGCGCTAACGGGCTGGATCCGGCGTTTTAGATCATGGCCGTCGTAGGGCCGTCCTTCGCACGATAACCGATCTCCTCATCATGAGGACGTGGCGGCCAGGGCATATATGCCGTGGAGTCAGACGGGCTTCCGCCCCGAAGATCCGAACCTCTTTACGGCCTCCTCGGTCTCGACCAATCGCCGTCAGACTAATCCGGCATAATGTATCTGCGGGGGTCGGTAGACGGTCAACCGCAGGGGTCAAGGGAGACGACAGACCTCTCTCGGTATGGAGCGCCTGGACTCGACGGTATCGACGGACATCTCCATCTCCATGGACATCATAAGCTGACGGATCGCACCTGAAAGGTGCGGACCTCATCGGACGACCTTACCCTCGCCGGTATCGTCCGGTGGACCTGGCGTTTCCATATCTGACTATGAGTCCAAGAAGCGGTAGCTGAGGTTATTGCCTCGGGGTCGGAGACCTCGGTTCGTTCAGACGACAAGGTAATGCCCGGTTCATGGACCTATCCTGTCAAACCAGGTCGAGCCTGTATATGTAGATATCAACGCCGGCACCGTGTATGTTCTATCCGGTATTGGCGGGCTGTAAATATAGGGATACACGCGGTGACAGCAGTAATATGTTAACTGATGACGAGCAGGAAGTGATCTGCTGGAATCGATCTTCAGGGTGGCGTCCGGTGCGGAAATTGCGCCCTCGTTCATATTTTCGGGCTCAGCGTATCGCGGGCGCGTGAGCTTTTTGAGCAGCCTGAATGAAGTTGGGGATTTAGCAAGCTGTTAGCCGACGCCAGGCGTCTGGACGCACATGGCCTTTGAAAGAACTTAAGGAAATCAGGGGTGAATCCGCTGTCTCGATAAGATGCCTTGGGGGGTGCGCCCGGGGCAGGAGTAAAAAAAATAACCAGGGGTGGGGTAAATGAACGAAGACAATGTGGAGCTCTTCGACGCGCTTACGGAGTACAAGGACCGCCTTGAAGATATCGACCATCCGGACGAAGTCGAAAGCGTGCTTGAGAACCTATTAAACGCTATAACGCATGACGAAACGATAGATCCCGACGAGCTTGAAGTGGTGGCCGATTTCGTGAGGGACTTCGACCTTGCGTATCCTGAAAGCGACGAGCTCCTGGACATAATAAAGGAGCACCAGGAAAGGCTCCACTGACAAGGGGCGGGCTTACGCCGCCTTTCTTTTCGCCTTTTCCGCGGACTCCATCTCCCTGTAGGCCATTTCCTGGTCTTCAGGGCATATGCCGTGGCTCATCCTGGGGGGCCTTTTTGTGCCGAAAAGGTCGAGCCTCCTTATGCCCTCCTCAAGCTCCGCCCATTCGCCGCCGGGCATCTTTATCCTTTTGCACCAGCTGCAAATTGTCCGCCACTCGTTTGAGCGGTCCACGTCCGGGTCGATGAAGGCGACTGGCGTGCGGGCCTCGGTCTTGAGCGTAGCGCACACGAAATCAATCGAGCAGTCAGGGCGCGGGCGTATCTCCATCTCCATGAAGCGCCTGGCCTCCGGGGAGTCGCACCTGAATGGTATCCTCATGGAAGAGAGGGAGGCCCTTGCCTTCGAGAGCATGAGCCTGAAGAGGTGCCGGGTGTCGCTACCCTCGATGAAGTCCCAGAGAAACCTGCCGACGACCTCCTTTCTCGTGAGCCGCGGCGCCTTGTTCTCCGCCGCGAAGACGTCCCAAGAGTCGCTTGCCTCCACTATCCTGTCCGATGCGTCTATCCTGTAGGAAACGATGTTTTTGTCCATTAATCCAATTATAGCAGCCGCGGCCCGGCCCTTCATCAAAGACGCCTGAAATCCGCCCCTGAAGCGCATGCCATCCGGCCCGGAGCCGGGTTGACAGCCCCTGAAACCCGATTATAGTTACTCCTTAACGGCATCGAACGGATTAATACCGATGTACATTGAGAACGGCCAGGGGTCTATGGATGAGCTTATTGAAAAACGGGAGCGTCCTCTTCGTAACCTCCATGTCCGGGAACTTCTGCAACTACCTCTTCCAGTTCTTCATGAGCAGGAACCTTGAGCTGACTGACTACGGCGCGCTCAATGCCGCGCTCTCCATCACCTCCATACTCGGAATACCCGCGGGGACCGTCATGGTAGTGGTCGCAAGGTACGCATCCACGTTCAACGCCCTTGGCGAGGGGGCGAGGGTTACGCGCCTGTACAGGAACTCGCTTCTCTTTACGCTCGGCGCGGGCCTCCTCGTTTTCCTTCTGCTCTCAGCCGCTTCCGGGCCGCTCGCGGCCTATCTCCAGCTCCATAGCGGGGTTCCCATTGTCATAACGGGCTTCGGGCTCCTCCTCTCCTTCGCCATGACGGTCAACATGGGCATGCTCCAGGGGCTTCAGAAGTTCTGGCATTTCGGGGCCGGCATATGGGTCGGCGCGGCATCCAAGCTCGCGATGGGGGTCGCCTTCGTCTTACTCGGCTTCGGCCTTAACGGCGCGGTCGCCGCTGCGGCCCTCCCCGGACTTTTCGTAATCGCCATGACCTTCCTGCCGCTTGCCTCCATCATCCGCCGGAGGCCCGGGGGGAAGCGGGTGACGCTCGATATCGCCTCATACAGCGTCCCGGTCCTAATATCCTCGCTGGCCTTCACCGCAATGCTCAATATCGACCTCCTCACGGTCAAGCACTGGGCAAGCCCTGAGGAGGCCGGGCTCTACTCGGCGGTCGCGGTGCTCGGGAAGACCATACTCTATCTCCCGGCAGCGTTCGTCATGGCGCTCTTCCCCATGCTTACGGACTCGCACGCCCGGAAAAGAGACATGCGCAAGGTGCTCGACAGGGGGCTCCTCGTGACCTTCGCAATATCGCTTGCCGGGGTGCTCGTGCTCGCCGTCTTCCCGGAGCTCTCGATTACGGTTCTTTTCGGGGCCAAATTCTCCGAGGCCGCCCCGCTCCTTAAATATTACGGGATAGCCATGATGTCGCTCGCCATAGTAAGCGTCCTCGTAAGCTACAACCTCGCGAGAGGGAAAAGCTCTTTCATCTATTCCCTGCTTGCGGGCGGCGCCGCGCACGCCCTCCTTTTGAATGTATTTCAGGGTAGCCTCATCGTCACCGTAATAATCCTTGCGGCCGTGAATATGCTTGTGGCCGCATACAACCTGATAATGGTCCTCAGGGAGAGGCGGGTCGAATCCGGCCTAAGGCCGACTGCCGAGGGCGCTGTTCCGTGAGGTGGTCGTTTTAATCAGGTGATCGCATTGAACGCTCAGGCTCTGACATTGAGGCTCAGGAAGGACGCGGCGGTCTCCGCGGCCCTCATCCCGGCCGCGCTCGTGCTGGGCTGGCTGTCGTTCCGTCCAGGGCTCGCCGCCTTTGCCGCGGGAGCCATCGGGACCGTGGCGCTTCTGCGCTTCGCATGCAGGGCAGGCGTCCGGCCCGGGCCGGGCACGACGCTTTCGTTCATAATCTACTCGGCGCTCCTGGCCGTGGCAACGGTTACGGTGAGGGAGGCCATGGGCCTCAATACGCCGCCAGCCCTTCCCGGAAGCACAGCAATCGCCGGGAATGAAATGAGGCTCATGGCAGGGGAGTTCGCGCTTTTTTTCGTCCTCTATTCGGTAATTGTCCTCGAATGGGCCAGGGCCTCCGGGGCGCATGCCGGCCTTGGAAGCCTCAGCCCTGCCACGGCGGTAATCGTATTCGTGCTTTACTTTGCCGTGGTGAAGCTTCCGCCATACGAGCTCGATATAAAAGAGTGGGGCGCTTTTCTGGCATCGGCTTCGGCCGCTGCCGAAGGCAGATGGCCGTACCTCCACCACTACTCGGTGCAGCACGGGTTTCTCTACGCGGGCGCGCTTACGCTCTGGCTCAAGGCCTTCGGGCCCACCCCGATAGGACTCGCGTCGTTCGTCTCCGCGTTGACCGCGCTCTCCGGGGCCGTCGCGTTCCTGCTTGTAAAGAGGCTTACGAACTCGCGCGGGGCGGCGCTCATAACAGCCCTCGCCCTTGCGACAAATTTCCATGCCATTGAGGCGGCATCCGGGGCCGAGGGGCTCGGGGCCCTTCTGAGCCAGTTACAGATCATTTCCGGGCTCTACCTCTTGTGGGCGGCGCTCGAGGCAGGCGCCTCTGCCAGGGGATGCTTCCATGCCTTTCTCTTCGGGGCGGTCGCATTATGGGAGCCGGTATTCGGCTTTTTCATGGCGCTGTCGTTTCTCTCGGTCGCGGTCTACAGGGGCGTATCGAGGAAAGACCAGAGGCTATTCTACCCCGTTGCCGCGCTCATAGCCGGCGTCCTCCTCCCTGTTGCGGCCCTGGCGGCCCTGAGGCCCCCGGAGGTCAATATCTTTTCCGGGACTGCGATAGGCGTCTTCCTCTCAATCCAGCAGGTATTCACACAGGGACAGGGCGCGGCCCCGCGTGGTTTTTTCATCTGGGAGGCCTTCATCCTCTTCTTTTTTGCCGGGCTCCTCATGACCGCGTACAGGCAGGTCTCCTCGGGGAGGAGTTTTACCAGAAGGCATCTCTTCCTCTTCGGGACGGCCCTCATGCTCCCGCCCTGGCTTGCATACAGGCTCGGGAGTCCCGTGCCCCTGGAGTTAAACCCCATAGCATGGGTCCTTGCGCCAGCTCTTGCGCTCATATTCCACACCGCGTACAGGATAGCGGCCAGGGGCAGAAGCAGGCCGAGGCTGTACGCGGCGGCCGTTATCACCGCCGCTCCGCTCCTTACAGTGGACCTGGCCCGCCCCATCGGGGAGGACTTAAAGGTTTATCTCGTCAAATACGAGGACGAGCGCGCCCGATGGCAGGCCTCATGCGCGGACGGGACGAAGCGCGGCGGCTGGTGCGGCCCTGAGAAGAGGCCCGGGCTTTCGTTTCATATGAAGGCCGCGCAAGAGACGGGGCTCGGCCTCGGGGCGTACGGGCCCGCAGGGTTCAGCTATCATCCCCCGAACTTCTTTCTGGCAAGGGCCTGCCAAAAGGGCGTGCCTGTCGTCTCGGACATGGCCGGGGCGATTTCGGCCCAAAACAAATGCCCTCAGCCGCACAGGTTCCCTGCTCTGCCGGGTGCTGATGACAATACCCTTCTCGCCGGGTACTTGGGCGAGATGAAGAAATCCCGGAGAGTGGTCATCGATGAAAGGCTCGCGGAGGGGCGCTATTTTCCAGGGCTCTTGAGGAGGATGAAAAGGGAACTCCTTGATGCCGGCTTCCGCATAAGCGAGCGGCATGGGGTGATATCCGTCTTCTCGAGAGAGGGCGCGGCGGATATAACGGATTGCATCATATGTTCCCCCCCCGCCGAGTCGCTAAGGCTCGCCCCGGACGGCGGCTGGCTTCCGGGTGGGCCTTCCGGGGTAAAAAGGAAGCCGCTTGGCGCGCCGTCCTGGGACTCGTTCGTTTTCAGCGCGCTTGTCTGGGCCGACGGGCCCGCGGGCCTGGTCGTGGGGGAAACGGAAAGCGGATACGCCGCATTCTACATAGACCCCGAAAGCGGGACGGCAAGGCTTTCCGAGCTCAGGGGCGCGGACTTCATAAGAGAGCTTTCGATGGCCGGGCTCAGGGAAAAGAGCAAGGGAAAGGGCTCCTGGCACGACATGGAGGTTTTCGGCGGCAGGGGCGGGCATTACCAGTTCTTTGTAGACGGCGAGTTCGTGCTCGAAAGCGACGGATTGAAAGGGGCCGCCATCGGCCTCCTTGACCTTGCGGGGACCGCGCGGTTCAGGGAGGTAGAGATCTCAAGGGGGCCGGAGACAGGCGGCGCATAAGATTCGATACTGAAAGCAACTCGGAGGTGCGGCATGAAGAGAGCAAGGGCGGTTTTCCTGGACAGGGACGGCGTGATAAACACCAAGCTCAATAAGGACTTCGTCAAGGACTGGCGCGAGTTCAGGTTCATACGGGGCGCGAGGAAAGGGGTAAAACTTCTTAAGGAGTCCGGGTTCCTTGTAGTCGTCCTGACGAACCAGCGGTGCATCTCGAAAGGGTCCGGTACGCTCGATAAGCTCGCGGAGATACACGCCAGGATGGCCGGCGAGATCATCCGGGGCGGGGGGTGCATAGACGCCCTCTATTTCTGCCCCCACGGTGCGGACGAGGGGTGCGCGTGCAGGAAGCCCAGGCCCGGCATGGTCTTCAAGGCCTTGAGGGACTTCGAATCAAGAGGGCTCTCCATAGACCTTGAAAGGAGCTTTCTTGTAGGCGACGAGGAAAAGGACATGGTCGCCGGGCGCCGGGCAGGACTCAAGACCGTGTCAAACGTTATTCGCGCGCTTCGGACGTCAGGGGTGTAGCCGCATTCAATGCAATGCAGCTACTGAACATCCGTTCTTACCGCACTCGCTCCTCTTCCACATCACAAGGGACAGGGGAACAGACGCCCTCTTCAGGCTCGCCAGCCTTTCAGCCTTTCCGCAAACCACCTCATAGCCCATTCAGCCAGCATATACACAGCTTCCATATCATCCTGTTCCTCTAAGACCATGAGAGGGCCAGGTCACCAGACCAGCCATCCTCAGGCTCGTCTCAAGTCTCATACGGTCAAAACCAAACTTCAGCCTGTTTTCCGTATATCGTCCCGCTCTTCGTACTCTTCTTTTCCGGCCAGGGCCATACGCTACCCTATGGTGTCAAGGCCTTCGCGATCTCCGGGTCGCTCTTTCTCGTAATCGTAGTCATTATGGCCTGGCCATTCTTCGCCATCCTCTTCCCGATTCAGTGGGCGAAGGGCTTGACCCGAGAAGGTTGTCCGACAACTTTCATCTCTTCCATAAGCCCCTCGATTACCTCTCCGATCAGTCCGCCTTACATCAGCAGGTTCGTGCCTGAACCGGGCATCAGCCCGCCAGGGCTGGGTACGCCAGACACACGCTTTCGCCAGCTGCGGTCTCGCGCTAACGCCGGCTACGCGCTTTACGGTGCGCTACAGACCAGAAAACGGACAGACGGACAGCGCTTCTTTTCTTGCGGCGCGCTCTTCATAGTGCTCGTCTCATCTCGCCTTTCCTGCCATCGGCGGTTGATGGATATCGAGGAGCGGATGGTATCGTCGGGCAGCAGGATATCCCCAATATTTCCTTTTTAAAATGTTCCCTTTCACGCAAGGGCTACGCAGACGCAAATGAACTGACCATGCTGGCAACATGATTACTGGCCGCAGTGAACTTTCGCCCTCTTCGGGCGTTCGAGGGCGCAAAGGACTGACCCTTTGTGCGCGGCGCTCACTCCTTGCGTTTGAGTTCATAGGTTCCTTCATTTCGTATAACGAGGCCCGGGAACGGGCAAAACGAACGGCTCGAAACCCGTCCCGGTGCGCATGGGCCGGCTGCTCCCATCCCTGAAACCGGGCATGGTTTGACACCGGACGAATTCCGCTTAAGCTTGAAATAGCAGGGTGTTGAAAAATACGCTGCCAGGCAATCCACGGATGGATTGACATATTCGAAGATTCAATCCACGTCAGACGATTTGCAGACCTGATCGTATTCATTCCCGGCCTGGAAAAAGAGTCCGGGAGGATCCTTTAGAGGTTGCCTCAACATCCTGATGAGGACTCGGACAGGGGCGTCCGGGGCTTGTCGATTCAACCTGAGCGGAGGGCCATGCCATGACCGGGCCATTGCATGACGGCTACGATGAGGCGGGCCTGCAGGCGGTCCTCAATGGCGCCCCGTCCACAAGGGTGCTCGTCATAGCCGCTCACCCTGATGACGAAGTCATTGGCATGGGTAGATAATGAAGTACGCCTGACGCCGCTTTCGTCCACATAACCGACGTGCGGCAAGGGACATGCGGACGGCGAGAACGAGGCCGGACGAGGAAGGGTATGCGGACGTCCGGAGAAGCGAGCTTCAAAAGGCGCTCTCCTGCATGAGGGCCGCGCCTCTTGAGCTAATAGACCTCGGCACGCCGGACCTCGAATCGTCATATAACCTGGTCACGACCGCTATTGCCGTAGCCGGTATAATGAAGCGCCTCAGCCCGGAGCTCGTCTTCACGCACCCATATGAAGGCGGCCACCCGGACCATGACTCGGCGGCCTTTTCAGCGCGCGCCGCCCTTTCTCTTATAGAGTCCGCCGGCATGGCGCCGCCGCGCCTCATGGAATTCACCTCGTATCACGCTGACGGGAAAAAGCTTGCGGCCTCGCGCTTTCTGCCTGGCACCCCGCAGGGCCTCGGCATCGCGCTTACGGAAGAAGAGAAGGAGTTCAAGGCAGGGATGTACGCCTGCTACGAGACCCAGAAGGGCGCTCTCAGGCACTTTCCGATAGGGACCGAGAGGTTCAGGCCAGCGCCCGGCTATGACTTCACGAGCCCGCCCCATCCGGGGAGGCTCTTTTACCAGAACTTCGATTGGGGCTTGAAGGGTGCGAAATGGTGCCGCCTTGCCGCGAGGGCGATGGAGGGGCTCGGCCTCCCGAGCCGGGAAGTCCCGCAAGGCCGGGGGCTCCTGGGGCGCCTTATCTCAAGGCTCTCCCCTTAGGGCCGCTTCCCGTCCTTGCTCCTGGTATCTCCAGAGATATGCCCGCTTCTCGTAGTCTTCGCGCTGTCTTCCGACGCATGCGCCATGACCTCCAGTTTTAAAAGCATGCCATTATATCGGGCAGACGCCCAAAAAAAGATACTTCCGCCAGGGTTGACAACAGGGAAAGTTGCATTAGAGTTATGACTATCGCTTCAGCATAAAAAAGGCTTGGTTTCATCGCTTCTATTCCTTCCTGGGCCATGCGGCCCTCCGGGGCCGCAGGCGAATCTGTAAAGGCGGCTATCGGTTTTTCAGGGGCAACTCGCGCCTCGCGGCAGCGGTCTGCCATTTGGGAGGCGCGGCTTTCAGCTATATTTTTTGGATCTCGCGCGGGGGGACATGCGGGTATTCAAGGGAAAGATATCCGTCATAATGCCTGCTTACAACGAGGGGCACCATATATACGAAAACCTCAGGGAGACCCATTCGGTCTTCAAAAGGTCGGGACGGAGGTTCGAGATAATACTCGTCGACGACGGGAGCTCTGATGCGACCCATGACCAGGCCCGAAGGGCGGCACTGGAGCTGGGTAGTATTATCCCGGTAAAATTAAACGAGAACGGCGGAAAGGGCAGCGCCCTACGCGAGGGCTTCAAGCGCTCCGAGGGCGACCTGGTGATTTTCCTCGACGCTGACCTGGACCTCCATCCAGGACAGGTAATAAGCCTTTTAAGGGCCATGCTGGACACCGGGTCAGACGTGGTCATCGGCTCCAAGCACCATCCTGAATCGAAGATAAGCTACCCCTCTTCGAGGAAGGTCCTCAGCCGGGCTTACGCCCTGGCCATGAAGGCCCTTTTCGGCATGCCGCTCATGGACACGCAGACGGGGCTTAAGGTCTTCACCCGCGCCTCGCTCGAGGAGGCGTTCCCCAAGGTGGTCTGCGGGAGGTACGCGTTCGACGTCGAGCTCCTTGCTCACGCGCACGAGGCGGGCTTCAGGGTAACCGAGGCCCCTGTCATCATGACTTTCAGAAGGGCGGCGGCGTGGGGGAGGATAAGGACAACGGACGTCGCAAGGATGGGGATAGACACGCTCGCGATATTCCTGCGGCTCCATATAATACGGCACTACGGGGCCGCTTTCGAATCCGGCACCTTCGCCATGAAGGGCGTCGTGTGATGGACGCCCTGAAGAGCGGCACCGTGCTCTTTTTCGCCACACTCTCCGGCGGGGCCTTCAATTTTCTCTTTCAGGTCTTCATGGGAAGGACGCTCTCCGTAGAGGACTTCGGCTCGATGAACGCGCTTTTTTCGGTAATACTCATGGCTGGAATCCCGGCCGCCGCGATGGTCACGGCGCTCTCAAAGAGGGTCTCGTCCCTGAACGCGGGCGGGCGGCCCGTGGAGGCAGGGCGCCTTTACAGGGCCTCGTTCATCAGGATGGCCGTGTACGGCGGCGTAGTCCTGTGCGTTTCTGCGCTCCTGAGAAGTCCCCTCACCCGGGCGTTCGGGCTCGGGAGCGAATGGGTCCCGGTCATCGCTGGAGCCGGGCTCTTATTCGCCTTTATCCTTGCCGCCAACCTCGGGGTATTGCAGGGCCTCAGGAGATACCGCTTTTTCGGGGCCGGAATCGGCCTCTTAAGCCCCCTTAAGCTCCTCTTCGGCGGGGCCCTCGCTGCCGCCGGTTTCGGCATCGGAGGGGCTGTCGCCGGCTTTTCATGCGCCGTCATGGCGATTTTTTTTATCACCACAGTACCGGTCCTGCGGCTCCTTTCTTCCCGTAGCGGCATTGGACGAAAGGGCCGGTGGTTCAGCGTCCATCAGCTCGCATACGCGGCCGCTTTCGCGTTCATTACGAACATCGACCTCGTGATGGTAAAGCTTTATTTCCCGGCAAGGGAGGCAGGGCTCTATGCCGCGGCCTCGGTTTTGGGCAAAACCGTCCTTTACGCGTCATCGTTCTCAACGGGGTCTTTCTTCGGGAGCGGCCTACGCCAGGGAAAGCACGCACTGAAGTCCCTGGACAGAGGCCTTTTCCGCACGTTCGCGGTATTCATCCTTGTCGCCCCGGTCTTCGTATTATTCCCAGGTCATCTGCTGGGCCTCCTCTTCGGCCCGGCCTTTTACGAAGCCGCTCCTGTGCTCAGGCATTACGCCATTGCGGCAGGATTCATGTCGGTGGCAGGGCTCTTTACGGCCTACGGCGCATCGCGCCGGGACGCGGGCTTTCTCTTCAGGCTTGTTACCATCTCCGCGCTCCTGCCGCTTGCGATAGCCGCGCTGCCGCAATCCCTGACCGCCGTCGTACTGGCAGCCGGAACGGCCGCGTTTGTCCTCTCGCTCGCCGGCCTTGCGGCGGCAATAGGTGAGAGGCGCTCCCTTAACGGGGCGCAGCCGAAGCTGGAGGGCGTAGACGGCAGATGAACCCGACCGTATCCATAATAATACCGGTAAAGGAGATAAACGATTACATAAGGGAGTCGATACCCCACATACTCGCCCTGGACTACGATGATTTCGAGGTCGTCATTTTCCCGGATTCGGCTTCGGGGGACGACGCCTTCCCCGGGACGAGGATAATCCCTACGGGCCCGGCCGGCCCGGCCGAGAAAAGGGACCTGGCCCTTAAATACGCCAGGGGCGAGGTGTTCGCGTTCCTGGACGACGACGCGTACCCTGCCCGGGACTGGCTGAGGAATGCGGTGCGGCATTTCAGGCAACCGGACGTTGCCGCCGTCGGCGGGCCGGCCGTCACCCCAAGGCACGATTCAATATGGCAGAAGGCCTCGGGGAGCGTCTTCTCGTCATGGCTCGCAAGCGGCAGGTACGGCTACAGGTACCTGCCCGAGGGCGGGCTTAGAGAGGTGGACGATTTTCCGACCGTCAACCTGATAATAAGGAGGAGCTCCTTCGAGCGCGCCGGCGGCTTCGATACCGCCTACTGGCCGGGCGAGGACACGAAACTCTGCCACGACCTTACGAAAAAGCTCGGAGAGAGGATAATCTACGACCCCGAGGCGCTGGTCTTCCACCACAGGCGGCCTCTTTTTTCCGGCCACCTGAAGCAGGTCGGCAGGTACGCGTTCCACCGGGGGCTCTTCGCGAAGGCCCTGCCGGACACCTCTTTGAGGCCGCAGTATTTCGTGCCAAGCCTCTTTGTACTGTGGCTCGCGGCTGGCGGCCCCGTTTCCTTTCTCTCAAGCTCGATGGGCGCTCTCTATATCTCGCTTCTTTCCATCTACTTTCTCCTCGTCTCGTCCGAGTCCGTAAGGATAGGCCTCAGGGAGCGGGACTTCCGGGTGGGCGCTCTCT
>JABTVA010000010.1 GCA_015075075.1 Deltaproteobacteria bacterium | reverse complement strand
TGCCTCGACCCCTGCTGCGCTGCGAACTGAGCCCTCTCGAAGCACCTCGCAGAAGGTCCGTCTCTCCTGCTGCCAAGTCCCTCGCTCCGCGAAAGCCCCAAGGCGATTACCACGGAGACACGGAGGCGCAGAGGGAGCACGGAGAGGAGGGAGTTCGGCTCTCCCTCTGCGTCTCTTCGCGATCACACTGGCCAGCCCCACTGGGGCTCGTCTTCCTTCCTCCGTGTCGTCTCCGTGGCTCCGTGCCTCCGTGGTTACTCCGCTCCGACTCTCCGGGGTTCGCCTCGCCCTCCCTCCGTGCCATCTCCGTGCCTCCGTGCCTCCGTGGTTCGCAGTTCCTCTCCCCGAGAACGAAAAAGGCGTGGCCCTCTCGGACCACGCCTTTTATCACGCATCACTCATCAGGGCGGCCTACTGAGACCACCCCCTGAGCGCGCTCAGCGCACCTGGATGGCGCCTTCGAGCTTGTCGGCCTGGCCGTTGTCGACCTGAACCTTCTCGAGCTCGACGGTCGCGACGACCGGCTTGACGCTGCCCGCGTCGGCGGCCTTCGGCGCCTTGTCGGTGTGGAAGGCGACCAGCGTCGGGGCGATGACGACCGCGACCACGCTGATGAGCTTGAGCAGGATGTTGAGCGAGGGCCCGAGGTGTCCTTGAACGGGTCGCCGACGGTGTCGCCCACCACTGCCGCCTTGTGCGCGTCAGAGCCCTTGCCGCCAAGCCTGCCCTGTTCGATATATTTCTTCGCATTATCCCATGCCCCGCCGGCGTTTGCCATGAAAATCGCGAGCAATATGCCGGTCACCGTAGCCCCGGCAAGCATGCCGCCGAGCGCCTTGGCGCCGAAGAGAAAGCCCACCACGACCGGCGCCGAGGCGGCGAGCAGTCCCGGCAGTATCATCTCCTTCAAGGCGGCCCTGGTGCTTATGTCCACGCACCTCTCGACGTCCGGCTTGACCCCGGCCCTGCCTTCGAGGAGCCCGGGAATCTCCCTGAACTGCCTCCTTATCTCCTCCACCATCTTCATGGCGGACTTCCCCACGCTCGTCATTGTAAGCGCGCCTATGAAGAAAGGTATCGTCCCCCCTACGAGAAGGCCTATTACCACGTGCGGGTCCGAAAGTGTTATCTCGAACGGCACTCCGGTCGCCGCGGAAACCGCCTGTCCGAAGGCCGTAAAGAGCGCTATCGCCGTAAGGGCGGCCGAGCCGATTGCAAAGCCCTTCCCGATGGCGGCCGTCGTGTTCCCGAGCGAATCGAGGGTGTCGGTTATCGCCCTCACGTCGTCGCCGAGCGCGCTCATCTCGGTAATGCCCCCCGCGTTGTCGGCAATGGGGCCGTACGCGTCGACGCTCATCGTTATGCCGGTGGTCGCGAGCATTCCGACCGCGGCTATGCCTATGCCGTATATGCCTGCCCCGTAGTTGGCGATGAATATCACGGCGCCGATCGCCACAACCGGCAGTACGCAGCTCTCAAGCCCGACAGCTATGCCGGTTATCACGTTCGTGCCGGCCCCGGTGGTGGAAGACCTCGCTATCTTTCCGACCGGCCTTCCTCCCGTATAGAATTCGCTCAGGAGGCCGATGAGGCTTCCGCCGAGCGCCCCGGCGGCAACCGCAAGGAAACAGCCCGTTCCGCAGCCCGTTAATATGGTCGCAAACCAGGCGAGGACGAGGAAAGCGCCTGCGGATATTATCGAAGAGTACCTCAAAGCCGGAGCAGGCCCGAGCCTGCCGAGAGCCCGTATGGAAAAGAGGCCCAGGAAAGACGCTGCGAGCCCCGCCATTATGAGGACCAGGGGATAGGAAATGAGCGCCTCCCTTGCCCCAAGTCCCGCAAGCTCGGTAACGGGAATGGTCGCGGCCAGCGCGACCGAAGCGATGACCGCGCCCACGTAGGATTCGAAGATGTCCGCCCCCAGCCCTGCGACGTCGCCCACGTTGTCTCCCACGTTATCAGCCACGACACCAGGGTTCCTGGGGTCGTCCTCCGGTATGCCGGCCTCGACCTTGCCCACGAGGTCGGCTCCGACGTCGGCCGTCTTGGTGAAAATGCCTCCGCCCACCCTGGCGAAGAGCGCTATCGAGGAAGCACCCATGGCGAACCCGTTTATGACCTTCGCCTCTTCCGGCCTGCCGAATGCGAGGAAGAATATGCCGACTCCCACAAGCCCCAGGCTCGCCACGGAAAATCCCATTACCGAGCCGCCGTAAAAGGCGGCCTCCAGGGCTTGCGAGGCTTCGGGCTTATGGATATGCGCCGCCTCGGCAGTCCTTACGTTAGCCTTTGTGGCCCCTTTCATGCCGATAAAGCCGGCAAGCATGGAAAGGGCCCCTCCCGACAGATAGGCTATTGCCGTCGGCACACCCAGGGAGAGGGCCAGGGCCAGCGCAACGCCGGCGAGAAAGATGACGATTATCGCATACTGGCGCTTGAGGTATGTCATTGAGCCGGAATGGATGAGGTCCGATATCTCCCTCATCCTCGCGTTCCCTGCGGGCAGGCTTTTGATATAAAGGTACATCAAAAGGGCTGCGGCAAGACCGATGATGCCGAAAAGGGGTGCGTAATTTGCCAGAGTGGACATTACCAAACCCTCTTTCATTCAGAATCTGTTGGCGGGCTGGATGCGGGTTCTATGATGGGTGGCTTCAGTTGTTATGCTTGTTCATAGCCTGCGCTATTCCGCAGGCTATCATGGATTCTACCGCGTCCCGCGCCCTGCCGAGCATCTCGTCGACGACAGGAAGCTCGGAAGGCTGAAACGGGCTCAGCACGAAATCGACTACGTCGCCTTCATCTGGCCTGCCTACCCCCAGTCGGATGCGCGGGATATCCCTGGTGCCCAGGGCTTCAATGATTGATGCCAGGCCCTTGTGGCCGCCGCTTCCGCCGCCCCCGCGTATCCGGATCTTCCCGAGGGGCAGGTCGCAATCATCGAAAACCACGATTATCTTCTCAGGCCCCAGTGGACTGGCCTGGATGAATTCCGAAACCGCATGACCGCTGCGGTTCATGTAGGTGAGCGGCTTAAGGAGCGTAACCTCTTCCCCGGCTATCCGCCCGCTGCCCCGGAGCCCCTTTCCCTTGACGGATAGCCCTATCCCGTACTCGGCTGAGAGCATGTCCACGAGCATGAACCCGGCGTTATGCCTGGTAAGGGCGTACTCGCCGCCGGGGTTTCCCAATCCGATTATCAGCGTCATTCAGTCAGCTTCAATTAAAAGCCCCCTTGGCAACGGAGGCCAAAGGGGCTCTGATTCCCAAGCTTAAAAGCCCGGCCGCCACACTTATTCCACGGAAAAGCCATAAAGAGGAACGGAAGCTGCGACTCAAGCCTGGAGCGTCCCGGGCGTTACTCTTCCTTCTTGGCCCCTTCCTTCTCCTCGAAGCTCTTCGCGAGCTCGGCCTCGACCTCTTCGGCGGTCTTGGGCGCGGCCTCGGCTGTCGGGGCGACGACCGAGACTACAGTCAGCTCAGGTTCGTCGACAGCCTCAAGCCCCTCGTTCAGGACTATGTCCCGGACGTGGACCGAGTCGCCGATTCCGAGCCGGGTGATGTCCACATCTATGCTGTCCGGGATGTTGCCCGGAAGGCACTCTATCCTGATCTTCCTCGTTTCGTGCTGGACTATGCCGCCGAATGCGAGCCCCGCAGCCTTTCCGGTAAGGTGCACCGGCACCTCGACCACGACCTTGTGGTCCATCTGCACCTCGAGGAGGTCCACATGCTGCACGGTCCCCTTGAGGGGATGGCGGAGCACCTCCTTGAACATCACGGTGCGGACCTTGTCCCCGGCTATGTCGAGGTTCACAAGCACGTTCCCGCGGGCGCCGGTCCCGAGCGTCTTATCGAGCTCCTTTTTTTCGAGGGCCACTGCGACCGCCTTTTCAATGCCGGGGCCGTACAGGATGCCAGGCACCTTGCCGTTCGCACGGAGCCTCCGCGCCGGTCCGTTCCCGGTTTCGTTCCTCTGCTCTGCTGAAAGGTTTATCTTTTCCATCTGTTTCCTCCGGTATTATTCCTTTAAGGTGCTGCGGCGCTCAAACGAAAAGAGAGCTCACCGACTCGCCTAAATGTATCCTCTTTATGGCCTCGCCCAGGAGCGGGCCTATTGAAAGCCTCTTGATCTTGGGCGAATCCGCGCCCTGCGTTCTGGGTATGGTGTTGGTGACGACGAGCTCCTTGATCGGAGATTCGTTTATCCTCTTAATCGCAGGCCCCGAAAGCACGGCATGGGTGGCGCAGGCATAGACCTGCTTCGCGCCCTTTTCGTGGAGGGCGGCGGCGGCCTGCGTTATGGTGCCTGCCGTGTCTATCATGTCGTCGAGGAGCACGGCGGTCTTGCCCTCGACCTCGCCTATTATGTTCATCACTTCCGAGACGTTGGGGCTCGGACGCCTCTTGTCCACTATTGCCAGGGTCGCGCCGAGCCTCTTTGCGAACGCCCTCGCCCTCTCGACCCCGCCCGCGTCCGGCGACACCACAACCACGTCGTTCTGGAAGTTCTCCCTGATGTAATTGAGGAGAACGGGAGTCGCGTAAAGGTGGTCGACGGGTATGTTGAAAAAGCCCTGTATCTGCCCGGCGTGAAGGTCCACGCAGACGGCCCTTTTTGCCCCGGCCACGGTAATGAGGTCGGCTACGAGCTTCGCGGATATCGGCGTCCTCGGCGCAACCTTCCTGTCCTGCCTCGCGTATCCATAATAGGGTATTACCGCGGTGACGGAAGACGCCGAGGCCCTCTTGAAGGCGTCGAGCATTATGAGGAGCTCCATCAGGTTGTCGTTCGTGGGAGTGCAGGTCGACTGGAGGACGTATACCTCTACCCCCCTCACGCTCTCCTGTATGTCGACGTAGACCTCGCCGTCGCTGAAGCTCCTTACGTCCGACTTCCCGAGCTCTATCCCCAGGTGGTCGCAGATCTCAACCGCCAGCGGCTTGTTCGAATTACCCGCGAATACCTTTATCCTCTCAATCATCCCTTGTCTCGACCTCTGGCTATTCTTTTTAACTGGATGGGGCGGGAGGATTCAGACACTCCGAATGCGGGGATCAAAACCCGTGCCTTACCGCTTGGCGACGCCCCAGCCGGAGCATGCAGCCGAAGCCCATTTCAGCCGTTCACAGTCCTTCCGCCAAAAAAATACGCGCCGGCGGGGCCACCTTCGACTCAAGCGTCCTGTAGGCCCGCTCGGCATCCTCACGGGAATGGAATACGCCGAAGACGGTAGGTCCGCTCCCGGACATGAGGGCCCCGGAGGCGCCGGCCCCGGTCAATTTCTCCTTCAGGGCGGAAATCTCGGGATACCTTCCGATGGTCACCGCCTCCAGGTCGTTCGAGAGCGCTTTCTTAAGCCCCTCCCTGTCGGCGAAGACCTCCGAAGAATACAAAAGAATATTATTTTCGCCCTTTTTTGTCAAGCGTAAACTCGAATAAACCCACGCGGTCGGCACATGGAAGCCGGGATTTATAAGGACGTAATACAGGGGCGGAAGGTTCACTCTCTCAAGGACCTCGCCCCTTCCCCTGGCCAGGGCAGGGCCCTTTAGGAAGAAAAATGGCACATCAGAGCCGAGCCTGGCGCCCATTTCCATTAGTTCCCGGTCGGGAAACCCGGCCCCTGAAAGCCCGTTCAGCGCCATTATGACCGACGCGGCATCCGAGCTTCCGCCTCCGAGCCCGGCCCCGACTGGTATCCTCTTTTTTATGCCTATCGATACCCGTTTCCTGAGCCCGGCCCTCTCAAGGAAGAGGCTGGCCGCCCTGTAGGCGAGGTTTTCGCTCCCGCCCGGGGCATCAGGGGAGTCCGAGGCCACTTCTATGCCGTCGCCGTCGGAGACTGATATCTCGATCTCATCATAGAGCGAGACCGGCTGCATTAGCGAAAAGATCTCGTGGTACCCGTCCGGCCTTTTCCCCAGCACCCTGAGGAAAAGGTTCACCTTGGCCGGGGCAAGGACCTTCATGTGCATGAGAAGGCCTTAAGAGAAGAAAAGGAGGAGGTTTATGAAGAAGAGGAGTCCGAGGAGTATCGTGACCGCGTAGTGCTGGAGCTTCCCGGTCTGTATGCGGCGGAGGTCTCCGGAGACATACACCACGAGCCCGGCCACGCCGTTGACCATCCCGTCTATCCACTTGAAATCAAAGCCCCAGCACCAGTTCGCAGCCCTCTTTACCCCTGAAAGTATCGGCTTGTAAAGGTTGCTTATGATGTCGTCGACCGCGGCGAAAAGGCCGTAGGTGAGCTTCATGAACATGACCGAGCCCTTGCGGTAGAACCAGTCGGTATCGAGGCTCATCGTCTGTTCGCCGCCGAGCTTCTTTATGTAGAGCCAGAAGCCGAGCGCCGTGAAAAGGAGTATCTGCGAGGTCCACACCACGTGCTCCGCAGTGTACGGGTGGTATTCAACCGCGTACGGCAGGAGGCTATAGAGGAACTGCGGATATACGCCCACGAAGACGCACATGAACGCGGCAAGGCCCATGCCGATGAGCATGTTAAGCGGCGGGTCCTTTGCCTGCACCCCGGAGTCCTTGCCCAGGAACGTGAAATACGGGAGCTTGAGCCCTGTGTGCAGGAACGTACCTGCCGATGCGAGCGTAAGGAGGAGCCATATAACGGCCGTGCGACTCTCCGGCGGCGAGGTATTATGGATTTGCTCACGAAGCCGCTGAAGAGCGGCACAGACGATATCGCGAAGCCGCCGATCATGTAGAGGATGAAGGTCCACGGCATGTGCTTGTATATGCCGCCGAGCTCCGTAAGCTTGGACCTGCCGGTCATGTAAAGCACGGAACCGGCGCCCATGAAGAGGAGGCCCTTGTAGAGTATGTGCGCGAAGGCGTGGGCGGCCGCGCCGTTTATGGCGAGCTCGGTGCCTATGCCGACCGCGGCCACCATGTAACCGACCTGGCTTATGATGTGGTAGGCCAGAAGCCTCCGGATGTCGTTTTCAAGGACCGCGTAGACAACGCCGTATATCGCCATTATCGTCCCGAGGATTATGAGTATCTCGGTCCCGGCAAAGCCCCTCGCGAGGGTGTATATGGCGCTCTTCGTCGTAAAGGACGACATGAAGACCGCGCCCGTCACGGTGGCCATGGGATAGGCGTCCGGCAGCCACGAGCCGAATGGCGGGACGGCCGCGTTCGTTATGAAGCCTATGAGGAGGAGCGCCGACGCTAAGCCGCCGGCGGTCACGGCGTCGAACGCGAAGCTCCCGGAATGCGAATACTGGAGGAGCGCCCCCCCGAGCATGCATATGCCGCTGAATATATGGACGAGTATGTAGCGATAGGCCGCCTTGGTTGACTCGGGGGTCCTCCTGAATAGGATGAGGCACATCGACGCGAAGGCCATGAACTCGGCGAAGACGAAGAGCGTCAGGTAGTCGCCGGCGAAGGCCAGCCCTACCGCGCCGCCCGCGTAGACGTAGGCCGCTATGTGCTGTCCGCTCTCCTTGACGTGCAGGCTGTAGACCCCGCTTATGAAGGCCATGAGCGTAAAGATGAAGGCGAAAACGTAGCTGAGCTTGTCGACCCTCCCGAAGACGAGCTCCTGGCCGAGGAGCGGCACCACGCCGTAGGTCCCGTAGGACATGGTGGCGACCGTTACGAACGCGAGCGCGGGCAGAAGGAGGATATAGGCCTGCCTTACCCTTCCCTGGAATACCGGGATGAGGACGGAGCCGAGTATGAGTATGAAGGCCGGGTGTATCCAGTTAAATATTCCCATTTGTTCCCCCGGGGCTATTTTTCATAATAGTCCTCTTTCCTCTGGAGCCACAGCTTCCCGAGGGCCTTGGAGACGATGATGATGAGGACGCAGGAGATGAAGCCGAATACGGCGCTGAAGCCCGGTATCTCGTCCCAGTAGAAGTACAGGTGATGCCTCGGTATCACGAAATCGAGCGCGATGAATACTGCCATGGCCGCGTAAAAGACCCACTTCAGGAGCCTCATGGTGTCCGTGTTCTCGTATATCTTGTCGAGCCTCATTGCAGCACCCTTTCGGCGAGCGACAGGAGGAAGTCGGGGTAGACGCCTATCGCCACTGTTATGAAGGCGGTCACGAGGAGCGGGACCAGCACGAACTTCGGCGCCTCCTGCACGCCTTCCAGGTGGACGTTCCCCTCAGGGCTCTCGAAGTACGCCTTGAAGACGATCGGCAGGAAGTATGCCGCGTTCAGGACCGTGCTCGCGAGAAGCACGACGAGCGGGACGGTGTCCATTGCCTCCATCGCGCCGATGCCCATGTACCATTTGCTCGTGAACCCGGCCATGGCCGGCACGCCTATCATGCTCAGGGCCCCGATGGTGAACGCCGCCATGGTAAGCGGCATCTTGTACCCTATGCCGCTTAGGTTGCTGATCTTTTTTATGTGCGAGGCGACGAATATCGAGCCCGCGCAGAAAAAGAGCGTTATCTTCGAGAACGCGTGGTTCCCTATGTGCAGTATCCCGCCGGAAATGCCGTGGGGCGTGAGGAGCGCGACGCCGAGTATGACGTATGAGAGCTGGCTTACCGTGGAATACGCGAGCCTGGCCTTCAGGTCGTCCTTGGTGAGCGCTATGACCGAGGCAGCGAGTATCGTTATCGAGACGAAATAGACCGTCGGCATCCCGAGGTTAAAGGCCGACATGACGTCTATCCCGAAGGTATCGAGCATCACCCTTACGACCGAAAAGACGCCGACCTTGACGACCGCGACCGCGTGGAGAAGTCCGCTCACCGGAGTAGGGGCGACCATCGCGGACGGGAGCCAGTTATGGAGCGGCATTATGCCGGCCTTTGCGAACCCGAGGAGGAAGCAGACATAGGTGATTGTAACGAGCGTCTGCGACATCCCGGTGGTGAATATGCCGCCGGGCTGGAAATCCAGCGTGCCGGTTATCATGTACGTGAGTATGAGCGCGCCGAGGAGGAAGGTCTTCGAGGCGCCCATGAGGTACACTATGTACTTCTTGCTCCCCTCCCAGGCCTCGTCGTCCTCGTGGTGCGCAACGAGCGGGTACGTCATAATGCTCAGTATCTCGTAAAAGAGATAGAGCGTGAAGAGGTTCGCGGAGAAGGCGACGCCCAAGGCCGAGGAGAGCGCTATGGCGAAGCAGGCGTAATAGCGCGTCTGCGCGTGCTCGTTAAGGGAGCGCATGTACCCGATGGAATAGGTGGTAGCTATTATCCATAGGAACGACGCGGTCGTCGCGAAGAAGAGCCCGAGCGCGTCCACCCTGAACTTGAGCTCTATGCCGGGCAGCACCGTAAGGCGTATACTCGATTATCTTCCGGAAATCATGTCCGGGAACATCGAGACAACGAGCGCGAACCTGACGAGGGCCGCGAGATAGTCCAGCCTCTAAGGTTGGGCCTGTTCCTCGACATGATTATCAGGGCCACGACTACAGCCGAGGCCAGGATCGCTATGAATGGCCTTATGGATACCATCGTTCCATCTCATTCCTTTCCTGGCCTACAGCGGAACGCCGCGCGGGGCGAGGTTTATAAGTAAGCGGGTACACTCCCAGGGCGACGACCGCCGCCAGGGCTATTATCAGCACGCACAGGATGCCCCGCGAGCTTGCAAGCAGGAATTCCTTCTCAGGCTCCCTCATGTACATGAGCATGACTATCCGTATGTAGTAGTACGCCGCGACCGCGCTCATCAGGGCGGCTACGACCGCGAGGCCTATCATGCCCTTGTGGATGAGCGCCATGAAGACGTAAAACTTGGCCACGAACCCCGCGGTCGGCGGTATGCCGGCCAGGGAGAAGAGGAAGACCAGCATCGCAAGGGCCGTGAGCCTGTTCGACTTGGCAAGCCCGGCGTAGTGCGATATCTGGTCGCCGGACTGGCTGTCCCTCCTCATCATTATGATAATCCCGAATATCCCGAGGTTCATGAAGGCGTATACGAGGAGATAGAACATGACGCTCGCTATCCCCTCCTCGCTTCCGGCCACGAGGCCCAGGAGCGCATACCCCGCGTGCCCGACGCTCGAGAAGGCGAGCATCCGCTTTATGCTGGTCTGCATTATGGCAGTAATGTTCCCGACCACCATGCTTCCGACGGCCACCGCGGCTATGGCCATCTGCCAGTTGTCGTATGCCGGGAAGAGGCCTTCGAGGAAGACCCTCATTATGACCGCGAAGGCCGCGGCCTTTGGCCCCGCGGCCATGAAGGCGGTTATGGGCGTGGGCGCGCCCTCGTAGGCGTCCGGCGCCCACATGTGGAACGGGAAGCCGGCCACCTTGAACCCGAAGCCCGCGACGAGCATTATTACCGCAAGCGTGAAGAGCGGCCCGCTTACGGCCCCGGTCTCAAGCGCGGCGGAAATGGCCGCGAGCTGGGTGGTGCCCGTAAGCCCGTATATGAGCGATATGCCGTAAAGGAGTATCGCCGACGAGAACGCTCCGAGTATGACGTACTTCATCGCGGCCTCGTTGGACTTCCTGCTCTTCTGCAGGAAACCGACGAGGGCGTAGACCGGGAGAGAGGCGAGTTCGAGCCCGAGGTAGATGGTCAGGAGGTCGGAGCCCGAGGCCATTATCATCATGCCCGAGAGCGAGAAGAGCATGAGGACGTAATACTCGCCGAGGTCTATCTCCTCTGTCTTTATGTAGCGTATGGATACAAAGACAGCGAAGACCGCGACTATGTAGAATATGAGCTTGAAAAATGCCGCGTAGCCGTCGAGGACGAACATGCCCGAGAAGGCCGAAACGCCCGAGCCAGCGAGGTTCCAGGAGAACCAGGCCGCGGCCGCGACCGACAGGACGGAGAGCGCGGGCACTACCCACCTCTTGGTGCGCGGGACAACGAGGTCCACCATGAGGATAACGCAGGCCATGCCGGCTATGACCATCTCCGGCAGTATGGCCAGGAAATCCCCGGGTGAAAAGAACGTGGCTACATCAGGACCGCTCATAATCCAAGACCCTCAAATTTGCTGGTATTGGCCTGGTTTATCAGGTTGCCTACCGATTCGTGCATGTAACCGAGGAAATCCTCGGGATGGAAGCCCACCCAGAAGACGAAGACTACAAGGGCGATGAGGGCTATGGCCTCCCGGAAGTCCACGTCCCAGACCTTGTGCCCGTGCGAGTCGTCATGCGAGCCGCCGTGCCCGTGCCCGCCGTGCCCGTGGCTGTCGGCGCCGAAGGCCATGCTCTTGTACATGTAGAGCATGTACGCGGCGCCGCCCACGATGCCGATGAGGAGCAGTATCAGATAGGGCTTGTAGACCTCGTAGGCGCCGAATGCGATGAGTATCTCCCCTATGAAGCCGTTCGTCCCCGGGAAGCCGAGCGAAGCGAGCGTGAATATGAATAGGAAAGTCGCGTAGACCGGCACTCTCGATGCCGCCCAGCCGTAGTCGCCTATGTGCCTCGTGTGCGTCCTCTCGTAGATGAGCCCGATGCAGAGGAAGAGCGCGCTCGTCGTGATGCCGTGGTTGAACATCTGGAGTATCGCGCCCTCTATGCCGTTCTTGTTGAAGAGGAATATGCCCATCGTGATGAAGCCCATGTGGCTTATGCTCGAATACGCGATGAGCTTCTTCAAGTCCTTCTGCGCAAGCGCCAGGAACGCCCCGTATATTATGGCGACGATCGATATCACGACTATCGGGGTTGAGAAGAACCTCGACGCGTCCGGGAACATGGTGAGGCAGAACCTCAGGAAGCCGTAGGTGCCCATCTTGAGGAGGACTCCGGCGAGTATGATACTGCCGGCGGTCGGCGCCTCGACGTGCGCGTCCGGGAGCCATGTGTGGAACGGGAACATCGGCACCTTCACGGCGAAGGCCACGAAGAAGGCCATGAAGACCCATATCTGGAAGGTGAAGGTGTACTTGTGCTCCATGAGGACAAGCATGTCGAAGGTCTTCCCTGCGGCGAAGTAGAGGGCTATCATGCCGACGAGCATGAGGATGCTCCCGGCGAGCGTATAGAGGAAGAACTTTATCGCCGAATAGACGCGGTTCGGCCCGCCCCAGACCCCGATTATGAGGTACATGGGTATGAGCATCGCTTCCCAGAAGAGGTAGAAGAGGAACATGTCGAGCGCCGAGAAGACGCCCAGCATGGCCGCCTGCATTATGAGGAGCGCTATCATGAACTCCTTGACCTTCTTCTCGATGGCCTTCCAGGAGGCGAGCACGCATATTATCCCGAGGAACGCGGTGAGGAACACGAAGAGGACGCTTATGCCGTCAACGCCGAGGTAATAAGTTATGTTCCAGGACGGTATCCACTCGTGCCTTTCGACGAACTGCATGCCGTGGGTGGAGACGTCGAAGCCCCTCATGAGCGGTATGGCCAGCGCGAAATCCACCGCAAGGGTAACGAGCGCCACCCACCGTATCGCGCGCGCATCCTTGATGAAAAGGATGACGAGCGCCCCGAGGACCGGAAGGAATACAATTGAGCTCAAGAGGTGTCCGGACATCAATTACCCTTTCAGAGCGTCGATCTCGTCGACGTTGAACGTTTTGTTGCTCCTTACGAGCGCTATGAGAATGCCGAGCGCCACCGCCACCTCGGCCGCGGCCACGGTGATGGTGAAGATGGTGAATATCTGCCCGGTCATGTCCCCGAGGAGATACGAGAACGCCATGAAGTTGATGTTCACGGAGTTGAGCATGAGCTCGATTGACATGAGTATCACGATGACGTTCCGCCTCGTGAGGACCCCTGCCGCCCCTATCATGAAGAGGACGGCGGAAAGCGCTATGTACCAGGTAACCGGGACCATTGTCACCGACGCTCCTTTGCTATGACTATGGCCGCGACCAGCGCGGCGAGGAGTATGACCGATACCACCTCGAACGGGAAGAGGTACTTCGTAAAGAGCATCCTTCCGATCGACTCGACCGTCGGCTCCCATCCCCCGGCGGGGCTGAGCCCCATCGGGGTAACGAACACGAACGCCAGGATCTGCGCCATTAGGACCAGGATGACCCCGACGACGAACCTCTTCTTCACCGGCGGGAACGCCTGAAGGACCGCCTTCCTCATGTCGAGTATGAGGACGACGAAGAGGAAGAGCACCATGACCGCGCCCACGTATATGAATATCTGCACCGCGGCCAGGAACGGCGACCGGAGGAGCACGAAGAGCGCCGCGACCTGTATGAGGCACACTATGAGAGCGAGCGCGCTGTGCACCGGGTTCCTGGCGGTTACGACCGCCAGGCCCGAGGCGATTGCGACCGCCGCGAACATCAAGAAAAATAGCTTTTCCATCTGCCTTCCCTGTTGTTTCCAATCGGAGCCGGGCCGGCTCGGCCCGGGCCGCCGTTTAAGTTTCTAAATATTCCTTTTCTTCTGCATCCGGAGGTCCGGCACCACCCTAATGCCCTCGGGCGTCCTCTCGAAGCTCGACCTTACGACAAAGCCGCCCTGGATGGTATCCGGTATCGATTGCGGCTTAAGGAGCTCGTCCTTTTCCCTGGTCGTGCACGAGAGGTCCAGGCAGGCGAGCTCGTAGTCGCGCCCGAGCCTTACCGCCCTCGTGGGGCAGGCGTCCTCGCAGTAGCCGCAGAACATGCACCTCGCGAGCTCCACCTTCCAGACCTTTGCCACCCTGTCGGCTATGCCCCTACCCGTATCGTCCTCCATCGGGATGACGGTTATGCACTTGGTCGGGCAGACCTTTACGCAGAGCTCGCAGGCCACGCAGAGCTCCCTGCCGTTCTCGTCCTTATTAAGGGTGTGCTGGCCGCGGAACCTCCTGTCCGGGACCCACTTCTCCTCGTCCGGGTACTTGAGCGTTATGCTCCTCGAAACGTTGTACTTGAGCGTTATCGAGAGCCCCTTCACGAAATCGAGGAAGAGGGCCTTCTTTATGAATTCCGCTATCCTGCTCGGCCCTTTGCTCATATGATCATCAATCCGGTCACGAGTATGTTTACGAGCGAGAGAGGTATCAGCACCTTCCAGCCTATGGTCATGAGCTGGTCATACCTGTACCTGGGGAGCGTGAACCTCAGCCACATGAAGAAGTATATGAAAAGTATAACCTTCCCGAGGAACCAGAATATCGGAGGCACGAGGTGGAATATCGAGATGTCCAGGGGCGGGTTCCAGCCGCCGAAGAACATGATTACCGTCAGGACCGATACCGTCACCATCGCCACGTACTCGGCGAGCATGAAGAACGAGAACCTCATGCCGCTGTACTCGGTGTGGAACCCTGCCGCGAGAGTACCCTCGTCCTCCGGGAGGTCGAAGGGTATGCGGTTTATCTCCGCGAGGGCCGCGATTATGAATATCACGAACCACACGGGCCCGACCGGCAGGTAGAATATGTTCCAGTCGAGGAAGCTCCCTGACTGGCTCCTCACCATCTCTAAGAGGTTCAAGGAATTCGTGAGCATCACAACGCCTATGGCCGCGAAGCTCATGGATACCTCGTAGCTTATCATCTGGGCGGACGAACGGAGGCCTCCGAGGAGCGAGTACTTCGAGTTCGAGGCCCAGCCGCCGAGTATCATGCCGTATATGCCGAGCCCGCCTATCGCAAGGATGTAGAGTATCCCCACGTTCATGTCTGAGAGGTATAGCGTTATTTCCTTCCCCACGAACGGGATGGCGAACTTCTCTCCGAAAGGTATGGCGACGAAGACGAGGAAAGCCGGTATCATGGACAATAGCGGGGCGAGCTTGAAGAGGAACTTGTCGGCCCTCTCCGGGACTATGTCCTCCTTTATGAGGAGCTTCACCATGTCCGCGAACGGCTGGAGCACTCCGTGCGGGCCCACCCTCCAGGGGCCGAGCCGCACCTGTATGTGCCCAGCGACCTTCCTCTCGATCCAGGTAAGGGGCAACGGCAGGCTGAAAAGGATCCCGCTTATTACCGAGACCTTCACAACGATTATGAGAATTTCAAGCAGTGTCGCTAAATCCGGCATTTTTCCGTCCAGGGCCCTTTAGGGGCTTAACCCCTTTTCCTGCCCCACATGTAATTTATCAACTCGATGTACCGCGAGTTCATGCCGCGCACTATCGAGTGTATGGTGAAGACGATGTTACGGAGGAGCTTGTATATTACCCTCGGGTGGCCGTCGACGAGGGTCTCGAAGTCGTTCTTGTCGATGTAATACGTCTCGAGGTCGGATACCGCGACGACGGTAGCGGACCTCGGCCTGCCGTCAAGGAAGCTCATCTCGCCGAAGATGTCCCCGTCCTTCATTATGGTCAGGGTGAAGAGCTCGCCGTCCGGGGCCGTCTTGCAGGCCTTGACCTCGCCCTTCCTGATGATATAGAGCGACTGTCCGTCCTCGGACTCCTTGAAGATGGTCTCCCCGGTCTTGAAGCTCTTCTTCTGCACTATCGGGGATATCGCGGCCACCTCTGGGTCCGTAAGGTCGGCGAAAAACTGCACCTCTCTCAGCAACTTCGGGTCGATCATCTCCTACCTCCTTCCGAGAGGCTCTTTCCGGGCCGCGGCCTCATGCGTCACGACCTCTCTATCAAGACCCTCTGGATACCTTCGCCCCTCTTGAAAAACATGTTTGCATGGGCGCCCTCGAAATTCTCCGGTATGAAGGCCACGCCTTTTTTCGTGCCCTTTCGGACGCGGAGAAGCATAGTAGCCTCGTGGTTTTTCCCCCTCACGCGCACCCGCTCGCCGCCTGAGAGGCCGAGTTTCCCAGCGTCCTCCTCGCCTATCTCGACCACCGGCTCCCTGGCAAGCCCGGCAAGTGTCTCGGACCTGAGCGACACGGTCCCCGAGTGGAAGAAGTGGTTCCCCGTGACGAGCGCGAAGGGGTAGCTGTCGGGCCCGGCCGGGGCTGCGGCCTTGAAATCAGGTTTTGCCTCAAGCCGCGCCGCTGCGGCCCTTACGAGGGCCTCCTTGTTGTCGTGGCCGTTCCCCTTGTTCTTCTTGTTATTGAAGGCCAGGTCTACGGTTTCGTAAATCCCGGTTTCCCGCCGTATCTCATCGAAGACCGATGCGCTTTTTATCTTCGAAGGAAAGCCCGTGGCTATCGCGCTGCCGAGCATGGTCATTATGTCGAGGTCGGCCATGGCCTTGCCGGGCGGCCTGGTAAGCCTTTTTACGGCCTGCACCCTGCCTTCCTGGTTTGTGACGGTCCCGTCCTTTTCGCCGAGCGCCGCGCCGGGCAGCACCACATGGGCGAGCTTCGCCGTCTCGGTGAGGAACATGTCCTGCACTACGAGGAGCTTCAATTTCGCGAGGGCTTCCCCGGCTATCCCGCGGTCCCCGTTCATGGCCAGGAGGTCGGTCCCGGCGAGATAGAGCATCTTGAGAGACCCGGCCCTTGCTGCGTCGAGCATGCTGTCGGTCCCGGCCCCGGCTGTTTCGCGCCGGCTGTATCCGGGTCCGAGGGCGGGATGGACGCCCATCTCCCACGCGCCCCTCTGGTTGCACCTGTCGAGGAGCGGAAGCCTCAGCACCTTTTTCCCGAGCCCTTCGAGGGCCGCCGATATTTTTGCAAGAGCGCCTATGCCGGACGGGTATCTGAGGAAGTCCGTCCCTGCCATTATGCCGACCGATTCCGAGCCCTTGAGCTTCGCGGCTATCTTCTTCGCCTCGTCAGCCGAAATCCCGGCCTGGCCGAGCGCCTTGGGGTCAGGCTCCTGCCCGCTCATCGCGGCCAAGACCGCCTCAAGGAGCGCGCCCTCGGACGCGGGCATGTGCCTTACGACGAGGTTTGCGGAGCTGTCGAGCTTCATAGCCCTCGGCGAGGCTACGATGACGTTCATATTCCGGGAGGCCGAATAACGCCTTATAAGGTAATCGGTTACCGGGTTTTCCTCGGATACGTAAGCGCCTATGACGAATACCGTATCGGTCTTCACGCAGTCAAGGACCGATACCCCTCCCCTGTCCATCGCCATCGCGGAGATGAAGGCCTCGACCGCCCCATGCGCCCATCTCGCGCTCGAATCGATATTAGGGCTTCCGAGCGCCTCCCTCATGAGCTTCTGGAAGGTGTACGTCTCCTCGTTCCGTAAGCCTCGAGGCTGTGCGCCGATCGAATCCGGCGGAATGGAAGCAGCCGCGTCCTTTATAAACCCGAAGGCCTCTTCCCAGCTTGCCGGGACGAGCCCGCCGGATTTCCTTATAAGGGGGGTTGTGATCCTCTCGGGGCTCGTCATGTAGTCGAACCCGAAACGGCCCCTCGCGCAAAGCGTTTCATTGTTAATGCCCACTCCGAGCTGGGCCCTGGACCTCACGGCTACCCCGTCCCGCTCCTCGAGCACTATCCTGCAGCCTGTGGCGCAGTACGAGCAGACGGAATCCGCGCCCTTAAGGTCCCAGGGCCGGGCCTTGTACCTGTACGGGAGCCTCATAAAGCACCCGACCGGACAGACCTCTATGCAGTTCCCGCAGTGGTCGCAGTCGAGGGGGCCCCTTGCGAAGCTCGTGGCCTCCTGGTGGTCGCCCCTGCCGAGCGCGCCCAGTACGTTCGCCCCAACGACCTCGCGGCAGACCCTGACGCACTTCATGCAGTTTACGCACCTGTTCGAGTTCTTTACGATTACGGGGCTGAGTATGTAGTCCTTCTCGTGGAACTTGAACTTGGGCTCCGCGTGTCTGCCCTTGTGCGGCCCGTGCCTGTAGACCATGTCCTGGAGCTCGCACTCCCCGGCCTTGTCGCAGACCGGGCAGTCGAGGGCATGGTTCGCCAGGAAGAACTCGAGAACCCCGGCCCTGGCCTCCTGCACGGCCTGTGTCTCGGTATTTATGGCCATGCCGTGGAGCACGGGAGTTACGCACGAGGGCTGGAGCTTTTTCTGCCCCTCGATCTCGACGATGCACATCCTGCAGGAGCCGACGCCCATGAGGTCGGCCTGGTAGCAGAAGGTCGGGATATCGATGCCCGCCTGCCTCGCCGCGTCCAGTATGAGGGTGTTGTCCTCTACCGTGACTTCTATGCCGTTTATCTTTACGGTTACCATCTGGCTTTTCCGCCCTTTATGAAACCGGGCACATCTTGTGGTCTACGTGATACTGGAACTCCTGCCTGAAGTGCTTAAGCGCGCCCCGGAGGGCCATTACAGCGCCGTCCCCGAGCGGGCAGAAGGTGCGGCCGAATATGTTCGTGCAGAGGCTTTCGAGGAGCTCCACGTCCCCGGGCCTGCCTTCGCCGTGCTCGAGCCTCCGGAGCACCTTCGTAAGCCAGGGCGTGCCGTCGCGGCACGGCGTGCATTTCCCGCATGACTCGTGGCTGAAGAACCTGTTGATGATGTACGCCATTTTCACCATGCAGGTCGAGTTGTCCATCACTATGACCGCGCCTGAGCCGAGCATCGAGCCCTTTGCGGCGAGCGAATCGAAATCGAGCGGGGTGTCTATGTCCTGCGGTGTAAGCATGGGCGCGCTCACGCCGCCGGGGATGAAGGCCTTAAGGGGCCTCGTCTCGTGGAGCATCCCTCCGCAGTGCCCGTATATGAGCTCCCTTGCCGTGGTCCCCATCGGGAGCTCATAGAGGCCGGGCTTTTTGACGTGGCCGCTTACGCAGTATATCTTGGGCCCGGGGCTCTTCTCAGGGCCGAGCTTCTTGAACCACTCCGCCCCCTTCTCGATTATCGCGGGGATGCACGAGAGGGTCTCGACGTTGTTGATGACGGTGGGCTTCCCGTAGAGGCCCGCGAGCGCCGGGAAAGGCGGCTTCTTCCTCGGCTGGGCCCTGTAGCCCTCAATGGATTCAAGGAGGGCCGTCTCCTCGCCGCATATGTAGGCGCCGTAGCCCCGGTGCACGTACATCTCGTGCTCGAAGCCGCTACCCAGTATGTTCTTCCCGAGATACCCCTTTGCGTGCGCTTCCTTTATCGCCTCTTCAAGCCTCTTCGCCCCGAAGTCGAATTCGCCCCTTATGTAGATATAGGACCTGGTGGCGCCTATTGCGTAGCTCGTTATGATCATCCCCTCGATGAGGAGGTGCGGGTCGTGGTCTATGATGCCCCTGTCCTTGAAGGTGCCCGGCTCTCCTCGTCCGCGTTGCAGCAGAGGTACTTCTGCAGCGTCGGGTCCTTGGGGATGAAGCTCCACTTGAGGCCAGTCGAGAAGCCCGCGCCGCCGCGCCCGCGGAGGCCCGAGTCCTTCACCGTCTGGATGATGTTGTCGGGATTCATCCTGAGGGCGGCCTCGAGGGCCTTGTACCCCCCGGACGCCAGGTAGCCCGATATCCTGTGCGAGTCGGGCTTGCCGTGGTTTTTAAGCAGCACTCTTTCCATCTTCTCTCTTATCTTTCAAGGCTCTTTTGCAGTGCCTCGGCCCCATCCGCCTCAACTTTGAGATTAAGCTTTCAGCTCCAGTCCAGCTTCCGCGTTCACTTCAGCGTCTTCAACAGCTCGTCTATCCGCGTTTCGGTCAGGTTCTCGTAGTAGTCGTCGTTTATCTGCATCATGGGGGCCGTTCCGCAAGAGCCGAGGCACTCTACGGTGGAAAGGGTGAAGCGCTTGTCGGGGGTCGTGCCGCCTGTGCTTATCCCGAGCGTCCTTTCCATGTGCTTTATCAAGTGCTCAGCGCCCAGGAGCGAGCAGGAGATGTTCCTGCACACCTGGATGTGGTACTTTCCTACGGGCTTTTCTATGTTATACATGGTGTAGAACGCGGCGGCGGCGTTCACCTCGACCTGCCGCATCTCGAGCATCGACGCGATCTCGTCCATGTCCTCTTTCGTCAAATGCCCGCCGTTCCCCTTCTGCGCTATGCGGAGGGCGTCCATGACCGCAGACCTCTTGTTAGGGTACTTCCCGAGGGCCGCTTCCAGTTCCTTTTTAGACTCTTCTGAGAGCATAATCTTCCCTGTTTACTTGTCGCACTCACCGAAGACCGGGTCGAGGCTCGAAAGGACCGCTATGACGTCGGCCAGGTAAAGGCCGTTCACGACGCGGCCGAGCGTCTGGAGGTTCATGAACGACGGGGCCCGTATCTTGAGCCTGTAGGGGCGCTCCGAGCCGTCGCTTACGATGAATACGCCCAGCTCGCCCTTGGGGGCCTCTATCGAGGCGTAGGCCTCGCCCTCCGGCACCTTGAAGCCCTGCGAGACGTACTTGAAATGGTGGATGAGGTTCTCCATGTTCCTGTATACGTCCTGCTTGGGCGGCGGCACGATCTCGGGGATGTCCACGTTTATCGGCCCGTCGGGCATCCCGGCGAGGCACTGCTGAACGATGCGGAGCGACTGCCTTATCTCGACCATCCTCACCATGTAGCGGTCGAAGCAGTCCCCGTTCTCCCCGAGGGCTACGTCGAAGGCGAGCCTGTCGTAAACGAGGTAGGGCTCGTCCTTCCTTATGTCCCAATTTACCCCGCTTGCGCGGAGCGCAGGCCCCGAAAGGCCCATGGATATTGCGAGCTCGGGGGGTATGAAGCCCACGCCCTTGTTCCTTTCGAGCCAGATCCTGTTCCCGGTGAGTATGGTCTCGTACTCGTCCACCCTGGCGGGCAGCACCCTCACGAGCTCCTCGCAGGCTTCCCTGCATACCTTGTTGAAGTCGTATCTTACGCCGCCGACCCTCATATACGAGTGGGTCATGCGCGCGCCGCAGAGCTTCTCGAATATGTCGAGCACCATCTCCCTCTCCCTTATGGCGTAGAGGAGGATGGACATGGCCCCGAGGTCGACCGCCCAGGCGCCGATGCCTATGAGGTGCCCGGCTATCCTCGAAAGCTCGGCCGCTATAACCCTTATGTACTTGGCCCTTTCCGGGACCTCGATATCAAGGAGCTTCTCGACCGCGAGGACGTACGCCAGGTTGTTGCTCGACGAGCACATGTAGTCGAGCCTGTCCGTGTAGGGGACGAACTGGTGGTAAAGGAGGTTCTCGGCTATCTTCTCGGTGCCCCTGTGGAGGTAGCCGATATCGGGCCTGCAGCTCGTGACCATCTCGCCCTGCAGCCCGATAACGAGATGCAGGACGCCGTGGCTCGAAGGGTGCTGCGGCCCGAGGTGAAGGGTCAGCTCCTTTGTGGCTAAAAGGTCGTTTTCGTTGTCGTCTTTTATCATGACCGCGTAACTGATTTTTTATATAAGACCAGGGCATTGAGCCGGCTTGCGAACCCTGATAACGGGCCGCCGGCCCGCCGCGCCCCTCTTATTCCTTTTCCTCTCCGTAGGGATTGTACCTGTCCTTGTAGCCCCTTAGCGGATAATCCTTCCTGAGCGGGAAGCCCTCCCAGTCGTCCGGGAGGTAGATGCGGCTCAAGTCCGGGTGGCCTTCGAAGACGACCCCGAACATGTCGTATGCCTCCCTCTCAGGCCAGTCGGCCCCGGCCCATATGCCGGTCACCGAGGGCGCGCTTTCGCCTTCGGCCACCATTGTCTTCACGCGAATCCTCTGCTTTTTGGGGATCGAATAGAGGCAATAGATGACGTCGAACCTGGGAGAGCGCGGCATGTGGTCGACCGCAAGGACGTCCACGAGGTAGTTCATCCTGAACGAGGGGTCGTCCTTCAGGTAATTGCAGACGTTCAGGACGGCCTTTTTCTCGACGAGGACCGTGACGTCCCCCTTGAACGCGGTAATGTCGAGGATGTCCCGGCTGAACGAATCCTTCAATTTACTTAATATATCCTGCTGTTTTTCGATACGGCTCATCGCGACCTTAGGCGAACTTGTTTGGACTGATGTTCCTCTTTTCGAGGATAAACGGGCTCTCCTTGTTTATCTTCTCCATGAGGAGGAGAAACCCGTACAAGAGGGCCTCGGGCCTTGGCGGGCAACCCGGTATGTACACGTCGACCGGGATGACCAGGTCCGTGCCCTGCACGACCGAATAGGTGTTGTAGGGGCCGCCCGCAGAGGCGCACCCGCCCTGGGCTATGACCCATCTCGGCTCGGCCATCTGGTCGTAGAGCCTCTTTACGAGCGGGGCCATCTTCTTGGTCATGGTCCCGGCCACTATCATGACGTCGGACTGGCGGGGCGAGGGCCTGAAGACTATGCCGAGCCTGTCGGTATCGTAGCGCGAGCAGGCCGTGGCTATCATCTCTATGGCGCAGCACGCGAGGCCGAATGTCATGGGCCATAGCGAGGACGCGCGCCCCCAGTTAGCCACCGTCTTCGCGACGTAGTTCTCCCTCACCTTGTCCAGCACCGGGTTGTTCCTGAGGACCTCGGCCACGTTCTCCAGGGTGGTGAAGAGGAACGACTCCTGCAGCTGGTTCTCGATTGGCGACAAGGAGCCCGTGTTATTCATGTTTTTCAGCATCTTATCCATTCAGGCCCCTAAATCCAATCCAGGGCGCCCTTTGCCCACGCGTAGACAAGGCCGATGCCCAGGACCACTATGAAGACTATCATCTCGATGAATATTGGCGTAGCCAGGGCCTTGTCGGTCAGGTTGACGGCCCAGGGGAAAAGGAAAAGGGTTTCAACGTCGAATATAACGAAAAGGATGGCTATAAGAAAGAAGTGTATCCTGAAGTGCCCGGTGCTCGCATCTCCAATGGGCTCAAGGCCGCATTCCCAGGGAGAGAGCTTCTCCCGGTAGGGGTTTTTCGGACGCAGAAGGAAACTGAAAAAAAGGGCCCCGACGGCCATGGCCGTGACGACCGCTATCATTATAAGAACTGGCAGATAGGAAAGAAGCATTCAAACCCCATTCTTTCACCGGTAAACGGACGGTTTGCCGGTGTTCCAATTTTTACAATAAACTCGCCAGGGTAGTCCGCAAGATAAAACAACTCGATTTTATTGTCAAGCGCAAAATGTATACTGTATACAATTAAAAGCCTCCGGAAACCCGCGGCAAGCGCGCTCGCAGAACTGTTCATGCCGGCAGCCTTTTATTAGAAGGCAATCCCTGAAAATCAGAGATTTTTCCCGCCCGGCTTTACGCAGAGTCCGGGGAAAAGATCGATTTTTAGAGTTGCCTATAGCTTAAAGAGGTCTTTCCTCCTGTCGCCGAAGAGATCGTTTACCGGGGTTATCCGCTTCCGCCTGGCTTCAAAGGGATTTATTTCAATGACACCCGCCTCCTCTTTCCGGCCCCCCGCCCTTGCGAGCACCTCGCCGGCAGGGGATGTTATCTGGCTCGAGCCTATGAAGCGGAGGCTTTTCCCTTCGAGGCGCTCCTCCACGCCGACCCTGTTGGCTGTTATGGTAAAGACCCTGTTCTCTATGGAACGGGTTATCATGGCCTGGGGGCAGTACGGCAGCACCAGGTTCGAAGGATGGCAGATTATGTCCGCCCCCATGAGGGCGAGCGTCCTCGCGGCTTCGGGGAAGACCCAGTCGAAGCAGACCATCATCCCGACCCTGGCCTTCCCGGCCTTGTATATAGCGAACGGGGTATCGCCCTTCGTGAATATCTTCTTCTCGTCCCAGAAGAGGTGGGCCTTCCGATACGTCCCGACATGTCCCCTGGGCCCGACGAGCACCGCCGAGTTGTAGGCCCTTCTCCCTTCCCTCTCGGCAAGGCCGGCTACTATGCAGGCCCCCCTGGATTTGGCGGCAGCTGCGAGCTGCCTTACCGCGTATCCGCCAGGGACCTCCTCCGCAAGTTCGAGGAGTTCCTTTCTGGACCTGAACTGGTATCCGGTCGAGAAGAGCTCGGGGAGGACGATAAGCTCGGCGTCGAGGCGCGCAATCCTCTTTACGGCCCTTTCGACGTTCGAAGCGATATCGCCGAAGACCGGGGACGTCTGTATGAAAGCTACTCTCATCTTCCCTCCTGAACGGACGAGATTCAGAGCTATGGGACGGAACTCACGGGGACGGTATGATAATCAACGGGGGCTTCTTTGTCAATCGGAAGAGGAACGGGGCGTATCGGTGGTTTTGAGGCAGGAAGGGGAGAGGCGGCCCGCCTCCCCCCTTCCGTTCAGTTCATGCTCTTAGCGGCAGCAGCCCGTTTCTTTGCGCGGTCTTCTTTGCCGGTTTCTTTGCAGCGGTCTTCTTCTTCAGGGCGGCTTTTTGCTGTAGCCATCAACTTCCTCGCTTTGGTTTGGTGTTGAGAAGAAAGAACCTGTTTCCCTTTTAACATTACTATATTTCGCTGTCAACACGATTTTCTTTAAGTTTTTCAAAACGCATCGGACTTCGTCAACGGGCTTGCAACATCTCCGCTTGTGTGTTAGTAACCACTTCAAGGAAACCCCGAGGAGAATGCCCGCATGTCGATAACCGAAAGACGTGCTGCACGTTGCAGAGCTTGCGCGGCTCGCGCTCACCGAGAAAGAGAAGGAGCTCTACACAGTGCAGCCAGCGCATACTGGGCTACGTGGAAGCTCTCAGGCTCGATACCAAAGGTGTAGAGCCCACCACCCACACCGTGCCCCGGGGAGACCGCGTTCAGGGAGGACGCGTGCTCAGTCGCTTACCAGGGAAAGGCGCTGAGGAACGCGCCCTCGTCTGACAGGGGCTGCTTCAAGGTCCCCCAAATAATCGAATGACAATAGAATAAGCCCACGGAGAGAAAGAATTGGACATTACGTCATTGGACATACGCGCCCTTTCAGGGAAGCTCAGGAAAAAGGAGATTTCCTCGGCTGAAGCGACCCGGGCGTATCTCGAAAGGATCGGCAAGGTAGAGGGGCGGGTCTCCGCGTTCGTTACCGTTACGCCTGAAGAGGCGCTCAAGGCCGCTTCAGAAGCCGACTCGCGCATCTCAAAGGGAGAGGACGTAACCCCGCTTACGGGCGTCCCCATAGCCGTAAAGGACATATTCTCCACCAGGGGCGTAAGGACCACCTGTTCATCGAGGATACTCGAAAACTTCGTGCCGCCCTATGACGCGACCGTCATAAGGAAGCTCAAGGACGCTGGCGCGGTGATACTCGGAAAGAACAACATGGACGAGTTCGCTATGGGCTCATCCACCGAAAACTCCGCCTTCAAGAAAACGCTCAACCCCTGGGCGCTCGACCGCGTGCCCGGCGGAAGCTCCGGCGGCTCAGCGGCGGCGGTTGCCGCCTCCGAGTGCGCGGCCTCTGTCGGCACGGATACCGGCGGCTCCATACGGCAGCCGGCGTCGTGCTGCGGCGTCGTCGGCCTTAAGCCCACCTACGGCAGGGTATCGAGGTTCGGCATGATCGCCTTCGCCTCGTCCCTCGACCAGGCGGGGCCGCTTACGAGAAGCGTAGAGGACGCGGCCATCATGCTTCAGGCGATAGCGGGCCACGACCCGCTCGATTCGACTTCGATAGACGCGCCTGTGCCCTATTATACGGCCGGCCTAAAGTCCGGCGTAAAGGGGCTCAGGGTGGGCATACCGAAGGAATACTTCATCGAGGGCATGGACCCCGAGGTCGAGGCCTCCGTAAGGAAGGCGCTTGAGACGCTTAAGGCGCTCGGCGCGGAGCTCGTCGAGATAAGCCTCCCGCATACCGAGTACGCGGTGGCGGTCTACTATCTCGTAGCCACCGCGGAGGCGTCGAGCAACCTCGCGCGCTATGACGGCGTGAAGTACGGGCTACGCGTGGACGAGACCGGCAATCTCCTCGACATGTATAAGAAGACGAGGGACGAGGGCTTCGGCCCGGAGGTCAAGAGGAGGATAATGCTCGGAACCTACTCCCTCTCCGCCGGGTATTACGACGCCTATTACAAAAAGGCCTCGCAGGTGAGGACGCTCATAAAGGACGACTTCGACAAGGCCTTCTCGTCCTGCGACATCATCGCCACCCCGACCGCGCCCACGCCGGCCTTCAAAATAGGCGAGAAGCTCGAAGACCCGCTTACCATGTATCTTTCGGACATATTCACCATATCGTGCAACCTCGCGGGCATCCCCGGCATATCTCTCCCGTGCGGGTTTACGAAAGACGGGCTCCCCGTGGGGCTTCAGCTCCTCGGGAGGTACATGGACGAGGAGACCGTCTTGAGGGCCGCATGGTCGTACGAGGACGCGACGGAGTGGCATAAGAAAAGGGCCCCTCTATGAACAAAAACTATCTTGCCGGCGCTTTGATACTGCTTTTGTCCTTATTCTGGCCAGGTCCCGCGTTTGCGGACGATGAAAAAGAGGTCAGGGCATTGGTCGCCGGTTACATAAAATCCCTGAACGAGTTTTCAACCACATGGGATCCGAAACCGATACTGGATCACTTCGCGGATTCCTATAGCGATATCAATGACGCCGGTTTTTCGGACATAAAGGAGATAAGGGAGGCTTACGCCGAATTAGGTGGATACAGAGAGCTCGTTCCAGACCTTTCGATATCAAGCGAGCTTACGAATCTGAACGTATCGATAATCGGCGACATGGGCTGGTCCACATACGATCTGGCCCTGACTATCAGCTCAGAAGGGGCGGAAGAAAGAAACCAGGCCAAGTGTACGGGTATATACAGGAAGATAAACGGGATTTGGAAAATGCTGCACGACCATTGCTCGACACCGAAAGCGCCTGCCGGAAGGGAATAAGGATGAAATACGAAGCGGTAATAGGGCTTGAGGTCCACGCCCAGCTACTTACGGAATCGAAGCTCTTCTGCGGCTGCTCGACCAGATTCGGCGCAGAGCCGAATACCCAGGTCGACCCTATCTGCCTCGGGCTCCCCGGGGTGCTCCCGGTCATGAACAGGAAGGCGGTCGAGTACGCGGTGAAGATGGCCCTTGCCACGAACTGCAAGGTGAACAACCGGAGCGTATTCGCCCGGAAGAACTACTTCTACCCGGACCTCCCCAAGGGCTACCAGATATCCCAGTACACGGAGCCGCTTGCCGAGCGCGGCTGGCTCGATATCGACCTCGACGGCGGAAGAAAGCGGATAGGCATAACCCGCATCCACATGGAGGAGGACGCCGGGAAGCTCCTCCACGGCGAGGGGCCCGAGGACGAGGCATTCAGCTTCGTGGACTTGAACCGCACGGGCGTTCCTCTTATAGAGATAGTGAGCGAGCCTGACATGCGCGCCTCAGACGAGGCCCAGGCCTATCTCAAGGCCCTCCGCGACATCCTCGTCTATCTCGATATATGCAGCGGCAACATGGAGGAAGGGAGCTTCCGCTGCGACGCGAACGTCTCCATCCGCCCCGCTGGCTCATCCAGGCTCGGCACAAAGGCCGAGCTTAAGAACATGAACTCCTTCAAGTTCGTAAAGGAGGCGATAGACTACGAAATAAGCGCGCCAGATAGACCTCGTGGAGTCCGGCAAGGTCGTCCAGGAAACGCGCCTTTTCGATTCGGCAAAGGGCGTTACGGCCTCGATGCGCTCAAAGGAAGAGGCGCATGACTACAGGTACTTCCCAGAGCCCGACCTCCTCCCCCTCATCGTCGAGGAAGGCATGGTCGAGGAGGTGCGCTCCGCCCTTCCGGAGCTCCCCCAGGCCAAGAGGGAGCGCTTCGTCTCCGAATACGGCATCCCGGCCTACGACGCCGGGGTCCTTACGTCCTCAAAAGACCTCGCAGCCTATTACGAAGAGGTAGTGAAAGAGACTGGCGAACCCAAGGCCTCCTCGAACTGGATAATGGGCGAGATCCTCCGGCTCTTGAAGGAAGACAACCGCGACGTAAGGGATTGCCCGGTCAGCCCAAAGGGCCTCGCAAGGGTCATGGGCATGGTCAAGTCAGGCGAGATAAGCGGAAAGATCGCCAAGGAAGTATTCGAGGAGATGTACAGGACCGGGAAGCCCGCCGAGGAGATAGTAAAGTCAAAGGGACTTACGCAGATATCCGGCGAGGCGGAGCTCGCCGCGATAGTCGACGGGATAATCGCTGCCAACCCGGAGAATGTCGAGCGCTACAGGTCAGGGAAGACCGCCCTCTTCGGCTTCTTTGTGGGCGAGGCCATGAAGGCCACGCGCGGCAAGGCCAACCCGCAGGTCATAAACAAGCTCCTCAAAGAGAAGCTCGGGGACTGATATACTTCTGGCTGCCCTTCTGTAAATGAGATGAAGTAAAAGATAGCTGGGGAGGCCCTTTAGCCTCCCCAGCTTTTTTATTGTCATTCTTCAGGCGTGGATGCAGCCGGGACAACCGCAGGAGCTGTTTCAGTCGTGGACGAAACCGGGACAATCTCAGGAGCGGTTTCAGGCGTAGTCGAAGCCGGGACAACCGCAGGAGCGCTTTCAGGCGCGGACGGGACCGGCTGAACGGGAGCCGTTGCCCTCCTTATCTCCTCCTGGCCCGGTCCATAGGTATAATGATAAACGGAATTCCTTTTATTGATGGTCGTAGCGTCTATCGCAGCCTCAGGGACAGCCCAGACTATCGACAGGGGCCAAAAGAGCAGGTTCATAAAACCATAGGCCCAGTGCTCGCTTTCATTTGTGCCGATGGCCAGATAGAAGTTTCCGAAACCCGGCAGAAGATTGAGCGCGCCGGCGGCGCCTGGGTTCTTGATCTCCTCATGAGGCACCCTGATACCCTTGGATTCGAGCTCCGCAATCTTTGTTTTTTCAAGAGTGCTTAATGATGTGCATGAAGCAAGAAGGAACAAACACAGAACTAAAGCCATTCCCTTTCTCATTATCAACCCCCTCCCCTGATGGTGTACTTCGAAAATATCTTCAAAGCTGTTTCGGGCGCAGAGACTCCTCCGATAGAATCGTTTACATCAACTCTTACGCATTTTCAAGGGAAAGTTTTGCGCGGAGGGAATGTTTCAGGCGGTAACATAGCCGGCTTAACGCATTCTTTTGGACATGGAATCGGAATTTCATAAAATGTCGCTTTACGACCGCCTCCCGTAAACCAGGTCCCCCCTCAATTCCGCCACCATGTCCCGCGTATTCGCAGGGTCGCCGCCGGGATGGGAGTAGACTTCTATATACCTCCAGCGGGAGAGCTGGTCGTCGTAGGTCGTCGTGATGAACCTCCCCTTTCCGCTGCCATCGGTCCTGAAATGGCTCCTGTCTACCCCTGCCGGGGCCCTCTCCCCGCGCTCGTTCACGAACCACACCGAGTAGACCGTGTTTGATTTCAGCCTGAAGAAGTCGATCCCGATGCTCCTCAGCCCGGGCATGAACTTCATCCTTTCCGCCTCCACCCTGCCGTAGCCCTCTCCGCCGCTTATGTTCTCCAGCTCCATGAAAAACTTCGGCTGATACCCGAATGTATAGGCCGCCAGGAAAAACTGAATGACCGCTATAGCGACAAGGCTCTTCCTCATGGTCAGAATCCTTTCCCGCGGCTTAATTGTATTGCTCCTGATTGCTCCTGAAAGGCCGCGCCATGTTGGATTTTACACCCATATCGAAATCATACAGCCTGTTCGCCGGCGGGTCAAAACACCCTCCGGCCTGATTTGACAACCGGGGTTTCCGCTGTAAACTGAACAACATACAAGAAGGCTTTATAGCGAGAACGGAGACTGCTTTGAAGGGTATTTTCTTCTCTTATTCTGGCAGCGGCGGTACTGGGGATTTCGGCTGATTCCAGGGCAGAGAACCACATCCAGGCATACTGCGGCCATCCCGCACAAGGCCAATGTAGAGGGCGGCGGGCAGGCGGGCAGGATGGAATTCGACTCCGGCCCGTCAGTAGGGGTAAAAGGCGGGTGGTTTCGCGACCCGAGCTCCATCTTCGGGCTACAGGCCGACTTTAACGCCCACTTCCCGGATGCGGACGAACTGGGCGCAGCCGGCGTCAGGGCGGCAATGGACGCTGACGTGAGGGTCCTTTCGGCCTCGGTGAACGCTATCGCGCGCTTTACGGAACCTGCATTACGCCCGTATGCCGCATCGGTTTCGGCTGGTACTTCGGGAGGATATCGAACGGGACCCTCGCCACACCGGTCTTCGGCGTATCAAACACCTTTTCAGGGGATTCCGACCACACCCTCGGATGGCATCTCCTTGCGGGCGTGGATTTTCCGGTCATTACCAATTTCTCAATATTCGGGGAATACAAGTACGCCAGGGCCGATTTTTCATTCGGAGGCGACCTCAATTTCGACCTCGACTACGAGGCAAGCCATATTTACGGCGGCATCTCCTACAGCTTCTGATTGTCGTGGAAAGGGCAGGAAACGGGAAAAGGGGATTACGTTTGACGGCGCTGGCCGGGATAGCTATTGCGCTTATCGAATGAGGCCTTCAAGGCGCCAGGAACCTCAATAAATCAATATTCAAATACCTCCCACCCCTCCCTTTTCCACCTGAAGTAGTCTCCGATTATCCTCGCGTGGTCGAATACAAGCGGGCCGGGCAGGTTCTCTTCCGTAAAGACGCCGGCCGCCTTCGCGTCGTCCCGGGCCTCAAGCACGCCTTCGGCTTCCGCCACGAAGACCACCGAGAGCGTGTGCTTCCGGGGATCCCTGGCCGGGTCCGAGTAGGCATGGAGCTGGCATTTAAGCGTCACCTCAAGCGAGGTCTCTTCCCTGGCCTCTCTTATCGCCGCGTCCTCGAGAGATTCCCCGTAATCGACGAACCCTCCGGGCAGGGCCCACCCTTCCGGGGCGTTCTTCCTCTCTATAAGCACTATGCCGCCGCCGGTCTCGATTATGACGTCGACCGTCGGGAGCGGGTTCCTGTACTCCTGCGCCAAAGCCCTCCTTTAGCAGGTTGCTGAAAACTCAAAATCACATTCAGGCTGCTCAAAAGCTCAAGATGCAAGGAGTCGAAAAGTGAGGAATGAGGCGTACCTTCGTAGTACGCCGGAGTGTCCAACCTTGAAGACGACATAGCAGATTGGGCTTTTTCAGCAGCCTGCCAGGCTGAATTCTATTCAGGCCTTACAGACCTCAGATACTCTGCGTTCTTTTCGGGCAGGCTCGTATTGATGAACATGCCGCTTCCCATCTCGAAACCGGCTGCGGTGGAGAGCCTCGGAATGATGCTCATGTACCAGTGGCAATACTCGTTCCCCGCGTCCTTGGGGCGCGAGGACCTTATCACGTAATTATAGTCCGGGCCGGAGAGCCCGTAATGGAACCTGGAGAGGATGTTCTTGAGGTGCGCGGCAAGGTCGCTCGCCTCCTCGCCGGTAAGCGAGCTGAACGAGGCCGAATGCCTCTTGGGGAATATCCATATGTGAAAGGGCGACAGGGCCGCGTAAGGTATGAACGTCAGGAAATGCGGGGTGTCGTATATGATTCTTGTCCCGTCCTGCAGGTCCTTTTTAAGGACCGAGCAGACGAGGCACTCGCCCGTGTCGTCGAAGTAGTGGAGCGCCGCCTGGACCCTGTCCCTGAACTGGACCGGCACGACAGGGGTTGCTATGAGCTGCGAATGGGGGTGGTCGATGGAGGTGCCTGCCCCCTCTCCGTGGTTCTTGAATATGATGGCGTGCTCTACCCTGGGGTCCCTGTTCGCCTCCACGAAGCGGGCCATGTATACCCTTATGAGCTCCTCTATGTTGCCGACGTCCTGCAGGCCCGTATGGAGGTTATGCACGGGGGTTTCTATTATGACCTCGTGGACCCCGACCCCGGTGACCGCGGTCCGGAGGCCGTTCCCGAGCCGTTTTTTCTCTCCCTCGGGATTAAGGGCCGGGAACTTGTTCGCGACCACGCGTATCTTCCAGCCGTCGCCCTCAGGGACCCTGAACCGCTCGGCCGGTGTCTTGTGCTCGTTTCCGGGGCAGAAGGGGCAGGTCGGCACTCGTTCAGGCCTTAAGCGGGTCTCCTTGTTGTTGCTGAAGTCCTTGGGGCGCTTGGCGCGCTCGGTGGCGATGATTACCCACTCCCTGGTAATCACGTTGAATCTCAGCTCGGGCATGGACGCATTATATCAGAAAAGGGTTTTTTCAAGAACCGGGAGCCTGCTTATAGGGATAACACGGAACTGAAGAGCTGCTTCTGGAATTTCAATGGCCGGACCCGTCGGCGAGCATGGCCTCTATCTGGCTCACATGTGACATCTCCACATCCGCGAGCTCATTGTACATGCGCCTGCCGTCCTCGGTCCGAGAGTAGGCCGCGAGGCTTTCGAAATAGCGGACAGAGTGTTTTTCGGTCTCGAGGGCCAGGAGGAGCGCCTTCCTGGGGTCGTCGAGCGAGCGCACGAGCTCGTCGACGTTTATGCGCCTGGAGAACATGTCGGCCCTGCCCTCTTTTTCGATATAGTCCTCTATCTCTATCTCCTCTTCCGTTATCTGGTCCCTGAACCCGGCCTCGGGGAAGAACTTCGTCTCTATTAGCTTGAGGTGCCTCTTTTCGTCGTCGGCGAGCTTTTTCAATATGGCCTTCGCCTCCCTGTTCGCCGTCTTCTCGGCGAGGAGCTTGTAGAACATATAGCCGTTCACCTCTATCAGGGCGGCCGTCTTAACAGCTTCCTTTTCCTCGATATGCTCGAACATGGGAGGTACCTCCTTGGGTCGCTCTGGTATGAGTTTATCGTAATTGCCCCTTCCGGGCAAACGAAAACTGTTGAAAGGACGGGCGGTTTAATGATAAGAAATAATGCCGCTTTTCCAAGCCGATTAGCCCCGGCTTACGGCAGTCTACCATTCAAGGGGGTGCCCATATGGGTTTGCTCGACGGCAGAAAAGGTGTGATATTCGGGGTCGCCAACGAGAGGAGCATAGCCTGGGCCATAGCCGAGGCCCTCAAAAGGGAGGGGATGGAGCTCGCCTTCACGTATGCCGGGGAGGCGCTCGAATCGAGGGTCAGGCCGCTTGCCGAATCGCTCGGCTCCAGGCTCATTCTCCCTTGCGACGTAACCGACGACGCGCAGATAGAGTCCGTATTCCAAACCGTCCGCAGCGAATGGGGCGGGCTTGACGCCCTGGTACATTCGGTAGCCTTCGCCAGAAAAGAGGAGCTCAAGGGCGAATTCCTTGCAACGTCGAGGGACGGCTTCAGGCTCGCGCTCGACGTAAGCGCCTTCTCCCTCGTAGCGCTCGCCAGGGCCGCAGCCCCTCTCATGGAAGGCAGGCCCGGGTCCATCGTGAGCCTGAGCTATTATGGCAGCGAAAAGGTCGTCGCCAACTATAACGTAATGGGCGTTGCCAAGGCGGCGCTCGAGGCGAGCTCCAGATACCTTGCCTCCGACCTCGGGCCGCGCGGCATAAGGGTAAACACCATATCCGCGGGCCCCATAAAGACGCTCGCCGCCGCGGGGATCTCCGGCTTCAAGCAGATACTCGACGTCGTGGAGGCCAAGTCCCCCATGAGGAGGAACGTAACGCAGGCGGACGTGGCCGGCACGGCCCTGTACCTCATATCGGACCTCTCAAGCGGCGTGACCGGGGAGATAATCCACGTCGATTCGGGCTACAGCATAATGGGGATTTAGCAGCTTGCTGAAAAACTTAAAACCATGTACAGGCTGCTTAAAAAGTCCGAGATGCGAGGAGTCGAGAAATGAGGAATGAGGCGTACTTTTTTGTACGCCGCGATGACGAATTTTGAAGACGACAAAGCAGACTGGGCTTTTTAAGCAGCCTGTCAGGGGGTCAGCCCGACACTAACCTACCGGACAAGAAGCCATGCGCATCATAGCCGACCTGCACATACACAGCAAGTATTCGAGGGGCCACGACAGGAGATGGCCCCTCGAATCAGTGGCGTCCTGGGCGAAGCTCAAGGGTATCGGCCTTCTGGGCACCGGCGACTTCACCCACCCGGCCCATTTCGCCTCCATAGAGAGAAGCTCGAACCGCCAGGAACGGCCTTTTCGCTCTCAAGGGAAAATCGGGCGAAGACCGGGTCCATTTCATGCTTACCGCGGAAGTATCCAATATCTTCTCGCAGGGCGGCCGGACCAGGAAGGTCCACAGCCTCATATTCTCGCCGAGCGTCGAGGCGGCCAGGAAGATGAACGCCGCGTTCAAGTCCCTGGGCAACATAAGCTCCGACGGCAGCTATTTTCGGCTTTTCGGCGAAAGACCTCGCTAAGATCGTTTTCGACGCCTCGCCCGATGCGATGCTCGTGCCCGCGCACGCGTGGACGCCCTGGTTCTCCATCTTCGGCTCGAAATCGGGCTTCGACTCCATCGAGAATGCTTCAGGGAGTATTCGAGGCACATACACGCCATCGAAACGGGCCTCCTCAGACCCGGAGATGAACTGGAGGGATCGGCCTCGATAATATAGCCCTCATATCCAACTCGGACGCCCACTCCCCGTCCAAGCTCGGCAGGGCGGAACGTCTTCGACTGCCCTATGGACTATTTTGAAATAAGGGATATCCTTGTAAAAAAGGACAAATCGAGGTTCCTCTTCACCGTGGAGTTCTTCCCCGAGGAGGGCAAGTACCACTCGGACGGCCATAGGGCCTGCGGCGTTAGCCTTAAGCCAGCGGAGACAAAGGCCCTTTCAGGCATCTGCCCCTCCTGCGGCAAACCCCTTACCGTAGGGGTGCTCTCAAGGGTCGAGGAGCTTGCCGATAGAATGGATGGAGCGCGGCCGGAGAACGCCGTCCCGGCAAGGCGCCTCGTGCCCCTGGAGGAGGTCCTGTCAGAGTGCATCGGGACAGGTGTCGCGAGCCAGAAAGTGCAGCGCGAATACAGGAGGCTTACGGCGCTGGCGCCCGAGTTCAGCTACCTCCTGGACATGGAAGAGAGCGAGATACGGGAGGCAGCCGGAGAAAGGGTCGCCTCGGCCATAATAAAAGTAAGGGAGGGCGATATTTCCATAACCCCCGGCTTCGATGGGGAGTTCGGGCGCATCAGCATCTTCGGCCACGAGGCCACGGAAGAGAAGGACGCGGAGCACCATCCGTCCCTCTTCTGAATCTCCTTAGCGCGTCGAAAGAGGGCCCGTTACCACAAGAGCCCTGCGCTCAAACCAAGTTCCAGGCAGGGAGGTTACCATGGACAGGCTCTACAAAGGCATCCGCAAGTTTCAGCAGACCTTCTATAAGCAGGAACAGGACCTCTTCAGGAAAATAGGGAAGGGGCAGTCCCCTGACATCCTCTTCATCGCGTGCTCGGACGCGCGCGTGGACCCGAACCTCCTCACGCAGAGCAAGCCCGGCGACCTCTTCGTCGTCAAGAACGTGGGGAACATGGTGCCTCCGAATTATGGCGACATGAAAAAAACCTGCACCGCCGCCGCCATAGAGTTCGCCCTCATGAAGCTCCAGATAACCGACATCGTCGTCTGCGGCCACTCGGACTGCGGGGCCTTGAACGCCCTCTGGTGCGACGAGAGGGAACTGGACTGCATGGACAACATGAAGGAATGGATAAGGAGCGCCTCGGGCGTGAAGGACTACGTCCTGAAGCACAACAGCGACCCTTCATACGCCTCGAAGATGGAGATGACGGCCAAGAGGCATGTAATCCGGCAGCTCGAAAACCTCAAGACCTATCCGCTCGTGGCCCTGGCCCTGAAGGAGGGCAGGTTAAGGCTCCACGGCTGGTACTATGGGATAGGCGCCGGGATCGTCCACGCCTATAACGAAGAGACCGGGGCCTACGAAAAGATAGAATGCAAGTGCGAGGAATACGGCTCGCCCTGCTCCGGCGAGGAGGAATGCAAGGATACGCCCTGAAGCGCCGCCCGCCTTCGCATGATTTTTCGGGCCGCCTTTGCCGCCATGACCTCCTTTCGGCTATACTCATGTAAAGGCAAGGAAGGCAGCCCGGTGAAAACATTGAGGCCGCTCCTCACAGCAGCAATAGCACTCTGCATGGCCCTCATCGTGGCGGTTTCCTACCGCTCCATTAAAGAAATAGATAATTTCAAGTCCTCCTATCCCGCTGCCTTTACGGTCGAGGAAGCCTTTTACGCCTCCCTGTCGAGTTCATAAAAATCCACATCATAAGCCTCCCCCTTACAGCCGCGATACTTCTCTGCATTTACGCCCTCCGGGCGGCAGGGGATCAGGGGCTTCCATCTGCCTTCGTCGAGAGGCTCCGGGAATTAAAACCTTTTCACCGGAACGCGGTTGGGATAAAATAAAGGGCGTATGTACCGTAATATTCTCGTCTGCCTTGATAATTCCGACCACGCCAATGCCGGGGCCGACTTGGCGATCGCGCTTGCGCGCTCATCGGATGCCCGCCTTACCGGGTGCCACGTTTACGCGGCCAGGCTCCACAACTCACGGTTCATGGAGATGGAAGACGGGCTCCCCGAGGCATACAGGAACGAGGACGCTCTCAAGAACACGCGCGAGATCCACGACACGCTAATAACAAGGGGCCTCGAGATAATATCCGACTCGTACATGGCCGTCTTCCAGGCCAGGGCAAGATGCTCGGGTCTTGATGCCGGTGGCGTAAGCAGGGAAGGGAAAAACTTCGAGGAGATAGTCAAGGAAGCCGGTGAAGCCGGCTACGACCTCGTGGCAATGGGACTTATGGGCCTCGGTAGGACCGGCACGAGCAGGATCGGGAGCGTTTGCGAGAGGGTCGTCCGGAGGGTCCGAAAAGACGTCCTCGTATCCCGGGAGCGCTTAGAAACAGGCCGCGGCATAATAGCCGCCCTGGACGGAAGCCCCGCCTCCTTCGGCGGCCTCCTTACGGCGCTGGAACTATCGGACGTATTCGGCTTCGAGGTGGAGGCAATAAGCGCCTTTGACCCCGTGTTCCACCAGGCGGCGTTCCGCTCGATCGCGGGCATCCTTACCGAGGAGGCAGGGCGGCTTTTCAGGTTCAGGGAGCAGGAAAGGCTCCATGACGAGATAATAGACAAGGGCCTGGCTCGCATCTACAGGGGCCACCTTGAGGCCGCCGAAAGGCTGGCCGCCTCAAAAGGAAAAAAAATAAAAACGACCCTCCTTTCCGGGAAGGCCTCTGACGAGATAATCAAATACGCGCGGAAGGCCCGGCCGTTCCTCCTCGTCCTCGGAAGGACGGGCGCGCACGCGGTCGAAGGCCTGGACATAGGCTCGACCGCCGAGAACTGCCTGAGGGAAGTCCCCTGCCACGTGCTCGTCTCGGCGAGAGAGTTCGCGCCAGTTCCCGCTGCCCCGAAAGACGCCCCGGCATGGACAAAAGGCGCCCTTGAGGTCCTCTCCCGCATACCGAAGTTCGCAAGCGGCATCGTGAAGAACATGGTCGAGGATGCCGCGCGGAAAGAGGGTGTGGCGGAGATAACCCCTGAATTCATGCGGAAGGTCAGGAAGAATATCGAAGGATGAGCGCCATAGCACCTCCCTTCCTCATCTCATGGAACGTAACCAAAAGGTGCAACCTCTGTTGCGGCCATTGCTACCTCGACGCCTGCGAGCTCTCCGGGGCGGACGCCGTCCCCACGGATGAAGCCCTCTCCTATATCGGCCAGATAGGAAGCCTCTCACCCGGCTGCATGCTCGTCCTTACCGGAGGCGAGCCGCTCCTAAGAGAGGACATATTCCTCCTTGCAGGCCGCGCATCATCCCTCGGGCTTTCCCCGGTTATCGGGACTAACGGTACGCTTCTTACGGACGAAACCGTAAAGAAGCTCCTCGGCTCTGGCGTGCAGGGCGCTGGAGTAAGCTGACTGGCTTACTCCCCGCCATCACGACCGCATCCGCGGCCTTGAAGGCTCATGGGCAAGGACATTAAAGGGCATAGAGGCATTGTCCGGTCTTCGCCCTTCCAGCTCCAGTTCACGCTCACAAAGGAAAACATGGATGAGATCCCGTCATTCGTCGGGTTCGCCGAAAAGACGGGCAATGGCGGTAAACTACTTTTCCTCGTCTGCCGGTCGCGGCCAGAAGGCGACCGACCTCACCCCGACCGAGTACGAATCCGCGCTCGACTCCATTGCCGCCAAGAGAAGGAATACGGGAAGGATAATGGTCAGGGCGCGGTGCGCCCGCACCTGGTCCGGGTGGCGGGCAGAGTCCGACCCGAAAGCGCTCTCCTTAAAGGCGGCACAAGCGGCTGCATAGCCGGAAGGGGTATCTGAGGATTCACCCGAGGGCTTCGTGCATGCCCCTACATACTCACAACGAAGGCTCGCCAGCCTCAGGAAAAGCCCTTTGGAGATATGGGAAAACGACCCGGCATTCAAGACGCTGCGGAGCCCCGTCTACAAGGGCAGGTGCGTGGAATGCGAATACTCGGACTCATGCGGCGGCTGCAGGGCAAGGGCCCTCGCCGCAAGAGGCGACCTCATGGCCGAAGACCCCTGGTGCACGGCACGAGCTAAGGGCGTTAAAAGAGGCGACCGCCCCGCCCGCAGCATGGGCCGGATGCCGAGGAAAGGCTCAAGAACGCCCCTGCCTTCATAAGGCCCATGATAAAAAAGGGGCTCGAACGATACGCCGCGCAAAGGAATAAAGCTGATCACCCCTGAGCTCATGCGAAGGAACTCCGGAAAAGGCGGGCAGATGACCGGGATAACGGAAACCAAAAGGGAATAAAAGGCGCCGCGCCCAGGTTCATCGGCGCGGCCCTCGTCTCGCTCGGCCTCGTGAACATCCTCCTAAACGCAAGGGCCGCCTCCCCCCTCGACCCCTTCTACATCGCAATGGCCGCAGCAGGCGCGGCCCTCATCGCCTTCGGCTCCCGAAAAGGGCAAAAAGGCTGAAGGACTTCCGAAACCAGGGAACCTTTCTGTGAAAGTTTCAGACCCCCTCAAAGACTTTTGGTTCTGAGAAAACCCCCAATTGGGGTTTTCTCAGGAAGACCTGAAAGTTTTTTGGAGAGAGTTTGAGAGAACCTTTTTTACAAAAAAGGTTCTCTCAAAAGTCTATCCAGCAACCTTCAATCCTTTCTGCCCCTTTTGAGGAAGAGCCATAGCAACTCGGCTGCGAGGACGAAGCCGCCAGCTGCGAGCGGCCACATGTATGAGGGGCCGGGCGCTTCTTTTTCGAGCCTTGCCCATTCCCACCCGGTCATGACGTGCTTTCCCTTGTTGTCGCCGTTGGAGCCGTCCCACAGGGCGAAGGCTATCGGGGTGAAAGAGCCTTCTTCGAAGAGGGGGCCGTTCTCATGATTGAGCGGGCCCTTCATAACGACCCGCCACCTGCCGTTGTCGTATACGCCGCGGGCCTCGAAGCCGGCAGTTTCTGGAACCGTCTTCCGGGTCATGCGCTCGAAGCCCTTTGCCTCCAGCACCCCGAATGTATCTTTTTCAAATTCGCTTTCAGGGCTCCTCCAATGCCATATCTCGACCGGCTTCCTGCCGTCGCCCATGCCGAAGTACGGCCGTCCGCCCTTGACCTCGCCGGCCGGGAACTGGATAGCCGCGCCGTCCGGGAATAGCGGGCCGTCGGCGACCTCGACGGCCTTAGGGTCCCACGGCATCGAGTTCGTCGGGTCGTTCCATTCGAGGAGAAAGGCGATCTCATTGCCATTATGCACGGCCTTTACTGAAATCGAATCAAGCGAAGGCGTAAAGGCCTTCTCCCCCGCTATTATCTGCGGAAAAAGGAAGTAGTCGGCCTCGGGCGCGGAATCCCATAGTTTGTCCGAGTGCGCAAGGGGAAGGCCCCCTTCCACCTTAACGGCCTTTACCACTGCTTCCGGGATGGGCCTTCTCGAAGGCTCGTCAAGGGTGGCGGCGTAATTGGCGACATCCCACCTCTCCTCCTCGGTCATCGCCTTTTTTGAAGACGGGTCCGCGAAGCTCGGCATCTGGGTGCCCGGTATGCCGACCGTCACCCGCGTGTATATGTCTTCGGGGCCGCTCCCCATCCTGAAGGTCCAGCCTTTTGTGAGGTCCCTCGGCCAGGTCCTCGCGCCCCAGTCGTCACGGAGCTTCTTGGCGCCGTCGCCCCGCCCGTTAAGGCCGTGGCACTCGGCGCACCTGTCCTTGAAAAGCACGCGGCCCCGCTCGATGCTCTCAGGGCCGGGTCGTATCCTTCCGGCAAGGCTTATGGCCGGCATCTCGGCATTTTCAAGGCCTGAAAGCGACCTCATGTAGGCGGCCATGTGCCTTGTCTCTTCCGGGCCCATGACATCCCCCCATCCGGGCATCGAGGTCCCGCTCATGCCGTTCCAGCCGGATATGCCGGCATGAGAACCATCCCCGGCTATCATCCTTTCAAAGTCCTCGCCCGAGGGGGAGTATTCGTCGAACGGGGTGGACTTCCACTTGTACAGGCCGAACGTAAGGTCCCTCGGTGGCGGGTTCAAGAATTCGGCAGCCGGGCCGTCGCCCGCGCCCTCAAGGCCGTGGCACCATGAGCAGCGCTTCTCGTAGATAGCCCTGCCCTTTTCCGGGTCGCCGTCCGAGGCAAACGCGGACTGGAGAGAGGCGGCTGGAATAAGGAGCATGGCAAGGCCGCACGCTGATAAGAACGGCGCCCATGTACGCCTCCGGCTGAAACGCCATTTTATCTCTTGAATCGGCAGCGCCATCTCAGTCCTTCCAGCTCCTGGGCCTGTTCCCGGTGTAATCGTAAATAAAGAGAATCACCTTCCAGACCTCTTCCTCCGTAAGCTCATCCTCCCAGGCGGGCATTGCCGAGATGTTCGGGCCGCCCTCCCTCGGCAGTCCCGGCCCGCCCCTTACGATCCTCCAGAAAAGATAGGACTCCTTTAGCTGCGCGATGGTATCGCTTCCGGTGAAGGGCATGGGGAGCGGGTCCATTGCGTGGGCGTAATGCCCCCTGCCGTCGAGCTTGGCCCCGTGGCAGAAAAGGCAGTTCCTGAAGTAGACCTCCCCTCCCTCGCGGACCATCTCTTTAAAGGCGGCGGGGTCTTCTCGTTCAAGCGGCCGGAGCGGGTTTTCAAGCCCGTCAAGCTCGTAGGCCTTCCCGTAGGCGCGCACTGCGCCGGGCGGGGCCGGGTGCGCGCTCCTGAGCTCAAACGGGGGGGCAGGCTCGGCAGCCGAATAATATACCGAGAGCGCGGCTCCTATGGGGAGGAGAACAAAAAGGATATTCCGGGCAAGCGACCTTGAGGGGTCTTCCAGGAGCGACCTTAACGGCGCGAAAAGCTCATTTGCGCCCTCGTCGGTGATGGTCATGACGAGCAGGACCGTCACGACAATAAAAAACATGTACATCGTGATTACGCTCGACGGGATTGGCTTCCCGGCAAGGAGGCCCGGGGCCTTAAGGAGCGCGTAGAAGAAGAGGTTTATGGCGATGAACTTGAAGAGCCTCATTCCCCTGCCCCCTCTCCCGGGAGCGCTACCGTTATCTCCGCCCCTGAGATGCTCTGGAGGTATGCTATCACGGCCCGTATTTCCGTATCGTTCAGCCCTATCGAGCTTTCCCTCACGCCAGGCATGGGGCTTACGCGGTCGTCAGTGCCGCTTACGCCGTAGCCCGGAACCACATAGGCCGACGGGTCGACGAGCGACTCGTAGAGGTAGCTTTCGACGTCCGCGGCTTTGCCGGAATAGCCCGGCGCGGAAAACCGGGCTTTCGCGGCCAGGGCCGAATCGTCGAGCGCCGGGGCCCTGCCGCCATCCCTGGTATGGCAGAGCGAGCACGCCCCTTTTCCATTGTAGACCTCCTCGCCGAGGGCCAGAAGCTCCTCAATCGTGGCAGGCCCGCCTGAGGCGGCGCTTTCGGACGGCGGCTCGCCGGGGTTGATGGGCGGTATCACGAATACCGAATAGAAGGTATAGAGACCGATGATAAACAGGCTGAAGGCCGCGGCCCTTGCGAACCTACCCATCCTTCCCGGCCTCACTACCCTGCCCCATGCCGCCGAGCCAGAATATGAATACGACTATGGCAAGAAAGACTATCGTGCCCGTTGAGACCACCTTTGCGGCGTAGGCGATGGAAGGCGTGAACGCCTCTGCCGAGGCGTCCTTCATTATCGAATATACGTGCCAGTGCTGCCTTATGGCCGAGCGGACGAACCCCATAAGGCCCATGAGCCAGGTAAACGAGACGGCTATGAGTATGAGCGCGTACTGGCTCCTCTCGGGCATGCGCCCCCATTTGAAATCCTCTCTTTTTCCGCCCCGGCCCATGAGCCATTCGATTACGAGGCAGGCGACGATGACGAAAAGGGTCGTCGCCACCTGCGGGACCGACGACGCGACCTTGTAGACGGTGTTGGTGAAATAGCCGTAGTAGACCCCGAGGAAGGATATGTTCGCGACCGCGGCAGTGAAGAGCCCGGCCTGGAGCGCGTTCCAGTATTTTACCCATGCGGCAACGGGCCTCCTGTGGGCCCTCCTGTAAAGGATAAAGGAAAGGAACGTGAAAAGGAGCATCATGTTCACGGCCGTGTTCTTGGCCGGCATGAGCCCCAGGGGCCCCAGGTACGGGTGGTACTGCCCGCCGATGGCGCGCGCCTCCGACGGCGTGAGTATGAGCGTGTGCGGGGTGAACCAGACGAGGAAGGAGGCGGCAACGACCAGGGCAATGTACTTTACGTACTTGATATACGCATCCCCGTATGCGCCCCTCCCGAAGCCGCACCATAGGTAGTAGTTCGCGGCAAGGAACAGCGCGCCTATTATTACGGCCTGTATTATAAAGAGCCAGGCGAAGACCCCTCCCATGAGAGTTATGCCCATCTGCTGGCTGAAAGCGTATATCTCGGCCGTGAGCCAGTACCCGGCAAAGGGGAGCGGCAGGAGCGCGCCTATGGCGATAAGGCTCGCGGTGTAGCCCATCCAGTCGTAATGCGCCCTCTCCTCCTCGTTTGATGCGCCGAGGAACCTGTACGCGGCGTACGCGCCTACGATGGAGCCGCCGTAGGCGATATTGGCTATGAACCTGTGGAGGTTCATGGGGCTCCAGAGGTGGTTGTTGACCGCCTCCCAGAGATTGCCGCTGAATACGCCGGCCCCGTCCACTCCCGAGGGCGTCATCATGAAGGTCACCCATGCGTTGGCCACGAACATGAGCCCTGTCCCGGATATATTGAGCCCGAGGCCCACCGCAAGGTGGAGGAGCTTCGACCGCCCTTCGGCCATGCGCTTCCAGCCGTAATAGTAGGTATAGAGGGCCGCGGTTTCGAGGAGGAAAAAGAGCGCGTAAAATATCGCGGTGGGACCGAATATCGAGGCGAGGTACCTCATGAGGCCAGGGTAGAATACGATTAGCGCGCCAAGGAGCATGCCGCCCGTTATGGCTGTGAGCGAAAAGGCCGTAATGCTCACCCGCAGGAACTCGTAGGCGACCCTGTCGTAGCGGGCGTCCTTCTTGACGACCCCGATGAATTCGAGTATTACGACGAAGATGGGGACCGCGAGCACGAAGGCAGCGAACCAGACGTGCATCTGCGCGGCGAGCCATACTGCGAGCCTCGGGCTTAAGCCCTTGACCGAAGGGTAGTCGCCCGGGCCGAGGAGAGGGGCGGGCGCATACGCCGAACCGTACGACTCGGACGGAAAGAGCGCGGACGCGGCCAAAAAAAGGATTCCTATGATGAGCGCCGGGCTTGAAAGGGCATTTCCGGGCGGGCCTTTTTTCATCGGAAGCGGCATCAGTCCCCCTCAGCCATTAAAAAAGAAGCTCAGGCCCTGAGCGTTGAAGAGGAGGAGGTCAAGGACGAAAAAGAGCGCGCCGAAACCCAGGACCGACGCTATGAATGCAAGCACTGTTCTCATATTTCGCGGTTTGACAAAAAAATGCCCATGGATTAATCTAAGGGGATGCTTGGACGAGCTTTTGAAAAGGCCGGGGCCGCGGATATCCTGATATTCATCGGCGCGGCGGTGAACCTTGTCGTCATAGCCGGGCTCGTCCTTCTTTTTTTCCTTTCCTGAGTCCTTCCCGGATGGGATTATAATCCGGATTTCCTTGTATTTACAAGAGTTTAATAGTTGGCCTGGATGCCCTTTTTTGATAAAATATTCATATCAAGGCCTCTTTGATGCCCCTTTTTGCGAATGAATGATGCAAAACGTAAAAGGGCCCTTGTGCTCGGGATAGGGAACGTGCTCCTGAAGGACGAGGGCCTGGGGGTAAGGGCGATAGAGTATTTCTCCGAGCGCTACGGCTTCGGCCCGGACATCGACTGCCTTGACGGCGGCACCTCGGGCCTGGGCCTTCTCTCTTACATAAAAGACTACTCTCACATCATCGTGGTCGACGCGGTGGCCGCAAGCGGCCCTCCCGGGAAGGTCATCCGGATACCCGGGGAGGAGGTCGCAAAATGGCCCGCGCTGAAGTCGACCAGCGCCCATCAGATCGGCCTCAGGGACTTAATCGAAATAGCGAAATTCCAGGGCCTGAGCCCCGAGCTCGTCATAATCGGGATAATCCCCGAGGACATTACACCGGGCCTTGAGCTCACCGCTCTGGCCGCCCGGTCAGTTCCGCTCGCTGCAGAGGCCATAAGGGAAGAGCTTGCAAGGTTCGGCTTCAGGGCGGAAAAGAAGGTTTGAGATGCACGAGATGTCAATAACGATGAGCCTCCTCGACACCATCAGGGCGGAGATGGAAAAGGCGGCGCTCAAGGAACTCCGGAGCGTCAGGATACGGGTGGGCGAGCTTACGGCCGTTGAGCCGGAGGCCCTGAGGTTCTGCTTCGAGGCGTCGATAAAGGGCACCCCGTTCGAGGGCGCGGCCCTTGAAATCGAGGAGGCTCCGCTCAGGGGCAGGTGCAAGGACTGCGGCAATGTATTCAGGATAATCAAATTCGAGAGGACCTGCCCCGGGTGCGGCTGTAGCTCGGTCGAGATGGCGGGCGGCAACGAGCTCGACATAGTCTCGATGGAAGGCGTTTGACCCTAACTAAGTCCTGGGAATATCCGGAGAGCAAAGTTTAAAGACCGGGGCTTCCCGACAGGAACCATATAAATATGCACGAAATAGTGATAGAGGAAAAGATACTTGCGAGAAACGACGAAATAGCGGCCCGGAACAGGAAGGCCCTCTCGGATAAAGGCGTCTATGCCATAAATATCGTAAGCGCGCCCGGGGCCGGGAAGACCTCGCTCATAGAGCGGATGGCCGCTGAGCTCAAGGCCCTCGGGATCGGCTTCGCGGTGGTGGAAGGCGACCTCGAAGGCGACTTCGATTCAAAGAGGATAGAGAGGCTCGGCATCCCGGCGCTCCAGATAACCACCGGCAGGGCCTGCCACCTCGATGCCCACCAGGTCAGCCACGCGCTCCCCTGGGTCTTCGCGCAGCCGGGAATAGAGCTGCTGGTAATCGAGAACGTCGGGAACATGGTCTGCCCCGCCGAGTACGACTTGGGCGAGGACATGAAGGTCATGGTCATGTCCGCCGCCGAAGGGGACGATAAGCCCCTCAAATACCCGGCCATATTCAGCGCCTCGGAAGCGCTCATAATAAACAAGTCCGACCTCGTACCGCATACGGATTTCGACATTAAAAAGGCCAGGGATAACGCGCTCAAGGTCAACCCTTATTTGAAGATTTTCGAGACCTCGTGCAGGACAGGCGCGGGGGTGGCGGAGTGGGCGAGATTTCTCGCCGGGGCCGTTAGACATGCTAAATAAGCATGTCATTCTGAGCGAAGCGAAGAATCTCGTATTTTGATAAGACTACGAATGGAAAGCGCAAGAATACACATAACCGGCATAGTGCAGGGCGTTGGTTTCCGCCCCTATGTCTACGGGCTCGCATCAAGGCACAGCCTTAATGGCTTCTGCTTGAACGATTCGGAAGGCGTCGTCATAGAGGTGCAGGGCGGCTCAATAGGCCCGTTCCTGGACGAGCTTGAGAAATCCCCGCCGCCGCTTGCCAGGATAGATTCGATAAGGATAGAACGGCTCGAAAACGGGACCGAATACGAAGACTTCACCATACGCGAGAGTAGGATTGTACCCGGCAAATCCGTCCTCGTCTCCCCGGACATGGCGGTCTGCCCTGACTGCTTAAGAGAGATGCTCGACCCGGCAGACAGGCGCCATCTATACCCGTTCATCAACTGCACGAACTGCGGGCCGAGGTACTCTATCGTACTCGACATACCCTATGACAGGCCCAATACGACCATGGCCGGGTTCAGGATGTGCCCTGAATGCGAGCATGAGTACCACGACCCGGCCAACAGGAGGTTCCACGCGCAGCCGAACGCGTGCCCGGCCTGCGGCCCTTCTGCGTGGATGCACGGGAATGAAGGCATAAAAAATTACGCGGCTATCGAGGAAGCCGGGAAGCTCCTTAAAGAGGGCGCAGTCGTCGCCGTAAAGGGGCTCGGCGGCTTCCACCTCGCCTGCGACGCCATGGACCCCATTGCCGTTTCGACGCTCAGGGAAAGGAAAAGGCGCTCAAACAAGCCCTTCGCGCTCATGGTCCCTGACCTGGATAGCGCGAAGCTCATATGCGAGGTCTCTCCTGAAGAGGGATATGCGCTCCTTGACCGTACAAGGCCGATAGTGCTCCTGAGGAAAAAGGCCCTCTCCGGGATAGACGAGGCCGCAGCGCCCGGCAACAGCCGCTTCGGCGTGATGCTCCCCTATACGCCTCTCCACCATCTACTTCTCCGCGCATCCGCTCTCAAGGCCCTTGTCATGACGAGCGGCAACCTCTCGGAGGAGCCTATAGTCATCTCGAACAGGGAGGCTCTCGATAAGCTCTCGAAATTGGCCGACAGCTTTCTCCTCCACGACAGGGACATCTATGCGGGTGGACGATTCGATTGCAGGTCGAGCGGAAAGAGGATGGCTTAGGCGCGCGCGGCACGAAGCCCGATGACACGGGCGCGGAATCCGGAGGGTCTTCGCGGCGGCGCGCTCCTCAAACACCCGCCTCACAAGGGAGGAGCGAGGGCTATTGAGCCAGCACAGGAGCGACCTCGAAAACATCGAATCACTCGAATTCTATCGCGAGACGCTTAAGAACCTCAAAAACACCTTCAGGGCCGAGCCGACTGTAGTAGCCCACGACCTCCATCCTGATTACCTGAGCACCAGGTTTGCCGTCAGTACATAAAGAGCACGGCATCCCGGATGAAGGGTAGTAGCGGTCCAGCATCCACCATGCTCATATCGCAATGAAATGGCACGGCCTTTCGGGCCCTGTAATAGGCGTAGCTGACGCACCGGCCCAGGACTGACGGCAATATCTGGGGCGGCGAGTTTTAATCGCCGCGAGAAAAAGATGGGCCCTATCTCAGGTGGGGCTACGAGGCTCCGGAGCGGCAAAGAAGAGCCCTGGCGGATGGCTACTCGTGCTCATGGATTCTGTGCGGCACGATTGGACGCCCTCAACGCGGCTTCCGGGAGCGCGCCAGGGGCCAGGGCAGGCGTAACAGAGATGATAAGAAAGGGCGTAAACTCTCCCCTCACTTCGAGCATGGGGCGGCTCTTTGACGCCGCGGCCTCAATCGCCGGGGTAAGAGACGAGATAACCTTCGAGGCCGAAGCGGCGATAGAATTCGAAAGCATCGCCTCCGAAGGGGAAGACGCCTATCCTTTCGGGCTGGAAGGTGAAGGGCCGATTGCAATAGACACGAGGCCGTTAATAAGGGCGCTGGCAAAGGACGCAAATTTAGGGATACCCGTGGGCAGGATGGCCGGCAGGTTCCACTCGGCAATAGCGGGGATGGTCCTCAGGGTCTCTGAAATCCTCCGGAGCGAAACCGGCATAAAGAGTGTCGTCCTGAGCGGCGGGGTCTTCCAGAACAGGCTCCTTTCGGAGCTTGCGGAAAGGAAGCTCCGGGCCGCGGGGTTCGAGGTATGTCGGCAGGAGCGCGTCCCGGCCAATGACGGGGGCATATCGCTCGGCCAGGCCGCTGTCGCGATTGAAAACATTAAAGGGAGATAAACGAATATGTGTCTCGGAATACCGGGGAGAATAATAGAGATAAACGGCTTCGTCGCAAGGGTCGACGTGGCAGGCGCGACAAAGGAGGCTGACCTCCGCCTCATGCAGGAGGCGCGGCCCGGGGACTTCGTCATAATCCACGCGGGCTTCGCGATAGAAAAGGTCGACGAGGCCAAGGCAAGGGAGACGCTTGAACTCATAAAGGAGATTATTCGCTGATGAAGTACGTTGACGAATTCAGGAAAAGGGAAGAGGCGCAGGGGTTGCTCCGGAAAATACGCGAGATATCCCGGAAGGAAGTGAGCATAATGGAGATATGCGGCACGCACACGCACTCCATATCGAGGTATGGGGTAAGGGAAGCCCTGCCTCCGAACATAAGGCTCATATCCGGCCCCGGCTGCCCTGTCTGCGTAACCTCCGCGGCGGACGTAAACCGCCTTTTGGATTTCAGCAGGTCGCGCAGGGACGTCGTCATAGCCACCTTCGGCGACATGATGAAGGTGCCGGGCTCGTCCTCCTCCCTCCAGGAGGAGAAGGCCAGGGGCGGAGACATAAGGGTCGTTTACTCGCCTCTCGGCGCGCTTGATATCGCTCGGGAGGACACTGGCCGCGAGGTGGTCCTCTTCGCCGTGGGCTTCGAGACTACCGTCCCGACGGTAGCCGCGACCATGCTCGCGGCAAGGGAGGAGGGCCTTAGGAACCTCTCTGTACTTTCGCTCCATAAGCTCACTCCCCCGGCAATGCGCGCGCTAATGGATACCGGCGAGATAGAGATAGACGGATTCATCTGCCCGGGCCATGTGACCGCGATAATCGGCGCTGGCGCTTACGGCTTCCTCGCGACCGAATACGGCTCGCCCTGCGTGGTTGCCGGCTTCGAGCCCATCGACGCCATAATGGGCATTTACATGCTCGTTAAGCAGCTCGAAGAAGGCCGGAAGGACATCGAGATAGAGTACGACCGCGTGGTCACCTGGGACGGGAACCTCAAGGCCCAGGAGGTAATGCGGAAGGTCTTCGAGCCCGCTGACAGCCTATGGAGGGGCATCGGCAACATACCCGGCAGCGGATTGAGGATACGGGACGAGTTCTCGGACATGGACGCTGAGAAGAGGTTCTCGATACCTCCGGGTGAGGACGCGGAGCCCAGGGGCTGCAAATGCGGCTCGGTACTGAAGGGGCTTATCACGCCGGACGCCTGCCCGCTCTTCGCAAAGGCCTGCACGCCGGAGTTCCCCATCGGCCCCTGCATGGTGTCATCCGAAGGCACCTGCGCGGCCTTCTTCAAGTACAGGAGGGCCGCATGACGAAGGACGTAAAGACCATACTACTTGCGCACGGCAGCGGCGGGAGCCACTCGAGGAGGCTGGTCGAGGACCTCTTCGCAAAGGCCTTCACCAACCCGCTCCTTGCGCCCCTTAACGACCAGGCCGTATTCGCCTCGCCTTCAGGAAGGCTCGCCTTCACGACGGACTCGTACGTCGTAAAGCCCATCTTCTTCCCGGGCGGAGACATAGGGAAGCTCGCTGTCTGCGGCACCATAAACGACCTCGCCGTGGGCGGCGCGGAGCCCCTTTATTTAAGCGCCTCGTTTATAATCGAGGAAGGACTTCCAATGGATGAGCTCGAAAGGGTCGTCGCCTCGATGGCGAAGACCGCTCTCGACGCGGGGGTCATGATAGTGACGGGAGATACCAAGGTCGTAGAGCGCGGCAAGGGCGACAAGCTCTTCATCAATACCGCCGGGATAGGTAGGGTAGACGGCTCCCTTGACCTTGCGCCCACGAACATAAAGGCCGGAGACTCGGTCATCGTCTCCGGGACGATGGGCGACCACGGCATCGCCATACTCACCCACAGGGAAGGCATACGGATGGAGACTCCGGTAGAGAGCGACTGCGCGCCGCTCCACACCCTCGCGAAGGCCGTTCTCGACAGCGCGCCTTCGGGCGTAAGGGCCATGCGCGACCCCACGAGAGGCGGGCTCGCGACGGTCCTTAACGAGTTCGCGGCGTCAGCCGGGCTCTCGATATCCGTAAGAGAGGACGACATCCCGGTAAAGGATGCGGTACGCGGGGCCTGCGAGATACTGGGCTTCGACCCGCTCTATCTCGCGAACGAAGGGAAGCTCGTTCTCGTTGTCTCGAAGGAATCGACGGACGCGGCCCTGGCTGCCATGCGCTCCCACCAGTACGGCAGGGACGCCGCCGTCATTGGAACCGTCGAAGAAGGGCCGAAAGCCAGGGTCCTTATCGAGACCTCGATAGGGAATAGGCGGATACTCGACATGCTCTCCGGCGAGCAGCTCCCGAGAATCTGCTGACCATAATTGAAATTAAAAAGGGGTCGTAGCTAAAGCTGCGGCCCATTTTTAATTTCCCTATCAACACGGAACCGCTCAAGCCATCTTGAGGAGCGCCTTCAAAACGCCCTTTTCTCCCGCGTATCTCATCGCCTCGACCCCCTCATCGATCGGGAAGACCTTTGATACGAGGGGCCTGACATCCACCCTCTTTTCCTCGAGCGCCTGTATGGCGGGCTGGAACGGGCCGCACCTTGAGCCAATGAGGGCTATCTCGTCTACCACGATGCGGCTCAGGTCTATTTCGCTCTTCCCGGCGACCGTCGTCTTTACGACCACGGTCCCTGCGGGCCGCACCAAATCGAGGGCCGTTCTTATCCCCTCCGCGCTCCCGGTGCAGTCTATGACAAGGTCAAGCTCCCTTGTAAGCCCCTCTATGCTTGTCCTCGTCGGTATTCCCCTGGCCTTGAGTATGGAGAGCTTCTCCTCGTGCCTGCCGACAGCCAGAAGCGCGCACCCGGTCTGGGCCATTACCTGCGCGACCAGCAGCCCCAGCCTGCCGTCGCCCAGTACGCAGACCCGAGTGTCCTCGTCCACCCTCACCTGCTCCAGTATTTCGTAGGCCGAAGCGAGCGGCTCTATAAAGACCGCCTCCTCGTCCGTTATGGAATCAGGGAGCGGGTGAAGGTTCTTGAAAGGGAGCGTAAGGTACTCGGCGAACGCGCCGTCCTTTCCGAGTATGCCCAGCACCTTTCTATCCGGGCAGTGGTTCCCCATCCTCCGCCTGCAGTACGCGCACTTCCCGCAAGGGATGTTTATCTCCCCGGTCACGCGCTTCCCATTTAGACGCTCGTCGCCGCATTCCTCTATCACGCCGACGAACTCGTGCCCGGGAATGCCGCTAAAGCCCATGTAGCCCAGGGCTATCTCGAGGTCCGTCCGGCATATGCCTGCAAGCGTAACCCGAATAAGCGCCTCTCCGGGCGCGGGCCTGGGCGCGGGGCGCGCCCCCTCGAAACTTAGCTTTCCGCTCTCAAAAACTATCGCTTTCATAATGCGCTCAAGTATACCAAATGTCGCACATCCAAAGCACCCGGAAAAAAAGCCGGGCGTGACTTTTATCACATTAAGGTACTTGCAATGAACCTATCATGAATGCATCGATTTTCGCGGGCCGGCGCCCCTTATAACAGGTTCAGCTTGCAAGGACTGTAGACCCCTCATGCATATCCCCCATGAAGTCAACTTAAACTGGCTGCCGCAGGCGCGCCGCGCCCTCGGCTTTATCCTCCCGCACAGGTGGGCGCTCGCCTTCATCATGTCGCTTACCCTGGCGATGGCCGCCCTCGGCGCGCTCGAGCCGCTCGTAATGAAATACATCTTCGACAAGCTCGGGACGGGTACGATATCTCCCCTCCTCTACGGCATCGGGATGCTCATAGGCCTGAGCCTCGCGCGCGAGGGCCTGGGCGGGCTCTCGAACTGGCTCGCATGGAAGGTGCGCCTCAAGGTCAACCACGGCATACTCGACGCGACCGTGGCGCGCCTGCACGCGCTTCCGGTGGCCTACCACAGGGAGGAGACTGTCGGCGGCATCATGACCAAGCTCGACAGGGGCGTTAACGGCTTCGTGGGCGCGGTCTCGGACATAGCCTTCAACGTCTTCCCGGGCATAGTCTACCTGGTGATCTCTCTCGCGGTCATGTTCAGGCTGGACCACAGGCTCTCGTTCATCGTCCTTTTCTTCGCGCCGCTCCCGGCCATCATAGGCATGTGGGCCGCGAACGAGCAGACGCAGAGGGAGCGGATGCTGATGGAGCGGTGGACGAGGATATTTTCCCGCTTTAACGAGGTCCTCACGGGCATATTCACGGTCAAGAGCTTCGCGATGGAGGACGCGGAGAAGCGCCGTTTCATGACAGGGGTCGAGAAGGCCAACCGGACGGTGCTCCGCGGCGTCGGTATAGACACGGGCGTCGGCGCGGCCAAGAACATCGTAGGCGTGCTGGCCAGGGTCTCAGCCCTCTTGCCGGAGGCTACCTCGTCAGCAAGGGCGAGATAACCGCCGGCACGCTCGTCGCCTTCTCGGCTACGCAACCGCGCCTCTTCACGCCGGTCCAGGGGCTTACGGGCGCGTACCAGACCATGCGTGAAGGCCACGGTCTCGCTCGGCAATATTCTCCATCCTCGACGCAGACGACCACATGTCCGACGCGCCCCACGCAATGCCCGTAAAGATGCTACGCGGTGACGTCCTCTTGACGGCGTCTCCTTCGGCTACGACGGCAAGAGGCCGATACTTACCGATATAAGCATACACCTTAAGCCCGGCGAGTGCGTGGCCCTGGTCGGCCCGAGCGGCGCGGGCAAATCCACGATCGCCGCGCTCCTCCAAAGGCTCTACGACCCGTCCTCCGGGGCCGTATTCATAGACGGGGCGGACTTGAGGGATTTGAAGCAGCGCTCCTTAAGGGCCAGGATAGGCGTCGTCTCCCAGGACGCGCTCCTCTTTAACGACACGGCAATGAACAACATAGCCTACGGCAAGCCCGGCGCTTCCGCGGATGAAGTGATTGAAGCCGCGAAATCGGCCAACGCGCACGATTTCATAATGCGCCTTCCGAAGGGCTACGATACGCTCATCGGGGAGCGCGGCGGGCTCCTATCGGCGGGCGAGCGGCAGAGGATAAGCATCGCGAGGGCGATCATAAAGACCCGCCGGTCCCTCATACTCGACGAGGCCACCTCCGCCCTCGATGCCGAATCGGAGATACGGCGTCCAGCAGGCGCTCGACGTCCTCATGCGGGGCCGGACGACCCTCGTGATAGCGCACAGGCTTTCGACGGTAGTCGGCGCCGACAGGATACTGGTCCTGAAGGACGGGAACATCATCGAGACCGGAAGCCACCACGAGCTATTGAAGACCGGCGGCTATTACGCGAGCCTCGTCGAATGCCAGTCCAGGGCCTCGCCGCGAGCGCGGCATGAGCCCTGCTCTTCCTCTTCTTTGCGCATTCCCTTTCGAATAGACTTCTCTGAAATAGACGCTGTAGGCCTGTATGGGGCAGTTGGGGCAGTCCGGGTTTACGGCCTTGCAGGTCTTTCTGCCGTGGAGGATGAAGAGATGGGTGGTCTTTGTCCATCTTTCAGGAGGGATTATTGCGGTAAGGTCAGCCTCGATCCTGTCCGGGTCGTCCGATGAGGTGAGGCCGAGCCTCCCGGCCACCCTCTTGACATGCGTATCGACCGCCAGGGCGTTTCTGCCGAAGGCATTCCCCAGGACTATGTTTGCGGTCTTCCTTCCCACGCCCGGCAGGCTCACGAGGGCTTCGAGGGTGTCCGGCACCTTGCCGCCGAACTCACTAACGAGCTTTCCGCAGCAGGCCTTTATGTTTTTGGCCTTGTTCCGGTAGAAGTTTATCGAGCTTATGTCCTTTTCAAGCCCTTCAAGGCCTGCCTCCGCGTAGTCCGAGGCGGTCCGGTATTTTTTAAAGAGCGCCCCGGAGACCTTGTTTACGAGCTTGTCGGTAGCCTGCGCGGAGAGGATGGTCGCTATGAGGAGTTCGAGCGGGTTCTTGAATTCGAGGGCGGTGCGGGCGTCCGGGAACTCCTTTTCGAGTATGTCCAGGACCTTCCGGGCCTTATCTTCGGGGTCCACGGCTCAGTGCGTCCGGTCGAGCACGAAATCGGCCACCGCCAGGAGGGCCGCCTTCTCAAGGCCGGGCTCGAATATGTCGAGCTCCCTCTTGGCCTCTTCCACGTAGGCCCTGGCGCGTTCGACGGTGTACTCGATGCCCTTGTACCTGTTTATTATCGCAATGACCCTTTTAAGCCCTGCCTGGTCAAGGTCGTCGCCCTCGACGGCCTCCCTTATGACCGCCCTCTCGTCCTCCGATGCCAGGAGCGCGGCGCGTATAAGCGGCATGGTTACCTTGCCTTCCTTAAGGTCGTTGCCCACGGATTTGCCGAGGCTCTCGTCGGTCGAGACGTAATCGAGGCAGTCGTCCATGAGCTGGTAGGCTATGCCGAGGCCCATGCCGTAGCTGGCGAGGGCCGCCTCTTTTTCAGGCCCCGACCCGGCGAGTATGCCGGCTATGCGGGCGGCTGCCGATATGAGGACCGCGGTCTTGTTCGTCACGACGTCGAGGTACTCCTCTTCGGTAGTGTCCGCGTCGCTGTGCTTGAGGAGCTGCAATACCTCCCCTTCGGCCATGCGCGTCGTGGTGTCGGAGAGGACCTGCAGCACCCTCATGTCGCCGTACTTGACCGTCAGGAAGAAGGCCTTGGAGAAGAGGTAGTCCCCGACAAGGATGCTCGCCCCGTCCCCCCAGACCGTGTTGGCCGACGCGCTCCCCCTCCGGAGGTTCGCGTTGTCAACCACGTCGTCGTGGAGGAGTGTAGCCGTATGGATGAACTCTATGACGCCCGCGAGCGGTATGTGCTTTTCGCCGGTATAGCCGCAGAGCCTTGATGCGAGGAGCATCACCATGGGCCTGAACCTCTTCCCGCCGCTTTTAAGGATATATTCCCCTACCTTGCTTACGAGGAAGACGTTCGAGTTCAGGCTGGCCTTGAAGCCCCGCTCCATTTCCGCTATATCGGCCTTTACGAGATCAAAGACCTCCTGGATGTGCATCCGGGCCGGGGCCATGTCGTTCTTTTCCTTGAGTCCAGTCGTCTGCGCCAAAATATAAACTCCGATACCTGTCCCTTCAAGCCGAAAGGCCCCAATCGGGAACAATAAGGGATATTATCGACAGATGTTACCCCAAGTACATGTTCCTGTCAAAGTTTTATTTTCCAAGGGAAATCAAGGTATTCGGCGGTTAAAGGACGCAGATGGGGCTTATGAGGCACTCGGAGCACTTGCCCGGGTCGGCCTTTCGCGGGCACCTGTCCAGTATGCCCAGCCTGCAGAGGGCGAAGTCGTATTTGACCGGGTCAGCCGGGTCGAGCTTCTTAAGGGCGTCCGTGACCTCCTCGGCCATCCTCCAGTCCGGGTTGGCCCTTCCGGTGAGGCCTATGTTCCTCGATATCCTCGCGACATGTGTATCGAGCGGCATGACGAGCTTACAGGGCTCTACACCCTTCCACTGGCCGAAATCCAGGCCGTCGCCCCTCCTTACCATCCACCGGAGATAGAGGTTCAGGCGCTTGCACGGGCTCCCGTCCGCAGGGTTCGGAAAAAAGAACCTTACACCCGCCTTTGGAGGGAGCTTCTTTTTTCCGTATACAGTAGACGAATCAAGGGCCAGCGCGCGTTCCGAGAAGGACGAAAGCGCCTCTTTTACGTTTTTTCGGGAGGGCTCATGCCCTTCCATGAAAAAGCCGCCTATTGAGCCCGCCTCCTCTATCATCTGCCTCGCGAACCAGAAAAGGCAGGCAATGTCCTCGCCCCTGTTGAACCTGTGGACAAAGCCGCTAAAGAGCCTGAGCCCCTTCTCGGGCTCGAACCTCCTCGTAAACCTGTACGGGGACGGCCCGGCAGCCTCCAGCACCCTTGAAACGCTCTTTTTTATTATCTCGACCTTGCCGTAGGCCAGCGATGACGCCACGAGCCCGACTATCTCCCGGTCCTCAGGCCTATTATACCTGTGCACGAACTCAAGGGGGTCCGTGGCCAGGAAGGAGCGGTCAAAGGTGCGAAGGAGGCGGTCCAGATGCTTTTTGAGCTTTTTCACGTCCATCCGTTTTTCCGTCTCCGGGCCTTTTTCCGGCCCGGCATGGCAAGCGGGCTTATTGCCGATATAATTATACAATCATTCGAGCGCCGACCATACAGGAATTTGACCGCCCCGGCGCATATCCGAAAAGGAGGTCACATTATGGGAAGAGCCGTCTTTGCCGTGGCCGCTCTCGCGGCCCTGGCCGTACTCATCTCACCCGCGGTCCATTCAGGGGAGATAGCGGACAAGTTCTCGGAAGCGCTTAAGGAGAGGGACAGGGCGGCTTTGTCCTCCCTCGTGGACGCGAACAGGGAGGACATCCCTGCGGAGGTCAGGTCCGTGCTTGACTCGGCTGAAAAGGTCGCCGTGGAGGAGTGAATGACTACCATGCCTGATGATATCGGGACTGCCCGGGCGCGCCGAATTGCGCGCCCGGGCCAAAGCTTGAGCCTGCCTACAACGAATAGGTAAGGAAGACCATCCCCGTATGGGCCTCGTAATCGGAGACAGGACCCACGAGCGTAAGGACATTGGGCAAGGTGGTCGAGGCCGGCTCAAAGTTGTCCACGGCCCAGTCGTCCGACTTGTAATTATCGTACCTGTATCCCGCGCCGACGCTCACGTTGGCGCTCAGCCTGTACTTTCCGTTGAGGCTCAAGGTCTTGAGCCTTGTCTTGAGCTCCGGCAGGTCGGCGGGGCTCGTTGACGTTGCTATGCCGCTTCCGGCAAAGAAGGTAATGCCGGTGTCGCTCTGGGAGTACGTGTAGTCGATATTTACGCTAGCTTTTTTTTCGAGGAGGTCTATCCTCGCGCCCACGCCGAAAGTGTCTACATTCTCGTCGTGAAACGCGGACCAGTTTCTGGTCTCATCGTCAAACTGAGTGGCTTTGGCCGCGCTGCTGTACTGCCTTCCGTTCTGCCTGGACTCGGTCATCTCCCTGGTATAAAAGGCGTAGACCGTTGCAATATCTGCAGGAGCCAGCGAGCCGTCCACGGTGATGCTCCTGGTCCTGCTGTGCCTGAGCCCTATCAGGGACTTGTCGAAGTCGTCCTTGCCGTAGCTGTAGAAAAGGGACACAGCCGAGTTGTACGTGGGGCTCACGGCAAAGTTTGCTCCGATGCGCTCCCTTTCCCTGTCCGCGATGTCGAATTTCCTGGACTCCGGCAGGTTGTCGAATCGAATGGTGCTCGAGACGGTATCTATATACTCCTGAGTGTGGTAGACGCTGTATATCTTCCAGTCGTCATACGCGTCCGACGCCTTCCTTTTCGCCTTGAGGTAATCGACCCCCGCGGTCGTGTACGGGACGAGCGTGGTGCCGAGGGCCAGCTTGTACGCGTCCTCTTTTGTCTTGTTCACCTCCCTGTAATCCCTCTCGATTACGTCGCGGGCATACCCGACCCTTGCTGTCGTGCCCTTGAAGAGGTAGTATGAGGCGTCGAGCTTGAACTGGTTCTGGGTGTAGTCATAGGGCAGGGAATAGAGGGCTCGCGACGAATCCTCCGCCTCCTGTGCCTGGGCCATGTCGTTCCTCACGTACCTGAAAAGGGTCCTTGAAAGCTTGTTGTCTGTCTTGTAGTACCGGTATCCCGCTCTTACCCCGAGGCCCTGGACCGGCCTCGACGACAGGTTGAGGGCCAGATGCGTCGTGTCGATCTCGGCCTTCGCCGTGGCCCTCGGCACCGGCACGGTCACGGTGCTGAGCGAATTTTCCGAATACGGCAGCAGGTCCTCATCCTGCCTCATTATCCCGTACTCGAAAACAGCCGAGACTCGCGAATTGTAGGGCAGGTCGAGGCCTCCCGACAGGCTGAACCTCTGATGTATGTTGTCCGGCGGAAGCGAGGTCCTCGCGGTAGTCGGGTAGTTTGTAACATCGAACGGGTTGTCCCAGACTATCGACTCTTTATTGTTGTCGAAAACGGAAAGGTAATAATCGAACTGGACCTGTGCAGTGTCCCTTGTGTGGGCCGCCGAGACCCGGACGACGTCGGTCACGTAATCGATCGGCTCGGGCAGGCCCACGGAGCGCGTGTTGCCTCCGGTCGTGCCGAGGGTGCCTCCGATATACTTCAAACCGTCCTTATGCTCCCTTTCCACTGAGAACGACACTTCAGAGTAGTCGCCTATGTAGGAGTGGTAGCCCGCCCTCCCTGACTTCCTCTCCAATTCGAGCTTAACATCCCGCCTGTAAGTGTCCAGGTTGCTGAAATCGGTGGTCTGGGAACCCCTTGTGAAACCGGACGGGAGCGTAAGCCTCGAAGTCCCTTCTCCCGTGAAGATGGTCTTGCTGTTGTTCGAGATGAGCTTTGGCGTTTGGGAAAACTCAGCGAATAACCTGTACGCTCCGAGCCGCCCGGCCTCGGCATAAGCCCGCCTGTTGTCGAGCCCGAGGTCAGAGGCCCCGAAGTCGAGGTAATACGCGCCCTGGCCGTAGCTCAGGTCGGCCGCGGCCAGGAGAAAGGCCTTGTCCTTCGAGAGGCCTGTATACTCGCCCAGCTTGAACGACTCGGCCTTCGCGTCGAGAAAACCCCCTCCGAAGGTCAGGCTCCCGCCGAGCCCGTCCTCCGCCAGAGAGGGCGCGGGCCACCCGAGCGCCGCAAGCGCCAGGACCAGCAACCCAAGTTTCCTCTTCATATATCCTCCTTGCTTGTGAGGCATATTGGAATCGATTTCACGCGGATGGAGGTCATGATGGGTCTGGCTATCTCTGGAACCTCGGCCCCGAAGGGTGGTTTGAGCCGTGCACCTGCGTGTGGCAGTTGAAGCAGGCCTTTCCGAGCAGTCTCTGGTCGACCGACCCGGCCCCGCCCACTATCTTGCTACCGTCGTAGATGTTGCTCGGATGACCTGCCCCTGTATGGCAAGACTGGCACAGGAACGGGGCTCTCATCTTGAGGAGAGATTCGTGGTTGGACCCGTGCGGGTCGTGGCAGTTCGCGCAGTTCTCCCTCACGGGCGGGTGCTCCCAGAGTAGCGGGCCGCGCTTCTCGGCATGGCACTGGTAGAAGGTCTCGTTCACCGAGGCGGTCTTGAGGAGGCTCGGCCCCGGGCCGCCGTGCGGGTTATGGCAAGTAGCGCAGTCCATGAGCCCTTCGCGCAGCGGCATGTGGGAGGACCTCTGGAGCTGGGCCCTCCTTTCCTTATGGCACTGGAAGCAGGCCTTTTTCGAGTCTTCGTTGACGAAAAGGTTTTTGGGGCTCCTTCTCTCCATCACGTAATGGCATGAGTTGCACGTGAGGTTAGCCACGTCGTGCGAGCTCCCCTTCCAGTGCATCCTTATGCCTTTCTCGTGGCAGCTCAGGCATACCCCGTTCTTCTTCTCAGGCCTTATCGAGCGGTCCTTGAACGAGAAGATGTGCTCCCTTGAAGGCACCTCCACGTGCTTGCCGGCGGGGCCGTGGCACGACTCGCAGTCGTTGCCGCCCCGGTGCGGGAACACCTTGCCGTGCCGGGTCTCGGCGTAGCTTTCGACGTATTGCGGATGGCAGTTTGCGCAAACCGACCTGTCGCCCACGAAGGCCGCGTCCTTCTGCGCGGGATTCAGCCGCCCCCAGTCCGGCCCGGAGGCGGATATGGCAGCCTGGGCCAGGAAAAGGAATACCGCAAGGCCGAGAGGCAGGATCAAAAAACCTCTTTTCATCTCTCCCCCTTTTCTTCTGCGTATGATTTGGGCGCATCTGCCCCATGCGACGCAGACTACTCCGTAATAAATAGCGAGAGAGCCCTGTCAGGGTGCCTGGATTTGAACTGGACGGGATGTTTCCGCGGAATTGTCGTGATGGGGAACTGAACGGTCCCGGGTCAGGAAGAACAGGTTGAGTATTGAATATCAGATACAGGCTGATTTGTCAAACGGGGCCGGGAAGGTACAGCGGTTTCATGTCCGCCGCTTGCTTCTTAGTATCTTTTCGGCGCAGTCCTGGTCCCGTTCAGAAAGGAGCCTCTCCTGCGCCTCTATCGGGTCCTTGAGCTCGTCCTGGACCGCCTTGCCGGTCGCGAGGGCCTCGTCGAGCGGGCTCCGGTGCCTGAAGCCCCTCCGCTCCATTTCGCTGGCGTCCGCCTCGTGCCTCAGATAAAGGGCCCTGAGCTTCCCCCGCCACCGGGCGGTCTCCGGGTGGTTTGAGAACCCCTTGAGGCCGTTTATTATTATGCTCCAGAGCGCGTGCGCCTCGTTGTGCTCGCCGAGAAGGTGCCTGTCGCAAAGGAGCTCGGGCGGGACGTCCCATATCCTCATGAATAGATTATACCCGGCGGGAACGGACAAAATAAGTGAGCGCCGCCTATTGAGGAAGGAGGAAATCCCCGGGAATGAACCAGTCCTCCCTCATGTAGAAGACCATGTAGGTCTCGGCCCTCGGGGGGAAGAGCATGAAGGGCACCGGGCCCCAGAGGCTGGAGTAAAAGCCCGCGCCGGTCCCCGAGGCCGTTGTGGCCAAAAGCTCCGCCGGGAAAATGTATTCGTCCAGGAGCATCCTGTCGAGGCCGTCGGGGAAGGTCCTGAGCCCGCTATTAGTAAGCGGGAACGCAAGGAGGCTCCCTCCGGCCACGGTGCTCTTCCTTACGTCTATGGGGAACGCGCCCTTCTTTTCCATGTAATACTGGAAACCCCAGTGCCCCTGGAACCAGAGCTTCCCCATGCCGGAATATTTATCCGAGATGGACCTGGCAGCTGCCCTGGCGTTCTCGGCAAAACCGTAATCCGCCCAGGCGACAAAAAATGAGATGGCGAGCGCGGGGACAAGGGGGAGATACACCCTCGCAAGGTTTTTTCCCTCGGCCGCCCTCATGGCGAGGATTGCGGCGGCAGGCACCATCGGCAGTATTGACCGGGCGTTTATCGTCCAGTTGACGAATACCGCAAAAACGAAGGTGCCTGCAACCCACAGGAAAAGAAGGGCCGAGGCCGCGTCCCTTCTCTTAACGAGGTCTGATATTGCAAGCAGGAGTATGCCGGCCCCGGCAGCCCAATAAGCCGCGATCTGCGCTATATAGCCCCAACCGAATCCCGGCTCGAAAAGGGCTATGCCGCCTATCATGCCCTTTCCGTAGACATACGCGGCCCCGGCCCCGGCAAGCGCGAGGCCTGTGAGGACGGCCCTCAGGCCCAGGACTGAAGGGAGGAGGAATAAGGCCATTATTACGGAGCCGCCGGTAAAGACGACCCCGATGAAGGTCTTCTCCGCGGTAATCCCCCTGCTGCCGCCAGTAGCGCCGGTCGCATAGCCGGCGGCATCGAGGAGCAGACCCCTCCCGTACATGAAATGCGTGTAGGACTGATACCCTATGAGCGCTGCAACCGGGATAACGAGATATACGAGCGCCTTGATGCCCTTCTTTCCGCGGAATAATGAATAGACCAGAAGAAGAGGTATGAGGCTCACCCCGAAGTATTTCGTGAGCGCGGCGAGCGCTATAAGAAAGCCGCCGATAGCGAGGTCAAGGCCCCTGCCCTTATCGAGCCCCCGTATCCAGAAGAACATGGCCCAGTTCCAGAATGCAAGGAGCATCACATCGCACATCAGGCTGGTCGAGGATACGAGAAAGGCGGGGGTAGCTACAGCCGCAAGCGCGGCAGCCAAAGGCATTTTAGTAAAACGGAGCGCCAGCACATAGGCGCCGAGCGCGGCAAAGAGCGCCGGGATAAGAAAAGCGATGTGGAGCGCCCTTTCGGAAAAGCCCGTGAAAAGGGCTATAAATGCAATGTAATAGCTCGTAAGCGGAGGGTTCTTTATGAAATCATGCGCGGCGCTCTCATAGCTCCACCAGTTACCGGTGAAGCCGTAGAAATCCCACGGGTTCTCGAGTATCTGCCTCGCGGTCCAGACAAAGAGCGTATCGTCCACATGAAAGGCCTTGTCAAGGAAAGGAAGTAGCGGCAGGACGGCCGCAAGAGATATTATTATCAGATGGCTTTTTCGGATACCTGTATTCATTTGCCTCCGGAACCGGCGCCTGTTTTAAAATTTCAGTCCCGCTCTTTTGTTCCGATTCAAAAAAGACCATGTAATCGGCGACTGATTGCGCCTGCCTGAAAACTCTCAGGGGGTGCCGCGCGGCCTCACCGGGAAACCGGCCCTTTGCGGCATGTCCTCGGCCAGGAGGTCCCTCGGCAGGACCCAGTCCTCGTTCATCCGGAATACGACATAGGTCTCCCCCTTGGGAGGGAAGAGCATGAACGGCATGGGGCCCCACTGGTGCGCGTAGAACCCGGCGCCCCCGCCCTGGGGCATGGTCTCCACGTACTGGGGCGGGAAGCTGTCGACCATGCCAGTCTTGTCGAGCCGGTCCGGGAAGCGCTTGAGGCCGTAATTGTTATACGGAATCGCGACCATGCTTCCTTTTCTTATTACGCTCCCCTTCGTGTCTATCGGGACCGCGCCCGCGCTCTCCATGTAATACTGGAAGCCCCAATGCCCCTGGAACCAGAGCGCCCCTTCCCCGGAATACCCGTCCGAGATGAGCCTGGCGGCGGTCCTTGCGCTGTTCGCGAAATTGTAATCGGCCTGGGTTATGAAAAAAGAGAAGGCGAACGCGGGGATTACCGGCAAATATGCCCTGAGCGCGCCCCTCCCCTCGGCCGCCCTCATTATAAGGATGGAAACCGCCGGGACCATCGGCAGTATCGACCTGACGTTTATGGACCAGTTTACGAAGACCGCGAAGAAAAAGGTCCCGGCCACCCACAAGAGGAGAAGTACCGAACCTGCGTCCTTCCTTTTCATAAAATCTGATACGGCAAGGAAGAGCACCCCGGCACCCGCAGCCCAGTAGACCGCCATCTGCGCGATAAAGCCCCAGCCGAAAGCTGGCTTGAAGAGGACGATATCCTCTTCCTCGAACGAGCCCTTGAGGTATGCGTACGCTGCCCCGGCTGCGGCAAGCGCGATGCCCGCCGCGACCGCCCTCAAGCCGAATAGCGAGGGGATGAGGAAAAGGGCCGCTATTATGGAGCCGCCTGCGAAAACAACGCCTGTAAAGACCCTTTCATGCTGCGGCATGGCGCTAAAGACCTTTATGCCGGTCGCATAGTCCGCGGCGTCGAAAAGGAGCCCCCTCCCGTACATGTACTGCGTGTAAAACTGATACCCCGCGAGCGCGGCAACCGGTATGAGGAGATACGCGAGCGCCTTCAAGCCCTTCTTTCCCTGGAATACGGAATAGGCCGCAAAGAGAGGTATAAGGCTCACCCCGAAGTATTTCGTGAGCGCGGCAAGTGCGATAAGGAAGCCGCCTATTGCGAGGTCAAGGCCCCTGCCCTTATCGAGCCCCCTTATCCAGAAGAACATGGCCCAGTTCCAGAAGGCAAGGAGCATCACGTCGCACATGATATTCGTCGAGGAGACGAGGAAGGCCGGGGTCGCGACCGCCGCGAGAGCCGCAGCCAGGGGCATCCTTGTGAAACGGAACGCCAGCACATAGGTGCCGAGCGCGGCAAAAAGCGCCGGGACAAGGAAAGCGATGTGGAGCGCCCGCTCGGAAAACCCGGTGAAAAGGGCTATGAAAGCTATGTAATAGCTCGTAAGCGGAGGGTTCTTTATGAACGTATGCGCGGTGTTTTCAGAGCTGAACCAGTTCCCGGTAAAGCCGTAGAAGTCCCAGGGTCGTTCGAGTATCTGCCTGGCGGTCCAGATAAAGAGCGTGTCGTCTATGTGGAAGGCCTTGTCAACGAAAGGGAGGAGCGGCAGCACGGCCGCAAGGGATACGATAAGTATGTGGCTTGCCTTGAGACCTGATTTCATCTGCAAACTGCCCGGGAAAACCCGTCCGTTATCGGATTTTTCATAAGATTTTATCCTGAATGAACTCTAACACAGCAGAAGTATCCGTTTCAATTCAAAACCTTACGGGCGGAAGAGGGCGGTTCCGACGCATGACACCCCAATGACTTGCATGCAGGGCGCGTCCATACGGGCCGGAAGCCTCGCAAGTTGACTTTTCGCGATTCAGCATAAAGAATTAAATATGTTCTCTATAAGGAGGTTAGGCCATGAAATATCTCATAGAATCACCTCATACGAAGGAAGAATGCGCAAGGGAGATGGACGGGATACTCGCAAAGGGCGAAAAGACCCTCGACAACTTCTACTGGGGCTGCAGCAAGGGCGACCACACGGCCTATGCCATAGTCGACGCGAAGAACGAATCAGAGGTCAAGCAGTTGATCCCCGACTTCGTGAGGGACAAGGCAAAGGTCATCCAGGTCGACAAGTTCTCGCCCGACCAGATAAGGTCCTTCCATTAAGCGCTTTTTTCCGCAGTAGCTTAAACGGCTTCCGGTAATGGCCCGCCTTCAAGGCGGGCCATAGCCGTCCCTCCCTGACCACCGAACGGCCCTGAACTTCATAAGACACATAAAAAGATACGCCGGGACTTTCAATCCTGACAGCCCGCGGTTGATTTCGGCCTCATCCTTTTGGCCTATAAAGTTCTAAATACTTTAGCCGATATATAAATCAACCCGTTGAATCAGGCATGCATCAGGGCGGAATTGCTGACGAGTGAGGGAGGGATGATGCGGTTAATTCGTAAGTTTTTCAAGGACATGAGCATAAAGGCATTTCTGACCGGAACGGTCAGCCTGCTTGCGCTTCTTTTAATGGGGTTTTCACTGTACAACTTCATGGAAACAAGGGGGGAAGGGCGGGCGATGGCCAGGATGGAAGCCGCAAACGCCCTCGTGGACGGTATAATCGAGGCCTCAGGCTACCTGGCCAAGGAGCGCGGGGTAACCGCCATGTCCCTCTCATCCGGCAATGCAGCCGGCCCCGATATAATGCGGATGATAGCGGAACTCAGGGAAAAAAGCGGGCGGGTTTCGGAAAGCGCGTATGACATGGCGAGGAAGCTCTCGGAGATTGACGGCGGCAACCCTGCGCTTGACGCGGCGCTCGACAGGGCGGAAGCGGCCCTTGACCGCCTCGACTCAGCCAGGAGGAGCGCTGATTTTTCCCTCGGGCTCGCGGGCGCCCGGGACTACACCGCGCGCGAATGGAGCACGGTCATAACCTCCTACATAGACGCGAATTCCGACATACGCGGAGCCGCTTTTACCAACGGCTCCGGCCTGAGCGCGGACCTCGACGGGCTCAGGTACAATATCGAGCTCAAGAACGCCGTCTGGCTCGTGAGCGAGTACGCCGGCAGGGAACGGGCGCACCTTGCGAGGCTCATATCGACAGGCAAGACATTCGATAACGGCGACCTCGAGGCCCTGAACACGTACAGGGCCATCGTGGAGATAAACCTGAAGCCCGTACTACGCCTTAAGGAGGACGTGAACACGAGCGGGGAGGTCCTTGAAGCCATATCAGACATGGAAACAATCTTCCTCGACAGGTTCGAGGAGACGAGGAGGTCTGTCCTGAAGGCCGGCCCGACCGGCGATTATCCCATTTCCGGGGACGAATGGATACGGAGCTCGAGCGAGGCCATCGACTCCATCCTGGCGGTCTCGGCTGCCGTAGGGAGGATGGTGGGCTCGAAGATAGCGCCCGAGGTCGCCGCCTCGAGGCGGAGCGCCGCCACGGCTGCGGTAGTCATGGCCGCGGTGGCTTTCATGGGCTCGTGCGCGGTGTTCGTGATAAATACGAAGGTAATAGAGCCCATGCGCTCGCTGAAGGACAGGATGGCCGAGGTCGAGCGCACTGGCGACCTTACGATAAAGGTAAGGTCCTCGTCAACGGACGAAAGCGGCCAGATGGCCCAGAGCTTCAACGGGATGATAGAAAGCTTCCACGGGGTGGTAAGCCGCATATGCCAGTCGGTGGGCTTCCTTTCATCAGCCGCCGAGGAGCTCTCGGCGGCCTCCCTGCAGATAGAGCGGGGAACGGGGCTTCAGTCCTCCAAGGCGGCCCAGGTCTCGACCTCTTCGAACGAGATGAGCTCGACTGTAAACGAGATATCCAGGAACATCTCATCCGCGGCAAAGGCCTCCAGGGAGGCCAGGGCTGCGGCGGAGGACGGCGGCGCCATCGTCGAGACCACGATAGAGGCAATGGAGAGCATATCCAGGGCCGCCGGGGAATCGAGCGCCATCGTGACCGCGCTGGAGTCCTCGTCCAAGGACATAGGCTCGATTATTACTGTAATAGAGGACATAGCCGACCAGACCAACCTCCTGGCCCTTAACGCCGCGATCGAATCAGCCAGGGCCGGGGCCCACGGCAGGGGCTTCGCCGTGGTCGCCGACGAGGTGAAAAAGCTCGCGGAGAAGACCATAGGCGCGACAAGGAGGATAGACTCCGTGATAACGGGCATGCAGGAAGGCATAGAGAAGGCCACCGCCTCGATGGACAGGGAGATAAGCGCCGTGCGCGAAGGGGCCGCCCTCGCGGCCCGCACCGGCGATACGATCAGGAAGATAGTAGAGAAGTCTTCGGGCGCGACCGCCATGATAGAGTCGATAACCGTCGCCCTGGAACAGCAGTCGGCCGCAGCCGAGCAGATAAGCTCGGATATCGAGAACGTGTCGCTGGTGGCCTCCGAGACATTGCAGAGCGCAGGCCAGATAGCCGCGGCCAGCAACGAAATCGCCGAGCTTGCCGCCGTGCTCCAGACAAACGTACAGGCCTTCAAGGTCTCCTCGAAACCCGAGACGACCGGCGGGGAGCCTCTGTCCGGAGACGCCGGGCGTCAGTTTAAGCCGGAGAATAGTCCCCTTTGCGCTGCATGACACGTGCCTGACTATCCGTACACAAAGGGGACAGGAGGATTCCCAGTGACATCAAGCCATGACGACCGCCGCCGCGCGACCGACGCCGGCCCTTATGCGAATTCAGGCGGAAACGCCGCCCCCCTGGACCTTGAGGGCGCCGTAGAGTGGCTGGTCCGCGCAGAGGCCGGAGCCGGCGCGCTCTACGCGAAGGCCGCCCGGCTTTTTGCCTCGAACAGGGAACTCTCCGCCCTCCTTGAGGAGCTCTCAGTCGATGAGAGCTCCCACCTTGACATGCTTGTAAGCGCGGGCAGACAGATAGGCGGCCTCGCCCGCCCTCTGCCCGTCGACCTCACGGCCATAGACGGCATCTCGCCCATAATCCGGAGGTTCGAGGAGGAGGTCGAGGCCGGGACCATAAGCGAGGCCGGCCTCATGGAGATGGTGGTCGCCCTCGAGTTCTCGGAACACAACGAGCTCTTCGCCTATGTGGTAAACGCCCTGCGGAGCTTTCCCGGGGAGTTCACGGAGCTCGTAGGGTCGCTTAAGAGACACCGGGACAGGATAATCGAGCATCTCCGCTCAAAGCCCGAGCTCAAGGGCCTCCTTGAAAGGCTTGAACACTTCCCGGAGCTTGAGGGAAAAAGCGTCCTTGTGGTGGACGATGAAAAGACCGTCCTCTCGCTCCTGAGGATCATAATCGCCGGTAATGCGCGGGTCGATGCTGCCGAGAACGGGGAGGCCGCTCTCGAAGCCCTCGGGAAGGAAGATTACTCTCTTGTGGTCTCGGACGTCAGGATGCCTGTAATGGACGGGATGGAGCTCTACCGCCGGGCCTCGGCCATGCGCCAGGGGCTTGAACGGAGATTCCTCTTCCTTACCGGCTCGCCGGACGACGGGGTCAGGGATTTCTTCACGGCGAACCGTGTCGAATTCATGCTGAAGCCCATGTCCATATACAGCCTGAGGGAGAAGGTCTCGGAGATGCTGGCGGCAGGGGGAAAGTAAAAAAACGCTCGTCAAACAAAAAAGAGCCGCCAGAGATTTCTCTGGCGGCTCTTTGATTTAAATCCCGCGGCGTCCTACTCTCCCACATAGTTGCCCATGCAGTACCATCGGCCCTGAGGAGCTTAACTGCCGTGTTCGGGATGGGAACGGGTGTGACCTCCTCGGTATGGCCACGGGAAAGCGTTATTCTTAGCTTTCCAATCGAACAGGGTAACAACTTTCTTCAAAACGCCAAGAATCAATAACCAAGCATCACAAGTATAATTGGTCAAGCCTCACGGTCGATTAGTACCGGTTAGCTTAACCCCTTACGGGGCTTACACACCCGGCCTATCAAACTCGTAGTCTCCAAGTGACCTTTAGGAGCCTTACGGCCCGGGAGATCTTATCTTGGGAGGTGCTTCCCACTTAGATGCTTTCAGCGGTTATCCCTTCGGGACACAGCTAACCAGCGTTGCCCTTGGCAGAACAACTGGAATACTGGAGGTCCCGCCATCCCGGTCCTCTCGTACTAAGGACAGCTTCCCTCAAATCTCCTGCGCCCACATCAGATAGGGACCGAACTGTCTCACGACGTTCTGAACCCAGCTCACGTACCGCTTTGATCGGCGAACAGCCGAACCCTTGGGACCTGCTCCAGCCCCAGGATGCGATGAGCCGACATCGAGGTGCCAAACCGGGCCGTCGATGTGAACTCTTGGGCCCGATCAGCCTGTTATCCCCGGCGTACCTTTTATCCGTTGAGCGATGGCCCTTCCACGCGGGACCACCGGATCACTAAGACCTGCTTTCGCATCTGCTTGACTTGTAGGTCTTGCAGTTAAGCTCCCTTATGCCTTTACACTCGACGGCTGGTTTCCAATCAGCCTGAGGGAACCTTCGCGCGCCTCCGTTACGATTTGGGAGGCGACCGCCCCAGTCAAACTACCCGCCTGGCACTGTCCCTGGCCCGGATTACGGGCCGAGGTTAGAACATCAGAATAATCAGGGTGGTATTTCAACGACGGCTCCACCGAAACTAGCGCCCCGGCTTCAAAGCCTCCCACCTATCCTACACAGACTATCCCAATGTCCACTGCCAAGGTATAGTAAAGGTGCACGGGGTCTTTCCGTCTTGATGCGGGTAGCCAGCATCTTCACTGGCAGTTCAATTTCGCTGAGTCCCTGGTCGAGACAGCGGGGATGTCGTTACGCCATTCGTGCAGGTCGGAACTTACCCGACAAGGAATTTCGCTACCTTAGGACCGTTATAGTTACGGCCGCCGTTTACCGGGGCTTCGGTTCCGAGCTTCTCCACCCGAAGGCGAATAACCCGTCCCCTTAACCTTCCGGCACCGGGCAGGAGTCAGACCCTATACATCCTCTTACGAGTTAGCAGAGTCCTGTGTTTTTGTTAAACAGTCGCAACCCCCATTTCACTGCGACCTCTGCCTCCCGGAGCAAGTCCGGCACCGGCAGCGCACCCCTTCTCCCGAAGTTACGGGGCTAGATTGCCGAGTTCCTTAACCAGGGTTCTCTCAAGCGCCTTAGTATTCTCTACTCGCCTACCAGAGTCGGTTTGCAGTACGAGCACCCGACAAGCTCACTACGAGGTTTTTCTCGGAAGTATGGGATCAGCCAGTTCGGTCCGCCTTGCGGCTTTCCTCCTCATCACTTCTCGGCGTTAACGGGAGGACGGATTTGCCTATCCTCCCCGCCTACGGGCTTGAACCGGGACATCCGTCACCCGGATGACCTACCCTGCTCCGTCACCCCTTCGCTCAAACGCTTGTCAGGTGGTACAGGAATATTAACCTGTTTCCCATCACCTACGCCTTTCGGCCTCGGCTTAGGCCCCGACTAACCCTGGGCGGATTAACCTTCCCCAGGAAACCTTAGGCTTTCGGCGTGCGGGTTTTACACCCGCATTTACGCTACTTATCTCAGCATAAGCACTTCTAGGCCCTCCAGCAGTCCTCACGATTCCGCCTTCACAGGTTACTGGAAAGCCTTACCGCTGGCAGATTGCTCTGCCAACCTGCAGCTTGGTGGTAAGCTGAGCCTCGGTACATTGGCGCAGAAACTACTAGGGACCAGAGTTATTATGCTTTCTTTTAAAGGATGGTTGCTTTCTTAAGCCAACCTCCTGGGTGTTCAAGTGGTTCCACATCCTTTCCTACCTTAGCTTGCTTTAGGGGACCTTTAGCTGGCGGTTCAATAAGCTTCTCTCGACAACGGAGCTTATCCTCGTTGATTGACTTCCTGCAATAGAAGTCGCCGGTATTCGGAGTTTGGTTAGGTTTGGTACCCCGTGAGGGGCCCTAGCCCATCCAGTGCTCTACCCCCGGCGCTTAATTTGCGAGGCTATACCTAAATATATTTCGGGAAGAACCAGCTATCACGTGTTTTGATTAGCCTTTCACTCCTACCCACAGCTCATCCGAGATTTTTGCAACAATCACCAGTTCGGGCCTCCAGGCCGTGTTACCGACCCTTCACCCTGGCCATGGGTAGATCAACACGCTTCGGGTCTACTATACGCGACTATTCGCCCTATTCAGACTCGCTTTCGCTGCGGCTCCGCCTAACGGCTTAACCTTGCCACGTACAGTAACTCGCTGAGTCATTATGCAAAAGGCACGCTCTCAGGCATTCCCTTGCGGGCATAGCCCTCGAACTGTTTGTAGGCATACGGTTTCAGGTTCTATTTCACTCCCCTCTCGGGGTTCTTTTCGCCTTTCCCTCACGGTACTGGTGCACTATCGGTCGTCAGTGAGTATTTAGCCTTGGAAGATACGGTTCTCCCGGATTCTACAGATTTTCTCGTGTCCTGTGGTACTTGGATACCCTTAGGCCCTTCAGGATTTCCGCGTGTACGGGGCTATCACCTGCTATGGCAGGCCTTTCCAGGCCCTTCCACTATCCATCGGGGTCCCACGACGGGGTCCCGCAACCCCGGACGAACTTGCGTCCACCCGGTTTAGGCTATTCCCGTTTCGCTCGCCACTACTCAGGGAATCTCGTTTGATTTCTCTTCCTGGGGGTACTGAGATGTTTCACTTCCCCCCGTTCGCTTCCCGCCTATGTATTCAGCCTGGATGACTGAGTTTATCCGGCCAGGTTGTCTTATTCGGAGATCCCCGGATCAAAGCCTGTTTGCGGCTCCCCGGGGCTTATCGCAGCTTACCACGTCCTTCATCGCCTTCTGACGCCAAGGCATCCACCGTATGCCCTTAGTAGCTTGACCAAGAGATACTTGTGCGCTTGGTTGATTCTACGTTCTGAAGATTTATTACCCTATTCGATTGTCAAAGAGCGTGAAACTATGTTTTTGAATCCTTAAAAGCCTGTCTGCTGCCTGCAATTTGGTGGAGGTAAGCGGATCGAACTGCTGACCTTCTGGTTGCAAAACCAGACGCTCTCCAGCTGATGATACCCTCGAACTGGCCCGACCTCGGATGAGGCGGTGGTTACGATCACGGCTTTATGGTGGCCTGGAAGATTGAACTTTCGACCCCACGCTTATCGCCAAAGTTTGAACTGGCTGGAAATGCATAGGCCCTTGTTGCGGTGGGGCTGTATTCGATTCCGGCCTTAAAGGCCCTGGGCCTTCTGGTGAAAAGAACGCTCGCTCTTGTAAACCAAATAGCAAGCGAGTTCAACCTGAAACCCTTCAAAGGTCTTTCAAAGAGAAGGCCCTATGCCTCGCTTGACGCGAGGGCGCGGACCGGTTCTCCATAGAAAGGCATCTTAGCCGCAGGTTCTCTACGTGGCTACCTTTGTTACGACTTCACCTCAATCACCAGCCATACCTTAGGCGGCTGCCTTGCGGGTTAGCTTACCGACTTCTGCATAACCGACTTTCGTGGTGTGACGGGCGGTGTGTACAAGGCCTGGGAACGTATTCACCGCGGCGTTCTGATCCGCGATTACTATGATTCCGTTCATGCAGTCGAGTTGGTAGACTGCAATCCCAACTGGGGCTGGCTTTATAGGGATTAGTCGCACCGCGGCTTTGCAGCCCTCTGTACCAGCCATTAGGCACGTGTGTAGCCCTGGGTATAGCGCTGGCGATGATTTCACGTCATCCCCACCTTCCTCCGGCGAATGCTGGCAGTTCACTTAGAGTGCCCGGCATGACCTGGTGGCACCATAAGAGACGACGCCAGGGCACCCCTGTTTCCAGGGACTTTCCGGATGTCGGGCCCAGGTAAGGTCTCTTCGCGTTGCGTCGAATGCAAACTATTATTATGCCCACCGGTCAGTGCGGGCCCCTCACAATTCCTTTGAGTTTCAACCCCAGGGCCGTACTCCCCAGGTGGGGCACTTAATGCGTTAGCTTCGGCACGAAGACCATAAAAGGTCCTCACACCTAGTGCCCATCGTTTAGGGCGTGGACTACCAGGGTATCTAATCCTGTTTGCTACCCACGCTTTCGCGCCTCAGCGTCAGTATCGGTCCAGGAAGCCGCCTTCGCCGCCGGTGTTCCTCCTGATATCTACGCATTTCACCGCTACACCAGGAATTCCACTTCCCTCTCCCGTACTCAAGCTTGGTAGTATCATAGGCAATTCCCCGGTTAAGCCGGGGGCTTTCACCCGTGACTGGCCAAGCCGCCTACGCGCCCTTTACACCCAATAATTCCGAGCAACGCTTGCATCCTACGTATTATCATGGTTGCTACACGTAGTTAGCCGATGCTTCCTCAGAGGGTACCGTCAATTCAAGTATTAGCGTTCGGAGGTTTCTTCCCCTCCGACAGAGGTTTACGATCCGAAGACCTTCTTCCCTCACGCGGCGTCGCTGCGTCAGGCTTTCGCCCATTGCGCAAGATTCCCCACTGCTGCCTCCCGTAGGAGTCTGGCCCGTGTTTCAGTGCCAGTGTGGTTGATCGTCCCCAAGACCAGCTACCTGTTCTAGCCTTTGCAAGCCGTTACCCACTAACTAGCTGCTGATGGGACGCGGGCTCATCCCCAAGTAACAGGCCGTTGCCGACCCGCCTTTGACCGCAGGACTTGTGTCCCGTGGTCTTATCCGGTATTAGCCCACCTTTCGGCGGGTTATTCCAGTCTCGGGGGTAGATTACCCACGTGTTACTCACCCGTGCGCCACTTTACTCAAGGGTTGCCCCTCTTTCTCGTGCGACTTGCATGTTAAGCGCGCCGCTAGTTCGCCTGAGCCAGGATCAAACTCTCCAATTAAGTTCTGATTCTGGAATTTAAAGGGGGTGATTTAGGGTTTTGACTGTGCTTGCTATTTAGTTTTCAAAGAGCAGAAGACGGAAAATTTTATTGCTTGCTTTTTTGGGGCTATTATTGCAGGGTTCTATGTGGTGATGGTGAATTTTGGAAATTGCAGTGAATTTAAATTATTTATGGCTTGTTAAATGTTGGTTTTTTCTGGTACTTTGTTTTTTTCTGGTTTTGCCGTTGTTGCCGTTTCGAAACTGGATGTTGGTTGAAAGTTTGTTTGTTTGGGGCAGGGGTTATATAATGGCGTTTCAAATTTTGTTAACAAAATAAAAGGCTAAGATAAAGTGGCAGGCGTGGGTACTTGAAATTATGTGGATGGGAGTTTCGGTAGTGGGGTGAATATTCGCTGTTCAGTGTTGTGGGATTAGGTGCGTTGCTGTTCTATGTGAAGGTACTTTTTGAAGAAATTCTTGCCGTTTGTATGAGTACTTCTGCTTTTTCTGGTGGATTTTCTATTTCTGGTTGTGTAACTTTTCGTTGTTTACTTGGCTTCTGCTTTTTGACAAGCTTTCTGTTTCTGAGGGTGGAGCCACGTTGGCAAGGGGTTTGCGTACTTTTATGGTAGTTAGAAGTGCTCGTTGGTAGTCGTGATTCTCAATGTCTTCGATATTCTGGGGTTTCTTTCTTGAGAAAGAGTTTCTGTGGGTGAGTGCTGTTTTGTTCGTTTTCGGTTTTCTTTAGCTTGTTGTGGTGGGTTTTTGTGTTTCGGTGTTTGCCTGTGGCTCAAGCGATTTTCTGCTGGGTGTTGGAGGGTATGTTGTGGCGAGCGCATTATGAGCTGTTTGAGATGTTTGCGATTTTTGCTGAATATTTCTGGAGGTTGGTGTTGATGTGTTTTCGAGGGATTTTGCTTATTTTCTGCATGTTTGTGCTTTTGAGGAGGGGTTATGGTGACTACGGTGTTTTTGCTTTTATTTCTTTGGAGTTTTTGCTGCGGTGGTTAAGAGTGGGTTTGCTGAGTTTACGTTCTGCTGCGCATTACGGAGTTGTAGTTTGTGGCGAGTGGGTAGATGAATTGTATACAGGGCTTTTTCTGAGTATTTTTGGGTTGTTCTGTTTTTGACATTCGTGTGGCATTGGGGCGGTTAATTATGTTGAATTGTGGTTTTACCTTATTTTGCTGAAGTATTGTTTTTTGGTTTTTCGTATTTTGAATGCTGGTGATGTGTAGGGTGTTGGAAAGTTGGATTTCTCTTGGTGGTTGGGGTTTTCGTTTCGTTTTTGTTGTTTGTTTATTGCTGGTAGTTGATAGTAGTGGTGTGGGCTTGATGGTTGAGGGTTCTTTCAATTTTCTGTATGAGGGATTGTGTGCTTGAGATGTAGGTTTTGGTGGTGGGTTGAAATTTCTGGCGGCTTTTTGCGGTTTTCTGGTTTTGGCGAGTTTTTGCTTAATGAGTTTTCGGAGATTATTCTGCTACTTTTTATACTTTTGATTTGCTTTCGTTTTATCTTTTCAGTTTTCGCGGTTTTTTATGTGTTGGCCGACTTGTTTTCTTGCCGGAGGTGCTGCTGTGATGGTAAATTTCGTAAAGCTGATTTTGCCGCGTTGAATTTTTAAGCGGGTATTTGCTGTAGGAAACTTTTTGAGTATTGCTCTTTTGGTCTTGGTGATGGGCCTGTTGCTGCTATGCTGGTGTTGTTAGGAATGTTGCGTTTGGAGTACTTTTCTGGTCAGAGGTTTGCATGTGGTGGAGTGCGATGATAGTGCTTGGTGAGTTTTGGTTATGTTATGCTAGTGCGTTTTTCTGAGGTTGTTTCGTGGCGTTGATATGACGCTGGCGTTTCGGTTTAGTTTTTATGATATTCGCTTTTGCCTTTGAATGGGTACTGGTGTACTTGCGAAGACGTGTTTATGAGGTTATAATGCTGATTTTTATGCTGAGGGTGTTTTCGTAATGCTTCTACTTGTTTCGGTGCGCGAGGGTAGTTGGTGGTTGTGGTAAGTTTTCGGTTTGGAGTGTGGTGTAGTTGTATATTTCTTTGTTCTAGAGTGGTTGTTGTGATGATGCTTTGTTTTGTGTTTTGGCGGTTTCTGGAAAGCGAAGCGTTTGCGGTGTTTCTTTCATTGTTTTGGCGAGGTTGGCGAATGTTTTACGAGTTAGGGGTATAGTTTTACGGCCATTGCCGGGCCACATTCTTTGTGAATAATACGGCTTTTTCTATTTCGGGTTTTTGCGATGATGTTGGGGCCTTTTTGGAGAATTTTTTGTGTGTTTTTTGCCTTTTCTAAGAGCTTTTTGTTTTTCTGAGAGGTTTTGCCGGGGTTCTTGTGGAATTGTGTTTTGAGGTTTGGGAAACTTTTTACAGAAAGTTTTCAAGCTAGTAGCTTGGTTATTATGAATTTTACGTTTTATTTTGGTGATGCTGGCTTTTATTTCGTTCGGGTAGGTGGAGTTTTTTTTTTATTTTTGCGGCAGTGTTTTTGAGAGTATTTACGGTGGCTGTTGTTTCATGGTTTCGGGTTTTGGCTATGACTTGATTTTTCTGGTTGGTAGGGTGGCGTTTTTCTGGCTTTGCTGAAGTTGTTGTTTTTTTCAGGTTAAGCGAGATGAAGTTTCGGGTTATTTTGGTGGTGCGTTTGCGGTAGAGAGTGTGGCCTGCGGTTTCGTACTAGTATGCTGGAAGATGTTTTTGTGGTGTGTTGCCATGGTGTTGGTTGGTGGCGATTATTTTGGTGGATTTCGTTGGAGTTGGTGTTTTCTGGTGCTGATAGGTATGTGTTTTTTACTTTTCGTGGTTCGGCGTTTTTCTGATGTTGGTGGAGAAGTTTGACTTCTTTCTGAGTGGTTTTTAAGCGGCAGTTTGAGTTTTGAGGTTGTTACTGCAGATGAAGGCTATTTATTGAAGTGAATAGATGTTTGAGCGTAAAGTGTCTTGAATGGAGTTTTTCTTGCGGAGTTGGTTTTTTGTGATTCTGGAGGCGGTGTTGAATATAGTTTCTTTCTCGCTTATGTTTGTTGATTTTGATTACTTTTGAGATATTTTCTATTCTCGAAGGTGTGGTTTTCGGTTGTTGTTGGTGAGCGTTTGAGCGATTGCTTGGTTATTTTCTCTTTACTGTTGTGGTTGGTAGGGGATGATGGTTTTGGTGTGTTGTTTATGGTGATGTTTATGCGGTTGCGGGCTTGATGGTGGATGGCGTTTTGCCGGTGATGTGCTTTTCATTTTGCATGTTTCGGTGGTGTTTACGATTGAGATGGTTTTGGCGTATTGCTGAGGGCTTCTGATGGCGGAGTGGTTTTATTTTTTGCCGGTTTTTGCCGGTTTTTCTTTTATTCTTTGCGAGTTTCTGGCTAAGCGGTTTTTGTTTCTATTTCGATGAGTATTCTTTGCTTCTGGTGGAGATGTTTTTGCCAGGGGTTTTTGTTTGCCGTGTTTTGGCGGAGATGAGGGTTACTTTGCTGGTGTTTTGATTTTTTGGTGGAGTGTTGTTGTTTTTGAATTTTGGTGTTTTGTTTGGTGGTTTTGGCTTTTTGTTGGTGTTTTTTGCGGCTTTTTTGCGTGGGTTTGAGTTTTTTCTTTGTTTTTAAATTTTTGTTTTTCGAAGGTTATGTTTTGCTGAGCGGCGATTTTTTTATGTTTCGGTTTTGTTGCTGGCGATAGTTGGTGTTTTTCTTTGCGGTGGCTGAGGTTGTGCCGTATTTTGGTGTACTGATTCACTTTGGTGATATCGTAAAGATAAAGTGGTAATGCAATGATAATGATGGTTTATATTTTCTGGCGTTGGTGACTTTCTGCCGTGTGGCTTGTTAGGTATGTTAAATGCGCGGTGTTTCGTTTTTGCGTTTCTTTGTGTTTTTAGCGGTTGGAGTGACTTCTGCTTTTCGGTTATGTCGCGAGATTGGTGGCTGCCGGGGTTGGAGGGAGGTTTTTGCTGGCTTGGAATGTTAGTGCGATTTTTTTACTAAGATGAGCGCGGTGTTGGCATAGTTGAATTTGAGCTTCGCGTTTGCCGAATGCTGGGCTGGATGGCTTGGTGAGGTTTGTGTTGCTGGTGTTTGACGTTTGGTTTCGGTAGGAGGTTTTAAGCGGAGTTGGCATGACGGGTGGAGTTGTCGAGGTTTCGTACTTGAAAAATTTAATTGGTGCGTATTTTCTGCGGGGTTGCGTTTCGTTGGCTACTTCGCGGATAAGACTTTCTTGCCGTTTCGCGGTGGTGGTAAAGATATTGCCCGGTTGTGTACTTTGTTGCTGAAGTTGAATAGAGGGCGATTCGCTTGATTCTGTATAAATTTGATGACAGGGAAGTGCTTTTCTACTATTGTGAGTGCAGTTTCTGGATTTCGAATGGGAGCTTTTCGAAGCTTGCCGAGAGTGTTGGCAGATTTCGCTATTGACTCTGTGGAAGGATTGTTGGAAACTGGAAGGGTTTGTTGATGGTGATAGATTGGTATGCGCTGGTTATGCGGGGTTGCATTTTTGCGCTGGTTTCTTTACTGTTTTGTAAGTTTTGTGCTTCATGTTTGAGTATTAGCTGGCGTTGCGGCTTAAGGGCCTTAGAACGATGTATTCGGTAACGACTTTACTGCTTTGCCGGTTTGCTTTTAACTTTCGCGCGGGCCGTGTTGACTGTAATTTGAACCTGTCAGAGACAGGTGGGCGCCTCTGTGGCATGTTTCCGGCTTTCCCGCAGGGGGACGTGCCGTACGCGAGCCAATGAAGGCTCCCTCATTTAGAGTGTTGGTTCTAAATATACCGACAGATCACTAACCCGGCAGGGGGGAAGGCTTAACTAACCAGCCTTCTGTCTATCTTTTGAGCAAGTTTTCGATTTCCCTTCCCAGCCTCGAGCATCTCTCTTGTCTTACGACTCGCCCGTTGCGCTCAGGGCGACAGCGCCAGGTCCGCGTAGATACGGCTTTGTGTTCTTTACCTCCTCTGGCCTTTAGTGTTCAGTAACTCGACAGCGCGGATGGTTCTTCATTTCTTTCGCTTTTACAAGGAGCTTGTGGCTGAATATCTTAAGCTCGCCGACCTTCAAACTGCCTCACGCTCCCCTGTATGAGGTTTCCTTGAGTTTTGCGAGGAGCCCGTCACCTTTTCTCCTGACCTGTCCTGCCTTCGAGTCTCTTCAGGTTCTTTAATTCAGCTTATTTTAAGGTCTTTGAGCTGATTTCGTCCCCAGGGCCTCTCGCCGCCGGACGCCGCCTCATGAGCGGCCAGAAGGCGGAGTAACCCCTCCTCCAGCCTTTCAAATTGTTCAATCGCCATTCAAAATACCCTCCGGTCCATTTATATGGTACTTTTTTCAACCTGACAAGTCAAGGATAATAGGTTTTTGGGCGAGCCGCGGAATCCGAAGCACGCTGATTCAATTGGCGCAAAAAACCTCGGTTCGAGGTTTAATGGCCGCGTCTGCCGGTACGGGCCGAATTTGCCGAGTTCCAGGTCTCCAAAAGCGGCCTTGATAAAGGCGACCTCTAAAAATTAGAGATTTTTCCCGCAATCGAGGAAGGCCGGGAATAAAAAGCGGAGCATATATGAAAATATGTGAGCATTTTTATTCACGTAACTACGAAGAGTCCGGGGAAAAGATCAATTTTTACTTTTTCAGCAGCCTGTCAGTAAGCGTAGAGGTTGCCGTACGGTCTGGCCGACACCGGGACCAGCTTCTTGAACCCTTTGGCCATCACGTCCTCGAGCTTGAGGCCCAGGTCCGCGCAGTAGTCCGCGAGCGCGTCCTTCAGGACCTTCATATCGTCCTCGTCAGGCTCCATGACCCCGACCTCCGCGCCGCACATATTCCCGTCCACCTCGCCCCTGACGAATATAGTCCCGCCGTGCATGCCGGTGCCGAGGTAATCGCCCACGATGGGGCCGTCGCCTTCAAGGCCCAGGAGTATGAGGAGCCCGCCGGCCATGTACTCGCCGAAGAAGTCGCCTGCATTGCCGCCGACGATTATCGTGGGCCCCTGCCTTTTGTCGCCCTTCATGTGGATGCCGACCCTGTAGCCCACGTTTCCCCTTATGTGGAGCTTCCCGCCCCTCATGCCGTAGCCCAGGACGTCTCCGGCGTGCCCTTCGATGATGACCTTGCCGCTGTTCATGGTGTTGCTTATATTGTCCTGCGCGTTGGACTTTATCCTTATGGTCGGGCCGTCCATGAAGGCCGCGAGGTCGTTGCCAGGAACGCCTTCCACGGTTATGGAGACCTTGGCCCTCAAGCCGTCGCCTATGTAGTACTGGCCGTTCACGTTCTCGAGGACTATCTCCTTCTCGCCCTTTTCGACCGCCTCGCGGACCTTTTTATTGAGGTCGCGGTAATACGTCCCTTTTGCGTCTATCTTTACCATCTTCAGATTCCCTTCAGGTCTGGATATAAGGCTATCTGCCCGCCGGCTTTACTCCCAGGATGTCGAGAGTAAAGGAGTCGAGCCCCACTCCGCGGAGCCTTTCGCGGTTCCCCCTCAGGCTCTCGATGGAGTTTATGCCGAGCGCGCCGAGTATCTCTTTAAGCTCGTGCGTCCAGGCGTGTATGAGGTTTATAAGCCTCTCGGCGTAGACCTCGGGGTCGAGCCTAGCCGTAAGCTCGGGCCTCTGGGTGGTTATGCCCCAGGAGCAGTTCCCGGTGTAGCACTTGCCGCAGGTGGTGCAGCCCATCGTGATGAGGGCGGCGGTGCCTATTCCGACCGCGTCCGCGCCGAGGGCTATGGCCTTGGCCACGTCCGCGCTCGACCTTATGCCGCCGGCGGCTATGATGGAGGCCTCGTTCCTTATGCCCTCCTGCCTGAGCCTGTCGTCAACCGCCGCGAGCGCGTGCTCTATGGGGATGCCGAGGTGGTCCCTTATGATGGAGGGCGCCGCGCCGGTGCCTCCCCTGAAGCCGTCCAGGTACACGATATCCGCGCCTGCCCGCACTATTCCCGAGGCGATGGCCGCGACGTTATGCACCGCGGCTATCTTGACCGACACGGGCTTGTAGTTCGTGGCTTCCTTTATGGCGTATATGAGCTGCCTTAGGTCCTCTATAGAGTATATGTCGTGCTGAGGGGCCGGAGAGAGCGCGTCCGTGCCGACAGGTATCATCCTGGTCTTGGCGACCTCAAGGGGGATCTTTTCGCCGGGGAGGTGGCCGCCTATGCCGGGCTTTGCGCCCTGGCCTATCTTTATCTCGACCGCGACGCCCGCGTTCAGGTAGTCCGGGTTTACGCCGAACCTGCCGGATGCGACCTGAACGATGATGTTCTTCCTGTACGGCACCAGGTCCTCGTGGAGGCCCCCCTCGCCCGTGTTCATCACTATGCCGCACTCCCTGGCGGCGGTGGCGAGCACCTTCTGGGCGTTGAGGCTTATGGAGCCGTAGGACATGGGGGAGAAGATTATCGGGACCTCGAGCTTTATCTGCGGCGGAGCCGGCTCCGCAAGCTTGAGCTTGCCGTCCTTCCCCTTCTCTATCTTCACGCTCGAGGGCTTCTTGCCGAGGTAGGTACGTAGCTCCATCGGCTCGCGGAGCGGGTCGATGGAAGGGTTCGTGACCTGGCAGGCGTCGATAAGGAGGTTATCGAAGAGTATCGTGTAAGGGAGGTCGCTCCCCATGCCCGTAAGCGGGATACCGCCGGTCTCGGCCTGCTTCTTGATGTTCCTGATGTTATTGTAGCCCCAGTATGCGTTCTGCTTGAAGCGGGTGGGGTTGTCCTTTATCTCTATGGCCTCCTCGGGGCAGTAGTGATAGCACCTGAGGCATTTGACGCATTTAAAGGTGTCTATGAGGACCTTGTCCCCGCCCCAGGAGTATACCCCCCAGCCGCAGTTCTGGATGCACCTCTTGCACCTAATGCATTTTACCCTGTCTATAGTCGCCAGATACTCAGGCGGGGCAAGGCTTCTGAACATTACCGTATTCCTCCTGCATTGCTCAATGGGCCGCGCCTTAAAGCGGCCCGCGAATTCAGTCCTCGAGGTCCACTATGACCGGGTCTCCGGCCCTGGGGGCCCATACCTTCTCGGGCGAGGGGCATATGGCCCTTATGGCCGACTCCTCTGAGGCCATGTACGTCACGTCGTCTTTTATCGCGGCCACGAGCGGCCTCAATTTTATCCTGTCGTTTATGCCGACGAGCCCCCTGCTGTGCCCGAAGAGTATCGAGAAGGGGCCGTTAAGGAGCGCGCTCCCGTAGGTGAGCCTCAACGCGGTAAGCGCCTCCCTCTCGCCCTCGTCCATGCGGTCTATGTTCTTCCAGAAGGGCGAGGCGAGCGCCGAGCAGGCCACGGGTATCGAAAGCCCGTGCCTCCTTATGAGGAGGACGAGGAGATAGGCCGCGACCTCGGTATCGGTAAGTAGCGTAAGCTTGTAGCCGTACATCTCGAGGTATCTCTTGTTTATCCCGTACGACGATATCTCGCCGTTATGCACTATCGACCAGTCGAGGAGGGTAAAGGGGTGCGCGCCGCCCCACCAGCCCGGCGTGTTCGTCGGGAACCTCGTGTGCGCGGTCCAGATATAGCCCTCGTACTCCCCGATCCTGAAGAACTCGGCTATGTCCGAGGGGTTTCCCACGCCCTTGAAGGCGCCCATGTTCTTTCCGGAGCTGAAGATGTAAGCGCCCTCTATTTCGGAGTTGACCCTCATGACCGTGGATACTACGAAGTCGGATTCCTCCACGTCGCCCACGAGCTTTTCCTTCAGAGGCTCGACAAAGTACCTGACGAGGAGCGGGCTGATGGGTATGGTCTTTACCGGGCTCGTCGGTATCTCCTCGATCTTCTCGATATGGTAGCTTGCCTTGAGGACATCCTCGACGGTCCGCCTCACCGAAGGCTCGTCGTACATTATGTGGAACGCGTAGAAGTCCTTGAACTCGGGATATATGCCGTAGGCGGCATACCCGGCGCCGAGGCCGTTACCCCTGTCGGTCATGAGGCAGAGCGACTTTACTATGTGGCTCCCGCTCACCCTCCTCCTCTTCCTGCTTATGAGGCCCGTAAGGCCGCAGCCCGATATGTCCTTCTGGTAATTGTGGTTCACGGCTTTTCACCTTCTCAGCGACCTCTAAAAATCGATCTTTTCCCCAAGTTTTAGAGGTCGCCTCCCATTATTTTATTTCGCTTCCCCTCGCTTCTCCTTCAAGAGCGCGTAGAGCTTCCTGAACTCGTCGCCGCCCGAGGCCTTCGGCTCCGGGAGCCCGAACTTCTTGCGCGCGGGCAGGGCCGGCTCGCCGAGCTTGCCGGTCTTGACGAACATGTCCCAGCCCCTCTTGACCTGCGGCGGGTGCATGCCCTTTTTGGCCGCCACCATGCGGAGCGCGGTCATGGCGTTCTCGAAGCCGTAGTGCTGGTAGCATATCTCGACGCAATAGTGGCATTCGAGGCACTCCCAGATGTGGCGGGAGGAGAGCCACCTCTCGTGGTCCCCTGAGAGTATGTCCCTTATGACCTCCCTCGGGTCGTAGCCCGGGATGTTCATGCAGGACGGGCATATCGAATAGCACGCGCCGCATCTGGAGCACATCTCGAGGAGCTTGAAATTGAGCCTGGTTTCGAGCATGGAAAACCTCCTTAGCCCAGCGCGCTCGGGCCGGTAAGCCCGGCCTCCATGCTGGCTGAGGGCGAGGGCCTCCTGGATAATGCCTCCCATTTCGAGATGAAAGGCGAGCAATCCACCCTGTGGCTCGTCATCCCGAGCTCTGTGGCGTCGTAGCCCAGGGCAAGTCCCAGGAGTTCGGTGAAGTAGATTACAGGGACGCCGAGCTTCTCCCCTTCCTTCTCCATCAGGAACTGGTTGTTGTCGAACTGGAGGAAGCACGAAGGGCAGCAGAGTACCAAGGCGTCGGCTCCTATGGCCTTCAACTCCTTCAATTTCACGCGGGCGAAATCGAGGGCCCTGTCGTGGGCGTCCACCCTGTCGAGCCCCTGGCCGCAGCACATGAGCTTTGTGAGGAACTGGAGGCTTTCGGCCCCGAGGCCCCGTATGATGTTGTCGAACTTGACGGGATTCAGCGGGTCGTCGTTCTTAAGCGCATGGGACGGCCTTATCATGTGGCAGCCGTAGTGGAGAGCTATCCTCATGCCTGCAAAGTCCCTCTTTATCTTCTGCTTTATCTTGTGTATGCCGACGGTGTCGTGGAAGAAAGGGACGAGGTGCTGGAGCTTCGATGCGCCCTTGAACTCGCGGCCTACCTCGCGAAGGAGCCCGTTAACCTCGGCCTTCTCGCGCGGGTCGGAGTTAAGCTCGCCCTTGACCGTCGAAAGGTTGGATACGCAGCCCGTGCAGGGGCTTACGAGGTCGAGCCCGAGTTCGTCCACGAGCGCTACGTTCCTTGCGGCCGTGAGCACGAAAGCCCCCCGGTCGACGTTGTTTACGAGCGACTTCTCCGGGCAGCAGGTAAACCCGTCTATGTCCCTGTACGGGAGCCCGAAGCTCTCGAGGACAAGGCGGGTGGACTTTTCAATGAACGGGAAGCGGGCCTGTATGGTGCAGCCCCAGAAAACAGCGAATTCTCTCATCTCACGGCCTTCCGTTGCCAAAGACAGCGGCAACTCGAAAAAGAACGAGGAACTTACACGAAGAAAAAAGAACCCCGCAACCGGGGTTATAAAGCCGTCCAGAGTATACTATGCCCGGCCCTGCCTTGCGGCAGGGCCGGGTCGGTGCTTCTGCAAAATGCCAGGATAAAAAGCTTCGGTTTATTGCCGCTCTTTTGTATTCAGGATTTATTATGAGCAGGCCCGGAGCCCGGGAATAACGCCTTAGGCAGGCACGCAGCAATCGACCGGGCAAACCTCGGCGCACTTCGGGGTGTCGAAATGGCCCTTGCACTCGATGCAGAGATTGGGGTCGATTACGTATATATCCCCTTCGGAAATGGCGTTTACAGGGCACTCCGGCAGGCAGACCCCGCAGGCAACGCAATCTTCTGTGATCTTAAGAGACAAAATCTATCACCACCCTTCAGGATTTTTGTTTTCAAGACAGGCCTCGGGACGAGGCTTCATTGTATACAGTATACTAACCCAATGAAAAACGAATTACAAGATTTTTTTTGGAAGGCCTTCTTGTCTTTATACCATTTCCCTGCCGCTTTTGCATGGGAAATTTGAGCTTTCAAGACCAATACCGGATTGAAAACCCGGAGATTTTCCCAGGCGCCAAAGAGCGATTTCGGGCAAACTCTAAAAATTTGAGATTTTTCCCGTTTTTCCCGGAAGGACGGGAATAAAAATCAGTAATTTACGGCCAGGAGCCTCGGCTCTGTCATCTCCTCTATCGCGTACCTTACCCCTTCCCTGCCGAAGCCGCTCATCTTTACGCCTCCGTAGGGCATGTTGTCCACCCTGTAAGTCGGAAGGTCATTGGCAATCACCCCCCCGACCTCGAGCGTCTCGAAGGCCTCGAAAACCCTGCCCATGTCCCTTGTGAACACCCCTGCCTGGAGACCGTAGCGTCCCCTGTTCACATCGCCTATCGCCTCATCGAACACGGAATAAGGCTCAAGGGACACGACAGGCGCGAAGACCTCCTCGGAGCAGACCTTCATTGACGGCCTTGTTCCCGTAAGCACGGTGGGCTCCATCACGTTCCCTTTCCGCCTGCCGCCCGAGATTATCCTCGCTCCGCCGGCAACGGCCTCTATAACCCATTCCTCGGCCCTTTTTGCCGCGGCCTCGTCTATCATGGGCCCGATATCGGTCATCTCGTCGAGCGGGTCGCCGGTCTTCAATGCCTTGCATTCGGAGAGGAACCTGTCCCTGAACTCCTCGAATACGCGCTTTTCGACATATATCCTCTGCACCGATATGCATACCTGGCCGGCGTTGGAGAAGGCCCCCAGCGCGCACCTCTTCGCGGCGAACTCAATGTCCGCGTCCCCGTGCACGATGACGGCCGCGTTCCCGCCGAGCTCGAGGGTGACCTTCCTCTCCGCCGCGAGGGCCTTCAAGGCCCAGCCCGCCTTCGCGCTCCCGGTAAAGGTGAGCTTCCTTACCCTCTCGTCCTTCCATATCCTCCCGGCCTGCTCGTTCGTGCAGTTTATGACGTTAAGGCCTCCGGCGGGCCAGCCGGCCCCTGCCACTATCTCACCTAAGATGAGGGCCGTAAGCGGGGTCTTGGGCGAGGGCTTAAGGAGCATCGGGTTCCCGGAGGCCATCGCCGGCGCGACCTTATGGGCGACAAGGTTCAGGGGAAAGTTGAAGGGGAAATCCTGAGGACTGTCCCGACCGGGAACCTCCTTAAGATGCCGAACCTCCTCTGAGCCTCGGGCTTATGTCCAGGGGTATGACCTCGCCGCCGAGCCTCTTCGCCTCCTCTGAGGCGAGCTGGAAGGTCGTTACCGCCCTCTTGACCTCAGCTCTCGAGTCCCTTATGGGCTTGCCGGATTCGAGGGAGATGGTCCTGGCGAATTCATCGCCCCGCTCCTCGATCCCGCGGGCGACACCGGCTATTATCTCCGAGCGCCTGTACGCGGGCATTTTCCTGAGCTTCTGAAAAGAGGCCTCGGAGGATGCGAGCGCCACCTCTATCTGGGCGTCGTCCGCAAGGAAAGTCTTTCCAACGAGGCACCCGTCATAAGGGCTCCTCACCTCCAGCACGTCTCCGGAGGTCCTCCGCTCTCCCCCGATAAGCAGGCTCAAATCCCCGACCATCGTCGCACCTCCCCCTGGCTTGAAAAACCTTGCCGTCCCTGATTGAATGCAAAGACGAAAAGCCTCGAACGCGGAACACCGCTCCCGCGCCCTCCCCAGTATCCAAAGGGAAACCGGCTCACTTGAGCCTATGGATTATGATCCAGAATATCGCAACGACTACTATCGTCGCTATCAGGAAATACTGCTCCATTCCGTTCTCCAGGAATCCGAAAAATGCAGTGGCCGAAGCCCCGTCCGATTGCACTCAAAATACAACTTTTCGAGTAAATATTCAACCCCTCCGCCATGCCCGGCCCACGGATGCAAAGATGCGGTTTAATGGGGATTTGTTTTGAGCCGTCCATATGCTATAATTTTAAAAAATAAACGGAGGTACATACATAGCACAGCTATTCGGAAACCTCTCTGGCCTGAAGGCGAGCCAGCTGAAGGCCGCGGAGAGGATATATCAGCGGAGGGTCCCGCCTTCGAGGGTCATAACCCCCGAGCTCGGCCGGTACATGGCGGGCCTTTCGAAGGAAATAAAGAGGCAGATAGGCGTAATCATAAACAGGAGGGGTGCGGTTGTCGCGGTGATAATCGGAGACGAAAGGGAGATCGTGATTCCCGTCCTCCCGGATTATCCCCTCGGAAGAAGGCTCCTCCGTGGCCTGCGGTGCGTGCATACGCACTTGAAGAACGAGCCCCTTACGCAGGACGACCTCACGGACCTGGCCCTTCTCAGGCTCGACCTCATGACCGCCATAGGCGTAAAGGATGACGGCTTGCCGGCTGACGCCTACACCGCGCACCTCCTTCCCTATTACCCGGACGGCCCGATGTACGATGTGGGGCCCCCGGTGCCGTTCCACTCCCTCGATACCGACGCCGAGAGCTTCATAGTCTCCCTTGAGGAGGAGATGGGGCGCGCGGTCACAAGGGACGTAAGCGACAGGCGGGAGCGGGCCATACTGGTGAGCGTGGCGACCCGTCCGAAAGACGAGCAGATGGAATCGCTTGAAGAACTGAAGGAGCTCGCAAGGACCGACCAGGTGGACGTCCTGGACATGGTCTGCCAGAGGCCTGAGCGCCTGAACCCTAAGTACCTGATGGGCACGGGCAAGATAAAGGGCGCAATCAGGGCCTCCAGAAGAACGCGACCCTCATCATCTTCGACCAGGGCTTACGCCAACGCAGACCAGGGAACTCGGCGAGATCACGGGCTTAAGGTAATCGACAGGACCAGCTCATACTCGACATATTCGCCAGAAGGGCGCACTCGAGGGACGGCAAGGTGCAGGTCGAGCTCGCGCAGCTCAAGTACCTCCTTCGAAGCTCACAGGAAGGGCACTTCGCTATCCAGGCTCATGGGCGGCATCGGCGGAAGGGGCGGGCGAGACGAAGCTGGAGGTGGACCGAGGCGGGTGCAGGACAGGATCGCGCACCGAAAAGGAGCTAAAGTCGCTGAGCCGCCAGGTTCGAGAGGAGAAGAGGCGGCCGATGGCATACCCATAATATCCATTGCGGCTATACGAACGCAGGCAAATCTACGCTCCTAACGCGCTACCAGGAGCTCGACCCTGGCCGAGGACAAGCTCTTCGCCACCCTTGATACCGCCTCCCGGAGGCTCCGTTTCCCGAGGGAGCGCGACGCGGTCATAACGGACACGGTCGGCCTTATGGCCTGCCTGCCGACCTCTTCAAGGCGTTCGCGCAACGCTGAGGAGATGGAGGACGCGGACCTCATAATGCACGTGGTCGACGCGAGCAGCCCGCATTCGAGGCGGATGGAGACTGTCGAAAGATATTGACGAGATAGGGCTTAAGGAGATACCGCGCTACTCGTATTCAATAAAATCGACCTATGGACCAGGCTGTCGTAATCAACCTTGCACGTAGGTTCGGCGCGGTCGCCATATCCGCGACCGACCCCGGACGCTCGGGCCGCTCCTTATGAGCTCGAAGGCGGTCTCTGGCCTGAGGCCCCAGGGCGTCAGCAGAAACTGAAAAGGCCGCCCGAAGGGGGCGGCCTTTTTCTTCCAGCCTTGAAACCGGATTTTTTTAAAACGGCCTCTTTAGAAATAGAGATTTTTCCCGCTTTTCCAGTAACTCCCGGAGTCCGGGGGAAAAGATCGATTTTTAGAGGTCGCTTCAGAAATGATAGGATACTCCCCCGTAGGCCTGGCTCACCTCATAATCGAGGTCGACCTCTATCTCGCCTCCGAAGCTGAAGTCAACACGGCTGTATTTGTACTCCGCGAAGAGCGAGATGCTGGGCGTTACGAGGAAATCGACTCCGGCCAGCGCCTGCCAGCCCCATTCCTCGTCGTCATCTCCGGCGAACGTCTCTCCCTGGACGCCGACGTTATTGATCTTCCCGCGGAAGAAGCCCCCGCCAGCCCCGATATAAGGCCTTATTATCTCTCCCGGGTAGCGGAATATGAGGTTTGCCGTAGCTGAATATACCTTCATCTCCGCGTCCACGCCGACCCAAGCTGTCTGACGGTTATCTCGTCGAGGTCGGACTCGTGCCAGTTGAAATCCAGCTCCAACCCGGCCACCCTCGCCATCCAGCCTATCTTTGCGCCCGCGGCAATGCCCGTGTCAAAGGTAAACTCGCCTGTAAAACCAAGGCCTATGTTGTCTCTCACGTCGGAATCATGCGGCATCGCAGCACCGAAATAGGCAGAGACGTAAGGCTCCGCGTGAGCCGGGACAGAGAATGCAAAAACACAGCCAACCACCAGCGCAAAGACCGATCTTAATATGACGCTCGCCTCCGGTTGAAAGTTTTTCGCATCCATCTCTGGACGCTGCTGGCCGGCAAATACCTCCCTTTACATCATGAAAGTATAATCGGTTTCGGTTTATCAAGCTTCGAGCCTCGAAATCTTCACGCCCTAGGCGGACTGGCTCTCTGTCAACAGAGTCGATGAGCCTCGATGCGCGGCCTGGATGTCGTTTTGGCAGAGATCTCCTTCGGGTGCGAGAAGTGTATGCTTATATAGAGCGGGTGGTATTTCCTTAGCATCGCGACGAGCTCGCCGGTCACCCTCATGGGCAGCGTCACAGGCACCCTGGTGCCGATCCTGATCACCTCAAGGTGCGGTATGGCCCTGAGCCTTTTAATATAGTCCTCGAGGACCTCGGTCTTCATCATGAGCGGGTCGCCGCCCGAGATGAGGATGTCCCTTATGGATTTTTTCGACTTGATGTACTTTATCGCATCGTCGAAGCGGTCTATGGGCATGGGCGGGTGCTCTTCCCCGACCATCCGTTTCCTCGTGCAATACCTGCAGTACATGGCGCAGGAGTCGGTAACTATGAGGAGCGCCCTGTCAGGGTACCTGTGTACGAGCCCCGGGACCGGGGAATGGGAGTCCTCACCGCATGGGTCTACCATCTCGCAGGATGAAACGCTGAATTCCTCGAGCCTCGGTATTGCCTGCTTCCTTATGGGGCATTTTGGGTCTTGCCTGTCGATGAGCGAGAGAAAATAGGGGGTGATGGCCATGGCCAGGCGGCCGGTGGCGCGCTTGATTCCTTCCTCTTCCCGCCGGGTAAGGGGTATGAGGTCTTTCAACGCCTCAAGGGAGGTGATGCGGTTTTTGAGCTGCCATCTCCAGTCGTTCCAGCTCTCGGGCCTTGAAGAGGGGCACTCGATATACTCAGCCAAGTCGGACCTTACCGCGACTTTAGCCGCTTTGCTACTGGGCGGTTCAGAGCTTATTGAAAGCCATTCCATTCTGCTCCTCCTACCGTCTAAGCGGGTTTTTCGGTTTTGACCAGGTTCAGCTGCGGGTTCTGGAGCTCTTCCATAGCCTTTTCGTAGGCTATCTTGTATTTGAAACCCTTTTTAAGGTATTTCCAGATGAATTCGACCTTCTTTACGTCCTCTTCAGAATACTCCCTGAACTCCTTGTCCCCGATGAGGATCTTCCGGGGTTTTATAAACCCCTTCTGCTCAAGGTAATAGAGCTTTTGCCTGGGAATATCGATTTTTAATAGAAGTTCCGGAGTTCTTATGCCCACCCCTATGATTGCTCCTGTAATTGAATGAAGGGAACATTATTAAGTTCAAAAATAATCTGGCATATAAAATTAAACTTATTTTATAAATCAAACTCAAACTTGTCAAGAGAAATCTGCGGTTTAGAAGGAGTTTTTAAAAAGCTTTCTGGGCCTGTCCGAAGCCTCAGGAGAGAAGAGGGGGGTGCAAGTCGTCTCATGCAAAAAAAGGGGGATTTTTAGCAGCTTGCTGAAAAACTCCTTTTTATTCAGGCTGCTCAAAAAGCTCCAGATGCGAGGCCCCCATTAGGAACAGGGGAGCTTAGGAATGAGGCGTACTCTTCGTGTACGCCGGAGTGTCAAGCGACGCAGCCTTCGACGCAGATGGATTTTTCAGCAGCCTGTTAGGAGAAAAGGTCTTCCCGGAAGGGGTCTTCAGGCGTACTTGTTCGCCGAGCGCACTATCTCGTCTGCGAAATACGGCTTCCTTATGAACTCGTCTATCATGCCCTCCTTTACGCCCTGGAGTATCGCGTCCTCGGCGTCCCTGAAGTACCCGGTAAAAAGGACGACCTTTGCGGCGGGCCTTATCTTCTTTATCTCCCTGAAGGTCTCGAGGCCGTTCATCCCGGGCATTATAATATCCATGAAGATGAGCGAGTAATGGCAGTCCTTCACCGCCTCTATCGCCTCTTTGCCGTTCACGGCGTATGCGGCATCGAACCCCTCGTCCCTCAATATCTCGCTCATCCCGAGGCCCACGGTCTCCTCGTCGTCGACGACCAGTATCTTCCTTTGCTTCGTTTCCGACAAGGGGCCTCCGGTCTCGCTCCGGGAAAATCCCGCATGGGCTTCTTCCCACGCGGACTCTTCCGCCCTGCTCGATATTCTCGAAACCTGCATGGAGGAATATGGGCTCTGGATGAAAGGCTCTTCTGATGGGGTCTAAGGTTTTTGCCGAGGCGGTTTCCGCTAAAAGGGCTGCCAATATCTATTCATATACAGGCGCTCAAAAAGGCCGAGCTGCAAGGAGCCGAAAGATGCGGGTGAGGCGTACTTTTATTGCATGCCTCAATCACGAATTTTGAAGACGGCGCAGCAGATTGGTCTTTTTAAGCAGCCCGTTAAATTATAGCCATACGGCGGGATATGTCAAGCGGGGACCGCCCTGGGAATCCGCTACATGGCCGTAGCTTCAGTCCTTGCCCATGTAGTAGTTGAATGCTATGAGGACGGCCGAGACTACGGCAATGCCGACCGCGAAAAGGAGCGTTTCCCAGGCGTTCTTCCAGTGGATCAGGTTTTCGAGGAAGGCGACTGCCATGACGAGTATTATTACGCTCCCGAGCTTGGCCTTAAGGTCGTGCAGGTCGTGTATGACAAGCCACGCGGGGAGCTGGACCTTTCCTATGAACAGCTCGTACATCCCGATGGCGAAGATGAGGAGGCCCGTGGCAATGAGGAAGGTGTCCATTATCGGGATCAGCTCGATTATGGCATGCCCCTCCTCCGAGGTGCCTGCGGACGAGACGAGGTGCAGAAGGACGACTATTGTCCTGTACCCGCCCCAGAGGAAAGCCGCTGCCGAGGCAAAGAGCATGACCACGACCGGGATGATGACGAGGTAACGGCTTGCTGAAAGTATTCTGTCCATTCGAGCCGATAATCTACAGAAACCGGCGCCCCATGTCAAGCCATACCCGGCAAGCGCCGCGGAAAAACACCTGCCCGGTTATGTTTTTGACGGTATTTGACAGCAGCCCGGCTGGCGATATAATGAAAATGACTTTCAACATCGACGTAAGTGCTGTTGTTTTTTCAAACGGAGGTGGGTTATGAGAAGCATTGAATGGAAAAGAAGCCTTTCCGAGGCTATTGAGGAGGCAAGGGGGGGCACGAGGCTCCCGTTAATGGTTTTCACAGCCAAGGGGTGCGAGGGCTCCGAGAAGACCATGAACGAGGTGCTGACCAACGAATCCGTCATAGCCGCCATCGAGCGCGAGTGCGTGCCGGTCCGGATAGACGTGGGTGAGAACCAGGCGATGGCCGAGCGCTTCAGGGTGGGCTGGACCCCGGCTTTCGTGGTCTGCGACGAGGAAGGGAACGCCCTCGAGCGCTGGGAAGGGTATATCCCGGCCGAGGACTTCATCCCGCAGCTCATACTCTCCAAGGGCCTGTCGGCCTTCCACCTCGGCAGGAACGAGGAGGCCGCCAGGGAATTCGAGATGCTGGCCGAGGACTATCCCGGCTCCGAGCTCGTCCCAGAGGCCGAGTACTACCTCGGCGCGGCCACCTTCAAGCTCACGGGCGAGACCAACAAGCTCTCGGAGGTCTGCCGCGAACTCATCATGACGCACCCTGAGAGCACCTGGACGAAAAGGTGCTCACTCTGGGGCCGCGACTCGAATTACCTCCGGCCCTTCGTCGGGTACGACGGCGGCGGGTCCGCGGGGAGCGGCGCCTACTGAGCTGGCGAGGATAACGGCGCAATGGAGGGGGGCGCGGGCAAAACCCGCGCCCCCCTCATTTATTTGAATTCCCGGCCCGTAAGTAATAAAATATATGGAGCAGGAGGGAACTGAACCTTAAATAGGAGGCTTATGGCGGAAATCAGGATTGAAAAAGGAAATGGCACTTTATTGCCCCTGGTTTACAAATATCTCCCCCGCCTCGACGATCTCATTCTTGTAGCGGTCGCCCTGGGCATAATCGGCGCTGCCGTGCTGCTTCTGGTCGAGGCGATAAGCGACTTCGTCTACCTCTCGGACCATTCCATCCCCCACATCATAAGCGACCTCATGTTCGTCCTTATAATAATGGAGCTCTTCAGGCAGGTAATGCGCCAGATAAACAGGCAGGCCTTCTCGCTGAACCCGTTCTTCTATATAGGCGTCATCGCGAGCATAAGGGGCCTGCTCCTGACCCAGATGAGCCTCGGGCTCGGCGAGGCGGACTGGCAGACCGGCGTCATACAGCTCTCGGTCCACGCGCTTATAGTGCTGGTGCTGGTAATAGGGCTCCTGGTCTACTCGAAGGTGCAGGCTAAGGCCGCGGACTGACGGGAGGGGCGGCTGCTGCAAAAAAAAAGGCGCGGGATTGGCCCGCGCCCTGAATGGATTTCTGAAAAGCAGATATTTTTTTGAGAGCCCTATTCCCTGTCCTCGTTAAGGTACACGACCCTTCCGAGCTCGTCGAGCGTGGTGACTCCCTCAAGCACCTTCTGGAACCCGTCCTTCTGGAGGGTTACCATGCCCCCCTCCAGGGCGGCATCATAAAGTTCCTCCTCAGGCGCGTCGGCTGATATGAGCTTCCTTAAATTCCGGTCCATTACCAGTATCTCGAAGACGCCGACCCTGCCGTAAAAGCCGCTCCCGCCGCACTTGCCGCAGCCCTTCCCGCGGAAGAGCCTGGTCTTCGGAGGGAAATACACGGCCTCGTCGGGCGCGGGCGCGTACGGGGCCTTGCAGTGGTCGCATATCCTTCTTACCAGCCTCTGAGCGACTATGCCGTTCAGGGCCGAGGCCACCATGTATCCGGGTATCCCCATGTTCTTGAGCCTCGTTACAGAGGAGACCGCGTCGTTTGTGTGAAGGGTCGAGAAGACGAGGTGGCCCGTCATGGAGGCCTGGTGGGCAATGAGCGCGGTCTCCTCGTCCCTCATCTCGCCCACGAGTATCACGTCGGGGTCCTGCCTGAGGACCGACCTCAGCGTGTGGGCGAAGGTCAGACCGGCCTTGTCGTTAACGGCCACCTGGCTAACGTCCCTGAGCTCGTACTCTATCGGGTCCTCGATGGTGATTATGTTTATCTTCTCGTTCTTTATGTGGGAGACCATCGCGTAGAGCGACGAGGACTTTCCGCTGCCAGTGGGGCCCGTCACTATGACCACCCCCTGCGGCCTCTTTATTATGCCGAGGAGGCGCTTCGAGTCGGTCTTGGAGAAGCCCAGCCTGTCGATGCCGAGGGCCGCGGCCTTGGGGTCGAGGACCCGCATGACGACCGTCTCGCCGTACTGGGTGGGGAGTGAGAGACCCTCAGGTCCAGGACTTCTTCCGAGCCTCACCTTTATCCTCCTGTCCTGGGAGTTCCTCCTCTCGGCGATGTCCATCTTGGCCATCACCTTTATCCTGGAGACCGCCGGCCCGCTGACCCACTTCGGGAGCTGCATTACCTCCCTCATTATGCCGTCTATCCTGAACCTGAGCCTTACGAAGTTCTCCTGGGCCTCGATATGTATGTCGCTCGCCCGGAGGTCTATGGCCTGGATGATTATGGAGTCGACCATCTTGATGATGGGAGGGGTGGTGCTCTTCTGTATGAAGTTCGAGAGGTCGTCGAACTCCGGCTCGTGGACCACCTCGACGTACTGGTCCTTCCTCAGGTCCTGGACCAGGTTCTCTATGGGCTCGTTCAGGCGGTAATACCTGTTTATGGCGGTCGTCACGTCGGCGATGGTGGCGACATGGGGCCTCACTTCCAGGCTGGTCGAGAAACGAAGGTCGTCTATCGCGTTGAGGTTCAGGGGGTCCGACATGGCCACGTTCAGGACCTTCCCCTCCCTCGATAGCGGTATGAGGAGGTATTTCTTGCTTATGGACTCTGGGACGAGCTTGAGGGCTTCAGGGTCTATCGCCGAATCGATGTCTATGTAGGGCAGGTTTAGCTGGAACGAGAGCGTCTGGGCGATGTCCATTTCGGTCGCATAGCCCTTGCTGACGAGTATGCTGCCGAGCCGCTTCCCTTGCGCCTGCTCTCTTTAAGCGCCTCTTCGACCTGGTCCCCGCTCAAGAGCCCGGATTCGACGAGGATTTCGCCTATTTTTTGACCGCCATCAGGTTAGTTCACTGTTCTTGCGCATGGCGCACTGCTTCCGGATGTCTTTACCCGCCTTAATGAGTAGCAAGGAATATCTGAGCGCGTCCCGAAAGGCACCCTTTCGGGCGCGGAAAAGATCTGGTGGAGGTACTGGATCGAACCGGTGGCCTGCTGATTGCGAACCAGCCGCTCTCCCATCTGAGCTAACCCCGAAATGACGCAATAGCTATTCTTATCAAAAAGGAAACCCCCAAGTGTTTATTGGGCGGCTCAGGCAAAAGAACGCGGTTACAGTGCGATAGGACTGGGGAGGAGTAAGCAAGAGGTGATTTCGGATGGACGGAATGGCAGGGTCCCGGCCCCGATGTCAGTTGAGGTACGCCTTCATCCCGGTTTCAAGGCTTTCCGGGACCGTCCGAAGACCTCCACCAGGCGTTCATCGAGGTGGTATTGTCCTCAGGACATCTTAAGCGACTCCTTGAGACGGGGACTGGGAAGCATCTTCCAGGAAGGCGTTCATATTCAAAAGGAGCATCGGCACGTGGACCTTCCGCCTTTTCCCGCCGATCGCTGCGCCTATCCTGTCGATTACCTCGTCGAGCTGAGCGCTTCCGGCCCTGCCAGGTCGAGGGACCTCCCTTTCGCCGGCTTCCCTGCAAGCGACATGGCGAACGCGCTGGAGACATCGTTTACGGAAACGGGCTGCATCCTGCTCCTGCCGTCCCCGGGCACGAATACGGCAGGCAGGCACGTCATGGCCCTGGCAAGGACGGTCGTGAAATGGTCCCCCCTGCCGAATATCACTGAGGGCCTGAATATCGTGTACTCGAGCCCGGATGAGCGGACCAGCTCCTCTGCTTCCCACTTGGTCCTGTGGTAAGCGCTTCCGGACGAGGCCCTGGCCCCGAGCGCGCTCATGTGTATGAGCCGGGAAACCCCCATCCCCCTGCACGCGTCGATAACGTTACGCGTGCCGTCGACGTGGACGCCCCTGTAGGTAGAGCCCCTTGACTCGTTCAGTATGCCCACGAGGTGGACGACGGCCTCCACCTCCGGCGTGATGGCCTTCAAGACCGTCGAGATGCTCGTAACGTCGCCCCTTGCGAGCTCGCACCCGGCCTCCCTGAGCGCGCCCGCCCTTTCCGGTCGCCTTGAGAGGCAGCGCACGCTCCTCCCGTCGCGGAGGAGTTCCATTGCCAGGCTGCTACCGACGAAACCTGTTCCGCCGGTAACGAGGATCATCGTTTCTTTCCGAGGATTTCCTTGATGGTCTGCTTGAGTTCCGTGAGGTCGGACGACTTCGTGATGTAGGCGTCGGACGCCCACGTCCCGAAGTCGTGCTTGTAGTGCGGGTATGCCGTGCAGAGTATCACGGGCAGGTCCTTCCATTTCTCCTTGACGCGGCGGAGCACCTCGACCCCGTCCATGCCGGGCATCTTTATGTCAAGGAGCACCAGGTCTATCGAGTCCTTTTCAAGCCTCTCGAGCGACTCCTCGCCAGAGGCGGCCAGGTCGACATCCCAGCCCTCGTCTTCGAGCTCCTCCTTGTAAAGGAGCCGGAGTCCCTCTTCGTCGTCGACAACAAGGATCCTTTTCTTCATAAAAACTCCATGTCCGTGAAATCCGCGGCGGGTCAGACCGCCCGGCCCGCCTCTACTGGCGGGACATCGGCGCCCGGCCGCGCCGCTCCCGAATACGGAAGCTTGATGGTAAAAGAGGCCCCGCGGCCCTCGTTACGGACCTCGATCCCCCCTCTGTGCCTCGTTATGATGGAGTTGGCTATCGGCAGGCCCAGGCCGGTGCCGTGCTTTTTCGTGGTGAAGAAGGGGTTGAAGATGTACCCGATGTGCTTCGGGTCGATGCCGCCGCCGGTGTCCGAGACCTCGGCGACGGCGAAATCGCCGGAGCGGGAGGTCACCACCTTGAGCGCGCCCCCCTTTTCCATCGACTGTATCGCATTGGCTATTATGTTGTCAAAAGCTATCTTCATCTGCTCCCTGTCCGCGAGCACCGGAAGCGGCGCGTGCCTGGAGCGCCTCTCGACGGCTATGCCGTGCGCCGAAAACTCGTCGGCAAAGACGTTAAGCGCCTCGTCCACTATGCCGTTCAGGTCATCCGGCTTAAGCTCCACGAGGTTGTCCTTGAGGAACCGGATGATGCCGTTCATTATCTTCTCTATGCGGCCTATCTCATGCGACATCTTGTCGAGATAGACAAGGCCCGGGGAGCCGGGCGGGAGCTGCCTTTTGAGCCTGGCCGCATAGCCGCCGATGCTCAGAAGCGGGTTCCGTATCTCGTGCGCCATTGTGGCCGCCATGTCGCCGAGCGCAAGGAGCTTCTCGGAGCTTGCGAGCCTGGCCTGTATCTCCAGCAGCTCCGAATGCGCCTTTCTATGGTCCTCGATGAGCGCCGCGTTCCTTACCATGAGCGCCGCCTGTATCGCAGCGACCTTAAGGAGCTGCTTTTTTACGAGCGGTAGCTTAGTCCTCTCCCTCGACTTGAGATAAACGACGCCAAATGACGCGCCCTTGCCGCCGAGGGGATATACGAGCGCGGTACTGACGCCTTCGAGGCCGCGGTCCGGGACCCCCTCCCACTCGGCCCCCCGGGGCCCCTTGTGCGCCTCTACCAGGACCCCTTTTTCGATTGCGACCGCCGGAAGCCCTTCGCCATTCCCGTAGGAGAGTACCCCTGTCGTGCAAAGCCCGCTCGACGAGGCGGCGAGCTTAAGAGCCCCGCCCTCGCCTGCCAGGAAAAAAAGACACTCGTCGAAATGGAACTTAAGGGCAAAGAGCCGGGCTACCCTTTCAAGCCTCTCTTCGAGCGTTCCGCCGGAAGCGGCGAGCTCGTTTACTTCCTCTATTATATCATATTCCATTGAAACCACGGCTTGCAGCGGTTCGGAAACAGGGCGTCAGACCTTAGCCTCTCTCAGGAACTTGGCCGCCTCCTCCGGCGGGGTCGGGTTGATGTAAAGCCCGAGCCCCACTCGAAGCCTGCCAGCTTCGTAAGCTTCGGTATAAGCTCGAATGCCAATGGTAGAACTGGACGAGCTGTCCTTTACGGGCGCGGCGTGCAGGATGAAGTTGTACGGCGGGAAGTTAAGGACCTTGTCTATTCTCTTCAGGACGTCCGAAAAGATGAGCGCGAGGTTCTCGTACTGGTGCTTCTGCGAGTTCTCGAAGCTCGATTCGTGGACCTTGGGCATTATCCATATCTCGAATGGGGCCTTCGGCGCGTAGGGGGTTATGGCCAGGAAGTCCCTGTTCTCCGAGACCACGCGCACGCCCTGCATCGTTTCCTGCCTTATTATGTCGCAGAAGACGCACCGTTCCTTGAAGTTGAAGTATTCGAGCGAGCCGTCGAGCTCCTCGGCTACCCTCTTCGGGATGATGGGGAGGGCTATGAGCTGCGAGTGGCTGTGTTCCAGGGTCGCGCCGGCCGCCTCGCCGTGGTTCTTGAATATGAGTATATAGCGGAGGCGCTGGTCCTTTTTAAGGTCTATTATCCTGTCCCTGTAGGCCCAGAGCACCTCCTCGAACTGCTGCGGAGCTATGCGGGCGAGGGTGTCGGTGTGCTGCGGCGACTCTATTATTACCTCGTGGGCCCCCACGCCGCTCATCTTGTCGTAGACGCCGTCGCCCTCCCTGTTGAGCTCGCCCTCCACCTTCAAGGCCGGGTACTTGTTCGGGACCACGCGCACGTGCCAGCCGGAGGAGTTGGGGGAACCCCCGTTCTTCCTGTACGCGAGCACCTCGGACGGGGTCTTCGGCTCGTTACCCGGGCAGAACGGGCAGAAGCCGGCCTTGAGCGTGGGCTGGGTGAACTCGAACTCCGACGGGCGCTTTCCGCGCTCGGTCGAGATGATGACCCATCTTCCGACGATCGGGTCTTTTCTTAGTTCTGGCATTATTTCTTCCCCGCGGAAAAAGAGGCGATTGGTGGAGGCGTGCGGGAGCATGGAGCCGAATGGATCGAGGAGAGCCGGTTACTTATGCATTTCTCGCTTTTTCGAATTCCTCTTCTTCCTTCTTGCATTCTATGCAGCAGGTGGTGACCGGTCTTGCCTCGAGCCTCTTCTCCGATATGTCCTCGCCGCAGAGTTCGCAGACGCCGTAAGTGCCGTCGTCTATCCTCTTCAGGGCCTCCTTGATTTTGGTTAGAGCTTTTCCTGTCCTTGACGCGGAGCAGGAAGTTCCTGTCCGTCTCAAGGGAGGCGCGGTCGGTCGGGTCCGGGAAGTTCTCTTCCTTTCCGCTCATCCCTGAAACGGTCTTTCCCGCCTCGCTCAAGAGCTCTTCGAGTTTTTCGTTGAGGAGGATCTTGAAGTACTCGAGCCTGTCCCTTTCCATAATCAAAGAGTATAACTGAAAAGGCCTCCTGATGTAAATAATAATCTATGTTCTTTAATTCCGCCGCCTTGCGGGAGACAGGAAAGACTTCGCCGTGGGCCATCACTCGCGGGTGTAATCGCCGCTCTTGCCCCCGGTCTTCCTTACAAGCCTTATATCGGTGAGCTCCATGCCCTTGTCGGCTGCCTTGCACATGTCGTATATGGTAAGGGCCGCGACCGACACTGCCGTGAGCGCCTCCATCTCGACGCCGGTCTTCGAAGCAACCTTCGCGGTCGCCGAGATGTCGATGCCCGGCGGGTCCATGACCGGCTCGAACTCCACGTCCACGCTCGTAATGTTAAGCGGATGGCAGAGCGGTATGAGCTCGCCGGTCCTCTTGGCGGCCATTATCCCCGCCACCCTTGCTACGCCGAGGACGTCCCCTTTTTTCACCTCGTTCGCGAGGACGAGGTCCAGGGTCTCCTTTTTCATGAGGACCCGCCCCTTTGCCGTCGCGACCCTCTCGGTCGCGTCCTTGGCCGTCACGTCTACCATGCGGGCCTTGCCGCGCCCGTCTATGTGGGTAAGAGCCATCTAAAGCCCTCCTTTAAGCATTAAGTCAACCTTTAAAAATTGCTATTTTCCCCGGACTCTGCGTAGGTTACGTGAATAAAAATGCTCACATATTCCCATATATGCTCCGCTTTTTATTCCCGCCCTTCCGGGAAAAGCGGGAAAAATTTCTAATTTTCAGAGGTTGCCTTAAATCCTAAAAACCCGCGACCGGTCCCGTCCAGGCCGCCCGGGACCGGCGCTCAGTAGCCCGCCTCCACGATGCGGCCGTTCTCAACCGTGAGGATGAAGAGCCTCTTTACGGCCTCCCTCCTCGGATTGAAGGAAATGGCGCCCGTTGCGCCCCTGAACTCCTTAATCCCCCTAAGCCTGTCCCTCACGTCCTCTCTGCCATAGCCCGGGCCCGAGCCCGCAACGGCATGGAGGAGCATCCGGGCCGAGTCGAAGGCATGGGCCGAGAGTATGCCGGGGCTCTTCCCGAAGGTCGCGCCGTAATCGCGCGCGAACTCCTCGGTCCCGCCCCTCCTGCTCATGGCGTAGAACCCGTCAACGAAGACCGCGCCCTCCACGTTTTTTCCGGCGAGCTCCACGAGCCTCGGCGAGTTCCAGCCGTTCGAGCCGAGGAGCTTAACGCCCTTGATGCTGAAATATTCGAGGTACGGCGCGATGAGAGCGGCCTGTTCATGGGAATCGGGGATGAAGAGCGCGTCAGCCTGGATGGTCGGCTCGAACTCCCTTATTACGCGCCTCCCTTCCTTCCGCTCCTTTGTCTGAACGCCGAAAATCCTTCTCACCGTGTCGGTGAAATCCGAGGTGCCGTGGGGGTAGGAGGCCTTCCGGACGACCGTGCCGCCGTTCTCCATTACGGCCATCTCGAAATGCCTGGCAAGCTCGGTGCCATAGGAGTTCTGCGGATGGAGCACGACGAAACGCCTGGCGCCCAGCTCCTTTGACGCGTGCGAAGCGAGCGCCCGCGCCTGGTCCTCGGGAGTGAGGAAGTTCCTGAATACGTAGTCGCCGGCGTCGGTGACCCCCTCCCTCTGGGAAAGGGTGATTACCGGGAGCTTATTCATCTGGGCCTGCCTCGCGACGTCGAGCGCGTTCGTGCTCAAGAGCGGCCCTATGAGGCCCAGGACCCTCGGGTTCGAGGCGAGCTCCTGGATTGCCCCGGATACCGAGGCCGGGTCCGAGACGTCCTTCACTATGACCTCCACCTGCTGGGCCTTCGGGCCGAATATGCCGGCTGCGAGGAGGATGCCCGAAAGCGCGTCCTCTCCGAATGACGAGTAGTCGCCGCTCAAGGGGAGGAGAACGCCTATCGCGGGGAGGTTCGAGGGGACGGTTATGCCGAACGAGGCCTTTTCTATTTCAGAGAGGAACCTTGCGGCCTTGGCGCGCTGCGCGATAGAGGCGTCCCCGTCCTTCTTTACCGCCTCGAACGCCTCCCTGGCCTGGTCGAGCCTGCCTGTCCTGTATTCGATGAGCCCGATCTCTATCCAGGCGTCGTGCCTGAACTTGCTCGCGGGGAAACTGAAAAGGAGGAGCCTGTACGTCTCGGCGGCCTTCGGGAGCTCCTTCCTGTCCTTGTAAATGCGGCCGAGCCGGAGAAGGGCCTCGTCCATGTAGTCGGACCGTGGGTTCGAGTCCACGTAGCCTTCGAGTTTCCGGACCGTCTCGGCGTCCGCGCCTTTCAGGTCGAGCTCCTCGAATATTACCAGGAGGTCGTCGCTCTTCGTTTTGTCGCTGAACCAGAAGGCGTGGGCCCCGGGGGCCAGGATAAGGAGCGCGAGGAGGGCTATTATGGCTTTTCTCATTCGAAGATTTCCTTGACCTTTGAGAAGAAGTTCTTTCTTAGCGGTGTCGTGTCCTCGCCGCTTATCTCCGCGAACTCCTGAAGGAGCTCCTTCTGCCTCTTGTTGAGCTTCGTCGGAGTCTCCACCTTTATAACGACCTGCTCGTCCCCGCGCCTTCCGGTATGCACCGAGGCGATGCCCCTGCCCGGGAGCCTGAATAGCTTCCCGGACTGGGTGCCGGCAGGCACCTTGAGCTTGGCCGGGCCCTCGATGGTGGGCACTTCTATTTCGGCGCCGAGCCCGGCCTGGCTGAAGCTTATGGGCACCTCGCAGATCACGTCGTCCTTCTCGCGCCTGAATATCGGGTGCGGCCTGACCGTGATGAAGATATACAGGTCCCCGGACGGGCCGTTCCTGTCCCCGTACTCGCCTTCGCCCGCGAGCCTGAGCCTCGAGCCTGTATCGACCCCGCCCGGTATCTTGACCGTAAGCGGCGTAACCGACCTGGTCTTCCCGCTCCCCCTGCAATCGCTACAGGGGTCCTTTATGACGCTACCCTGCCCCTGGCACGCCGGACAGGTCCTGGCTATGCTGAAAAACCCCTGCTGGAACCTGACCTGGCCCGCCCCTCCGCAGGTCGAGCATGTCACGGGATGGGTGCCGGGCTTTGCGCCGCTACCCGAGCAGGCGGAGCAGGCGACGGTACGCTCCACCTTTACCGTCTTCTCCGTCCCGAAGGCCGCCTCGTCGAAACTTATCTCGAGGTCGAAGCGCAGGTCCGCGCCGCGCTCCGGCCCGGGCCGCCTCCTTCCGCCCCCGCCGAAGAAGTCGGAGAAGACCTCGCCGAAGATGTCCTGGAAGTCGGCGCCGAAGCCGCCTGGCGCGCCCCCCCCGAAGCCGGCGCCCGAGCCCGCATAGCCGAACCTGTCGTAATTGGCCTTTTTCTGCGGGTCCTTGAGCGTTTCGTAGGCCTCGTTTATGAGCTTGAACCTGTCCTCTTTTTCCTTGTCCCCGGCGTGCTTGTCAGGGTGGTACTGGTGCGCGAGCTTCCGGTACGCCTTCTTTATCTCGTCAACGGTCGCGTCCCTGGAAATACCGAGTATCTTGTAAAAATCCTTTTCGTCCATCGTCCCTTATGAGCCGGCCGGGCGCCTGGCAACGGCCACCATGGCGGGCCTCAAAAGCCTCCCTTTCAAAAGATAGCCCTTCTGGAACTCCTTCACGACCGTCCCGGGCTCAGCCTCTTCGGTCTCCTCCTCGGATATCGCGTGATGCAGCGCGGGGTCGAACTTCTCCCCTGCCGCCTTTATCTCCTGAAGCCCGAACTTCCTGAGCGCGCCGTAGACCTGGTCCACGGTGAGCTTCACTCCCTGCCTGAGCGACTCCATACTCCCCTCGCCGTTCGCGTGGGCAAGGGCCCTCTCGAAATTGTCCACTATGGGCAGTATCTCCTCCATGAGGCTCTCGTTCGCGAAGCTTATGGCCTCGGCCTTCTCCCTTTCGGCCCTTTTCCTGTAATTCTCGAGGTCCGCGAGCGCCCTCAGGTACTTGTCATAGTTCCCGGCGGCCTCCCTGGACCTGGCCTCGAGCTGGTCGCTCAAGCGCCTTATCTCCTCCTCCGGCGTCTCTGCAAGCGGCGCGCCTTCCTCCGCCGCCCCCGCATCCATCCGGGCCTCTTTTTCCGTGCCTTCGTCCCTGTCCATCATGGTCCCTTTTATATATTTTTTTCGTATGTCGAAACCGGAATAAAATTTAGGGCCGCGCGCCCGGAAAATCAACCCGGGAGGCGCGCCCCTGGAACAAAAGCGTTAATGGTGATTTTTTGTCGAGGGCAGCTTAAAGGACCTTTGTAAGGAGTCCGGAGGCGTAGTCCACCAGGGGGATTATCCTGGAGTAGTCCATGCGGACCGGGCCGACCACGCCGAGCGTGCCGAGCGCTTCCCTTCCGCCGTAGGGGGCCGTAACGAAGCCCAGCCCCTCGAACTCCTCGACCGCGCTCTCGGAGCCGAGGTATATGCGGATGCCGCTCTCGTCAAGGCTCTTGTCCAGAAGCTTTACAAGCAGGCTCTTCTCCTCGAAGGCGGAGAATATCTTCTTCATCCTCTCGACGTCGTCCCTGAACTCCGGCTGCTCGAGGATATTGATCTTTCCCTCTACCACTATGTCGTTCTCCCCGGCCCTGCCGCTGTCTTCGAGCGCTTCGGCCCCCAGCCGCAGGGCCTTCAGGAGGAGCTCGTCATAGAGGTTCTTGTCCCTCTGCATCTCGTCGACTATCCTGGCCCGGAGGCCCTTGAGTGTAAGCCCGCCGGCAAAGGAGTTCAGGTAATTGGATATCCTCTCAAGCTCGAGCTTCGCTATCCCTTCCATGCGGACGATCTTGCTCTCGACCTGCCCGTGCCTCGAGACAATGAGCACTATCACCCCGGACGCGTCTATGGGGAGGAGGCTTATGTGCTTTATTACGAAACTCTCCCTCCTCGGTATGAACATGAGCCCGGCGCAGCTTGTTATGGACGAGAGGGCCTTGGCCGTGTCCGAGAGCATCTCTTCGAGGCTTGCGGCCCGCTCGCAGCCCTTTCGTAGGAGGTCCTTGTCCTCCTTCTCAGGCTCCCTGAGCTCCCGCATGCCGTCGATATAGAACCTGAAGCTCTTTTCCGTGGGTATCCTGCCTGCCGACGTGTGCGGCTGCTTCAGATACCCGTGGAACTCGAGCTCGGCCATGATGTTCCTTATGGTGGCCGGGCTTACGCCGAGGGAATAGTTCGTGGAGATGGCCGGGAGCTACCGGCTCGCGGTCCCGATGAAATCCTGTACCATCGCCCTCAGGACGTTGCTGGTGCGCTGTGAAAATCCCTGCATGACGGCCCCTCTGGGAACCCTAAAGCCTTGCCGGGCAACCGTTTTGCCCGCGCTATTTCAATTATATACGATTCACCCGAATAGGCCAACAAATTTAACAGCCGCTAAAATGCTTGTCAAGTGAGAAGGGCGTGACGTGAGGCCCCTGCGGAAACCCCGCCGGCGTACCGAACTGAAAGGCCGAAAAAGTTTTTTCACGAGCGGGCCTTGAAAAGCCCTTCCAATGCCGGGGTGTTCGTGCCTGCCGAAAAGGGGGGGGCAGGCCCCGCGCCCTTTGGTTCCGGGGGGTGTGGGCGCGGGGCCTGTGAGGGTGTTCTGAAGAGCTGGAGCCGTCGTCAGCTCAGGTGATGGAGTTTTGGAGGACTGTTAAATAAAAAACGGGACTCTACCTTACCCACCTTGTGATGGGCGGGGGAGCAGGCTTCTCTCCGAGTACCGTTATCTCAAGCTCGCAAGCGTTGCAGGCATTCACCCTGACCGCCATGTTGTTCTCGGGAAGGAGCACAACGTCGTAATCGAGGCTCTCGACGGTGTTGTTGAAGTCGCTCCTGTCTGCCACACCCGCGCCGTTCAGGTCTATGGTAGCGCTGCTGACCCTGGACTTCCTGCCGGAGTCGCCGCCGTTTCTGACTATAACCTTTCCGTTTCCGGGGACCGGGGCCGTGAATACGAAACTGGCCTCCTTGGTGCCGCTCTTCGCGTCTGCATTCGTCTTCGCCACATAGATGGGACCGTAGATCGTGACAAGCTCCGCGCCGGCGACTACGGGAGCTCCGAACAGGAACAGGGTTGAGAGGGCTAAAAACCGGCTAATTCTCTTCATGGCCCATCTATCCTCCTTTGCTTTTTATGACACGCCCATGTTATATCACCGCAGTCCCGCAACCGGCAGTGACATGGGTCACAAAAAAAAGAAAAAACTCAAGACGCGATTAAGTGATTTTTTAGGGTAACCGCCTGAATTTCAACGATTTTCATAAACCTAAAACGGCTTCTGCCTAAAAAACCTCCCTGGACTGCCTGTTTTTGCATGCGATAGAATAATAATTGGCAGTGGCCATATACCCTGCCCGGACCGCGATCGAGAAAGGACAGGAACATTGCCGTTTACCCCGCCCAGGTACCCGGAATTCGTGGAACTGACCCGGGACGCAAGAGATTTCCTGCAACCGGCGCTCAAGGCGCTTGAGCCGGAGGTCTCGGAGCTCACCTTCGCAAACCTCTATCTATTCAGGAAGGACCACGGGTACATGCTCTCCACGCTCCCTGACGGAAGCCCCGTCATCTCGGGAAAAGACGACGGGGCCGCCTTCTTCATCCTGCCTGACAATATCCCGCCGAATGAGCTCCTTACGGACCTCTTCCGGAGGTTCGGCTCCATGAAATGCGTTACCGAAAAAAACGCGAAAGAGCTCTCGGAGCTGGGCTTGAGTGTAGCCGAGGACAGGGACAACTTCGATTACCTATATTCGCGACAGGAGCTTTCAAGCCTCGCGGGCCGGAGAGACCACAGGAAGAAGAACCTGGTGAACTCTTTTACAGGCAGGTACAACTATGAGGCCAGGCCTCTTCTTCCCGAGCACAGGGAAAACGCCTTGGCGGTCCTGGAGGAATGGCGTGCCGGAGAGGACGGGCCGGGGGATTACGAGGCGGCGAAAGAGGGGCCTCGAGCTCCTCGGAGGAGCTCGCCTGGGCGGGATATACTTCGTCGAGGGCAGGCCAGCCGCGTACACGCTCGGCGAAGAGCTCAACAGCCGCACGTTCGTCATCCACTTCGAGAAAGGCGTCCCAGGCCTCAAGGCTCCAGTTCGTGAACAGGAGCCTGCACGATACTGCCGAGAAGTACGAGCTCATAAACAGGGAGCAGGACCTGGGCCTCGCTGGTCTCAGGAAAGCCAAGATGAGCTACAGGCCCGTAGGGTTCGTCGAAAATACAGGGCGCACGGCGAAACGTCATTAATATCATAACTATTTGATTTTAATGGTTTTTAGTCTAAAAAGTAAATTGTTGACTTTAAACAGCGAAAATATTATCTATACAATCCTCTTCTCCAGATTTCCCCTATATCGGAGTCTTTATCTATGGAGTTTGATTTTTTTCTCGCAATCGCGATATTCGCACTCGTGTATGCTCTTCTCATCTGGGACAAGATCAACAGGGCGGTTGTCGCGCTCCTGGGGGCGTCGGCCCTCATAGTCCTCGGCGTCATCAACCAGGAGGCCGCAATCGAGGGGGTCGACTTCAACACCATCGGCCTCCTCATCGGCATGATGATAATAGTCTTCATCTCGCAGAAGACGGGGATGTTCCAGTACATAGCCATAAAGGGCGCCAAGATTTCAAAAGGAGACCCCTGGAGGATACTCGTATCCCTTTCAATCGTGACCGCGGTCCTCTCGGCCCTCCTCGACAACGTGACGACCGTCCTCCTGACCGTCCCGATAACGCTACTCATTACCGAGGAGCTTGAAGTAAGCCCTTATCCGTTCCTGGTATCCCAGATACTCATGTCCAATATCGGCGGCACGGCGACCCTTATCGGCGACCCGCCGAACATCATGATCGGGAGCGCCACCGGGCTCACCTTCATGGACTTCGTCTTCGGAGTGGGGCCCGTCGTGCCTCTCGTGGCCGTCGGCACGCTGATACCCCTGAAGCTCATGTACGGGAAGTCCTTCAGGGTCTCGGATGAAAGAAAGAAGAGGATAATGGAGTTCAGGGAGTCGGAAGCCCTTACCGACAGGCCCCTGATGATAAAGTGCCTCGCGGTCCTCGGGCTCGTGATAGGCGGCTTCATGCTCCAGCGCCAGCTCCACCTTGAGCCCGCCACCATAGCCCTTTTCGGGGCCGCGATACTGCTCTTCATATCAAAGGAAGACCTTCACGGCGTCATGGAGAAGGTGGAGTGGACCTCCATATTCTTCTTCGTCGGACTGTTCATAGTCGTGCACGGGCTCATAGAGGTGGGCTTCATAAGGCTCATGGCTGACATGATGCTTGAGGCGACCGGCGGGCGGTTGATTACGACCGGTTTCGTGATACTCTGGGGGTCAGCCATCGCCTCTTCCATAGTGGACAACATCCCGTTCGTCGCCACGATGATACCGCTCATAAAGGGCATGGCCCCGTCCTTCGGCGGGGACGCGGCGGTGCTGCCGCTCTGGTGGTCGCTCTCCCTCGGCGCGTGCCTCGGAGGGAACGGCACCATCATAGGCGCATCGGCTAATGTCGTCGTAGCCGGCATAGCGCACAGGAACGGACATGAGATAAAGTTCTTCAAGTTCATGCTGATCGCTTATCCTCTCATGCTTTTTTCGATAGCAATCGCGACGGTCTACATGTATATAAGGTACCTGGGATAGAGTCCAGGGAGGAGGTGTTGAGATGACGGCCGCAAGCATAATGACCAAAGAGGTCCTGACGATACCGGATTCCGGGACCATGCTCGACGCGTTCAGGCTGCTCAAGGAAAAAAAAGTAAGGCAGATACCCGTCCTTGACGGGCAAAACAGGGTCATGGGGGTCATAACCCCGCGCGCGCTCATGAAGGCGATACTGCCTAAATATATCAGCGACGGGCTTGTCGCTGACGTAAAGTTCGCCCCTGAGCTCCCGGACTTCGTGAGTAACATAGATTCGCTTGCCCGGAAGAAGGTCTCCGACCTCATGGAGCGCGACTTCGTGGCCGTAGGGCCCGAGACCTCGACCATGGAAGTCGCGGCCCTCCTCGTAAACCCCGAAAAGCACGCGGACTCGGTCGTGGTGATGGACGACGGGAACCGGCTACTCGGAATAATCTCGCCCTGGGACGTATTCAGGAGGCTGTGGGAATACTCGGAAAAAAAGAAAAAGGAATAGGCGTCTACGCCCACATACCTTTCTGCCTCAGCAAATGCCCGTACTGCGCGTTCAACTCGGTCGGAACGGCAGACGCCCGGGCTTATGAGAAGAGGTATGTGGGATGCCTTGCAAGGGAAATCGGGATACGGGCCAGGGAGGAAGGCATCTCAGGCCCGCTCCGCACCATCTATATCGGCGGCGGTACGCCGACCCTCTTCTCCCCTGAGGCCATAGGGGAACTCTTATCATCCGCAATCGATATCTTCGGGGTCGCAGGCCCGCACGGGATCGAGTCCACGATAGAGGCCAACCCGGATACCGTTACCCCGTCCAGTCTCGCCGGATACAGGCAGGTCGGCGTAAACAGGCTTTCCATCGGGTTCCAGTCGCTCGATGACGCCAGGCTCGCCGCGCTCGGCAGGACCCATACCGCCGGAAGGGCAACCCAGGCCTTTAAATGGGGCAGGGACGCGGGGTTCGGGAATATCGGCATAGACCTCATCTTCGGTACCCCTGGCCAGGACCTGGCCGGGTGGCAAGAGGAGCTTTCAAAGGCCGCTCTCCTCAATCCCGAACACATCTCGCTTTACGGGATGACCATCGAGGAAGGCACCCCGTTTTACCGCAGGTACGGCCCTGGAACGACCGGGCTTCCGGGCGAGGAGGCCGAAGCCGGGATGTTCACCATAGCCGTAAGGACCCTCAAATCGGCCGGATACAGGCATTACGAGGTCTCGAACTTCGCGCTCCCCGGCCGCGAGAGCGTCCACAATACCCTCTACTGGAAGGGGGCCCCGTATATAGGCGCGGGGGCCGGCGCCCATTCACACCTCCCCTGGCCTGGCTGGGGCAGGAGATGGTGGAACGAGACCCGCGCTGAAGAGTACATGGCAAAGGTGGAAGCCGGCCTCGACGCTTCATCCGGAGGCGAGAAGCTCGGAAGGAAAGAGGCCATGCTCGAGGCCGTAATGCTCGGGCTCCGGATGGTGGAAGAGGGCATAAACGGGGACGGGTTCAAGGAGAAGTTCGGGCTTTACCCGGGAGAGGCCCTCCCCGGCCTTGAAGGGCTTATAAAGGAAGGCCTGGTCCGGAAAAGTGGCGAGGACGTACTGGCGACGGATTCCGGGCTCCTCCTGCTTAACGAGGTCGCGGCCAGGATGT
>JABTVA010000001.1 GCA_015075075.1 Deltaproteobacteria bacterium | reverse complement strand
GCCGGTATGTCGTCGCCCTTGGTCTCCCCGACGAGCGGGTGTATGAGGATGCCGTCCACTATCTCGAGCGCGCACTTCTGTATGTACTCGTGCGCCCTGTGGATGGGGTTACGCGTCTGGAAGCCCACGACCCTCTTCCAGCCCTTCTCCTTAAAGAGGGCCCTTGTGTCCCTGGGGTCGAGCCTTTCTTCCATGAACTGCGTGTGCACCGGCCTCTTCACGAGCGAGACCTTTCCGCCAAGGAGCATGTCCCCCATCTCGTAGACCTTTTTCACCCCGGGGTGCTTGTCCTCCGCGGTCCCGTAGACCTGGATGGCTTCCTTTTCCTTGTCGTGCGGGAATATCTCCTCGATATTGAGGGTGGCGAGTATGTCGCCGTCCCCGGCCACGAGGGCCACTTCCATGCCGGGCTTTAATGAAGCCGCCTCTTCCTTCGTGGCGGAGAGGGTTATAGGCATGGTCCAGGGGAGCCCGTTCTTGAGATGCATGGTGTCCATGACGGAATGGTAGTCGTCCCTGCACATGAAACCCTCGATCGGGCTGAACGCGCCTATGGCGATCATCTCTATGTCGGAGATCTCCCTGTCGTTCAGGGTGAGCTTCTTAAGCCCGCCGGCTTTACGGGCGAGCTCCTCCCGTTCCTTCCCTTCAAGCGCCCTCGTCACCAGAACGCCGCCGTGCGGCTTTATGAGTCCTTCCACTGCCTGCTATCTCCTTGAAGTATATTGCGCTGATAGCCGTTGTGATTACATCCCCCTTTGAAAAAGGGGGATAAGAGGGGGATTTTTAATGCGCCTCTCTAATCTCCCTTCCCCCTTAAGGAAAGGGGGGGAAGTTAACGGGACAGCTATAATGGCACTCTTGAAAACCAGCTATTTTTCTGAGGGTTTCAGGAAAAAGAGCGTTTTCAGCTTACTTATGAAGCCCGCATTCAGTCTTCTGGAATCCGGCCCACCTTCCGGCCCTCGGGTCCTCGCCCGGCGCGACCGGCTTTGTGCAGGGCTCGCATCCTATGGAAGGGTAGTTCTGGTCATGGAGCACGTTATAGGGCACGCCGTTGGCCTTTATGTATTTCCAGACGTCTTCCGAGGTCCACCTTACGAGCGGGTTGACCTTCACGAGCCCGAACTTGGCGTCCCAGGACACGACCGGCGCGTTCGCCCTCGTGGGGGCCTGGTCCCTCCTTATGCCGGTTATCCAGCACTTGAGGCCTGAAAGGGCCTCTGCCAGCGGGATCATCTTCCTTATGTCGCAGCACTTGTCCGGCTGCTTCTTCCACAGCTCGGGCCCGTGCTCTGCGGCCATCTCCTCAAGCGTGGATTTGGCCCCGTACCTCTCGGGCTTTATCCCGTACTTCTCGATGAGCCTCTCCTTTACTTCGAGGGATTCCTTGAAGAGAAGGTCGGTATCGAGATAGAATATCCGAGCGTCGGGCTTGATCTTGACGAGCATGTCGACGAGGGCCACGTCCTCGGCCCCGAAGCTGCAGGCGAGCGACAGGTCGCCCGTCGAGAAGTTCTCGACCGCCCACCTGATCGCCTCTTCCGGCGCCTTGCCTTCGAGACTGTCGCTTACTTTCTTAAGCTCTTCCTCTGTCCACTTCCTTGACATCTTTTTTATCCTCCTTTATAAGTCCCTGGCCGCCCGTAAAGACGATGACCTCGCACGGCGCTTTCTCGGCCACTACGTCCGCATAGCTCCGCTGGAAGTACCTTAGTATCGCCCTTTCCTTCCTCTTCACGAGCACTGCCGTTGTTATGCCCATCCCATCTATAGTGGATAGCACCTTCTCGACCGGCTCCCCGGCCTCCATGAGCGGCTCGAAAGCCACCCCCTCCTCCATCGTCCTTATCTGCACCCTCCCGAGCTCCTCGTATCCCCTTTGCCTGTACTCTTTCATTATGGCCTCGGAGACCTGCGATGAAGGCCTGTCGCCGATGAAGCCTATGTCCGAGAAGGTGTCGAACACGTCGTCAGCGGCCCCGGCCGCTATGAGGTAGAGCACCACCAGCGCGGACCCCTCCTCCTTCGCCTTCCTGACCGCGAAATCCAGCGCCTCGTCGGATGCTATATACGACGGGAGCACGAGAAGCACCTTCTTCATCTCAATACCCCATGCCTATGAGCGGCCACCAGAGGGCCGCCACCAGATTGAATGCCAGCCATGCCAGCACGAACATTATGAATCCGCCTTTCACGCTGTCCCTGATGGATATATAGTTGGAGGACGCGGCTATGGCTATGGCCGGCGTGCCCATCGGGAACATGAAATCGAGCCCGGCAGGGACGGCTATCGCGTAAGTCAGCAGCACCGGGTCGATGGAGAGCGACTGCGCCATGCCGATGCTCACAGGCAGCAGTATGGCTATGACCGCGGCGTTGCTGATGGCGGCGGTAAGCAGTATGGACAGGAAAGAGAAGAGCGCGAATACGGTCCACGGACCGCCCGTCCAGTTGGCGACGAGAGAGGAGACCATCCACTTCGCCGCGCCGCTCTTGTCGAGCGCCGACCCGAGCACTATGGCCCCGCCGTACATGAGTATTATACCCCAATTGACGTTTTCCTCTACATCTTTCCACCTGACGAGCCTGAGGACGAACATGGCCACGACCGAGATAAGCGCCACGGAGGAAAGGCCGAAGGACTCGCCGAGAAAAGCCCACGCTAATATCGTGACCAGCAGCACCGCGCCTACGGAATACTCGGAATAGGTCATCTTCCCGAGCGCCTTCAGCCTCTTGCTGACAATGCCCTGCGCGCCCTCGACCCTGTCTATGTCAACGGGGAAGAAGTACTTGAGTAAGATGTAGCCCGCAAGGAGCATCACGACTACCAGCGGGAAGACTGCCACCGAGTATCTGAGGAACCCTATACTGCCGCCGGTCTGTCTCCCGCAGTATGCTGACTGCGGCGGCACCCTCGCGCCGCTGAGGAAAGTGGCCACCCCGCCTGCGCGACGCAGCCCCACGCGAGCGCGAAGAAGAGTATCTTGCCGTAATTGGACCTGCCTGGCTTAAGGCCCAGGCTCTTCGATATCTCCAATACTATCGGAAGAGTGCATGGCGCTACCGCGTGCTTCGGACATCACGAATGAAAGCTCGAGAGCAGAATATGGTTGCACCAGGCGCTTAAGAGCTCCGAACCTGCCCACGGCAACAATAGCGCTTATCCTCGTGGCTATCCTGGAGTGCATGATGTTCTGGCGAGTATGAACGCGAGTATGAAAAATACCGCCATTCCCGAAAAGCGAGTAAGTCTCCTTCCGCGACAGCACGCCGAGTACCGGGACAAGCACCATTGCGAGTATGCCGGTCACGGCAAGCGGGATGACATTGGTAATCCAGAGGACGAGACAGAGGAGGAATACGGCGATAGCGCTCTGGCCTACAGGCGTAAGCCCCTCCGGGGTAGGCATCCCGAGTATGTAGAGGAAGGACGCGGCCAGCGTGGCGAAAAAGAGGGGCCTTAGGGCCTTAAGCCCCAGGAGCACCCATAAGGGCCTTGTGTCTATTTTGACGCTCAACGGGAAACTCCCAAAAGACTGCGGCAAACTGCTCTGTGGTTCAGAGAAGCTCTGATTAATTCTCGTTTCTTGTCATTCTGAGGGAGCGTAGCGACCGACAATTTTGCAGGACAGCAAAAATTGAATGCCGAGCTTCTGCGAGGCAGCAGCCTGAAGGGGTCGAGCCTCAGACGGGCGAGACAAGAATCTCGTAACTGCTGATTTTCAACTACGATTCTTCCCTTCAGCCACCTTAGGGCTTCGGCCTGCTACGCTCAGAATGACATGCTGCCGTTGCGAATTAATCAGACCTTCCGTAGCGTTTGCATCAATGCTCGTGCTCGGGGTCCTTGTCCACCACCCGGAGCTTTCTTCTGAGGGACGAAAGCCCCCATGCGGTCTTCATGCCGAGCCTGGACTTGTAGAAGCTGTCCATGAGGCCGCCTTTCGAGTCGTCTACGAGGTCCTTTATCTCAGCCGGGGTCGTGACCATGCTAAGGTCCCTCACCCAGTTGAGGTTGACTTTCTTCTTCTTGACCGCCTTATAGAGGTGCTTGTAGACCGGGAGAATTATCTCGGTCGTAAGCGGCTCTATCCGGAGGTCCTTCTCCGACGAGGGCCTGTATATCGGGAGCACGGGCACGACGCCCATGTCGGTCAGGCAGTCTATGCCCATGCAGGTAGACCCGGGCGGCTCAAGCCCCACGATGAGGTGCGAGGCCACGGTCCCGTTCGGGAATATCTTCGCCGCGTGCCCGAGGGCCTCCATGTACCTTTTCCTGCCGATGAGGGCCGCCCTGCCCGGACATATTATCTCGAATAGCTCCTTGTCGAATATCTCGAGGTTATAGAGGACCGAGTCGGCCCCGAGGGCGTACGTCTCGTCTATCCAGCGGTTCTCCTTCGGAGGCAGGGCCTCTACCGCAACGAGGCAGTTGAAGCTCTTCTTTACGGCGGTTATGTAGGGCCTGAGGAACTCTATCCCGCCGTCGTCGCCGGGGCTGAAGCCTATGGAGAGGTATATTATGCCGGAGGCCTTCTCCTTCAGGACCGCGCCGACCGTCTCCACTACCTCGTCGACCGTGTATACCCGGTCGGGGCCGCCGGCCACGTTGAAGTTCCCGGCGCAGTACCTGCACTCGATTTTCCGGTTGAAGAAGTCGCACCGCTTTGAAGGCGTAACTACCGTATAGCTCCCGTGCGAGGCGGCTATGTCGCGGAAGGGAACGCCGGTTGAGGTGCTCCCGCCGCAGAAGGCCGGCTTCGGCACGAGCTTCACGGGGACCTCTCCCTTGCCGTCGGTTATGAAGTAATCCTCCCCCGACCGCCTTATGGTGTAAGGCGACTTCCTGGTGAAGACCTCCCTGCATGGTATATTCACCAGCGTGTCCCTCGGGAGAAGTATGTCAATGCCAGAGGAGCCGCAGGCCCACGCCTGGACCACCGGGTCTTCGATCCTTATCCCCCGGAGCATGAGGTCTATCTTCAGGGAAGCCGGTTTATCGAGGTACTTTCCCATTCACAATCCGATTTCGGGGCAAAGGCCCGCTACTTCTCGCATGTAACCGGCTTGAGCTCGCAGGCCTCTTCCTTGTAGGCCTTGAGCGTCGTTATCGTCGGACTCCCCCCGCAGAGCGCGCACTCGGGGTCCTTCCTGACCTTGACCTTCCTGAAGGTCATCTTGAGGGCGTCGAATACCATGAGGTGCCCTTCGAGCGGGTCGCCTATGCCGAGGAGGAGCTTAATGGCCTCTACGGCCTGAAGGACCCCTATTACGCCCGCGAGCGCCCCGAGGACCCCAGCCTCCTGGCAGCTCGGGACCAGCCCCTTTGGCGGCGGCTCGGGGTAGAGGCACCTGTAGCACGGGAAGCCCTTCGCCGGGTGGAAGACCGAGACCTGGCCGTCGAACCTGAACATCGAACCCGAGACGAGCGGCTTCTCCTCGAAGAAGCAGGCGTCGTTCATGAGGAACCTGGTCGGGAAGTTGTCGCTCCCGTCGAGCACGACATCGTATTCCCTGACTATCTCCCGGATATTGTCCTCTGTAAGGCGGCCGTGGAAAGGCACGACCTTTACGTCCGGGTTGAGCTTCCCGATGGTCTCCTTCGCCGAGTGGACCTTGGGCTTGCCTATGCGCTCGGTATTGTGTATGACCTGGCGCTGGAGGTTACTCAGGTCCACGCAGTCGCCGTCTGCCATGCCGATGGTGCCCACGCCGGCCGCTGCAAGGTAAAGGAGGGCCGGGGAGCCGAGGCCGCCCGCGCCGAGGACAAAGACCCGGCTTTTAAGAAGCTTTGCCTGTCCCCTGCCCCCGACCTCCGGGAGTATGATGTGCCTTGAGTACCTTTCTATCTGTTCCTCGTTGAAATCCATCTTCCGGAAACCCCTCCTCACAATGTCCGTAATGGCAAGCTCTAAAAATTTGAGATTTTTCCCGCAATCAAGGAAGGGCGGGAATAAAAAGCGGAGCATATATGACAATATGTGAGCATTTTTATTCCCGTAACCTACGCCGAGTCCGGGGAAAAGATCAATTTTTAGAGCTTGCCTGATGCAAAAAAACCCCTCGCGGGGCAGAGTGCGCCTTTTTAAGCGGGCGGCTCGATTATTTCTTCCGAAAGGACGGCTCATTCAGGGCTATTAAGGGAAAAAGCCCAGAACGACTGACGCGGAGGCGGGAATCGAACCCTCGTCCGGCCCCCGGCCGCTAGCCTTTCTCGTTTATCTTGATGCTCTCTTCCTTGAACGGCCCTTTCTCGTCCTCTATCATCCAGCTTCTTACAGAGACGTCCTTGCCGCCCTTGACCGATATGATGAAGTACGAGTAGCCGGGCTGCCCCCATTCCCTGTCAGTCTCCGAGGGCTTGTCAGGGTGGTCAGGATGGGAATGGTAGAAACCCATCACGTCCATGCCCTGCGACCTTGCGATCTTGTCTATGAGGTTAAGCTCCTTGGGGTCTATGATATACCTGTCGTGGGCGCGCTCGGTATTGACATTGTTCGCCCTTTGGGACTCGAATATCCTCCGTGCCGTGTAGGTTGCCCCCACCAGCACGCCGCAGCACTCGTGCGGGTAGGATCTCCTTGCTGGTTATCCGTCGTAGGCTGGACCTGGACATATGATACCGCTCTTTCCATGCCGAGGAATGAAAGCACTTAAGTTTCTCCTTTAAGTATTTACTCTAACTACTCTGAAATCAAGCAATTTCAAATCCGGACATATTGCATCAGGCTTCCCATAGCCGCGTGGAGAGGTACTTGTCCCCGCCGTCCGGGAAGATGGCGACGACAACGCCCTTCTTAAGCTTCCTTGCAACCTCCATTGCTCCCCATAACGCCGCGCCCGATGACTGGCCGACCAAGAGCCCCTCTTCCCTCGCAAGCCTCTTTGCCATCTCGTAAGACTCTTCCGTCGGGGCCGGTATCTTCTCATCGAGCTCTTCCTCGTGATAGATGCCGGGCACTATCGAGGAGGCCATGTGCTTCAATCCCTCGAGGCCGTGGAACGGGGTAGCCGGCTCCACGGCTATGACCCTTATGTCCTTGCTGTACTCCTTAAGCCTCCTGCCCGTCCCCATGACGGTTCCGCCGGTGCCTATGGACGCGACGAAATGGGTGACCCTGCCGCCGGTCTGCTCGTATATCTCTACACCCGTGCCGTTGAAATGCGCGAGCGGGTTCGAGGGGTTGTTGTACTGGTCGAGCTTGCAGTACTTCTCGGGGTCGTCCACATAGAGCTTCCATGCGAGCCTTATAGCGCCGTCAGAGCCTTCGAGGGGGTTCGAGAAGATGACCTTGGCCCCGAAAGCGTGGAGTATCTTCTTCCTCTCCTCGCTTACGTTCGCGGGCACGACCAGCTCGACCTTGTAGCCCTTAACGGCCCCTATCCAGGCGTAGGCTATGCCGGTATTCCCCGAGGTAGAGTCGAGGATGACCTTGTCCTTCGTAAGCCTGCCGCTCGCCTCGGCGTCCTCTATCATGTTAAGCGCGGCCCTGTCCTTTACCGAGCCGCCGGGGTTGTAGCCCTCGAGTTTCGCGTAAACCTCCACCTCGGGAGGAAGGTCCCTGGCGATGTTGTTGATCTTTACAAGGGGTGTGTTGCCGACCAGGTCAAGGACCGAGTTTTTTGCCATGGAGAAAGTTTTTTCCGGCAGCGCTTCCAGAAGCCGTTGTCCTCTCATTGACTATACCTCCCCAAAGGGGGTGAAATTCCCGCTCAAAATGAACCGGTATTGACCGCGGTTAATACCTTAGTAAGCTTCTCAAGTTTATAATACCTTAGTATATTTGTCAACATATTTAGGCCTGCAAACCTTGAAAAAAAAGGATATCCTGACTATGCATATCAACCTGAAACCAGTCGGCCCGGCGCCTCATGGAGCTACACTCAACAGCCAACCTGCCGCACCACTGCCGACCACGACCAGCCACGGTGGCAGCTTCCAAAAAGTCAGTGCGACCAGCGCAACCAGGGCCAAGCCGAAGTCTGGCGGCACGTGAACTGCGCTGGTCCATACCGGTTGATAGAGGGCCGCCAGCAGCAGACCGACCACAGCCGCATTGATTCCTGACAGTGCGGCTTGCACGCGGACGTTCCGGCGCAGGCGCTCCCAGAAAGGCAGCGCACCATTAACCAGCAGGAATGACGGCGCGTATATCGCCAGCAATGCGATCATTGCGCCCAGCCATCCCGAGGGCGCATCGTTCATGGACGCACCGAGAAAGGCCGCGAACGTGAACAAGGGGCCGGGCACAGCCTGCGCAGCGCCATAGCCGGCCAGGAAGGATTCATTGTCAACCCAGCCGGAAGGCACGACCTCGGCTTGCAGCAACGGCAGTACGACATGCCCGCCGCCAAATACCAATGACCCGGCACGGTAGAAGGCATCAACCATTGCCAAGGTTTGGCCGGGAAACAGCACAACCAGAAGCGGCAAGCCCGTCAACAGCGCAAAGAAAAGCGTCAGCCAAAGCAAACCGGCGCGATTTCTGACAACAATAGGCAACGGGTCATCGGCTGTGCCCTGCCGAGGCTTGAACAACAGGAGTCCGACGACCGCTGCAACGACCATGACACACACTTGTCGCCATATGGACGGAACCAGCAGAACAAAACAGGCCGACGAGGCCATGATGGTCACGCGCAACGCATCCGGGCAGAGATTGCGGGCCATTCCCCATACGGCCTGGGCAACAACCGCCACGGCCACGATTTTCAGCCCATGAAGCACCCCCGCTGGAATGGCATCTCCGTAGCCGGCGATTCCCAGCGCAAACAGGACCAGGGCTATCGCAGACGGCAGGGTGAAGCCAGCCCAGGCTGCCAGTGCCCCTGCATACCCGGACCGGAAGAGCCCCAACGCAATCCCGACCTGACTGCTGGCTGGTCCAGGCAAAAATTGGCAGAGGGCCACCAGGTCGGCATAGCTACGCTCGGTCAGCCATCGCCGCCGCACCACGAACTCGTCGCGGAAATAACCCAGATGGGCAATCGGCCCGCCGAACGAGGTCAGACCAAGCCGTAGAAAAACGAGAAAGACGGCCCATGGTCTGCGGTCTGTTTCAGAAGCGTCGGCGATAAGCGTTCTCGTCTCGATTTCCATAACAAAATGACTAACAATTTTTATAATAATCGAAATACGATAACGAAATACGACAATTCAGGCGCCATAGCGTTCAAACATAAAAAAAACCCCGTCCTCATGGGGCGGGGTTCAGGTTTATTATATCCGTTCAGGCTCGCCGATGAGACCTGGGCCAGCCCCGGGGTAAAAGGACAGCGCCCCTTTTATAATTCAGTTCGGTAAATCCTCGATAGTCCCGCGGCTCTCCTGATACCCTGGACCTTATTCCGAAAGGTCATTCGATGATATCGAGCTCTATGGGTTCGACCTTTACGCCCTTCTCGATCAAATACTGTATCGCCTTTTCTATCTCCTCCGGCTCGCCCTCGAGCTCGAGCGCGACGAGGCCTATCTTGTCGGACACCGTCGCCTGCCTGATGTTCGTCACCACCTCGAACTTCCTGCCGACATGGTAAAGGAGGGGCCCTTACCTGCTCCTTTTGGGATAGGTGAGATAGACCCTCTTTTTCAAAGCGCGCCTCCGGCGATGGCTGGGATTATGGAGAGCTCGTCGTTTTCCTTGAGCCTGGTGTCCATGTTCTCCTTGAACCTGATGTCCTCGTCGTTCAGGTAGATGTTCACGAACCTCCTGAGCTTGCCGTCGTCTTCGCAGATCCTCTCCTTCAAGCCCGGGTAATTCCTTTCCAGGTCTTCGATTATCTCCGCGACGTTCGCGCCGGTTGCGGCGACTTCATCCGAGCCGTTGGTGAGTTTCCTGAGCGGGGTAGGTATCCTGACCTTGACAACCATCTTCTCTAATCCTCCTGTATCGGAATTCCTTGCTGTATCGGCTTCCAGCTTGAGCGTCCAGTCAGATGACGGCCTTAGTCCGGAAAGGACCGCCCGGTCAGCCCTTCTCGACCTTGAGCCTGAAAAAGTCCCCTTCCTTCTTGACCTCTATTATCCTGTGCCCCTCCTCCTTGATGGACTTGGGCACGTTCTGTATGGGCTCGCCGGAATCGAGTATGACTTCAAGGACCTCGCCGGGGCTCATCATCTCGAGCTTGAGCTTGGTCTTTACAAAGTTTATGGGGCACATGACTCCCCGGAGGTCCAATGTGGCATGCGCGCCTGATTCGCTCATAATCGTCCCTATGCCTTTACGGTCTCGTTATTCTGGAAGACCGGCTCCATGAACTTGAGGTAATTATCCAGCCCCACCCTCTTAAGGGTGTTACCGATACGCTCGCCCCTCTTGCCGTTGGCGTTGTACCACTCTATGGTGAGCCTTATGGCGTCAGCGACCTTCTCGTCAGGGAGGAAGCTGCAGACCTCGACCGCCTCCATGGGGTGCCTTCCGTGCTTGCCGCCTATCCTCACTATGTGGCCGTACCTCTTGGGCCTCCAGGCCTCGGTGGGGCACGCCCTTATGCAGTCGCCGCACCAGATGCACTTCAGCGGGTCGAATATGGGCTTTCCGGTATCCGGGTCCGATTCTATCGCCCCCTCCTTGCAGGCCTCGGCGCAGATGGTGCAGCCGGTGCAGGCCTCCTCCTCCCATTTCGGGTCGACCACTCCCTGGAAGCCCAGGTCCATCTCCTTGGTCCTGGCGCAGTCTATGGGGCACCCGGAGAACGACGTCTTGAACTTGTGCGGGGTCGGCGTGCCGAAGAAGGTCTTGTCGACCATCTCGGCCATCTTCTGCGTGTCCGTAAGGCCGTTCGGGTTGTACTCGCACCCGCCGCAGGCCGTAGGGACCCTGACCCTCGGGCCGCAGGAGGCGACCTTCTGCCCAATCTTCTCAAGCTCCGCGACTATAGCGTTGAACTCCTTGTAGTCAACGTATAGTATCTCAAGGGACTGGCGGAAGCTGAAGTGGACAACGCCCTTCTTGCTGTACTTGTGGGCTATCTTCGATATCTCTATGAGCTTTTCGGTGGTTAGCTTGCCGCCCGGGCAGCGCAGGCGCACCGTGAAGAGGTCTTTCTGCCTCTGCTTTATGAAGCCGCCGGACTTAAGGTCGTTAAAGTCCATCTTCTGCTCGGCGCCTTCGAGGTTAACGGTCACCTTGGTTGTCTTATCCTGAATGAAATGGTCGGTCATGACGGTTAAAGGATGCTCCCTTCTTTTGGTATGAGACAGGCTTTTGTCAGCACGGGTCCGCCACTCGGGCGCAGTCCAGGGCCGAACAGGTACTATGATAGCAGAAAAAACACCGGAAATAAAAGCGAAAAATCCTATGCCTTTACGGCGTATTCCCTGCCCCCGGCCTTCACGAGGTCGTCAAACTCCTGAAGCCTGGCGTTGATGACCGTAGGCTCCTTGAGCTTGCCGTAAAGGGCCTCCTGGGTCTTAAGCCCGTTCCCGGTTATGGAGACGACGATGGATTCGTCCCTCGGGATCCTCCCGGACTCGATGAGCTTCTTCGCGGCCCCGAGCGTGACGCCCCCGGCGGTCTCCGCGAAGATGCCCTCTGTCTCGGCAAGGAGCTTCATGGCCTCTATTATCTCCTCGTCGGTCACGTTCTCGCCCCAGCCGCCCGTCTCCCTCATGACCCTGGCCGAATAATAGCCGTCGGCTGGGTTCCCGATGGCCAGCGACTTGGCAATGGTATTGGGGCGGACCGGGCGGATGAGCTCGCTCCCTTCCTTTACGGCGTTGACTATCGGGGAGCACCCTGCGGCCTGGGCGCCGTATATCTTCGCCGTGTTATCGGGGATGAGGCCCAGCGTATGGAACTCCTTGAAGGCCTTGTGTATCTTGGTTATGAGAGAACCGCCGGCCATCGGCACCACAACGTGCCTCGGGGTCTTCCAGCCGAGCTGCTCGGCGATTTCGTAGCCGAAGGTCTTCGAGCCCTCGGCGTAATAGGGCCTGATATTGATGTTAACGAAGGCCCAGCCGTATTTGCCGGCAATTTCGCTGCAAAGCCTGTTCACCTCGTCGTAGGTGCCTTTTATGCTGACGACGGTCGCGCCGTATACTAGCGTGCCGAGTATCTTGGTCTGCTCGAGGTCGTAGGGGATGAAGACGAAGCTCTCCATGCCGCAGGCAGCGGCGTTGGCGGCGACCGAATTCGCGAGGTTCCCTGTAGAGGCGCAGGAGGCCACCGTAAAGCCCAGCTCCCTTGCCCTCGAAAGCGCTACCGAAACCACCCTGTCCTTGAACGAGAGAGTGGGGAAGTTCACCGCGTCGTTCTTTATGTAGAGCTCCTTTACGCCGAGCGCCGTTGCGAGGTTCGTCGCGCGCACGAGCGGAGTGTACCCGACCTGGCCGCCGACAGACGGCTCGCCCTCGATCGGGAGGAGTTCCTTGTACCGCCACATGTTCGGGGCGCGCCCCTCTATCACGTCCCTGGTGAGGACGCCCTTCATCCTTTCGTATTCGTACACGACCTCGAGCGGCCCGAAGCACAGCTCGCAGACGTGGAGCGCCTCTTTGGGGTACTCCTTCCCGCACTCCCTGCATTTCAACGCCTTCATATAGCTCATTGGTACCCTCCTTTAAAATCCGTGCGAGCGGTTCGATTTGAAAAGGCCAAAAAAAAACCTCTTCTCTGGTTGATAAGAAGAGGCGCCGTCCGTTACCTTTTCTTATCTTCCAAGGCTTCAAGCCTTGCTGGAATTAGCACCTGGCGTCCCGCTTTTGGCGGAACCGGTTGCTGTGGCTTCACAGGGCCAGTCCCTCTGCCACTCTCGATAAGAGCATCGAAATATTCAATTTTGGCCGCGTGTCTGTCTACACGGCTGATGCCGTTCCTTTCCTCCAGGCTCTCCGTTTTCCGGCTTTTGACGGAAGGAAGGGATTTTACAGACGAGACTTATAATACAACTCCTCTCCCGTGTCAAGAGCTATTTGCCAGGGCCCGGCGGCTGGCGATTCGGCCAGGCCCTACCTTTCATAATAGGGTGCCCCTAAAAATTAGAAATTTTTCTCGCAATCAAGGAAGGCCGGGAATAAAAAGCGGAGCATATATGACAATATGTGAGCATTTTTATTCACGGCCTGACATAGAGTCCGGGGAAAAGGTCAATTTTTAGAGGCACTTTGTTAATTATAGCACAGCTATTATCTCTACTTTCAGAACCCGTAGTTCAGGCTGATCAAGAAGGCCTTCGAATCCCAGTTTACCCGTTCAGCTGGCGTATCGGCGGCCCCGCCAGTCGAGAACAGGTCCTGTCGGTCCCTGCGGAGGTGCGGAAGTCCTGGATGTCAAAAGAGCCTGCCAGAGTCCACCTCTCGTCCAGGGCGTATTCCGCGCCGAGGCCCGCAACCACGCCCCTGCCGTCCGCCCACTGCTCGAAGCTGACCGGGTGGGCGAAATCGGTTCGTAGGTTCCAGTCTGCGACCGCGTTGAAACCGGCGATATGATATTCGACAGAGCCTGTAATGGTAAGCCTCCCTCGGGAGTAAACGGCGTCGACGCCTGCCCACGGGCCGGCCCACGATGCGGAGTAGGTGCTGTCCAGGCCCGGGAAAGGCCCCAGGGCCGGGATCGTCTGAAAACCGTCCGTAATCCTGAGGTTCTGCTTATGATAGGAAAGACCGACGACGGGTATGAGGTCCAGCCTGCCTCCGGCAGGCGCGAACCTGAATACGTAGCCTGCTCCGCCTGAAACGTCCCAGAGATTGCCGCTGTCGGCCTTGTTATTCGAGCGCGACCACTCGAGCGTCCTGTCGTTTCCGGCGTAGTCCGAATCCTGGTTCTCCCCTTCCACGATAAATGCGAACGCCGCATGGCCCCTCAGATAGACCCGGCCGATATATATGCGGGCCTTGCCCTTGACCTGATAGCTCTCAATGTCCTTCCATGTAAGCTCCGAAAGCACATTGACGCCGCCACCGGCTATCGACCAGTCGAGGTTATCTACCCTCTTCCCGGCTGAAAGGGTTATTCCGATTTCCTCTTCGGCTGCGAATCCAGGCCGGGGGATGCTGCAAAGGAGTACGGCGGCTATTACGAAAAAAGTTTTTCTCATCAAGTAAACGGAGAACCATCTCCGCATATGCGTCAAATTCAAGCGGGTCAGCCTTCCATTATGCCAAACCTAGTCTCGGTTATCCCCTCGGACCTGCATACCGGGCACTTTGAAGGCGTCCTTAGCCTTTCCCTTTTCCTGAAGACGAAGCCGCACTCAAGGCACTCTGAAGGCTCGACCACGAAGGCCCTCTTGCCGGGCCCTCCCTTGTGGAACGACTTTGCGATATGTTCGAGGTGCTCCAGCACGTCCTTCTCGCGGATGCCGACAGCGCCGGATATCTCCTTTGAGGTAAGCATTTTCCCGGAGAGCGCCTCGATTATCGCCTGCCTGGTTGTGAGCTCTTTCTGGGGCACGGTATTCAAAGGGGAAGGGGCTTGGATATACATTATTGAAGTCTCGTCTCTAATCCAAGTATAGCACAGGGCTGGCAAGGGAAGCAAAGCTATTCGGCTGCCCTGGAGAATGCAAAAATAACGGTCCAAGCCGGAGCCTGGACCGCAATGCGACCTTCTTTATCCCTGTCTTTAGGAAGCCACCAAGAAACTCAACTCACAGGCTGCTCAAAAAGTTCAAGATGCAAGGAGTCGAAAAAGGAGGAGTGAGGCGTACATTATGGTACGCCGCAGCGACGAATTTTGAAGACGACGCCGCAGATTGAGCTTTTTGAGCAGCCTGTGTCAGAATATCTCGTTAAAGACGCTTAGTATATGCGGCACGACCTGCTTTTTACGGGATATCACGTTCTTGAGCTCGAACACGCCGTCCTTTACCTTCGGGTAATTGAGCCTGTAGAGCACCTCGTTCTCGCCGACGGCCAGGAGAAGCGACGTGCCCTGCGAGATGTCTGTGACGAGGAGCCCCGCGAGCTTGAGCTCCTTTTTGTCCCTGGCCTTCAGGAGCTCGCCCGTGAGGTTCGCGGCCTCCTCGTGGAACTCGTCGAAACCGATAATCTCTACCTGCCCTATGCCGAACTTCCCGCCCTTGGCCTCGAACACCTTGAAGTCCCCGGCCACCACGGCCTCCGCGCCCCTTTTCCTGAGGCTCGCGCTCGCGCCGAAGACCTCCGAGCCGAAGGCCGCGTGGTCGAGGCAGGACTTCTCCTCGAGCCATTTGATTATGTCCCTGTCGCGGGCGGTAGTGGTCGGCGATTTGAGCATCACGGTGTCGGAGAGGACGCCGCCGAGGAGGAGCCCGGCGGTCTCCTTCTTTATCGGAGCCCCGGTCCTTTTAAAGAGCTCGGATACGAGCGTGGAAGTAGAGCCGACCGGCTCGCATATGAACGGAATGGGCTGGGTGCAGGTGAAGTTGCCTATCCTGTGGTGGTCCACGACCTCCGTTATGTTCACGGCTTCCGCGCCGTCCACGGCCTGCGACAGCTCGTTATGGTCGACGAGGACGAGGCTTGTGGACGGGGGCTTAAGTATGTCGGTCTTCGTGATGACGCCCTGCATCACGCCGTCGGAGTCGAGCACTATGAGCCCGGCGGCAGAGGCGGCCTTGAACTTGAAATCATCGACCAGGTCGTCGGGGGCTACCGTATCGAAGCTCGTCTCGCATACCATCGATGCCGGGGTGCTGACCCTCACCAGTATCGAGGTGGTGGCCGAATCGAAAGGCGACACTATTATGCTTACGCCGCGCCTTGAGGCCTCCTTCGCGAGGCTCTCGTCCACATCGAAGCCGCCGGATATTATGAGGAGCCCGACCCCCTTCTCCACCGCCCTTTTCTGTATCTCCACCCTGTCGCCCACTATGAGCGCGCATTTGGCCGGGTCTTCCTGCCCGAGGATATAGAGGAAGGCCTCCTCCGACATGGCGCCATGGCGAGACCGTAAGCGCATTCTCCTTCCGCCGAGCGAGTCGTTCCTGACCCTCGCGCCGAGCGTGTGGACAATGTTTACGAGGGAGGTTCGTCACCTGTATCGAATGCTCGGCCTCGATACCTCTTGCGTGAGCTCCATGAGGGTCAAAACCCCCCTGGGCCTCCCGTCCCTGTCGAGGACCGGCATGAACCTGACCTCTTCCTCCCTCATGAGCTCCAACACCCTGTGGAAAGGGGTCTCATCGGTACGGTCACGACGCCCGTAGACATGATGTCCTTTGCCTTCGGGCGTCGTCGGATATGTATTTCGGCGGCTGGACGTTGAAGTAATTGAGTATGAACTCCGTCTGGGGTTAAGGTCCCTGCCCTGGCTGGATGAAATCACCCTCGCCGAGCGGTTCTTTAGCTCGGCGAGCGCCATCGCCGAGCATATCGAATCGGTATCCGGGTTCTTGTGGCCTATTACGTATGTCGCTTCCTTGCTCACTTCCTCGATCTCCAGCTCTTCTGTTTTTGTTTTTACCGCATCCTCTTACGGACCGATGAAACCTGACGGCTCCCTGGGAAACCCGGAAGCCCTGAAGCTACCACCCGAGGACCCACGCGAATATCAGGGGGGCCACGATTGTAGCGTCGGATTCGATCACGAACCTCGGGGTGTCTATGGAGAGCTTGCCCCAGGTTATCTTCTCGTTGGGCACGGCCCCGGAGTATGAGCCGTAGCTCGTGGTCGAATCGGATATCTGGCAGAAATAGGTCCAGAAGGGTATGTCCTTCATCTGGAGGTCCTGCCTCATCATGGGGACGACGCATATGGGGAAGTCCCCGGCTATGCCGCCGCCTATCTGGAAAAAGCCCACGCCCTGTCCGGGGCTGTTCTTCTTATACCAGTCCGCGAGCGCGACCATGTACCCTATGCCCGACTTGACCGTCGCGGCCTTGAGCTCCCCTGTTATGCAGTAGGAGGCGAATATGTTTCCTAAGGTCGAGTCCTCCCACCCCGGGACTATGACGGGGAGGCCCTTTTCAGCCGCCGCCACAAGCCAGCTGTCCTTCTCGTCTATCTGGTAGTACTGCCTCAAGACGCCGCTTTTTATGAGCTCGTAGAAGAACTCGTGCGGAAGGCGGCTCTCGCCCTTGTCGTTCGCGGCCTTCCAGAGGTCGAATATGTGGGACTCGATCCTCCTTATGGCCTCGTCCTCGGTTATGCAGGTGTCGGTGACCCTGTTGAAGCCCTTCTCAAGGAGCTCCCATTCGTCCGCGGGGGAAAGGTCCCTGTAGCCCGGCACGCGCTTGTAATGGTCGTGCGCCACGAGGTTGAAGACGTCCTCCTCGAGGTTGGCGCCCGTGCAGGAGATTATGCTCACCTTGTCCCTGCGGATCATCTCGGCAAGTGATTTGCCGAGCTCCGCCGTGCTCATGGCCCCGGCAAGGGTCACCATCATCCTGCCGCCCTTGTCCATGTGGGCCTCGTAGGCCTTTGCCGCGTCAAGGAGCGCGGCCGCGTTGAAATGCAGGTAGTGCTCCTCGATAAACCTGGATACGGCCCCTTTCTTCATCTCTACCCCCTTTGCAGCTTCTTTATAAACGCTCAATTATGCCCTCTTGTCCTGTGTAATTGTTTTATTCCGCGCCAATCCACAGCGGAGCGCGGACCAGACCGGCTCAATTATGCTCTCTTGTCCTGTGGAAAATCAGGTCCGGCCATTGCTCCATCGTGTAGTTGAGCTGCCACTCGCTCGGGGCAAGATAGGCGAGGTTGCCTTCGGTGTCCCTTGCAAGCCTCATCGAGTTCTTTTTTTCGAACTCCTCGAGCTTCTTTCCCTCCCCTTCTATCCACCTGGCGCGCTGAGCTTCAATAGGCTCGTAGGCCGCGTCAACGCCGTACTCGTCCCTGAGCCTCGCCATTGTAACGTCGAACTGGAGCGCACCGACCGCGCCGAGTATGTAGTCGTTTCCGGCAACCGGCCTGAAGACCTGGACCGCCCCCTCTTCTGTAAGCTGCTCAAGCCCCTTCTGGAGCTGCTTTACCTTCATGGGGTTTCTGAGTATCACCCTCCTGAAGTGCTCGGGCGCGAAGCTCGGGATGCCTGTGAATTTTAGCGGCTCCTTTTCGGTAAAGGTGTCCCCTATCATTATTGTGCCGTGGTTGTGGATGCCTATTATGTCGCCCGCATAGGCCTCTTCGACGTTGGTCCTGTCCTGGGCCATGAATATGGTCGCGTTCGAGAGGATGAGCTCCTTGCCGGTCCTGTGGTGCACCACCCTCATGCCCCTCTGGAACCTGCCGGAGCAAATTCTAATAAACGCTATCCTGTCCCTGTGCGCCGGGTCCATGTTCGCCTGTATCTTGAAGGCAAAGCCGGTGAAGGCGTCCTCGTTGGGATTAACGACCCTCTCGACCGCCGCCCGCGGCCCGGGCGGAGGCGCAAGCTCGACGAAGGCGTCGAGGAGCTCCCGCACCCCGAAGTTGTTTATGGCGCTCCCGAAGAAGACCGGCGACTGGCTCCCCTTCAGATAGTCCTCCACGTCAAACGGGTTTGCCGCGCCTTCGAGGAGCTCTATGTCGTGCCTGAGCTCCCGTGCCTGCCCGCCTAAAAGCTCGTCAAGGCGCTTATCGCCTATGTCGGTTATGACTATTCCGGCTGAAGACCTTGTCTCCTCGCCGGGGGTAAAGAGCTGAAGCTCCTTCCTGTAGAGGCTGTAGACGCCCCTGAAGGCCTTGCCAGAGCCTATGGGCCAGGATAGCGGCGCGCACTCTATCTGGAGCTTGTCCTCTATCTGGGCGAGTATGTCCAGGGGGTTCATCCCCTCCCTGTCGAGCTTGTTTATGAAGGTCATGACAGGCGTGTTCCTCATGCGGCACACGCCCATGAGCTTCTCGGTCTGGGTCTCGACCCCCTTTGCCGAGTCTATGACCATGAGGGCGCTGTCGACCGCCGTGAGGACCCTGTAGGTGTCCTCTGAGAAGTCCTGGTGGCCGGGTGTGTCGAGGAGGTTCACCTCGAAGTCCCTGTAGTTGAACTTCATGACAGAGGTGGTGACGGAGATGCCCCTCTCCCGCTCGATGGCCATCCAGTCGCTTGTAGCGTGGCGCGAGGCCTTTCTGGCCTTCACGGCCCCGGCGAGCTGTATGGCGCCGCCGTAAAGGAGGAGCTTCTCGGTAAGCGTGGTCTTTCCGGCGTCGGGGTGGCTTATTATCCCGAAGGTCCTCCGCCTCTCGATTTCCTTTTGAAGGTTCCTGGACATCTTTTCCTGTCTTATGCCGGAGCCGGCCTGCGTGGTCAGGGCCGCTACGGCAGAAAATAAAAAAATGGGCCTGGGAAGAAGGCCCATTCGGAAAAGATTATACAATATAGGGGTGCACGGGTCAACGGTAAAGGAATTGGCCCTATTTTTGGCCCTATTTATTGACTTTGCCAGATCCTATATGATACTACTTGCCATGGACAGGAATAAATTTTTATAAAAATTAAATCAATTCGAAAAACGACTTCTCGAAGAGCCCTGCCATTAAACCACGACTACGGGGAACCAGTGAATCCAGCCAGGGAATCCGCACTGAGATTCGTCATACTTGCCGGCCTTTTCCTCCTCGCTGTAATGATCGGCGCTCTTTTATGGGAAAAGATAGTCCTCCCCTTCAAGAACCCTTGGGGCGTTATCGGGGTATTGACAATGATCGGTTACAACCCGACTAACGATATCTTCAGGTTCGTAGCCTTCATCCTTATTCCTCCTCTCATTCTGATGCTCGCGTACATGGTTTCAAGGACGCGGCTCCGCGGCTTGCTTTTTAACGCGCCACCTGATACAGAACGCGCGACCCAGGCCCAACCTGGCACGTGGGTCAAGCCCGCCGTGATCGCTTTTGCAGTGCTCATGGCGGTCAATTCACCCGCCATTATGGGCGAGATAGACACGCTCCACGAAGGCGAAACACTCGGCATGAGCGTCTCCCATGAGGCCGGGCTGGTCCCGTACAAGGACTTCATTTTCATACATGGTCTTTACCAGGACCCGCTGAGGTCCCTTCTTGCATTCAAGCTCTTCGGACGTTCGATAGCTTCGACAAGGGTTCTGGAGAACATCCATAACGTACTGGCATTCACGCTGATAGGGCTCTTGGCGATCAAGCTTTCCAAGGGCCGCCCTTTATTTGCATTCGCGGCGGTGCTTTTGCCAGGCATGGCCTGGATAACCAATTCCCTATACCTGAATTTACGGGATTACATCATGCCCGCGGCCGTTATGACGAGCGATTTGACAGTTATGAGCTTCCTCATAGCCGGAATATCACTATACAGACTTGCAGAACGCGAAAAGCCGGGACGGGCAGGCCTTTTTCTCGCGGCCTTTTTCTATTCCTTCATACCGTTCGCGTCCTTCGCCTATTCAGTTGACAAGGGCTACTTCATTCTGGCGGCCTTCATTGTCCTGACTCCCCCGGTCTATTTCTTCTTTTTTCGGCGGAACAGGTTCTTTTTGATATCGGTCATACTCGGCGCCGTCTCGGGGGCCTCCCTATTTATTCTCCTGCTTCGCGGCGGCACGGTCGAGTTCTTTAAATACGCCGTCCTTACCATGCCGCGGTACACGGACCTGGTCAACGGGTTCGTGTATCCGATAGGCGCATGGTCGGCTTTCATGGCATGCATAGTCTTTGCTTTCAACGCATTCTGGATCGTGAAACGGTTATTGGGAGAGCTGAACTCGAAAGGTTGGAGGGATGCGCCTGGGGCTTTTATAAAAACGCATTTTCCAGAACTGATGATGTTCGTACTTTCCGTTTTCCTGTTCAGGACGGCACTCGGGCGGTCCGATGACAATCATTTGGCCTCGAGCCTGTGGCTTCCGTATATGCTGTTTTTTTACATACTGCTTCGGAGTGGCACGATGGGCCTGCCCTTGGCTCCGCGTCTTAAAAAGGCCTTTTCCGTCATTGCCGTGGCGGCGATTGCAGTCGTTTCCTTGTCAGGGTTATATCGCGCATACTCGGCGGATCTCATCAGGCACAATTTCCCGATAGGCGTCACGGACGAGGAATTCATCCCGGCAAACTACAAGGCGACGATCTCCTTCCTTAAGGAGAGATACTCTGCAGGCGAGACCTTCTTCACTCTTACAAATGAGCCCATATGGTATTATTTCGTCAACCAGCCGTCCATGTCGCGTTTTCCGTTCGTGTTTGCGGCAGGGCCGCTATTCTACCAGGAGGACATCGTAGACAGCATCGAGAGGAACGGGGTCAAATATGTCATCTTCTGGAACTCGAACACCCATTCGAACAACATCGACGGGATCAACAACAAAAGCCGGTTCCCGGTCGTAAGCAACCATATAAGGAAGAATTTCAGGCTGTTGGGGTGGATAGACGACAACGAGATGTGGATCAGGAAGGATGCTTCGGGAGAGGTATTTAAGTCAAACCCGGCCTATTAGAAAACCAGGTGAACCGGTTTCGCAGCACGCATTTACTCGGTAGCTTCTCACCAACGAAATCGCCACATATTATCTCCCCCCCCTCCCGCAAAGCTCCATTATGAGCCTCGGGAGTACAGTGGCCGACGGGGCCCTGCCCGTCTTAAGGTCGGTATCCGCGGCAAGGAGCTTCAAGATCGCGGCCTTCAGCTCCGGCTCGTCAAAGAGCCTGCTCCTCTTCACATAGTCCTCGGCATGCCTGGGGAAAAGCCCGGCAACCGAGGCTATCCGCGCCGCGGGCGTGCCCTTCCGTAGAAGCGCCTTTATCCTGAGGAGCGTCCTCATCTGCCTCGCCACCGCGCCGAGCACCTTTATCGGCTCCTCGTCCGAGAGCCTCCGGTACGCCCTCATGGCCACCTTAAGGTCCTTCCTGCCGATCGCGTCGGAAAGGCTGAAAACCGACTCCTCCCCGCACTCAAGGCCCGATTCCTCTATGTCCTTTTCGTCTATGGCGGGCTTGCCGCCTATAAAAAGTATTATCTTGTCGAGCTCGCCCTTGATGTCCCTGAGGCTATTTCCGGCGATATCAAGGAGCCTCCTGGCGGACTCGCCGCTTATTGATTTCCCCTGCCTCGACGACTCTTCCCGTATCCATTTCAGGAGCTCGGCATCGCGGAGGCGGTTGCACGCCTTCAGATAGCCTTTCTCTTCGAGAGCCTTTACGAGCTCGGAGCCCTTCTCAAGCTTCGCCGTGCCCGATATGAAAACGAGGCAAGTCGATGGAGAGGGGTTTGCCACGTAAGAGGCGAGCATCTTTTCCTCGGCCGCCTTTATGGCTTCGGCCCCCTTTACGATTACAAGCCTCCACTCGGCAAAAGCGGGAAGGGTCGAGGCCGTTGAGACAAGCCTCCGGCGTCCAGCCCCCTGCCTTCGAAGGCGTGGAAGTTCATGGAGGCGAACGGCCTGAAAGGGCCTCTTTTTATCCTGCGAGGCTGTCCTCGATGAGGTAGTCGTCGGTGCCGTAGATATAATAGACGGGCTTTAAAGACACTCAGAACCTCACCAGCATGCGTTCCTTTATGAGCCTTGCCGTGTCCCTGGCCAATTTCACCAGGGCCGCTTCCTCCCTGTCCCTGGTCTCCGACGGGCTCGCCGTGTTTACGGTAAAGTCCTCGGAGTCCGCGACCCCGCTCGCCTGCCAGACGACCTCCCCGGTGGTCCTATTCTGGATGCGGAGGTCCATTACGACGGTAAGCCTGTATTCCTGCGCCACGTCGCTCCTTGTGAAGGATACAGGCGCGATGTTGTACGAGGTTACGGTCCCTTCCATTATAAACGGGGCGTCTTCGGCGATGCTGACGGTAGTAAGGAACTCGTTTACGAACGCGGCGGTGACGCTCGATTCGATATCCGGCTTCAGAGTGACATTTGTGAAGACCGGGATGGAAAGGCTCTCAACGCCGCCGGGCATGTCCCCGGCCTTGCCGGTCAGGCGGTAGCCGCAGCCGGAAAGGACGAGAAGGGAAAGGATAAAAGCGAAAAGGGGCCTCATGCGACCACCATGTTTACTATCTTGTCCTTAACGTAGACGAACTTCCTGACCGCCTTCCCCGAAGTAAGCTCTGCAATCTTTTCGTCCCGCATCACAATCGACCGGACCTCTTCCTCGCCGGCGCCCGCGGGTATGCGGACCCTACCCCTCACCTTGCCGTTCACCTGAACGGGTATCTCGATCTCCTCCTCCTTCACGGCCTCTTCGCTCCACTCAGGCCACCTGGTCCTGTAGACCGGTTCATTGTTCCCGAGCCTTTCCCAGAGCTCCTCGGAGATGTGCGGGGCAAAGGGCGCAAGGAGGAGGATTATCGACTCGACAGCTTCCCTGAAGGCCTTGGCCTCGATGGATTCCGGCCCCTTTCCCCTTCCATCGAATGCGGCCTGGAACTGGTAAAGCGCATTCACGAGCTCCATTATCGAGCTTATGGCCGTATTGAAATGGAACCTCTCCTCTATGTCCTGCGTGACCTTCCTTATGGTCCTGTGAGTTGCCGCGTGGAGCTCCCTTGACGCCCCTTCGGCCACGGAGCCGGGCTGCATGGGGCTGGCCTCTTTCAGAAGCCCGATATTTTCGGTAACGAGCCTCCACACCCTGCCAAGGAACCTGTACGAGCCCTCGACCCCCTCCTCGCTCCAGTCGAGGTCCTTTTCCGGAGGGGCCGCAAAGAGCGAAAAGAGCCTCGTTGTATCCGCGCCGTACCTCCCTATTATGCCGTCGGGGTCTATGACGTTCTTCTTCGACTTGGACATCTTCTCGACGGCCCCGGTTATGACCGGCTTCGAGCAGAACTTGCAGACGCCTCCAGCCGCCTCCTCGGGGTAGAGGTAGCCGTGCTCCGGGCACTTCGTTATCTCCTTGCAGACCATGCCCTGCGTAAGGAGGTTCTTGAAGGGCTCGTCAAAGCCGTGGAGCCCGAGGTCGCGCAGAGCCTTTGTGAAGAACCTCGCGTAAAGGAGGTGCATCACCGCGTGCTCAATGCCCCCTATGTACTGGTCCACCGGCATCCAGTATTGGGCGTCCTCTTTCCTGAAAGGGGCCCCGGTTTCCTTTGGCGACACATACCTGAGGAAGTACCATGACGAATCGACGAAGGTGTCCATCGTGTCGGTTTCGCGGCGCGCCGGGCCGCCGCAGGAAGGGCATCTGGCGTTGACGAACGCCTCAGACGAAGCAAGGGGCGAAAGGCCCTTACCTGTAAGCGAGACGTCCTCCGGGAGTATCACCGGGAGTTCCTCATACGGGACCGGGACAGCGCCGCACTTTTCGCAATAGATTATGGGTATGGGGCAGCCCCAGTACCTCTGCCGCGATATGCCCCAGTCGCGGAGCCTGTAGGTTACTGCCTTTTTCCCCGCCTTTTTCTCCTCAAGGAGGCGCGTTATCGCCTCCTTTGCATCCTCGCTCTTCATCCCGTCAACCGGTCCTGAGTTTACCATTACCCCCGGCTCTACATAGGCCGCGTCCATCGTCGACGGGTCGAGCGCGGATTCGGGCGGGTTTATGACCACCTTTACCGGCAGGCCGTACTTCTTCGCGAACTCGAAGTCCCTCTGGTCGTGCGCGGGTACGGCCATGACAGCGCCTGTGCCGTACTCCATCAATACGAAGTTGGCGGCGTATACGGGGACTCTATCGCCGGTGAGCGGGTTTATGCAGTACGCGCCGGTAAAGACCCCCTCCTTCTCGACCTCGTCAGGGTTCAGGGCCATGCGCTTTGCCTCGTTCCGGGCCCTTGCGGAAAACCTCTCCACCTCTTCCCTTCTCCCGGGGGCGGTAATCTTTTCGAGCAAAGGGTGCCCGGCCGCAAGGGACATGAATGTAACGCCGAAGAGGGTATCGGGCCTTGTCGTGAATATCCTTATCGCCTCGTCCGAGCCCTCTACCCTGAAATCAGCTTCGGCCCCGGCTGATCTGCCTATCCAGTTCCTCTGCATGACGAGCACGCGCTCGGGCCAGCCCGGGAGCTTATACGTATGCTCAAGTAGCTCCTCGGCGTAAGCGGTTATCCTGAAGAACCACTGCTCAAGCTCCCTCGTCTCGACGAGAGTGCCGCACCGCCAGCACCTGCCGTCCTCCACCTGCTCGTTCGCGAGCACGGTCGAGCACTCCGGGCACCAGTTGACGGACGAGCGCCTCTTATAGGCGAGCCCTTTCTCGAATAGCTTGAGGAAAAGCCACTGGTTCCACCTGTAATACTCCGGAGAGCATGTCGCGACCTCCCTATCCCAATCGTAGGAGAGGCCCATGCGCTTCAATTGCGCGCGCATGTTGGCGATGTTCTCGTATGTCCACTTCGCGGGGTGTATGCCGTGCTGGATGGCCGCGTTCTCGGCAGGGAGGCCGAAGGAGTCCCAGCCCATCGGATGAAGGACGCTCCTCCCCTTCATCATGAGGAACCTGGCGACCACGTCCCCGATGGAGTAGTTCCTTACGTGCCCCATGTGTATCTTACCGGAAGGGTACGGGAACATCTCGAGGACATAGTATTTACCGCCCGCGTTGCCGTCTGTCCTGAAGGCCCCGCCCTTCTCCCATTCGGCCTGCCACCTGGCCTCGACCGACTTGTGGTCATACCTCTCCGACTTCTCTGCCATCCGCCCTCGCTAAGGTAAAAACAGGTTTTAAATAGGTTTTTTTAACATGGAATTATAGCATTTTTCAACGGGAAAGGGTTGCAGGGAATACGCATGTTCTTCTATTATCCGCACGAGAGGGAAGCTGGCGATAGGGAACCTCTAAAAATTAGGGAAGCTCTGATTTACTCAATGTGTTCGTCATTGCGAGCGAAGCGAAGCAATCTTATCTTTTGGAAAATCAAGCACTTTGAGATTGCTTCGAGCTAAAGCTCCTCGCAATGACAACAGAAAACAGAATTAATCAGACCTTCCTTAGAGATTTTTCCTGCAATCAAGGAAAAAGCGGAGCATATATGACAATATGTGAGCATTTTTATTCCCGGCATGACGTGAGTCCGGGGAAACAATATTTTTAGATGTTGCCTACGCCCTTCCCTTTATGCAGGCCTCTTCTGATATCATTACACTCCGGAGGTGGTCTTGAAAACAATCCTGTTGCTTGTCCTCCCTGGTCTTTTCGCTACGCCTGCGCAGGAAAGGCCCTGGCAAGGTTGGGAGCCTTACGAGCCGAGACCGCGCAAGGAAGCCCCGCGATTGACTTCCTGCATGAAGAGACATGGACGGGGCCCAGTTCAGGCTCTTCGGAGGAAAAGGGCAGGGTGGTAATCCTCTATTTTCTGGAGGATGAAATGCTCGGAATGCAGGGAGGAGCCCAAGTCCCTTGATCATGGTCTGGAGGAAATACCGAGAGCGGGCTCACTGTCGCCGCCATCGGGCGGACCTATGCACAGCGCCGCTCTTCAAGGTGCGCGAATTCCTCGACAAGGAAGGGCTGAGCTTCGTAAACATCAGGGACGAGGACGGTCGTGGATGAGGCGCTACAGGGTAAGTGGGCCCGGAGGCGTATATAATCGGAAGGACGGCAGAATCGCCTCGTGGTCAAGGCCTGGTCCGACTGGACCGGTCCGAAACGTCGGCCTTTCTCGATAAACTACTTCAGAGTAGAGGTATCGTATGCTGAATGTCATAAGAAACGGCGCTCGTGAGGGCGTATCTCAGGCGCGAGGTCGAGGAGAGGAAATTAAAGGAGGTCCTGAAGGTCGCTATGTGCGCGCCCACCTCCTGGGGACGAGGGCCTGGAGTTCGTGTAGTGAGCGACCCTGAGTGCGAAAAAGGCGCTTCCTGACCTCCACCGCCCACGCCCGCTTCGTAAGGAACGCGCCTCTGGTGGTGGTAATCTGTTATAATATAAAACGGGAAGGCGCTTCAGGAGGACTCCTCCATAGCGGCGGAACACATACACCCCGAAGTTGTGAACCAGGGCTCGCCTCTGCTTCGTGCAGGCTGCTGGACGCCGGCGAGCCCCCTGGGAGCGCTGAGCCTTCGTCAAAAAAGCTCCTGGCATACCTGAGGAATTAGGGTCCAGTGCATGATGCCTCTCGATACGCGGTCAAAGGCCTGAGAGCACACCGACGACGAGTTCGACCCCTGGAAAATCCATTACGAGGTTCTGAGCGGCCCATTATAGGGCAGGGCTTATCGGGCTTGGCCCACATGGTGAAGAGGATTACTTACCGTTTACAGGCCGAAAATTTAGTGGGTAGTCTCTAAAAATTAAAGAAGCTCTGATTAATTCGCAATGCTTGTCATTCTGAGTGGTGAGCCGGAAGTCCTGAGGAAACGAAGGGGAATCTCGTTTTGGAAATTCAAAGCCAGCTGACGAGATTCTTCGGTCGCTTACGCCCCCAGAATGACAGAAAATGGGATTAACTGACCTTCCTCAGAGATTTTTCCCGCTTTTCCCGGAAGGCCGGGAATAAAATGCGGAGCATATATGGCAATATGTGAGCATTTTTATTCCCGTAACTACCCAGAGTCCGGGGAAAAGAACAATTTTTAGAGGTTGCCTTATGAGAACGCAGGATTGGAAGCCGTGAAAGATATAATAAGGACTGAGGACTACAGGGAGGAGATGGAGGCCATCCTTGAGAATTATGGGTTCGGGCCCGCAAACCTCGAGTTCACTGACGTATTCCCAGAGGAGCCGCTCCGAGCCTCGAAATGCCAGAAGATAGCCGGGAAGATATACTTCAAGAGGCTTATCGGCAGCGCCGAGAAGGAAGCCGCGCTTACGGAGCTCCGGCTCTTCCCGGGCGAGGTGGATGAGCTCAAGGACGGCTGGCTCTTCGTGAAACACACCCTCCTAAGGCACATCTACTCCATACAGCACCGCTGGCAGCCTGACCACGAGTGCGCGAAGTGGGCCTTTTACCACCTCAAGCGCGTTTAACTGGCTCCCATATCCCGGGTCAGTAATATAGGTTCAGGGATATGGCTGCCTCGGTCGAGTAAAAGCCGTCGAAGTCCTCTCTCTTAAGGTTCAGCATCACGGCGCTCTCTTTCCCGGTCGTGAAGGTCTGGTTAAGCTCTGCGGCGAGTATGTCGTGGCTGTCTCCCGGGCCAAAGGCCAGGGCGATGAATTCGAGCTGCGCCTTCCACCTCTCCGTAATTTTTCCGATCACGCCCGCCTTCACTCCCGCGCCGAGCGCATATCCCTTGTCGAGCTTTCGTCCGGCCTTGGCCTCAGGGCCAGCGAATGCGTATACGAGCGCGCCCGGCCATTGGCCGTAGCTTAAGCCGACATCGGCGGAGATGCCTGCCACCGTCCTCGGTTCTTCGCCTGAATACTCCTTTTGAAGCGCGTTTGCCGTAACCCGCCATGAAATGGGCTTGAAAAACCTGTCCCTGGGCGAGATGGATATTATCTCCAGAAGCGTGAGCCTTTCCGCTTGAAGCCCCCTTCCGTCGAAGTCGTACCTTGCCTCGCCTTCGAGAAAGGTGATTGCGGCCCCGGGGAGATACCCTTCCTGCGGGTCCATGAGGGCGTGGTTCGCCGGCCTTAGCTTTATTGAAGCGAACTCACTCTTATCACGGAATCCAACCCCGATGGAGAGCCTTGCCGGGCCGTGGCCGACATCCGGCGGGGCCGGGGCGCGTAAATCATAAGCCGGTAGGATCCCGAGCGTGCTCCTTGCGCCGAGCACGCCTATGTACCTCGCCGTGTATTCCTCCTTGGGGAGCTTCCTCTTCGCATACCTGTACTGGACGTACTCCGAGGCGAGGTCCAGGACCATCGCCCTCTTATCCCTCGGGACGGCCTCGTCGCGGACGAGCTCATCGGGGTCCAGCGCGCCTGAAGCGAGGTCCAGCGCGGCAGCGCGGAGGCCCTTGTCCAATAGCCCCTCTATATGACGTATCCTCGACGCCTTTGAAGGCCTGTACCGGGCCTCGCCGAAGCTCATGCCGGTCTTTTTGACGGCCCTTACCGTGTCCATCGGGATCACCCAGGGCGGCAGGAGCCCAAGGAGGTCGGTTTCCGGCCTCGCAGCCTCGAGCGCAAGTAGCAGGTTATAAGAGCAGTTCTCGTCGAAAAAATAGTAATCCGAATATATGTCCTTGAGCTCCCAGAGATGCAGGAGCATCCTCTCGACCTCTTCCGGGGTGAAATCCAGGCTGTACTCCCACATGTCCCTGTTCTCGAGGAAGCTGTACTCCTTTATCTTCTCGTAATAGGGGAGCACGCCGAAGTAGCCCTTGTATGCGCCGGTAAGCCCCTTTACGGCGAAAAGGATGCCGCTCGTCTCCGGCGTTACCGCCGAGTAGTTGACGGCGAAGGAGAACATGGTCGATTCCCTGTCGGAATCGATACGGAGGAGCGTGTGCCCGAACATCGAGGCTGGGCTGTTGATGTGCGATACGGGGAATACGAGCACTGCCGAGCGGGGGTTCATGTTCAGAATGAGCTCGTCATAGCCCTTGCACTCCGGCGCGGGGAGCTTCGAGCGGTCGATGGAGAGCTCCTTCGAGAGCCACCGGTACCTGGCTATGAACCTGCACTGGGGGTGGGCGTCACCTTCGAGGTCGTCCCTGAAGAACGCCTTTACGGTGTCCCTGAGCTCTTCCCCCGGGTCGTCCTTTCCGGAAGGCGAGTTGAAGAAGGCCGGGTCGTCAACCAGGCTTGTGAAGCGGCCAAGGAGCGCAGGCCTGTAATGGAGCAGCACATGCCATTCGCGCCTCTCATGGAGGCCCGTCGAGACGGCCCTTTCCGCGAGCGATTCCGCGTACTCCCCCGTGGCAGCGTCCGCCTCCCGGGGAAAGAGCGCAAAAAATGCGAGAGCCAATAAAAAGAGAGGCCATGCCGGCCAGGAAGGCCGGCATGGCCCGGGACTCTCTTTTGAATATCGGCTACGAGTTGGAAGCAATCTTGTAGATGCCCTCGATCACGTCAGCCGACTCGACCGCGGAGGAGCTGTAGATGCCGTTGAAGTTCTCCTGGAGCTTCGAGAAGAACACGGGCCTCTGCTCGGCCGGTATTTCCATGAGCTCGGCAAGGGTGGAGAGCGCCTCGCCGTTCCCCGCGGCGATGTCCTGCGCGAGGGTGTCCATGTTATCGGCGACGAACCTCAGCACCTTCTCGTTCTCGACGAACATCGAAGGCTGCGCGCACCCTAAGGTGCCGGAGGTGATTCCGAAGGTCTGGTTGAAGAAAAAACCGTTCGTGGTGACAGCGAGTATCTGGAAGAGCGTCTTGTCCTGGCCGATTTCCTTGAAGAGCATGTTGCCGAGGCCGCACCCCACATAGGTATCGTAGGACTGGGCAACGGCGCTTGACGGGAGCATGAACGCCCCCGCAAGGAGAAGCGCGGAACCAAAACCAACGAGTCTTTTCATCCAGGGCCTCCTGAGAGTTTTTCTTCTTTTATAACTAATGTCCCTGGATGTCAAACGAAATATTTAAAGGGATGCGGCGAAATTAAACACCAAAGTCACTGACAAATTTGAAAGGCCATGCGGCCCGCAGAAGGGCCGCATGGCCTTTCGGATTCACGTAGTTTCCCAGCCTGGCTAAAGGAGAGGTCTTCGAGATATTTCAATAACGTCCGCGGACTGCACGCCCCCTGACGTATATATCTCCCTGAAGTTGGACTGGAGCGCGGCATAGAACTCGGGCCTCTTTTCCGCGGGCACGCCCATGAGCTCGGCAACAGTCGCGATTGCCTCCCCGTTCCCTGCGGCCATGTCCTGGGCGAGAGAATCCATGTTGGCGGCAACGAACGTCTTGAGCCTCTCGTTCTCGACGAATACGGCCGGCTGCTGGCACCCGAAGACGCCTAAGGTTATGCCGATGGTATGGTTGAAGAGTATCCCGTTCGTCGTTATCGCGAGCACCTGAAAGAGTGTGGCGTCCCTCTCCTTCATCAGCACGCTCCCGAGGCCGCAGCCCACGTTCTGGTCAAAGGTCTGCGCCCCGGCCGGAAGCGCCGCGAACCCCGTAAATAAGGCAAGGGCGCATCCCGATATCATAAGCCTTTTCATGCCAGCACCTCCAGAGTTGTTTTTTCAAAAGAGAATAGCTCAAAAAAACCGGTTGTCAAATGAATGGACAAAAAAAACGGCGAACGCCGCATCAGGCCTTCCGCTGACGAGTAAAAAAAACTGCAGGCCCGCTAATCATAAAAAACACGCGCTTACGCGAAAAGGCCGGTCCTGGCTGTAAAATCATTTTACTCCGAGGGCCGCGGCGGCTCCGAAAATAGTCCGGAACACAGGCGATTCACGCTGGCACGGCTCTTGCTAAGTTAAAGGGAATCAAAAAAACACAGGAGGAATTGCAATGAAAAGAAGCCTACTCTCCGCAGCCGTACTCGCCGGGTGCCTCGCCCTTGTTCCTGCCGTAAGCTCCGCATCCGTACCTACGCCTCCCCCTTTCAACGGTAACGGCGGCAAAACCAACACCAACACCGCAGTCGCAGCCGCAAGCAATTCGACCATAGTAAACATCAAGAACATCATCAAGGTCAACAGCGGCAAGAAGTTCTTCAAGCCCGTAAGGAACAACGTCAAAGACCCTCTGGCTAATAATGGCGGCAACTACAACGGCGGCAATCATTACAACGGCAAGAAGTGCAAGAAGGAGAACAACAACCATGCCGTGCCCGAGCCCGGCACCATGGCCCTCCTCGCGGCCGCAATGGGCGCGATAGTCATAAGGAAGAGGCAGTCCGCGAAGTAATCGCCGAAACTATCCGCAACAAAAAAGGCCGCTGCCATTCGCAGCGGCCTTTTTCTTTTTGAAGCAGTTGCGCGCTACTTTCCGAGGACCCTTCCGACCTCTGCGCTGACTTCCTCTATTCCGACAAGTTTTGTTTCCCCGGTCTTTCTTACCTTGAGCTCCACCTTGCCCTGCTTCAAGTTCCTTTCTCCGACGACCACCCGCACGGGAATGCCTATGAGGTCGGCGTCCTTGAACTTCACGCCCGCCCTCTCGTCCCTGTCGTCGAGGAGAACCTCCAGCTCGGAGGAGAGCCGCTCGTAAAGCGCCTCCGCGGTCTTCTTGGTCCCCTCGTCGTTCACGTTCACCGGCAGCACCTCGCAGTCGAACGGGGCGAGCGGGCCCGGCCATATGATCCCGGCCTCGTCGTGGTTCTGCTCTATGGCGGCGGCGGCTGTCCTGCCTACGCCTATGCCGTAGCAGCCCATGATAGCCGGGCGCTCCCTGCCTTCCTCGTCGAGGAAGGTCGCGCCCATTGCCTCCGAATACTTGGTCCCGAGCTTGAATATGTGCCCGACCTCAATCCCGCGCCGTATCTCGAATGCTCCCTCGCACCTCGGGCACATGTCCCCGGCCAGGGCGTTCCTTATGTCGGCATAGGACGCCCCCGGGAAATCCCGCGCCGCGCTCACGTGGACGAGGTGCGCGTCCTTCTCGTTCGCGCCGGTTACGCCGTCGAATATGCGCCTCACGGCGTGGTCTGCGTATACCGGGACCTTAAGCCTCACCGGCCCGGCGAACCCGGCGGGCGCGCCAGTGGCCCTCTCGACAGCAGCCTCGTCCGCGAGCCTCACCCAGGCGGCATTGAGGGCGTTCCTGAACTTGAACTCGTTAAGCTGGTGGTCGCCCCTCACGAGCGCCGCTACTATGCCCCTGTCCGTCTCGTATATGAGCGTCTTTATCATGGCAGAGGGGGCGGCCTTGAGGAACGCGCTCACTTCCTCTATGGTCCTCATGCCAGGTGTTGAGACCCGCTCGACCGGGAGCTCGCCCAGGGGCCTTTCCGGGTGCGGCTCCCTGACCTCGGCCCTTTCGATGTTGGCGGCGTAGCCGCACCTCGTGCAGCTCGCGATGGAGTCCTCGCCGCTGTCGGCAAGGACCATGAACTCGTGCGAGAACCTGCCGCCTATGGCGCCGGTCTCGGCCTCGACGGCCCTGAACTGCAGCGCGCACCTCTCGAATATCCGGGTGTAGGCGCGGTGCATGTTCTCGTATTCCCGGTCAAGGCTTTCGGGGGTGGCGTGGAAGGAATACGCGTCCTTCATGATGAACTCGCGGCCCCGCATGAGCCCGAACCTCGGGCGTATCTCGTCCCTGAACTTGGTCTGTATCTGGTAGAGGTTCAAGGGGAGCTCCCTGTATGAGCGCACCTCCCTCCTCACCATGTCCGTTATGACCTCCTCGTGCGTCGGCCCCAGACAGAACTCCCTTTCGTGCCGGTCCTTGAGCCTCAAGAGCTCCTTGCCGTACGCGTCCCACCTGCCGCTCTCCTGCCAGAGCTCGGCGGGGACGACCATGGGCATCAGGACCTCCTGGGCGCCTGCCCTGTTCATCTCCTCCCTTACTATGGCCTCCACCTTCCTGACCACCCTGTGGCCGAGGGGAAGGAGGTTGTAAATGCCCGCGGCCACCTTCCGTATCATCCCGGCCCGTATCATGAGCTTCTGGCTTATGACCTCGGCGTCCGCCGGAGATTCCTTCAGGGTAGGAAGAAGCATCCTCGAATAGCGCATCTCATTATTCTCCGTATCTGTATTCGGCTTAAGAGCGGGAGCGTTTTCAAAAGCCTCGGAAATTGACGAGAGGACCTTTTAGGCAGCCTCTTAAAATTAGGGATTTTTCCCGCAATTAGGAAGGCCGGGAATAAAAAGCGGAGCATATATGACAATATGTGAGCACTTTTATTCCCGGCCTGACGAAGAGTCCGGGGAAAAGACCAATTTTAGAGGTTGCCTTTGAAAGGTCCTCTCTTTCATTAACGGGTACTGCCAGGCGGCTTTAAAGGAGGTCCCGGTTCACGGTTATCTCGGATCTCTGCCGGAGGCCGTTCAGCCACTCGCCCAGGACCTCTTCCTCTTTCTCGGCAAGGACCCTCGACCGGATATCCTCCTTCTTGAACTCGAGCCCGGACTCCGGGGCCTCCCTGGCGCCAGCGAACCTCAAGACGTAGTGCTTGCCCTCGTTTACGAGGACCTCGGGGAAGTTCGGGGCGCTTTGGCTCAGCTCGAAGAGGCCTTCCTTGTCACCGGTGAATATGCCCGTCCTGGGCATGAAGCCGTCGAGCGGGCTGAAATAGCCGGTCGATCCGACATTGAGCTTCTCGGAGGACGCGATCGCCTTCAGATCCTCGCCGTTCTTTAGGCGCTCGACCATCTGAACGGCCTTTTCCCGGGCGGCCTTGAGGGCCTTCTCCGTAGCGAGTATGTCCTTCACCTCAGGGGCCGCGTCCTTGAACTCCGGCACGCTGGCCTCTTTCCTTTCGAGGACCCTTACGAGATATACGCCGTCCTCGGCATCGACGGTCCTCCCCTGCCCCGGCGGAAGGGTAAGCATGGTATTCCTGAGGTCATCTTTGCCGGCAAGCTCCGCGGGAGGCTCGACTTCGGTAAAGAAGCCGGTGACGGCGGTCCTTACGCCCTTGATGGACGCGGCCTCCTTCTTCATCTCCTCGGCTGTGCCGGCCCTGGCTATCTTCGAGTCGAGTCCGGCAAGGGCCTCTTTCGCTGCATTTTTCGCCTTGCTCTCGCCGAGCGTTTTCCTGATGGCGGGCTCTACCTCTTTGATGGGCATGTGGCCCGGGTCTTTCCTGTCCTCGACTTTTATGACGTGGAAGCCGAACTCCGTCTCGACGACCCCGCTCACCTCGCCCTTCTTGAGCGCGAAGGCGGCCTCCTCGAACGCCTTTATCATTATGCCCTGCTGGAACCAGCCCAGGTCGCCGCCCTGCGAAGCGCTCCCAGGGTCCTGGGAGCTCTGCCTTGCGATGGCCGCGAAATCGCCGCCGGACCTTACCTTTTCGAGCAAGCCGTCTATCTTCTGCTTTGCGTCCGCCCTGGCCTTTTCACTGTCAACGCCGGGTTCGGGCCTTACCAGTATGTGCCTGGCCTTGACCGCGGCAGGGGTCTCGAACTGCCCCTTGTTCCTCTCGTAGAACTCGCTTACCTCCTCGGCGGTGACCGGAGCGTTCTTCGCGAATTCCGCGAACGAGGCGAAGGCGAAGAAGGCGTTTACGCTCCTGGGGACCATGAACCTGGAGGCGTTCTGCTTGTAATAGGCAAGGGCCTCCTCGTCGGAGACCTCGATGCCTTTTTTGAGCGACTCGCCGTCCACGGATACGTAATCGAGGTTTATCTTCCTGTTTTCCTTCATGTATCTGTCCCGGACCTCCTCGTCCGTGACGGATACATCCCTCAGTATCTTTTCCCGTATCTTGGCCGTCAGGAGGTCGGTCTCGATGTTCTTTTCGAACTCTGCCGGGCTTACGCGGTTGGAGTTCAGCACCTTAAAGTAAAGTTCCTTGTCGAAAGTGCCGTTATTATTAAAGGCGGGTATGGCTTTTATGGTGTCCTGGACCTCCTTTTCGGACACCTCCATGCCCTGTTTTCTCGCCTCTTTCACGGCGAGGATCCTGTTTACCAGTATGTCTACGGACCGCTGCTTCAGATTCAGTTCGCGTTCCATCTCGTCGGTAAACTGTTCTTTGAAAACGCTACGGTAATAGTCGACCTCCCTTTTATAGAGGTTCATGTAGTCCCTTACGGATATCGACTCCCCGTTTACCGTAGCGACGGCGTTCGCGTCCCCGCCGCCTCCGCCGGGGCCGACGCCCCAGAATATGAAGACGAGTATTATCGCCGCGAACGCTACGAGTATTACGGCTGAATTCCGCCTTTTTCTGATACTTTCGAGCATCATGCCTCCTTGAAAGGCCCGGGAGCGTGCTCCCGGTCACTGAAATGTTTCTTAAACTGCTATCATAATGAAATTCGCGTGTAAATTCAACTTTTTTCCTTGCTTATGCGAAATGTTTTCTGTTAATATTCCTTAAATTAGGGAAGCTCTGATTATTCAATGTGTTCGTCATTGCGAGCGAAGCGAAGCAATCTTATCTTTGAAAATCAAGACTTGAGATTGCTTCGAGCCAAAAGCCCTCGCAAATGACAACAGAAAACAGAATTAATCAGACCTTCCTTAGGTATTAATTACAAATAGGAGTACGGTAATAATGCTCAACTACCTATTGGGTCTTTTCTCGAACGACCTGGCCATAGACCTCGGCACGGCAAGCACGCTCATATACGTAAAGGGCAAGGGCATCATCTGCAACGAGCCCTCTGTCGTGGCCGTAAAGAAGGACGGCAAGGGCAAAAGGGTGCTCGCCGTCGGCAGGGAGGCCAAGGCGATGCTGGGCCGCACCCCCGGCAATATCGCGGCCATCAGGCCCTTGAAGGACGGCGTCATAGCCGATTTCGAGGTCACCGAGGAGATGCTCAAGTACTTCATCGCCAAGGTGCACAACAGGAGGCTCCTTGTCCGCCCCCGCATAATAGTCGGCGTCCCGTCCGGCATAACCCAGGTGGAGAAAAGGGCCGTAAGGGAGTCCGCCTACTCGGCGGGCGCCGCCGAGGTCTATCTCATAGAGGCGCCAATGGCAGCCGCCATAGGCGCGGGCCTCCCCATAACCGAGCCCTCGGGCAACATGATCGTCGACATAGGCGGCGGCACCTCCGAGATAGCGGTCATATCGCTCGCCGGCATAGTCCAGTCCAAGTCCATAAGGATAGGCGGGGACAAGCTCGACGAGGTCATCGTGCAGTACATAAAGAGGAAATACAACCTCGCCATAGGCACGGGGGTCGCGGAAATAATAAAGATGACGCTCGGACTTCCCATGCCGGACGAGAAGACGGAGAGACTCGAGATAAAGGGCTCGAACCTCATAACCGGCATCCCCACGACGCTTGAGATAGAATCCGGGGAGATCCGGGAGGCCCTGAACGAGCCCATAAACGCGCTCGTCGAGGCGGTGAAGAACGTCCTCGAAACGACCCCTCCCGAGCTTGCAGCGGACCTCGTGGACAAGGGCATAGTGCTTGCGGGCGGCGGAGCTCTCCTTAAGAACCTCGACATCATTCTCCGCGAGGAAACGCAGCTCCCGGTAACGATAGCCGAGGACCCCCTCACCTGCGTCGTCAAGGGCGCCGGGAAGGTCCTCGACGAGATACGGCTTTTAAAGGAAGTGACCATACCGAACTGACCCGGACGGCTGCCGGGCTTCGGGCAGCCGCGGCAAACGGAGGCGAACCAGGCTGAATGAGGGGCTCTGAGCGTAACTTCTACTCTTTTCTTAAAAGGCACCAGCTTGTGCTCATTTCCGCCGTCCTGGCGGTTTTTTCACTTCACCTCGCATTGACTGACAGGAAGGAATACGAACGGGGCTACCTGCTGAAAGAGGCCCTCTCGTATGCACTGACACCCGTCCAGGAAACGCTCCTCGGCGCCGAGGCCATCGCAGAAGGCGTCTGGTCCGACTACGTCCTCCTCGTCGGCGTGAACCGGGAAAACAGCGAATTGAAAAACGCCGTCTCGGTTCTCGAAGAGGAGAACAACAGGCTCCGCGAAGAGATAATGCGTGATGCGAGGCTCCGGGCGGTACTCGGGTACAGGGACGCACTGCCTTTCAGTACGACGGGCGCGGCCGTCACGGGCTTCAACGTGGAGCGCTGGACGAGGACCATCGTCGTTAACAAGGGCCTCTCGGACGGCATCGGAAAGGACCACGCGGTCATAGCCCCCCAGGGCATAGTCGGCAGGACGCTCGACGTGCACGATGGCTCTTCAAGGGTCCTCCTTATGACCGACGCCCGCTCCAACATAGACGTGATAGTGCAGCGCACCAGGGTAAAGGGCGTTGCCGAGGGGAACGGCACCGACGCGCTGGTGCTCAAGTACGTGCGAGTTATAGACGACGTCCAGGTCGGGGACAAGGTCGTGACCTCGGGCATCTCCGGCATCTTCCCGAAAGGCCTTGTCGTGGGCGAGGTGACCAAGATAGAAAAGGCCAGGGACAACTTCTTCAACCACATCGAGGTCCGGCCCGCGGTTGACATAAAGAGGCTCGAGGAAGTGCTGGTCTTGAGCGAGCGCCCGCGGATGGCGGAATAGCTTTCACCTTTTCCGCGCCCGCTGAGTCCGGGGAAAAGGTCGTTTTTTAGAGGTTGCCATGAAAGATTTCCTTCTTTTCCTCCCCCTTACAATCGCATACCTTGCCTTGAAGAGCACGGTCCTCTCAGGGTTTCCGCTGCCCGACGTCACGCTCATAATCGTCTTCTACATGGCCCACAGGAAGGCCGCTGTCGACGGCGCGCTCGCGGCGTTCGCGCTCGGGTACCTCGACGACGCCATGAGCGGAGGGGTCCTCGGCGCGAGCTCTTTCTCCCTCGTCATCATATTCGCGGCAGTACACCTCCTCTCGAAGGTCGTGCAGTTCACCACGCCGGCCATCAGGGGGGGCGGCGTCTTCGCCGCCTCCGTCCTGAAGGGCGCGCTCGCGTACTACATCCTCAGGGCCGCCGGGCTTGACGCGCTCTTCCAGCCGGGGATGGTCCTGGAGGCAGCGGTGAGCGGGCTCCTCGCGCCGGCTGTATTCGCCCTCCTCCAGAAAACGGCCGACCTCGCAACGCCCCGCAAATTCAAGGACAACGAGAATTGAGCGGCAGCTACTTCAAGGACAAGGAGCCCAGGGAACTCAAGGGCCGGGTCTATGCCGCCGTCCTCCTGGCTGGCGCCGCCTTCTTCATACTTGCGGCCAGGCTCTGGTACCTGCAGGTATTCCAGCATTCCCATTTTCACGAGCTTTCGCTCAATAACGCCACCCGGATCATAAAGGCCGCGGCCCCGAGGGGCCTCATTTACGACCGGCTGGGGGTAAAGGTGGCGGAGAACCGGCCTGGTTTCGACCTCTACATCGTGCCAGAGGACGTAAAGGACTGGGACGCCACCAAGCGCATGCTCACCGGGCTCGTGGATATCGAGGTCGAGGACATCGACGACAAGCTCGAGAAATCGAGGAAAAGGCCCCGGTTCCAGGCGGTGAAGCTCAAGCAGGACCTGACCTGGGAGGAGACGGCCAGGGTCGAGAGCTTCAGGTTCGAGATGCCCGGGGTGCTCCTCGAGGTCGCGCCCAAGAGGTCGTACGTCTTCAGCGAGGCCGTCTCCCACGTCCTCGGCTATCTGGGCGAGATAAGCGAGAAGGAGCTTAAAGAGCGGGAATCCGAGGGAGAGAAATACTCCGCCGGCGACCTCGTCGGCAAATACGGGCTCGAGAAGTACTTCGAGAAGGAGCTACGCGGCGTTGACGGCGGCAAGGAGGTCGAGGTCGACGCAGTGGGCAGGAAGATACGGGTCGTAAACTGGAGGCCGCCCTACCCCGGGAACGACCTTAAGCTCACAATCGACGTGAAGACCCAGGTCGCGGCATGGGCCGCCATGCGCGAAAAGGTCGGGGCCGCCGTGGCAATGGACCCGAAGACAGGCAAGATACTCGCGATGGTCAGCTCTCCTTCCTTCGACGCGAACGCGCTCTCATCGCGCATGACTCCGGCGGAATGGAAGGCGGTTATCGACAACCCGTTCAACGTCCTCAATAACCGGGCCATACAGGGGCAGTACCCGCCTGCGTCCACCTACAAGCCCATACACGCGGCGGCTGCGCTCGAGGAAGGCGTCATATCGCCAGGCACGAAGATATTCTCAGGCCCGTCCTTCTGGTTCGCCGGCAGGGCCTACCGCGACTGGAAGGAGGAGGGGCACGGGCACATAAACGTCCACAAGGCCATCGTGCAGTCGTCCGACACCTTCTTCTATCAGGTGGGGCTCAAGCTCGGGGTGGACCGGCTCGCGGAATACAGTAGGAGGTTCGGCTTCGGCTCGAAGACCGGGGTGCCGCTGCATGGCGAAAAACCCGGGCTCGTGCCGTCGTCCGAGTGGAAGAGGAAGGCATACAAGACCAAATGGTACGAGGGCGAGACCATCTCGGTGTCAGTCGGGCAGGGCTACATGCTCTCCACCCCGCTGCAGCTCCTTAACGCATACGCGGCCATAGCCAACGGCGGCACGCTCTGGAAGCCCATACTCGTGGACGAGATAACGACGCCGGAAGGCAAGGTCGTCTATGATCCCGAGCCTGAGAAAAACGGCGAGCTGGGCATCTCCGAGAAGACGATGGAGCACGTGAGGAACGGGCTCGCGGGCGTCACCCATGAGGACGGCGGGACGGCAAGGTTCCTCAGCAGGACTACCGATCTGAAGATAGCCGGGAAGACCGGCACGGCCCAGGTCGCGAGGCTCATAAAGAGGACCAGGGACGTGGAGTCCATACCCTATAAGCTACGCGACCACGCGTGGTTCGCGGGCTTCGCGCCGTACGACGACCCGCAGATCGCGGTCGTCGTCATAGTCGAGCACGGCGGTTTCGGCGCAACCGCGGCGGCCCCGGTCGCGAAAGAGATATTCAAGGCCTACCTGGGAGGGCCCGAAGGGCTCCCCGAGGGGTTGACGGCCGGTTCGGGCGCCGAAGAAGGAAATGCGGCCGGTATCACGTCCGTGCGCGCGGAGGCCTCCCGATGATAGACAGGCGGCTTTTCACGCATTTCGACTGGGTAATGCTCGGGCTTGTAGCCGCGCTCGTCTGCGTCGGGTTCGTGAGCATCTACGGCGCCACACACGTCCAGATGCCTTCCGTGTACAAGAAGGACGTGTACTGGATAATCATAGGCTCCTGCCTCATGCTCCTGGCGATAGTGGTCAATTATTCCTATCTCGAACGGAGCGCGTATTTCATATACGGGGCCTCGATACTCCTCCTCATATCGGTATATTTCATCGGGAGCTCTTTCGGAGGGGCCAGGCGGTGGATTTCGTTAGGGTTCTTCTCGCTCCAGCCCTCGGAGTTCGCAAAGCTCGCGCTCATAATCATGCTCGCAAGGTACTTTAACGAGAAGCAGGTCCCTGAAAGGGGCATGGGCCTTAAGGACCTCATCCCCCCCGGCATCATCATGATGGTCACCTTTCTCCTCATAGCGAAACAGCCGGACCTCGGGACCGGCATAATAGTATGGCTCATATTCTGGTCCATGGCCTTTGTGGTGAAGATACGCTTCAGGGTCATAGCCGGCATGGGCGCGGTCTTTGCGGGAATGGCGCCTCTCGGGTGGATGTTCCTCAAGGACTACCAGAAGGCCAGGATAACGAGCTTCATGAGCCCTGAGTCAGACCTCCTCGGCTCCGGCTACCATGTCATGCAGTCAAAGATAGCCATCGGCTCCGGAGGCTTCCTGGGGAAGGGCTTCCTCCAGGGCACCCAGGGCAATCTCATGTTCCTCCCCGAGCACCACACGGATTTCATATTCGCGGCCTTTGCGGAGGAATGGGGGCTTATCGGCGCCCTTATCCTGCTCGGTATCTTCCTGGCCTTCGTCATATCAGGCCTCAATACCGCGTCGAGCTCCAAGGACAGGTTCGGGTTCCTGGTGGCCTTCGGCATAACATCCATGTTCTTCTGGCAGATAGCCATAAATCTGGGCATGGTCACCGGGATGCTTCCCGTGGTCGGGGTGCCGCTGCCGTTCGTAAGCTACGGCGGCTCGTTCCTTATAACCTCGATGATATCCGCCGGGATACTCCTTAACATAAAGATGCGGCGCTTCATATTCTGAGAGTGCGCCTCAACTAATCAAGGAAACCAGTGAAAAAAGCGATGGTTTTCATAGCTACCGGCGCGTACGTGGGAAGGATACCCTTCATGCCCGGGACCTTCGGCACGCTCTGGGGTGTCGTCTTCGCGTGGCTCGCCGGAGGGCTCTCGATAGAGTCGCAGGCCCTCATCACTCTCGCGGTCATAGCGGCCTCCATCGCCGTATCCGGGCAGGCCTCAAGGGCGCTCGGCGGAAAGGACCACCCGTCTATCATAGCCGACGAGATAAGCGGCTATCTTGTGGGCATATTCCTTATCCCTTTCACGCCGTTCAATGCAATATTGGTGTTTATTCTTTTCAGGTTTTTTGATATTCTTAAGCCCTATCCGGCGGGGCTCCTGGACAGGCGTCTTGGCGGCGGGGCAGGCATAGTGCTGGACGACCTCGTCGCCGGGGTATACGCCAATATCTCGGCCCATGCGGTGCTCTGGCTCATTTGAGTTTAAGGTAAGGCCTGATTGATTCCCATTTTTGCCGTCATTGCGAGGAGCTTGCTCCGAAGCAATCTCAATGTGCTCACTTATCTGAAGACAAGATTGCTTCGCTACGCTCGCAATGACCGCGCAATGAATTAATCAGAAGGTCCTTAAATGACCCTTCCGGCCCTTATAGGAGAGGCCCTGAGGAAAAAGGGGCTCAAGCTCGCAATCGCGGAATCCTGCACGGGCGGGCTCCTTTCGAGCATGATAACGGACATACCCGGGAGCTCGGATTATTTCGAGGGCGCGGTCGTGGCCTATGCCGATTCGGTAAAGGCCCGCATGCTCGGGGTCAAAAGCAGGACCCTCGCCTCATACGGGGCAGTCTCAAGGGAGACGGCAGGGGAAATGGCCCGGGGGGCCAGGAAGGCCTTCAAAGCCGATATATCAGCCGCCGTGACCGGCATAGCCGGACCGGGCGGCGGGACGCCTAAAAAACCCGTTGGGCTCGTCTACATAGCCGTCTCAAAGGGGGGCCGGACGGTAATTAAAAGGTTCCTCTTCAGGGGCGGGAGGAAGGCCGTAAAAAAGCAGTCAGCCGAGGCGGCCCTGGGTATGCTGGGGGCCGCCCTGGGTATAAGAGGCAACCTTTAACAGGGGGCTGAAAACTATTGAGAGAACCTTTTTGTAAAAAGTTTCTCTCAAACTCTCTCCAAAAACTTTCAGTTCTTCCTGAGAAAACCCCCAATTGGGGGTTTTCTCAGGAACTAAAAGTCTTTGAAGGGGGTCTGGGGGAAACCTTTCTACAGAAAGTTTCCCCCAAAAGTCTTTTTCAGCATCCTGTCAGAGGTTGCCTGGAGGGAGGCGGGAGATAAGGGCCTTCATAGCTATAAGGATCCCTTCGGAGGTGAAGGAAGCGCTCCGGCTGGCGCAGGCGGAGCTTGACCGGGGGTCGAGGTCGATAAACTGGGCAAGGCCCGAGTCCATGCACCTGACCCTCAAGTTCCTGGGCGAGACTGACGAAAGGCTTCTCGATGCGCTCGGAGCCGGGCTTGAAAACGCGGCCTCGGGAATCGGGCCTTTCAAGCTCACCGTTGAGGGCGTGGACGCGTTCCCCAACAGGAGACGGCCCCGGGTGATATGGGCGGGCATCGGAGAGAGCGCGGAGCTTACGGCTCTTAAGCAGAGGGTCGAGGAGAACGTCAATAGGCTCGGCTTCGAGCCTGAGGAGCGCGAGTTCTCCCCTCACCTCACGCTTTGCAGGATAAAAACGCCAGAAGACTCGATGCTCATGGGGAGCGCCCTTTCCGAGGCGAGCCCTTCTTTGAAAACGGAGTTCACGGTCTTCTCGGTCGTACTCTTCAAGAGCGTATTAAGGCCAAAGGGGGCCGAGTACACGGCAATGGTGGAGGCCTTTCTTAAGGCCCGAAGATAAGGGAAAGACTCTCAGGACCATAAATTTTAAACGGAGGCGCATAGATGTCGACCACGCCCGGAAACTCGGCAAACAAGACCAAGGCCATAGACCTTGCCATAAGCCAGATCGAGAAGCAGTTCGGCAAGGGCTCGATAATGAAGCTCGGAAAGGACGGCGTCGCGCCGGCAGAGGTCTCGGCCATATCGACCGGCTCTACGGCCCTTGACATAGCGCTCGGCATAGGCGGGGTCCCGAGGGGCAGGGTCGTCGAGGTCTTCGGCCCCGAGTCCTCGGGCAAGACCACCCTCACCCTCCACGTGGCCTCGGAGGCGCAGAAGCTCGGCGGTACCGTCGCCTTCATAGACGCGGAGCACGCGCTCGACCTCTCTTACGCCAAGAAGCTCGGCGTGAACGTCGACGAGCTCCTCCTTTCCCAGCCCGACACCGGCGAGCAGGCGCTCGAGATAGCCGACGTTCTCATAAGGAGCAACGCGGTAGACCTTATCGTCGTGGACTCGGTGGCGGCGCTCGTGCCCAGGGCCGAGCTCGAGGGCGAGATGGGAGATTCCCACATGGGCCTCCACGCCAGGCTCATGAGCCAGGCATTGAGGAAGCTCACCTCCACCATCAGCAAATCCAACACCTGCGTCATATTCATAAACCAGATAAGGCACAAGATCGGCGTCATGTTCGGGAGCCCCGAGACCACGACCGGCGGTAACGCACTCAAGTTCTACGCCTCGGTAAGGCTCGACATCAGGAAGATAGGCCAGATAAAGCAGGGCGAGTCGGTAATAGGGAACAGGATACGGGTAAAGGTCGTCAAGAACAAGCTCGCCCCGCCCTTCAGGGACGCGGAGTTCGACATACTCTTCAACGAGGGCATATCCAGGGAGGGCGACATCCTGGACCTCGGGAGCGGCGTCGACATAGTCGAGAAGAGCGGTTCGTGGTTCTCCTTCAACGGCGAGAGGCTCGGCCAGGGGCGCGAATCAGCCAGGGCGTTCCTCCGCGAGCACCCCGAGATAACCTCGGAGATAGGGACGAAGATACTCCAGCACTACGGCGTAAAGACGGCGGAGCCCAAGAAAAAAGAGGAGAAGTAAATAGCCGAAATAGACCTGAGCTCCATTCTGAACGTCGCGGTAAAGAGCAAGGCCTCGGACGTGCACCTGAAGGCCGGAGTGCCCCCGATCCTCCGCGTCCACGGCTCGCTCCTACCCATAAAGAACCACGAGAGGCTCGCCCCCGACGAGATATCCAGGGCCGCGATGCGGATAATGAACGACGTCCAGAAGGAGACATTCCGCCAGAACCACCAGATAGACATGGCGTACAGCGTCCCGGGCCTGGGGAGGTTCAGGGTCAACGTCTTCCAGCAGAGGGGAGCTGTCGGAATAGTCCTGAGGGTCATCCCCATAAAGATACAGAGCTTCGACGAGCTCAATCTCCCGAAGGTCCTCCACACCATAGCCAACGAAGTGAGAGGGCTCGTGCTTGTCACAGGCGTCACAGGGAGCGGCAAATCCACTACCCTGGCCTCGGTCCTCGACCAGGTAAACAGCCAGAAATCGTGCCACATAATCACCGTCGAGGACCCCATAGAGTTCCTCCACAGGGACAAGAGGTGCATCATAAACCAGAGGGAGATAGGGGTCGACGCTCCCGGCTTTTCGGAGGCGCTCCGCGGCGCGCTCAGGCAGGACCCGGACGTCATCATGGTCGGCGAGATGAGGGACCTCGAAACCATAGAGATAGCCCTGACCGCAGCCGAGACTGGCCACCTCGTCCTCTCGACCCTCCACACGATAGACGCCATGGAGACGGTCAACAGGATAGTCTCTGTCTTCCCGCCGTACCAGCAGAAGCAGATAAGGATACAGCTCGCCGGTGTCATAAAGGCCATAATCTCACAGAGGCTCATACCCACGAAGGACGGCAAGGGGCGCGTCCCCGCCGTCGAGGTCATGGTCACCACGGCCCGCATAAGGGAGTGCATCGAGGACAAGGAGAAGACCAAGGACATAGCCGACGCCATATCCAAGGGCTTCACCACCTACGGGATGCAGACCTTCGACCAGTCGATACTGTCGCTCCTCAACAAGGGGCTCATCACCTATGAAGAGGCGCTCATGCAGGCCAGCAACCCGGCTGATTTCGAGCTCAAGGTGAAAGGCGTGTCCGGAACGAGCGACATGGGCTGGAAGGACTTCGAGAAGAACGAAAAGGACGGCGGGGCCGCCCCGGCCGCGCCTTCCGACATAGAGAGGTTCTGAGCTTGCACGCGGCACCACATCCCCTCGCCATGTGCCAATGAAAGAGAAGACGGAGAGGAAGGAAGGCGGGAGCGATGCCGTCCAGGCGGCATTCAGGCTCCTGTCAATAAGGCAGAGGAGCGTCCGGGAGCTGGAAACGAAGCTCCTTCAAAAGGGGTTCGACGGCGACGCGGTCGCCAGGACGATCGAGTACCTCCTTCAAGCCGGCCTCCTCGACGACGAACGCTTTGCAAGGGGCCTCGCCGAGTCGCGCACAAGGCACAAGGCATGGGGCCCGGCCAGGATAGCCCGCGACCTCGCATCAAGGGGCATTGAGGAAAGCGTGATAAAATCGGCCCTCGCCGGGTGCGCACCCGAGGAAGATTCGGCCCGCGAAGCCTACAGGCGCTGGCTCAAGAGGAACAGCAGGGAAACAGGCCCCAGGGCCAGGGAAAAGGCCTTCAGGCACCTCCGGGCAAGGGGGTTTTCGACAGCCGCCATAATGAAGGCCCTTGGCGGCCTCCCCTCGGATGATTAGGACCTGAAGGCATGCTATAATATTGTTGTTTTCCCGCTGGCCGGGACTTTTCACCTGAAAAAATCCTTTTTCGGAAAGAAGAGAGATGAAGTCTTCGGAGATAAGAAAGCGCTTTCTTGATTTCTTCGCGAGAAAGGGGCACACAATCGTGCCCTCTTCGGGCCTCGTGCCTGAGGGCGACCCGACGCTCCTTTTCACGAACGCCGGCATGGTCCAGTTCAAGGGTGTTTTCCTGGAAGAGGAAACCCGGGACTATGCAAGGGCCGCATCGTGCCAGAGGTGCATGAGGGCCGGCGGCAAGCACAACGACCTCGAAAACGTGGGTCGGACGGCACGCCACCATACCTTCTTCGAGATGCTCGGCAACTTCTCCTTCGGGGACTACTTCAAGGAGGGCGCCATAGAGTACGCGTGGGACTTCCTCACCCGCGAGATGGGCCTCCCAAAAGACAGGCTCTGGGTGACGGTCTTCGAGACCGACCAGGAGGCCGAGGAGATATGGACGAATGTCTCGGGCCTTCCCAAGGACAGGATCGTGAGGCTCGGGGAGAAGGACAACTTCTGGTCAATGGGCGATACCGGCCCTTGCGGCCCCTGCTCCGAGATACTCATAGACCAGGGCCCGGAGGCCGGTTGCGGCAGGCCCGGATGCGCGGTCGGCTGCGACTGCGACAGGTATTTGGAGATATGGAACCTCGTCTTCATGCAGTACGACAGGAACGCCGAGGGTAAGCTAACCCCCCTCCCGAAGCCCTGCATAGATACGGGCATGGGGCTTGAGCGCCTCTCAGCGGTCGTACAGGGAAAGCTCAATAACTACGATGGCGACCTCTTCGAACGCATAATCTCCAGGATAACGGAACTCTCGTCCGTCAAGTACGGCTCAAACCCCGAGACCGACGTTTCGATAAGGGCCATAGCCGACCACTCGCGTGCGGTCACCTTCCTCATGGCCGACGGGGTCCTGCCGAGCAACGAGGGCCGGGGCTACGTGCTTAGGAGGATAATCAGGCGGGCCGCCCGCCACGGCAGGTTCCTCGGCCTCACCGAGCCTTTCCTCTACAAGGTCAACGCCGCGGTAATAGAGTCGATGGGCGAGGCCTACCCGGAGGTAGTGAAGGCCGCGGACCTCGTCGCGAGGGCGACCAGGGGCGAGGAGGAGCGTTTCTTCGAAACGCTCGAAAGGGGCCTGGCGCTACTCGACCAGGAGGTCGCTGCTTTAAAGGAGCTTAACGGCAAGGTGGTGCCAGGAGACGTAGCTTTCAGGCTCTACGACACCTTCGGGTTCCCGGTCGACCTTACGGCCGATATCGTGAGGCACGAGGGCTTCTCGATCGACGAGGAGGGCTTCAACCGCCTCATGGACGAGCAGAGGAAGATGGCCCGGGCCTCGTGGAAGGGGCTCGAAGGCAGGGAGTCCTCCCAGGAGCTCTATAAGGGCCTCGCGAACTCGGGCCTCAAGTCCGAGTTCGTCGGCTACCACATGGACGCGGTCTCATCGACCGTACTCTGCCTCATAAAAGACGGCGCGACGGTAGACGCGGCCTTCCACGGGGACGAGGTCGAGGTCATAACCGGAGAAACGCCCTTCTACGCGGAATCCGGCGGCCAGGCCGGGGATACCGGCGTTATCGTCGGGAAAGGCTTCACGCTCAGGGTGAACAGGACGAGAAGGCCGGTGAACGGCGTTATCGTCCATTACTGCACGGTCGAGGAAGGCACGATAAACGTGGACGACACTGCCGAGGCTTGCGATAGACGTCGAGGCGCGCGACGCTACCCGGAGGAACCACACGGCCACCGCATCCCAGCTGCCGTGCTGGGAGAAAGGTCAGCGAGCACGTGAGGCAGGCCGGCTCGGCTCGTCTCCCGAAAGGCTTCAGGGTTCGACTTCAGCCACTTCGAGCAGCTCGGGCCTGAGCTTCTGCGCGATATCGAGCGAGAGGCCAACAGAACAGTCCTTTCCAACAAGGAGGTGCTGACCGAGGTATTGACCTATGACGAGGCGGTCCGGAGGGGCGCCCTCGCCTTCTTCGGCGAAAAATACGGCGACCTCGTCCGCATGGTGCAGGTGCCGGGCGTGAGCGCGGAGCTCTGCGGCGGCACGCACGCCCGGAGGACCGGCGACATAGGCATGATAAAGATAACGGGAGAAGGCTCGGTGGCCGCCGGCGTACGGAGGATAGAGGCCGTTACCGGCGAGCCGGCCCTCGATTACGTGAACCAGGCAGAGGACGCTCTCAGGGAAGCCTCCCAGACGCTAAAGGTGCCGCCCGCCGGGGTCCCCGAGAAGATACGGAAGATGTTCGAAGAAGAGCGCGAGCTCGGACGCGAGATAGAACGCCTCCGCAACAGGGAAAAGGCCGGGGCAGCGGGAGAGCTCATGGATGCCGCGCGTAAGGTCGACGGCGTAACGGTGCTGGCCGCGAAGGTCGCGGGCGGCGGAAAGGAGCTCCGCGAGATGGCCGACACCCTCAGGCAGAAGCTCGGCTCGGGCATAGTGGTGCTCGCAGCCGAGCAGGACTCTAAGGCCGTGCTCCTTGCGGCCGTAACGAGGGACCTTACGGGGCGCTACAGCGCGGGAGAGATAATAAAGAGGCTCGCCCCCATTATAGGCGGCAAGGGCGGCGGCAAGCCGGACATGGCGCAGGCCGGAGGGCCTGAAGCCGCCAGGATAAACGAGGCCCTTGAAGAGGCGTACAAGACGGTCGGGGAGCTCTGAGCCTCCCCTGCCCTTTTTCCGGCCCTGATACGGTGCCGCGCTTTTTTGGCTGTTCTGTTCCGGAGAATAACCCTTTTTACGGCCGTTTCTGCATACCGGCCCACCCGGGCGTTACCGCGCACGCAGACCCTTACACCTTCCCAGGCAATTCCGCCGCCCGGCCCCGGAAAACTCCCTGAGCTTCCGGCCCCCACGGAACAAAATCCCGGGTCCCGGAGTTATTTGTAAGAGTGCGCGCGTATGTATAATGATAACGAGCTTCTTCTTATAGAAAGGGCCAGGGCCGGCGATAATGCCGCGTTCGAGGCCCTCGTAAGGAAGTACCAGGACAGGGTCTACAACGTCTGCCGCTACATGCTCGGGCCGGCAGATGCGGAGGACGCGGCACAGGACGCGTTCGTAAAGGCCTACCGTAACCTCGACAGGTTCACCCCTTCCCCGAGCTTCCAGGCCTGGATAACCCGCATAGCCGTAAACTCCTGCCTCGACTACAAGAGGAAGCCGGCCCATCTCTCGCTGGCCGCGACGAGCCGCGAGGGCGAGGAATACACGCTTGAGCCCCCGTCTGATTCCCCTGGCCCCGAGGCGGCGCTTGAATCCAAAAAGGCCGGAGAGGCCGTCTCGACGGCCCTGGCAGGGCTCTCCGACAAGCTAAGGGCTGCAATAGTGCTCTATGAAAATGGAAGGGCTCTCTTACGAGGAGATATCAGAGGCGCTGGGCATCTCCATAGGCACCGTGAAATCGAGGATATCGAGGGCGAGGGAGGAGCTTAAGAGCCTACTCCGCGCTCAGATGGAACAAATCCGTTAGGCCTGTCGTTATTTACAAGGAGCTGAAATGGACTGCAAAAGGACGAAAGACCTCTTATCGGAATATGTCGACGGCCTCATCGGGGACGGCGACCGGACGGGGCTTATCGCGCACCTGGGCTCGTGCCCCGGGTGCGCAGATGAGGCCCGCGTCCTCGCAGCGGTCAGGGACGCCCTCCGGTCGGCCCCGAGGTTCGGCGCGCCCCGTGGCTTCGCATCCGGGGTGATGGAGAGGATAAGGGAAGAGGTGCCCGATACGGGGAGCGAGGGCGCGTTCGGCTGGTTCAGGGCCATGCCGCTACGCCTCAAGTTCGCGGAGGCCGCGGCTGCCGCCTTCGTTATGGCGCTCGGGATATACTCGGCCGGTGTGCTCTCGGACAACCTCTTTTCCAGCGGGGCGGAAAGCGCTGTCCTGGAACAGTCGGACTCAAGCCTCGTGGCCTCGGTTCAGCCGGAAGACCTCGGCCCCGTGCCGCCCGAGTCCCTGGCCGACATTTACCTCTCAATAAAGGAGAACGGCAATGGGCAGTAGGTTTCTAAAACCCGTACTCTTCATATCGCTCCTCTTGAACGTAACCATCCTCGGGGCGGCGGGGTTTTTCTACCTCAAGGAATGCGGGACCTCCCTCGGCAAGGCCGAAAAAAGGCACGAGGCGGTTTCGGAAAAACTCAAGCTCACTCCCGAGCAGAAGGCGTTATTCAAGGAAGAGAATGAAAAGTTCAGGGCGTCGATACTGGCCGCGCACGGCGAACTTGCGGAAAAAAGGAGGCGGATATTCAGGCTCATCAAGGAGGAGGAGCCTGACATGGCTGCCATAAACGACTCGCTCGCCGAGATAGGAAAGGTCCAGGGCAGGATAGAGGCCCAGGCGATAGAGCACATGCTCAAGGAAAAGGCCGTCCTCGACAGGGGCCAGCAGGAAAGGTACCTGGATCTCCTCGAAAAGAGGATGGAAAAACGGATGAAGGAAGGGAGATGGAGGCGGGCGCACGCTTCGCCCGGAACACTCAATTAAGGAGGCAAGGGAAGAAAATGAGACTATCGGCAAGGAAACCCCTGGCAATGCTGGCCGTGCTCCTCACGGCTGGGACACTCGCGGCGTCCGTAGCGCACGCCGAGCCTGGAACATACGGCAAGGAGCATCACAAGGAATATCATAAAAAAGATCATGAAGGATGCGAAGGCAAGCACAAGGACCATAAGCACGGCGACAAGCAATGGATAAAGGACCTTACCGACGAGCAGAAGACCGAGATGAAGCGCCTCAAGGTGGAGCTTAAAAAGAGCTCGCCTCCTTGAGGCCGCCTTAAAGCTGAAGGAAACCGACGCCAGGAAAACGGTAGCCTCGGACAACCCGGACAGGAAGGCGATCTCGAGGCTCGCCTCCGAAATATCCGGGCTCAAGGCGAAGGCCCTTGAGACCAGATACGACCACATGATAAAGGTCAGGAGCCTCCTTACGCCCGAGCAGAAACTCGAGTTCGACGCCTCGGTCCTTGCCGGGGACGGGCACGGCTGGAAGCGGTAACAAGCGACTGAACGCAAGAAAAGGCCCCCGTATTTTGCGGGGGCCTTTTTTATTTTTTCCTTTTACCTTAATCGGCGCGCCTCACTTCGGTTTTCCGGCAGGCGCAAGGAGGAGGTTCATGTACATCCGGGCCATCCTGTGGTCCGGGTGGTCGCGTAGCACGCCCTGCCATTCTGCCCTGGCGTCCTCGCGCCGCCCCGTGGCGTAATAGGTGAGCCCGAGCTGAATCCTCGAATCAGGATACGAGGGGTTCAGCCTTACAGCCTCCTTAAGCTCCGTAACGGCGGCGTCAAAGTCCCTCATGTCCCTCAACGAAACGCCGAGGCTCGTCCTTATGTCCGCGAACTCGGGCCTGAGCCTGAGGGCCTTCCTGTACTCCTCCACCGCCTCGGCGTAAAAGCCCAGGTCTTTATAGATGCGGGCGAGGTTCGAGTGCATGTTGGCGAGCTTGCCTTTCACGAACGGGTCCAGGTAGGAATGCGCGCCCTGCCTCGCCTGCTTCGCGAGCGTGTAGACCTCGGCCGATTTATCGAACCTGCCGAGCTCGTTATAGACGACCGCGAGATTGAGCGAGGCCTCGGTGTAGTTCGGGTTTATCTCTATGGCCTTCCGGAAAGCCGCTATGGCGTCCTCGCGCCTGGACGCGTTGTAGTAAACGAGCCCGAGCATGTTGTGGACGTCGGCGAAGCCGGTCTTCTCCGCCGCCACCTTCTCGAGGCGGGCGAGCGCCTCTTCGTAGTCCCTCTCCTCGAACGCCCTCTTGCCCAGGTCGTATTCATGCTGCCAGCCCTTTTCCATATTCCTCCTAAGCGGCTATCCCGCGCTCATCCTGTTTTTTGCGTCAACTGCGTAAGGGCTTTCCGGGTAGTTTTTCAGAAGAGTGGAGAAGGCGTCCTCGGCAAGCCCCTTCTCGCCGAGCTTGAGATAGGACTCGCCTATGTAGAAAAGGGCCTTGTCGGTTATGCCGGCGTCCGGGTATTCGGCAAGTATGTCCCTCAGCCGACCGAGCGAGCCCTTGTAGTTCTTCTTCTTGAAATAGAAGCTGGCGATGTAGAATTCCCTCTCGGCGAGCCTCCCCCGGAGGAACGCGATGAACTCGCTTGACCTTTCCGCGTACGGCGAATCCGGGTATGCGGCAAGCAGGTCTTCGAACGCGAACAGGGCCTTTCTCGTCGAGGTCTGGTCCCTGTCGAGGGAGAGCACCTCTTTCATGTGGCTCATGCCCTTCTGGAAGAGCGCGTAAGACGCCCTGGCGTGGGCCGGGCGGAGCGCGATGAAATTGGCGTAATAGGCGCCGGCGTCCTCGTAATTCTCCATCGCATAGCTGACGTCTCCCAGGAGGAGTTCGGCCTCGACGGAATACTGGCTCATCGGATGGTCTTCCAGGAGCGTCCTGAAGCTCTTGTCGGCCTCTTCCAGCCTGCCGCCGAGATAGGCCTGCATGCCGGAATTATAGAGCTCGGCAGCGTCCCTCTTATAGACCTCCGGGGCGGACGCGCACCCCGAAAACCCGGCCATCACGAACGCCAGGAGGAGAGACGAAAAAACGGCCCTTATCCGGGCCATCTCCAAAGCCCTTTTCATCTTTTGGAATGCCGATGTCATTGAAATAAATTTATCACGGGAATCGGTGGATTTTCAAGGCAATTGACGGCCCGGCAGCCCGTTATTGGTCCTTTACGGGGCATGCCAGGTATTTCTTTTCCTCGACGCTTAAGACCTTCGATGGATTTATGATGAATACCTTTCCGCTCCCGGTCTCGACAATGACTTCGAGACAGTCGTCCCATACGGAGTCAGAGGACTCCGGCTTTAAAGTGACCTCCCTGGCCCCAAGCGCGATGTCAGAGACCTCGTCGACAATTAGACCAATTCTCAGGGAATCTGCTGAAGTAACTATAATTCTTGCGGTTTCCGTCGGCACTGCCTGGAAGGAAAATCTTTTCCTGAGGTCTATGACCGGCAGCGTCATTGACCTCACCTTTATGAGCCCCTCGATAAACCCCGGGGCCCATTGCGCCTTTTGCGGCTCCTTGAGCCTCAGTATCTCCTTTACCTCGCCGATTTCGATGCCGAACTCGATAGTGCCGAGACGGAACCGGATGAACTGGAAATCAGGCCTGGTATATTTCGACCTGAAGCCCTTCCATCAATTTCTCTGCTGTATCAAAACTCCTGCGTCGAGGAGCTTTTCACCTTTTCCCCGTCGTATCACTGCCTTACGCGGCGGCCTGTGGCTCTGAATCTCCGGGGCGGCTCCAGGAGCCTGGCAGGCACCTCTTTACCCCGGAAAGCCTGTCGACCAGTAGCCGGCCTTCAGGTCTTCCACGGCAACGATGAGTATCCTGGCCGTGGGCCTGCCGTTCACCTTCCCAGCCGAGGCGCATCTTCAAATCAAGGACCGGGACCATCTCGCCCCTTACCGAAAGTATGCCCTGTATGTAAGCCGGGGTCCACGGGACCTCAGTAGCCTGCCTGGGCCTCAATACCTCCACCGCCTCGGAGACCTCGAAGGCGTATTCATCCGCCCCGAGGAAGAACGAGATGATGTTGATCGTCCCCTCGGCGGATTTCTTCCTGTGATCGAGGCTCTCGTCGTAGTTCTCGACCGTCGGCGCAAACGTCGCCTGGCGCGGGGCCTCCTCGGCTATCTTGAGCCTTATCGCATTCTTCATACGCCTGCAGTCCGCGCCGGCAGCCCGGCCTTCCTCTCCCGTATGACCTTTTCGAGTATGCCTGTGACGTCCAGCACCAGCATGGTGCCCTGGGCGCCTATGTCGGTTGCGCCCGCGATGCCCGGGGCCTTGAGCATCCTCGAAAGCGGCTTTATGACGACGTCAAGCTCCTCCAGCAGATGGTCCGCGACGAGGCATAGCCTGTGTTCGGCAAGCCCCGCGACTATGCCGTATGCGTGGCTGCTCCCTGAATGGGGGTGGCCGAAAAACCTCGACAGCCTCACGGCAGGCACGACCCTGTCCTCCACGCTTATGGCCCCCTCGGTATCCACGGAAGCGAGTGACGCGGCCCTTAATTCCACTATTTCCACGACGGAATTGAGGGGCACCGCGTACCTCTTCCCGGCGTCCTCGATTATAAGGGCCTGGATTATCGCGAGCGTTATGGGGATGGTGAGTATGAGCCGCGTGCCCTTGCCCTTTACCGTCTCGATGTCGATTATGCCGGAAAGGCGCGTTATGTTCTCCTTTACGACGTCCATTCCTACGCCCCTGCCGGATGTCTCGCTCACGACGTCCCTGGTGGAAAAGCCCGGGGTGAATATGAGCTCCAGCGCCTCCTGCCTCGAAAGCCCGTCCGCGTAATCCCCGGTTATGAGCCCCTTCAGAACGGACTTCTCCTTCACGAGGTCTACGTCTATCCCGGCGCCGTCGTCCTTGACCTCCACGACCACGTGGTTCCCCTTCTGGTAGGCCGAAAAGGTTATGGTGCCCGTCCTGGGCTTGCCGAGGGCCTCCCTCACGACCGGGGCCTCTATGGCGTGGTCGGCCACGTTCCTGATTATGTGCATGAGCGGGTCCGCAAGCTCCTCGACGATGAGCTTGTCGAGCTCGGTCTCGTCGCCGTAGGTTACGATCCTCATCTCCTTGCCGGTCTCCCTGGAAAGCTTCCCGATGAATGCGTCGAACCTCCCGAAGAGCTGGCCTATGGGGACCATCCTCACGTCGAGGACGCTGTCCCTGAGCTCTGAAAGCTTCCTGTCGAGGTTTTTCCCCGTTTTCGAGAGCTCTATCCCGTAGACCGAGAACTCGTGGTGCCCCTTGAGGTCGGAACTCAGCGCGGAAATATCGGATTTCAATATGCCGAGCTCGCTTATGATGTTCATTATGGAATCGAGCTTGGATATGTTCACCCTTACGGTGTTGCTGACCCTCCGGAGCGAACCAGCCCTTCCGTGGTGGATGTATCCGCCGGTCCCCTTTATTACCTCGAACTCGCGGTTTTCCGGCCTTGCCGCTGGCTCGGCAAGAACCTTGATCTCCGGCTCGGCGATGTCCTTTACGAGGTCCGCCAGGAAATGCCTGTCCCTTGCCGTGCCGATGAGGATGTCGAAGTGGAGGAACTCGTGGCTGGTCTTGGAAGAAGGGAGCGTCGCTATGACCTCGGATTCGGTCTTCAAGAGGTCCGTGAGCGCCATGTATCCCCTGTCGAAGCTCGTAATGGGGAACCTTACGCTCACTATCAGTATGTTCTTGCCGCCCCGGAGGTTCTCGCGGAGCCTGTGGTCCTCGTAGTCGGTGAGTACGGAAACCAGGTCCTTGGCGAACTCGTCCCTGGGCCTGGTCCTCTTTACGTTCTGCATCATAGAGAGGGCCGTCTTCGCGGCCTCTATCTCGCCGGTAAAGTCCCCGGAGCCTTTTGAGGCGATTATCTTCGCCATCAGGTCCTGGGCGTTCATTATGTTATAGAGGACTTCGTCGGTGAGGGCGATCCTCCCGAGGCGGAGGAGGTCGAGGGTGTCTTCCATAGAGTGGCTGAGAGCGGCAAGCTCGGTCTGCTCGAATATGCCGCACATGCCCTTGAGCGTATGGGCGGAACGGAAAACGCTGTTGAGGACGGCGGGGTCTATTATGCCGGCCTTCACGCCCTTGCCGAGCTTCGTGAGCCCCTTCCCCATGGAGTTGAGGACGTCCTCAGCTTCGGCAAGGAATTCCCTGAACCGCTCTGATTTCAAGTCTCTCTTAGCCACCTACAGCCGCCCGTCAAAGATGAAGGTCCTGATAATCCCTGAAAACAGCTTGACTGGAAGGATATGCAACAGTGCGTGCCGATATGGCCGGAGGAGGTGAAATATGGCTGGACCGGCCAGGACTGGGTCCCGCCAGAAGGGCGAAAAAGAGAAGTTCCCGCCAGAATAGATAGCGAAGTCATGGGGTTACATCTTCCGCCTGACGTAGGCAGGTCCCGGTCACCATCAACCTTTGGACCTATATTTTAGCACAACTCGCGTCTATGTAAAGGTTTTTTGGACACACGATGCGGAAAAGACTTTTGGGAGAAACTTTTTACAAAAAGGTTCTCTCAATGTTTTTTTTCGGCAAGCCTGTTAAAAAAAAGGGGCGGGAACCTTTGTCCCCGCCCCCTGTCAGGCCATGCTATGTGCCCATCTCCCAGGAAGCCAGATATTTCTTCTGCTCGCTCGTCAGGGTGTCTATGTTCATCCCGAGCGAAAGGAGCTTGAGCCTTGCTATCTCCTTGTCTATCTCCTGCGGGACCGTGTAGACCTCCCTGGCGAGGGTTTTCCCTTTCTTTACGAGGAAATCCGCCGCGAGCGCCTGATTCGCGAAGCTCATGTCCATGACGCTCGCCGGATGTCCCTCGGCGGCCGCCAGGTTTATGAGCCTGCCCTCGCCGAGAACGCATACGGTCCTGCCGTTCCTGAGCGTGTATTCCTCGACGAAGTCGCGGAGGACCTTTTTCCCCTTGCTGACGGACTTAAGCCCCTCGAGGTCGAGCTCTACGTTAAAGTGGCCGGAGTTCGAAACAAGCGCCCCGTCCTTCATCTTGAGGAAGTGCTCCTTCCTTATGACGTTCAGGTTCCCCGTGACGGTGCAGAAGAAGTCCCCGTGCTTCGCGGCCTCGGCGATGGGCATGACCCTGAACCCGTCCATGACGGCCTCCAGGGCCTTGAGCGGGTCGACCTCGGTAACGATGACGTTCGCGCCCATGCCCCTGGCCCTCATGGCAACGCCCTTGCCGCACCAGCCGTAGCCGCATACGACGAATGACGAGCCCGCGAAGAGCCTGTTTGTGGCGCGGAGTATCCCGTCCAGCGTCGACTGGCCCGTGCCGTAGCGGTTGTCGAAGAAGTGCTTGGTGAAGGCGTCGTTCACGGCTATGACCGGGAACTTAAGGAGCTTATTGGTCGCAAGGCTCTTTAGCCTTATTACGCCGGTCGTGGTCTCCTCGGTCGAGCCTATGATGTCGTCGGCCGCGCTCTTTCTCTTGGTATGGAGGAGGGATACGAGGTCGGCGCCGTCGTCCATGGTGATGTTCGGCTTGAAATCCAGAGCGGCGTTGAGGTGCCTGTAGTAGGTCTTGTTGTCCTCGCCCTTTATCGCGAAGACCGGGATGCCGTAGTCCTTTACGAGGGACGCGGCGACGTCGTCCTGGGTGCTCAAGGGGTTCGATGCGCAGAGCACCACGTCGGCGCCGCCCGCCTTGAGCGTTATCATGAGGTTGGCGGTCTCGGTGGTCACATGGAGGCAGGCCGCGAGCCTCGTCCCCTTGAGGGGCTTTTTCTTCGAGAAGCTGTCCTTTACCTTCCTCAGGACCGGCATGTCAGTCTCAGCCCATTCAATCCTCTTCCGCCCCGCCTGGCTGAGCTTTATGTTCTTCACGTGAAAATCCATCGTCCCTCCAGCTATGTTTTTTGTTCTGCTGATAAAAGAATGACTTTGGCGGGCAGTCCCGCCAAAGTCATGGAAAGACAAGAAAGCTATCTCAAGCAACGACCCCGGCGGCCTTTCTCAACGCCTCGGCCTTGTCCGTGAGCTCCCAGCTGAAGCCTGACTCGTTTCTCCCGAAGTGGCCGTAAGCCGCGGTCTTCCTGTATATGGGACGGAGGAGGTCAAGGTCTTTTATTATGTCCGCGGGCTTCATGCGGAAGTTGGCCTTTACTATCTCCTCTATCTTCTCGACGGGTATCTTCTCGGTCCCGAAGGTGTCGACCATGACCGAGACCGGCTCGGCCACGCCTATCGCGTACGCGAGCTGCACCTCGCACTCGGAGGCGAGCCCCGCCGCAACCACGTTCTTGGCGATGTACCTGGCGAAGTAGGAGGCGCTCCTGTCGACCTTGGACGGGTCCTTGCCGGAGAAGGCGCCGCCGCCGTGGCTGCCGTGGCCGCCGTAGGTGTCGACGATTATCTTCCTGCCGGTGAGGCCGCAGTCGCCGTGCGGGCCGCCCACGACGAACTTGCCGGTGGGGTTTATGAAGTATTTGGTCTTCGAGGTCAGGAGGTCCGCCGGTACGACCTTCTTTACGACCTCCTCGATTATCGCTTCCTTGAGCTTGGACTGGCTGACCTCGGGCGCGTGCTGGCTCGATACGACCACCGCGTCTACGGTCGTGGGCCTGCCGTTCACGTATTTAATGGTGACCTGGCTTTTGCCGTCCGGCCTTATGAAATCAAGTATGCCCTTTTTCCTGACCTCGGCGAGCCTGGCTGTTATCTTGTGGGCCAGGTCTATGGGCATGGGCATGAACTCGGAGGTGTGGTCGCAGGCGTATCCGAACATGAGGCCCTGGTCGCCGGCGCCCTGCTCCTTCTCCGCCCCGCTGTCAACGCCCATCGCTATGTCGGGCGACTGCCTGTCGAGGGTGACCATGACGGCGCACGTCTTGCAGTCGAAGCCCATGGACGCGTCCGTGTAGCCGATGTCCCTTATCGTCTCCCTGACGATGTCCTGGTAGTCGATCCGAGCCTTGGTGGTTATCTCGCCCGCTATAAGGGCGAGGCCGGTGGTGACGAGGGTCTCGCAAGCGACCCTGCTCCTGGGGTCCTCCCTCAAGAGCGCGTCCAATACCGCGTCAGATACCTGGTCAGCTACTTTATCCGGATGCCCCTCGGTGACTGATTCCGAAGTGAAAAGGTACTCCCTCGTTCCCATTGTTTTGGCGCCTCCTTAGTCTTTGTAAAGGCCGAGAATTCGATATTATTGAACCTTTCCCGGTGTTTGTCAACCAAAAACACCTCTGGATAGCCGGCGTCAAAAAAGGAGGATGCCGCCGCCCCTCAGCTCCAGAACTCCTCCCTGTAGAGCCCGGGGAGCTTGGCGTTTATCTGGTCCTCGACCTCCTTGGCCGTTGCGAAACCGAGTATGTTCCTGCATATCTTCCTGGCCTCGGCGTGGCTTATGGACCTTATGAGCCTCTTTACCCGGAGTATCGAATACGCGTTCATCGAGAGGTGGTCCACCCCGAAGCCGAGGAGTATTAGTGCGTACTCCGGCTCTCCGGCCATCTCGCCGCATACGGATACGCTCACCCCGGCCTTGTTGGCCGCCTCTATGACCCCCTTTATTATCCGGAGCACGGCCGGGTGGAAGGGCTCGTAAAGGTATGCGACGTGCTCGTTCGGTCTATCGCGAACGAGTACTGCAGGAGGTCGTTCGTGCCGATGGGAATAAACCTGACCTCCTTGACGATGAGGTCGGCTATCATCGCGGCTGACGGCACCTCTATCATGACGCCGACCTCTATGTCCTGGTTGAAGGGCTTGCCCTCGCCCTTAAGTTCCTTTTTGCATTCCTCGAGTATCTGCTTCGCCCTTCTTATCTCCTCTATGCCGGATATCATCGGGAACATCACCTTTATGTCCCCGTAGGCGCTGGCCCGCAGTATGCCCCGGAGCTGGGTCTTGAAGATGTCCACGTTCTTGAGGCAGAACCTTATCGCCCGGAGGCCCATTGCCGGGTTTATCTCGTCCGGCGGGGCGGCCTGGGTAAGCACCTTGTCCCCTCCCACGTCGAGGGTCCTTATTACCACCGGGTGCGGGGACATCCTCTTCGCGACCTGGCGGTAGGCCTTCACGTGCTCGTCTTCCGTGGGCAGGCCCTTCCTGTTGAGGTACAGGAACTCGGTCCTGTAGAGGCCTATGCCCTCGGCCCCGTGCTCTACGAGGGAGTCTATCTCCTCCACTATCTCCATGTTGCCCATGAGCCTTACGCGCCTGCCGTCGGTCGTCTCGCTCGGGAGGTCCTTGTAGTGGAAGAGGGCCTTTCCGTAGTTCTCGTACCGCTCCCGCCTCCTCTTATAGACCTCGACTACGCTCTCGGAGGGGTTTATGATGACGGTCCCGGTCGTGCCGTCCACTATGACGGTATCGCCGGACTCGGCCTTCCTGGTTATGGACTCGAGGCCCACGACCGCCGGTATCTCGAGGGACCTCGCCATTATTGCCGTATGAGAGGTCTTGCCGCCCACGTCGGTGAGGAACCCGAGCACGGTGCCGCGGACCATCTGGGCGGTGTCGGTCGGCGCGAGGTCGTGCGCGACCACGACGACCGGCTCCTTTATGGCCGCCACGGACTCGTGTTTCCGGCCCATGAGGTTAAGGAGCACCCTGTTCACCAGGTGCTCTATGTCCATCGCGCGCTCGCGGAGGTACTGGTCGTCCATCCTCTCGAAGTAGTCCATCACTTCCTTGAGGACGGTCTTCAGCGCCCACTCCGCGTTGACCCTCTGCTCGCGTATCACCTTCATGGTGTCGTTTATGAGCATATTGTCCTTGAGGATCATGAGGTGCGCGTCTATTATGCGGATGTGCTCCTTGCCCTTGCCGTCCTTCTCCATCCGGTTCCTGATGCGCATGAGCTGGTCCCTGGACGCCTTCATGGCGCTCTTGAACCGCTCGATCTCGCGCTCGGTCTCGGATGGCTCGAGATAGCAGAACTGGGCAGGCTCGACCTTGCCCCGCTCAAGGATATAGGCCTTTCCGATGACGATGCCGGAAGACACGCCTATGCCCTTCATCAATATGACTTGTTTCCTGTTATCAGGCATCAATCCTCACCAAAACCCCTGTCTATGAGATCGCCGAGTGCCCCGAGGGCGCCTTCGGCGTCGCCCCCCTCCACGCGGAGCGTCACCTTAGAGCCCTGGGTGGCGGCGAGTATAAGTATACCCATTATGCTCTTGCCGTTCACCTCCTGGTCGTCCTTCCTGACCAGTATCTCGGAGTCGAACCTGTTCGCAAGCTGAACGAAAAGCGCGGCCGCCCTGGCGTGCAGGCCGAGCTTGTTCTTTATCGTATAGGTCCTCTCCAGGCTTGTCGCGCTGCCCTGTCCGCTTTCCATCCAGGCCCTCTTTCCAAGCCGCCGGGCTGTTCTTGCGCCCCGTGCCCGGCAACCGTCGCTTTACTCTTGCCTTACTCTTGCTTTTTCCTATTTTGGCGCCTTATTTCCTGCCGGAGACGTAGCTTATCGGAGCGCTCCTCGGGACGTCCCGTATCTCGAGATCCACTCCCATTGCCTCGAAGCGCTCCATTATCCCCTCGTCCTCCTCGTTCACGATTATGGAGGGGGTTATCCTTCTTCCGCCCTCGTGGTGTATGTTCCCGAGGTTCAGGGCCTTGAACCTCGTCCCGGCCTCGTAGAGCCTCATCGCGTCCCTCAAATCTCCGACAACGAGCATCACCCTCTTCTCCGAGAGCCCGGGAAGACAGAGGGCGGCATCAGAGACCGATTTCACGTGGACGCTGAGCTCCTCGCAGCCGCAGGCCGCTATGATGTCAGCCGCGAGCCGGTCGCCTGCCGCCTCGTCCGAGGCCACTACAAGCGCGTCCGCCCTGGTGAAAGGGACCCAGGAGCATATTACCTGCCCGTGCAGCAGCCTGTCGTCTACCCTGATAAGGATGAGCATATGTTTCAGCCTGACGCGCCCCTCGCCTTATTTTATCAAAACAACCGGGGCCTTTTCCTATTTTTTATCCTTAAGCATCTCGCCCGCGAGCACGATGGACTTCCTCGCATAGTCCTTAAGGAGCTCCGAAAGCTCGCCGAGCCCCTTGTCCGACCTGTGGCTTACGTACTTCAATACCATCGGGAGGTTCACACCCGTGATGACCTCCACCCTGTCCTCCTCGAAAGCCGAGAGGGCTATGTTGGTGGGCGTACCGCCGAACATGTCGGTAAAGACGAGCACTCCCTTTCCCGCGTCAACCTCGCTGACTGCGGCCCTAAGGACGTCCCTTATGCCGTCGGTTGTGTCAGAGCTCGAGAGGGCCAGTATCCTTATGCCCTCCACCTTGCCGGTTATGGCCTCGGTTGCCTCGAGGAGCGCCTCCGCGAGCCTGCCGTGCGTGACGATTACAGCTCCTATCATCTCAAACCTTCCCTCGTTTTTTATGTCTTGCCGATGTCCCTGTGCCTTTTCCTGACCACGACCTTATCGGAGTTCAGGCCTTCCGAAAGGGCCTCTACCATCGCAACCGACCTGTGCCTTCCGCCCGTGCAGCCCACGGCGATGGTCAGATAGGACATCCCCTCCTTCCAGTAGAGCGGGATGAGATAGGAGAGGAACTCCTTGAACCTCGAAAGGAACTCCCTGGCTTCGTCCCTTGAAAGGAGGTAGTCGCGGACGCTATCGTCCGTTCCGTCGAGGCGCTTAAGCGAATTCACGAAATACGGGTTCGGGAGGAACCTTACGTCCATGACGAGGTCGGAGTCGGCCGGTATGCCGTGGCGGTAGCTGAAGGAGATGAGGTTCAGGGCCATCCTCTCGCGCTCCGCGGGGCCCGAGAATATGTCCTTTATGAGGTCCCTCAGCTGGTGGACGTTGAACTCGGTGGTGTCTATGACCCGGTCGGCATTGGCTTTGAGGTCTTTTAACGCCTCCCTCTCCCTGGAGAGCCCCTCGAGCGGGCTCTCCTCGGCTGCGAGCGGATGCCTCCTCCTGGTCTCGCTGAACCTCCGGACGAGTTCCCCGTCGTCCGCCTCAAGGTATATGACCTCGAGGCGGCACCCTCCCGCCTTCAATTCCGAGAGGACCGGTATGAAGTCCTTGAGGAACCCCCTCTCCCTTACGTCGACGACCGCGGCCACGCGCTCTATCTCGCCGGAGCGGGGCAGTAGCTCCAGGAACTTCGGAAGGAGCGCCACTGGCATATTGTCCACGCAGTAGAAGCCGAGGTCCTCCAACGCCTTTATGGCGGTGCTCTTGCCCGAGCCCGAGGGCCCGGAGATCACCACGAGCCTTATGTCCTTCACTTCCTGAGCACCTTCATGGCGTTGTCGAGCTCCCGTTCAAGCGCCTTTGCCGGGTGGTGTCCCATTATCTTAAGTATCTGGTTCCTCGCGGCGACCTCGACTATGGTCGCCACACTCCTTCCGGGGCTTACCGGGACCTTGAGGTAGGGGAGGTCCACGCCGAGTATGGAGAAGGTGTTCTCCTCGAGGCCCAGCCTGTCGTACTCGGTCTCGCTCTCCCATTTGACGAGCTCGACCACTATGTCCATCTGCTTTCTTTCCCTGATGGCGGTTATGCCGTAGAGGTCCTTTACGTTTATTATCCCGAGGCCCCTTATCTCCATGTGGTACTTGATAAGCTCCGAGCTCCTGCCGATGAGTATGTTCGGGGGCATGCGCTTCACTATGACCACGTCGTCGGATACGAGCCTGTACCCCCTCGATACGAGGTCAAGGGCGCACTCGCTCTTCCCGATGCCGCTCTTCCCGGTAATGAGGACACCCACTCCGAGCACGTCCACCAGCACGCCGTGCAAGGTAAGCGAGGGTGCAAGCCTCTCCTCGAGGTACTTGGTCACGCGCTCGATGAGCACCGAGGAAGTGTGCGGGGTTATGAAAAGCGGTATGTCCTTACCGGCGCATATGTCAACGAGGAACCCGGGGGGATCGAGGTCCCTGGCTATGATTATGGCGGGGAGCTCTGGCTTGAAGACCTTGAGGACGTCTTCGAGCTCGTCCTCGCCGAGGCGCTTAAGGTAGTTTATCTCCGCGGCGCCGAATATCTGGAGCCTGTCCGAGTGGAGCTCCTCGAGGAGCCCGGTAAGAAGAAGGCCGGGCTTCTGTATCCGGGAGGTCGTCACCTCGCGGCCCAGGCCCTTTTCCCCTGTCACGAGCCTCAGGCTGAACCGTTCCGCCTGCTCGCCGTCTATAAGCTCTCTTACGGGTACGCCCATGCTCGACTAAAGGCGTCAGAAGACGCCGTTCCTCCTCTCGGCCTCGATGATGGCCCTGTATATCTCGGACCTGCCGTTCGCGGTCATGAGCTTGAGTCTCAGGTCCTGGTTCTTAAGGAGATGCGATATGCTGGCCAGCACCTTGAGGTGGGCGGCCGCCGAGTGCTCCGGGGCCATTATGACGAAGAAAAGGTGCACGGGCATCCTGTCCATCGAGTCGAAATCGACGCCCTTTTCGCTCCTCCCGAAGAAGACGATTATCTCCTTAAGGCCCTTCACGCGGCCGTGGGGTATGGCGACCCCGTGGCCTATCCCAGTGGTCCCGAGCCTCTCCCTTTCGATGAGGGCCTTGAGGACCGCGTCCTTCTCGACCGCGTTATCGAGCGAGGCCGCCCTCGACACCATCTTTTCGAGGAGCTCCTTCTTCTCGCCGGCCTCGAGGCCGGTCATGATGCGGTCTTCGCTAAGTACGTCAGCCAGTCTCATTACATCCTCGCCGCCTAGCAGGATATTGAAAAAGTCCTTCCTGGATTTTTTCAACCACGGCTTGGCCGGAATGAATACGACCAAGCCTCACAAATTGCCCGACTTGGATAGTCTTCGCAATTTGGCAATCCATCCGTGGATTGCCTGGCAGGGTGTTTTTCAGCACTCTGCTAAACCGGAAAGCGGCGGGTCAGACGATGAAGAAGTACACGATAGCGGAGATCCTGAAAATGAAGAAGGACGGGAGGAAGATACCCGTCCTTACGGCCTATGATTTCGCGACCGCAAGCATACTGGACGAGGCCGGGATACCGCTATTACTGGTCGGCGATTCGGCAGGGATGGTGGAGGCGGGCTATGAGACAACCCTCCCTGTGACGGTTGACGAGATAATCTACCATACGAGGGCGGTCGCTAGGGGGAGGACCAACGCCCTTGTCGTGAGCGACATGCCCTTCGGCTCCTACCAGATATCCATTGACGACGCCAGGAGGAACGCGGCCAGGCTCGTCAAGGAGGGCGGGGCAGAGGCAGTAAAGCTCGAAGGCGGCAAAAGGGCCGCCGAGGCGATACGGGCGATAACCGGCATGGACGTGCCTGTAATGGGCCACGTGGGGCTTACGCCCCAGTCGGTCCACAGGATGGGCGGCTACAGGGTGCAGGGGAAGACAAAGGACGAGGCCGAGGAGATACTCGAGGACGCGCTTGCCGTTGAGGAGGCGGGCGCCTTCTCCATAGTGCTCGAAGGCGTGCCTTCGGGGCTCGCTAGTGAGATAACCGGTAGGCTCGGCATACCGACCATAGGCATCGGCGCGGGGCCGCACTGCGACGGGCAGGTGCTTGTGGTGAACGACATGCTCGGGCTCACCGGGCAGAAGGTCCCGAGGTTCGTAAAGAGGTACGCGGATTTGAGGAACCTCATCTTCCTTGCGGCCACCGAATATATAAAAGACGTTGTGGAGGAGAGGTTTCCATCAAAGGAGCATTCGTATTAGCAGTGTGTTGAAAAACACTCTGCTAAGGCAATCCATGGATGGATTGCCAAATTGCGAGACTTTAAAAGTCGAGCAATTTGTAAGACTTGGACGAATTCACTTCGGACAAGGCGCGGTTTAAAAAGTCCAGGACGGACTTTTTCAACATCCTATTAGACCGCCCGGAGAACGAGGGGGCGGGTTTTTGCCGCAAATGACAAGGGTCGTAACCAGCATAAGCGAGATGAGGGCGGCCTCTTTCGAGGCCCGTTCCAAAGGCAAGACTGTCGTCCTCGTGCCGACAATGGGGTGTCTGCACGACGGCCACAGGGCGCTTCTCAAAAAGGGCAGGGCCGAAGGCGGCCTGCTTGTAATGAGCCTCTTCGTGAACCCCTCCCAGTTCGGCCCTGCAGAGGACTTCGCGTCCTATCCGAGAGACCTTGACCGGGACCTGAAGATAGCCTCCGAAGAGGGCGTGGATATCGTATTCGCGCCGGACGCCGGTGAGATGTACCCTCCCGGGTTCAGCACGTGGGTCGAGGTAGAAGGTCTCTCGAACAGGCTCTGCGGCGCTTCGAGGCCTGGCCATTTCAGGGGGGTCGCGACGGTCGTCCTGAAGCTCTTTAACGCTGTCCAGCCGCAAAAGGCCGTATTCGGGCTGAAGGACTTCCAGCAGTTCAGGATTATTGAGAGGATGGTCAGGGACCTCGACCTTCCCGTCGAGGTAATCGGGGTCGAGACCGTAAGGGAGCCTGACGGCCTGGCCATGAGCTCCCGTAATTCGTATCTTACGCCTGATGAGAGGATGGCCGCCCGCGCCATCCCGGACTCCCTCAGGGCGGCCCGCGAGGCAGTAGGGGCCGGGGTGCAGGAAAGCCGGAAAATCGTCGAAAAAGTGAAAAAAATCATAGAGGGAGAGCCTCTTGCCGTGTTAGAATATATAAAGGTATGCGACGGCGAATCGCTTGAGGACTCCGAAGAGGCCTCAAGCGGCTCCGTTCTTTTCCTCGCTGTCAGGATAGGGAAGGCGAGGCTCATAGACAATACGAAGCTCGTGCAATAAAAGGGAGGACATTTCCAAAAGATGCAGCGGATGATGCTCAAGAGCAAGATTCACAGGGCCACTGTCACTGACGCCAACCTCGACTACGAGGGCTCGGTCGCTATCGACGAGGCCCTTATGGAGGCTGCCGGGATTTACGAGTTCGAGCAGGTCCATATATACAACATCAGGAACGGAAACCGGCTTACCACCTATGCCATCAAAGGCGAGCGGGGGAGCGGCATTATTTCCATAAACGGGGCTGCGGCCCACCTTGCCGCCAGGGGGGACCTGGTCATAATAGCGAGCTATTCGGTCCTTGAGGAGTCGGAGGCCAGGAAGCACGCGCCTGTCCTCGTCTACGTCGACGAAAAGAACTCGATAAGGAAGATAAGCGCGGAGCTGGCGGCCCACTGCCTATGACAAAGCATCTGAGAGGCTATTTCATTACCGGGCTCCTGGTGGTGGTGCCCCGTTACCTATCCATCTACGTCGTCTCGCTCATAGTCAGGTTCATGGACAGCATGCTGAACCTGCTCCCGAAGGTTGCGCACCCGCACACCTACCTGCCTTTCCACATACCGGGCCTCGGCATAATCTTTACCGTCCTGAGCATAATCATAATCGGCGTCCTCGCCACCAACTTTTTAGGCAAAAGGGTGCTTGAGTTAGCCGAGAGGATAATGCTCAAGGTGCCTGTGGCGAGGATGATATACAACGCCACCAAGCAGTTCATGGAGACGTTTTTCACCCACGGGAACCAGGGCTTCAGGCAGGTGGTGTTGATCGAGTTCCCCAGGAAGGGCCTCTATTCGATGGGCTTCATGACCAGCAGGGTCACCTGCGGTGAGATAAAATCCAAGACGAGCGAGCCTTCCATATGCGTCTTCGTCCCCACGACCCCGAACCCCACTTCCGGCTACTTCGCCGTCATCCCGGAGAACGAGGTCGTGTTCCTCGACATGTCGGTAGAGGACGCCTTCAAGGTCATAATGACCGGAGGCATGGTCACCCCTCCCGAGGGCAAGAACGGGCTCAAGGCAGTTGTACAGAACCCTGTTGCCAAGGACCTGGCAGGCAATACCCCCTGATTCAATCCTATTTATAATCAAGGCCTTCATCCCGCATAACATTCCGCTTGAAACGGGCAGATTTACGTTGTCTTTGGCCGGATCTGATAATATGCAATCTTTTCAGAATACCCGATTTCAAGAGGACCTGATGGAAAAGAAACCGCGCTCCTACAAATCCGAACCCCTTGACGAGATGTCCATAAATACGCTGCGTTTCCTCGCAGTCGACGCTGTGGAGGCCGCCAATTCCGGCCACCCCGGGATGCCGATGGGGGACGCCCCGATGGCGTATGTCCTCTGGAGGCGCGTCTTGAGGCACAACCCCTCAAACCCCCAATGGCCCGCAAGGGACAGGTTCGTTCTCTCGGCAGGACACGGCTCCATGCTCCTCTACGCGCTCCTCCACCTCTCGGGCTATCCGCTACCGCTCGACGAGATAAAGAGGTTCAGGCAGTGGGGGAGCCACACGCCGGGGCACCCTGAGCACGACCCGAAAATAGGCATAGAGACCACGACCGGCCCTCTTGGCCAGGGTTTCGCCAACGGCGTCGGCATGGCCATGGCCCAGAAGTACCTCGCGCACAGGTTCAACAGGCCAGGCTATCCGCTTTTCGACTATGACGTCTACGCCATATGCAGCGACGGCGACATAATGGAAGGCGTATCGAACGAGGCGGCTTCCATCGCCGGGCACCTTAAGCTCGGGAACATCATCTACCTCTACTCGGACAACAGGATAACCATAGAGGGCAAGACCGACCTTTCCATGTCCGAGGACGTTGGGAAAAGGTTCGAGGCGCTCGGCTGGCACGTGCAGCACGTGGGCGGAAACGACCTCGGCGCGATCGCCCTTGCGATAGAGTCGGCAAAAGAGGAGCGCACGAGGCCGTCCATAATAATCGCGAGGACCATCATCGGCTTCGGGAGCCCAGGCAAGCAGGACACCGCCGAGGTGCACGGCGCGCCTTTGGGCAAGGACGAGGTAAGGGCCACGAAGGAGAAGCTCGGCTGGCCGCTCGAGCCCGAGTTCTTCATCCCCGAGGAGGTCATGAAGGATTTCAGGCAATTGGTCCCCAGGGGCGAGGCCCTTGAGCGGGAATGGCTCTCCATGCTCGAAAGGTACGAGAAGGAGTACCCCGAAGAGGAGCGCGAGGTAAGGGCGATAATGGGCGGGACGAGGGACATGGCCTGGATGGATAAGGTCCCTTCCTTTACGGAAAAGGACCCGATAGCCACCCGTAGCGCCTCCGGCAAGGTGCTTAACGCCATTGCCGCGAGCGCGCCGTTTCTCATAGGCGGCTCTGCCGACCTTGCGCCCTCGACCAACACCCTCATGAAGGGCATGGGCAATTTCCTTCCCACGGGTGTCGGCAGGAACCTCCACTTCGGTGTGCGCGAGCACGCTATGGGCTCGCTCATGAACGGCATGGCCCTCACGGACGGGCTGGTGCCATACGGCGCGACCTTCCTCATTTTCTCGGACTACATGAAACCCGCGATAAGGCTTGCGGCCCTAATGGGCCTCCAGGTCGTCTATGTCTTCACTCACGACTCCATAGGGCTCGGCGAGGACGGCCCCACACACCAGCCCGTCGAGCAGCTCGCAGGCCTCCGGGCCATCCCGAACCTGACCGTAATAAGGCCCGCTGACGCGAACGAGACCGCCGAGGCCTGGAAGGCCGCGCTCCTTAAAAAGACAGGCCCCACCGCGCTCGTGCTCACGAGGCAGGGCGTGCCCGTAATAGACAGGACGAAATACGCCCCGGCGGAAGGCCTCTCGAAAGGGGCATATGTACTGGCCGACCCCGCGGAAGGCAACCCCGAGGCCATCATCATGGCGACCGGCTCCGAGGTGCAACTTGCGATCGCCGCTTACGAGGACCTCTCGAAAAGGGGCGTGAGGGCGAGGGTCGTGAACATGCCGAGCTGGGAGCTCTTCGAGGCCCAGGACGACGCCTACAAGTCAAGCGTGCTCCCCCCGGATGTAAGGGTAAGGGTCGCGGTCGAGGCGGCATCGCCGATGGGCTGGCACAGGTACACCGGCATCGACGGGGCCGTAATAGGCATAGACCGTTTCGGCGCATCCGCCCCCTACAAGGTCGTCTTCGAGAAGTACGGCTTAACTGCCGTAAACGTAGCCGAAAAGGCGCTGGCCCTCCTCAATGCCAAAAAGGGCCGGTTTGTTGATGGAATCTGATATCCCTGCTATAGTCTACAGAAGGCCGAAAACATAAAAACCGGCCTTCTGTATTTCCGTTTCCAGGTCCTTCTTGCCCTGTACTGAAATTGAAAGTCCCTTGCTGGGCGGGCGGCTGCGCGCGCCTTGCGGAGGGACCCGCTCTTTTTCCGGGAAGAGTTTTTCCGCTTCAGGAGTCCTTTATGAACCCCTTGATAGAGCTTAATAAACTTGGCCAGAGCGTCTGGTATGACAACCTCCGGAAGGGCCTCGTCACCTCCGGGGAGCTCAAGCGCTTCATGGACGAGTACGCGGTCTCGGGCGTGACCTCGAACCCAAATACCTTCGAGAGGGCCATAGCAGGGACGACCGAGTACGACGAGGACATCCGCAGGCTCCTGAAGGAAGGCCTCGACGACGACGCCATACTCGAAAGGCTTGTTACGAGGGACATAAGGCTTGCTGCCGACGTCATGGCCGAGGCCTCAAAGGCCACGGGCGGCATCGACGGGTTCGTCTCAATCGAGGTCGACCCGAGGCTTGCCGGTGACGCGGGCTCGACAATCGATGAGGCTCGGAGGCTTTTTGCGTGACAGGCCGAATGTCGCGGTAAGGTGCCGGGTACCGTCGAGGGGCTCAAGGCCCTCGAGGAGCTTACGCTCGAAGGCCGGAACATAAACGTCACGCCCTCTTCTCAATCGACAGGTACGCGGAGGTCGCCGACGCCTACATAAGAGGACTTGAGAAGAGGCTTTCGAACGGACTGCCGGTAGACAACATTTCAAGTGTGGCGAGCTTCTTCGTGAGCAGGGTCGATTCCATCTTCGACAGGATAATCGAGGAAAGGATAGAGCGTTCAAAGTCGAACGACGAGAAGGCGCGCTTAAAGTCCCTTCTCGGCAGGGTGGCAGTTGCCAACGCGAAGCTCGCCTATCTCAAATCCGGGGACATATACTCGGGGGAGAGGTTCAGGAAGTTGAAGGACGCAGGTGCAAGGCCCCAGAGGCTCCTATGGGCGAGCACCGGGACCAAGAACCCGCGCTATTCGGATGTCAAGTACGTCGAGGAACTCGTCATGGGCGGCACGGTGAACACCATGCCGCTCCATACGATGCTCGCCTTCTACGACCACGGCAAGGCCGAGCCCGTCCTTGTCGAGGAGTTCGACGGCCCTGGTAAGGTCTTCGAGGAGATGAAGGCCCTCGGCATCGACTACCGGGCGGCGACCGACAGGCTCGAAAAGGAGGGCATAGACGCCTTCTCCGTCTCGTATCTCGGCATACTCTCCTCGATAGCCGCCAAAAGGGAGGCGCTCGAAAGAAAGAAGGCGTTTGCAGTAAGGTTTTCCCTGAACGGCTTCGAGGCCGCCGTCTCCGAGGCGCTCCAGGAGGTCGGGAGCGAAAACTTCCTGGAGAGGCTCTGGGCCAAGGACCCCACACTCTGGAAGACGGGGCCCGAGGACAGGAAGCTTATTAAGGATGCGCTCGGCTGGGTGGCCCTGGCCGAGATGATGGACGACCATATAGGCGAGATAGAAGGCTTCGCGAAAGAGGTGAAGGAGGCTGGCTTCAGGGACGCGGTCCTCTTAGGGATGGGCGGGTCGAGCCTCGCGCCCCTCGTCTTTGCCGAGGCCTTCGGCAGCGCCCCGGGGTATCCCCGGCTTACGGTACTGGACTCTACCGACCCGGAGGCCGTAAGCTCGGTCGCAAAGGCCATCGACCCTGAGAGGACGCTCTTTATCGTATCGAGCAAGTCCGGCTCAACCATAGAGCCTCTGAGCCTCTTCGAGTTCTTCCACGAAAAATTATCGTCAGGCATGGGCGAGGCGGCAGGGAAGAACTTCATCGCCATAACCGACCCCGGCACGCCGTTGGAGGGCTTTGCCCGTAAGTACGGCTTCAGGAAGCTCTTCACGAACCCGAGCGACATAGGAGGCAGGTTCTCCGTGCTTTCGTATTTCGGGCTCGTTCCCGCCGGCCTCATAGGCATGGACCTCACGATGCTCCTTGAGCACGCCTCAAGGGTGGAGGCGGCGGTCCATCCATGCGCGACCGACGAGAACCCGGTCCTCATGCTCGGGGCCGCGCTCGGAACGCTCGGAAGGCTCGGAAGGGACAAGCTCACATTTTTCATCTCGAAGGAGATAGCGCCGTTCGGCATGTGGCTTGAGCAGCTCATAGCCGAGAGCACCGGCAAGGAGGGGAAGGGGCTCGTGCCCGTCGTGGGCGAGCCGCTCGGAAGTGCGGAAAGCTACGGAAACGACAGGGTCTTCATATCCATCACGCTCGGGGAAGAGGACGCCGGGCGCGGGCGGGCCTTGAAACGGCTGGCCGAGGACGGGCATCCCGGTATCGATTTCAGGTTGGAGGGCAAATACGAGCTCGGTGGCGAGTTCCTGAGGTGGGAGATAGCTACGGCGGTAGCCGGGCAGATACTCGGCATAAACCCCTTTGACCAGCCAGATGTGGAGCTCGCCAAGAAACTTGCCATATCGAGGCTTAATAGCATCGGGAAGCCCGACGGGCTCAAGCCCCCCGGCGTCGGCACTGAGGCGGAAAGGTTCGGGGTGCGCCTCGGGAGGAACACCTTCGATAAGCTCGGGGCCGTTGACTCGGACCCGGGGAAGATGCTCAGGGAGTTCGTGGGCCTGGTGGGGGCGGGCGACTACATAGGCCTCCTCGCCTATTACAACCCCTCTGACGCCGGGATAGGGGCTGGGCTTGAAAGCCTGAGGAGGACGCTGAGAGAGATGACCGGCGCGGCGGTCCAGCTCGGGTACGGGCCGAGATACCTGCACTCGACAGGGCAGCTCCACAAGGGCGGGCCGCGTAGCGGCGTATTCCTCATCCTCTGCCACAGGCCCGGGGACGACATTAAAGTGCCGGGCAGCAATTTCAGCTTTTCAGAGCTTGAGCTCTCGCAGGCCTACGGCGACATGGAGGCGCTCGACTCCAAGGGCCTGAGGGTCGCGCTCATTGACATGAAGGACCCCGGCACAGGGTGCCTCAGGGAATTCGAGTCGTTCCTTAAGGGCGCGGCGCATTAGCAGGCTGCTGAAAAATTCAAAACACGTTCAGGCTGCTCAAAAAGCTCAAGATGCAAGGAGTCGAAACATGAGGAATGAGGCGTACTTTTTTGTACGCCGCAGTGACGAATGTTGAAGACAACGCAGCAGATTGGGCTTTTTGAGCAGCCTGTTAGGGGAGGGATGATGGATGTCGGCATGATCGGCCTGGGCCGCATGGGGCTCAACATGGCCAGGCGGCTTCAGAGGGGCGGGCACAGGGTTGTCGGCTACAACAGGACGGACAAGGTGACGAAGGGCGCCGAGGCCGAGGGCATAGAGGGCGCGTACTCGCTCGCCGAGCTGGCCGATAAGCTCCCCGCGCCGAGGACCGTCTGGATGATGCTCCCTGCCGGCGACATAGTCGACCGCACCATAGAGGCGCTTAAGCCGCTCCTGGCACCCGGCGATACGGTTGTGGACGGCGGGAACACCTATTACAAGGACGACCTCCGGAGGTCAGAGGAACTAAAGCCGCTCGGGCTCCGTTACATGGACGCCGGCGTAAGCGGCGGCATATGGGGGCTCGAAAAAGGCTACTGCACGATGATTGGCGGGGAAAGGGGCGCGTTCGAGGCCCTGGAGCCGCTCCTTAAGACCCTCGCCCCGCCCGGAGGCTATCTCTGGTGCGGAGCGGTGGGAGCAGGGCATTTCATGAAGATGGTGCATAACGGGATAGAGTACGGCCTAATGGAGGCCTATGCGGAAGGCTTCGAGCTCATAAACGCCTCGCCTTACGCCGACGGCATAAGGAACGCGGAGCTTGCGCGCCTCTGGAACAGGGGAAGCGTCGTGAGGTCGTGGCTCCTTGAGCTCCTTGAGAGCGCCTTCGACAAGGAGGACGGGCTTGAGTCCATAATCGGATACGTCGAGGACTCTGGCGAGGGCAGGTGGATGGTCAAGGAGGCCGTGGACATGGGCGTAAGCATCCCGGCCATAACGGAGTCCCTCATGCGGAGGTTCCGCTCCAGGCAGGAGGAGCCCTTCGGAGAAAAGCTCCTTGCCGCCCTGAGGGAGGAGTTCGGCGGCCATACCGTAAAGCGCGTCCCCGAATAATATTTAAGGAAGGTCTGATTAATCCCATTTTCTGTCATTCTGAGGGAGCGTAAGCGACCGAAGAATCTCGTAGCTGGCTGAATTTCCTAAAAACGAGATTCTTCCCCTTCGTTTCACTCAGGGCTTCGGCTCACACGCTCAGAATGACAAGCATTGCGAATTAATCAGAGCTTCTTTAATTTTTAGAGACTGCCATAAATTTTACGGCCCTGTAAACGGCCGGGTAATCCTCTTCACCATGCGGGCCAAGCCCGATAAGCCCTGCCCCTAATGGAGCCGCTCAGAACCTCTCGTAATGGATTTTCCCGGGGTCGAACTCGTCGTCGGTGTGCTCTCCGGGCCCTTTGACCGCGTATCCGAGAGGCATCATGCACTGGACCCTGAATTCCTCGGGTATGCCCAGGAGCTTTTTGACGAAAGGCTCGGCGCTCCCAGGGGGCTCGCCGGCGTCGGCAACCTGCACGAAGCAGGAGGCGAGCCCCTGGTTCACGGCTTCGAGGTGTATGTGTTCCGCCGCTATGGAGGAGTCCTCCCTGAAGCGCCTTCCCGTTTTTATATTATAACAGATTACCACCACCAGAGGCGCGTTCCTTACGAAGCGGGCGTGGGCGGTGGAGGTCGAGAGCGCCTTTTTCGCCTCAGGGTCGCTCACTACCACGAACTCCCAGGCCCTCGTCCCCCAGGAGGTGGGCGCGCACATGGCGGCCTTCAGGACCTCCTTTAATTTCCTCTCCTCGACCTCGCGCCTGAGATACGCCCTCACCGAGCGCCGTTTCCTTATGACATTCAGCATGCGATACCTCTACTCTGAAAGTAGTTTATCGAGAAAGGCCGACGTTTCCGGGCCGGTCCAGTCGGACGGGCCCTTGACCACGAGGGCGATTCTGCCGTCCTTCCCGATTATATACGCCTCCGGGGCCCGCATTACCCTGTACGCCTCAGCCACGAAGCCGTCCTCGTCCCTGATGTTTACGAATCTCAGCCCTTCCTTGTCGAGGAATTCGCGCACCTTGAAGAGCGGCGCGCTGTGCATGGAGTCCGCCCCGATAGCGGCGACGATGAGCCCGCGCTCCCGGTATTTCCTCCGGAGCCAGTCAAGGGACTTGAGCTCCTCCCTGCATTCCGAGCATTTCATCCTCCAGAAATAGAGGATTACCACCCTGCCCTTTTCCTCCGAAAGCCTGAACTGGGCCCCGTCCATGTCTTTATGCAGGAAGTCAATCGCGGGGCTTCCTTGCGCGAGTCTCGGCTCGTAAGGGCTCCCGCCTTCCTTGCCGGGCCTTTCGCCGCAGGCCGTAGCGAAAAAGGCCAGGAGGACAAGCAACAGGATTGTTTTCAAGACCACCTCCGGAGTGTAATGATATCAGAAGAGGCCTGCATAAGGGAAGGGCGTAGGCAACATCTAAAAATATTGATTTTTTCCCCGGACTCTGCGTCATGCCGGGAATAAAAATGCTCACATATTGTCATATATGCTCCGCTTTTTCCTTGATTGCGGGAAAAATCTCTAAGTCACGCACCAAGAACGCGGTCGAGGTCGTGCCTGAGGACGTCGGATTTTTCATACCTCTCCGGCTATCAGGGGCGTTGCTGGACGCTTACGAGTGCTCATGGACTGCATGACGGGTGACAAGATGCTCTTCGTAAGGAGGGACGGGATGGAACTCAGCTGGAGATGGCTCGGCCCGGCCCTCGACCGCGCGGACGGCAAGGGTCCCGGAAGATCGGACCTCCACCTTTACAGGGCCGGGAGCTTCGGCCCGGCCGAGGCGGAAAGGTTCATCGCAAGGGACGGGAGGGCCTGGGTGAACTATGAAGGGTGAGCGGCTTGTCCTCGCCGGAGACATAGGCGGCACAAAGACCTACATGGCGCTCTATGCGCTCTCGGCAGGTTCGCTCGCCTCTTGAAAGGAAAGCGTATTCTCGAACGACCGCTACCCAGGGCCGGAAGGCATACTCGGCGAGTTCCTGAAGGAGGGCGAGGCCCCGAAGGTCGAGGGCGCGGCCCTCGGGCTTGCCTGCCCCATAATCGGGAACCGTTGCACTCTCACGAACCTCGGATGGGTCGTTGACGGCGAGGGGCTTAAGAAAAGGTTCGGGCTCAAAAAGCTCAGCCTCATAAACGACCTCGAGGCCCTGGGACGGGGCGTAGGGCTGCTGGGCAAGGCTGATTTCATGGCCTTGCAGGAGGGGGCCGCAGGGCCCGGAAACGCGGCGCTCATAGCCGCCGGAACGGGGCTCGGAGAGGCGATCCTCGTGAGGGAAGCAGGTGGGTTCAGGCCGTCCGCTTCCGAAGGCGGGCACACGGACTTCGGCCCGCGGAACGCACTTGAGATAGAGCTCCTTCAATACCTCATCCCCAGGTACGGGCACGTGAGCTATGAAAGGATAGTCTCGGGCCCGGGCCTCGCGAACATATACGAGTTCCTGCTGGCGAAAAATAAAAGGAAGACGCCCGAGCGCCTTCGTGCGAGGATGGAAGCCGAAGGCGCTCCGCCCGGCATATCCGAGGAGGCCATGAACGGCGCGGACGGGGACTGTAAAGAAGCCCTCGCCCTTTTTGTCTCGATATACGGAGCTGAGGCGGGGAACCTGGCCTTGAAGGCCCTTTCGGTTGCAGGGGTCTACGTCGGCGGAGGGATCGCGCCGAAGATACTCGAAGCGCTTAAGACCGGCGGTTTCCTCGAAGCCTTCAGGGACAAGGGCAGGTTCAGGGATTTCATGGCAGGCATCCCTGTCCGCGTGATACTCAATGACAGGGCAGGGCTCATGGGCGCGGCAAGCTACGCGGCCCATTTAGCCGGGGAGAGGGCCGAAAGGATAACCGGGGGCAAAGGGGCATAAGGGGCGCGGATGAGAAAAGGCCTTGTCATCCACCGGGGGGAAAAGGAGCTTGCAAGGGGCGCCGCCGCGTTATTCCATGACGCCGGCAGGGCCGCCATCCGCGAGAGGGGCCTTTTTACGGCAGTCCTTTCGGGCGGCAGGACCCCCAGGGCGCTATACGAGCTCCTTGGGGCTGAATACCGGGACAAGGCGGACTGGGGCCGCGTGCATCTTTTCTGGGGCGACGAAAGGTGCGTCCCGCCCGATAGCGACGAGAGTAATTTCAAGGCGGCAAACGATGGCCTCATCTCCCGGATAGCGATTCCTTCCGAAAACATCCACCGCATAAAAGGGGAGCTTCCACCAAAGGAGGCGGCCCTGGCCTATGAGGACGAGATACGGTCGTTTTTCAGGCTAGGTCCAGGCAAGCTCCCGCCCTTCGACCTCGTACTCCTGGGCCTCGGCGCAGACGGCCATACGCTCTCCGTATTCCCGGGGACAAACGCCCTCGGAGAGAAGGAAAGGCTCGTGACCGAGAACTACGTAAGCTTGCTCGGCTCGTGGAGGGTGACGCTAACCATAGGCGCCCTCAGGGAGTCCCGCAAGGCAATGTTCCTCGCCTCCGGGTGGGATAAGGCCGCGGCCTTGAGGGACGTCCTCCGGGGCAAAGCGCCGGTAGCCGGTCCGGCTCGTATGGTTGAAGCCAGGGAGGTCGTATGGCTTGTTGACAGGGAGGCGGCGGCCCTCCTCGGGGAACAATCCGATTAAAAGCGCTCTTTTGTCTTTATGAGAGGGATTTCAGCGAAGGTACGAAAAAAGCAGGGGCGAATCACTTCGCCCCTGCTTTGGTATGGCACTTGACGCAATTATAAAGCGGGAAAGCCTTCTCGCTATTGTGGCAGTTCGGAGAGCCGCAGAGCTTGCCGTCCATATTGAGCTTCATGGACATCTCTGTCGCGCCCGCCTTCTCCTTGAAGATCTTCGGGTGGCAGGCGGCGCATTTATAGAGCTTCTCGTGGAGCGCGTGCGGGTAAACGACCGGCCCGACGCCCGCCTTGCCCATGCTCACTGACCTGGAGTCGAGCACTATGTCCCCGACGGCCGCTGCCAGTCCTGTCCCCGGCAGGGCCATTGCCAGGGCAGCTACGAACGAGATCAAGCCGGGCCGCATCCTGATTACTTCTTCGATGCCTTGTTCTTGGGCGCGGAATGGCACTTGGTGCAGTCGGTGAGCGGGAAGGCCACCTTCCCGTGGCACCTGCCGCACCAGTCACCCTTCACGATGCCCACCATCGTCATCTCGTTCGCGCCCCTTGCGGGGACGAATATCTGGGGATGGCATACGTCGCTCTTGAGCCAGTAGGTGTGCATCTCGTGCGGGTATATGACGTCGTCCACGAAGTCGCCCTTGGCCGGTATTACCACGTCCATCTTAAGGGGCGGGGCCTCTTCCTCACCGGGGTCGAGCGAGTGCTTGGGGCTTATTATGTTCTGCCTCACGAGCTTCGCCCAGTCGACGAGCCCGTACCTGTCCTTGGGGAGCCCTGCGGCCGAAAGGGCCTGCGGGTGCCAGCCATGCCGCCTTGAGGCCTCGCTCGCGGGCTTGTTCGGGTCGCCTATGCCTGCGGGCTTCCCGGCGCTGTCGAGGTAGATGACGCTCGACGGGTCGTTGGGGTCTATCTGTTGCTGAGGCGTTTCCTTACCCGATGCTGGTGGCTGCTGCCTCTTTGTCTGCGCCGCGTCGGCGACCGTGCCGGCGAAAGTATAGCCGATTACCGCCACAAGCGAGCAGAGGAGAGCGACCTTCAATTTTCTGAATGAAGATGCGTTCATCTCTATCCTCCTTTATTCGGAAATCCTGCTTGGAGCGCCGGCCGCCGCCGGATCGCCTTTGTAGCTATGGCACCTGTCGCAATAAAGAGGCTCCCAGGCTACCAGTCCGTTGTGGCATTTGCCGCAGAACTCGCCGCTCATGATGGCGGCCATGTTGATGTCGTTGGCGCCCTTCTTGAGGATGAATATGTCCTCGTGGCATACCTTGCACTTGAACCTGATCCTGTGGAACCAGTGTGGAAAGAGGACCGGGTCCACTCCGGCCTTTTGCATGCTCTCTGACTTGTTGTTGAGGACTATGTCCCCGTATTCCGCCTGGACGCTGCCCGGAACGAGCATTCCTGCGGCCATACCGATACAAGCCAGGAGGAGAGTCCAGAAGCGCGTTCTCTTCATCGGGTGCCTCCTTGTGTATGTTTCCCTGGGATATGGGCTTTTTGGGGTTACAGAAGTTGCATTATAGCCCTGAGTACGTACTTACTGTCAAGACAAAAATGGGATTTGCTGTATAATTTATGGCTCTTGATGGGGCAAGCTGATAACGGACGCGCTCCCGCTCCAGAAGAACGGCTGCCGGCGCTGACCTGCCAAGATTTTTCTTGTTTTTTGGAACGGTTGCTATTTATTATAAGGTGCCTCTAAAAATTAGGAATTTTTTCTGAGGTCAATGAAGGGCGGAAATAAAAAGCGCAGCATATATGGGAATATGTGAGCATTTTTTATTTTCGCCCTGACACAGAGATCAGGAAAAATAATCGTTTTTAGAGGTAGCGTATACACTAATATGATAGCCTGAAAAATCGTATTTACAACCGCTTGAAGGAGGTATTCGATTTGTTTGAGAAAATGGGTGGCTGGAGACGGAGTTCCTACTGCGGGGAGCTCTCCAGGGCCGACATAGGGAAAAAGGCCTGCCTTATGGGCTGGGTGCAGAGGCGGAGGGACCACGGCGGGCTTATATTCATAGACCTGAGGGACAGGGCTGGGATCGTGCAGCTCGTATTCAGCCCCGACAGCCCGAACGATGTCCACAAGAGGGCGCACGGCTTGAGGAACGAGTTCGTGCTGGCTGTAGAGGGCCTCGTAAGGAAGCGCCCCGAGGGGACCGACAACCCGAACATCCCGACCGGCGAGGTCGAGATAGAGGTGCACGAGCTCAAGATACTGAACGATTCGGAAACGCTCCCCTTCATGATAGAGGACGACACCGACGTATCAGAGACGACGAGGCTCACCTACAGGTATCTCGACCTCCGGAGGCCAGAGCTCCAGAAAAAACTGATGCTCAGGCACAGGGTGGCCATGGCCGCGAGGAACTATCTCGCGGAGAACGGCTTTATCGAGATGGAAACACCTGTGCTTACCAAGAGCACGCCCGAGGGCGCGAGGGACTTCCTGGTGCCGAGCAGGCTTAACCCCGGTAGCTTCTTCGCCCTGCCGCAGTCGCCGCAGCTCTTTAAGCAGATACTCATGATAGCCGGGTTCGACAGGTACTTCCAGGTAGTCAAGTGCTTCAGGGACGAGGACCTCCGCGCGGACCGCCAGCCCGAGTTCACGCAGATAGACGCGGAGATGAGCTTTGTGGACAGGGAAGACGTGATGGCCCTGATGGAAGGGCTTATCGTGCGGCTCTTCAAGGAAGCGGGCGTGGAGCTTAAGCCTCCTTTCCCCAGGCTCACCTATTCGGAAGCCATAGGAAGGTACGGCGTCGATAACCCGGACGTGAGGTTCGGGTTAGAGCTATCCGACCTTTCGGCCCTCCTTTCAGGCTCGGGCTTCAAGGTCTTTGCGGACGCGGTCTCAAAGGGCGGGGTCGTGAAGGCGCTCTCGGTTAAAGGAGGCGCCTCTTTTTCGAGGAAGGACCTCGACGACCTCACCGAGTTCGCCGTCTCGTTCGGGGCAAAGGGGCTCGCTTGGGTGAAGATAACCGAAGAAGGCTGGCAGTCGCCCATCGCCAAGTTCCTGAGCGACGCGGAGAAGGAAGGCATAGCAAAGGCCACTGGCGCTGCAAAGGGCGACCTCCTCCTTTTCGGGGCGGACAAGCCCTCGATAGCGAATACCGTGCTCGGGCGCTTGAGGCTCAACATCGGCGGAAGGCTCGGCCTTATCCCGAAAGAGGGCACGAGCTTCGTCTGGGTGACCGACTTCCCGATGTTCGAATACGACGAGGCCGAGAAGAGGCACGTGGCGGTTCACCACCCCTTTACCTCTCCGATGGACGAGGACATCGACAGGATGGAGAGCGCGCCCCTTAGCGTCCGGGCAAAGGCCTATGACCTTGTGCTTAACGGCAGCGAAATCGGAGGCGGCTCCATAAGGATACACAGGAGCGACGTGCAGGCCCGCGTTTTCAAGATGCTCGGCATAGCCGAGGAGGAGGCAAAGGCAAGGTTCGGCTTCCTCCTCGAAGCATTGAAGTTCGGCACGCCCCCGCACGGCGGCATAGCATTCGGCCTCGACAGGATACTCGCCATTATGACCGGCTCGGAATCCATCCGCGACGTAATAGCTTTCCCCAAGACGCAGAAGGGCACTGATTTGATGAGCGACGCGCCGTCGGTAGTGGACCAGAAACAGTTGTACGAGCTTTTCATAAGGGTAGCGAAGAGGCAGGCGGAGAAGACGGGGGCGTAGGAGTCAACCTCTGAAAATTGATCTTTTCCCCGGACTCTTTGTCAGGCCTGGAATAAAAATGCTCACATATTGTCATATATGCTCCGCTTTTTATTCCCGGCCTTCCTCGATTGCGGGGAAAATCTCAAATTTTCAGAGGTCGCCTTCATTATGAAATCTTTTTTGTCATTCTGAGGGAGTGAAACGACCGAAGAATCTGGTTGAATGTTGTTCAGATTCCTCGCTCCGCTCAGAATGACAAAAATTATTAGGATTCGCTATGCTGACCCATTTGCAAGCAATCCCCTTGTATAATGCTTGAGTAACGCCTTACGTTAATAGATATTGATATCCATACGCAACAGGATGTGACAGCCCGTCTTCCCCTTGGTCGCAGGAGGCCGTTAAAGAGCGTGTGGCGTCGCATCCATTCCTTAATGAGCCCGAACAGTTGTCAGGGCTTAAAGCCCGCATCAGCAAGGCCGGGACAGAAAAGGAGGAACTGTGGTGAAGCGTGAATGTTTTATCGGTATAGACGTCTCCAAGGCGTATCTGGATATGGCTGTGCTGCCCACCGGAGAGCGCTGGAGAAGCCCAAACGACGAACCCGGAATAGCATCGCTCGTAAATCGGCTGTTGGGACTCCAGCCCGCTCTTGTAGTGCTCGAAGCTACGGGCGGGTTCGAAGCACCGGTTGCCGGCGCAATGGCAGCTGCTTGCCTGCCTCTGGCAGTTGTCAATCCTCGCCAGGTCAGGGACTTCGCCAAAGCCACAGGGAGGCTTGCAAAAACGGACGCCCTGGATGCCGTCATCCTCGCAAGATTCGCAGAAGCCGTGCGTCCCGATGTTCGACCTCTGCCGGACGCTGATGCACAGGAACTGGCTGCCTTGCTCCAGAGAAGGCGACAGATCATCGAGATGCTCGTCGCCGAAAAGAACCGCCTCTGTTCTTCTCATAGCAGCATCAGCAAATCCATCAAACGAAATATCGACTGGCTTGAAAAACAATTGGCCGAGGTCGATGGAAACCTCGCCGATACTATCCGTAAAAGCCCCCTCTGGCGCGAAAAGGACAACCTTCTTAAAAGCGCTCCGGGCGTAGGACCAGTGCTCGCAGTCACCTTGCTGGCCGACCTGCCGGAGCTTGGAAGCCTGACGCGCAAACAGATTGCCGCCTTGGTTGGTGTGGCACCGCTCAACCGGGACAGCGGGACTCTGCGCGGTAAACGCACTATCTGGGGCGGACGTGCCAACGTAAGGCAGACGTTGTACATGAGCGCCCTCGCCGCCACGCGTCATAACCCGGTCATACGAGACTTCTACGAACGCCTCCGGGTGGCAGGCAAACCAGGCAAGGTCGCCCTTATAGCCTGTATGCGAAAACTCCTTACAATTCTCAATGCAATGTTGAAACATCAAATGCCCTGGAAAGAAAATTTTATCCAAACTGCTTGACACCGAACACAGTTGCTCTTTTTAAAGAGGGGGAGATTATCTTGTAGGGTGCGCTATGCGCACCATTATAAATCCCCCTTCGTCCCCCTTTAGAAAAGGGGGAGATTTCAGGTTGTCATTGCGAGGGGCGAAGCCCCGAAGCAATCTCATGGTGATTAATATTAGCGGTGCGCACAGCGTACCCTACATGCCTGTTTTTTTGTATTTCAAACCACCCGGGGCATAAGGCGGAGCGAACATGGGGATGGAGGAGGGGCGGGCGAGGCGAGGATGCAGGAGCGAGGCCAAGGCCGAGCGACTTAAGGGCCGAGCCAGGAGGAAGGAGGCGGAAAGTGCGCGGAGCCTTATGCCCAAAAAGAGCGCGGCAGCGCGTTAAAAGGTTTTTTCGCTACGGGGCTTGAATACGAGATTATTCAGTGGCCTTGCACCTCGGAATGATGAAAAATGGTGGGCGGTGCCCACCCTACCCGGATACAGGAGCATCTACCACCAGCCGAAGAGCTACCGCCTCGGCAAGGTGCCCACGCAGACGATAGAAGAGTTCTTCCGGCAGAAAAGGCTGGTAGCGGCCGAAGGGGTTTGAAATAGGCTACGCGGCTTTTAGGAAATGAGATGATTGATGGTGCGCACAGCGCACAGATGAGGCTAGATGGCTTTTTTAAAATGAGGTTGCCTGTGACGTGTGAAATGTTATACTTGATAATGTAGATTGTAATAGCAATTTAGAAAGGGAGAATAGGAATGTCCGGCCATGAATCTTCCGATTCCGCAAGACTTAGACAAATTCTGAAATCCGTTAGCCTTAAAAACGATAAGATTCATGTATATTCTTTAAAAAACGAATGGGCCGTTAAAAAAGAAAGCGGCAAAAGAGCACTAAAAACAGTTAAAGCCAGAAGAGATGCGATTGATTTAGCAAAAATTTTTGCATCTAAATCTAAGGCGATAATAAACCATATAATAGTTCACGATAAAAAAGGGTCGATTGAGCCAAATTTATCAGAAACCATTAAACGCACTTCTTCAGGAGTCGAATGGTATAGAGGCGTGATCATTTTGGCCGCCGGGAACGACGGCCAAAAAAGAAAAGGGAAAAATGTAAAAGGCAGAAGAAAAGCAATCATTTCGCAAAAATCTAGAAAAAAACTTTAATTTTGACACAGAATTCATTGAAATAATATAAATTCTACTAGAAAAGGCCTATCTATAATAATGCCGTCGTTTTGTAAAAATGTTTTCATAAATTGTCCTTTTGATAAAGAATATAAGCCTTTATTGAATGCACTTCTTTTTACAATAATTGATTGTGGATTTAAACCACGAGTGGCTTCTGAAATTTCAGATTCAGGCGACATTCGAGTTGCCAAAATAAATAGACTCATTCGTGAGTCTTGCTTCAGTATTCACGATATTTGCCGGATAGAACCTTCTATCGGAAAGTTACCAAGATTTAATATGCCCTTCGAATTGGGTTTAGATTTCGGGTGCAAATTTCATGGTCCGAGAAAATTCAAACGAAAAAAATTTTTGATTCTTGAAGAAAAAAGATTTAGATATCAAAAAGTAATATCAGATATTTCAGGATATGACATCAAAGCTCACAGTAATAATCCTCAGATACTAGTGGAAAAAGTAAGACACTGGATTCTGGATACAGCAGTTTCTCCTAGAAAATTAAATATCCCTGCGCCAAAAAGAATATGGCAAAGATTAAATGATTTTTATTCTCATTTTGAGATTGCTACAAAAAAAGCCGGATATAGCCGTAAACATGTTCGAGATATACCAGTTAAGGAATTTGTTGGCTATATTACTGATTGGAAAAAGCTTAACCCCATACATTACGAAAGCTGAGCTGCCCTTTTAAAATACCTTTGATAAATTTTTCGAAAGCATATGGATAAGCTGGGGGAATTAGACCATACGACTTTAGGAAAAATTTCTGTTTTTTTAAAGCTACTCCTTTAGCCCTGTAGGTTGGGTTAGCAGAGACGTAACCCAAAAATCCCCTACTCCCTCACATACCCCAGCATCAGCGCGCCGATTGCGACAAAAAGTATATCCGGGAAGAAGGCCGCAAGGAAGGGCGGCACGAGCTGGCTCTGGCCGAGCGACCGCGTAAGCGCGTACACCCCCCAATAGCTGAAGGCGATGACGATGCTCAGGCCTATCCCGGCTGCAATGCCGCTCTGCCTCCCTGTCCGTAGGGCGAAGGGTATGCCCACGAGCACCATTATGAAGTTGACGAGCGGGAAGGAGAGCTTGCTCCAGAGGTCGGTCTTGAACCGAGTCGCCTCGTAGCCCTCCTTTTCGAGGTCTTTCACGTATTCCCTAAAGTGCATGAAGCCCATGTTCCGCTGGAAGCTCTCCATGTTAATCATCTCGTCAGGTTTCGCGAGCCCCGGGAGGATGAAGCTTTCCCTTTCTGTCCTCTGGGCCTCTCTTCCCGGTGTGAAATTCCAGACAGTCGCTTCCTCTGCGGCCCATGCGCTCCCCTTCCAGACGGCTGACCTCGAATGGACCCGGCCCGTTGGCGTGAAGGGCTTCTCGATGAAATAATATGTCACGCCGTGAAGCCGGCTGCCGTCCGGGTCCATGTTTTTCGCGTTCAGTATGCCCTCTGAGGTCTTTATCCAGAGGCCTTCCCTGCCGAAGCTCCCTTCCTGCGCGCCGAGCCACCTCTGCCGGAAGGAGTCGGCCTTTTTCATGGCGGTCGGCGTCACGTATTCGTTCATGAGTATCACGCCCGCGCTTGCGACGAGCCCCGCGGCAAGCAATGGCAATGCCGCCCGGAGCACCCTCACGCCCCCGGCCTTCACCGCCGTTATCTCTCCGTGCCTTGAGAGGAGGCCGAGAGAGACGAAAGTCGCCACAAGGAGCGCGACAGGCAGGACCTGGCTTATTATGAACGGTATCTTGTAAAGGAAGAACCCTGCGGCTGAGACGAGCGGGACCTTGTGCTCCATGAGGCTGTCCATGTTCTCGAAAATATCGACCGTCACGAAGAGCACGACGAAGCCTGCCGCGGCGATCGCGGCGAGCTTGAGGAACTCGCGGAGCAGGTATTTCTGGAGCACCTTCATCTCGACCTCACTCCGCGGAGCATTGTCAGCGGGTTTGCCGACCTGTCAGCCGAGGTCCGTGAGAATACGAAAAGGCCCGCGACGAGGAAGATAAAATCCGTCGCCCAGACCGCGACGAACGGGTTTAACGAGCTGCTCTCGCCAAGGGCCTCAAAGCCCGTTGAGAGGAGGTAATAGACGAGCACCACTCCTATGGCAATCGAAAATCCGGTAAAGCGCGCAACCCGTATCTTCTGAAGGCCCAGCGGGACCCCCAGGAGGGCGAAGACGAAGACGGACGAGGGTATGGCGAACCTCTTATGGAGGTCTATTATGTGGCGTGAAGGGTCTTCGCCCGAAGCCTTCGCAAGCGCTATCTTCTCGCGGAGCTCCCCGGCGTACATTTCCTTATTGCGCCTTTCGCTCGCGGCCCCTGGCTGGCCCGAGAGGCCGAGCTCAAGGGTGTACGAGGAGAAATCGGCTATGTGATAGGTGCCGTTGCCCTCGGTCTTCCGGTGCATTACCCCGTCGTTCAGCTTGAGATATACCGTCTGGCGGTCGGTTGCAGGGGAAAACACGCCGCCTGCCGCGAAAAAAAGGTTCGGCTCGCCCTCTCCGCCGGATTCCGAGATGAATATGCCTTCCATCTCCCCGCTCTTGAGGTTTATCTTGTCTATATAGATGACGAAGCCCTTGAAGCTGTCGTAAAAGGTCTTTTCCTCGAGGCCGGAGATGAACTTTTCCTTTGAGGCCTCGTAGACGAGGTTCTTGAGCGTGAGGTTACCCCAGGGAAAGAGGTAAAGGGTAACGAGGAGGCTCGCCGCGTACACGAACGCCGCGAAAAGAAGGACGGGCCTGAGGGCCGCGTAGAGGCTCAAGCCCGAGGCCTTCATGGCTGTAAGCTCGCTGTCGGAGCTGAGCCTCGTGAACGCCACGAGGACGCCTATGAGAAAGGCGATGGGAATGGTGTATAGGAGGAGCGACGGCAGCACCGAGACGATGAACCAAAGGATGAAGCCGCCGCCCACGCCCTGCACCAGCAGGAGCTCTACTATCCGGACCGCCTTTGTAAGGAGCGAAATCGCGGTCAGTATGACGAGGCTCAGGAGAAACGGGGTCCATATCTCCTTAAGTATGTAACGTCCGAGGATCCAGCGCATTACACAATAATACTATAAAGACGGTTTACGGACAATCTGTTAAAGGGGCCCGCTTTTTTGCAGATTAAAGAATCCGCCCGCTTCGTCCGAAATAGGGATATATGCGCTTTATTTCGAGTCAAATACCGGGGCCGGTTCATAGGGATATTGACAATGGCCTGGATTTCAGGTATTTAAAAACCCGCGTGCCGAATCCGACGCAAGTACAAGGTTTTTCATGTTGACCAGTTCATCAATGCCGGGAGTTACCTCTTCCCGCGAGGCTTTGCTTTTGAGGTCCAGAAGCGCTGAAAGGATAAAGGTCGAGTTCCGGATGGCCGAGGAGTATTTTCATGCGGCGGAGGCGCTGCATAAGAGCGGCCTTTACAACCCTGCCGTGACTCTTGCCTGCTATTCCTCTGTCCATGCGGCCCTGGCTGCTTTCCTCACGGCCGGCTCGGTCAAGGCGCAGGCAAGCTCGTTTACGGGCTTCGTCAACTCGCTCCAGAAGTTCAGTTCCAAGCTGGACCCGTTCCTGGAGAAGCTCTTCGAGTCGAGAAAGGAATGGGGCTACAGCGCCGTCATTGACTATACCGAGAACGAATCGCTTTTCCGCATATATCAGGCAAGAGACCTTCTGTACGAGGTCAAGGACTTCCTCAGGCGGACGGTGAAGGGCTGAGGGGTGCCTTCTGCAGGGGACCGGCAAGCCCCATTCCGGTCCGTGCGTCTGCCGGGAATACGCGGGGGGCGCCATGCATCTCGACTTGGATTCGCGCGGTAATGTAGTATAGGGGATATGGGCGGCACCTTCAGCACCGGAGATATTCTCGCGAGGCTCAGAGAGCTCAGGGAAGAGCTCGTCCTCAGGCAGGAGCACCTTGCGGCGCGCCTCGGTGTGGACAGGTCTACCTACGTCCGGAAGGAACTCGGGGCCATCCCTATAACGACCGATGAATGGCTCAAGCTCGCGAAGGCGCTGGGCCGCGACCCTTCGTTTTTTTTCAGCGCCTCGGGAAAGCCAGTGTTGGTCATGTCCGACCTCGCTCCCAGGGAGCGCGGGATCGTAAGGTTTTACCGGATGCTCAGGCCCGCCGAGCAGGACGATTTCGTCGGCACGGTGTACCTGAAGTTCAAGAGCATACGGAGGAAAGCGGCTCTGGATGCCCTTAAGGAGCTGGCGGCGGGGGCCTGAAACCGGCTGCGCCGGTTTTGAATTTGACAACCCAGGGGTGCTGTGATACTTTAATTTGTCTAAGTTCGGTGCCCCCCCCAGGGTCCATGAGCCGCTAGCTCAGTTGGTAGAGCATCTGCCTTTTAAGCAGGTGGTCCCGGTTCGAGGTCCCGGCGGCTCACCATAAATAAAAAAATCAAAAAGTCCCCATCGTCAGAGGTAGGGACACCGCCCTTTCACGGCGGCGATCAGGGTTCGAATCCTGTGGGGACGCCAAGCCAAAAGTAGCCGTACTTCCGGAGTATTCTCCATAGTACAAAGGGATTACGGCTTTTTTATGCGTCCTTCAAGGGTGGTAAAAACCGGGATGAATCGGTATGGATAGGTATCAAAAGCATGGTAGTTTCTTGGTACAGGCTGTGGATAAGGCGTCCCGGGCGGTAGTTTCTCTGGTAGATTTCAGTCCTTGAACTTGATGCGTTTCACCGGGTTTTTCGTGGGCGCCACATGCAGATAGCGCATGGTGGTCGCCAGCCTCTTGTGCCCGGCCCTGGTCTGCACCTCCCTTATGTCCGCGCCCGACCTCAGGAGCCCGGTTATGAAGGTATGGCGGAGAGAGTAGGGCGTCACCCCCTCGATGCCTGCCGCCTCTATCGTCTGGCGGACGGCCTTGCTCACATAGTCGCCGTCCTGCCGGCGGTCCCCTCCGAAAACATACCTGCCGCCCTTTCCCTTTCTCATGGCCGACTCGATATACACCCGGAGCTTCGGGTGAATCTCGACGGTCCGTGCCGTTCCGGTCTTGGTGCGGACGGCCTCGCGTCCGGCCGCCGCGTCCTTGCCCACCACGTGTATCACGCCGATGCTCAGGTTGACGTCCTGCCTGGTCAGGTTTATAAGCTCAGAGGGCCGCAGGCCCGCGTAGAGATAAGTCATGACCAGAGGCGCCATGTACCCGCCGAGAAGCGCCCTGCGGCCTCTCAGGGCCGCGTAGAAGGCTATTATGTCGGCCCTCCAGAGGGGGCGCGGCAGCCGCTCGTCGGCCTTCCTGGGCGCTTTTACCTGGCGCGCGGGGTTGTCCGGCCAGATGCCGTCCCGCCTTCGGCGCCTCTCTCCTCCCAGCGGGTCGAGGAGTATCCTCAGGATGTTCAGCTCCTTTTCTATCGTGGCCGACTTTATGGGCTCCGTCCTGCGCTTTCCGTCCTCGTCGGGCTTGCCCTTCTCCACCCGGTCCTTCAGGCGCTTCTCGATGTAGGCCTCCACGCTCTCGGGGGTTATGGCCTCGGGCGGCGTGCCTTTGAAGTGTTCATCGAGTTTTCCGACCTTTACCATGTTGCAGGCGTGGGTGTAGGGCGCGCAGCTCTTCCTCGATGTTTCCTCGTACTGCCGGCGGAGCTCGTCCCAGGTGACGGCAACTGGCCCGCGCGAGAGGGCCTCGGCCTCGGCGCGGCTTATATACTTGAGGTTGAGGAACGAGACGACGTCCTCGCGCTTGAGAGAGCCGAGACGCGAGAGGTTCTCAAGGTCTGAGGCCTCCTTGAACATGAGCTGCGCCAGGGCCTTTTTTTTCGAGAACCTGTGCTTGTCCGTCGAGCGGCCGTCCGGGAACCAGATGCGGTAGACGAGCTGCCAGCCGTGGACCTTATGAGGGTAGAGACGGGGCATGGGTCAGAATTACCTCATCGAAGAATTCACTATGAATTTTATATGGGAGTTGGTCGCCTCGATCACTTCAATCTTCATCTTCTTGAAAGCTATGCTTTTTGACTCCGAGAGATCGTATGTCAGGTCTTGATAAAAAGCAGGCCTCGCCATGTCCTCATTGAATTCCCTGTAATGCAGCCTTATTGTGTCCTGCGATTTTCCATTGTAAATCAGCTCATGCTTCATCGTGCCCCTATCGTAAACCTCCCCGGGGCTCAAGAACCGAGAAGGGGCAGGCCATTTCTGGACATAGACAAGCGTGCACGCTGTGACGCCGTATGCCTCATTGTTGGCGTTAACCACGATGCAGTATTCCCATTTTACCTTCTCTCCGCCGCGAATCGACGGGCTTTCGCCATCGATCGGCTGATATATTTTGTCTCCATTTTTCAGGGCGCCCCTTGCTTTCAACATAGTGCCTTTTTTCAGAACAGGGTAATAGACCATGCCCTGCGGGGGAATCTGGTAATCTTCTATAGCTACGAGGCCGTTATAAAAAAACAGATCCTCCTCAACCACCATCGGCTCGCCAAGCGTTGTTTCCTGCACCTGGCCTATCTGAAAGGATGTGGTCTTTCTATGCTCCGGGACCTCAGAGACAGGCAGCATTGTTTCAAAAGATGTCATGGCGGCCGCGCAGCCCGATAAGAAAAACAGTCCAGTTAAAACAAGAAGCTTTTTTCCCCAACTCATCTCCACCTCCGACATGAATAATTCAACCCGCAAAATCTGTGCACATCACGCACTTAGCTGTTTAGGGGTAGAAAAAAGACACCATATAAGCAGAATCCCATCTCACCCCTACAGGAGGCCACTTATGAAGCGCAAGGATTCTGCCATGTTTAAAAAGCCCTCGCAGGCGTACAAGCTTGTCCACGGGTTCGAGCAGCTTTCAAAGGATCAGAAAAAGCACTTGCTTGTGATATTGGAAGTCTTTCTTCTCGCCAAGGAAACCGATATCTCGCCGCCTACTTAAGGCGGCGGTACTTTATCTGGCCGTTCTCGACCGAAAGGACCTCGAACTCGTAGCCCTTGAAGCGGACGATCTTATCAGCTACGGCGTAGTCGAAGCGATTGTTGAAGCCCTGCTTGACCATCCAGCCGCCGGGGATGGTAGTGTTTCCAATCGTATGGGGCGGCTGATAATAGAATTCATTGTACTGGAGCCCTATTCGTTCTTGGTTCAGTTCAAGGATAGTCAGGTCGTACTTTTCGCCGCTGACCGGTATTTCTCCAAGCATCGGCATCATAGGGTCGGTTTTGTTTTGCCCGGCGGAATGTTCGAAAAATGTATCCCCAATTCCGGCGACTCTTTCTTCTCCTTCCTGAACGGATTGATTTAAGTATGGGGATAATGTCGCCATACAACCCGCAAGAAGAAAAACCATTAGCAAGCACGCCAGTTTTCTCATGAACTCCCTCCTTAGCTGGTCTTTTTCAACGGACAGTCTTTTATATCATCGAGCATCGGGCAGGCCTCGGACTCGTATCGGGCCGTTTCTTCCTCAAGGATAAAGGCAAGTCCCCGGTCCTTGACCGAGAAAACCTTGAGCGGCTCACTCCTCCTTTTTTTTTCGCTCCGGTTCCGGCTTCGGGACCTGGAGGAAGGTGTCGATGTTCTCCTGTATGGCCTTTTTCGTTTTCGGGTTTCTCAGCACCTCAAGGAGCTTTTCCATGTACTCCTTCTCCTCGTTCGATACGAGGGGGAGGGGCCTGTAAGGGGCTTCCTCCTCGGCGGCACTTAAGTGTTCTGAATCCTCCTTCGACAATAGTTCGTTCAGGTCGATCCCCATTTTTTCGTGTAGCGATTTTAAGACCTCAATCCCTATTTTCCCCCGTTCGTTTTCACGATAAGTCGTATATTTGATTCCCAGAAAATCCGCAAACTTCTTCTGAGCCCCAAATTTATCCCCAAATTTTTTAATGCGTAACGCCTTAATATATCTTGCTATTTCGATTTTGTTCATGCCATCTCTACGAAAGATTGTATTTTTATATTGACAACTCTACGAAATCTTGTATATTCTTACCCCATCACATCGGAGGGCGGACGATGGCCAAGAGAGCAATCGACATAGTCATAAGCACGGAATGCCGGGCCGTCATAGACAAGCTCAAGGCGAACCCGCGGCTGATGTTGAAACTGGTCAAGGAGCAGAAGCGGCTAAGGCCCCTTTTCAACACGTATGCTGACGACAGTTTCAAGGCCGCAGACGGGGCAAACGAGCGTCGGGTTGTCTTTGAGCCGTCGCAGAGCCTCCGTGAATTTATGGCCGCATTCGCACCGTAGCTCCTCTTCCAGGCCCTGCTCTATCTCTTTTTTGATGTCTTTTTCGAGGCCCTTAAAAAGGCCGTCGCTCATATAGCAGCTCCTTCTGAACTGTTGAACCTGTAGCTGAGGCGGACGCGGATGTTGGTGGCAGGTGTTGAAAATTTGAAAGCCGTAAAAAGCTTGTGGGCCGGCGCTGGATCGTCCGCCAGACAATCCACCACAGCGCCGCTCACGGGAAAAAGGGCAGACCTCTCCTCCTTATCCGGGGTTCTTGAGGTTCTGCCCTCTTTTTTTATCACAGAGGGTTTATCAGGGCAACGTATTTTCATGGGGGCAGAATAGCAGGGCAGGCCGGGCCTGAAAAGGAAAAGGGAAGGGGGGATTTACCTATGCCCATTCGACACATCGGATTTCAGAACCTCCTTTACAGAAAATTCATATCGCCGGGCGAGCACGCCGCGAAGAAGGTGGCCGGGGCCATCGGCGAGAGCCTCTCGACCTTCTACAACTACTGCGAGGGCGCGCACTATTGCCCGCCCGATCTCGTGGGCCGGATCTACAACGCCACCGGCGACCTCGATTTTCTTAATTTTATTCTCGCCGACACCGACCACCTGCCCGCGCCCAGGCAGGGCGCGAAAGAGCACAGGGGGCTGATCGGCGAGACGCTCGACGTGGCCGCGTCTGTCGGCCGCTTCATCGCCGACGTGCAGGCCATGACCGCCGACAACCACCTGAGCGAAATGGAAAAGGGATACCTCTGCAGGCGCATAGAGCAGGTCCAGGCCCAGCTCGAAGAGGCGAGGCTGGCGCTTAAATGCCCGAAGGGGAGGCTGGGGTGAGCGTCCTAAGAAAGCCGCCGGCACCGTCCTGCTGGCAAAGATGAAGGTGAAGATCGAATGAGAGCGAAAGAGAAACCCATGCTTACCATGCACCAGGCCGCTGAATATCTCGGCGTGTCGTGGGAGACGCTTCGGAAGTGGGTCGCCCTCGGCCTAAACGTGCCATGTTATCGCTATCCGTCGCCGGCCTCGCCGCCAAGGTTCAGGCAGGCCGACCTGGACGAGTACATAGAGAGGCACAAGATTGCTGCCAGGGAGCCGAGAAAACGCCCTGTCGGCATAAGGAGAGTCGTCTAACCCGAAGCCGGGAGGGCCCATGCCGAGCTCGCGAGAGTGCAGGGAGCTGGTGCACCGGATGTTCCGGGGAGAGGTTGCCCCGGCAGTGGTGAGGGACAAGGGCCTGCCGCCCTTCACGCGGCGGCGGGGCCGGAAGGCGCAGGGAAGTTTTGATTTCGAGGTCGGCGCGCCCGCGCCCCATGACGGGGCAGAGGCGCTGAAGGCGGCGCATGAGGACGGGCAGCGCCGGCCGTAAAAAAGGAGGAGGGTTAATGTTCACGATCGAGCTTGGCTCAAAGGTAAAGAGCAACATCAGCGGGTTCACTGGCATCGTAACTTCACGGTCTGAGCATATGAATGGATGCAACAGGTATTGGGTGCAGCCGCCCGTGGGAGCCGACAGCAAGCTGCCAGACGGCATGTGGTTCGACGAGGGTGAACTCGAAGTCGTCGAGGCCCCCGCGCTCCAGCGCAAAAACAACGACCGCGGCGGACCCCCGAGCATCAGAAAGTAGTAAACACCGGATGCGGCCGCGGACCTCCTTCCTTGGCCGCCGTAGGGCCCCCGGAGGGGAGTGGGCGCCTCTCCGGGGGCAAAAGAATGGTGGGCCGAGCCCACCTTAACAAAAAGGGAGAAGGGCATGGCCGAGGAACCCGCGTGCGAACGAGCGACAGGCATGGAAGGGATGAGCGAGGAGCTATGGACAGAGCTTCAGCAGACTCCGGAAGACGAGACCATGTCGCGCAGGCTGAAGATAGTCATGGATGCGCTCGCCGGCACGATCGCCAGCGCGGTACTGAGAAACGACATCGAATATGCAAAGAAGTGGGCGCGCGTCTTCCAGGAGGCGCACGAGAGGTACATGGCCAATCTCGTCGAAAGGCGGAAGCGACTTAAGGAAAGGTGCTCCGAATGACCCACGCCGAAAAGCGCCAGGAGCTAAAGAAGTGGCTCGGCGTATGCAAGGACAGGCGGGAGCGGATGATAGCCCTCAGGATATTCAGGGCGAGGACGAGGCCGCCGAGGCCGCACACCGGCGGCATGAGCCTTATAGAGATGCTTCTGAATAACACGCTCAGACCCATAATCAGACCAAGCGGAGGCGACGAATGAGGATACCGAAGCTCACGATAAGCGGCGGGCCCGTCATGGGGCTCGCCTCGATGCTCCTTCCCTGGCTCCTTATTATCGCGGTCCTTTTGGCCGCAGGCTGCACGCGCCAGGCCGGGGCCGATGCCCCGGAAGAAAAGGACGAGCTCGCCGAGGCAATCGAAAGCTGGATAGCCCTGGGCGACATGGCCGCGCTCTACAACCCCGGGCTCACGCTGACCGACCGCGTGGAGATAGGCAGGGCGGTTTATTACTACTCGGCCCTGCACGACCTGCCGCCCAAGCTTGTCGTCTCGATAATCGTGGTGGAATCGTCCGGTGTGCCCGACGCCGTAAGCCCCAAGGGCGCTGTGGGGCTCATGCAGGTGATGCCCTGGTGGCCGGCAGAGCTCGGCGTGGAGGCCGACCTTTACGACATAGACGACAACATACGCCTCGGCACGTTCATCCTCGCCGACAACATACGGCGCTGGGGCCCGGAGGAGGGCGTTGCGCGCTACTTCTGGGGCTCGGGCCGCATACCCGACGGCAGGTACCTCGCCGCGGTAATGAAGACGATGGAGGGGCTCGGTGGCTGACCTCTCGCACCTCAAAGGGCTCGACCCCGAGACATTTGCGGCGTGCATGAGGATCACGGAGCTTGCCACTTTCCTCACGATGCACCCGGAGCATGTCTTCCAGCCGGGGCAGTACCCGTATGTAGAGCACCCACCGGAACCCCTCTTTTCTAAAGAGGGGAAGGGGAGATTAGATAATCCCCCTCAATCCCCCTTTAAAAAAGGGGGAGGGGAAGACCAGGAGGCCCTATTATGCCTGAGGAAATGATGGACCCGAAAACGGCCCGCCGGATATTGAGGCTCCAGTCTTACGCGGCGAAGAGGGGCATCCCGGTCATGGTGTTCGTGGATATGGACCACTTTCGCAAGGCCCTTTACAATATGGAGACCGGCGCGATCATGAACAAGGTCTTTAACGAGTCTCCGCTCTTCTTCGTGCCGGAACAGAGGCTGAGGTTTTAGTTGTGTTGACCTTCCTCTCCTGGATAGCCGTGGCCCTTTCCATAGGCGGCACCTTCCTTAACGCGCGGAGGCGCGTCTCGGGCTTTTACCTCTGGGCCGCGGCCAATGTCATCTGGATAGCGGTCTTCATCGAGGCCCGCCTCTGGGCCTCGGCGTTCCTCTTTGCCGTGTTCTTAGCCCTGGCCGTCTACGGCGCGTGGGAGTGGGGCCGGGGCAGGAGAGGGGAAAGGTTCGGGCATTTAGGGCTATGACTATCGAGCTTATCGAATGCAAGCCGTACGAGGCGCGGTTAACCGAAAGGGCCTGCAAGCTCCGGCGCGAGAGGGCCTTGAAGCTCGCCCGGAAGCCCTCCCTCCATCCGGACGAGGGCGAGATATTCCGGGGCATGGCCGCATGCCTTGACGGGTGCGAGAGGGCGACGGACGAGGGAAGGCAGGCCCTCAGGCGGCGCGTGTGCAGGAAGTGCGGCGAGGCGATACGCGGGGATGTGTTTTTCAACCGGACGCGGCAGATATGCAACCGCTGCCAGATGAAGCTCAAGGGCTCGGAGACGAGGCCCGGCGAAGAGACCGAGGCGCAGGATGCTGGAAGCGAATAGCGGCGAAGCGACCATAACCATACCTTACTTCGTGGCCTTTTCAGTGGGGCTCGCTCTGGTGCTGTTAGGCTTCGCCCTCGGCGTGATCGTGAAGGAGTACCTTAATGACGAGCCGCCCAAGGACTCCGGCCACCCGGACGACCTCTACTTCGGCGGGCCCTGGGGGCCGGTATGACGCCGGCCGAAAGGAAGCAATGCAGGTGCGGGAAGAAGGCGAGGCTGAATAGCGACCTCTGCCTCGATTGCCAGCTCGAGGAGATAAGCGCAGGCCGTCGTAGGGATGCGCCCATGAAGAAGCTGCCGACGCTTGAGGAGCTGAAGGCCCTCACAAGGGAAAAACACAAGCCCGAGCCGCAGCCGGAAGCCCCGGCTCTTGTAGGGTGCGCTCCGCGCACCATGTGTAATCACCCTGGGCCCCCTTTAGAAAAGGGGGAAGAAAATACCGGCCCGCAACCTCTTTCGGTGGGCGCAGCCCACCCTACGGAGGATGCAAAAATACGGAACCTCCCGGCAGCGGACGAGACATGCCGTTATTGTGGCCGGATGCGCGTTGACGTAACGGGGTGGACGGAAGGCGTCTGCGGGACCTGCGCCTCGAAAAGGCCGACAAAAAAGGAGAAGGACATGGGCGAGACGAAGTGTACGGATTGCGGCAATGCCCCGCCGGAGGGCAAGCGGCTCTACAGGGGCAAATGCGGGGAGTGCCGCGAGAAGGGCAGGGCCCCGAGAAAGGCAAAGGCTACCTCACCCGCGAGGGGAGAGGGAGCCAAGCCGAAGGATGTTCCCCTGAACAATCTGCACCCCAACGAGATGATCCTTAAGCTCCAGGGCGCGATCAACTACCACATCGAGGAGGCCCGGCGGAACCGCATCGCCCTCGAAGTGCTTAAGGACCTTCTCGGGCTGGATATCGAGGTGCCGGAGGTGGGAGCATGAGAGAAAAAGCGTGTGACGCGGTAAACCATCCTTCGCATTACAACCAGGGCAAGATAGAAGTCGCTGACTTCATCGAGGATCAGCGCCTCGACTTTTTCGCGGGCAATGTTGTCAAGTATGTCGTCCGCGCGCCCCACAAGGCTAACGAACTGGAGGATCTGAAAAAAGCCTGCTGGTATCTGGACAGGTGCATAAAGAGGGCCGAGAGGAACGCAAAGAAAGGGGCTGTAAAATGCGCATAATCAAGCCGGGGTTCATCATAGAGGACGAAATAAACGGGATAGAAGTCCTTAAGAAAATAGAGAGGGCCGGGAGGACCTGTTACAAGTCTGAGGCCAAAATAACAGAGGACTCCTGCAGGGAGTTCGTTAAAAAGATAATAGCTTCCGGGCACCACAGCGTCCTTGAACATGAGAAAGTAACCGTCCGGGTCGTCTGCGACAGGTCGACATCGCATCAAGGCGTGAGGCACAGAATAGCGACGTTCTCGCAGGAGAGTCAGAGGTTCTGCAACTACAGCAAGGAAGGATTCGGGAATGAGATTACTTTTGTACAGCCCGATTTCGACCTTGAGGAAGACGATATCGATCTTCTCCGGGCAATAGAAGCACATTATTTCAAGAAAATAGCTCAAGGCAAAAAGCCGCAACAGGCCAGATACTTCCTCCCGAATGGAACGAAAACGGAATTTGTAGTGTCCATGAATTTAAGGTCATGGCGTCATTTCTTCGAACTGCGCACATCGCCCAAGGCCGACTCGCAGATACAGGCTCTGGCGAAAGGATTGCTGGCGGAGTTCAGGCGGCTCATTCCTGTCATCTTTGACGACATAACCCCCGAGGAGCCGACGCTGTGAACGACGCTGAATACAAGGCAACGCAGGAACAGATACTTTTTGCCGCCTTCATAATCGACAACCTCGACCTCAATACATTTCTCCAGCGCATAGCGCGCACATTCGCCCTGGGGCCGATAATCGCCCCGACGCTCTACAAAAAAGGGATGGACAAGCTCGACCAGGTGAGGCGGCTCGCAATCGCCGCACAGCATTTTCAGGGAGAAGTTCACCGACAGAAGGAGGAGGCGCGGAAGGCCGGAGAGGAGCCGACTCTATGACCCGTATCGAAGCGATAGAGGCGTTCTGCGAGAAAGAGCAAGACAGATATCCGGGGAGGGACCTTTCAAGGCCCTGGCTGCACGACGGGAATGTTCACGCCACCAACTGGCACGCCCTCATCAAGGTGTCGATCTACGAGATAGAGGGGCACCCGTACCAGCCCTGGGACGCATCCGAGCGGGGCGTCCCAGGGCTCTCCGCCCCGGACTACGACAGGGTCATACCCGAGTTCCTTATGTTCGCGCCATTCCCCGCGACCCTTATAGCCGCAGCGCTCGCGTCCACGGAGCCGAAGTCGAGGGTAGTGCCGGAGACGGAGCCTTGCGACGAGTGCCAGGGCAAGGGCAACTGGTATGACGACGAGGAAGACGAGGATGTGGACTGCACGAATTGCGACGGCGAGGGGATTTTGAAAAACGAGAACGCCGGGGAGACGGAGCTATCGTCACGCCCACGCCGCTCCTCGGCAGGCATTCAACTGGCACCACTCAGGCGCGGTAAAGGACGGCTATGGACGCGTTCGGCGGCGAGTGGAGCATAAGCCTCGGCCAGGGCAGCCCTGCGGGCTTCTCCGCCACCCCCGCCGTATTCACAAACGGCCGCGGCGTCATCATGGCCGTGATGGAGTGCAGACCCTAACATTTCAAGGAGGCCCACATGGAGTTCCAGACAATCGAGATCAAGAAGCTCGTACCCTCTGATTTCAATTACCGGAAGACGACAGACAAGGACGCCCTCGATGAGCTTACAAGCTCGGTGAGGGCCAAGGGCGTCCTGCAGCCCATACTCGTGAGGCCGCTTAACGGCAAGCACAAGGGCAAGTTTGAAATAGTGGCCGGCCACAGGCGGCACCAGGCGGCAGAGGCCGCGGGCCTCAAGGAGATGCCCGCCATGGTGAAGGCCCTCTCGGACGAGGAGTCCCTCGAGGTGCAGGTCATCGAGAACACCCAGCGCGAGGACCCGAACCCCATGGACGAGGCAGTGGGGTTCAAGCGCCTTCTGGAGATCGGCAAGCACACGCCCGAGACGCTCGCCGCGCGGCTCGACCGCTCCGTGGGATATGTGCTGAGCCGGGTGAAGCTGGCGGAGCTATCGAAGCCCGTGCAGGCGAAGATAGCGGCAGGGGAGCTGCCGCTCGGCATAGCGCGGCTCTTTACGCGCCTCAGGAACGAGGGCGACCAGAAGAAGTTCCTCGAGGAAGTCACCGAGGACGGAGGCGTGAGCGTCCGGAGGGCGGCGCGCATGCTCGATAAATACATCCAGAGCCTTTCAAGCGCGCCCTTCGACACCACGGCTTGCGGCGCGTGCCCCTGCAACTCGGGCAACCAGGCCGCCCTTTTCCCGGAGATAGGGAAGGGCGACCAGTGCTCGGACAAGAGCTGCTTCTATACGAAATCGAAGAAGCATTTCACCGACATCCTCAAGGAGAAGGAGAAGGCGGGCTTCAAGGTCTTCAGGAAAGAGGACGACGTCGAGAAGCTCGTGGAATACAGCGGCACCGGGAAGACCGCGCAGAAGATAGTGGCGCTCAAAAAGGACGCGGACTACTCGCACGAGCACCCGAAAAAATACAAGAGCGAATGCGCCGGCTGCACCGACCACCACGCCTTCTATCTCTGCGAGAGGACCTTCTACCACGGCGAGAAGTGGCTGGAGTTCGGCGAGATATGCCTCGACAGGAAGTGCCTGGACGCGATGCAGAGGGCGGGGAAGAAGGAGGAGAGGGCAGCTGGAGAGTCCGGCAAGGGACCGAACCCGCACACGCTCCGCGTGAAGGCCCGCGAATGCAGGGACAGGTTTCTCCTCAAGTCCCTTCTGCCGAAGGTCGGGGCATCGGTCGTCTTGAAACAGCGGCTCGCTCTCCACCACATCATAGAGGAGCTCACCCGCACAGACGGATCATGGCGCGACGCGTTCATCAAGGAATACAACCCGCAGTATAAGGGCGCGGGCTCTTATTATTCCAGCGACAAGGTGTACAGGGGCATCGCCGGGATTCCTGCCGCCCGGCTGGAGGCGGCCATTCTCCACCTCGTACACGAGACCTTCTCACTCACCTGCCGCGATGTCATGCTCCAGATGACGCCCGAGGCCGGCATAGACATGGCCAGGGATTTCGCGATGGACGAGGAGTATCTGAAGGGCAAAACGAAAGACGAACTCAATGCCCTGGCCAAGGAGCTCTGGCGCAAGGATATGCCCGAGGCCCTTTCCGCCGTACTCGGCAAAGCCACTGCCAAGAAGGGCGACATCATCAAAGCCTTCCTCGCCCAGGACCTCGTGGGCAGGGTGCCCAAGGCCATAGCAGATGTATGCAAGCTGGACAAGAAGGGCTCGGCAGCCGAACTGGACGAGGACGACACTTGCGACGACTGCGGCGGGCCCTGGCTCGAATGCGAATGCGCCGCCGGGCCTTTCGACATTGGGGAGGACCCGGAAGAGGCCGATAAAGGAACGCCCTGGGACTCGCCGGAGCCGGCAGAGGCTTCCACCCAGGAAGACCCCACAATGCCCCAGCCGACCGTCAACAAGAAGCGCGGCAAGAAGGCCGGGGCCGCGAAAGGGGCCGAGGCATGAGTCCCGGCGTAGACGTGGCTACCTGCATCGGCTGCGGGTGCACCGACGATTGCGCCTGCTTCAAGGACGGCAAGCCCTGCTACTGGCTGGCCGTGGACTACGACCGCGGCCGGGGCGTGTGCAGCGAATGCCACGACCGCCTGAACGAATTCGGGAGGGAGTACGGTGATACGGGAGGGCGATAAGGAACTCAAGCGTCATTGGCAAGGCATTTTTTCAGGGTTAAATATGGAGCAGCGGCAATCACTCCGAGAAGCCCTTTTGGCGCTGCGAGAGGATGCCCTCAGGCGTGCCGAGCTTCAATGGAAGAGGCATAAAGCTCCTATGGCCCTCTACTGGAAGGTCGTCGGCGTTTATGCCGGCCACATTGCAAGGGCGTTGAGGTAAGGAGGCACTGTTCTCAGTCAAGATAAAGGGCCTCAAGGAGGTCCTGGCCGCCGTCCGGACCTCATAAGCACCGGATACCGAAAATGAACGCCATAGCCTGCACGCGGACGGCAATGGCCCTCAAGGACTTCATGAGGAAAGAGATGCAGGTGTCTTCGACCGGCCACGAGATGAACGCTCGACAGCCTGTACGTCAAGAGCGCCACGCCAAAAGACATGAACGCGCACGTGGTCTGGACGAGGGAGAGGGATCGAACGCGAAGACAGGCGGCGGCGTGCCGGCGGCATACTACCTACACCCCAGGTCACGGCAGGGCTCAAGCGATGGGAGAGGGCGCTGAAGGCCGCGAGCTCTTCCGGACGGATACTACGCTATGCCTGGTGAGGGCGTGCGGCTGGACGCGCACGGAACATCCCCAGGAGCATGCTCGTAAAGATACCTCGGCAGCCAGGGCCTTCGGTGAATGGGATACACGATGAACCAGAGCGCGCGGTCGAGGCGGCGCCCCGGGGCTTTCAACATATTCGTGGGCCGGCCGGGCGTGGGGCTCAAGAAGCTGGACAGGCGGATTACCATCACATCCGCGCTGCTTCAACAGGCAGAGCAATACAAGTCGGCATCGAGTAAACACCCGCTCGGCATATGGGAGCGCCACGGGCGCGGGCTTATCCCGCTCATCATATTCGTGAAGAAGGCGCCGATGGCTACGCAGCGCCTGGACTTCTACGGCAGGGGCGAGGAGTTCGTCAAAACCGAGTTCCCGAAAATATTCGGCCGCGTGGCCGACGAGACGCTCGAGCACTGGAAGGCGAAGGGATAGGGGGGGGTAGGTAAGTAAAGGTCTTATACATTGGAGATCCCGTACTCCTCGCGCTGCGGCTATTGGCCAGCGCCGGGCCTGCCGGACGGACGCGCGGTGCATCGAGCGCGTCCATCCGCTTGCGGCCGCGCCTGCGCCCGCGCCCCCGCACCCCTCTCAAACTCAATCAAACAAGATAATCCTGGGACACGAGGCCGCGCCCGTGAAGTTGAAAGTCATTTTCAATTTCACGGGTCCTTCCAGAGAGGTCGCCCACGCGGGTAATTCGACCCCCGGGGTTTGAGCGCGATTTGAAAATTTTAGGCCCGGAAAAACGGAATAAAGAAAGTTCAGCAATGGCGGACACCTACACAAAACCTCAGCAGGATGCACCGAATGCGACGGAACCGGGGCGGACGACAGACGGACACCCGCCCTTTGATGTGTCTGGCCTGTAACGGCTCCGCGCACGCTCAACCCGCAACCCCTGCACCGGCGCTCCTGAAGGCGGCCCGAGGCCCCTCCGAAAACTCCGCAACGCTCCGGAGCTTCACCACGGCCGAGGCGCTCGCGGATTTTACGGCGGCATGGCTGAACGAGGACCGCTGCCGCCAGTGGGTCATAGACCAACTGCACGACTTCGCCGCGCGCTGTCCGTCATGCGGGCTCGCGCTCGATGATGATGCGAGTTTCCGCGCCGGCAAGCGGTGCCATTGCGGCCGTTGTGGCCGCTGGTTTACGGCCACAACAGGCACATTCCTCGAGGGCGCCCACCTCGACTTTCGCCAGGTCTACCTGCTTGCGGTCCTTATAGAACTCAAGCTTTCGCCGCGGCAGATAGCGTACTTCGTAGGCGTCTCGGCGGACACGGTCCGCTTATGGATAAAAAGGTTCAGGGCGTTTGAGGGCGAATGACTGACGAAAAGAAGACCGACGACATCCGGGCCGAGGTCGAGGCCCGCGTTAAAGCTGAAGAGGAGGCCCGCAAGGCCGATGCGAAACCGGAGGAAGACCCCATCACCCCTGAGTTCGTGCGCCAGTGCCTCACACACAACGAATTCGGCGACGGCATGCTTTTCGCGGCCATTCACGGCGGGAGGTTCGTCTTTAATGTATCTCTGAGCGAGTGGTTCTACTGGAAAGGCCACTACTGGGAGATGGATATGGGCACCGCGCTCTCAATGCGCGCCGTCAACGATGTCGCGCTTAGGTACCTTGAGACAGAGGAACAATTGGAGCTGGGCAAGAAGATAAAAGAGGCAAAGGCCAACGACAATGGCGAGCTCGAAAAACAACTCAAAGAGATACAGTCGAGCTACAAGAAGCGCGCCAAACGCCTCCGCTCGACCTCCGGAGCCAATAACTGCCTGCGCTGGGCGTACAGCGTCGAGGGCGGCCTGATGATCCGCGAGGAAGAATTCGACCGCAACCCCTGGCTGCTGGCCTGCGCCAACGGCGTCCTCGAGCTCCGGACGGGCAAGTTCCGGGACGGCCGCCCGGGCGACTGCATCACCAAGGCCGTCCCGCACGAATGGAAGGGCATCGACCACCCGGCCCCGACCTGGGAGAAGTTCCTCTCGGATGTTTTCGGCGGCAACAAGGAGATTATCGACTACCTCCATCGGGTCCTCGGCTACGGCATAACCGGACTCACGACCGAACAGATATTCCTCGTCTTCCACGGCGAAGGCAGCAACGGTAAAGGCACTCTCGTCGAGACGCTTAAGCACGTTTTGGGCGATATCGCAAAGCCCATCCAGAGCGAATTACTCCTTGATCAGCGCAACGCGCGGAACTCATCCGGCCCATCGTCCGACATTATGACCCTGAAGGGCCTTCGTGTGGCCTTCGCCTCAGAGACAGACAAGCACCGGCGCTTTTCCTCGGCGAAGGTCAAGTGGCTCTCGGGTGGAGATACACTCACGGCCCGCCCGGCTCACGCGCCTTTTGAGACGGTCTTTAAGCCCACGCACCTCCTGTGCCTGCTTACGAACCACCTGCCCCACGCCGATGGCGACGATTATGCCTTCTGGCGAAGGGTCCACCTGGTGCCGTTCAAACACACCTTTGTCGACGAAGGAGAGCTGGACCCAAACAGACCGGAACACCGGCTGAAGATAAAAGACCTGCCCGAGAAGCTTGAGGCCGAGGCGCCGGGCATTCTCGCGTGGCTGGTGCGCGGCAATATCGAGTGGCAGCGCCAGGGGCTCAACCCGCCGGACAGCGTGCGTGCCGCTACGGAAGAATATCGCCTCAGCGAGGACCGCCTGGCTGGTTTTATCGAGGCCCGGTGCTACCCGCCCGAGGAGACAATCGACGATCGCACCCCTTACGGCGAGCTTTACTCCGCATTCAAGGAATGGTTTATCGAGGAGTATGGAGATAAATACTCGCCGAGCAAGAGAGACTTTTCCACCCTCTTCGAAAAACGCTTTCGCAAGGTCAAAGAGGGCGGACAGATGTATTTCAGGGGCGTAACCCTTCAACCATGACAATAGGACGGAATAGGATAGGAGATTATTTAAAAATCATGGCCGTAAGTATGGATACAAGCTAAGAAAAAACCGAAACTAAGATTTTAGGATGGAAATCCGGAGAACTTTTTAAAAAATAAAAAGACCGGATAAGGTTTTTTGCGGACAATTTGCATGATTTCCATCCTAAAATCTTAGTATGTAAGAAGTAGAGGTTTTTATATAGAAAAAATAAATACTTATATATAAGGGATGGAGCAGGATTTTGATAAAACTCGCATCCTGAGAAATCCTAAAATCATAGCTATGACCACCCTCGACATCGCCATAGAGCTCGGCCTTGCGCCGAGGAAGGCCGGGCCGCACGAGCACGCCTCGCCGTGCCCGTTCTGCGGCGGGAACGACCGCTTCCGCATCTGGCCGGAAAAGGGCGACTACGGCGCGTTCTGGTGCCGCCAGTGCCAGGCCAAGGGCGACGCGATAAAGCTCCTCATGGAGGCCCCATCCTTAAAGCTCAGCTTCAAGGAGGCCTGCGACCGCCTCGGCAAGGCGCTCACCGGCGGAGGCAGGCGGCGCGGCGGCACGCCCAGGGCGCCGGCCCAGCGGAAGGCCGAGTTCACGCCCCGGCAGACCTCGGCGCCGGCGGATCTCTGGCAGGCGAAGGCCGCCGCGTTCGTCGAGACCTCGCACCAGGTCCTCCTGAAAACACCCGACCAGCTCGCCTGGCTCGCGGAGCGCGGCATCACGGTCGAGACGGCCCGGAGGTTTCGCCTCGGCTGGAACGCGAAGAAGAGATACGGCAAGCGCGCAGAGTGGGGCGTGGAGCCAGAGACGGGTATAGACGAGAAGACCGGCGAGGTTAAGACGCTCGACCTCCTCGTCCTGCACCGCGGCCTCGTCATACCGTACATCGCCGACGGCCGCATGATGAGCATCCGTATCCGCCGCCCGGAGGAGGGGCTGGATAACCGCTACCACGCGGTAAAGGGCTCATCCACCGCCCCCATGATGATCCGCTCCGTGAATCCCGCCGTGAGGGGGGCGGGGGCCTGGATTGTCGTCGAGAGCCGCCTTGACGCCATCCTCATCGCCCAGGACGCCGGGGATATCGTGAATGCCGCGGCAATCGACAGCGTGTCCACCAAGCCCGACGAGGAACTCACGTGTGAACTAAAAAAGTCGCTCCACATCCTGGACGCCGTGGACTTCGATACGGCAGGCGGCAAGGCGAGCCCGTGGTGGACGGAGCACTTTCCCCAGGCCGAGCGCTGGCCTGTTCCACGTGGAAAAGACCCGGGCGATTTTAAAAAAGACCACGGCGGCGACATCCGGGCGTGGATCGTGGCAGGACTGCCGCCTGGTCTCCGTCCGGTGCCCTCAAAGGAAGTTGAGAAAGAGGAAAATCAAACCAAACACCTGGAAAAAGAGAGGGCCTTTGATTCGACCCCGAGAAAAGAAGAAGGCGAATCAAACTGTTTTATTCCTAAGGCGGTCAAGCAAAAGGTTCAGTTTGCTAATTTGCGCAAGCCGGAAGAGCCCATCACTTTGCCGGCCCCGGCAAACAGATCCGAGAAGGACGAGAACCTTACGCCCTATATCGTTGACGACGGCGCTTGCGAGGGCTGCGGCGCACAGCTCACTCTGTACTGGCCCCGGCGCGGCAGCAGGCCTCCGGAGAGGTGCTTCAAATGCCTCCCGGAAAATCCATGGAAAGGAATGGTGACCATATGAAGCTTTCAGATCTAAAGCCGAGCGAGCACAACCCGAGGACGATAACCAAAAAGCAGCTCGCAAGGCTCAAGAAGTCCATCGAGGAGTTCGGCGACCTTTCAGGCATCATCTTCAACCGTCGGACGGGGAATATTATCGGCGGGCACCAGAGGATCAAGGTGATGCCTCCTGACGCGGAGATCGTAAGAGAGGATTTGCCGGAGGCCTCGCCCGCGGGCACCGTCTCGACCGGCACTATCAATATTTGCGGCGAGACATTTACATACAGGGAGGTCGAGTGGGACCTCGACCGCGAGCGCATGGCGAATATAGCCGCCAACAAACACGGGGGCGACTGGGATGATGAGAAGCTTGCCGCGCTTCTGGCCGAGCTCTCCCAGCTTCCGGACTTCGACATAGACATTATCGGATTCGAGAGCGCCGAGATGGAGGCGCTTATCGACATGGTCGTCGAGGACGAGTTCGATGCAGAGAAGGAATACGAGAAGATATCGGAGCCGGCAACGCGGCGCGGAGATATTTACGTGCTCGGCTCCCACAGGCTCATGTGCGGCGACAGCGCTTCCCCTGGGGACGTGAATACCCTGATGGACGGGCAGAAGGCGCGCCTCGTTTTCACCGACCCGCCGTACAACGTCGATTACAAAAGCCCCAGCAACCTGAGCTACGACTCCACGAAGTTCGGCGGCACCGGCGGCAAGATATTCAACGACAACCTGAGCGACGAGGACTGCGTGAGTTTTTTCACCGCAGTCCTCAAGAACCTTTACGCGAACACCACGGACGACGCGGCCATTTACTGGTGGTATGCCTCAAGGAACCAGCACCTGAACATAGAGGCGTTCAGGGCCGCGAAGTGGCACATGAGTCAGATCATAGTGTGGCTGAAGAACTCCATGATTTTCTCGCGTGGACAGGACTATCACAGGCAGTACGAGCCCTGCATGGTGGGATGGAAAAAAGGGAAAAAGCACTACTCGAACAAGAACATCACCAACTACAAGGACGTATTCAACCTCGACTTCGATGATTTCGTCGAGCTGCTGGACGTCTGGTACGAAAAGCGCGACGTCACCGCGAATTACATCCATCCCACGCAGAAGCCTGTAAGGCTCGCGGAGAGGGGACTTAAAAAGCACAGCGAGGCCGGGGACGTCGTCATAGACCTTTTCGGCGGCTCGGGCAGTACGCTCATGGCCTGCGAACAGATGAAGCGGCAGGCGAGGCTTATGGAGATGGACCCGAAGTATTGCGACGTGATCGTCACGAGGTACGTCAAATATACGGGCGTCAGCGAGATTGTTTTGAACGGCCAGCCCATGAGGTGGGAACCTAAATAAGGCGGGCAGCAGTCGAGGAGAATTGCCTCCCCAACCCTGTGTTGGAGCACAGGACGGGACGACCCGCTACTACCCGCACCCCGGCCGGGGCGGGAGTATATTAGCAGGGGCGTCCCTCGAAATCAACGGGGAGGTCTATGGAAGAGCAGGGGCGGGAAGGGGAATCTGATTTGGCAAGGAAAGTAAAAAGCCTGGAGGAAAAGGAAGAGGCAGTCCTGGCGCGGGCCGTCGCTCAGACCATGAAGGCCTATAACGAGAGCCCGACCATGAAGAACCTCAAGGAGTGGGACGCGGCCCGGAAGAGGTTCGACGAGTTCCAGAAGCGCAAGGCCGCAGACGCCGATCCCGAGGCCCGGCGGTTCGCCAACCTCCTCGAGGTGCTCGGTTACCTCACGGACGAGGGCTGGAAGGTCGCGAAGTCGAAGCTTTACGCCGACCAGAACAAGATATCCAAGGAGAGGGACGGCGCCTACGCGAAAAAGGCCGTGGACGAGTACGCGCGGCTGGCGCTCGTGAAGCTCGACGGCTCGGGGCAGGAGGACGAAGGCCTCGCCACCCGGAAGGCGAAGATCGAGCTCGACATACTCGAGGAAAAAAAGAAAAGGGAGAGGCGCGAGAACGAGATTGACGAAGGCAAATGGGTACTCAGATCCGATGTGGAATCCATGCTCGCCGGCAGGGCCGCGCTCCTCAAATCCGGGCTCGGCGAGGAGTTCATCCACGCCCGGGCGGCCCGCATAATCGATCTCGTGGGCGGAGACCAGGCCAAGGCCCCGGACCTCATAGCACTCTGGAAGGAAGAGATGGAGGAGCACTTCAACAGGTACAGCGAGCCGCTGGAGTTCGCGGCCCCGGCAGGCGGCAATCTTAAAGCGGAAGAGGAGGAAGGCGGATGAAATTCGATATCAAGCGGGAAAGTTTCTTACGGGCCCTCCAGCGCGTGCAGGGCACCGTGGAGAAGAGCGGCACGCAGCCCATACTGGCCAATGTGCTAATCGGCGCCGGGAAGGAGGGCGAGGTCACGGTCTCGGCGACCGACCTGGAGCTATTCACGCGCGACATATGCGAGGGCGCGGTCTCCAAGCCCGGCAGCGTCACGGTAAACGCCCGGAAGCTCTTCGAGATAGTCAAGGGGCTTTCTGCGGAGGAGGTCTCTTTCGAGGCGGGCAAGGACCACAAGGTCGAGATAAAGGGCGGCCGCTCGCGTTTCAAGGTCCTGGGCCTTTCGGAGAAGGACTTCCCTTCACCCCCGGAGATAGACCCGACCGGCCTCGTGCGCATGGACTCGGATTTCCTCCGGGACATGATCGACAAGACTTCTTTTGCCGTCTCGAAGGACGAGACCAGGTACAACATCCACGGCTTTTTCCTCCAGCGCGGCGGCGGCGTAACGCGCATGGTCACGACCGACGGCCACCGCCTCGCCGTCATCGAGCGGCCCGGCCCGGCGGGAGAGATGAAGAGCGTGCTCATCCCGAGGAAGGGGGCAATCGAGATACGGAAGCTCCTGGGCGAGGGCGAGAGCGAGGTCCTCTTCGGCGCGACCGACAAGCGCGCCGCCCTCATGGCTGGGAACGCGGCCATGAGCGTCCGGCTCCTCGAAGGCGAGTTCCCGGACTTCGAGCGCGTCATCCCGAAAGACAACGGCCTGACGGTCCTCGCGCCGAAGGGCGCGTTCATCGAGTGCGTCCGGCGCGTCTCGATACTCTCGGACTCGAAGGCCCACGGCGTGAAGCTCGCGTTCAGGGCGGGCAGCCTCACGGCCTCGGCCTTCCAGGAGCTCGGCGAGGCGAGCGAGGACCTCGATATCGAGTACGACGGCCCGGAGACGGAGACGGCATATAACTCGGGCTACCTCCTGGACGCGCTGGAGGCCATGCCCGGCGAGAAGGTCCGCCTTCTCCTCAAGGACGGCCTCAGCCCCGCGCTCCTCCGGCCTGAGGACTCGGACCACTACACCAGCGTAATAATGCCGATGAGGCTGTGAGGGGGGATTATGGAGAAATACACTTTAATCATCACAGGTGTCAGCAAGGAGCAAGCAAAGGAGATGTCTTGACCCTCTCCCCTCAACAGTCCCTCTTCCAGCCGGTCCGCTTTTTCCCGGCGGAGCGGGAGGTCTTCCGGAAGAAGGAGAGGCTTACGCCTTCGGAGTGGGCGGAGAGGTACAGGCGCGTCACCATGGGCGCGCATGTGGGGCCGTGGAGGAACGACCTGACGCCCTACCTGGCCTTCGTCATGGACACCTTCATGCTGCCGCACGTCCGCGAGGGCGTTATCTGCGGCTCGCCGCAGACCGGAAAAACCGAGACGCCGTACAACTGCCTGGCCTACGCGATGGACCGCGATCCGTCCACCGTGATGGTGGTCATGCCGTCCAGGGAAGACGCCCGGAAGGTTGCCGAGGACCGCATCATACCGATGCTCAACTCAAGCCCGCGGCTTTCGCCCCTCATCTCCGAAAACCCGGACGACACGGCAAAGCAGCGCGTGAGGCTCCGTAACGGCGCGCTCCTTTACATGGCGTGGTCGAACTCGGCCTCGGCCCTGGCGACCTTCCCGATAAAGTATCTCCTTTTCGACGAGACGGACAAGTACGGCGACACGGTGGGCAAGGAGACCGACCCGGTCACCCTGGGCGAGAAGAGGGCGAGGGTATTCCGCTACACGCACAAGATATTCAAGGTCTCCAGCCCCACGCGCGAGACCGGGCACATCTGGCGGGCCATTCAGCGGTGCGAGGCGGTCTATCACTTTCACGCGCGGTGCCCGGACTGCGGCCACGAGCAGCCTTTTCATGTGGAACAATTGAGATATCCGGAGGGACTCCCGGCCGAGGAGGTCCACCGCGACCACTTAGCCCGGTACGAATGCCGGGCCTGCCACATGCAGTGGATGGACAGCCAGCGGGACGCGGCTGTGCGCGCGGGCAAATGGACGCGGGTGAAGGGCGAGAACATATCACGGCCACGGCGCGTGGGCTTCCATCTGCCGAGCTGGCTCTCTCCGGATGTCTCCCTTTCCGAGATAGCCGCCGCTGAGATACGCGCGAAGACAGACAAGGCCAAGCTCATCGACTTTTACAACGACTACCTGGCCGAGCCGTATATCGAAAAGCAGAGCGAGAGGAAGGAAGACGCCATCCTCGCCCTCCGCGACGAGCGCCCCAGGGGCCTTGTGCCAAAGGGCATATCATGCCTCCTCCTCCTCGCCGACACCCAGCAGCGGGGCTTCTACTATGAGGTCCGGGCCTTCGGCTGGGGGCCGTCGCTCGATTCGTGGCAGGTGAGGGAGGGCTTCGTCGAGAGCTTCAAGGGGCTGGAGGACGTGCTCTACAACAGCGAATATGCGGACTGCGACGGCGTGAAGCACTCTATCGGCGCCGCCTTCATCGACTCGGGCGGCGGCACGGGCGCTGTGCCCAAGCACAGCCGGACGGCCGAGGTATACGACTTCTGCCGCCAGCACCCCAAGGTGAAGCCCATCAAGGGCCGCCAGAGGATGACGCAGACGGTATCACAGGCGCGGATTGACAACTACCCCGGCACCAGGAAGCCGATACCCGGCGGCGTCGTGCTCCACCACGTAAACGTGACGCACTTCAAGGACGAGCTCGCGCGCAAACTCGCGATCCACAGGGACGACCCCGGAGCGTGGAGGCTGCATTCCGAGTGCCCGGTCGAGTACGCGCGGCACATGACGGCCGAGTACAAGGACGAAAAGGGACTATGGCAGTGCCCCAAGGGCAAGGCAAACCACTATTGGGACATAGGCGTCTACGCCCTGGCCGCGGCTGAGATATTGCAGGTGAAGTTCTGGAGCAAGCCCGATGACACGCAAGGACAGGAAGAAAAAAGAGCTGCAAATAATCGTGATAATCGTAGACGCGGGAGGTGGTAAGGTGAAGGAGAAGGAAAGCGACGTGCTTGTGGGGATGAAGGCCATATGCCAGGCATTGAACGGCGTGAGCGAGGATACTGTGCTCAAGTGGCATCGGGGCTCCGGCCTGCCGATCAAGAAGAAGGGCGGCGTCTGGATAGGCTCGCGCCTTAGAATAGAGACCTGGTGGAGGGAGGAATTCGCGAAATGACCTGCGTCGTTGGATGGATAGAGAAGGGGCGTATATACATGGGCGCGGACAGCGCGGGCGTTGCCGGGCTTGACCTGAGAATAAGGAAGGATCCGAAGGTCTTCAAGAAAGGCCCGTTCATAATAGGGTACACCAGTTCCTTTCGCATGGGGCAGCTTATCAGGTACAAGATGGAGATACCCGACCACCCGGCCAAGATGGACCCATTCGAGTTTATGTGCGTCCACTTCGTGGAGAGCCTCAGGAAGTGCCTGAGGGAAGGCGGATACACTAAGGTCAACAACAATGTCGAGGAGGGCGGATGTTTTCTGGTAGGGTACAGGAAGCGCTTGTATCTCATCGATTCAGACTTCCAGGTCGGCGTGGCGAAAGAGAACTACGATGCCGTAGGATGCGGCCGGGATTTTGCGCTCGGGGCCATGCGGATTCTCAATGGTCTGAATATCCCTCCGATTGCCGCCGTTAAGAGGGCGCTGACGGTCGCCGAGGAGTTCAGTGCGGGGGTAAGGAGGCCGTTTATCATGGAGACTTTATAACCCCTGTCAAGCCGAAAGACCCCGTTATACCCCGATATACAGCCTGAATTCCCCGATATTCCCCGATATTCCCCGGTGCCCGTTTTCCGCCCTTACAATAGCGGCATGGCAGCCGCTACCCCATTTACAACCTGGACGGCCCTTTACCAGGCCATGCTCAACGCGCTGGCCGACGCGGTCGCGTCCGGCGCGTTCAAGGCCGTCTCCTACTCCATAAACGGCAAGCAGGTCCAGTACCGCTCAATCGACGACCTCCGTAAGGGCATTGAGTGGGCCAAGTCCATGGCCGACTACGAGACCGGCTCGGCCCACGGCCGCACCTATGCCAAGAACGGCGGCGGAGGGCGCTGGTGAGCCGCGAGACGGAGACGAGGGACGGCAAGAAGCCGGGACGCTTCGCGCGGGGCCTCCGCGCTTTCGAGAGCGCCATCGACCGCGCCATCGGCGTCGTCTCGCCCCGGCGTGAGGTCCAGCGCCGCTACGACCGGACAATGGCTTTGAAGGCCCGGCAGTACGCCGCGGCCAAGGTCAGCCGCACCGGCGGCGATTGGCTCCCCGTAAACCAGGACGTCAACTCCATAATCAGGAGCTCCTCCGAGATAATCCGGGGCCGCTCCCGCCAGCTCGTCCGCGACTTCCCATATTTCAACCGCGCCATAAACAACCTGGTCAATTACTCAGTCGGCATCGGCATCGTCTTCCAGAGCAGGGTGCAGGACGAGGACGGCAAATACGACAAGAAGGCCATCCGGGCCATAGAGGACGCGGTCAAGTGGGCGTTCGAGGAGATGCACGCCGCGGGCAAGCTCCACTACTGCGAGCTTGAAAGACTCGCGAAGAGGCAGGATGTCGAGAGCGGAGAGCTCCTTTTCGTCAAAAAGGCGATTAAGGAGACGGGCCGTTACATCCCCTACGCGCTCCAGGAATACGAGGCCGACTGGCTGACCACGGCATACGCGAAGCCCGCCGACGGGAACGAGCTGGACCAGGGCATAGAGTTCGACCCCAACACCGGGCGCGTGAAGGCCTATCATTTTGCCGTGCCTTCCGGGTACGGCGCCTCCATCACGGCCGGCACGAAGACGCAGCGCGTGCCCGCCGAGTACGTCATACACAACTTCCAGACGCTCCGGCCCGGCCAGCTCCGGGGCATATCGCCTTTCACCACGGCCATCCTCATAGCCCACGACCTTGGCGACTACATGGACGCCGAGATAGACGGCGCGAAGCTCGCGGCCAAGTACCTGGCCATAGTCGAGACCCCGGACGCGCTCGGCTTCCAGAACGCGCGCGGGCAGCTCGACCCCAACACCGGGAAGAAAATAGAGGAGCTTGAGAACGCGATAATCGAATATCTGAGGCCCGGCGAGAAGATAAGCTTCGCGCAGCACAACCGCCCGGGCGACAAGTTCTCGCCGTTCGTGAAGTTCTGCCTCCGCATGGTGGCCGTTGCGACCGACACGACCTACGAGCTCCTTACCTCGGACTACGACACCATCTCCTATTCAAACCTCAGGGGCATCAGGAACGATTTCGCGGTCATGATGAAGCCCCACTCCATGCGGCACATCCGGCACGTCACGAAGCCCGTGGTCGAGGACGTCATCACCCAGGCGGTGCTCGCGGGCAAGCTCGACCTCCCCGGTTTCTGGAAGAACCCGCGCCACTACTTCCGGGGCACCTACACGCCGCCCGGCATGGAGTCGATAGACCCGCTCCGCGAGGGCGCTGCATGGATAGAGCAGATAAAGGCCGGCATCCGCTCTCCGCAGGAGGTAGTCGCCGGGCGCGGCAGGGACTACGAGGAGGTCCTTGACGAGCTTGCCGAGGCCAAGCGCATGGCAGAGGAAAGGGGCCTTGTCTGGATGGACACCATGGCCGCCCTCCAGCAGAACCCGGCGGCTCTCGGCGCAAGCGTCAGCGCGGGCGCCGATGCAAGCGAAGGCGGCGGCGAGAAAAAGAAGTACGCGGTCCCGAAATCGAAAAAGCCCAAGGACGGCGAGGACGGCGAAGGCGAAGAGGACGACGAGGACAGGCGGCTTCCCGAGGACATGAGGGCCGCCCTCGACCCCTGGAGCGAACTGTAGGGTGCGCTGCGCGCACCGGGGAAAAAGGAGAGAAGACATGCCGCAGAGAAAGAAAACAAACAAGAAAGACGAGCAGCCGGTCCTGGACCGGTCTATCAGCTACCGCACGCTGGCCGTGGCAGTGGAGGCTACCGGCGCTCCGGCGTCCCTCGACGAGGGCACTCGCTCCGTTGAGGTAGTGGGCGCCACGGAGAACCCGGTTCCGGTCTGGGACTGGGAACGATGGGAGATGGTCCCGGAGGTCCTTCTCATGGACGGCTGCGAGCTTCCGGGCACCGGGCAGGTGCCGCTCCTCGAGAACCATTACCGCTTTTCGACGAGCGACGTCCTCGGTTCATACAGGGGCATGAAAATAGAGGGCGGGAAGCTCATAGGGCGCGCGCACTTCTCGGAGGTGGAAGAGTCGCAGAAACCCTATCAGAAGGTCCGCGAGGGGCACCTTACGGACTTCTCCATCGGCTACAGGATCCACGAGGCTACCTACATACCCGCAGGCGAGAAACAGACGGTAAACGGCAGGACCTACCAGGGCCCCGTAAAGATAGCGACCAGGTGGACGCCCAAGGAATTGAGCATCACGCCCATAGGGGCGGATGAAGAGGCGAAGGTCAGGGCCGCGGCAGCGCCCGGCCACATTAACGCAAAACAGGAGGAAGAGATGGACAAGAAGGTCAGGGAGTACCTCGAAAGCCGCGGCCTCAAAAAGGACGCGAGCGAGGAGGAGGCGTACAGGTTTCTGGAAAAGCTGGAGATGAGGAAGGAGGAGCCGCCGGCACAGCCTGCAGGCGGCGGTGACGATGCGGCAAAGGCCGAGGCCGCGAGGCTTGAGGGCGCAAGGGCCGAGCAGAGCAGGATAATCGAGATCCGCTCGATGTGCGAGCAGGCAGGCTGCCCGGAGGAGGTCGACGCCTTCATCAAGGGAAACAAGCCCGTCGAGGAGGCCCGCAAGGCCATGTTCGACAAGGTGACGGGCAAGGCCCAGGCCGCGACCGGTGACATGGGCGTCCGCGCCCCGATAACCCACGGCAAGGACGAAAAGGAAAAGTTCAGGGCCGCGGCGGAGGACTCGTTGATCCTCCGCTCAGGCATCCTCCGCCCAGGGAAGACCATCGAAAAGCCCGCGGACGGCGCAAGGGACCTCATGGGCTTCAGCCTCCGCGAGCTTGCGCGGGAACACCTCAGGCTCTCCCGCCTGCCGATACATGGCAACGTGCTGGAGATGGTCGGCAGGGCGCTCACCACGAGCGACTTCCCCATCCTCCTCGCCAATGTCGCCAACAAGTCCCTTTTCGAGGGATGGGAGACCGAGGAAGAGACCTGGCAGATATGGTGCGGCGAAGGCTCCGTATCCGACTTCAAAACCCATACCTCGGCCCGCGCGTCCGAGACCGACGACCTCGACGAGATACGAGAAGAGGACGAGTACAAGCACGGCTCCATGACCGAGGGCAAGGAAGAGTACAAGGTAGCCACCTACGGCAAGCTCTTCAAGCTCAGCCGCCAGACCATCATCAACGACGACCTCAACGCGCTCGTCAATATACCCTTCAAGCACGGCGAGGCGGCCGCCAGGAAGATAGGGGACATAGCCTACGCGGTACTCACGGCGAACAGCGCAATGGGCGACGGTGTGGCGCTCTTTCATTCGAACCACAAAAACCTCGGAACCTCCGGCGTTGTCAGCGAGACCACCATGGCCGAGGGCGAACTGCTCATGGGGACGCAGAAGGACTTAAACGATAAGCGCCGTCTCAATATTTCGCCCGCATTCTTCATCGCGCCAAGGGCTCTCAAGGGCGCCGCCGAGGTCTTCTTCGGCTCCAACCAGTTCGCAGGCGACAACAAGAGCGCTACCAGGACAAACCCCTACGCGGGCACGAAATATACGAGGGTCTACGAGGCGAGGCTCGACGACGACAGCGCTACCGCCTGGTATCTGGCCGCGAGAAAGGGCAAGACCGTAACGGTCTTCTTCCTCAACGGCCAGAAGGCCCCTTACCTCGAGACCAAGCAGGGCTGGAATGTGGACGGCGTGGAGTATAAAGTCCGCATCGACGCGGGCGCCAAGGCCATGGACTGGAAGGGCCTTTTGAAGAACGCCGGGGCATAGGCGGGCATAACCAACCGGGCCGGGGCCGGAGCAACGGCCCCGGCATTACCTTGAAAAGAACGGCGCAGCGCGCCGCTTAAAGACACGGAGGGAATGAGATGAAGAATTACAAAGAGACCGGAGAGCGGATACAGTACGCCAACTCCAGCGGCTCCACCATAACCAGCGGCACAGCCGTCCTCGTCGGCAGCAGGCTCGGCGTGGCGACCGGCGACATAGCTAACAACACCACAGGCATCCTCGCCATGAACGGCGTGTTCAACCTGCCGAAGCTCTCGACCGACGTGGTCACCCAGGGCGCGAAGCTCTACTGGGACGACACCAACAAGAGGCTCACGCTCACGTCGACCAGCAACACCTTTGCCGGGTACGCGCACAAGGCCGCGGGCAACGGCGTGACGACCGTTGATATCGTGATCAGCATGTCGGACGCCATGTCCGCGACCGACGCCGCCAGCACGACCATCGCCGACGCGGGCGGGTTTACCGCCGCCGGGAACGTCGAGGCCGCTCTCGCCGAGATATACCAGCACCTGAAAACCGCTCAGGCCTTTATCCCGATATCTCTCCACAGCCTGAGGGAGGCCACCAACTTTGATGTGGGCAACATTGCGGCAAACGGCGGCCTTCTCGCAAGCGACACCACCCCGGTCCTTTCGGCCATCAACGACGCGACCGACGGATGCCAGAGGGTGCTCTGGGCCGCGTCGAACAACGACCAGGTCATAGCGCAGGTGCCGCTGCCGCCCGACCTCGACCCCGCCGCCGATGTGGTCGTTCATATCAGGGCGGCCATGGGCGGCACTACCAACACCCCGGACATAACCCTCGACTCGTTCTTCAATGAGGGCGACACCAAGGTCGTCGACACTATCGCGGCCATAACCGGCACCGGTTACGCCGAGTACACCGGCACCATCGCGGCGGCCGATGTCCCGGCCGGAGCACAGGCCCTTACAATTGGCCTTACGCCCGGCGCGCATACGACCGACACCCTGGCCATATCCGCGATCTGGATTGAGTACAAGAGAAAGGTCCTGACCGCGTAACCTGTAACCGATGACACGGGCGGGGCTCCGGCCCCGCCCTTTTTACCCCCCTCTTTTCTAAAGAGGGGCAGGGGAGATTAGATGGGCTTCAAGGAAGACGCGGCCGCAGCGGCCGCGGATGTCATAAACGCGCTCGGCGAGGAAGTCACCTTCAACGGACTCCACGGGCCGGTGACGGTCAAGGGGGTCTTCGACCCGGAGGACCTCGCGCACGAGGACTTTAGCGGCAACGCCGACTATTCGCCCGCGGTCCTCGAGGTGAAGTCCGCCGATTTCGAGAAGGTCAGGAACCACGACACCGTAACCATAGGGATGAAAGTCTACGAGGTGCTCAAGTCGGAAAACGACGGCTTCGGCTCCGTAAGGCTCATGCTCCAGAAAATCAGGGACGACTCATGAGCAACCTCGACACCATAAAGGCCATCGAAGACAGCCTCTCGGCCATCGTCACGGCCCAGGGGTTCATGCTCGAGGATTCGAGCACGGACAAGAAGCTGGAGACGAAGGCCTCTTGCGCGATCCGGCACATGGGCGAAGAATTCGGCGCGAGCCACGGCGACACCAGACCTAACGAATTGAAGTATGCTCGGATAAACTTCAACGAGCCGGAGCCGGGAGCGACGCGCGACAGGATAGCCGAGCTATGCCACAAGATACGCGAGAACGTCAAGGTTGCGGCCCTTAATGTCGGCGCCCTCGCCGCATCGAAGCTGGTCATCAGGGTCGACCACGAGGGCTACGACGTTACGGGCTACACGCCGCCCATAACGGAGATGGAGTACAGGCTCAGGGTCACATACAGGGAAGAGTAATTTTTGGCGGGCATTGCCCGCCCTACGGAGGCCGCATGGAAACACCGATGAAGCGCGTCATATTCAATATCTCGGGCTCAAGCCCGAAACTCGGCAATTTCAAAAAGGACGAGACGAGGGAGATACCCGCCGCCGAGGCGGACATACAAATATTGCGCGGCATATGCAGCGCGGCCCCCTCACCCCAGCCCTCTCCCGCGAGGAGAGAGGGGGAAGAGACAGGGACCGAAGCCCCGGCAAGGGCCGGGGAGAAAGCCGAGGAGGTGAAGGACAATGCCTGAAGCATTCGTAGCGCTGGGTGAAGAGGCCGCGCGCGGCACGGCCGAGAGCACGACAGTCGGTTATATCCCGGTAAAAAACTACAACGTGGCCAAGCCCGACTACATGGCCAAAAAGCGCGAGGAGTTCAGGGGCGAGGAGACTGCCCTGGGCCCCACCACCGAAGAGCGCTGGGGCGAAAAGTGGGACGGCCTCCCGCTCGAAATACCCTTCCACACCGAGTCCGGCGTGGCCAAGGGGCTTATAGGCTCCATACTTAAGCACTTCTTCGGCCATGTCGCTTCGTCGCAGAACGGCGCGACCGGGCAGTACAGGCACATGTTCTCGGCCGTGGCCGATCCCTTTGATGAGAACGCCCTGGGCGCGAAGGCCCTGACCCTCAACATGAACCACATGCTGGGGCTCGCGCTCAAGAACCACCCGCATACGGGCGGCAGGGTAAAGAAGCTCTCCTTCAAGCAGGAGCCCGCAAACCCGCTCATGATGACGGCCGAGTTTTGCGGCCAGAAGCGCGACGCCGCAGGTGACCCCCTTGCCTCGCCGACTTTCCCGGCGGCCAACATCCGCTGCGACTACAACGCGCTCACCGTAAGGCAGGGCGCGACCGTAAGCCGCACGGGCTCGGCCCCGGACTACACGGCCATCACCTCGAACGGCACGGTTGTCAAGCCAGACAGCCTTTCCCTTGAGCTCGACTTCGGCCTCGAGGACAGGCAGGTGCTTGACGGCGCCACCTCACCGGGAGAGACGAGCGTAAAGCAGCTCACGGGCAAGCTCTCAATGACGTTCGACTACCGCGACCCGTCCTCCGGCTTTTCGTCGGTCGACGAGCTCGCGGCGTGGATCGCGGCCGTAAGCTCCACGAACTTCCTCCTCACCTGGGACACCGGCACGCAGGCGGGCACCGGAGACAACCACGCCTTTATCGTGGACCTGCCCGCATGCAACAGGCTCGGCGGCAACCCGGAGTTCAGCCTCATCGGCAGGAGCCGGATAACCCTTGAGTGGGACTTCCACTACAGCCCGACCACGGAGTATTCGGTCGGGATGCTTCTCAAAAACACCGCGAGCGCGGTCTAAAAAAAACATCGGTCATTGCGAGCGAAGCGAAGCAATCCCATGAGATTGCCGCGGAGCTAAAGCTCCTCGCAATGACGGCAAAGGAGCTTCAAAATGGCCATTGTCTCATACGACCCGGATGAATTGATCGAGTACATGCCCGAGTACGGCGGCAACAGGGAAAGCGAAGACCCCTGCGTCGTGAGGCTCAGGTTCGTCCCTTATTCCAAGGTGCAGGCCTATTCGCGCCAACTCGCCGCGAGGTGCAAGGGCGTGGAAGACCGCGAGAAGATCGCGGAGATAACGCACGCCATCCAGAAGAAGCAGTTCTGCGATTCGGTCGAGTCGGTATCGGGCTACTTTATCAAGGGCCGCGAGGTGACGAAGCCCGAGGAGTTCTACGCGACCGCCGACACCGACCTCGTCGTGGAGATACTCCGGGCGATGGAGTCGCAGTCCAGGCTCACCGGGGGCCAGCGAAAAAACTGATAGCCGGGTTCCGCTGGGGAAGGGCATCGGCGGAGCTCGGCGGCAAATACAGATGCGAGGACTGCGGCCCGGCGGACAGGGACCTCCGGAACTGCCGCAACAAAAAGGGCCTCTCGGAAGAGGCCAGGGCGGTCCTGGAATACACCCCGGCGGTCACGGAGGAGCTGAAGGAGAAGAGGGCGGGCAAGGTCGAGCACCTCGGAGAGGACCTCCGGCTCTACGAATGCCCGCTCTCGTACATCGCGCCCGAGACATGGGAGATTGTAAGGCTCGCGTACATCGTGGATTCGACCGGGCACCTCCTTCACGCGGAGGCCTCGGCAGCCAGCCGGCATGGCTGGTCGAGGCCATAAGATTTTCAAGTGCGAGCAGGCGAAACCGAAAGAAGCCGAGGATGGAAAAGACGGATTGAGATAGTCATATCAGCCCAGGACGATTACAGCGCGGCGCTCAGCAAGTTTAACGCGGCCGGAAAACGCCGAGGCCGGGCCGGGCGCATGGGCCGGGGACTTGATTCGGCGGCAGCCGCTCGGACATAATCCAAAGCGGCTCGACAAGCTCACCAGCGCGAGCGAGTACGCGGCCTCGGGCCTCAAGAAAATAAACAACATCATCTCGGGCATGGCATTCGGCGCGGTAATAGGGGCGGTCTCGGCTGTCACGCAGGCGCTTATAAACCACTATAAGACGGCCGAGCGCACGCGGGAAGAGATAGACCGCGTTTCGTCCGCCTTAATGGACCAACGCAAGGCGTGGAAAATACTGCCGGAGCCTATCGACAAGGTCACCGAATCGACGATAGCCCTTCATAATGCCGAGCTAAAAAGACAGCAATTCCTTGAAAGAAATACCGGGAAGGAAATTCGCCGGCAGATAGAGGAGCTTGAGAAGGCCAACTTGCAGATAAAAGAGGCCGAACGCAGACTTCAGGAAATTGGCGTTAATGTCGCGCCTGCAGGCGTCGTGAGTACTTTTCTCAGCGACATAACAAAGCTCCCGCCGGAAATCGATAAGCTCACAGGGAAATGGCACAACAATAATGTAGAGATTCAAAGGCTCAATAAGGCTTACGAAGACTGGCTTGAGTTGATGAAACAGACGGACGCTTCAGCAGGCAAGGTCAACGCCAATTTCGCGAAGCCGAGCGTAACATCCTCCTTCGGAGACAACATAACGAAAATGATTCAGGAGGGGAACACCCTCCAGAACAGGCTTCAGGGCGGCAAGGACGGCCTGTCCCTTAACGTCCCGCTCGCGCTGGACTGGACCATGATGTCCGGCGCGGTCGGCATGGATAACGACTTGATAGAGCAGAAACAGAAGGAGCTTGAGGCCCACTACGTCTGGCAAGCCGACTTCGACAGGCGGATGGCCGAGCAGAAGACCTCGGCGCAGACAGAGCTTGCAAGGATAGAGGCATCTGCTTATGACCTGGAAATTTTCGGCCTTATCGACAAAAACACGAGAAAGCTCCAGCTAATGGTAGACGCCGGGGCCTCAGAGATTGAATTGCTTGAAGCACACTCGGCGGCGGTAAAGGCGATTGATGAAAAGACAAAGCAAAACCGCCTTGCGGTGTACGCCAGCTTGGCAAATCAGATGAGCGTAATTTCCGGCCAGATGTACACCGCGACATGGGAAAAACAAAAGGCCTTTTTCTATCTGCAGCGAGCCCTTGCCGTTACATCAATTTTCATAAATACGGAAGTCGCAGCCAAGAGGGCACAGGCGGAAGGCGGCATATACATAGGGTTGCCTCTATCCACATGGATACGAGTAACCGGGTATGCCTCAATGGCGGCGGTCGCCGCAAGCACGATCGGCAGCAAGGGCGGAGGCGCACCGGGTGGAAGCAATGGAGCTGCCGGAGGCGGCGGCGTGGGCGCGCTGCCGATCGCGCCGCCGGAGACCGTGCAGCAGGAAACCCGGCCCTCGCTTACCATAGTAATCGAAAAGGCCGAGCTTCTGGGCGACGACGCAATCGCCAACTTCGCGCACAAGATATCCGAGGCGGTCGAAAAATACGACGTCAAGCTCGTCGCATCGAGGACGGTTTCATGAGCTTCAACAAATCCATATTCCTCTACAAGAACCTCCTGAAGCTCCACGCGCCCACGGTATCGTCCGAGGACTCGGATTATCCGAAGACGAACCTCTACGACGGCGACAGGAACAGCTTTTTCAAGCCCGAGGACTCCAGCGACCTCACCATCACCATCGACGCGGGCGCGGACAAGCCCGTGGACATGCTCTGCCTGGGCAACCTCCACAATCTCGCGACCGCGGGCGCGACCATCGCCCTCGAATGGTGCCCGAACGACTCATGGGGCGGCGACAGGGAGACGGTCTTTTCCGAGGCCATAAGCACGGACAACGCCTATTACCACAAGCTCTTTACCCAGCTCTCCAAGAGGCACTGGCGCATAAAGCTCTCGGGCATGAGCGCCATCCCGCAGATAGGCGAGCTGGCCTTCGGCGCGCGCTTCACGCTCCCGCATTACTTCGGCGACGGCCATGACAGGAGAGGCACATCGAGGGCAAGACGAACGTGCCGACGGCGGCCCCGAGGAGGACATAGTCTCTACCGGCGGAATATCTTTCCATGCACCCTGGCCGATGTCCGCGCCCTCTCGCAGGCCGAGACGGACATACTCGCCTGGAGAGACGCCGTCGAGGACGGCACGCCCTTCTGGTTTCTCCGCGACGCCTCCGGCTCTTACGTGCTTTACTTCGTGGCACTCGCGGAGCGCGTGCATAAATCGCCCATATCGGCCATCGGCAAAAGGACCTTCAGCTTTACGCTGGAGGAAGAATTGTAGGGCGGGCACTGCCCGCCGGTTTCACCCTCTCCCCGTGTGGGAGAGGGCAGGGTGAGGGGGAATAAACGACAAGAGTTTCACCCTCCCCTCAGTCCCCTCCCATCAAGGGAGGGGAGAGCAAGCAGGTGGGCAATGCCCACCCTACCAAAGAGCCAAAAGGACGGTAAATGCACCCGGCAAACACAGATTATCTGGCCCATACGTCCGCCCGAGTAAAGCACCCCAACTACTTCATCGTGGTGAAGAGCTGGGGCGGCGCGGACCGCTACTTCTCCATGAAGCCCGTCAAGGGCGCCACGCGCCCCTATATCGTGTGCCTCAAGGGGCTTCGCTCCGTCTCGCAGAAGATAACCCCGGAGGAGGGGCAGAGCTCCATCGGCACGCTCTCATTCAGCCTGCTCGACAAGAACGACAGGATCACGGCCCTCCTCGCCAGCCCCATCCGGAAAAAGCGCGTGGAGCTCTGGGGGGGATACGACGAGCTGGACGAGAGCAAGTACATACGCCTCGCCACGAACCTCATCGAGGACTTCGAGGTCACGCAGGGCCTCACCGAGTATTCGTTCAAGACCGCCGACCTCCAGAGGAGCATCAAAAGCAAGGTCTTCAAGCCGAAGGTGACGAGCCTTACGGCGGGGCTTTCACAGGGCGCCCTAAGCGCAACCGTAGCCTCTACCACGGGCTTTCTTACGGTCGTCCACCCTTCTCTCGGCACATGCGGATATGTCCGCATAGACGACGAGATAATCAGGTGGACGGCAAAGGGCGACACCTCTTTCACCATTCAGCGCGGGCAGTTCAACACGGCAGACGTTGCCCACTCAACGGACGCCGAGGTGAAGGAGCTTATCGTCTTCCAGGAGCACCCTCTGGCCGTGGCCCTCAAGGTGCTCATGAGCACCGGCGCGGGCACGAACGGCGACTACGACACCCTTCCTTTCCATTGGGCGCTCGGCATAGACGAGGCCCTGGTGGACGTCTCGAAGTGGGAGAGCGAGGGCGCGGACTGGCTCAAGTTCAACCCCACGGACCATACGCTCGGATACCAGTTCCGTTTCATCTACGACGAGGAGGCCGAGGCCAAGAAGTTCATCGAGGACGAGATACTTAAGCCGCTGAACGCCTATCCGCTGGTCAGCGCGGACGGCTCCCTTTCGATAAAGGCCTTCAGTCCGCCCGTGCCTTTCGTCGAGCTTCCCAGGCTCGACGAGAAGGTCCTTCAGGTCAAGAGCATGGGCGGCGGCCTTACGGCCGTCATAAACGTCGCGCTCTTCGAGTACGACTACGACTTCATCAGCCGGCAGTACCTCAGGAACGTCGAGTATTCGGACGGCGAGTCCATCTCCGAGCAGGGGCAGTCGGAAACCTTCAAGGTGTCGAGCCGGGGCATAAGGACGGACCTGAACGGCACGGCCATAATCGCCGAGAGGTGGGCGCGGATAAAGCAGAGGTTCTCGCGCCCGGTGCCGACCATCCCCGTTAAGGCCTTCTATTCCAAGCACCTTTTAGAGCCCGGGGAGCTTGTGAACTTTTCGCACGCGAACCTTCCGGACATGGCCGCCGGAGAGAGGGGCGCGGACGAGAAGATAGTCGAGTTGGTAAACAAGGGCCTTGACCTCCAGGCCGGCGCTGTGAACTACGAGATGATGATGACCAGCTTCGGGAAGCGGTACTGCCTTTTCGCGCCGGATAGCGTGCCGGATTACGACGAGGCCACGGAAGAGCAAAAGCGCCGTTACGGCTGGTTTGGCGACGAGGACGGCAAGGTGAATTCCGGTTCGGAAGAAGGCTACAGATACGCATAGGGAGATAGCGCATGTATGAAGAGGTAGATTCCTTAGCGCTGGGCATCGATAAGCCGATCAAGTCGAGCCTTATCGTCCAGATGAACGAGAACATCATAGACATCAATTCGAGGTTCCGGGTGACCTCCTATCAGACCGGCGCGGTCGCGACCGGCTCGACGGTAATCCCGATAGACGACACCATCCCTCAGAACACCGAGGGAGACCAGTACATGCAGCTTGCCATTACGCCCCAGGACGAGACGCACAAGCTGATAATCGAAGTGGTTGCCCTGTTTGCGGGCAATTCCGGCAATGCGCGCATCACCGGAGCCCTGTTTAAAAACTCGGAAGCTAACGCCATAGCCGTGCAAACCTTCGGTCCCAATAACTCCGGCAATGCTGCCGGGGTTTTTAAAATGAAACACATCATGATCGCCGGAACGACAGATGAAATCACTTTCAAGTTCAGGGCAGGCCCGAGTTCCTCGTACACCATCACGTTTAACGGGGAAAGCGGTGCAAGGCTTTTCGGCGGCGTGGCCGCTTCGAGCATAACCATTACTGAAGTCAGGGCGTAGCAGGTAGGGTGGGCACCGCCCACCAAAAAAAGAGGGGAGGGCTCGATAGTGAGCGAGAAGACCGTAAACGAGTGCTTTCAGTACAACCGCGATACGCGGACGATGGTCGAGAAGGTTGAGGCCCGGCACGATGAAGAGATAAAGAACATCGAGGGGACGCTCATACCTCAGCTTGTCAATCGGCTGCCGCCCTGGGTGACCATCGTGATAGGCATTCTGACCCTGGCAATCGGCGTGCTCGCGGGGGTGGCGTTCAAATGAGGCCCATCAGGAAGCTCATAATCCACTGCTCGGACTCGACCTTCGGCGACGTGCGGGAGATAGGCCGCTGGCACCGGGAGCGGGGCTTTTCACTCATAGGCTACCACTATGTTATCTGCAACGGCCACCGCACCGCCAAGGCCGAATTCTCCCCGGAGGTTGACGGCCTTATCGAGTACGGGCGCACAGTGGGCATGGAGGGGGCGCACTGCTACGGGCACAACCGCGACTCCATCGGCATCTGCCTCATCGGGAAAACAGAGTTCAGCAATACGCAGATGATAAAGCTCCACTACCTCGTAAGATCGCTCATGCTCGAATACAGGCTTGGCCCGAAGGATGTTTACGGGCATTACGAGTTCGACGCCGGCAAGACCTGCCCCAACCTCGACATGGCCGCGTTCCGGGCGGGACTGTTGGAGGAGGAAGTCGAGCACCCCATAAGCACGGAGTACAAAAAACCTAAAGAGCAGGAGGCGTAAAAAAATGGAATCAGTTTACCCGGTCATACTCAGCGTGTTCATGGCTTTGCTCATCGCCGTGGTGCAATTCCTCGGCAAGGTGATGAAGGGCGAGGAGTTCAGCCCCGGCAAGCTCGTCCGGACGGGCATAGTGGGGCTTGTGGTGGGCGCGGCCGCCGGGCTCGGCGGCGTGGAGGTTACGCTGGACAACTTCGTCATGCTCGCCGCCGCGAACGCAGGCACCGTGGTCGCAGCCGAATCGATAATCAAATTTCTCCTCAGGCTCGCGGGCATCAACATCATTTTCCTTCTGGCCCTCATGCTCGCCCTGCCGGCAACGAGCTGCATGGCGAAAGAGGTGATGCGCCTCGAATGGGCCCCGGTGACGACGGCGGTGGACGGCACGCCCATACCTCCCGAGGTTGTGGTCCTCTACACGGCATATTGCGGCATCGCCCCTACGGTATTCGGCACGACATTCGACATCGGCAGCGCCGCGGACGTCCGGCTGAACGACGTGCTGAACGCCTACGGCGACGGCAAATACCACTGCGCCCTCACGGCGCGAGCGGAGGGGTGGAGCGAGAGCGACTTTTCACCGACGGTCTCCATTATCAAAAAGCAGGGCACATACCACGACGCCGACGCAATGGGCGCGCCCGGCTGGCTCAGGCTGAGGTAAGGGCATGGCAATCGACCCCGTAACCGCAGGCATAAACCTCGTCTCAAAGGTGATCGGCAAGGCGGCGGACAGGTTCCTCCCCGCCTCGATGAGCGAGAGCGAGCGGGAAGAGTTCAAGCTCAAGGCCCAGGAGCTGGCACTGAAGGAGATGGAGGCCGAGGCCAAGGCCCTCGAATCCGTGAACGCGACCATGCGCGAGGAGGCCAAGAGCGAGCACTGGATGCAGTGGGCCTGGCGCCCCGTCGTGGGGCTCACCTTCTCGGCGGTGATCATAAACAATTTTATACTCATGCCGTATCTCATGAAGTTCGGCCTCGAGCCCATCGAAATCCCCGGCGAGATATGGAGCGCTATGCTCGTAGTCCTTGGCGTTGCCGCCGGAACACGCGGCCTTGAGAAATGGGGGAGGGCGAAGAAGCAGGCCTGATCCTGTCCCTTAGGGGCTTCAAGTTTCTCTCGATCAGATATGTCGAGAGGAAGGGATACAGCAGGACGAAAGGCAGGGTTGCGAAGAAGAGCATAGGCCCATGCGCGGCCCCGGTCAGGGCGTTCACGGCGACGGCAAGGCCGATGTGGCAGAGGAAAATAGCGTAGGCATGGTCGCCGAGGAGCTGGTCGTAGTAGCCGCTCTTCCGCTTGGATAAGGCGAAAATTATCACGGAAGTAAGCGCAAGGTTCAGATAAAAGCCGGTCATGAATCTTCCCGGCGGCGGCACGATGTGCCAGTAAACGTAGTTGAAGGCCAGCGCCGAGGCGGCCACGGGAAGAAGCCAGGAAGGGGCGCTTATCCTATCCTTGTAGAAGTAGAGTATGGCCCCCATGCTGAACGGAAGCGACGAGGCCGGGATCGTGAAATACCTGAAGTACCAAGCCGTACCCGTATAAAGCATATACCCGGTGTAAAGGAGGCTCGCAGCGAACCACGCGATGGTTATCCACCGCCTCCGGGCAAAGACGAGGCCGATTGCTATGTAGTAAAAGACCTCGACGAAAAGGGACCAGGAAACGGGCACGACTCTGATGTCCGTAGTCCTTATATCGAAGAGGGTGATGTTCTTGAACCAGTCATAAGCCGTTGCCGGCCACTTCATTCCCGGCGAGATGTCGTTTACAGGGATGAACCAAAGGAGCGGAAGCGTAAGGAAGCCCACAAATATAAGCGGCGGGTAAATTCTGAAAAATCTGTTGACGAAATATTTTGTCAGGCCGACCAAGTCGAACCCGTATTTTTCATTGAGCACCAGGGTCATGAGATACCCGCTCAACATATAGAAGGCGAACACCGCGAAGTTGCCGATGTTGTTTCCTCCGGCAAAAGGCCAGAGGTGGTCGAAGGCCACGGCAAGCGCGAGGACATATCTGAAGATGCCGAACATGAGGCGATTATAAAAGAGGCGGCCCGAAAAGTAAATAGCTTGAGAAGGAGTCGTTATGGAAATCTCCAAGACTTTTTACCTTAAAGATGGACGGGTCTTTATCTTTCGGAAAGAAGGCACCGACCTCAAGTATGTCTGTATTCACCAGAGCGATTTTAAAGTAGTAGCTTAATCAAAACTTCATAGGCTTCCGGGCTGATCACCCGGAAAGGCCAAAACGAAACAGGAGCCCGTCTACCTATGCATAGCGGTAGGCGGGCTTTTGTTTTGGCCACAGGAGAAATAATGGGAGCGCAAAACTTAGGGCTTTTCACGCTGAACGCATCCGACAGCCAGGTTGAGCTCGGCTACTGCCAGCTGAATCTGACGAACGCGCTCAACAAGCGCCTTTACAGGGACATGGGCGCGGGCTATTTCGGCGGCAACTTCACGCACCTCGTCCGGGCGCGGATAGGCGCGAGCGGCAAGATGTTCGTGCCGTGGATGCTCTCAAACCTCTCCAACGGCTCCTATGCCGCGCATCTCGTCGAAAACTCTGGCTCGACAACGCTTTCCCTCCGCTCGGACACGCACACCGTCAACGGCCAGCTCGGATACAAGCTCCAGGAGGTGAATTCGTCCTCGTTAAGCTCGCTCATGGGAAGCAATGTGACCACCGGTCCCGTCCACTGGGATTCGGACGTCTATATCCGGCATTCGGACGGGAGCGAAACACAGATAGGCTTTGGCGTGGCCAGGGTAACCCGGAGCGAGGGCGGCGAGGGATTCCAATCCGGCACATGGAGCGTCGCGGAGCGCGAGCTTGCCTCGGGCGACGCCATAAAGGTCGTCGAGAAAATCTATGACAATACTACTCTCAAGGGCACGCGCACGTTCATATCCGACGCCTTTGGCAGCGCCACCACGCTACGGGCATCAACATGGACATTCCAGAGATACACCTACTGGGACGACCTGGAAGAGCTGGACGTAAGGCTATCCCACGGGAACGCGACCTACAACTCCCGGATAGAGGGCATCAAGACCGGCCCCCACCCGGGCTTCGTGAACCCCTTTCTCGCCGTCAGGATGGACTCCACGGACGGCAATAAAATCATACTCGAAGAGACGACTTCAAGCGGGGACATAGCGACAGACACCTACACCTGCGAGCAGGGCAAAATCTATTACCTCGAAATCGAGCGGGACGAGGCAGTGGGGACATACGGCACGCTCTACTGCCGCATTTATGACGACGAGGCCAGGACGAACCTGGTCGATACCCTGAGCCTCACCCTCCGGGCCGCGCAGGACCTCCGCTATGTCTACGCGCTCAACACCTATGAGTCGGGCACGAGCGCCACGGGCATGGCAATGGGCCTTTCCCTCGACGGCTCGGAGAGCTACGGGGCGGGGGTGGTGGCTAATACGAGCTATGAGTTCGCACTGGCCTTTCCGCCACAGCAGAGCGTGTTTTACGACGGCATGCAGCACTGCGTGATATTCACAAGCACCGGACCGGGAAGCGCCCGCATAGCGCCTTCCATAGCCTACGGCCTCGACTCAGACCTTCTCTTCGGGCTACCGAACATCATGCCGGGACTCGGGAAGGCGATAGGCCGGCTGACAAGCTCATTCTATAGCTACTCGGCTTATGCAGCCTGGGTTTCGGTCGTAACCGACCCCTCCGGTACGCCGAATTACAATATTCGCGCCCTTGCCGAGGATAACGACTCGAACTCCACGACGCTTAACCTGGCTGGCGCAGCCATCACGGATGTCGTCCAGAACCCCTCGGTGTTGATAGACGCGGACAATCGCGCATGGATTGCCGGCATGACCTCGACCGGCACCGGCGGGAACATCGTCGTAAAGAAGGCATCCGAGACCTATTTCAGGCTGACCAACTGGGAGTCTCCCACCACGATGGGGGCGGTTACCTCCGGGCAGGGAGCCTCGACGCAGCTCATATACTACCAGAACGGCGACATAGGCTGCCTTTGGGCGGACGGCGGCGCGAAGACCCTCTACTATAAGCATTATACGAAGGCGACGGATTCGTGGTCCGGCGCAGATACGGTCGCGTCGAGCCTCTGGCATTACTATAGCTTCCGGGGCGTTACCACTCGGGACGGAAAGCTCTTCGTCCTCTACAGGGAAGGGAACTCAAACAAGCTCAGGTACGTCATAAGGACTTCGGGGTGGAGTTCGCCCGTAACGGTAAACGACGACACAGAGCTGAACGCCGGGATAGGATTCACCATCTGCGCGGACGTGGGCAAGCCGAACGCTGTCTACATCATTTATCGGGATACTAACACCGATATTGTCTACCGCGTCTGGGACGGCACAAATATAGGAGGCAAGACGACGCTCGTGGAGGCCCCCTCCCTCATGGGAACGAGCAGTGTTTTCTATCTTCACGCGCCTTTCTATGAGTGCGAGCGCATCCCGGTCGTCTATCATCTCTCCAACGGGGACATAAAGGTATCGGTCATTGAGGTTTCAGCAGTACAGCCCTCGGGCGGAACCGGCGGGACGCTCGTATCTACACGGGGAGATACCCGCGACGCCATAGACATAACCGGTGGCGAGCACATGGTCACAGCGAGGGACGAGGTTGTTCATCCTCTTCTGCGAAACGACCACCAGGGCTATGCCGCCTACGACCACCAGGCTCAGGACTGGACCGGAGCGGCAGCGCTGGCTACCCGGAAGCGATACTGGGACCATCACAACTCAGTTAAGGTCTTTCTGGATACAAGCAAGTATGTTTATATTTTCGAGGGGGCGCGCACCATATTCGCGTCGGTCGACCACATAAAAATACGGAAGTCCGATTATCCCCTCGACCACGCGAGCTTTACGCTGGATTTCGAGAATGACTGGACGGACATAAGCCCGCCCGAGGACTCAAGCACAACTGGCAGGGGGTACAAGGGACTCGTTGTTGACCAGGCCGGGGTGATTCACCTCGTGACGATGACTAACACGCTCAATATGATAATACGGGAGTACAGGAGCGGAGCCTGGTCTACGCCGCAGACCATCGTTACGATTACCAACCACGGAGCGCCTTACAACACGTTTCTTTATTGGACTGGCGTTAAGCTTGGCAGAGAGACAAGCGGCCAAAAGAGCATCCTCGTGGGCTGGAGTATAAAACATCATGAGCAGCCGGAAACTTCCACAGGAAACAATCTCAACATTGAAATATCTTTTTTGCGACTCCTGCCCCAGGGCGACGGCACATATAAGGCCTACCGCGCCGACGGCGTGGAGATGTCCCTGCCTTGCGGGGACCTCAACAAGGACATGATTATAAGCGCGGAGGAATTCAGCGCTCGGCAGAATTCGACCTCCTACTCCGTGAACGACATAGTTGTCCCTAATCCGGCAAACGGGCATTGCTACAGGTGCAAAATTGCCGGGACAAGCGGCGGCGCTGCCCCGACATGGCCCACCGACCACTTCGCCACGGTCGAGGACGGGACGGTCACATGGGAGGAGTGGGGGCTTCATACCAATACCCAATGGCTCAGGGTGAACTTTTGGGACAGCGACAGCCTGGATGCGAGCACGCCATGCGGCATACTTGGCCTGTGCGATAAAACTGCGCCATACGACATAAACGAATTAGATTTTTTTAAATGGACCGGCTCGGCATGGAGCCTATACGCGATAGACAGCTCGACCCCGTTTCCGGATGACCTTTTCAACAAGATGGTCATAGGCGGAGAGGGGATTTTCGTCACAGGCATAAAGGCCTTTTCCGGCATGAACGAGGTCGTGACATACAATTCGACCGACGGCGGCGAGACCTGGACGGAGCCGAACCGGCTGACAACATCGAGCTATCCGAACCAGTGGCCGATCCTCTCGCCCCGGACCTCTCAGGTGCAGAACCTCATCTGGAGCCAAAGAATTCACCTGGCCTACTCGGAGGTGTATTTCGGAGAGGTACAGATAACCGTAACTCGACCAGCTTCATACTACTTCACGCTAATGCAGGGGGGCCTATAGATGGAAAAAAACGTAGCCGGGCAGAAGTGGATTGTCTTCGCGTTCGACAGGAACACCAACGTTCCGCAGACGGGCGACGCCGCGAATATCACGGCGAACCTGAGGATAGACGGCGGGGCGGCCAGCGCCGTTACTGACACGAACCCCACGGAGCTGGAGGGGGGCTTTTATGCCTTCGACCTCACGCAGGAAGAGACGAACGGAAACCTTATCGCGATAATTCCCTCAAGCTCGACGACCGACATACAGGTCATAGGCATTCCGGCGGCAGTGTACACGCGCCCTCCGGGGTTTAATGCGTCGGTAGCTCAGACGGGGGACAGCTTTGCCCGCCTCGGCGCTCCTGCAGGGGCTTCGGTGAGCGCGGACGTGGCGGCCGTGAAGGGCGAGACGGCGGCGATCCTCGAGGACACCGCCGAGATAGGCGCGGCCGGCGCGGGGCTTACTGCCCTCCCCTGGAACGCGGCCTGGGACGCAGAGGTGCAGTCCGAATGTACGGACGCGTTGAATGCATACGCCCCGGCCACGGGGGCGGCCCTCGCGACGGTCGCTGGTTACATTGATACCGAGGTGCAGGCCATACTCGATATCGTCAGCCATGCGACCTAGCGAAATGCGGCCATAAGGTCCGAGGAGATGCAGCCTGGGTGACTGCCACGGGCTTCTCGACCCATTCCCCGGCGGATGTGTGGAGCCATGAGACCAGGACCCTCACCAGCGCCGGGAGCGGCGGCGCGACCGCTCAGGAGGTCTGGGAATACGCCAACCGCTCACTGACGGACAAGGCAGGGTTTTCTATCTCCGGCACAAAGACCACGCTGGACGCGCTGAATGATATAACCGCCGCCTCGGTCTGGGCCGTGGGAACGAGGGCGTTGACCGACAAGGAAGGCTTCAGACTCTCGGCCCAGGGCGTGGACGATATCCACGACGAGGTGGTAGAGAACACCTTGACATGGAGGCAGCTCTCGCGGTTGAGCTTCGCGACCTTAGCGGGCAAGACGAACGGCGGCGGGACGGCAACCTTGAATTTCCGCAACCACGCGGATAGCGCAAACAGGATCACCGCGACCGTGGACGAGAACGGCAACCGGACCTCGATGACGTTGAACCTCGGGTAAGCCAATGGAACCCGGATACCTTCATACAAGCTACTGGGGCGCGGGCTACTGGGCGAATTACTGGCCGGCATGGGGCGAGGGGGAGACTGTTCCAGCCACATTGCTCGCCGAGGCCCGCGTCCTGGTAATCGATACCCAGCCCAGGGTTATGGTGCTCGATATGACGCCGCGCGTTTGCATATTCAAATAGGAGGAGCAAGTGATAAAGCCGCTATACATAACCCAGCACGACCTGAGGCCTTATTATCCAGTCCGGGTGAAGGACCACGAAGGCAACGGGGTGGACCTCACGGGCTATACCATCCGTTGCACGATGGTCCCGGCCGCCGGAGGAACGGCCAAGATAAACAGGAGGACCGCCGGCATCACGCTCGGAAACCAGTCGACCAGCCCGGGGCTCTGCCATCTCAAGTGGCAGGCTGGAGATACGGACACGATTGGCACCTTCAACATCGAATTCGAGTTCACGCTAGGCGCGGACTCGGACAAGTTCACTTACCCGAGCCCCGAGCACGGCCCGGCCCAGGTGATCGTGGGCGCGGGGTTGGATGACGAATAGCGAAGTATTTTCTATGGTACTCAGTTTTATAACGTATTGAAAAATATTAGGATAGCCAGCCCTTTCACGGCGGCGACCAGGGTTCGAATCCCCGTGGGGACGCCAATGAAATTAGAAAGGGGCTGAAAGCCCCTTTTCTCATTTCATGGCCTCCGTTGGTTCGAACCCTGGAAGGGTTCGACAATTTTGCAGGACAGCAAAATTGTACTTTTGCGCAGAGCGCAAAAGCCCGAAGGGGCGAGTCCAGGGATGGACGAGCTGAATCCCTGTGGGAATTTAGGAAGATCAAAGCCATAATCGCTAAAGCGATTGCGGCTTTTTTGTTTTCAGGGTCACGCGAGGATGGCAAGAGCTAAACGGCTTGTGTGTGGGGTGAGATTGCGATATAAAGAACAAACACGAGATTTGGTGGGTTGTGCCTACGAAATTGAGGTTGAAAGAGTCTCGACGGATAGAATAATTTTACGACATTTTTCATTTAAAAATGATGAGATGCGGATTCAGTGACAGAATAATAACACTTATTTTTAGGTAATTTGTGAATTCACCGGGCCTCCTGCTGCTATAATAACGAAAATATACAAGGAGTTAACCTGAGGGATGGTTGTAATGTTTTTTCACAGACATAAGCTTCTATTCATTGTAGTTTCGATTTTATTCGTTGCTTTTTTTGCTCACCAGGCCAACGCCGGTCCTGATATTACGCGTGAAGACAGGGAAAAACTTTCCGCTATCGCCTCCGAAGAATTTTTATCTGTGAAGGATTTTTTGAATTCAATTGATGAAGATGCATTGCCACGGGGCGATTATGAATTTTATGATTTCTGGATGAAAGGGCTCGAAAAAGAAAAGGAAGGAAAATCCGCTGACGCAATTGCCTTTTATGAAAAGGCGCTCGCAGCTGATGTATTTGAGATGTCGACTTACGATGCGCTTTTCTCTTTAGGGCGGGCATATTTCCTTACAGGAGAGAAAGAAAAAGCCGTTTCGGCGTTACAGGAATTCATAAAAAATGCGGAAGAGGATTTGTTCGCGCCCGGGCCATGGGGGTTTACACCGGAAGGGGAGCGAATTTTGAGAAAAAGCATTGGCCACGCAAGGTGGCTTATTACTCTTTGTAATAACAAACCGTTCTCTGGTGGATTAAAATTAAGGTGATAAGATGAAGAAAACGATAAGCTTGCGGTTTGAAAAACCGGTTAACGCCGAAATCAATATGAACGGCGGTTCGGTGCTCCGAGACACCATGGCCCACATCAGGGGCAGGACTTCAAGGCGCCGCTGGGCTCTACCGTCATGGCGAGTGAGAGCGGTATTGTCGTCTATTCTGGTACGAGAGAGGGTTCGACTACCAGAACTAACTACGGCGATACAATCGTAATTGACCATACTCCGGAAGCCGGAAAGGATGAAAGGCACATATACACTCTTTATGCCCACCTCGAGAGAAGAAATGTGTATGAAGGGCATGGGGCCAGAAAGGGAGAAAAGATTGGAATATCTGGCAATTCAGGAATGGTGGCCTTTTATAAGAATCTGAAGCAGGGTTTTCATCTTCACTTCGAGGTGATAGATTCGCAAACCGAGTTGAACTGGGGTTACGGCTGGCCAACCGGAAATCGTCAGGACCCAATGGATTATCTTGGCCGGGTCACGATTATAGAGTACAGTTTTATCGCATTTGGCGAAAAAATGAATATGGTTTAAGTCGTAAGCGCAAATCTTGGTCTTTTTTTTAAAACGATATAAGCCATTATGCAAAAGCTCCCGGAAGCAGATACTTGGTCTATGGCCTCTTCAAAATGGCCCTGACTCTTCTTTCAGCTTTGCAAGGGTGGGCACAGTTTTGTTGGGCTCGGCCCACCAAAACGGAGTGAAGTCGGCACCTCCACCGTGGATAAGTAACCTTCGAATCCCTGTGGGGACGCCAAGAAAAATCAAAGCCGCAATCGCTTCGCGATTGCGGCTTTTTCGTTTCCGGGGGTCCTTCCACTGGAAAGGGGTATACAATCTAAAATGTGTCTTATCTCGAAAGGATAGGGGGGGTCTAAAAAACATTCGCCCTTGATATGAGGTGGTTCACATCAGCTCAGCCCCGCGGACTGGGGCCGGGCGCCTCCGAACTCCTCGCGGACGGCGTTATTCAGCTGCTCCACCGTGTACGGCTTTGCCAGGGCGCGTACGAAACCGTATTCCCTGAAGTTCGTCATAACCGGGTCGTCGGTATATCCGCTTACGACTATCGCCTTTACGCTTCTGTCGATTTCGCGGAGGCGCGCTATTGTCTCCTTGCCGCCCATGCCCCCGGGTATCGTGAGGTCGAGGATGACTCCGTCGAACGGCCGCCCGTCTCCGAGCGCCTTTTCATAGAGGGATAGGGCCTCAGCCCCGTTCATCGTGAATTCCACATCGAGCCCCATCGTCTTAAGGAGCAGCCCGGCGGACTTCCACATGGTCCTCTCGTCCTCCATGAACAATATCCTCCCGCCGGATGCGACAGGTCCGGCCGCCTTGTCCTCGGCCTCGGGAAGCGGCTCCTTTGAAACGGGAAGAAAGACATGGAAGGTAGAGCCGACGCCCGCCTTTGAATCAACGCTTATGAGCCCGCCGTGCTTCATGAGTATCGAGTGGCAGACCGAGAGGCCGAGTCCTGTGCCCTTCTCCGCCCCCCGCTCCTTGGTGCTGAAATAAGGGTCGAATATCCTTAAGAGGTTCTCCCCGGGTATGCCGGCGCCCTGGTCCTCCACGGATATCCGCACGTAGTCTCCTTCGTTAAGGAAAAGATTGTCGCTTTCGCCGGCCTTCACGCCCTCGGCCCGTATCCTTATCTTTCCGCCGAGGGGCATGGCCTCCTTTGCGTTTATCAGCAGGTTATTGAGCACCTGGTTTATCTGCCCCTCGTCCACTTCCACGGGGCTCAGGCCATCCGGGACCTCGCACTCCGTGAGGATATTCGAGCCGCTAAGCGAAATGCAGACAGATTCCTCTATAAGGCGGGATACCGGAGTGGCCTTCTTTACGGGGCTCCCTCCCTTTGCGAAGGTCAGAAGGCGCTGGCTCAGCTGCGAGGCGTACTTCGCCGCCGTTTCAGCGTCGCCCAGCGCGTCCTCCACGCTGTCTTTCTCGGAAGCGTACAGCCTGGCAACCCCTATGTTGTTAGTTATTGACTGAAGGAGGTTGTTGAAATCGTGGGCGATGCCGCCCGCGAACACCCCGAGCGATTCGAGCTTTTGCGCCTTTATAAGCTCGTCCTCCATCCGCTCCCGCTCGGCTATCTCTTGTTTGAGACGGGCGTTGGCGGCCTTGAGCTCAGCCGTCCGCTCGATTATCCTCGTTTCCAGCTCCTCGTGCGCCTTCCTTAGGAGGTCTTCAGACTGCTTCCGCTCGGTTATGTCTATGCAGGTGCCCACCCATTCCCGTATCCTCCCGTCCTCCCTGAAAAGCGGTATGCCGCGGGCCAGAAAATGGCGGTACGCGCCGTCAAACCTTCTTACCCTGTACTCCGTCTCGAAAAAGCCCCCTTCGTTGATTGATTGCTGCCATTTATCGAGTGTGCGGCTTACATCGTCCGGATGGACGGCCCTGGCCCAGCCCGCCCCCTTTATTTCATCCATGGTCTGCCCGGTGTACCTCCTCCAGGCCGGGATGTCGTCCACGACGTTCCCTCCGGCGTCAGTGGACCAGCCGATCTGTCCGGTCACTTCGATATGCGACCGGTACCGCTCCTCGCTATCCCGTAGAGTGGCCTCGGCGAGCCGCCGCTCGGCGTTCTCGCTCGTGAGCGCGGCGTTAGCCTTCAAAAGCTCAGCCGTCCTCTGCACGACCCTGTCGCTCAGCTCTTCCCTTGCAAGGCTGAGGAGCCTGTTCTTTTCAGCGAGCTCGACGGTGCGCCTTTTTACCATCCTCCGGAGCATTACGGCGCTCAGGGAGGCCGCAAGCGCGACCACGGCCGAGATGACCATCACGGGCCAGAAAAATTCAACGTATCTCCGCCACGGGTCCTCGAACCCGAACCATTTTTTGTATATGCGCTCGTACTCCCCGTTGGACTTGACGATGAGGAGGCCCTGGTTGAGCTTCTCAAGGAGGTCGGTGTCTCCCTTTTTTACCGCAAAGGAGAACTCGCGCTTGTAGTCCGGTATGGTCGGCCCTGCCGCCACACCCGTTACCTTGAGGTCCCTTATCATTATCAGTCCGAGGTTTCGGGTAAAGGCGCGTCGTGTTTCCGGACGCGAGCAGGTAGAACATTTCCGGAAAGTGTCGACGGGGATTATCTTCCCAGGCCGCATCGAGAGGAAGAATGTTGTGTGCCGCGTCGAGCGCTACTATCCTCTTTGCCCTCGGCCCTGCGATGTCCCTGATCAGGGGGTCGCCGTCATGGACGAAACAGATCAAAGGTGCCGGTAGCCAGGGAAGGCTGGAAGTCGACGAGGGGCTCGCGGCTCCAGAAAACTTCGCAACGATCAGCGCGTCGAAACTGCCCTCTGAAGCCGTTCCGTACGCTATCCCGTGGCCGGATGGATTTTCTATCAGGATGTCATCCAGATCACCACGGCCCTTATGGAGTCACCGAATCCGCGGGCCGGCCCTGTACGTCCACAAAGGCCGGCAAAGAATCCGCTCGGAAGCCTCGGACCGCGGCAGGGTCCGCTGAACGGCGGGTTCCGGCGAAGGAAGAAACGAGGAGCAGCGCGGCAAAAGGAGTGATGAAGTGTAAACGCAACTGAACGGCTGATTTCATCTGGTCGCACCATGCGGCTCGCTAATCTTTTGATATAAATCCGATGGCACCAGCCAAACTTTAAATTTTATCATACTGTAACTTTTTCGTGGTACATGGAAAGGAGGCGGTCGCCGTACCAGCGGGGAGTGCCGGGTTTGCAGGTCAGGAAGGCGGGCCAGCCGTCGCCCGCCTAATGCGTAGGCCGTTCAGGGAGACTATTTCCTTTCACCGGACGTCGATATCGGTGCGTTGGACGTGACGTCAAACGCAGCGAGAGCTTTGGATAAGGACCTGAGCCTGTCCAGGTTCTCCTCGTCGGTCTTGACCCTGAAGGTTACCCGGATGTCCTGATAGCCCCGCCGCACGTCGTTCGACAGGCCGAGGAAGCCCCTCAGGTCTATATCGCCCTCAAGCTCCGATTCGAGCTCGTCAATTTTAATATTTCTCAGGGCCGCATGGTAGACCAGCGTCGTGGTAAGGCAGGCGGCAAGGGCGTTTAGCAGGTGCTCTACAGGGTTTGCCCCTTTATCCGTGCCTGCCAGCACCTCTGGTTCGTCGCCGTCGAGCTCGAAAGGCTGCCTGTGCCTGTTCTCCTGGCTGACCCCGAAAAAACCGCTTATCCTGGAGCGGTTGTGCCCGCCCCCGATCCATCTGTTGTGCAGCCTGAATTTGAACTTCGCGAGCTCGGGGTTGTTTCTCAGCGCATCCACCGAAGCGAAGAGCTTATTAAGGTCTATTCCGTTCAAGACCTCGGGCCTGCCTTCGAATTCCTCAAGTCTCTTTACCGCCATGGCAAGTACCTCCTTTATGGCCTGATAAAACGATTTTAGATGAACCGGCCCGGATTTCAATTCACAATAGGGAGGCAAAACTGAAATGGGAATATTCGGGGCCGGTTGAATCCCGAGGCGCAAAAGGAAAAGGGATTACAGCTCGCGCCGTAACCCCTTGAGGTCAAGAGGGGAAAAACCTGTCCCGTCCGCTCAAACTGCTGCTAAGGCAAGGCATAGCGGTTGATTCAATGCCATTCGCTAAAGTTAAGTAACGGCTTATGGGGCCATACCGCCCTTAACGCGTCCGCGGCTATTTTCTTATGAGAGATAAGCTCGCCGCTACTTTCTCGAAAGTCTTCACATCTCTGCTGAAATAATGTCTCAGCGGGGCGGCATATGACACCCCATAAAACCAGTCGTCCTTCATGAAGCCGTAATAGACGGATTTGATTTTAAGTCCGTCCTTGTTCCTGTAGTTCATCACAGCCCTGAAACCCTGCCGCCCGCCGATCTTGGCCGATTTGTTCTCGACGACCTTGAGCCCCGATATCGCCTGGTTCGAGGACATGTTGTCGGCTATTATTTCCGAGAGCTCCAGGGGGAGCATCCCCCTGTGGAATTTCTTTTTCGTGTGCTTGAGCTGTGAATCGACGTGTATCGCCTCGACCATTATATATTGGAGGTTGCCGCCGTCCCTCGTAACGAACAGATATTCGTCCGTCCTGTAGCGCATCCATCCGTCCGGCAGGTCGAGGGATACGTTTTGCGCGGGCGCGCTATGCTTTCCTCCGGTCCTTATCCACGGGGCGCAACCGGCCAGTATCAGCAGGGCAAGAAAAAGCAGCAGCGTTTTTTTCATCCTAAGGCTCCGTAGCGGCGCGGCTTATCTGCTTTGCGCGATGTAGTCTTGAATATACGACCTGTCCCTTGCGTCCGGCGCGAGCTTGAGATACGTTGTGAACGAATCGCGCGCCTTGGCCTTTTTCCCTGATTTGTAGTAGACCAGCCCGAGGCCCTTGTGAGCGTCAGCGTACGATGCATTGGCCGACAGGGCTTTTCTGAAATGCTTTTCGGCGGCCTCGGCATCGCCCCTGTCCCCCCTCTGCCTCAGGGCCTCGCCCATGAGGTAATGGCCCCTGGGGTCGCCTGGCCTGATAGACACGAATTTTTCGCCGCCCCGGAGCGCGCTTTTAAAACGCCCGGCCTTCAGGTCGAGAAAGGCGTTCTCAAGGACCGCGCCCGCGGTCTTTTTCCGGAATGTTTCGGCGTTTATCACGCCCTTTTTCAGGCCTGTCTGGGCCTTGAGGTAACTATTGTAATTCCGTATCCGGTCCTGCAGACGCGGATGGCTCCCGAAGAAAAACGGCTCCTTTGCGTCCTCTTCCTCCAGTTCGGCCTTGATGTGCTCGAAAAGCTTTGGGGCCTCCTCCGCCTTGTAGCCCGCTTTTATGACGAGCTTTAGCCCTTCCATGTCGGCCTCGCTCTCGAGCTCCCTGGAGTGCCCGGTAACCGCCGCCGCCGTGCCGATATCGCCGAGTATGTTGGTAAGCTCTCCGACCGCCGGGATCGAGCCGAGCGTGGACCTCATGGACGCGTTGAACGCGGCTTTGTTTTTGAAGCTCCTGTGCCCGCTTATTTGATGGCGGTGGGTCGAATGGCTCATCTCGTGCGCCAGAAGGGTGGCAAGCTGGGCCTCGTTCTCCATGCGCGAAAGGATGCCCGTATGTACGTATATCGCGCCGTTCGGGTACGCGAAAGCGTTGCAGTAGGGGTTCCTGATGACGACTATCTTGAAAGGGATGAGCTTGTATACGCCGGGGGGCTGGAGTTTGGCCGCTACGCCGTTCAGGTAGGAATCCAGCTCCTTGTCCCTGTAGATTATGTCGCTGCGGCCTATCGCGGCCTGCTCCTCTTCGGAGCGCGTCCAGAGCCGCTTCTCGTCCTCTTCCTTTGTAAAGCCCGGCCCTGTCACGGGGGCCAGCTTGGTTGCGGCGCAGCCCGAAAAAAAGAGGGCCAGCAGCAGTATGCAGGTCGCCCTTCTCATTTCCCTCCTCCCGGGAAGCGGTCGAGAAGCTCTGTAACGAATTTGCCCGCGCTGTTCGGGTCGCGCAGGTCATAACCGCCGCTGTTCGCGAAGCTTTCCCACCAGAGTATGTTCCCCTTCCTGTCCACAAGGGCCGCTTCGATGAAGGTGACTCCCGACATCTGGGCCTGCGCAAACGGGTTTATTGCCTGGACCACGCGAAGGGCCTTCCTGCCTGACGTGGATATCTCATCCGAACCCGAGACTATGAGCAGGCCGTCCGCTTTATTGCCGGACAATATGCTGTCCAGTGAGCCGACTGCGTAGTCGAAGTCCCTTATTTTCTCCGGGAACACCTCCGGGTTGCCCTGCCTGACAACGGTATGCCTGTACACGCTCGCCATTACCGCGTCATAAAGCAGCATAAGGTCCTCGTACTCTTCCTTGATTGCGGATTTCGGACGCAGTATGGAGGCGCTGACCCCTTTTCTCTTAAGCTCCGCGATCACGGACTTTTCGGTATTCCCGGTGCCGACTGCGCTCCAATCGTCCCTTAATTCGGAGACGTCGCCCGCGCTGAGCTCATAGACCTTTATCTTGGGCGCAAGGACGCTTATGTTCTTGAGCTTCCTGGCGCGCATTTCAAGGTCGGCGAAATTGTTCTGCATGACCGGGATGCAGCCGCTTGAAAGGATAAGGAGCATGAAGAGAAATGGCAGAAATGGGGCTTTTAGGGTAAGGCGCACGCTCGCCTCCGCGGTTCCTAAGAAGAGCAGGTGATTTTTAAACGTTTCGAAGCCCATCCTGAAGCGTTTTTATCAGATGGAACTGGATTCTGCTTGCCTCTTGGGAATCGGGCAAGCGGTCCGCCATTTTAAATCGTAATAGTAGATTTATAAAGGTTTGGTATGTAACCGGAGTCACAGCCCCGGAAATTTTCACAATAAAACGTGGAAAAAAAGATTGTGCCGGACCGGGGTAGGCCAATATTTGACCCGCCCTTGCGCATTTTTTACAACGGCGCTGAAGACATCTATCCTTTTTATATCGCCCGTGGATTTAAAAACTTGATTCGTGATGGGGGCAGGGTCGTATTAAAGAAAACTGAATTGCCCAAGCTCTGCCTGTCATAAAAACATGGCCGGGCAGGTTTGGCTATAATTAGATTGCATCTAATCAAAAACAGAGGTGGGCTATGAACGGTCTTTTCGACCTCGCGGGCAAGGCCGCTATCGTGACGGGCGGGGCAAGGGGGCTCGGCAGGGCAATGGCCCTTGGCCTCGCCGGCGCCGGGGCCGATGTAGCCGTCTCCGACATCATCGACACAAAGGAGGCTGTGGACGGGATAAGGGCATTGGGGAGAAAGGCGATCGGGGTAAAGGCCGACGTGGGAGACGAGGGGAGCGTAAGGGCGTTGGTCGAAAAAACCATCGAGGACCTCGGCAGGGTCGACGTACTGGTTAATAATGCGGGCATCTTCAGGATATCCGCCGCTGAGAATATGAAGACCGAGGACTGGGACGCGGTATTGGACGTTAACCTCAGGGGACAGCTCCTTTGCGCAAAGGAGGCGGGCAGGCACATGATACGGCAGCGCTCCGGTAAGATAATCAATATCGCGAGCGTTGCCGGGCTCGCGGCATTCCCCGAATCGGCGGCCTATAACGCGAGCAAGGCAGGGGTGATACTCCTTACCAAGACCCTTGCCGCCGAGTGGGGGAAACACAACATACAGGTGAACGCGATCTGCCCCGGCCTATTCGAGACGGACATGACCAGGGACTTGACGGGCGACAGCTCATTCATGGCGTTCATAAGGGAAAGGGTCCCGCTCGGAAGGGGCGCAAGGCCCGAGGAGCTCGCGGGGACCGCGGTCTTCCTGGCCTCGAGGGCGTCGGATTACGTAACAGGCCACGCGCTCGTCATAGACGGCGGCTGGACCGCGATGCTTTAAGGAAGGTCATTGTCATTCTGAGCGGAGCGAAGAATCTCGGCATGGAATTAAGCCAGGTGATGAGATTCTTATCTCGCGCCTGTCCTGGGGCTCGCCCCTTCGGGCTGCCTCGCCAAGAGGCTCGGCATTCAATTTTTTGCTGTCCTGCAAAAATTGTCGGTCGCTACGCTCCATCAGAATGACAGAAAACGGAATTAATCAGGCTTCCCGCCTGCCGAGGCGATGGACTTTAGTCCAAGGCTTCGGCAGGCGGGCTTCAATCCTTACGCGTTATTCCCGGCGGCCCTGGTAGCCTGGCGTCGTTTCTGTTTCGGCCACCACCAGATGTATATCCCTGTAATGGCCATTATGACCAGGCCTATTGCGACGAAATCCATGAATATATAGAAATACGCACCGAAGAAGTCGCCGGTGTGTATGTCCGTGATTATCTTCTGGATGTCTACCCTGTCCTCGCCGCCGGGCGCAAGCGCCTCCTCCATTTTAAGGCCGCCTGGCCCGAGGGCATAGATGCCCTCCTTGGCGGCAAGGAGCATCCCGCCCCTGCCGTCCGGCTCCATATGCCGCACGTCCAGGGCATTCCCCTCGAAACCCAGAACTCGCTTCCACCCGTTCCCCGGGTACGCTTCCCTTGTGTATATCCCTTTGGAGGTTGCAACAGTTATTGCGAGCGGGTCGAACCGGACCGACTTGACATCGTGCCCCGGCATCAGGTTTTTCCATTCCCTTCCGTTGCCGCTCGCGAAAAGGCCGTCATTAGAGGCCGCGTACAGAGTCTCATCATGTAGGTGGATCTTTTTTACCTGTGCCGGGAGCGTCAGCGCCCAGCCATCGCCGCCCTTGAGGAAAACGCCCTGCTTGGTCGCGGCTATCATGCCGCCATCGGCAAGCTGGAGTATTTCCGAGGCGTCAACGGTCCTCGTTACCGAGTACCCCGGCATACCCACCCGGACCTTGTTCAATTCCAGCGACTTCTTGTGTATGAGGAGGAAGCCCGTGACGGTGGTCGTCACAACTATCAGGGCCGCGGCGAGACCGAACCATTTGTGGAGCCTCCTCGTCCAGCGGATCATATGTCGTACCTCAAGCCGAGGAGAAAGGTCCTGCCGACCTCCTCAAGCTCGGTCTTTATTCCGTCGCTATTCTCCTTTTTCTCGGCGAAGAGGTTTACGCCGCTTCCAAAGACGCTTGCGCCCTTGTAGAGGCTCTTCTTGAACGAGGCGTCCCATTGGGTAAAGGGTTGCTCGACCTTCCTGGGCTTCGTGGGGTCGGAATCGTCTATCTTCTCTCCTATGTAGTTTACGCCCACCGATGCAGAGAGGCCGGCCCCCTTGTTTTCGTACCTGAGTACCACGTTCGCCACGGATTTCGGCTGGTCCTTGGCCCGCCTCTTTATCCCGGTATTAGGGTCAATTACTTCAGAGTCGAGGAGCGAGTAGTTGGCGTTCACGGTGAAGTCCTTGAGCCCCACGAAGCCAAGCCCTGATTTGGCCTCTATCTCGATGCCCTTGACGACCGCCTCGGATACGTTTACCGGCTTCACGACGGGCAGCCCGGTGAGGGTGTCCGTCCCTATCTCCTTCTTCTCTATCATCCCGTCGATGTCTTTGTAGAAAGCGCCAAGCGCGACTACACCCGTCTTGCCGACGAACTTCTCGACCGAGGCCTCATAGTTGATTGATTTGGACGCGCTCAGGTCAGGGTTTCCCTCCTCCACCTTGTCGGCTTTTACCGACCTCGTCGGCACCTTTTCCTTGAACGGGGGCCTTCCGATGGTCCTCGCTATCGAACCCCTCGCCTGGAGGCCGCCGCCGAGCTTGTAAAGGGCATGTAGCGAGGGGTTCCAGTCGGTGAAGTCGCCGCTTGCCTGCCTCCCGCCGGAGGTTGCGTATTCCCCGTCTGTTATCTCCACCCGGAGGCCCGGCGTGATGACCAGCTTGTCACTGACCGAGGCCTCGTCCATTACATAAAACGCGGTTATTTTCTCCCTTACCGAGTAGCTGTCGTCCGGGGTGGAGTTGAGCTTATAGGCGCCGGAGCTGTTGATCTCGTATACGAGCTTTTCGACGTCCCTGTCCTTGTCCCTGTATTTCGCGCCGGTCGAGAGAACGTGCTCCGTGTTGAACGGGCCGGAGACCAGCGTCTTGTAGTCGGCCGAGAGGACCATATCCCGGTCGGTCTTTACCTCGTTCTCGAAGACGTTCTTGCTGAAGGTAAGGCCAGCCCCGGTGAACTGGGCCGTTACCTTGTCCTTGTCCTCCTTGTTTTCGCTGAAGGAGGCGGCTGTCTTTAAAGACGACCCGCTCCGGAACCTGTGCTCCCATTCGAGGCCGTAGCCCTGGAGCGTATTGTCCTTGTCCTCCTTTTCGTTGTTCCTGTTCTTGGCCGCACCGGTAGCGAGGTTGAAGACGGTCTTTACCTTGTCCTTCGCCTCGGACTGCTTCGTCAGGTATGGCGAGAAGGTGATTTTGTCGTTTTCGCCTATTTCGTATGACAGCCGCAGGTTCGCAGAGGTTGTTGTGGTCCTGACAATCTCGGTCTCTGCCTCACGTTCGTTCTTGGAGGTGTCGGTTGCCGATTTGTCCTTGCCCCTGTATTCCCTGTTCCGGACCCCGCCGATCGTGAACCCTAACGGCCCTTTTTTGTCCCCGTAGCTTGCCGCGGCCTTCTCACCGAACCTGTCGGCCAGGTCGTTGTAGTTGAGGGAGACCGAGGCGCTCAACGACTGCGTCTTGGGCGGCTCCTTCAATACGATGTTCACGATTCCGGCGACGGCGTCCGAATCGTAGGCCGCAGTCGGGTTCTTGAGCACCTCGATCCGCTCTATGTCCTCGACCGGTATCCTGTCGAGGGCGAATTCCCTTTTTTCGCCCCCGCCGGGCGGCCTGTTGCCGTTTATGAGCACGTTTTGGAATTCCTTGTCCAGCCCGGCCATGCGGACGTCCTTGTTCGTGGCCGGCGGGCCGGAGAAGAATATCCTCGGGAGGCGGCGGAGCACGTCGGCAGCGGTCTGGCCGCCGAGCTCCTCAAGTTCTTTTTTCGTGATGACCGTTTTTGCGTAAGAGCTCTCCTTCCTCTCGGTAAGGGCCTTGGCCTCCTCGGTCTCCTCGATTACTATCCTGTCCACGACCGGGACCTCTACGCCCCCCGCGGACCGGGCCGCCAGGAGCAGGGTAAATAACGGCACTGCAAAAAACATATGGCGCTTCACGACTCCTATCCTCCTTCATGCTGCTTGGGCCTCGGTGGGAGCCTCAGTTGATTACGTATGTCATTGGTATGTCAATAACGACCCTGCCGCCGAGGCCGAAGTTGGAGGGCGGCCTGAACGGGGCCGAGGCCTTTACCGCGGAAAGCGCGGACCTGTCGAGGCCCTTGTGCCCGGACGAGGCGAAAACAGCGGCCGAGGCTATGAGCCCGTCGGATGCTATCTCGGTCCGGATGACGACCGTGCCCTGGATGCCGAGCTGCTTTGCGAAGACCGGATATTCCTTGTTCCTCTCCACCGCGGATTTGACGGTTGCAAGGTATTCGGAAAGCCTTACCGCGACCGCTTCATCCTTTTCGGGCGCGCTTACGGACGCGGCGCCGGCAGCGGCAGAGGGCGCAGGCTCCGCCTCAGGCGGAACCTCAATCCGCCTTATCTCGCTATCAGCAGGGAGCGCCGGCGCCGGGTCTGCCGCTTGCTCGACAGCAAAAGAGTCAGGCAAAGCGGCTGGTTCATGCTTCGGCAGGGCCGCCGCAGGTTCCTGTCTTTGAACTGGCAGGGCCTTTTTCTCCGGGGCCCTGGTCTGCTTGGCGGGCAATGGAGCGGCCCTTTCCGCGGTTTGAGCAGTTTTTTGCGCTTGCGGCTCCGTTGTCCGGGTGTCGGCCTGCATGAACCTGACCGCGATCCTTTCCGGCTCAAAAACGGGAACAGGGCGGAGGTCGATTGCAAAGGCCAGTATCCCGGCATGGAAAAGGGCCGAAAAGGCGAGGGAGGCATTTAACCGGCTTACGCGCATCATCTCTTTTTATCAGTGACTATGGAAATGTCCTCGGCACCGGCCTTTCGGGCGGCGTCCATGACTTCAACCACCAGTCCGAAGGGCACCCCTTTATCCGAGGCAAGGGCCAGTTCCCTCTTGCCTGAAACACCGTATATGCGGGCGAGCTCTCCTGAAAGGTCTTTCATGCCGGTCTTCTCCCCGTTCAGGTGGATGCTCCCGTCCGCCTTTATAGCCACATGTACATCGCTTTCGGCGGGCGTCAGGGCGGTCTCCGATTGCGGCAGGTCGAGCGGCAACTGCGGCCTCGCGTACATGGAGGTCAGGAGGAAAAAGAGGAGGAGCAGGAAGACCACATCTATCATGGGCGTCAAGTCCAGCCACATGCGCTCCGACCTATGCTCGTCAAGCTCTATCATCGGATTCCTTCAATATCTCCATCAGCTCGGCGCCGTGGTGCCTTATCCTGTACGCTGTCTCCTTGACCCTGTCCTCGAAAAAATGATGGAGCACGAGCGCCGGTATTGCCACCGAGAGCCCGGCCACGGTAGTTATAAGGGCCTCCCAGATGCCCCCGGCCAGCATGGATGGCTCTACCTGGCCCCTGGAGGCGGACACGGCCATGAAGGCGGCCACCATGCCGAGCACGGTACCTAGTAGACCCATGAGGGGGGCAACCCTCCCGATAAGCTCAAGAACATGGAGGTTTCTGCTCATGCCTTTGAGTTCGAGGGACCCTCTGAATGAAATGGCTTCCCCGACTGCCGGTACGCCCAGCTCTCTCTTGAGGAGCGCCTCGGCGATTACCGCAGCCAGCGGGCCCCTGGCATCCGCAGAAAGGGAACGCGCCCTGTCGAACTCTTTTTTCGAGATGAGCGCCCGCACCTCCTTGAGGAAATCCTTGCGGTCGGCCGTCCTTATATAATAGAAGGCCCGCTCGGCCCCGATGGCGAGAGTGAAGACCGAGCACGCTATGATCGGGTACATGAGCGGCCCGCCCTTAAAAAAAAGTTCAATCATAATGCGCCCCTTTAAATGAAATTGACATTCATTTTCATTTAAGTTGCAAAAAAAACAGGGTTATTATCTGTAAACGAAGTGTTCCCAGAGGCTTGTTCGTTTCAGCGCATCGGAGCAGGGGCATGGGCAACTATTTACTTCCAAATTGATATTGAAAATCAATTTCATAAAAAGTATTTAGCATGATCCTGTCCGCCCGTCAACAGATTTTCGCATCGGCCTCGTAAAAAAAAGCGTATTCGCCGGGAAGGGGTTCAGGCAAGGAGCGCCAGCCCGGCCGCGACGGCAAGGAAAAGCAGCCAGCCCAAGCCGTCGAGGAACCCCGCCTCAATCCTTTCCAGACTTTTTGTAAGGGCCTCATTGAGTCCTGCCGTCCTGGCGGCCCGGCCCGGCCCGATTGAAAGGGCGGAAGACGCCACCGTTAAAGCCCTCCTCGCCGCGTCCAGAAAAGGAAGCATAACGACCAGCAGGTCCCCGGGAGGGACAGATATCCTGAAGGCCGTTCTTCGGGCCAGCATCGCCATGACGGCATAGGCAAGGGCCCCTGCCATGATCGGGTAGACTGACGCGACCACGGACTGGAGCGAGGGATTCAATACTGCGGAGCTTTCCCAATGGAGCATGAGAAGAACGGCCGGAGCGAGCGCAACCAGCGCGGCCCAGGGGAGCACCAGGCCGGGCCAGGCCTGGCGGTCTCCGGCACGGGGGCTTTCCGTCCGGAGCATGACGATAACGAACCTGGCCATTATAACGGAACTCGCAATTGACGAGAGGAGGAGCATAGCCTCCATTGCCGGGCCTTCGCCGGCAGGCAGGAAGGAGAGGCTTTCCTTGAGGGCCGTCTTTGCTATGATGCCGGTCGTAAACGGCGCTCCGGCAAGGGCCAGGGCGGGTAACAGCACGCCTGTTAAAAAGAGGGCGCGCGCCGGGACACGATGCCTGCCCGGCATGGGGATGCCGGTCGAGAGGAATAGCGCCCCCTTTGCGAAGGCATGGTGCGCCGCAAGGATAAGTACAGCAGCGAGGACCCCTGGCCACGCATCCGGCGCGATGAGGGCAAGGCCCAGGGCAGCGGCCATCACTCCCATCTGGCTTACGCTCGAATACGCGAGGACGGTCTTTTTATCATCCTGTAGAGAGCCCGCGACCGCACCGTAGAAGGCCCCTGAAAGGCCGGCTCCTATGAGGAGCCAACCCCATCCCGGAAGCGCTGCTTCACCCAGCGGCAGGAACCTTATCCAGCCGAGCAAGCCCGCCTTTATCATGGCCCCGCTAAGGAGCGCGCTTGCCGGCACGGGGGCGACCGGGTGGGCGAGCGGCAGCCATACGTGGAGGACCACCAGGCCGGCCTTTATCCCGAAGCCTGAAATGAGCAGCGCAATGGTTAAATCGCCGTAGGTACCGCTTGCGACAGCCGACGGGATGAATGATAGATCGGTCAGCCCGCCCGCCGCGTCCGCTGCAAGGAAAAACCCCGCTGCAAGGAGGGCCTCGCCGAGGACTGCCATCGCAATATACACCCTGCCGGCGCGGAGCGCCGCCCCGGTGCCGTCATGTATCACCAGCGCGTAGGCTGAAAAGGTCAGGAGCGCGAAGAACATGTAAAAGCCCGCGATGTCCTGCGCCAGTATCACTCCGAAATTGCCGGACATCGCGAGGAGGTGGAAAAAGAGGAACCTCCTCCTCGACCCCTCTCCCTCGATGTAATAATTCGCGTATGCGCCGGCGGCCGCCCATAGAAAGGAGGTGAAGAGGAGGAACGCCGCCCCAATGTCATCGAGGCCGAGCCTCAGGCCCAGGAGCGCGCCCGGATAGGCCTCGACAGCCCTGTAGCCGGATACGGCCAGGCTAGCCGCGAAGAGAGACGGGATGAGCGCAAGCCAGAGCATGACGGACCGGCTTTCCCCGAACTTCGAAAGGGGAGCTAAAAGGAGCGGCAGGGCGGCTGCGATAGCGGGAAGCCACGGACTGAGCGCGCCTCCTGCGGATATGAGGAGACCCTCGGTCACCTGTATTCCCTCCAGGCTATGAGCTTCGCCCATTCGAGGGGGCTGAAGAACTCGCCTGCGAGCAGGCCCGCGAGCACGGTCATGGCCGCGGTCACGCATATCGGCGCCAGGAGCCAGGGGTCGGCCTCCCAGAACCGCCCCCGTCCCTTCTCTTCCGGCCAGGAGGCGCTGCGCTCCCCGAACCAGATGGCGTTTATCACGGGAAGGAAATAGGCCGCGTTCAGGAGCGTGCTCACGGCCAGCACAGCGAGGACCCAGGGCTGCCCGGAGGCGAGCGCGCCGGTCCCGAGGTACCATTTGGAGATGAAACCCGCCGTGGGCGGAACGCCTATCATGCCGAGGGCCGCGACCGTGAACGCGGCTGAGGTGACGGGGAGCCTTCGGCCAACCCCGTTCATCTCGCTTATCCTGTGCAGCCCTATGGTCTCGGCGATTATCCCCGCCGAGAAAAAGAGGGTTATCTTCATTATGCCCTGGTGCGCCAGGTGCGCGAGCCCCCCGACCGTGGATATCGGCCCGGCAAGCGCTATGCCGAGGATTATGTACGACAGCTGGCTGACGGTGGAGAAGGCGAGCCTTCTCTTCAAGTCGTCCTGCGATAGGGCCCTTACTGAGGCGTATACTATCGTCACCGCCGCGACCGCGGCCAGCGGCGCGGTCACGCCCAGTGCCGAGGCGGACTCGATGCCGTAGACGTTATAGACGACCCGCACGATGCCGAAAACACCCGCCTTGACGACCGCGACCGCGTGAAGTAGCGCGCTTACCGGAGCTGGCGCGACCATGGCGGTCGGGAGCCATCCGTGAAGGGGCACTATCGCCGCCTTCACCCCGAGCCCGGCCATGAGGACCGCGAAGATGATTACGAGGGAGGACGCATGCTCCGGGCCCAGGTGGCCGAGCGCCCCGCCGGTCGTGAACTCGAACGGCCCGGCAATGGCATGGAGCCAGATTATGCCGACAAGCAGCACCGCGCCGCCGACGAGCGTGTACCTGAGATAGGTAGCGCCCGCGTCCAGCGCCTTTTTCGTGCCCCTGTGCACCACGAGCGGGTAGGTCGTAAGCGTGAGCATCTCGTAGAATATGAAGAAGGTAAAGAGGTTCCCGGCGAGCGATATTCCCATTGTGGAGGTGACGCAGAGGCTGAAGAACCCGAAGAACCTCCTCCTGTTCGGCGCTCCTTCGAGATAGCCGACCGCATAGGCCGTCGTAACGAGCCAGAGGACCGCGGAGAGAAGTGAGGAAGATCATCGCCAGGGCGTCCGCCCTGAATATCATCTCAATGCCCGCCCACGGGAAAGCGCATCTCGTACGCCCTCTCGTGGAAGACGCCCCAGAGCATGACGCCGACGAGGACGAGCTTAACCGTGGCCCCGAGCATGTTGAGGTGCATCCTGAGCGCGTGCCGGCTCTCATCCAGGCTGAAGATGAGGAGCCCGGTCATAAAGAGCTCATGAGGACGAATATCGGCATCCAGTTTTCAGCGCTCATTTGAATCCCTTCCTCATAACCGTGCAGGCCAGAAAAAAGAAAGCGGTATTGCCGCGCCTATCCCGAGGACAAGGGAAAGCACGGCCAGGGCCATAGCCGCTGCCTCCATCCCGTACGGCACCTTTAAGGCCTCTCCGGCGGCCCCCCCGTCCGCGAAAGAGCGCCTGAGGACCGGGAATACGTAGGCCGCCGCAAGCAGGCCCCCGGCCATTATCACGGCGGCCCACCACCACTGCCCCGTTTCGACGGAGGCCTTTACGAGCTGCCATTTGGCTATGAAGCCTCCGCTCGGCGGAAGGCCCATCAGGCTCGCCCCCGAGATGCCGAATGCGAATACGCTCGTCTGGACGCTCTTCCCGGCCCCGGCGAGCCCCTCGATGGCGTCGTTGCCGACGGACCTCATCATGTTGCCGACGGACAGGAATATGGACGCCTTTGCGAATGCGTGGGAGAGGGCCTGGTACACGGCCCCGGTAAACGCGTCCGGGTGGGCCGCCATGGGGAAGAAGAGAAAGAGGTAGCCTATCTGGCTGACGGTCGAGTAGGCTACGAGCATCTTAAGCCTCTTCTGCCTCATCGCCATGAGCGCGCCCCAGACGACCGCCGCGCATCCGAGCGCGCCGAGGAAGAGGCCGGCCTGGGGGGCAAGCGCGTTCCCGAAGGCGTCAGTCCAGAGGCGCAGCACCATGTAGAAGGACGCCTTTACGACCAGCGCCGAAAGGACGGCGCTTACCGGGGAGAGCGCGCTCGCGTGCGCCCTCGGGAGCCAGAAATGGAGCGGGAAGAGCGCGGTCTTGGCCAGGAGGCCGGCTGTCATGAGCGCCGCCGCCGTAGCCGCGGCAGGCCCCGGCCCGGCAGCCTCGCCGATAAGGTAGATATCGAGCGACCCGTACTGGGCGTAGAGCATGGCCACGCCGAGGAGATAGGTGAGGGAGCCCGTTATGGCCACAAGGAAATACCTCAAGCCGGCCGTGAGGGCCTCTCTGCCTCCCGCGATGCAGACGAGGGCCACCGCCGAGAGCCCCATCACCTCGAGCGAGACGTAGAGGTTGAAGACGTCCCCTGAAAGGAAAATTGCATTGAGCCCGGCCCAGAGAAACATCCAGAGCGGCCAGAAGAAGCGCTCTTTTTCAGCATTACCCCGGAAGTAGAAGACGGAGTAGGCCGTGACGGCCGTACCCACGAACGCGGTCATCCAGAGCATCACTATGCTCAGGCCGTCAGCGAAAAGGTCTATGCCGAGGGGCGCGCCCCATCCGCCTATGCGATAGCGGAGCGCGCCGCCCCGGAGGACCGTTCCCGAGAGCAGTGCGAGCGAGCCGGGGATGAGGAGAGCCGATATGACCGAAGCGGCCCTTGCCGGGCGGCCCCGGAAGAGGAGCGCCAGGACCCCGGCAGCGAGCGGCAGGGCTATGACCAGTGCGGCCCACGGCGGAGCGCCATGCATCACTCCCCCTCCTTTCCGGAACGGTATTCCTGCCCTGGCCCGAGGCTTTCCTCTCCGGTTTCTGAATTCATCTTTCTCAGGAGCGCGAGGGCAAAGGCCGTTGCGCTGACGGTCACCACTATGCCGGTAAGCACCATGGCATGGGGCACCGGGTCAGGGTGGCCGGGCGCGCGGCCCGCTATGCTTACGAGGAAAAGGAATATGCCGCTCCCCATTATGTTGAAGGAGAGTACCTTCCGGAAGACGTGGCCGTAGGCAATGGTCCCGTAGAGGCCGATTGTGAAAAGGAGCAGCCCGCATACGGAATACGCCATCCATTGTGTCATTCCGCCTCTCCTTTCCGCCCGCGCCACTGCCGGATGGAGGAGCATTCGGAAAACAGGAGGTAGAGTATCAAGGCGGTCGAGATGGCCAGGGCCCCCTCGACGACGACGATGATTGCGTGAGCGGCCTGCCCGGGATAGTCGAAAAAACGCGCGCCGAGCAGAAGCGGCGCGAGTGCCGCTGAGAGGAAGACGGCGAAACCGATGGCCGCAATGCCCGCGAGCGCGCCTTTCCGCCTTTCCGGCTCGGCAATCCCCGCAAGGCGCGCCAGGAGTATGGCGGCCGCCAGCACCGCCCCTGCCTGGAACGCCCCTCCGGGCGCGTATGTGCCGGCATGGAGGAGGTAGCCCGAGGCCAGCACCATGAGCGGCAGTATAAGCTCCGCAAGGCCTGAGAGGGCCGGGTCGCGGACATCGGCCTTCTCAGGGGCCGTTTCCCCCTCGGCAAGGGCCGTTACGCCTATGAGCGCCAGGAGGAGCACCGCTATTTCGAGTAGGGTATCATAGCCCCTGAAGTTGAGGAGCACGGCGGTTACCTCGCTTTTTACGCCGCTTTCCTCGATAGAGGCGCGGACCTGGCGCGAAAGGCCGTCTCCCTCGTTCAGGCCGGAAATAGAGGCGATAAGGGCCAGCGCGAGGCCTCCTGAGAGGACGGCGGCAAATATTTTATGAAGCCTGCTGATCCCCATCCGGTTTCCTTACCCCGCCTGCCCGCCGCCGCCGTCCCCTCTGCCGCGACGTCCCGGGCCGAGCCGCCCGAGCGTGTCAATGAGGAGGATGCCGGTGATCCCGGCGCCTATGGCCGCCTCGGCAAGGGCTATGTCCGGGGCCTTGAGGCGCACCCAGGCCAGGGCCATCAAGAGGCTCAGGGTGATGAAAAGTACGGCCGCCTTGAAGAGGTCCGGCGTGGTCACGAGCCGCCAGGCAAGGAGGATAAGCGAGGCGGCAAGGATTATATCGAGGAGGCTAACGCTTTCCATCGCCTTTCCTCCAGGGCATTACGCCCGATTTCTTCGCGGCATGCGCGATGAGATAGCTTATGGTAGAGCTGTTTGATATCACCAGGAACCATATGAGGGCGAGTTTTATCGCTCCGGGAAGGGACCCTGACTGCAGGACGAGCCCGGCCGTTATGAGCCCCAGCCCGAGGTTGTCGGCCTTGGTAAGGGCATGGAGCCTCGTGTAGACGTCCGGGAGGCGTATGATGCCGACCGTCCCCGCGAGGAAAAAGACCGCCCCTGAAAGGAGGAGGGCCGTCGAGAGCGCGTCGACCACGGTCATCCGCCGCTCCCCCCGTGGCCGTTCCGGCCTCTTACCGTCCTCGCGAACCCGGCGGACGTTATGACCGAAAGGAGCGCGAAGACAAGGGCGATATCGCGGAGCATGGGTTCTTCGGCGGCCTCGGACAGGAGGAGGAGCGCTGCGACCCCGGTAGTCCCGAAGAGCTGGAAGGCCAGCATCCTGTCGGCCCTGGTCGGGCCGCGGAGCACGCGGTACAGGCCCGCGAGTATGTTGAGTATCAGGAAAACCGCAAGGGCGAAGCAGAGCCCGTCCATGCCGGCCCTCGTCAATCGAGCCGCAGGCCGAATACGCCGGCCACGCGCTCTTCAAGCATCTTCAATCTCCTCATTGCGCCTCCGTTCTCGTCGATCACGTGCACCTGAATCAGGTCCCTGTTTATCTCCACGCTCAGTGTCCCGGGCAGAAGGTTGAGCGCGCCGGCAAGGAAGGTCCTCGGCGCGCTCTCGGGCAGCCGGAGCGGGACAAGGATGAAGGCCGGCGCCACCGGGAGGCGCGGATTGAATACCCTGAAGGCAACGTCAAGCCCGGACTGGAGCGACTCCCACGCGAAAAACGGCACGAAGGCCGCAAGCCCCCGGGCGCTTATCGGTGGCGGGCTTCCGAGAAGCGACCAGATTGCGGCGCCTATGACGGCAAAGGGCAGGCCCGCGTAGAGCGCCCCCGTATCGCCGTCCGTGAGAGACCACCAGATGATGAGGAGCAGCGCGGCATGAAGGGCCAGGCGGATATAGGAAAAATTACGGCTCGTTACCGGCATGGCGCTATTATAGAACACCGGGCCCTGGTTGCCAAGCTTTGCCCGTCTACAGGCCTTCGGCACGGCATACCCCGCAGCCGTCCTCTGGCCGGTCCCTGTGGACCCGACGGAGCCCGAATCGTGCATGTATCCGGGTGGTGGCAGCCGAAATATCCTTAACGTCCGTCGAATAACGCGGCAAGTCCATGCCGTCCGTAGCGCAATTCAAAAAAGCCGCGCGTGCGGCCTGATAACATCTTTTCTTGTCTGGGGCGGTTTTTTAGGGGTATAATCCAATGCAGGGCCGTTGTCCGAAGGTCCGGGGCCGTCCCGGCCCGGAAAGCGGTCCCTTTCTCAATCCGGATTGACCCCATGAAGATCGAGGAAGCGCTCGACAGCCTGGACGCCGCGCTGCTCTATATAGACTGCCGGCACAGGATACAGTGGATGAACCAGAGGGCAGCCGAGTGGTTCGGGACCCAGACGGGCAGGAGAAGGGCCTGCTACAGGGTCGCGAGCCGGGGCTCGGAGTTCTGCGCCATCTGCCCGACCGGGCGGGCCATTGAATGCGGCACGCCCGCCCACTACGAGTTCACGCTCGAGGGCGACGGCGGGCCGCGCGAGTTCGAGGTCGTTGCCGTCCCCGCCGGCGGCAAGGGCGGCGCCCCGGGCAGCGTCTTCGAGATCATAATGAACGTTACCGGAAAGGGGCTCATAAGGATACGGCAGGAGGAGCTTATGGAGAAGGTCGAGAAGATGGCCGCCATAGGCCAGCTTGCCGCCGGCATAGCCCATGAGCTCAATACCCCCCTCGGCACCATCTCGATAATCTCCGACGAAATAGCGCGCATGGTGGAAAAGGGCGGCGCGCGGGACCTTCCGAGGGGGTCACAGAGCGAGCACCTCTCCGACATGAAAGGCGAGATAGAAAGTGCAGAGGCATAATAAACGACCTCCTGGGTTTTTCGCAGGCCGGGGCCACGCGCCTTCAGCCGACCGACGTCAACCCGCTCGTCCAGAGGGCCTTGAAGTTCGCCACAAGGGGAGGGGTCGAAATCGGTCGAGCTTTCCACCAGCCTCGACCCGGGATACCGCCTCCACGGACCCGGACAGGTTCAGGCAGGCCTCTCTTAACGTCGTAAGGAACGCGATGGACGCTGTCGAGAGAACGGGGCGGAAGGTTTCTGTAATCGACGTCCTTCTCCGGCTTCACTTCAGGTGAGCGTTTCGATGACGGCCCGGCATCCCCCGGGAGCTTTTAAAGAGGGTCTTCGAGCCCTTCTTTACGACAAAGCCGGTCGGCAAGGGCACGGCCTCGGCCTTTCCGTGAGCTACGGCATAATGCGCGACCTTAAAGGCGATATACAGATAGAGAGCAGGCCCGGCCTCACCAGGGTAGACCTCCTCCTGCCCCCGGCTGCCGATGGGAACGGAAAGGGGGCCGGCGATGGCGCGCATACTGGTCCTCGACGACGACAGGTCTTCAGGAAGAGCCCTCTGCATGGCGCTTATCCGCCCGCGGACATGACGTCAAGCCTGCCGCTACAGGAGGAGGCGCTCTCGAACGCCTCGGCCTCGCCCTTTGACGCCGCCATAATAGACATGATGATGCCCGGCATGAACGGCTTCGAGGTGCTCTCAAGGCTCCGGGTGGTAAGGCCCGCCACGGCCTGCATCATTCTTACCGGGTACGGCTCCATAGCCGACGCGGTAACCGCCATGAAGCTCGGCGGCTATAATTACCTCACGAAACCGTGCTCCATTGACGAGATAGAGAGTGCTCGGGCATAACCCCTGCGGACGGGCCTGAGCCCGCCTGCGGGGCATGGCAGGGTCGAGCCGGCCATGAAGGAGGTGGCGAGGTTCGTGCTGCGGGTAAAGGACACGGGCCTACCTGTCTCATCTCGGGCGAGAGCGGCACGGGGAAGGAGTCTGTGGCGCGCGCCCTCCATTCGAGAGCGTAAGGAAGGAGATGCCCTTCATCGCCGTGAACTGCGCCTCCTTGAAGGCGGGCCTCCTGGAGAACGAGCTCTTCGGCCACGTAAAGGGCGCGTTTACGGGCGCGCTGGACTCGAAGGACAGGCTTCTGCGGGCAGCCGATAACGGCACCCTCTTCATCGACGAGATAGGCGACATGGAGCTCCCGGTGCAGGCCATGCTCTTGAGGTTCATGGAGACGGGCTCGTTCAGGCCCCTGGGCTCGAACCGCGAGATGAGCGTAAACACCAGGATAGTTGCCGCCATCAACAAGGACATAGAAAGGGAGGTTTCGGCCGGGAGGTTCAGGCTGGACTTCTACTACAGGCTGAACGTCTGCAGGGTCCATATCCCGCCGCTCAGGGAAAGGCCTGAGGACATACCCGCGCTTGCGTCCTTCTTCCTTGAGCGGGCCTCAGGAGCGCGCGGGAAAGGCTCTCCTTCGGCCCCGCGCGCTCGACCTCCTTAAATCCCACAGCTGGCCGGGTAACGTAAGGGAGCTTAAGAACCTCATTGAAAGCGCTGCGGTCATGAGGCCAGGGCGAGGCGCAACAGAGGCCTGATCTCGGATTCGCTCAAGAAACGCCGGTCCGGCCTCTGGCGCGCCCGGAAATAAGGCACGCTCGAGGGCTCCGAGAAGGACTGCATAGCAGGCGTCCTTGAGGCCAACGGCTGGAACGTAAGCCGCTCGGCCCGGGTCTTAAGGATAGACCGCCGCACCCTCCAGAGAAAGATCGCCAAGTACGGCTTGAGGCAGGGCGGCCCCGCCTAATCTACGGCAAGGCGCAAGAATGCCGCATGCGGCAAAATTGCGCATCTGCCGGCAACTATACGGTATTACTTCTCTTTCTTTCCAAAAACTCCAGCAGAGCGGCATTCTGCCGCAGCGCCCTTCCGCCCGGATCCGGTCAGGATTCGAAAAAACCCTTTGAAAAAGCCTCGCGCGTTATTGGCACGGTTGTTGCTAAGTTGCCAATATGTCAATACATGCTAAGCTATACACAACGGCTGCTCGGCTGTCTTCCAACCGGCGCGGGAAGAGAGGGCGTCATTTGTTCAGGTTCAGCAAAGGTTCCGGTTACGCGATAGCCGGTCTCGTGTACATATCCACCAGCAAGGCATCCGATTACACCGGGATAGACGAGATATCGAGGGCCACCGGGATTTCGAAGCAGTACCTCGCGAAGCTCTTCCGGACGCTCGCCTCAAGGGGCATCATCAGGTCGGCAAGGGGGAGGGACGGAGGGTTCATGCTCGAGAGGGACCCGGGCACCATCACCATCCTCGAGGTCGTGGAGGCCATAGACGGCCCAATCGAGTCAGGGTGCGTCATAAAGGACGGCGATTGCTCGGACCGCTCCGAGTGCCTGCTGCACGCCGTGCTTAAAAGGTGTTCATTGAGCGTCGCGGGCATTCTCGCGTCCCAGAGCATCGGGGGGATAGGGCCCGGTTTTTTTTGTAAATAAAAAGGACTAAGCAGACCTTAATTATCCAAAAAATCGCAAAAATCCGGGCCCTAAGGCCGGACTGTCCAGGAGGTAAAAACGAGATGAACGGGCACGCGCATGAAATGAAATGGCACACCAGTTACTGGCCTCTCCTGGTGAGCGTGGGGATACTCTTCCTCGCGCCGCTGGCCTTCGGCTTCTATTTCGTCTACAAGATGCCGATGGCGGCCTTTATCTGCCTTGGGATCGGGGCACCTCTGGTGCTCATATCCATCGTAGGCTGGGTCAGGGAGGGGCTGGAGGACGAACACGGGTACTCGGTCGGCTTGAGCGTCTGGGCAATGCCGTTTTTCATAGTGGCCGAGGCTTTTCTCTTCGTCGGCTTTTTCGCGGCATACTGGGTGACGAGGCTCACGGCCCCCTTCTGGCCGCCGCCGGGCACCCCGGATATATCGATGGCGGTGCCGATCGTCATGACCTTCATACTTGTGGCGTCCAGTTTCACCATCCACCTCGCCGAGGAGAAGATAGAGGACGAGCATTACGACAGGAAGGGGTTCATCTTCTGGCTCGTGGTCACGATGGTCCTGGGCACGGTCTTTCTCGGCATATCCGCCTTCGAGTGGACGGAGTTATACCACCACGGCTTCACCTTCGGAACGAACGTCTTCTCGTCATCTTTCTTCTCCATAACGGGTTTCCACGGCTCGCACGTCCTGGTGGGGCTTGCGCTCTTCCTGTGCATGCTCCTCCCGGCGCTTTCGGGCAAGGTCAACAAGGCCTTCGTAAAATCGGCATCGATCTACTGGCACTTCGTGGACGTAGTCTGGTTCTTCGTGGTCTCGCAGCTCTATTTCTGGTAGGGCGGGGGAGATTATCATGAAAGGAAAGGAGCTGGAACATATGAAGATATTCAAGCGGCTCATCGCGGGGGGAGCCCTCCTCCTTCCTGCCGCGGTCTCAGAGGCTGCGGAGGGCGGCGCGGCAGTGCCGGACATAACCGAGGGCTGGCACCACCTCTGGCAGGAGCTCTTGCTGGACATAACCATTATCGGGATCATCTTTGCGGCGGTGACTCTCTATCTTCTCATAAGGTACAGGAGGAGGAAGGAAGGGGAGGAGGGGAAGGCTTCGCGGCTCTCGCCCCTGGCCTCTTTGGGCTGGGTGCTCATACCCGCGTTCATCTTCCTCGCGGACGACGTCTTCCTCGCGGCCAAGAACTTCGAGCTATGGAACAAGATGAGGGAAGTGCCGGAAGGGGCCTATGAAGTCAAGGTAGAGGCCTACATGTGGGGCTGGGACATAACCTACCCCGGCGGGGCGACCGCCACCAACGAGATCCGGGTGCCGGAGGGCACGCCCATAAAGGTCTCGCTCACGAGCAGGGACGTCGTCCACAGCTTCTTCATACCTGATTTCAAGGTCAAGTGGGACACGGTCCCGGGCATGGAAACCTATCTCTGGTTCTACCCGAAGACGGCTGGCGAGCACGTCATGACCTGCGCGGAGTTCTGCGGGGTGCTGCATTCGAGCATGCACGGCAAGGTCATCGTGATGCCAGAGGCCGAGTTTGAAAATTGGATAGAGGAGAACACTCCTCGGAATAAAGAAGCTTAGGAGGGGTATTATGAGTTCAACCATGGTCACCGGTTCCGTAGAAACGCACCACGCGGCGGGCTCCGGTTTCAGCCTGAAGGAATGGGTCTTCACTACCGACCACAAGAGGGTCGCGGTGCTCTACATGGTAGGCGCCTTCGCCGCCTTCCTGGTCGCGGGCATAATGGCCATCCTCATGAGGACGGAGCTCGCGAGCCTCGGCCCTACCGTGACGGACAACCCGAGCGCCTATAACACATGGCTCTACTTCCACGGGGCCGCGATGATACTCGGCTACCAGATACCGGCCCTTACCGGGTTTTTCGCCAACTACTACGTCCCTTTGATGATAGGCGCGAAGGACGTGGCATTCCCGAGGGTCAACGCGTTGAGCGTCTGGCTCTTCTGGATGGGCATTGTGGTGGCGCTCCTCACCTTCGTCATACCCGACCCGCCGGACATCATGTGGACGGGCTACCCGCCGTACTCGATAATCACGGGAGGCAACACCGCCTTCTACACCTTTACCGTCCTCCTCATGGGCTTCTCGTCCATAGCGGCGGGCGTGAACTTCATTACGACCATAATCTACATGAGGGCGCCGGGCATGACCTGGAGCAAGCTCAACATCTTCATCTGGTGCACCCTGGCGGCGTTCATCATACAGATAATATTCGTCCCGGTCCTGGGCGTTGCGGTGACGATGCTATCGCTCGATAAGTACCTCGGCACGCATTTCTTCAACGCAGCGGCGGGCGGGAGCGCCCTCATATACGAGAACCTCTTCTGGTTCTACTCGCACCCTGCGGTCTATGTCATATTCCTGCCAGCCGTCGGGCTCATATACGAGATAGTGGCCACCTTCGCCCGCAACAGGATATTCAACCACATGAAGATGGTCTATTACGGCATCTTCGGCGTCCTGGCCCTTACGGGCGTCGTCTGGGCCCACCACCTCTATACAGCAGGCATACCCAACTGGATGGTACTCATTCATGTGTTCACGACGCTCATGATAAGCATCCCGGTGGGGCTCCTCATGATAGGGCTCGTCGGCACGCTCTACAAGGGCTCGATACAATACGCGACTCCCATGCTATACGCCGCCGGGTTCCTTTTCCTCTTCCTCATAGGGGGCCTGACCGGCATACCGAACGCCATGTCCGCCATATACATGCACCTCACGGACACATACTGGATGCCGGGCCACTTCCATTACGTCATGGCGGTCTCGATGACCACCGCCATACTCGGCGGCACCTATTATGTGCTCCCCAAGATGACCGGCAGGATGTACAGCGAAACGCTCGGCAAGCTCGGTTTTTTTCTTTTCTTCATAGGCGTGAACATAACCTTCATGTTCACGCTAATAATGGGCGTTAAGGGGCTTCCGAGGAGGTATTACGACTACCAGCAGTTCCCCGAGCTCGAATGGATGCAGCAGTGGGCGACCATCGGCTCGTATATAATATTGCTGGGGGCGCTCGTTGTGCTCGTCTCCTGGCTGCACTGCGTCTTTTTCGGCAAGAAGGTCGGTCCCAACCCCTGGGGCTCGCGCTCGCTCGAATGGACGCACGCCCCTCGCCCTCCGTCCGGCAACTTCGGCGGGAGGTGAAGGTCCCGGAGGACTGGAGCCCTTACGGATACGGCAAATAGCATAAGGCCAGGCAATGGTCCGGTCAGGTCGGGAACAGTGGTGATTTACGAACGGCCGGACGAAGCAACAGAGGCGGTCGCCTGTCCGGCGTGCAGGGCCGGCCGCGGCAGCCCAGCCACCGAAAGATGCAGGCACGTTGCAAGGCCCGGCCGAGATGACTGACAGGGAGGCTGCCATGCGGGGAACGATGATGTCACATATAATCCCATCCGGGCTCAGGGCCGTTGCGGTTTCCGGGGCCGCCGGACTTCTCAGGCAATCTCGGTGCCTGGCCCTTCTTAAGCTCAGGATATGCTGGCTCATAACGCTCACGGCGGTGGTGGGGCTTATGGCCGCGCCGTACGGTTTTTCGGCTGAAAAGGCCCTGTATCTCGCGCTGGCGACGCTCGCCGCGGCCTCGGCGGCGAGCGCGCTCAACCACTATTTCGACAGGGACATAGACGCGGTAATGAAGAGGACCAGGGGCAGGCCGCTCGTCGGGGCCTGCCCGCCTTCGGCAGCCCCGGCGCTCGCCCTTGTTCTCCTTTCCATTTCGGTGGCAATCTCGCTTCTCAAGCTCAACTACATGGTGGCCCTCCACCTTTTCCTGGGAGCGTTCGTCTACGCGGTCGTCTATACGGTGTGGCTCAAAAGGAGGAGCAGCCTCAATATCGTGATAGGCGGCCTCGCCGGCAGCTTCGCCGTGCTCGCCGGAGGGGCCTCGGCGGAGCCGGCCTTCTGCTCCGCGCCTGTCCTGCTCGCGGTCGTCCTTTTCTTCTGGACCCCGTCGCATTTCTGGAGCTTCGCCATAGTGCACAGGGAGGACTACGAGAGGGCTGGGGTGCCGATGCTCCCGAATATCGTTGGCGACCGGAAGGCGGCCGTCTGGATTATGGCGAATACCGCGGTGCTCGTCGCGTCCTCTTTCGTGCCGGTCGCCCTCGGCCTTTTCGGGGCGCTCTACGCGGCCTCCGCCGCGGCCGCCGGGGCGCTCTTCCTTTACCGTAGCGCTCTCCTCGTAAGAGAGCAGTCAAAGGAGGCCGCCTGGAGGAACTTCAAGGCCTCCATGGCGTACCTGGCCATACTCTTCGCAGGCGTAATGCTGGATGCCCTGGCAGGATAGCGATGCTCCGCGCGCTTGCCTCCATAATTATTGCGATACTGGCCCTTGCCGCCCCTCCAGCGTCTTTTGCCGAGGTCCCTGCCGGCGCCGGCCTGACCGACCGCACGCTCGTGGACCAGGACGGCAAGGCCTTCAGGCTGAGCGAGCTCTATGGGAAGCCCATTGTCCTGAGCTTCGTCTATACAACCTGCATCCATACCTGCGGCACCCACACCGACAGCCTCAAGGGCGCCTTCAAGAGCCCGGGCTCGGGCTTCGGCACGGAATTCAACGCGCTTACCATAGGCTTTGATACCGCTAATGACACCCCGGCGGCCCTCAAGGAGTACGGCGCCAACTTCACGGACGACTTCGGCCCGTGGAGGTTCGCGACATCCGACCAGAAGACCGTTGACGCGCTTGCAAGGGAGGCCGGCTTCGCGTACAGGAAGACCGAAAACGGCTTTGACCATCCCACCCTGGCGGTCGTCATAGGGCCTGAGGGCAGGGTGGCAACGAGGCTATACGGCAACCAGGTCGACCCAGGGGAGCTTTCCAGGGCAGTAAGGCTCTCGACGGACCCGGCAGCCGGGCCGGCTGTCCCGGCGTCCTCGGGCATAATGGCCTTTCTCAAATCCATCTGCTACACCTACGACGAGAAGACCGGGGCGTACGGCCCGGACTACGGCTTCCTCGCAAAGGTCGCGATGGGGCTCGTGGTCTATACGGCCTTCCTCTTCTTCGCGCTCTACATATTCCGCACGGCAAGGAAAAGGTCCGGCGCTTAACTGAAGACGGACGCCGCTCCGCACCAAGGCCCTTCTTGATGATTTCAGGCAAGCATAAGGAATTCCCTTTTTAGGACAGGGACTTACGGCGGTCTGATAGCGGGGCCGAAAAATGCTGGCAAAGAAAAAGATGAGCGGCCTGCACGAATCCGCTTGACAAGGCAAGTAGATCCGGTGTAAATGAATATGAAAGTCAAATTCATGAGGTCGGCAGCGCGCCCTGCCATTCAGGAAAGCGCCTTGCGGTTAAGGGCGGAAGGCCCGGCCCTTGAATCAAGCCGGCTCTTCGAGGGGTGCGGCTCCCGAGCGGATGAATATGAAAATCAAAATCATGGGCTGCCGTCCCGCCCCGCAGTTTTTTTGTGAAGCTGATGAAAGTGAAATTCATGTTCAAGAACGAGGTGGGTATGAACATGTGCGTTGATTACGAGAAGATGAAAAGCGAGATAAGATGCAGGAAGTGCAACAGGCTCCTCATGAAGGGAGAGGTCAGGCATGTCGAGATAAAATGCCCGAAATGCGGCTTCATCCAGGAGATCGGCACGGCTGAGGCCGAAGAATAATTTATCCCCGTTTGGTACCGGCATTACCCCTCCCACGCCCTTCCCGGGCAAAAGGCGAGTGCTTTCCGAGCGCCGTATTTAATCTCTAAGAGGATTACGAGTCCCTATAGCGCCGCGTAACGCATGCGGCGAGCGTATTCGTAAAGGGGCTCCGGATCAAATGGCGCTCGGAGCCGATTTGTTTTCGGCTGTACTTGCCGCCCTGGCCCGCCAAACGGGCCGGCGGAGAAACAATTAACCGGAAAAGAGGAGGGGAAGATGAAAGACTTGAGGAACATGACTGCGATGGCGTTCACGGCTGCGCTGCTTTTCGGGGCCGCGCCGCCGGAGAGCGGCGCGGCGGAGGCCGACGTAAGCGAGCTTACGCGGAAGGTGGAGATACTGACCGAAGAGGTCGAGAAGCTAAAGCTCGGGGAGGTGGCGGATGACAAGTACGAGTCGTTCTCCGGCCTCGGGCCGGCGGCGTCGAAGGTCTACGGCAAAAGGGGCGGGCTCTCGATAGGCGGCTACGGCGAGTTCTTCTACACCAACTATCTCGACGACACGAAAAAAGACCTGGCTGACACGCTCAGGTTCATCCTGTACACCGGGTACAAGTTCACGGACAACATAGTCTTGAACGCCGAGCTCGAGTTCGAGCACGCGAACGAATCGTTCGTCGAGTTCGTCTATGTCGATTTCCTCCTCGACCCGGCCTTCAACGTAAGGCCCGGCCTCGTGCTCGTGCCCATGGGCATAGTGAACGAGTTCCACGAGCCCACGACCTTTCACGGGGTTAACCGCCCCGAGGTCGAGAGGAACATAATCCCCACCACATGGCGCGACCTGGGCGTCATGGTGCACGGAGAGGTGGGGAACCTTTCATACAAGGCCGCGGTCTTGAACGGGCTTAAATCCGACAGCTTCAGGAAGTCCGACTGGATAAGGAACGGCAGGTTCAAGGGCACGAGCGCCAATGCCGAGAGCCTGGCCTATGTCCTCAATCTCGAATACGGCATAACAGAGGGCTTTTCCGTCGGCGGGAGCTACTACTTCGGCGAGGCCGGGGCGGGCGCGGGCGGGAGCGTGGTTTCGGCTGCGGACAAGAACGCTGACATCGACTTCTGGGAGGTTCACACCATATTCCGGCAGAAGGGGCTTGAGCTACGCGGCCTGTACGCCGAGGGCAAGCTCGACGGGAATAGCGCCTTTGAGGCGGCCCCTCCAGGCGGAGCAGGAAGTGAGGTAGGCAAAAAAGCCAGGGGCTGGTATGCTGAGGCTGCGTATGATGTGATGCCCCTTATAAAGCCCATGTCGGAAGCGGCCCTCACGCCATTTGTGAGGTACGAGGACTACGACACACACCACGAGGTCTTCTCTGGCGTTACGAAGGACCCGACCCAGCACAGGAAAATAACGACCATAGGCGTCGGTTACAAGCCCATACACAACGTCGTCATAAAGGCGGACTACCAGATAAGGGACACCGATTCCGACCTCCCGGAAGGCAAGGGGACCGGGCTCGACGAGAACAAGATAGACCAGTTCAACCTGGGAGTGGGCTTCATATTCTAAGGGCCTGATTGATTCCCGTTTTCCGTCATTGCGAGGAGCTTAGCTCCGAAGCAATCTCAAGGGGCTTGATTTTCGAAAGATAAGATTGCTTCACTTCGTTCGCAATGACGAACATATGATTAATCAGGGCTTCCCTAAGGGATAGGGCTTAAATCAACCTCCCCGTAGCTTGGCTACGGGGAAGCTGTCCCGAACATGATTAAGGCAACCTCTAAAAATTGCTATTTTCCCCGGACTCTGCGTCAGGGCGTGAATAAAAATGCTCACATATTCGCATATATGCTCCGCTTTTTATTCCCGCCCTTCCTTGATTGCGGGAAAAATTTCTAATTTTTAGAGGTTGCCTTAAATGCTTGTCTTTCTGAGCTGAGCAAAGAATCCGTATACGGGTCCTTTGCCCGCTCCGTTTTCCTCAGAACGGCACCATGATCACTTTTTCCTGAAAGGCGCCTGCATGGGACAGAAAAAAAGACCTCTCTTCCTCCTTGGCTTCAGGGCGGACGGGGCTTCCGCCTTGAAGGCGTGGTCGATTTTCCTGGTCCTTGCGGCGCTCCTCGTCTGGGCCTTGCCCCTCGACGCGAAGGTATTTTCGACGAGGGACGAGGCCCTGGCGAGGGCCTTTCCCGGCCTTGATATAAAAAAAGAGACGGTCTTCCTCAAGGACCCGGACCTCGATGAGATCGAGAAGGCCTCAGGGGTGAGGCCGGGCTCAAAGCTCTTCACCTATTACGCGGCCCGCGGAAAAGGCGGCATAGAAGGCTACGCGGTAATAGAGAGCCACGTCGTCAGGACCAAGCCCGAGGCGTACATGGCCGTCATAAGCCCCGGAGGGGAGCTCCGCTATGTAGAGATACTCGCTTTCTACGAGCCGCTCGAATACATACCCTCTAAAAGGTGGCTCGACCAGTTCAGGGGTAAAAGGCTTTCCGAAAGCCTCTGGATAAACAGGGACATACAGGCCATAACCGGGGCGACCCTTACCGCATTCGGACTAACGAGGGAGGTAAGGAAGACGCTCGCTGCCATTGGGCTTGTCGTCCCCGGGGGCTGAGATGAAATACCTTAAAAACGGCGAGGCCCCGCAGGGCAGGCTCCTCAAGGCCGTACTCTTTTCAGGGCTACTCTATCTCGCCTTCTCCCACGCGGCGGGCGTTGTAATACACGCCGAGAGGATAGGGTGGAGCTATGAGGCGGTGGTAACCCATTACCTCGGCTCTGAGGAGGCCTTCAAGAACCCGGTCTCCTTCCAGGGGCTACTCGAAATAACTCACATGCACATGTTTTCGATGGGCATAGCCATACTCCTGGCCGGCCATCTCGCGGCTGCCCTGCCGATTTCAATGACCGCCAAGTACCTGCTCGTCTTCCTGCCCATAGCGTCCGGCCTTACGGATGCGCTCTCTGGCTGGCTAATTGTCTATGTCTCGGAAAGATTCGCCTACTTGAAGATCGCCTCGCTCACCTTGTTCGAGGTCTCCTTCGCTCTCCTCCTTATCGCGGCATTCCTGTCATTGAAGGTCACAAAAACGGCGCGCCGTCAGGCAGGAAACCCGAGGGTCACGTCGAAAAACATCATCCCGCCCCTGCCAGAAAAGTAAATAGATTCAAGTAATTATAAAAAAACTCGATTGACTTCGCGCCTCTCCGGATATAAAATAACGGCTGAACTTAATGTCCGCTATTTAAATCGGAGTCGATATGGGCCATATCGCAAAGGCTGACCTCAAGGAATATTACGTCTGGGACCGCACGGTCCGCTGGTTCCACTGGATAAACTTCGCGTCCGTCCTCGGGCTTATCGTCATCGGGACTGTCATACTCTTCAGCGGTAAGCTGGGGGTCGGGAACGACGGCAAGGTGCTCCTTAAGACCGTCCACGTGCTCACGGGCTACGTCTTTGTCGTGAACCTCGCATGGAGGATAGTCTGGGGCTTCATCGGCAACCGCTACGCGAGGTGGAGGGCCGTGCTGCCATTCGGCAGGGGCTACATGGCCGATTTGAGGGAATACTCGGCAGGCTTCAGGATGGGCGACGCCCCGGGCTGGCTCGGGCATAACCCGATAGGGAAGCTCATGGTCGCGGCCCTCTTCGCGGTCCTCCTCGCGATGGGAGGGGCGGGGCTCATGCTCGCCGGGACCGATATCTACTATCCGCCTTTCGGCGGGAGCATGAAATCATGGATAGCCGAAGACCGGTCCAACCTTGAGGTGATAAAGCCCTACTCGAAAGAGAACGTGAACGAGGCGAGATATAACGAGATGCGGGCCTTTAGGAAGCCGTTCATAACGACGCACGAAACGCTCTACTATGTCCTTCTCGCCCTCATAGCCGCGCACATAACCGGCGCGGTCGTAACCGAGATACGGGAAAGGAACGGCATAATCTCGGCCATGTTCACGGGCCGGAAGGTATTCGGAAAAAAACCGGTCGATTACCGCGATTAAAGAGTAAGCGGAACCGGTACCCCGTGGTTTACCGGATCGTCCCGTCCATCCTGGACCTTACGATATACCGTATCCCGTTCCTCGTCGCCTCCAGCACCTCTATCTCCATGCCCTTGAAGCGGACGAGCCCCTGGCCGGGGAGGTCGTAGACAAGTTCCTCGGACACGGAAGGGACATCCATTCCCCGCCTGTACTCGCGGTAAGCCATCCTTATCGAATTCCCCTGTCTCCCGCTGTAGGAAAGCTCGCGCCTTAGTGACCCCCTTTTATAGAAGGCCTTCATCTTGAGGACCCCCTCCGGCCTCGGCTCCCAAACCCTTACCAGCCCGAGGGCGCAGGCCGCGTCGCCGTAGGCCGCGCCTTTTTCGTCCACCGCGACGCAGTATTCCCATGCCGCCTGCTTCCCGAGCGACGTCCTGGGCCTGAGCTTCTTGTTCGTGTAAAGCACCCCGCCGCCTGGCAGCTTCCCGTAAGGCCTAAGCTCCATCCCTTTCCTTATGGAAGGGTATTCGGCCCCGGCCTGCCTGGGGGGCGTGAAATCAGAGACGGCTACAAGGGCCTGCCGGACAATGAGCTTCTCTTCAACGGCGATCGCCTCGCCGGTATTCCTTTCATGCACCTGGCCGATAGAGTATGAGACCGTATCCGTCGTAAACGTGTTCGGCTCAACGGGCAATATGGCCGCGCACCCCGCGAACTAGATAAAAGGGCCGCAAGGGCCGTAACTTGGCTGGTATTCCATACTCCTCCTTTGGCCGGTCGATTGCCGCACGGCTATCGTATGCAATATTTGAAGAAAGGCCTGAATTCCGCCTGGCCGGAGGCTCGCGAGAAAACGATGGAAAATCAAAAAGAAATCATAAACTGGGTCGCATCGGTCGAGGATACCGCCTCAAAGGTTTACGCAGCCGCGGCAGGCGCCTTTGAGGACGATAGCGAGCTGGCGTGCCTCCTCAGGCATCTGTCGGATGAAGAGAGGACGCACCATGAGCTGGTACTCCGCGCCGGAGATGCACTTTCCGGCCGGGAAGACGGATTCCCAGTCTCCCTCGACCCGGAGACCAGGCGCAGGTTTGAAAAGCCGTTCAAGGAGCTTTCTTCGGGGCTTGAGAGCGGCACCCTCTCCAGGGAAGAGCTCCTCGGCCTCATTATAACCATTGAGTTTTCCGAGTACAATGACATCTTCCTCTACTTCATGGACGTGCTCAGGGAAAGGTCGCCGGAAGAGTTCAGCGTGTTCGCACGGGAAATGAACGGGCACAAGGACCACATAAGGGAGTTCCTCTCCGGAAGGCCCGGGCTTGATGCGCTTCTGGAGAGGGCCTTGAGGCTGCCGAAGATCGCAAGGGAAAGGATACTCCTCGTTGAGGACAACGAGATGAACCTCAAGCTCATCGGGGCGGTGCTCGCCGGAGAGGGGCTTATCGAGACCGCGACGAACGGCCGCGATGCGCTTAAGGCCATCGAATCCGGCCCCCCGTTCGCGGCGGTAGTCTCCGACGTCGACCTGCCTGGAATGAGCGGCATAGAGCTCTACCTGAAGGCAGTCGAGGCGGCCCCCTGCTATAAGTCGAGGTTCGTCTTCATCACCGCCTCCGCAGATGCTGAAAGCGTCAGGTTCATAATGGAGCGGGGTTTGAAATTACTCAGAAAACCGGCCCCGATAAACGTAATCAGGCTGAGGGTCCGGGAGGTCATAAATTCAGGTAAGGGCTGACCAGCCTGAAAAACCCCTCCACGCATGGGACGCCTTCCGTCTCCGGCTTTGCCGGCCTTCTTTCTATCCCATTGAAAAGTTTTGAAAAAAGGTGTAAAAATGACCTGGTAGGCCGTTTCCAAAACTTATCCCCGGGAAAACTGAAATGAACCTAAGGAAGTTCGCTGTAGGCTCCGCAATAGCTCCATTGGCCTGGATGTTCATCCTTTCCGACTGCCGGGCCCTGGCCGGGCCTGTGGAAAAGGAGCCGGCCGCGCAGTACGTCTTTGATTCAGTCCTCACGAACGGGAAAAAGGCAGGGCCCCTCGTGCTCGGGAAGACCACGCTCGACGAGGCCTTGAGGATGCACCCGGAGGCGCCCTTCAAGCCTTACGACGGCGACGTGCGCCCTGCCGAGGAGGACCCCTCGGCCCCCGGCGGCCTGCCTGAGCTAAAGTTCGTCTACAATCCCTGGCAGACCATGTACTCGCTCTATTTTAACGAAGGTAAGAGGCTCGTCATGGTTTCCGAATTGAAGGAGCTCGGGAAACTTTCTGAAAAAGACCTCCTCAATGAGTATCCCGGGATTTTGGAGACTTACCGCGACAGGCACACGGTCGAGTACCGTTCCCAGCTCGGGCCATGTGTAAGCTTCATAGCCAGGGTAGGGGCGGCAAAGGGGTGGGTCGTGGAGGTCTAATACGCCTATACCTGGGAATTGCCCGGAGGACTCCTGACAGTAGGTTGAAAAGTCCTTCCTGGACTTTTCACGGCCGGCCGGAATGAATCCGTCAAGCTCACAAATTGCTCGACTTGGATAGTCTTCGCATTTGGCAATCCATCCGTGGATTCTTGGCAGGGTGTTTTCACACCCTCTGCCGGAACCCTTAAGCCCGCTTTCAGCCGGTCCTTTCCACGCCTCCGGATGCCTGCGGGCTTAATAGCTTAATACCGCTGGATAAACGCCGATAAGAGACATGGGGGAGCGGTTCCAAGGCGTAAGAAGGAATGTGCCCCGCGTAATCGCGTTCGGGCGGACGTCCGGGCCGGAATCAAGCCCGTGGCGTGAATGGAAAAGGACCTGGACAGATGACATCCCAAAGCCCCGCTCACATACTGGTCGCGGACGACAACCATTTCGTGCTGGAGAGCACGGTCCTCCTCCTTTCAGGCCTGGGGTTCAAGGTGACCCCCTGCAGGGACGCGCGCGAGTCGATCGAGGCCCTGAGGGGAGGGGCGCCTGACGCGGTCCTCACGGACATAAAGATGCCGGGGCTTTCGGGGCTCGACCTCCTCGACAGGATACGGACAACGAACAAGGAGGTCCCGGTCATCTTCATGACCGCCTACGCGGACGTCGACGTGGTCGTGGACGCCATCAAAAAGGGCGCGTTCGACTTCATAATAAAGCCATACAAGCCGGAGCACCTCGTACACGCGGTAGAGAAGGCCGTCAAGTACGCAAGGCTCGTCCAGATGGAGAGGAACTACAAGCACCGCCTCGAGGAGGACGTAAGGAAAAGGACGGTGGAGCTCGCTGACGCGCTCCAGATGATCAAGGAGACGAGCAAGGAGCTGGTCCACCGGATAATGAGGATATCCGAGTTCAGGGACAGCGACACCGGGGCGCACATAAAGAGGATAGGGCTCTACTCCGGGAGGCTCGCCAGGGTGCTCGGCGCATCCGAGGACTTCGTGGACAGCATAACCTTCGCAAGCCCCATGCACGACATAGGCAAGGTGGGCATCCCAGACATCATCCTACTTAAGCCGGGGGCGCTCACCAGCCGGGAGTTCGATTCCATGAAGGGGCACACGCTAATGGGCGAGAGGATGCTCCTCGACTCTCCTTATCCTTCCATCCAGGCCGCGGCCGTGATAGCGAGGACCCACCACGAGCGATGGGACGGCTCCGGCTACCCGGGCGGGCTCAGGGGCGAGGATATCCCGATCGAGGGCAGGATAGTCATGATAGTCGACCAGTATGACGCATTACGGAGCAAAAGGCCTTACAAGGACGCGATGGGCCATGAAGAGGCCGTGAAGGTCATAAGCAAGGGGAACGCAAGGACGAGCCCCGGGCACTTCGACCCGCGCGTGCTGGAGGCCTTTCTGGACGCTTCCGCTGATTTTAACGAAATATACGAGATATACAGGGATTAGCCGCGGGTTAATGTCTCGCAATGGTATCTAACAGGCTGCTGAAAAAGTCGTTCTCCGTCGAAGGCTACGTCGCTGGACACTCCGGCGTACACGAAAAGTACGCCTCATTCCTAAGCTCCCCTATTCCAACGGGGGCCTCGTATTGAGCTTTTTGAGCAGCCTGAATAAAAACGGAGTTTTTCAGCAAGCTGCTAAAATCCCTCGCCTTCCAGGCGAAAGCTTCCAGTGTTTATGGTTTTTGTTCCCCCTCTTTCTTAAAGAGGGGACAGGGGAGATTATCGGTTGCAGTCATTGCGAGGCGCTTTAGCGCCGTGGCAATCTCAGTCTCTGCCCGCACTGATCATTAATCCCCCTCCGTCCCCCTTTAGAAAAGGGGGAAATTAGGTCGGGCTTTCAGCCGACCTCCTTGAACCTGCCGGTCCTCCAGGCGGTAGTGCTCCAGCCCGGGCCGCCACGCCCCGACGCGGTTGAAACGAACTGCCGCCGACCCGGAGGGCCTCAGAGCTTGTAGCCGATCTTCCGGAGGAACTGCTTACGCTCAAGCCTGTCCTTTTCCCCCTCGGCCATGAGCGGGCTGAACCCGTCGATTACGCCCACTACGCCCTTTCCCTGTGCGGTCCTCGTTACGATCACCTGAAGAGGGTTGGCTGTAGCGCACCAGACCGAGCATACCTCGGGGCAGTTCTTTATCTGGTTGAGGACGCTTATGGGGTAAGCGCCCTTGAGGACTATGATGAACAGGTGCCCCGCGCCGATCGCCACCGCGTTTGCGGCCGCGGCCTTCATTAGCGCCTCGTCGTTCCCCTCCACTCTCACGAGGCACGGGCCCGATGCCTCGGCGAGCGCAACACCGAAGCTCGCTTCCGGCACGGTCGTTCGTATTATCTCATAGAGGTCCTCGACGGTCTTTATGAAATGGGCCTGGCCGAGTATTAAGTTGGAGCCCTCGGGTATATCGACCTCAACGGCTTGAAGCTCCATGCCGTGCCTCCCTGGTCTGGATGGTGCGTACAGCCCGGCGATAACTTGAATCCCATTGCTCGAAGATAGCAGATAAACCCGTTCCGGGCAAGTCCGCGCGCGCCTGAAACGGGCTTAAAAGAAAAAGAAAAGCCGGGGCGCGGCCTTGGCGCGCCCCGGCTTCATATTCATAGGCTGGTCCTGCTTGGCTACTTTAGCGCTTCGAGCCTTTTACGCGCAAGGCCTGCTTCTCCGGATTTCGGGTATTTCTGCACGACCTCCTGTAGGAGCACCCTGGCCTCTTTCTTGGCCCCGAGCTTCTCGAAAGCGAAGGCCTGCTTGAGGAGCGATGCAGGGGTCTTTTCGCTCCCCGGGTATTTCTTGAGGGCCTTGTCGAATTCGCGGATCGCCATCTCCATGTCGCCCTTGGCGTAATATATCTCGCCGAGCCAGTACTGGGCGTTACCCGCGAGCTTGTGGTCGGGGTGCGCTGAAAGGAACTTCTGGAAGGACTGTATGGCGCTCGGATAGTCCTTGGCCGTTGTCTCCCTGAAGCCCTTGTTATAGAGGTTCTCAGCCCCTTCGGGCCCTTCCGCGCCCTCCTTTAGCCCCGCCGCCTCGGTCCTGGCCCCGGCGACCGCCTGCTCAAGCATCGACGCCTGCTTGTTGAGCGCGGCGACCTCGTCCTTGAGCTCGCTGAAGCGGGAGTCGTTATACTGCTGGGACACCTCCATCGATGCGAGGCCGTCCTGGACGGACCTAACGGAGGACTCTATGGCCGCGAGCCTGCTTACGAGGTCCGACGAGTTCGAGTCCGCCGCCCTGACCGCGTCGAGTATCTCCTCTTTTTCATGCGTGCCTTCCTCGACAGCGCCCCTTACGAAGGCCACGTCCTGCCTGAGCTTCTCGAGGCCGACATTGGACTCGGCAAGGCTCTTTTTAAGCCCGTCGACCTCCGCCCGGAGGCTTGGGAGGCCCCCGGAGCCCTCGAGCACGGCGACCTTGCGCTTCAGTTCCTCGTTGTCCTTCACGAGCCTGTCCACGTCGTTCATGAACTTTTCCTGCTCGCCCGTCATTATGGGAAAGCCCGGGCCGCAGGCAGGAATGGCCATCGCAAGGAAAAGAAGGGCTATGAAAGCTGAATGTCTTTTCATCTCGTCAATTGGCTATTATCACGAACTCGGCCCTTCTGTTCCTGGACCAGGCCTCCTCGCTGGAGCCGGCGACAGCAGGTTTTTCCTCGCCGTAGCTCACCACTTCCATCCTGTCGGTCTTGACGCCGAGGTCCTCGAGGTACTTCTTTACGCTCCTGGCCCTCTTGTCGCCGAGCGCGAGGTTGTATTCCGTCTCGCCGCGCTCGTCGGCGTGCCCTTCGATGCGTATCTTTACGTTGGAATTAAGACCCAGCCATTTGGCGTTCTTGCCGAGGTTGTCGAGGTCCGAGTCCCTCACCGTATACCTGTCATAATCGAAATAGATGGTATAGAGGTGCCCTTTTTCGGCGGCCTTCCTCGTGAGCTCGTCGTCGGGCGAGAGAGAGGCGTACCTGCCGCCGATCCTGGCGTCTGCGTTGCCGAGTATGTCCTCGGCTGTCACGTCGCCTGAGACTACGCCCTCTTCGGGGGCGACCACCGCTGATTCGGTGACTGCGCCCGGCGCTGCGGCCTCCCCGGCAAGGTCCTCTGTGGCTATCCTTTTGCCGCATCCGGCCGCAAGCAGGAATGTAAGTAATATGACCGGCAGTATCCTGAGAGACCCTTTCATTTTTTTACCCCCTCCTGTTCTTGATGTTCAAGGTACTTTATCGTACTTTATCACTTTAGGTATGGCGACCAGGACGGTGCCTTTTCGCCGCCAATCCCCGTATTAAGCCTCATTGCCTCGGTCCCGTCCGAGCGTATTATCTTGAGCGACGCGACACCCTTCTCCGTGGAGCTAAAGACGATGTGCCTGCCGTCAGGGGCCCACGAGGGGTTCCTGTTGTCCCCGCTGAATGTAAGCTGCGCCGGCTTTTCGCCGTCGGGCCTTACCACCCAAATATTGAAAGACCTGTCGGAGCGGGCGAAGGCAATGAGTTTCCCGTCCGGCGACCAGGCCGGGCTCGAGTTGTACCTGCCGGAAAAGGTCAATCTCCTTGATTTTCCCGAAAGCAAGTCTAACACATAGATATGCGGGTTTCCAGCGCTATCGGATACGTAGGCGAGCTTCGTTCCGTCCGGCGACCACGACGGCGAGACGTCTATGCCGTGGTTGCTTGTAAGCCTCTTGTATTCCATCGTCCTCAGGTCCAGGAGCACCAGCTCGGGGGAATTATCGCCGCTCATGGTGAGCGCCACCTTTGTGCCGTCCGGCGAGAACCTCCCCGAGATGTTTATGCCGGGCTTTGCCGAAAGCGGCTCGTCCCTGCCGGTCGAGAGGTCGAGGAGATACAGGGACGGCGCTCCTTTCTTGTACGAGACGTAGAGCACCTTCTTCCCGTCCGGCGACCACTGGGGCGAGAGGTTTATGGACCTGTTCCGTGTGAGCTTCACGGCGTTCCTGCCGTCGTAGTCGGAGACGTATATCTCCTTGTTGCCGTCCTTCCCGGAGACGAAGAGTATCTTGGTCGTGAATACGCCCTTGCTCCCCGTGAGCTCCTCGTGGAGGGAGTCGGAGAAGTAATGGACGACCCTCCGGGGGTTCTTTACGGACCCCGTGAGCTTCTTTCCGATCACCTGTTTTTCAGTGGCCGTATCGAAGAAGCGGACCTCGACCGTGAGCTTTTCGCCTTCGACGAGGAACCCTCCCTTGAGGAGCGCCTGGGCCCCTATCGTCCGCCAGTTCCTGAAGTTGGTCTCCCCGGCGGTAAGGCCCGCGCTCCCCGCGTCTTCTATGTAGGCCTTCTGGTCGATAACCGTGAAGAAGCCGGAAAACCTCAAGTCGGTGAGGGCCGCGTCAAGGAGCTCTTTTTTTACCGACTCCCTTAACGCGCGCTCCTCGGCCGAGCGCGGGGCCGGGCCGAGGTCCTTGAATTCCTGCACTCCCATGGGGAGCTTCTTGAAGGCGGGCCCTGCCAGGTCGATATAGACCTTGCCCCAGGCTAGAGAGGAAAGCGCGGCCTGGAGGAGAAAAACGGCTAAAAAGGCGAATGCTCTGATGGTCATCTTTGGGTGCATCCAGGACAGAACCTCAGGCCCGTCTCCAGTAAATTCCCTTCGAAATCAGCCGGTAGCGGAGGGAAGGGAGCCGCCCTCCACACGGCGCTGACGAGAGATTCGTCAAAGACCGGGTTGCCGGAGCTTACCTCGACGGAGGCGCTCACGAGCTCCCCGGAGCGTGCTATCTTTATCGCGACTATGAGAGATACCCTGCTCTCCTTCAACGCCTGCGGGTACGTCCAGTTGTCGTCTATCCGCGCCTTTATTATCGTGTAGTACGCCGGGTACTTGTCCTCGAAGGACTTTATCGAACCGCCGGAGGGGCGCCCCTCCGCTGGCGCCGGACCCGCCCGGGCGCTCGGTTCAGGGGGCTTTCTGCTTTCGCGGGAAGCTATCTCGGCCCTGAGCTTCTTAAGCCTGTCTTTCCGCGCCTCATCCTCTTCGAGCTTCCTCTTTATCTCGTCCACCTTCGAGCTGACGGACGCCTTGTCCTCTCTCTTCTTTACGCTCTCCGTGATGCTCCGCAAGGTGTCGTCTATCGAAACTGCCGGGGGCTTCGGGGCCTCCTTTTCCTTTATCTTTACGCTCTGGGCCGGGCTCTCCTTCGGCGTCTCTATCCTGGCGGCCTCTTCCGGCTTCGGCGTTGGCTGGGGCTTTTCCTCAGGCGCCTTTTCCGGTTCAGCCGGGGCAGGGGGCTGCTCCTTCTCCGCCTTTGGAGTGGCCTGTGGAGCCGGCTTTACGCGCTTGGGCCCGGGCTCCGCGACCAGGTCCACCATCTGGACAGGGTTTATGAAGACCCTCGTGGGCTCGGAGTTAAAGAGGAGCGCGGCGGCTACCGCTACCCCGGCGTGGAGGAGCGCCGAAACTCCCACGACCCTGCCGAAGCCCTTCATGCGGTAGCGGGTCATCTCCCCCGACCGGGGGGCTCTGTGACCATGCCCACCTTGCTTATTCCGGCCTTTCTTATCGCGCTCATGGTGCCGACGACAAACCCGTACGGGACCGATTCGTCGGCCCTTAAAAGGACCATGCGCGCCGCGTTCTCTCCGGCTATGGCCTTGAGCTTGGCCCCGAGCTCCTTTTCGCTCATCACCCTGTCGTTAAGGCGTATCCGGCGCTTATTGTCTATCGTGACCACGAGCGGCTCGTCCGCCGAGCTTATCGCTCCGGCCTCGACCTGCGGCAGGTCGACATCGAACCCCTCCTGCATCATGGGGGCCGTTACCATGAAGATTATGAGGAGCACCAGCATCACGTCCACGAACGGCGTGACGTTTATCTGGGACATGAGCCTGGGGTTACGCCCGCCTCCGGTCTCCATCGATTAACCCTTTTTGCCCGCCTGCTTCTCGAGGACGTTCATTATATCAGCCGAAAAGTTGCCCATCTCCGTGGAGATGCGCCCTATCCGGATCTGTATGTGATTATAACCCATAACCGCAGGTATCGCGGCAACGAGGCCTATAGCGGTGGCGACAAGGGCCTCCGAGATGCCGGGCGCGACTACCGCGAGGTTGGCCGCGCCCTTGGCCCCTATGTCCCTGAAAGAGGTCATTATGCCCCAGACCGTCCCGAATAGGCCGATGAAGGGGGCGGTGTTGCCGGTAGTGGCCAGGAACCCGACCGCATACTCGAGCTTGGCGGTCTCCGAGTCCATCGCCTTCTTTAAAATCCTCTCGAACCTTTCGAGGTCATCTCTCCTGAGCCATTCGCCGTCCTCTGACGCCTTCTTAAGGCCCGTTATCTCGTTATAGGCCGCGGCGAAAATGCCGGCAAGGGGCGTGTTCTTGTAGTTCTTGGCGGCGTTGAAGACGTGCGCGAACTGGCGCTTTTCCCAGAAAAGGTCGTGGAAAGCGGTCGATTCCTTTTCGATCTTTCTCAAGACCACGACCTTGTAGCCTATGATGGCCCACGAGACGACCGAGAAAAGGACGAGGATGAGGATTACGAATTTGACCATTGGTCCGGCGCTCCAGACCATTTCCCAGAGACCAGAGTTTACGGCAGCCAGAGGCGTTTCCAAACGAGTTTCTCCTTTTTAATTGCCTTCCGGAAGGCTTCGGAAAAAACGTTATAGCCCATAAGGTGGGGGGGTTCCGTGACTTTTATTCGTTCACGCGCACATTCCTCAAAGGTAACATCATTATTTCACGTAGTCAATCAACATCGGAAATTTTGGCGCCGGATTCGCGCGGACGGCGGTTGAGAAAAGGTTTGCCTTGGGACCGGGTTTGAAATAGAATACGCTTACGACTTCCGAACCCGGTGTAAAATATGACCAAGCTCATCCTCATGGCGGCAGCGGGCGCAGCAGGCACCCTCTCGCGCTATTTCCTCGGCGGCATCGTCCAGAAGCTCTACGGCGGGCCCTTCCCCTGGGGCACGTTCGCGGTCAACATAAGCGGCACCTTCCTTTTCGGTCTCGTCTGGGCCCTTGCCGAGGAGAGGCTCTCCTTTAGCGGCGAGGCGCGGGCAATCGTCTTTATCGGCTTTTTCGGCGCTTTCACGACCTTTTCAACACTTATGTTCGAGACAGGCCAGTTTATGAGGGACTCCCAGTGGGCGCTCGCGCTCGGGAATATAGCCCTGCAGAACGTAACCGGCATTATCTTCCTTTTCCTGGGCCTTGCCATAGGGAGGCTCCTTTAGGCTATCTCTAAAAATTGATCTTTTTCCCGGACTCTGTGTCAGGCCGTAAATAAAAATGCTCACATATTACCATATATGCTCCGCTTTTTATTCCCGGCCTTCCTTGATTGCGGGAAAAATCTCTAATTTTTAGAGGTTGCCTTTAATCTCTAAGGGTTGAATAACTCGCCGCTTGCGGCGGGGTGGTTCATTAAGCGGGAGGTGAGAGATGCGGCTTCCGGAAGAGGCGCAGTCAGTCAGAATATTCATAGGCGAGAGCGACAGATTCGACGGACGTCCCCTTTACCAGGCCATCGTGGAAGAGGCGCGCGGCTTCGGCCTCGCCGGCGCGACGGTCTTAAGGGGGCTCATGGGCTTCGGGGTCGGGAGCCGCCTCCATACGGCCAAGGTGCTCCGGATATCCGAGGACCTTCCGTTAATAGTCGAGCTCGTCGACAGGGCCGAGCGCATCGAGGCCTTTCTCCCGGTCCTCGACAGGATGGTAGGCGAAGGGCTCATAACCATCGAGCCGGTAAAGGTATTCGCATACAGGAGCAGGAAAGCGGACTGACGGCCCTTTTGCCACTGGTTATCTTTTTTCCGATTTTTTTTGGGCCAGCCCCGGTATTTCCCCTTGACAGGCACAATATATTGTGGTTTACTGCCTCTCATCCTACAATATAGGCTATTATTCAAGTAAATCAATGAGTTGTATGCCGGACGCCTTTTGCGTAAATCCGGCCTTCAGGCAGGGCTTTCAAGTCCCCTGGATATGAGATGAAGGGTACTTATTTCCGGGCGGGATCTGGCCTCCGGTTTTTATAAAAATACGCTCAAAAAATCCGTTATTTAAAAAATGCGCCGTTTAAAAAGTGCAGGGGGGTATTGAATGGGAATGGATAGTGACATCTACAGCCGCTTATTGACCGCCGAGACGGCCGCCAAGGCATCGAAACGGGGTTGCGACCATGCAAAGCCCCGGAAAGAGGTGCCCCGGATAGATGTGAACGATAACGGGCGGAGGGTCCTTGAGAAGAGGTATTTGAAGAGGGACGTGCTCGGCAACCCCTTGGAGACCATAGAGGAGATGTTCTGGCGCGTGAGCTCGAACATAGCCGAGGCCGAGAGGTTCTTCGACCCTGACGCAAACGTCGAGGCCGTGGCGGACGAGTTCTATGGGATGATGGCCTCGCTCGAGTTCCTGCCCAACTCCCCGACGCTCATGAACGCCGGAAGGGAGCTCCAGCAGCTGTCGGCCTGCTTCGTCCTCCCGGTCGAGGACTCGATGGAGTCCATATTCGAGGCCGTCAAGCACACGGCCCTCATACACAAGTCCGGCGGCGGCACCGGGTTTTCGTTCTCGCGGCTCCGCCCCTCGGGGATTCGGTCGGCTCGACTCCTCCGGGATCTCCTCAGGCCCCATATCCTTCAGCGACCGTATTCGACAGCGCGACCGAGGCCATAAAGCAGGGCGGCACGAGGAGGGCGCGAACATGGGCATACTCCGGGTAGACCACCCGGACATCATGAACTTCATAACCTGCAAGGAGGACAACTCCAAGCTCAACAACTTCAACATCTCGGTGAGCCTCACCGAGGAATTCATGAAGGCGGTCGAGGAGGACGGCGAATTCGAGCTCAAGAACCCGAGGGACTGGAAGCCCGTAGGCACGCTCAGGGCCCGCGAGGTCTTCGACAAGATCGTAAAGATGGCCTGGAAGAACGGCGACCCCGGCATCATATACATAGACAGCATGAACGCCGACAACCCCACCCCGCACGTGGGCCAGATTGAGTCCACCAACCCGTGCGGCGAGCAGCCTCTTCTCCCTTACGAGTCCTGCAACCTCGGCTCCATCAACTTGAGCCGCATGGTCGTGAAGACCGCCGAGGGGGGCGAGTTCGACTGGGCCCGGCTCGAGGAGACGGTAAAGAAGTCCGTACACTTCCTCGATAACGTCATAGAGATGAACAAGTACCCGATAGAACAGATAGAGAAGGTCACGAAATCCAACAGGAAGATAGGCCTGGGCGTAATGGGCTTTGCCGACCTCCTCATCCGCTTGGGCATCCCTTATAACTCCGAAGAGGCCATCTCGCTCGCCGAGGAGATAATGTCCTTCATACAGAAGAAGGGCAGGCAGGCGTCGAGGGACCTGGCAACGGAAAGAGGGACCTTCCCCAACTTCAAGGGCTCCATATACGACGGCAAAGGCAAGCCCCCGAGGAACGCTACAGTTACTACCATCGCGCCGACCGGCACCATATCCATCATCGCGGGCTGCTCTTCCGGCATAGAGCCCCTCTTCGCGCTCGCCTTCACGAGGAACGTAATGGAGGGGACAGAGCTCCTCGAGGTGAACCCGCTCTTTGAAGAGGCGGCCAGGGAGATGGGCTTCGACAGCCCCGAGCTTATGAAGGAGGTCGCGCAAAAAGGCACCCTCCACGACGTCGAGGGCATCCCGGACGAGGCGAAGCGGGTCTTCGTGACAGCGCACGACATATCCCCGGAATGGCACATAAAGATGCAGGCCGCGTTCCAGAAGTATACCGACAACGCCGTCTCCAAGACCGTGAACTTCCCGAACGAGGCTACCGAGGATGACGTGGCGTCCGCATATCTCCTGGCCTACAAGCTCGGGTGCAAGGGCATCACCGTCTACAGGGACGGCTCAAGGGACGTGCAGGTCCTCACCAAGGGGAGCGAGAAGCAGGCAAAGGCGGAAGTAGCGGCAGAAGCAAGGGCAGAGCAGGCCCCGGCAATAGAGCACGCCGCGAGGCCCAAGCCCAGGGGCGAGGTAGCCTTCGGCATAACCCGGAAGATAAAGACCGGCTGCGGCAACCTCTACATCACCATAAACGAGGACGAGGAAGGCAGGCCCTTCGAGATATTCACGCAGATAGGCAAGGCCGGCGGGTGCGTTGCATCCCAGTGCGAGGCGATGGGCAGGATGACATCGCTTGCGCTCCGTAGCGGTGTCGAGCCCCACGAGATAGTCAAGCAGATGCGCGGCATAAGCTGCCACCTGCCCGTGGGCTTCGGCGCCGGGAGGGTCATGTCATGCGCCGACGCGATGGCCCAGGCAATGGACTGGTATCTCGGCTACAAGAGGCAGACCGGGTGCATAACCGCGGACAGGGACGCTCTCTCGACGCTCCCCAAGCAGTTCACGATGGGCCCGGAGGTCTTTAAGCGCGGCGCATGCCCGGATTGCGGGAGCGCGGTAGAGCACGCGGACGGGTGCCTGGTTTGCAGGGGGTGCGGGTATAGCGAGTGCGGCTAAATTGAAAATCGCTATTTTTCCGGCTGTCATAGCAGTAAGTAATTTGGAAGCTCGCGAAAAATCCTGGCTTGGTTGTCATTGCGAGCGTAGCGAAGCAATCTCGTTTTTTCAAAAGATGGGATTGCTTCGGAGCTAAAGCTCCTCGCAATGACAACGGAAACCGGCTCGGTACTTCAGTAGCCCGCATACAACTTGAGACGAAAGGGGAAGCAATGGACATAGAGATGGATTTCGAGTGCCGCGACTGCGGCTGGCTCTTCACCAGGAGCTTCCTTGAGATGGAACACGGGAGGGCGATTAAATGCCCGTTCTGCTCGGGAACGGCCCTTTAATGAGAAGCGAAAGGGCGCTTACGGACGGGGACGAGTCCGGCGCGCCGGAACGACTGCCCGGGGCCAGGTACCTGGCCGAGAACAAGATAAAGCTCTAAAGAGAGGCGCCGAAAGGCGCCTCTCGTGTTTTGAGGTGAAAAAGATTTGACCGATTTGGAAGAAGCGAAACGATTTGAGGCGGACGCACCAGCTATTACAAAGGTCAAAATGTGCAAAGAATTAAAATGAAAATTGACCAAACAAGGAAATATGCGAATCATTGGGTAGGCCAGATAAACAGAGGAAAGAATTGGGCATTGTGGAAGATTGGCTGGAATCTATGCATTTGGTCGGGGAGCATACTTACACTACGCCCCGTATCGGACCTGCTCCCAATAAGGCACCGATTGTATTATTTTAGATGAAAATAAAATTTTATCGCAGTCGAAGTTTGCGAGCTTGTATGCAGAAAGCCATCGAAGAAAATCAATGTGGCAATATGGTCTACAGAGATTGGCAGCCAGCAGAAGTTTTGAATAAGCTTGAAGAGATATTGAAAAAAGGACAAAAAGAAGTATTATGGTGGCCCTTATTCCAGAATTATTGTCTTAATTCATACTGACGAGCCGGTAATAAATTTTAATCAACATGCTGAGATTCTTATTTCTATGGAATTCAACGCTCTTATGCAAGTAAATGAAGCTTATTTATTGTTCCCATATGATTCAAGCTTGGTAGGGTGCGCTGTGCGCACCTTACTTTCTGTTTGTCATTCTGAGCGAAGCGAAGAATCTGGTTTCAGGAATTTAAAAATACTAGATTCTTCGGTCGCTCCGCTCCCTCAGAATGACAGAAAAACAGATGGTGCGCAAAGCGCACCCTACGTTTTTTTTTCGTCTTTCCAAACAACCCAAGGGCATAGGGCGGAGCGAACATAGGGATGGGGGAGGGGCGGGCGAGGCGGGGCTGTCAGGAGCGAGGCCAAAGGCCGAGCGACATAAGGGCCGAGCCCGGAGGATGGAGGCGGAAAGAGAGCGGAGCCTTATGCCCAAAAAGAGCGCGGCAGCGCGTTAAAAGGCCTTTTGCAATAGAGCTTGCTCTATGAGATTCTTTCGAGAGCTTTCGCTCCCTCAGAATGACAGAGGAAAAACTCTGGTGCGCGGAGCGCACCCTACCTCCTCAATTTGTAAAGTTACTTTCACCCTCCCCTCTCATCCCCTCCCATCAAGGGAGGGGAGATTGTAAATACCCTCAAATCAACACTAAGCCGTCCTGTCCTGCCAGTTTCCAGACCCTTCCCGATCGTTGGCTATATAAATAAAAATATCTTTATATTTCAACCACTATCAAACTCCTTGACGAACCAGAGCGGTTCATATATCGTTGAACCTATGAGGAATATAGCGGCAATCGTGCTCGCCGCGGGCAAGGGCACGAGGATGAAATCCAGGACACCCAAGGTCCTGCACGGCATAGCCGGCAGGCCTATGCTTTTTTATCCCCTGCAGCTCCTTAAGGAACTGCAGGCCGGACGGGTGCTCGTGGTCGTGGGCCACGGCGCGGACGGGATACGGAAGGCCTTCGAGGGAGAGAGGGCCGAATTCGTCCTGCAGAAAGAGCAGCTCGGCACCGGGCACGCGGTCATGTGCGCCTTAAAGGAACTCAAGGGCTTCGAGGGCGACGTGCTCATCCTTTCCGGGGACGTGCCGCTCATCAAAAAGGAGACCCTTTCGGGGCTCGTGAGCCTCCACGGGAAGGGCAGGCGAAAGCCCGTCCTCTCGCTCGTTACGACCCTCGTCGATAACCCTGCCGGGTACGGGCGCATCGTCCGCGACGAGCACGGCCATATCACGCGGATAGTCGAGGACAAGGACGCAAGCCCGCTCCAGAAGGCCATAAAAGAGGTGAACTGCGGCATATACCTCGCGGAAAGCGCATTCCTCTCGAAGAACATAAAAAAGATAGGGAAGAATAACGCACAGGGCGAGTATTACCTGCCCGACCTCGTTCAGCTTGCCGTTACCCAGGGCGGGCGCGTAGAGGCGCTTATCGCCGGAGACGCTGTCGAGGTCATGGGCATAAATAACAGGATAGAGCTTGCTCGGGCAGAGGCCCACATGCGCTCCAGGATACTCGAATCCCTCATGCTCTCCGGGGTGACGGTAGTCGACCCGGCGGCCACATACGTGGATTACGGCGTATCAGCCGGGGCGGATACGGTCATATACCCCGGAACGCGCATAACCGGCAAAAGCTCCATAGGCTCGGGCTGTTTGATCGAAGACAACTGCGTGATAGAGTCGGCTGAGATCGGGGACGGTACGGTCATAAAAAGCTCATCCGTAATCGAGGACTCGAAGATAGGGCAGGGCGTCTCAATAGGCCCGTTTGCGCGTCTCAGGCCCGGGAGCTCCAGCGGAGACCAGGCCCGGGTCGGGAACTTCGTCGAGATAAAGAAGAGCGCCATCGGCAAAGGGAGCAAGGCAAACCACTTGAGCTACATAGGCGACACAACCGTGGGCGAAGGCGTGAACATAGGCGCTGGCTCCATAACCTGCAACTACGACGGAGTAAATAAATACCGGACAGTCATCGAGGACGGCGCGTTCATAGGGAGCGACTCCCAGCTCGTTGCTCCCGTAAAGGTCGGCAAGGGCGCGTATGTCGGCTCCGGGACGACGGTAACGAAAGACGTGCCTCCGGGTGCGCTCGTGGTGACGAGGGCGCCCGAGAAGGTCGTCGAGGGCTGGGCCGAAAGGAAAAAGAAGTCCGGGGGTAAGGGCTGATGTGCGGCATCGTAGGATATGTCGGGCCGAAGGACTCGGTCGGGATACTCATGGGGGGGTTGAAGCGCCTCGAATACCGGGGCTACGATTCCTCGGGCCTGGCTGTTTTCAAGGAAGGAAAGATAGAGCTCCGGCGGAGCGTCGGAAAGCTTGAGAAGCTCGCGGCAGAGCTCGTAAAAAGGCCCCTCATCGGGAACGTCGGCATAGGCCACACGCGCTGGGCGACCCACGGCAGGCCGTCCGAGCAGAACGCGCACCCACACGTGGAGGGCGGCGTTGCCGTCGTCCACAACGGCATTATCGAGAACTACCTGGCCCTCAAGGAAGAGCTTCTCAAGGAAGGCGCGAGCTTCAAGTCCGAAACCGATACCGAGATACTCAGCCACCTCATATGCCGCGAGATGAAAAAGGGGCTCGACCTCGCCGGAGCGGTGCGCGCGGCCGTCAGGCTCGTGAAGGGCACTTACGCCCTGGCCGCGATATGCGAGAGCGAGCCCGGGAAGGTCGTGGGTGCGCGCATGGAGTGCCCGCTGATACTCGGCATAGGAGAGCGCGAGTCCATCCTCTCATCCGACATACCGGCCATACTGGATATAACGAGGGAGGCCATATTCCTCAAGGACGGCGAGATAGTCACCATCACGAGCGACGGGGCCGAGATAACGACCTTCGACGGAAAGAAGGTAGACCGGCAGCCGAGCGTCATAAACTGGTCGCCGGTCATGGCCGAGAAGGGCGGCTACAGGCATTTCATGCTGAAGGAAATATTCGAGCAGCCGAGGGCCCTTACCGACACCTTCAGGAGCCTCATACTCGAAGAGAACGGGGACGTTTTCCTTAACGGCTTCGACATCCCCCTCGACAAGATAAAGCGCGTATACATAGTCGCCTGCGGGACCTCCTGGCACGCCGGGCTCGTGGGGAGGTCCCTCATCGAGGACTTCTTCAGGGTCCCCGTGGAAGTGGACCTCGCGAGCGAGTTCCGCTACAGGAACGCCCTCATCGACGAGGACTGCCTCGTCATATCCATCTCGCAGTCGGGCGAGACGGCCGACACCCTCGCCGCGGTCAAAGAGGTAAGGAGGTGCGGCGGAAGGACGATCTCCATATGCAACGTCATGGAGTCGAGCCTTACGCGCGAGACCGACTGGTCGTTCATGACGCACGCGGGGCCGGAGATAGGCGTTGCCTCGACAAAGGCCTTCACGACCCAGCTCGCGGCCCTTTACCTCATAGCTCTCTACATGGGCAGGAAATCCGGGAGGATTGGGCAGGAAGAGGGGGTGGCCCTCATACAGGAGCTCGTAAGGCTCCCCAAGAAGGTCGAGAGGGTGCTCGAGGGCGCGTCGGAGATAGAGTCGCTCGCAAAGAAATATTTCCATTACAGGGACTTCATCTATCTCGGCAGGGGGCTTAACTACCCCATAGCGCTCGAAGGGGCGCTTAAGCTGAAGGAGATATCCTACATACACGCCGAAGGCTATGCCGCAGGGGAGATGAAGCACGGCCCCATCGCCCTCATAGACGAGGACATGCCGGTCGTGGCCCTCGCGCCGAGGGACGCGAGCTACCCGAAGATGCTCGGCAACATCGAGGAGGTGAAGGCGCGCGGTGGCCGGATAATCGCGGTCGTCACCGAGGGCGATACCGAGGCCGGGACAAAGGCGGACGACGTCGTCGCAATACCAGCGGCATCGGCCTATCTTACGCCGGTCCTCATGGCCGTGCCCCTACAGCTCCTGGCCTATCACATAGCCGTACTCAAGGGCACGGACGTGGACCAGCCCAGAAACCTTGCAAAAAGCGTCACGGTAGAGTAGAATTTTATTAATATGCGGGGCGTCCTGCCCTGTTGTCCATAGCGGCCAAAAGGCCGAATCCCTCATCTCGATATTCCATCCATCGTAAATCAACCTTATAAGCAAACCATCCTGAGCGGTCAGCCCGGCTATTTGGGGGAATTTCCGCGCGATGAAAAGAACCGGAAAAAAAACGATCCTGATAGTGGAGGGCAGCGCCCTGCAGGCGCTTTCCCTGAAATCCATGCTCGGCAAGAATGGATATGATACGCTTGTCGCCCGGAACGGGGGAGAGGCCATTGAGACCGCGAGAAAGAAAAGGCCGGCACTTGTCCTGAGCGAGATGTTCCTGCCTGACATGGACGGGCTGGGCGTCTGCATGGAGCTCAAGGCAGACCCGGCGCTAAGCGGCGTCCCGGTAGTGCTCGTTACTGAGCTTTCGGACCTCGAGGACATATTGAAGGGCCTGGACTGCGGGGCCGACGGCTATATAACAATGCCCTTCAATCCGGAATTCGTGCTCTCAAGGATATCGTCGCTCCTTTCAAAAGGGCCCCTGGTTCAGAATAACCGCGATGAAAAGAGGATGGAGCTCGAGTACGGCGGCAGGCATTTCTCCGTGAACGCCGGAAGGGCCCAGACCGTGAGGTTCCTCCTTTCCACCTACGAGAACGCGGTATTGCAGAATAAGGAGCTATGCAGGGCCCAGGAGGAGCTTAAGCTCCTTAACGAGAGGCTTGAGGACATGGTCCGGGGGAGGACAGCGGCGCTTAGCGCCGAGGTCCTGGAGAGGAAGGCGGCGGAGCTTGCCCTCCGTGGGAGCGAGGAGAGGTTCAGGGCCGTGCTGGAGACAGCGAGCGACGCGATCATATGCCTCGGCCCCAGGGACAGGGTCTACATCTGGAACCGGAAGGCCGAGGAGATGTTCGGCTATCCGGCCTCGGAGGCCGTGGGGAGCGAGATGCACAAGCTCATCGTGCCTCCGCGTTACAGGGAAAAGGCGCGAAAGCGTCTGAACGAGTTCTTCAAGCCGGGCATCGGAGACATGCTGGGGAGACCGTCGAGGTCAACGCCATGCGGCGCGACGGCTCGGAGTTCCCGGTAGAGGTTTCGCTGGCCGCGTTCAACCTCGACGGCAAATGGAACGCCGTCGGCATAATAAGGGACATAACCGCGCGGAAGCTCCTCGAAGAGGAGCTCAGGCGGAATATCGAGGACCTGGAACGGATGAACCGGCTGATGGTCGGGCGGGAGTTGAGGATGGAGGAGCTGAGGGATGAGGTGAGGAGGCTCCGGGACCGGGTTAGGGAGCTTGAGGACGCGCCACGGGACGGCGTCCGCGGGCCGGTGTGAAGTCCTTAGCCTGCCCTTCCGCTATTCTATACTTTGCCTCTTTGACGCAGGATGGTATAATCCCGGGCCTTGGGCCGGAAGGGATGTGCCGCTTCCTTTTCCGGGATACTTTCGGAAGGACGCCCGGTTGGATAATATAATTTACGCGCTCGTGCCTCTCGCCTATCTCCTCGGCTCAATACCGACAGGGGTGATTGTCACCAGGGCCTTTGGCGGGGTCGACCCGAGAAAGGCCGGCAGCGGCAATATCGGCGCCACAAACGTAAGCCGCACCTCCGGGAAGCTCGCCGGCGCGCTTACGCTCCTCGGCGATATTTTAAAGGGCGCGCTCCCGGTGCTCGCAGCCATCCGGCTGGGCGGCGGGCCCCTTCTCATAAGCTTAGTCGGCCTTGCCGCATTTCTGGGGCACCTCCTCCCGGTCTTCCTCGGTTTCAGGGGAGGGAAGGGGGTCGCAACGGCCTGCGGCGTGCTCGCGGTCATAAGCCCGGTGGCGACTCTCTTGAGCGCCGCGGTCTTCGTGGTTTTTGCGGCCCTTAAAAGGTATGTCTCGCTCGCCTCGATGCTCTCGGCTGCCGCGATGCCGGTCTTCCTTTATCTGCTGGAGGATGTAAGGGAGTACGCGCCCCTCGGGCTCGCGATAGCCGTCCTCATAATAATCAAGCACAAGGACAACATAAAAAGGCTCGCCGCAGGCACGGAGAACAGGATAGGCGGAAAAAAGGGCTGAAAGGCTGCTGAAAATCATTTTGGGGGAAACTTTCCGTAGAAAGGTTTCCCCCATACCCCCTTCAAAGACTTTTAGTTCCTGAGAAGACCCCCTAAATAGGGGGTCTTCTCAGGAAGAACTGAAAATTTTTGGAGAGAGTTTGAGAGAACCTTTTTATAAAAAGGTTCTCTCAAAAATTATTTTCCAGCAGCCCTTCAGGGTACGAGGCGCTCGCCGTGGCCGAGTATCTTGAGGATGGGCCCGTTGCCTTCCTTGTAGACCTCCTTCAACCTCTCGATGGGAAGCCAGAGCGGCTCGTCGGTTATGTCGAATGTCCCCCAGTGTATGGGGACGAAGACGCGGGCCCGAAGGTCTTCCGCGGTCTTAAGCGCCTCTTCCGGGTTCATGTGGTTATTCTTCATGAACCACCTCGGCTCGTAGGACCCTATGGGCGCGAAGACTATGTCTATGGGGCCGTATTTGTCCCCTATTTCGCGGAAACCCTGGAAGTAGCCGGAATCCCCTATCCAGAGGTATTTCTTCCCCGGGCGCTCGACAAGGAAGCTGCACCATAGTTTCCTGTTCCCGTCAAAGGGCGTCCTCTTGGACCAGTGCTGCACCGGAAGCGAGGTTATCACGAGCCCTTCCGCGGCGTAGACCTCTGACCAGTTCAAGGAGGCATGCTTCCTGGTCCCGAGCGATTCGAAATAATCCGCGTAGCCGGGGCCGGTTATGAATAACGGGTCGTCCCTGTCCCGAAGGAACTCGATCGATTTGGTGTCCAGGTGGTCGTAGTGGCCGTGTGATATGAGGACGATGTCTATCCCCGGCAGTCCTGAAGGGTCTACTGGAAAGGGGGTCTTCCTCTTTACGAGAAAGTTTACGTCCCAGAAAACCGGGTCGGTGATGATGGTCTTCCCCCCGGCCCTCATGAGCACGGTAGAGTGGCCGAGCCAGACGAACCAGTCGCCGTTTATTGTGTTGAGATGATCGAAGTCGGGCCGCACAACCGGAAAGGAGACCGGCCTTTTCTTCTCCTCGGCATAGGGGTTTTTGGAGAGCTTCCATCTGAGAAAATCGAGGAACGAGCCCCCGGCCTCGCCCGCCCAGGGGTTGTAGAACCTGCCGTCCTTGTCAACTGGGGCTTTACTCAAGGACAGTTCCTCAGCGGCAATGCCCTGGACAAAGGGGGCGAAGCCCGAAAATACTGCGGCCAAAAATATTATAACGGCGGCAGTCCTCATCTACCCTTGAGCTTCCTTATCCTGCCCTGTTTCTTCCGCTCGTCTTTCGGGAGCCTACGCGAAGGGCCCTTTTTATCGGGGCCGGACGTGTCCTCGGCTTCAGCAACAACTCCTTTCATGTCCTCGTAAAGGGCGTGGTCAAGGAGGGCGCTGAACTCATCCGAGCCCAGGACCACCGCGCCCCGCGCCTTCGCGAACCCGGCGATTTCCCTGTCGGATGTGATCACGGTGGCGCCTCCGCCCTTCCGGGCGACGATGTCCCTTATCACCGCGTCAGCCTGCCTTCCTGCCGAGAAGACTACCTCGATCCCGGCAGGATGCGAGCCCGGATATGCGATGGCCGGGCCGTCGAATACGACGGTTATCCGGGCCCTCTTGAGCCTCTTATAGATTATAAGGGCTTCGAGGAGGTCCCGCCTCTCTTCTTCTATGTCGCCGAGGCCGCCCCTCCTGAAGCCTATGAGGTTGTAGCCGTCTATAACGAGGTTCAGGGCCATCCTTACATTATACACTGGAAGGGATGTGGATTTGAAGATGCGAGGGAGTGCGCACGTCCTTATCGGAAAAGTGAAGTATTTAGGAGTAACTCCTTCCCAAAAGGCCTTTTGCGCGCTGCCGCGCTTTTCGGCATAAGGCTCCGCTCCCTTTCTGCCTCCATCCTCCGGGCTCGGCCCTTATGTCGCTCGGCCCCTTGGGGCCTCGCTACTGCTGCCCCCTCCCTCAATCCCTATGTTCGCTCCGCCTTATGCCAAGGGTTGTTTTGAATGGCAAAACAAAGTATTGTGAGATTTTTTGTCTTTAACAAACCCCGGAGGGTAAGGGCGAGCGTAGCATATGGAGGAAGAGCGAACGGGCCGGAAGCCGTGAGCGAAGCGACTTTAGGGGCCCGTTCACGGGTGGAGGGGGCGAGCAAGCGAGTCTTACTGAAACCGCACGGCAGTGCGGAGAAGCTTTTTTGTTACTGAACCAGAGGTAGAGAGGCGCATTGCTCCTGCTTAAAAAGTGTGCAACACATCCAGTCCTCTGCATATTTTTTAGCCTTTCAGGTTCCCGAAGGGGCTGAAAAAGTCTGTTTTCATTGGAAATATGGCGGCATGGATATTGCTAAACAATGTCATGCAGAAAGTTGCCGCTTGGCCCGGCTAAAGGCCCCAAGCGGCTTTACAATGCAGCTTTCGTATGTTAGTTTCTTGGGAACCCAATCCCCGGAGGTGCGGTCGATGAAGAAGATCGAGGCCATCATAAAGCCTTTCAAGCTCGACGAGGTGAAAGAGGCCCTTAACGAGATAGGGATAAAGGGCATCACCGTCTCCGAGGTGAAGGGCTTTGGCCGGCAGAAGGGGCACACGGAGCTCTACCGGGGGACCGAATACGTCGTCGATTTCCTCCCCAAGATAAAGATGGAGATAGTCGTAAGGGAGGAGATGGTCGCCAAGGTGGTCGAGACCATCGTGAATGCGGCCCGTACCGGGCGCATTGGAGACGGAAAGGTCTTCGTCACCTCCGTCGACGAGGTTGTGAGGATAAGGACCGGAGAGCGCGGGGAAGAGGCGATCTGAGCCGCCGCCCTTCAACAGGCTGCTGAAAAAGTCCATCTGCTTCGTTGTCTTCGTCGGCTCGTCATTGCGGCGTACACAAAAAGTACGCCTCATTCCTCGCTCCCATATTCCAACGGGGGCCTCGCACCTGGAGCTTTTTGAGCAGCCTTAAATATCTTAGTAAGCTGTTAAATCTTTTGGATTCAATAAAAGGAGGGTTACTGTAATGACGCCGAAGGACGTACTTAAGCTTTCACAGGAAAAGAACGCGAAGATGGTGGATTTCAAGTTCCTCGATTTCGTGGGCATATGGCAGCACTTCTCGGTGCCCGTAAGCGAGCTCTCCGAGGACATATTCGAAGAGGGGCTCGGCTTCGACGGTTCGAGCATAAGGGGCTGGCAGCCCATCCACGCATCCGACATGCTCGTAATGCCCGACCCCACGACCGCCATAATGGACCCGTTCCACGAGACGCCCTCCATGAGCATCATCTGCAACATAGTCGACCCCATAACCAAGGAGCCCTACTCGAGGGACCCGAGGAACATCGCGACAAAGGCGGAGGCCTATCTCAAGTCCACCGGCATAGGAGACGTGGCGTATTTCGGCCCTGAGCCGGAATTTTTCATATTCGACGACATCAGGTACAGCCAGAGCGCGAACCAGGGCTTCTACCACATCGATTCGATAGAGGGAATATGGAATACCGGCAGGGATGAATGCCCGAACCTCGGCTACAAGCCCAGGCACAAGGAAGGCTACTTCCCGGTCCCGCCGACCGACAGCCAGGAGGACATCCGCTCCGAGATGTGCCTCGCGATGGAGCAGGTCGGCATAAGGGTGGAGAGGCAGCACCATGAGGTCGCCACAGCCGGACAGGCAGAGATAGACATGAGGTTCGACAGCCTCCTGCGGATGGGCGACAAGCTCATGTGGTTCAAATATATAGTCAAGAACGTGGCCAAGAGGTGGGGGAAGACCGTCACCTTCATGCCCAAGCCCATATTCGGTGACAACGGGAGCGGCATGCACGTGCACCAGTCCATCTGGAAGGGCGGCAAGCCCCTCTTCGCCGGGAGCGAGTACGGCGGGATGAGCGAGCTGGCCCTCTATTACATCGGCGGGATATTGAAGCACGCGAGGGCCCTTAACGCCTTCTGCAACCCGGGCACCAACTCTTACAGGAGGCTCGTGCCAGGATTCGAGGCCCCCATAAACCTGGCCTACTCCTCAAGGAACCGCTCGGCTTCCATCAGGATCCCCATGTACTCGCCCTCTCCCAAGTCCAAGAGGATAGAGGTGAGGTTCCCGGACCCGTCCTGCAACGGCTACCTCGCCTTCGCGGCCATGCTGATGGCCGGGCTCGACGGCATACAGAACAAGATCCATCCCGGCGAGCCGCTGGACAAGGACATCTACGGCCTCTCGCCCGAGGAGCTCTCAAAGGTGCCCTCTGCCTGCGGCTCCCTTGAAGAGGCCCTGGAAGCGCTCAAGAAAGACCACGAGTTCCTTCTTAAGGGCGACGTTTTCACCCAGGACGTCATCGACACCTGGATAGAGTACAAGAAGAAGGCCGAGCTCGACCCGATAAGGCTCCGGCCCGTGCCTTATGAGTTTGCCCTGTACTACGACTGCTAACGGGCAACCTCTAAAAATTGATCTTTTCCCCGGATTCTGCGTCAGTCCGGGAATAAAAATGCTCACATATTCACATATATGCTCCGCTTTTTATTCCCGGCCTTCCTTGACTGCTGGAAAAATCTCTAATTTTTAGAGGTTGCCAGAAGTCGGTCTTATCAAAGAGAGAGCCCCGCGCAGCGCGATGCGGGGCTCTCTCTTTTAGAACTGCCTAAAACCCTCCCCATTGGCGGGGACCGCTCCTTTCCCCATCTCTTCCAGCGCTCATTCCTTATTTCAGCCGCCTGTTAGATTCATTTGCATCCTGAGCTTTTTTAGAGCCTGGAGTGATTCTGAATTTTTCAGCAAACTGTTCGGCGATTAGGCGGAAAGACGCCGCAACATCATATAACAGAAGCACCGCACGCCCCGTTGACAACCCCCTTCCTTAAAGTAGACTCGAATCAGAGCCTTTTCCGCTACATCCCCGAGAGGGAGAAAAATGCGCAAACGCGGCCTGACACTTATACAAAAGGTGCTGATAGCGTTCATCCTCATACTCGTCCCCATATTCATAGCCATAACCGCGCTATTTATACAGCAAAGGAACGAGCTTCAGAGCGAGCTTTTTGCCACCCTCGACCGTGTTGCCGACGAGAGGGAGGCCTATCTGCTCCTGTACATCGAGATGAGCAAGGTGAGGATACAGGACTTTTCGACGGACAACTACATAGTTAGCACCCTCGAGGACATAACCGACAGAAAGGCCGGCGGGAGGGCCCTTTCGGACTACATAGCGCGCCATAAGCTTCCTCTCCTAAGGACCGTGTACCGCATGAGCGTGCTGACCGCCCCGGACGGAATAGTGCTGGCCTCGACCCTATCAGGCTTCGAGGGCAGGGATTTTTCAAAAGAGGAGTTCTTTTTGAAGGGCAGGGAGGGCCTTTCGGTAGTCGAGATCGACAGGGGCTTTGGAGAAACGCCCGAGCTGGCTTTTTCGGCCCCCATCTACAGCCGGAGGGACGGAGGCAGGCTACTTGGGGTAATAACCGGGTTCATGGATCTTTCGAGGTTAAGGGAGCTCTTTACCGGAGAGTTCATCATGGAACTCGGCGCGCTCTCATGGAACCCGCCGCCCTGGAAGACGATGGAGATATACATCGTGAACAGGGACAAGCTCATGCTCACCGAATCGAGGTTCATACCCGACGCTGTCCTCAGGCAGCAGGTGGACACGCTCCCCGTAATGGCCTGCCTTGAAGAGAACCGCGAGGTGACTGGCATATACGAGGACTACAGGGGCCTGGAATCCGTCGGCGCGTCCATGTGCCTGCCTTCCCTCGGCTGGACGATCATAGCCGAGGTGGACACCGAGGAAGTCTTTCAGCCGGTCCGGAGCTTCCAATGGAATATCGTTTTCCTGATAATCGTCGTGCTGCTCTTTATCGGTGCGCTTGTCTCCTATTTCCTGATGATAATCATGGCCCAGGTCAGGAAATTAATGGCCGGCGCGACTGCGGTCGCGGTCGGCGATTATACGATAAGAGTGCCAGTCAGGGGGCGCGACGAGATGGGCGCGTTGACCGAGGCCTTCAACGAGATGGCCGGGAGCATAGAGGCGAGGACAAACGAGCTCAGGAAAGAGCGCGAGGCCCTCGCGGACTCCCAGAGGATAGCGCGGCTGGGGAGCTGGGAATGGGACATTGCGAACGATGCCGCGGCCTGGTCTGAGGAGACCTACAGGATATTCGGGCTGGCCCCATCGGCCAGGGCGCCGGCCTTCCGGGACTTCATAGTCTTCGTGCATCCCGCGGACAGGGAGGAGCTGGAAAGGAAGGTCATGGAGGCGCTCCGCACCGGCATGCATTATACGCATGAGCACAGGATCATCCGAACGGACGGGGCCGAAAGGATAGTCCACGAGGAGGCCGAGGTAGAGAAGGACGAAAGCGGGAACCCGGTCAGGATGTCGGGGACGGTGCAGGACATAACCGAGCACAGGCGGGCAGAAATGGCGCTTGCTGAGAGCGAGCTGAGGTACAGGACCCTCATCGAGAGCCTGCAGGAAGGGATAATTGCGCTGGATGAAAGAGCCAGCATCATCTACGTGAACCTGAGGATGGCCGAGATGCTCGGATACACGGTGCAGGAGATGATGGGCCTGAAGCTCTTCGATATCATGGGGGAGGCAGAGGCCGAAAGGGCCAGGGAAAGGCTCGGGAGGAGAAGAAGGGGCATAACAGAGACCTTTGAAGCGGAATACCTGAAAAAGGACGGCGGGACGCTTTATGTCGCGGTCGCGGCCGCGCCCCTGATGGAAGGAGGCGCGTACAGGGGCTCCGTTGCCGGGGTCATAGACATCACCCAGAGAAAGCTGGCAGAGGACGCCCTCCGTGAGAGCGAGGCGAGGCTCAGGGCCATACTCGAAGGCATGGGGAACCCTGTCTTCATACAGGACATGGAGGGAAGGATGCTCTTCGTGAACTCCGCTTTCCTTGCCGGCCTTGAGGTCAGGCCGGAAGAGGTCCTGGGGAAGACCATATTCGACATATTCCCGCCGGAAGTGGCGCGTGAACTGCATGAGGACGACTTGAAGGCGATGGAGGCGGACGAGCCCATACAGTTCGAGGACGAGGTACCGCTCCCGGACGGGCTGCATTACGCCCTTACGACAAAGTTCACGCTCAGGGACAAGGAGGGAAAAAAATATGCGATGTGCGGGGTCGTTACCGACATCACCCCGCTTAAGCGCGCGGAGGAGGCCTTGCGGGAAAGCGAGGAGAGGCTGAGGGCCATACTCGAGAACATGGGTAACCCCGTCTACATGAGGGACATGGACGGGAAGCTCATATTCGTCAACAAGGTGCTCCTTAAGCTCCTGGGGGCCAAGAGGAAGGAGGACGTCTATGGCAAGACGATTTTCGAGGAAATGCCCGGGGAGGTCGCCGAAGAGCTGCACAGGACCGACCTCGTGGCGATGGCAGCCGATATGCCGGTTACGTTTGAGGAGACCGTCCCTTTCGCGGACGGGCTCCATTACCAGATCGTCACAAAGTTCACGCTCAAGAACGCCAGCGGCAGCAAGTACGCGCTCTGCGGCGTTATTACCGACATCACCCCGCTTAAGCGCGCGGAGGAGGCTGTAAGGGAAAGCGAGTCGAGGCTAAGGGCCATACTCGAAAACATGGGCAACCCCATGTTCATGCAGGACATGGAAGGCCGGCTGATTTATGTAAACAATATTTTCCTCTCGAACCTGGGGGCCGAGGAAAACGAGGTCTATGGTAAGACCGTGTTCGACATCTTTCCCCCGGAGGTCGCTGAAGAATTGCATAAAGACGACCTGAAGGCCATTGAATCAGACGTTCCGATACAGGTCGAGAACGAGATACCGCTCCCGGACGGGTTACACTATGCGCTTGCGACCAAGTTCGCACTCAGGGACAGGGAAGGGAAAAAGTACGCCCTGTGCGCGGTTGTTACCGACATCACCCCGCTCAAGCGCGCCGAGGAGGCGCTCCGGCGGAGCGAATCGAGCCTCCGCGAGGCGCAGCATATCGCCCACCTCGGCAATTTCGAGCACGACGTTACAACCGACATGCTTTACATCTCGGACGAGGTTTACCGAATATTCGGACGGAGAAAAGGGGAGCTTGAGAACCTGATGGACTTCACAAGCGCCGTACACCCGGACGACCTTGAAATGGTCAGGGAGGCCATGAGGGGGCTCCTGTACGAGGGCAGGCCTTATTCCGTTGATTACAGGATATTGAGGCCCGGCGGCGAGGAGAGGATAGTCCATTCCGAGGCGGAGTGCATTCTCGACAAGGAAGGCAGGCCTGTCCGCATGACGGGCATCATACTCGACATAACCGAGAGGAAGAGGGCCGAGGAGGAGGTAAGAAAGCTCAATATAGAGCTTGAAAAGAGGGTGGAGGAGAGGACGGCCGAGCTCAAAAGGGCGATGGAGGGCCTCTCGGCGGCCAATAGGGAGATAGAGACTTTCACATATTCAGTCGCGCACGACCTCCGCTCGCCCTTGAGGCTCGTCGACGGCTTCAGCATGCTCCTCGTGAAAAAACAGAGGGAGAAGCTCGACAAGGACGCCCAGGACCAGATAATGAGGATACGGGAGGCGGTGAAGCGCATGGGGGAGCTCATCGACGACCTCCTTAACCTCTCGTACGTGATGAGGGCGGAGATAACCTATGAGAGCGTGGACGTGAGCGCCCTTGCCAGGTCCATAGCCGGCAACCTCGTGAAGGCCGAGCCCGAGAGGGTAGCCTCATTCCACATAGAGGAAGGGCTCAAGGCCAGGGGAGACGGAAAGCTCCTGAAGCTCGTCCTCGAAAACCTCCTCGGGAACGCGTGGAAGTTCACCTCGAAAATCCCGTCGCCCAGGATAGAGCTGGGAGTCACGGGCCATGAGGACGGCAGGATGATATTCCATGTCAAGGACAACGGGGCCGGTTTTGACATGAAGCACGCGGACAGGCTCTTCCATCCTTTCCAGAGGCTACATCCTTCCGACGAGTTCCCGGGCACTGGAATAGGGCTTGCGACGGTGCAGAGGATAATCCAGAGGCACGGCGGCAGGGTCTGGGCCGAGGGCGAGCCGGGCAGGGGGGCCGCCTTCTATTTCACCCTCCAGAAGGGAGACGGCTGATGGCGACCATACTCCTCATCGAGGACAGCCCCGAATCGGTGGCGCTGACGAAGGGCGCCTTCTCGGGCTGCCCGGTAAAAGCGGAGCTGGCGATCGCGAAAAACGGCGAGGAGGCCCTGGAATGGCTCTTCGGCGTCGGCAGATACAAGGGCAGGGACCCGGCCAGGAGGCCGGAGCTCGTCCTCATGGACATAAGGCTTCCGGGCATGAGCGGTTTCGAGGCGCTTCAGAGGATACGCGCTGAAAGGCTTACTTCGATGGTCCCGGTCGTGATGCTGACCATATCCGAGCTTAAAAGCGATATCGAAAGGGCCTACAGGCTCGGGGCCAACAGCTTCCTTGTAAAGCCGCTCGACTATGACGAGTATACGACGATGATAAGGGCGGCCTGCGAGTACTGGGTATGCTTCAACAGGCGGCCCTATGCCTGACGGGTGCGCCCCTTGTGGAGTTCGAGCACCCTTCTTATTATGTTTGTCGTGGACCTGCCTTTGAGGAGCGTTATCCTGGCGACCCTTCCGCCGCCCTTCCTGACCGCGTCCCCGCCGACTATGTCTTTCGCGGCCCAGTCCGCGCCCTTTGCGAGGACGTCGGGCCTCACGGCCTCGATGAGCTTCGACGGGGTGTCTTCGTTGAATACGACCACATAGTCGACGCACCCGAGCGCGGAGAGCACCTCGGCGCGCTCCCTGCATGGCACTATGGGCCGCTTATCGCCCTTTATGGAACGCACCGAGGAGTCGCTATTGAGGCCCACGACAAGCACGTCGCCCAGGGACCTGGCTTTTTTAAGGTACCTTACGTGCCCGGCGTGAATGATATCAAAGCAGCCGTTCGTGAAAACGATCTTTTTCTTTTTCCTTCGCGCCCCGGCAAGCTCTTTCGCGAGCCTCGACCGGGCGATTATCTTTCCCATTCGGACCTCTCTTCCAATGAAGGCAACCTCTAAAAATTGATCTTTTCCCCGGACTCTGCGTCAAGGCGTGAATAAAAATGCTCACATATGCACATATATGCTCCGCTTTTTATTCCCGCCCGTCCTTGATTACGGGAAAAATCTCAAATTTTTAGAGTTTGCCTGAAGAGATTATCACAACCTCCTTGCCCTCGCAAGGGTCAGGGCCATGACCTCGGCCCCGTCCTTTCTTAGCGCCCTGGCGCACTCCCTTATGGTGGCGCCTGTAGTGTATACGTCGTCGATGAGAAGCACCCGCATCCCCCTGAACGAGCCGGGCTTCCTCACCCTGAACGCGCCAGCGACGTTCTTTTTTCTTTCATCGGCGCCGAGGCCGGTCTGCTTTTCCGTGTCCCTCGTCCTTTCGAGGCCGGCCCTGGCAAGAGGGAGGCCGAGCCCTTTGCAGAGCGCCCTTGCAAGGAGGAGCGACTGGTTGAAGCCGCGCTCCCTGATCCTTTTTGGATGGAGAGGGACGGGCACGACCCTGTGGGGGATGAGCGGCATCGGGAGCCGGGAGAGCAATCTGCCGAGCGGCCTTGCGAGGCCCACCTCTCCCGCGTACTTGAGCCTGTGCACCGCGTCCTGCACGGCCCCTTCGTACAGGTAGGCGCTCCGGGCCGAGATGAAGGGCGGGGCCTTTCCGATGCACGCGCCGCACTCGCGGTCAGGCCCTGCCGAGTCCGGAAAGGGCTCCCCGCATACGCTGCACACTGGCGGTCCTATCTTTTTTTCGCTTAAGAGGGCGGCGCACCCCGCGCAGAGGCCGTCGTCCTCCGCGTCGGATGCGCAGAGGAGGCAGAGGCGGGGGAGCAGTATGTCCAGTAAGGCATTCAGCACGCTTCTGCGATTTCTATCATTTCAAGGAGGCGAGTTCAACCTTTCTCAATCCGACGGTATGGTGATGGTGAATGCCGTCCCCCTGCCGCGCTCGCTTTCGACTCGTATCTCGCCCCGGTGCTCCTTTATTATCCCGCTCGTTATGGAGAGGCCCAGGCCAGTCCCCTTTCCGGCCTCTTTCGTGGTGACGAAGGGGTCGAATATCCTGCCGATGAGCTCCTCGGGTATGCCCTCGCCCGTGTCCTCGACTACCAGCCTTGCGTACCTCCTGCCTGTGATTTCCACGGTCCCGGTCGAGACCCTGAGCGTCCCTCCACCGGGCATGGCGTCCTTCGCGTTCGCGACCAGGTTTATTATGACCTGTTCGAGCCTGTTCGGGTCGCCTGATACGGCAGGCACTTCCCTGAGCTCGATGTTTGTCTCTACCGAATGAGATTTCAGCATCTCGCGGAGTATGAGGAACGCGTCCCTTACGACAGAGTTCAGGTCAACTGTCTTCATTACAGTAGGCTCCGACCTCGTGAACGCGCGGAGGTGCTTGACTATCGATTCCATCTTCTTCGACGCCCCGGCTATGAGGCTGAGTTTCTCGAAGTGGGCAGAGCCTTGCTGAAGCGAGCGGAGCATGCTCAAGGAAAGGCCCTTTATCACGGTAAGCGGCTGGCTGACCTCGTGTGCAAGCCCGGCCGCGAGCTCGCCAAGCGCCGTCATCTTGCTCGACTGCATGAGCTGCATCCGGGTCTCGCAGAGCCTCTCAAGCGCCCCCTTCAACTCGCTCTCGCTCCTGTCGAGATCGGTTATCATCCTGAAGACGCCGTTCCTGAAGTCCTCTATATATCTTTCCCTGGCCGCGAGCCGCTCCATTGCGGCCTTAAGCTCCGCTCCCAGCGCCGTCTCTTTTTCGAGGGGGTGGAATGCTGCGAGCGAGATCCCGGGCGCATCCGACAGATACACTGCCACGGGGGCCGTCCCCCGTCCTTTTGTCAGGAGCCGTCCGGGCTGCCCTGCATCCGGGCGGGCCTCACCCATCTCAAGGAGCTTGCAGAGCGGCATGCCGACCAGCTCGCTCCGGGTGAAGCCCGTAAGCCGCATAAGCCCCTCGCTCGGCTCGGCAATGGAGCGGTCGGGAAAGAGGACAGCGGCAGGGAGCGTGCTGGATGCTATAACCCCGGGCCAGGCGCGCTCCATCGAGCGCGCACCTCCTGCATAAGCGTCCTCAGCCCGGGAAGTCTTTACTAATCTCATGCTCCTCCTTAAGCCTTACGAAACGTTCCCGGAGCTCCTGCATCTTAAGCTCCCTCCTTATGGCGAGGAGCGCGAACTCCTCGAGGTCGCTTATGGTCTTTTTAAGCTTTGTCGAGGCCTCGACCTCCTGCGTCCGGGCCGTGGTAAGCTCATCCAGGATGCGCTTCCTCTCATCCGAGTCCCTGCCTATGAAGAGTGAACCTCCTCCGGACCCCCCGAGCTTCACGGCCTTGAACTCGAAAAACCGCGCGCTCCCGTCCCTCATCGCAAGGGGCGCCTCGAACGTCTCATGCCCCGAAAGAGAGCGGCATGCTGCCGTCAGGAACTCCTTGCATTGTTGCCCGAATGCCCCGGCATCGCAGCCGGCTAAAAGGAGAGCGGCCCGGTTGACGAATACGATTCGGCCCGCGGCGTCGGTCTCGACCACAGGGTCGGGGAGCGAATCCAGCACCTCTTTCGTTATCGCCTCCCGGGTCAACGCGCCCTCAACAAGCGGCCCGGCTATTTCCTTCACCTCTCGCGGATGGAAAAGCGGCCTGCTTAAGCTCCGCATAGCCCACCATGCGGCAGCAATGCCGGATATGGAAATGGCGGCAGGAATTACGAGCGAGCGGGTAAGCCCGCCCAGCCACGCCGAATACAAAAGAAGCGGGGTCGCCGAGAGCGCGAGGCCTGAAGCTGAAATGATTGTGAGTTTGCGTACTGACATCCTTGCCCTTTTGGGGCCAGACTGGGATGCTCTGTCGAGGTGAAGCCCTGGGATTGTGGTCTGGTGAGTTTTCCGGATGAGGTAACTGCCTGTTTATGGAATCTAACATTTCGCGGGAGCCCAAATCAAGCGGAAACCGCTTGGGTTATAATAAGATGAAGGGCGGTTCAGCGACGTTGGCTTAAAAAACTTCAAATAATAAGTTTTTTGTGCTAAAAGAGCATGAACGAATCGAAAGGGAAAGAAGACAGGATGTTTAAAAAGCTGAAGGCCGGCTTCGAGGGCCTTAAGGCCGGGCTCGCCCGGACCCATAACGCGATAATGGGCGGGGTCGAGGCCGCCTTCACGGGTAAATCAAGGGAGGATATCCTCGAATCCCTCGAGGAATCGCTCATCCTCTCGGACGTCGGCGTTACAGCCTCCACCGAGATAGTGGATAAGCTGAGAGAAGTCCTCGTCGGCAAGGATGAGGAAAAGCTCAGAAAACACCTGAGGGACTCGGTATATGAAATACTCAAGAAGGTGGAGAAGCCGCTTGAGATAACCTCGAGCCCGTTCGTGATAATGGTCCTCGGGGTGAACGGGGTGGGGAAGACCACGACCATCGGGAAGCTCGCGTCCAGGCTTTCCTCGGAGGGCAGGTCCGTGGTCCTCGCGGCGGGAGATACCTTCAGGGCGGCTGCGATCGAGCAGCTCGAAGGCTGGGGCAAGCGCACAGGCTGCCCTGTCATAAGGCAGGCCCAGGGCGGAGACCCGGGGGCTGTCGTCTTCGACGCAATGAAGGCCGCAGCCGCCAGAAGGGCTGATGTCGTGCTCCTCGATACAGCCGGGAGGCTCCATACGAAGGTAAACCTCATGGAGGAGCTTAAGAAGGTAAAGCGCGTGGCCGGAAGGGAGCTCCCCGGCGCGCCGCATGAAAACCTCCTCGTGCTCGACGCCTCAACCGGGCAGAACGCATTGAACCAGGCCAGGCTCTTCAACGAGGCCGTGGGCGTAACCGGCATAGCCCTTACAAAGCTCGACGGCACGGCAAAGGGCGGCATCATTATCGCGATAGCCAGGGAGCTCGGCATCCCCGTAAGGTTCGTGGGCGTGGGAGAGACGGTCGAAGACTTGAAAGAGTTCGACGCCAGGGAGTTCGCAGAGGCGCTTATATAGTAGGGAGGGGCAGGGTGGACGAGAGTCTGAGGAGTTTTTACGACCTCTACGAGAGGAGAAAGAGCATACGGGACTTCGCGGAGAGGCCCGTTGAGCCGGAAAAACTTGAGAGGCTCATAATCTCCCTCGGCAGGGCGCAGAGCGCGGCTAACCGGCAGCCGTGGCACTTCGTCGTGCTTTCGGACGAGGAGGGGAGGGGGCGGATAAATGACCTCTTTACGAAAGATGGCTTCATGCGCGCGCCGGTATTGATAGTCGCTTGCGCTGACCCCGCCCAGGCCTGGGTAAGGAAGACCGACAATATCAACTATTCATGGGTGGACGTGACCATCGCCGTGACCGAGATGATAGGGGCAGCGACCGCCGAAGGGCTCGGCACCTGCTGGGTGGCCGCGATAGACGCCGAAGCGGTAAAGAAAAGGCTCGGAATACCCGAAAAGATAGAGGTGGTCGCCGTCATTGCCATAGGATACCCCAAGGACGAGCTCAAGAGAGAGGCCAAGACCAGGAAACCCGTCTCGGAGATAATCCATCATGGGAAATGGTAAGAACCAGGAAGACGATTACGTACTTCTGAGGTCCGACAGGAGAAAGAACCTCCGTAAGCAGCTCCTTGTCCTCAAGGTAAGGGGCGAGGACAAGGCCGGGGTCTTCTTCGGATACGCCAAGACCGTCGGCAGGGGAGGCATGTTCATAGCCTCCGTAAACCCGAAAAAGGCTGGCGAGGAGTTCGAGATATCCTTCAAGCTCGGGGACCTCGACATAAAATGCAGGTGCGTGGTCGCCTGGTCGAGGGAGTACGATTCGCTCGTCAAGCAGGAGCCGGGCATGGGCATAAAATTCCTGGACCTCGACGAGGCGAGCAAGGACGCGATAGAGGATTGGCTGAACAGGCAGTAGGGGCTATTTTAAATTTACGAAGACGGGTTGCCTTGAAATTTCCAGGGTGCGCTCCGCGCACCATTTAATTTGAGATTTCTTGTAGGTTGGGTCGCGAAGCAGACCCAACATAAAAGGCTATTTTAATTTGTGAAGACGGGTTGCCTTGAAATTTGTAGGGTGCGCTCCGCGCACCATTTAATTTGATTCCGAATACAAAATATTTTAAATGAGATTTGGTGCGCGGAGCGCACCCTGCGAAGCTGATTTGCCCTTTGATAAAGGGGCAAAGAGGGGGATTTTGCAGGTTGGGTCGCGAAGCAGACCCGACAAGAAGACTTGTGTTGGGTTACGCTTCGCTAACCCAACCTACCCTAACTACGCGAACCCAACCTGCAAGGCTCATATATAAGACGCATAAGCCGCAAGAGATCGCCGGACAAAAAAGAAAGCGATGGTCGACAAAAGAAAAAGCCCCAGGTTAAAAATGCGCGCAAGCGTCCGTTACGGGTTGACCAATCCGCCGGAGCAGTTCGCATTCATCACCGACCTGTCGGAGACAGGCATCTGCATAAAGGCCCACCAGGTTTTCGGCGTTGGGACGAAGCTATATCTCAAGATTACAATAGACGATGTTGACTACATGGCCGAGGGCGTGGTGGCCTGGGCAAAGAAGGTCCCGCATGGCATGGTGCACATCACCAAATGCGGGATGGGAGTCGAATTCTCGCGCGTGGACGAGGGGCTCACAAAGCACTACCACATGAGGAAGGCGCGGCACTGAAAGGCCTCTCTGATCGTAGCTCGTAGGGTGCGCTGTGCGCACCATTCAATCGGATTCCGGATACAAAATATTAATATGATGCTTTGGTGCGCGCAGCGCACCCTACCTAACTGACCAGGCGCGGCGTGGAGGAAAGCCGGAACTATATCCGGAGGAAAGAGATCTTGTCAACGTTAGAGATCCTTTATGTCTCGTGACGCGTCCTATCTGCAAATTGTTTACTTTTTCATTATGAAATGGCATAAGTAATTTCAATTCGTCGCTAGGAGCAACTTATGCTGAAATTAAAAATTTTTACAATTATCTTTATTTTGATTTTGATTTCAGGTTGTGCCCCATTACAGGTTCATAGGCTTCCTGCTTATGATTATGCAATGAATATAGATGGCCCAGAAAGGCCTAAACTTTTCTATGCAGATTCCGTCAAGATTGATTCTGCTTTGACACCATTCGCAGTCATCAGCACATTTGAAGGTGGCGGTAGGGATTTTGCAACAAGACGTATCTGGAAAAAAGCAGCTGAGCTTAAAGCGGATTTGGTTTTGATAAAACATGGTCAAACACAATACGCTGGCAGTACTGCTACAGCTGTGCCTTTACCATATGGTGGTGCAACTGCGATGGCCGTTCAATGTATCAGACACAGATTTATGGTTTTTTATTCAAAATAAATCCGTCTCAGATTGGATTTAGAACAAATGAAAACAATATGATTATAGAAATCCATAATGATGAATTGCGTAATGCTGGCATAATTGAAGGGGACAATATTATCTCAATAAACAGCATCCCTTTTCCACCACAGGGTCCTGAGTTGCTTAAAATTAATGAAGGAACAGAAGTTGTAATAACGGTAATAAGGCCAGGGACGGGTAAAGTAGAAGCAAAAGTACGTACGAAAAAAAACATTCTAAACTTTTTGGACTATTCAGATGTGATTGTTTGGGAGGCGCCAGCTCCTCCTGTTAACGAATTCGATCGTTAAAATGTAGACATTATCAGCTTTTTTAAGAAGCGGTCAGAAAGCCCCGGCCTTTCAAGGCCGGGGAGATGTTCATTCCTTTATCACCCCCTCACGCTCCACGTCGTCCCCTTTGGCGTGTCTTCAAGCTCGACGCCTTTTTCAGATAGCTCCTTCCTTATAGCGTCGGCCCTGGCAAAGTCCTTCCTCTTCCGGGCCTCGTTCCTCTCGGCTATGAGCCTTTCGATCTCTTGAGCCGAAAGCTCCATCTCAACGCGCGAGCTCCTGTCCTTGTAATACTCCTCGGGCGTGCGGTTGAAGACGCCTAAGAACTTCGACGCCTCGCGTATGACCGCGAGCGAGTTCGAAAGCTCCTCCCACACGCCCTTTTTCTCGCCTTTGCTCCGCGCCTCGTCCATGGCCTTGTTCATGCGGGTTATTTCCTTAAAGAGGTTCCCTATGACCTCGGCGGTGTTGAAGTCGTCGTCCATGGGCTTGAAGGCGTCGTGTAGCCTGTCCTCCACGCAGCTTAAGCAGGGCTGGGCCTCGAGTATGGTCGGGTACTCGGCTGCTGCGCGCTGGAGGGTCTTATAATATCTCTCTACCGCGCTCTCGGCCTCACGGAGCGATTCGGCAGTGTAGTCTATGGGAGAGCGGTAGTGGCTCGAAAGGAGGAAGAGCCTTATGGCCTCTGCGGTGTGGTCTTTTAGAGCGTCCCTGATATTCAGGATGTTCCCGAGGGACTTGCTCATCTTCTCCTTTTCGATGTTCACGAAGCCGTTGTGGAGCCAGTATCTGGCATAGGGTGTTTTGCCTGTGGCGGCCTCGCTCTGCGCTATCTCGTTTTCGTGGTGCGGGAAGATGAGGTCCTTGCCGCCGCCGTGTATGTCTATGGTGTCGCCGAGCCATTCCAATACCATCGCGCTGCACTCGATGTGCCAGCCCGGGCGGCCCTTTCCCCAGGGGCTCTCCCATGAGGGCTCGCCGGGCTTGCTCGCTTTCCAGAGGGCGAAGTCCAGCGGGTCTTTCTTCCGCTCGTCCACCTCGACCCTCGCGCCGCTTTCGAGCTCGTCTATGTTCTTTCCGGAGAGCTTCCCGTAGTCGGCCTTTTTCCGGACGGAATAGTATACGTCGCCTCCCATCTCGTAGGCGAAGCCCTTCTTTATGAGCGAGCCGGTCACCTCGATTATCTTCCCTATGCTCTCGGTTGCTTTGGGCCTCAAGTCCGGGAGGCCCACGCCGAGGGCGGCCATGTCCTCGTCAAAGGCCTTGATGTACTTCTCCGCTACCACCTCGGACGATGTGCCCTCGGTGGCGGCCCTCTTGATTATCTTGTCGTCTACGTCCGTGTAGTTCCGGGCGTATCTGACATCGTATCCCCTGTACCTGAAGTATTTCTGTATGGCGTCGAAGGAGACCGCGCTCCTCGCGTGCCCTATGTGGCTCAGGTCGTAGACGGTCGGCCCGCATACGTACATCGAGACCTTGCCGGGCTCCTTCGGCTTAAACTCCTCCCTCTCGCCCGTGAGGGAGTTGAAGACCCTTATCGAAGCCATTTTTCAAGCCTCCTTATCGCTTCTCTTTTTCCGAGGAGCCTCAAGACCCCGGGTAGCTCTATGCCTTCGCGCTCGCCTGTGAGGGCGAGCCGCGCGGGCATGAGAAGATGCTTACCCTTTTCGCCCGTGGCGGCCTTGACCCTCTCTATTATCGCCTCGTAATCTTCCGGACCTGCCGCCTTGTCCAGCTCTTCACTGAAAGCCCTTATGACCTTGAGGCTCCGCTCCTCTCTTATTTCGGAAAGCGCGGCTTCTCCGGGAGCGGGCTCTGAGAGGAAGGGGCGCATGAGGGAGCGTAGCTCGTTAAGCGTCGAGGCGTTTTTCTTGAGCGCGTCCGCAAGACCGGCGAGCTTGTCAATGCCCGCTCCCTCGATGCCGAGGAGCGAGGCAAGCTCCCGCCCGCCTTTTTCATTCATCGCGTCCTTGTTGTAGGACTTAAGCCTTCCGATATCGAACTCCGAGCCGGATTTCGAGAGCCGCTCAAGCGAAAACCTCCCGGCCATCTCTTCAAGCGTAAGGAACCCCTCGCCCGGGTTCCATCCGAGCCTTGCTATGGCGTTAGCGATCGCCTCGGGTAGATAGCCCTCTTCCCGGAGGCCCCTTAGGGAGAAGTCGCCGTGGCGCTTGCTGAGCGGCGTCCTGTCCGGCCCGAGTACCAGCGGCACGTGGCTGTATATGGGGGCAGGCCTGCCGAGCGCCTCGAAGAGAAGCAGCTGCCTCGGCGTGTTCGAGAGGTGGTCGTCGCCTCGTATCACGTGGGATATGCTCATCCCTGAGTCGTCCACCACGGCGGCGAAATTATAGGCCGCGATGCCGTCCGAGCCCATTATGACGAAATCGCCAATGGAGCGCGAATCAAAGCTCAAAAGCCCGTGGACCGCGTCCATGAGCATGACGTCCTTTACAGGCACCTTGAAGCGAACGACCGAAGGCGCGCCCTTCGGCTCTTTTCCCGGGGCGAGCCCCCTGCATTTCCCGTCGTAGCGCGAGGGAAGCCCCTTGGCAGCCTGCTCCGCGCGGAGCGCTTCAAGCCTCTCGACAGTGCAGTAGCACCTGTACGCCTTGCCCTCGTCAATGAGCCTCTCGGCCTCTTCCCTGTAAAGTGAGAGACGCTCGGACTGCCTGTATGGGCCGAACGGCCCGCCCGTGTCAGGCCCCTCGTCCCAGCCGAGCCCGAGCCACTTAAGGTCCTCGTAAATGCCTGCCTCGGCCTCGGAGGTGGAGCTTTTGGTGTCGGTGTCCTCTATCCGGAGTATGCAGTTCCCTTTATGGTGTCGCGCGAAGAGCCAGTTGAAAAGAGCGGTGCGGGCATTGCCGAGGTGGAGCGCGCCTGTCGGGCTCGGCGCGAACCTGGTCCGGACCATTACCCGCGGCCCCCCTCGATGAGGGCGACGGCGTAGGCGCTTATGCCGTCCCCGCTCCCGGTAAAGCCGAGCCCTTCCTCTGTCTTGGCCTTTACGTTCACTCTCTCCTCGCCGCAGCCAAGCACCCGCGAGATGTTCCTGACCATACCGGGTATGTGGCCGAGGAGCTTGGGGGCCTCGCATACGATGGTCGAGTCGATGTTACCGACGGTATAGCCCTTTTCCCTGAGAAGGGACCCGGCCCTGGCAAGGAGGTCGAGGCTCGACGCGTCCTTCCACGCGGGGTCTGTCGGGGGGAAGTGCTTTCCGATGTCGCCCAGGCCCGCGGCCCCGATGAGCGCGTCTATCAGCGCATGGAGGAGGACGTCCGCGTCGGAGTGACCATGAAGGCCCTTTTCATAGGGCACATCCACGCCGCCGAGCACGAGCCTTCTTCCCTCCACAAGCCTGTGGACGTCGTATCCGAAACCTATCCTCATGTCGTTATCCCGTCCCTCTGCCTCAATATGCATTCGGCGAGCATGAGGTCGCCGGGTGTCGTTATCTTTATGTTCTCGTAGGAGCCGAGGACCACCTTTACCTTCGCGCCCGTCCTCTCGACAAGAGAGCTTTCGTCGGTGCCTAAAAATCCGTCTGCCTTCGCCTTCCTGAAGGCCTCTACGAGGACCGCGGTCCTGAAGGCCTGCGGGGTCTGCACGGCTATGAGCGGTTCCCTTTTAAGGGTAGACCTCACAAAGCCGTCCCCGGCCTCCTTTATCGTGTCCTTCACGGGCACCGCGGCTATGGCCGCGCCAATATCGAGCGCGGCCCTTATGGTCTTCTCGATTATGTCAGGGGTGACGAGGGGCCGGGCCCCGTCATGCACTATGACCGCCCCGAAGCCCTCTCCGGCGGCATTGAGGCCGTTCTCGACCGAGTCCTGCCTCTCGGCCCCTCCGCCCGCCACGCAGATGACCTTGCGGAAGCCGTACTCTTCTATAATCCGTTCCCTGCAGAACCTTTCGTCCGGGGGGGGGGCTACGACGACGATGGAATCGACCATGCCCGATGCCGCGAAAGGCTCTATCGTGCGGGCGAGCACCGGTTTTCCGAGGAGGTCGAGGTAGTTCTTCATCTTCCCGGAGCCCATCCTACGGCCCATGCCGGCGGAAGGTATTATGGCGAGAGTTTTTACCCGTTCAGGCGGATTTTTCATATCACTCAAGGCGGCGTCAAAAAGGACGAAAGGCATTCGATGCCCGCCACGATTTGACGGCACCGGACAGTTTAATATTATTTCAACTCGATTTAAAGGATTTTTAAGCGGATTTCGGGGCGAGGCACTGTCTGATTGTACAGGGAACCGGAGATCGCGGCCCGGCACAGCCGAAGGCTCGCGGAAACTGCTACTGGTAGGCGGCCTTCCTGAAGTCCTCCCGGGCCTTGGAGAATATCATCCTCCCTCCGGTCGTCTGGAGGACGCTCGTTATGGTGACGTCTATGGTCTTGCCCACGAACTCGCGGCCGTTGTCTATGACGACCATTGTCCCGTCCTCGAGATAGCCTACGCCCTGGCCGTGCTCCTTGCCCTCCTTGAGGACCAGGATGTTGAGGGCCTCTCCCGGGAGCACCACCGGCTTCATGGCCGTCGCGAGCTTGTTCATGTTGAGTACGCTCACGCCGTGGAGCTCCGCCACCTTGTTTAGGTTGGCGTCGTTCGTGAGTATCTTCCCGGAAATCTCCTTTGCGAGGGCCACGAGCTTCGAGTCCACCTCCCTTATCTCAGGGAAGTCCCGCCCGGTTATCTCGACCGATGTCCTGTTCGTGGACTGTATCTGCTTCAATACGTCGAGCCCCCTCTTGCCGCGGGCCCTTTTGACCGGGTCCGCGGAGTCGGCTATGTGCTGCAGCTCCTGGAGCACGAACTGCGGCACTATGAGCTTGCCTTCCAGGAAGCCGGTCTCCGTGACCTCGGCGATCCTGCCGTCTATTATGACGCTCGTGTCTATGACGAGCGGGCTTGCCTTTATAGCGGCCTTCTCGGGCGAGTCGCCGCCCTTCTGGTGCTCGGTGAAGAGCTTGACGGTCTTGTGCCAATCGAACTCGTCGCCCTTTTTCATCCCGATGCTCAGGCCCAGGTAGCCGATTATTATGTTGGTGAGGAGATAGACCGCAAGCTCGAAGTACTCGCTCCCGAACTGGGATTTGAGCATCAGCGGATAGGTCAGGAGGTTCGCGACCGTGAGCCCTATTATGAGCCCTATGGCCCCGCCGAGGACGATCCTCAGAGGGGTCTTCTTTACGCGCTTTTCGAAAAAGAGGGCGAGGACGGATATGAGAAGGCCGCTTACGAGGCCCACGAGGGCGAACTTTCCGCCGAGTATCCTTAGGACTATGTAGTACCCGCTGGCCGAAGCGAAGATCACCAGAAGGGAGCGCATTACGAGATACAAGTCGGCCTCCTTAACGCTGCATCAGGCGGAAAAGCTCTTCCTCGACCTTCTCTTCCTTTATCTTCTTGGCGATCGAAATCTCTTTTACAAGGAGGTTCTTGGCCGTGTCGAGCATCCTGCGCTCGCCGAACGACAGCTCCTTGTCATATTTGAGGATGTAGAGGTCCCTGAGCACCCGCGCCACTTCCATCACGCAGCCGCTCTTTATCTTGTCGGTGTAGTCCCTGTATCTCCTGTTCCATGTCTGGTTGTCGAGGCAGACCTCGGAGCGGTCCTTCAATATCTCGTACACCTTGGGGACAAGGGACTTCTTTACGATCTTACGGAGGCCGACCGCCGCGGCCGTGTCGGTCGGCACCATTATCGTGGCTTCGGTGTCGAGTATCTTGATTATGTAAAAGTTTTTGTTTAATCCCGAGACTTCCCTTGTCTCGATGCCCATTATCATTCCAACGCCGTGGGCAGGGTAGACGGCAAGCTCGCCGGTCTTGAAGTTATCTATTACGATTTTGGACATGAAGGTCCTTTGGAATTGGGGAAAGAGGTATTATCTTTATAACATATCCGTCTTTTATAGTCAACTTCTTTGCCTTTACGGGCGGGGCTCCAGGGATGCCTGTCCGGCGCTGAAGAGGTCTTCCGGAAGCGCCGGGTTTACCTCGACTTCGTTGTATTTTATCGTGACCGTCCTTTTGCCGTCGTCGATGATTATCCTGAAAGGTATGTGGGCCCCCGATACCTCCCTGTAGTCCTCGAGGAGGACCTTGAGGCCGCGCTCTCCGCCTTCAGCCGGCCTGGAAAAGAGCCGGAGCCTTCCGTGCTCGTCCATCGCCGTCTCGACCCTGTTTCCGGAGAACTCGTATGCCGGGCGGGGGTTCCCGAGGAGGAAGGATGTGACGTCCTCGGGCTTAATCGAATATGGAACGCCGGGTTCATCGCGGCTGAAAGACTCGGCGCCGTCTTCAGTGACGGTGTAAACCGTCTCTCCGTCGCTCGCGATTATCGCGGCGGTCTGGCCGAAGGGCCCGTAGACCTCTATCCTGAAGGAGGCGGGGCTGCTGGCGAGTATCAAGGCCCTGCCGCTTATGGCGAAGACCCGCTTCATCTCAACTGCCCCGTATGCGCGTAGCGTTACGGGGGTTATCTCGGGTGGAGGCAGCGTTACAGGGCGTTTGGCGGCGCACCCCGCCGCAAGCAGCGGGACAAGGGCGGCAAGCAGAAGAAGCCTCCTCACTTGGCGGCCTTCATTTCTTTCCTTATGCGGTCAATTTTCTCCCTCAGGCCCTGGTTTTCCGGGTCTTTGCCGAGGGCTGACTCGAAGAGGCCAAGCGCCTTCTCCGTGTCCCTGCCCGCATACGCGTCCCCGAGGTGCTCTATCACTACCGGGTCGTCGGGGAGGAGCTTGAGGGCCTTTTCGAGCTCGGCGATGGCCTTGTCCAGCTCGCCTTTCTTGAAGTAGACCCAGCCGAGGCTGTCGAGTATGTGGGCGCTATCGGGCGAGACCTCCAAGGCCCTTTTTATGAGCTCCTCGGCCTTGTCGAGCTCGATGCCCCTCTCGGCGTAGGTGTAGCCGATATAGTTAAGGGCATTGGCGTGTTTGGGGTCTATCTCTATCACCCTGTACATGGTGGGGATGAACTTGTCCTCGACCTCCGCCTCGTCGTAGAGGACCCCGAGGAGGAAAAGGAGGTCCGGGTCATCGGGCTTGAGCTTCACGGCGATTTCGAGCGTTTCTATCGATTCGGCATGCCTCTTCGCGTCGCGGTATATGGTGGCGAGGAGCTTAAGGAGCTCGACGCTCTCGCCCCGGGCCTTTATGGCCTCGTTCAGCTCCTTTATGGTGTTATCGAGCCTCCCCTGGCGCTCGTATATGTACGCGAGGTGTATCTTCGAGTCGATGAAGCTCGTGTCCTTCTCCGGTATCTTCACGAACTCGGCCGCCGCGTTGGCGAGGTCCCCCTTCTCCTCGTACGTGGTCCCGAGGTAGTAGCGGACCCTGTGGAGCTCGGGGTTCATGGAGAGTATGTCGTTGAACTTCGCTATGGCGTCGTCGAACCTCTTTTTCTCGAAGTAGATGAGACCGGTCCTGACCATCGCGTCCAGGCGCGTTTCGTCCCTGTTCTCGAGCTTCTTGAGCTGCTCCAGCGCCTCGTCCAGCCTGTTCTGCTGGATGTAGAGCGTGCTCAGGCGGTTTACCATGCCCGTGTCGTTGGGCATGAGGAGCACGCCCTGCGAATAGACCTCTATGGCCTTGTCGAACTGCTTGGCGAGCTCGAAGGTTACCCCGAGCTCGAAGTAAACGGTCCCGAAGCGCGAGTTGAGGTTGAGGGCGCCCTGGTAATATTCGGCGGCCTTGCCGTAGTCCGCCCTGTCGAATTCGTTCTTGGCGAGGTAGTAATACGCCATCGCGGAGTCGGGCTTTACGGAAAGGAGCTTCTTCAGGACCCCCTCGGCCTTCTCGTACTCCTTCGATTTGGAATACATTGAGCCGAGCATCAGGTAGCTCTTGCTGTCCGAGGGGTCGAGCTCGATGGCCTTCTCGTAGTTCCTGGCGGCTTCCGCCTGGTCCTTCTGGAACGAGTATATCTCTGCAAGGAGCGCGTACGGTGGCGCGTAGCCCGGGTCCTTTCCTATAGAGGTCTCGAGGTGCTTCTTCGCGGACTCAAGGTCCGAGGTGCCCATGTACAGGCTGCCGAGCTCGGAATGCAGGACCGCGGAATCCGGGTCCAGGGAGACGGATCGTTTGTAGAGGTCTATCGCGCCGGCGAGGTCGCCGCTATTCCTTAGCACCTGCGCGGCCATGTAGTAGTAATAGGAGTCGCCTGACTTTCCGGATTTCTTCAGGCTGACCTTGGCGCTTTTGTGGTCCTTGGCGTGCGATTTGGAGGTAAAAGAAGGCACAAGGAGGAGCGCCGCAAGCGCGGGCACTACCAGTTTTTTGAAATAGGTGGATTCCTTCACGACTATTCCTCCGAACCGGCCTCGAAGGGGCGCTCAAGCGCGCTCCGTTTCAGGCCTGACTGGTGCCGCGGTCCATTGGCGGCGGAGCCTTGCTTCTATGGGCACCCTGATAAAGTAATCTCCGGGGCGCCCCTGGCCAAAATTCTGCCGCTTCCTATGATACCACCCGCAATATCCAGGAGTCAATCCAAGAAAGAAGATGAGAGGGCCTATTGGCGGCAATGCAAATAACGCCGGCCTTTGTTTTAAGGCCGGAACGAGCCGGGATCAGCTGGAAGATGTATTGGGAGCGCTGGTTAGAGCCGGGAGCGTGAACTGGGAATATGCGGTTTTAAGGGGCCTTCAGAGGCGTAAAAGGCCGGGTTCCTGGCCTGCTCAGGCCTCGGCAGCCCTGGGCACGGCCCGTTCCCTTGCTTTTTCAAGCCTTTCCCTGACTCCGGGCGCAAGGTGTATTGAGGACGTATCCACCCCCGAGAGGATATCGGTCAACACTTCGGCCCTGTCCTTCACGGGAAGGCCCCTGTGTACGATTATCCGCGTCTCGCCCCGAAGCTGGAAGATGCCGCCGCGGGCGGTTACTTCGCCTTTCCGGAGGTCTTCATACGAGAGCTTTATCGAGAGCCGTTCGGCTGCTTCTTCGAGTGCCTGGAGTAGTGCTTCGTCCTTCATTGCCGGTATATTTTCCAGGAAAGGCGCCCTGGTGTCAAGTCAAAAGAGGTCCAGGCCCGACGAGCGATTCGAGCCGGATATGCTTTTTGTCCAGGGCTGCCGGGCTCCTGTCTTCGCCGGGTACATCGATACTATCTGGCTTAGGACAAATAAGTTGACACACCAGGGTAGTTGAATTATATTCATACAGTATTGAATTGCCCGGAATCTCCATTTTTCCCTTTTGAAAGCCGCTTTTCTGCATAATAGCCTTGAAAGGAGCCGTTGATGGGCGAGAACACGATAAACGTATCAGATTCCAATTTCGAGTCCATGGTGCTGAAATCCGAAATCCCGGCCCTGGTGGACTTCTGGGCGAGCTGGTGCGCCCCGTGCAAGGCTATCGCCCCTATCGTCGACGAGATGGCAGCTGCCTATTCCGGCAAGGTTAGGGTGGCGAAGATGAACGTGGACGACAACCCCTCCACCCCGGGCAGGTACGGCGTAAGGGGCATACCGACCCTGATACTCTTCAAGGACGGTAAGGTCGTTGACCAGCTTGTCGGAGCGGTGCCGAAGGACCAGGTGAAGGAACTTATAGAAAAGGCGTTTTGATAAATAGAAATTTTTAGAGGTTGCCTTTAAAATCAATCCGTTTGGGTATCCCGGAGGCAGGCCGAAAGGCCTGCCTTTTTTGCTTTCAGTTGCAAAGCGCCTTCAATAAGGTTAAAATCACAAAAAACTGGAAGGTGCTCTTAGATGGGAACCAAGGCGGGCCAGCGCGGCCATACGCTCAATATAGCGGTAATCCTGTTCGTCCTGGCGGGGATCGGCCTCTGGGGCTGCGGCAAAGTCGAGGACAGGAAGAAAGCGGAAGAGAAATCCAATGCCGCCAGCGAAACTGCCCCCCAGAGGGCGGTCCCTTTCAAGATAATGGGGTTCGACGGCAGGGAGATCGGGATCGAGGAGCTCAAGGGCAAGCTCGTGGTCGTCAATTTCTTCGCGAGCTGGTGCGGGCCATGCAGGATGGAGGCCCCTGAGCTTGAGCGGACCTGGGCGGAGTTCAAGGGCAGCGGGGTCGAGTTCGTGGCCGTCGCGGTCGACGACACGGAGACAAACGCGCGCGAGTTCATAAAGAGGTACAACGTCACCTTCCCGGCTGGCATCGATTCCGACAGGCGGATAATGTCCGATTACAAGATAGGCTTCATACCCATGACCTACGTCATCGGGAAGGACGGCACGGTCCTCCAGGTCTTTAACGGCATGGTTACCCAGAAGACCCTCTCCGAGTACCTAAGGGAATACCTGAAGGCATAATTTCTACTCCTTGCGCCCCGGCGGTTGCGCCCTTTGGCTATCGCTGTTAAAATCAATTCAGGCAAACTCTAAAAATTGATCTTTTCCCCGGACTCTGGGTAGTTACGGGAATAAAAATGCTCACATATCGTCATATATGCTCCGTTTTTTATTCCCTGCCTTCCGGGAAAAGCGTTAAAAATCTTTGATTTTTAGAGGTTGCCTTTATAACGTTCCGGCTGCCATGCCGTAAACCACTTCCTAAAGAGGTGCCCCGATGGCCCTCCGGCTCTCGCCAGCAGGCGCGATTACCGTTCTCGAGAAGCGGTATCTCAAGAAAGACGAGTCAGGCCGCGTGGTCGAAAGCCCTGAAGGGATGTTCAGGCGCGTGGCCGGGAATATAGCGCAGGCCGAGGCCCTCTTCGGGAGGCCCGGGGACGCCTCCCGCTACGAGGAGGCCTTCTACGGCCTCATGTCCTCGCTCGAATTCCTTCCGAACTCCCCGACCCTCATGAACGCGGGGAGACGGCTCCAGCAGCTCGCGGCCCTCGCTTCGTCATCCCTGTCGACGATTCACTTGAATCCATATTCGTGGCGGTGGAATACAGCGCTCATACACCAGTCCGGCGGCGCACCGGGTTTTCGTTCTCGCGCCTCCGCCCGGCGGACGACATCGGCTCCACCGGAGGGCGCGAGCGGGCCGGTCTGTTCATGAGGGTATTTAACGCCGCGACAGAGGCCATAAAGCAGGGCGGCACGCGAAGGGGCGCGAACATGGGCATACTCCGCGTGGACCACCCGGACATAATACGGTTCATAACGGTCAAGGGAAGACCCGGACGAGTTCAGGAACTTCAACCTCTCGGTCGCGGTCACGGACTTTCATGCGCGCCCTCGAGGGAGGGCGGCTCATACAGAGCCAGAACCTGAGGACCGGCGCGAGCGCCGGAAGCTCTCCGCAAGAGAGGTCTTCGACCTCATAGCCGGGAACGCCTGGAGGAGCGGCGAGCCGGGGTGCCCTTCATAGACCGTGCATAAACTGGACGAACCTGACCCCGCGCCTCGGCTCTTTCGAGGCGACGAACCCGTGGAGAGCAGCCGCTGCTACTCCCTTTACGAGCCCTGCAACCTGGGCTCCATTAACCCTCGGGAAGATGGTGAAAGACGAGCGCGGCGCATGGGCCCTCGATTGGGAGAAGCTTCAAGATACGGTAGAGCTCTCCGTCCGCTTCCTCGACGACGTCATAGAGATGAGCAAGTACCCCACGAGCGAGATAGACGCGATGGCCAAGGGAAATAGGAAGATCGGCCTCGGCGTCATGGGCTTTGCCGACCTCCTCGTCCGCCTGAGGCTCAGGTACGGGAGCGACGAAAGCGTCGCGTTAGCGCGCAGGCTCATGAAGTTCATAAGCGAGAAGGCGTGGGAGGCCTCCAGGGCCCTTGCCCGTGAAAGGGGCCCCTTCCCCAATATAAGGGGGAGCGTTTTCGACAAGCCCGGGGCCGCTCCCGTACGGAACGCGACGGTTACGACCATAGCGCCCACAGGGACGCTCAGCATCATAGCCGCCTGCTCTTCCGGGATCGAGCCGTTTTTTTCGTTGAGCTACATAAGACAGGTGCTTAACGGCGTTGAGATACCCGAGGTGAACCCGCTCGTCGCCGAGGTCGCGAAGGAGGAGGGGTTCCATAACGAGAGCCTTATCGAGCACGTGGCCAGGGGAGGGGACTTGAGGGACAGGGACGAGGTGCCGGAGCGGATAAGGGAGATATTCGTGACCGCCTATGAGCTGCCGCCCGAGGCGCATATAAAGATGCAGGCCGCCTTCCAGGAATATACCGACAATGCGGTTTCAAAGACCATAAACCTTCCTCCTGACGCCTCTGTCGAGGACGTGAGGGCCGCCTACCTCGCCGCATGGAGCCTCGGCTGCAAGGGCGTTACCGTCTACAGGTCGGGGACCAGGGCAGAGCAGGTCCTCACATGCAAGAGCCCGCTCTACTGCTGAAAGTACAGGTGGACAAAGCCGCCCGGTTCTGGTATGAAATTGGCGGAGCAGGCGCTTTTGCGCCTGGGCAACATCCCGGAAGGGAATCCCGCCGTTTCGGAGTGATCATGAAGATTTCCCCCTCGATACTCTCGGCTGACTTCACCAGGCTCGGCTCTGAACTTAAGGCCCTTGAGGACGGAGGCGCCGATTACGTCCATGTAGACGTGATGGACGGACGGTTCGTCCCGAACATCACCATAGGGCCTTTCGTCATCGAGGCCATAAGGGAGGGGACCAGGCTACCGCTTGACGTGCACCTCGCGAGGAGCCGGAAAGGTACATAGACGATTTCGCCAGGGCCGGAAGCGCCATAATAACCGTACACGTGGAGGCCGCCACCCACCTCCACAGGGCGGTGCAGGCCATAAAGGGGCACAGGCTCCGGGCGGGCGTTTCTATAAACCCCGGCACCCCGGCGTCGTCCCTCGAAGCGATCATCGGGGACGTGGACCTCGTCCTCGTCATGTCCGTGAACCCGGGCTTCAGCGGCCAGGGCTTTATACCCGCGACACTCGGAAAGGTAAGCGCCGTCCGCCGGATGATCGAGGCTACGGGCAGGAACAGAGCTCGAAGTGGACGGCGGCATAAAGGCCGGCAATATCCGTACCGTGGCAGCAGCCGGGGCCGACGTCTTCGTCTCGGGCTCGGGAGTCTTCTCCACCACCGATTACGCGAAGACGATAGCGCAGATGAAAAAAGAGATAGCTTCCGCATAAGTCCGGATTAGCAGGCTGCTGAAAAAGTCCATCTGCGTCGTTGTCTTCGCCGCTCGTCATCCTGCGGCGTACACGAAAAGTACGCCTGTTCCTCCGCCCCCTATTCCAACGGGGGGCCTCGCATCTGGAGCTTTTTGAGCAGCCTGAATAAAAACGGAGTTTTTCAGCAAGCTGTTAGATAACCAACCCGCCATTCACCTTGCGCGCCTCGCATTTCAGTTCTCCCTTCAACCTGAAACCCGCATCCCGACCTCCAGGGAGGTTCGGCGGCCCTTAAGCCAGGGGGCCGCCCCGGAGGAGAAGACCTCTTGCATAAACCCGCCTCAAACGACCGCGCCTCCGCGGAACTGGGAAAGCTCAGGAAAGAGCTTGAAAGGGCAATGGAGCGCGAAAAGGAGTTCATGAGCACGCGCCGTGCGATGCTCTCGCTCCTCGAGGACAACACCGCCATTGCCGAGGGCATCATGAAGTCCAAGAGGGAATGGGAAGCGACCTTCGACAGCATACTCGACCCCATACTCATCCACGATTCCGACATGAGGGTCTTGAAATGCAACAGGGCCTACCAGGACGCCGCAGGCATGCCTTTCAGCTCGATAATCGGGAGGAGGTATTACGAGGTCTTCCCGAAGATGGACGGGCCCTTCGAGGCGTGCAGGCACATGCTCGGAAAGGGGGAGCCGCACGCCTGCACGGAGGAGATAAGGATTGCGGGCCCCGACAGGGTCTACAACGTGAGCTTTTACGTGCTTGAAAAGGAGGAGCCCACCGCCATCCAGATATTCCGGGACATAACGGAGGAGAAGAGGAGGACCGAGAGGGAAAGGCTCGTATACGAGCTCTCGCAGGACGTAATGGGGAGCTTAGATCTCGAGTTCAGGCTCAAGAGGATATGCGGCACGGCCGTCAGCTTCGGCTTCAGGATGGCATGGGTGGGGCTCCTCGACCCCGATACCGGAGAGATACTGCCGCGGACGTTAGCAACGGCCGACGATGGGCGCTCACCTTCGGTGACCGAGGCCGCACTGGACCCTTCCGGTCATTTGCAGTGCGCCGGGGATCTCTCGTCGAGGGCCGTAAGGAGCGGGGTCCCGGAGGTCCAAAACCGGGTCCCGGCCCCGTGGAAGGCCGTCCCGGACGGTACGGAAGCCGGGCCGGGGTCCGCGGCCTCTTTTCCGATAACCGAGGCCGGGAAGCCCATTGCCGTTCTCACCATATGCTCCGCGAAAGAAGAGTTCCCCCAGAACGAGGTCCCGTTCCTCCAGACCCTTGCGAACCACGCGGCCCTCTGCATCAGGAACGCGAAGCTCTTCAGCGAGCTTAAGGAGACCTCGCAGAGGATGAAAGAGGAGATGGAGATAACGAGGCACCTCCTCGCCATAGCCTTTGCCACCGAGCACACGACGGACATAGACAAGCTCATGGGGCACGTGGTCGAGAGCCTTCTTTCCATAATGGAGGCGGACTGCTGCATTTCGTACCTCTGGGACAGGGAAAAAGGCGTCCTGGAGCCCTCGGCCCAGAAGGGGCTCCCGGCCGACCTGGCCTCCCTCTTCAGGGTAAACCCGCTTAAGCCCGACCTGCCGTTCATCATGAAAGCGATGGAGTCCGGCCCGGGTATCGAGGTCTTCGAGGGCGGCGGCGGGGGAAAAGAGGCGCTCGAATGGTCGGGGGGCGCCGAGGCCGCGATAATCCTGCCCCTTGTCCGCAAAAGCGAATGGCTGGGGGTCCTCCTTTGCCTCTATACCTGCCCGCCTGGCAAGTACAGCGGAGGGCTTACAAGGAGGGACAAGGAGGTGCTCGGCGGCATATCCTACCAGGTCTCGACCGCGCTGGACGAGGCCAAGCTCTACCAGGACTCGATAGACAGGGCGCTCGACCTTTCGAGGAAGGTCGAGACCATAAGCATAATGCACGAGATAGACAAGTCCATCCTCTCCACCCTCGAGCCCAACGAGATACTGGAGATAGCCGCCCGGATGGTCTCGAAGATAATCTCCTGCGACCGGGCCACCGTGGCCCTCGTCGACAGGGAGAAGGGCGGGTTCGTATACGAGGCGGGCTTCGGAATATCCCTTGAGAAAGGCAGCCTCATCCCGTTTTCTGACACGACTACGACCGACATACTGAGTACCGGCAGGCCGCAGTTCGTGCCTGATATAAACGAATCCGTCAGGCAGCGCCTCGAGGAGGCCTTATTCAAGGACGGTTTCCTTTCGCACCTCAGGGTCCCGCTCGCGATAAAGGGAGAGGTGGTCGGGGTGCTTACGGTCGGGGCCAGGAGGAAGGCCGCCTTTACCTCCGACGACTTATCGGTCATGGAGAAGCTCGCCTCACAGATAGGCGTGGCCCTCGAGAACGCGCGGCTCGTAAGCGACTTGAGCGAGCTCTTCCTCGGCATAGTGAAGACCCTTTCCGAGGCGATCGACGCCAAGAGCTCCTGGACCAAGGGGCACTCGGACAGGGTCACGAAATACGCGATGGAAATAGCGCGCGAGATGTCCTTCTCGGCGGAGGATCTCAAGGACATGGAGCTCGCGGGGCTCCTCCACGACATAGGTAAGCTCGGGACCTACGAGTCCATACTGGATAAGCCCGGCAGGCTCACCGACGAGGAGATAGCCGTCATAAGGAGGCACCCGCAGAAGGGCGCGGACATACTCTCGCCCATAAGGCAGATGAAGAGGATAGTTCCTGCCATAATGCACCATCACGAGTCATACGACGGGTCGGGTTATCCCGGGGGCTTCAAGGGCGGCGAGATACCGCTCATGGCGCGCATACTGGCCGTGGCGGACACGGTGGATGCCATGAGCGCCGACAGGCCCTACAGGAAGGGCCTGCCCCTGGAGAACATCCTGCGGGAGCTCAAGAGGTGCTCGGGCACGCAGTTCGACCCGGAGGTGGTCAAGGCATTCCTGAGGACTGTCGGCGGGGAGGCCGGTCACCTCACGCGGGTGTAGCCGAGACCTATGCCTATGCCGATGCGCGGCCCCGGGTCGTATGAAGGGGGGTCGAGGAGCGTATGCTCCCTGGGCTGTATTACCGGATAGTCGTATGTGCCCCTGCCGATACTGAGCCTCTCGGTGCCGATGACCTCGCCCGCGACGGTTATCCTCTTGCCCCTCGAGTATATGGCCGGGTCCCTGAACCCCTCGAACTCGACAAGGAACCGCCCTTCGGATTCGCCCCGCTCTGAGGGCCTGAGCCTCGAATCAAGGCCTTCCTGAAGGACCTCGACGACAGTCCGGCCCTCTTCGTTACGGGTCTCGAGGATGGTCCCTCCGAAGACCACCGACGCGCCTACGTAGTCGGCGGGCCTGGATGCGACCTCGCCGAACCCGAGCCCGCGGTTGACGGTCCCGAGCGTTTCCTTTGAGATGACCGGCGCGCAGCCCGAGATGAGAACGGCTGCAAGCGCTGAAAGCAGGAGGAGCCTCTTGGTCATGGGCGTTATCCTTCCTGGCCGCGTAACCGCTGCGCGGCCGCTATAATGAAAATAGCATGTAAATGGGAGCTGTCAACCCGGAGGACGGATTGAAGGAAAACCGGAAGTTCGCCGTGCACAGCCGCGAGGCAAAACGCCCGCATTACGACCTGGGGCTCGAAAGGGGAGGGGTATTTAAGAGCTGGGCCGTCCCCAGGGGAATGCCCGAGAATCCAGGGGTAAAAAGGCTGGCTGTTGAGGTAGAGGACCACCCGCTCGACTACTTCGGCTTCGAAGGCACCATTCCCGAAGGGCGATACGGCGCCGGCAAGGCAGAGGTCTGGGACCTCGGCACCTACGTCGTGGAGGCCTGGGAAAAAGACAGGATAACGGTCGAGTTCATCGGGAAGAAGCTTTCCGGGAGATATGCCCTGGTCCGCTTTATGGAGAAGAACTGGCTTGTAATCAAGGTACAGGCTGCTGAAAAAGTCCATCTGCATCGAAGGCTACGTCGCTGGACACTCCGGCGTACAAGAAAAGTACGCCTCATTCCCAGTTCCCCTATTCCAACGGGGGCCTCGCATCTGGAGCTTTTTGAGCAGCCTGAATAAAAGGCAGAGGTCTGGGGCCTCGGCACCTACGTCGTTCAGCAAGCTGCTAAAGCAGGACTCTTAAGCCCCGTGAGCTTTTCAGACGCCGTATCCGTCTTCGAGAAAGAACCTCATTATTGCGGCAACCGCTGTCTGGAGCTGACCGCGTTCTCCAAAGCAGGACTCGGTCCGGAGCGAGAAAGCGTTCGCGGTTATCTTCCCGGTGCTGCGCCCTGTTCACGACCCCGGTCACGCAGCCGCCCCTTAACCCCAGGGCAGAGGTAACCGTAAGAAGGGTCGAGGACTCCATCTCGTAGTTGAGCACATGGAGCGCCTTCCATTCCCTCGTAGCGCCCCTGAACCTCCGGAGCTTGTACTTCATGAAGGAGTCTGACCTCTCCTCGCCGGGGTAGAAGGTGTCGGACGAGGCTGTCACGCCCACATGGAACCGGACGCCGGCCTCTTTCGCGCCGAGGACGAGGGCCGCCACTATGGAAAAATCCGCGACAGCCGGGTATTCGATGGGGGCGTAGTGCGTGGACGCGCCGTCGAGGCGGACCGAGCCCGTGGTTATTACGCAGTCCCCGTTCTTTATATCGTCCTGTATGGCCCCGGTCGTGCCGACGCGTATGAAATGGGTGACGCCCAATTGGGCGAGCTCGTCGATTGCTATGGATGTGGACGGGCCGCCTATGCCCGTGGAGGTTACGAGCACCTTCCTGCCGAGGGCCTCCGTAAGGCAGGTCGTGAACTCGCGCCTGGATGCGATGAGGGAGAAATCGGTGCCGTAGGCCCGGGAAACGGCCTCGGCTATGGGCCTTGTTCTCCGGGGTCGCCCGGGAGGAGCGCGATGGCGGCGCCCTTTATCGCCTTCCTGTCAAGATCGAGGTGGTAGACCTTCGCCATCCCGGTCATCCCTTCCTGAGGAATATCCTGATGGTCTTCTCCTCCCGGTCCAGGGCCAGGAGCTTGTTGCCGGTCGCTTCGGCCCAGAGAGGCAGCTCTTTCTGGGAGACAGGGTCGTCCGTAAGCACCAGGAGCACCTGCCCCGGGACCATCCCTTCGAGCGCCAGGGCCGTCTTTACGGACGGCATGGGACAGCTTAAGCCCCTTGCGTCAAGGGTCTTGTCAGGAGCAAACTCTTCCATGATACCCTCTCTTTTTCCGAACGGCTTAAGCAGGCTGCTGAAAAAGTCCATCTGCGTCGAAGGCTACGTCGCTTGACACTCCGGCGTACACGAAAAGTACGCCTCATTCCCAGTTCCCCTGTTCCAACGGGGCCTCGCATCTGGAGCTTTTTGAGCAGCCTGAATAAAAACGGCAAGCTGTTAGAAGTCCGCCGGTTGTGCCGTTCCGCATGGCGGACCCGGCCTCAAATGAAAAGGTTGACGTTCGAGTCCCTTGCTATCGAGATATAGCTGACCGCCCCGATTACGTCGCGGCACTCGTCTATGAAGTCTTCCTTCCGGAGGCCCATTACCGTCATGCTCATCTCGCAGGCGTAGAACCCTACGCCCAGGGCGGAAGCGGTCTTTATGAACTCATCGAGGCTCGGCACCCGCTTTTTCGACATCATGGTCTTCAGCATTGCCGGTCCCATGCCCATCATGTTGAGCTTCGAGAGGGCGAGCTTCCTGGCATGGCCGTAGTTCACGATATTCAGCATCTTCTGCATCCAGTTCTGCCCTTTTATGAGCCCGCTCTTTTTCTTTATGGCGTTAAGACCCCAGAAGGTGAAGAAGATATTGACTTTCATGCACATGGAAGCGGCGGCCGTGGCAATGACGAAGGCCGCGATGGCCTTGTCGAGGTCGCCGCTGAAAAGGACGATGGTGACGCTCTTTTTGGGCTCCGCCTGAGCGCCCTGAAGACCGGTTGCCATAAAGTTATGATAACCCGGAAACCGCGTTATGTTCAAGGTTTTTCGGGAAAAAGGCCCGCCTCCCGCAGGGAGCCGGCAGCGCGCCCTCAGGCACGGTTGGATGGATCCAATTTCGACCGGCGAAACCAGCAACCTAAACAATTTATTGCAAAAAAAACAGATTTGTGCTATCTGTTCTAATTGAGGGGGCATTCGTAGTCCAAATCTCCCTCCTATCAGGTTATTGAAAAAGTCCTTTTGGGCTTTTCCAACCACGGCTTGGCCGGAATGAATCCGTCCAGGCATTACAAATTGCTCGACTTGGGATAGTCTTCGCAATTTGCAATCCATCCGTGGATTGCTTGGCAGGGTTTTTTCAATACCCTGCTATCTTTGGCCTTTACTCTTCCTGGTATACAACTATGAATATTGTCCACGGGACCCTCCATAGGCACGGCCAGAGCGGTTCCTCAGACGGACTTTCCTCTCTTTTGGAGAAGGTCTATGAGGAACGGGGCTGGGATTTCAGAAATTACAAGAGGTCAACGCTTTCGCGCAGGGTCTCGAAACTCCTCCACTCCGCCAGGGCGCGCTCCTGCGAAGACTACCTCCATATCCTCGGAAAAGACCCCTACGAGTACCACAGGCTCTTCTCCACGCTCACGATAAAGGTAAGCGAGTTTTTCAGGGAACCGGAGGTCTTCTCCGTCCTGGAAGGCATCGTCAGGCGCGAGTTCCGCAATACGCCGTTGAAATCCTGGTGCTGCGGGTGCGCATACGGCGAGGAGGCCTATTCTCTCGGCGCGCTCTTTGCCGAGGCCATGAGCCCCGAGGCGCTTGCAGGCTCGCGGATATTCGCGACCGACATCGATTGCGACGCGCTTGACCAGGCCAGGAGGGCCGTATACAGGGAGGAAGCGATAGCGAACGTCTCGCCGGCGCTCCGGGAGAAGTACTTCGTGCCGGCGGACGGCTTCTACCGGGTGAGCATGGACTTGAGGGGCCTGGTGCGGTTCGGCACCCTCGACATAGTCCAGAGCCCTTCCATACGGGGGGTGAGCATACTTTTCTGCAGGAACCTTTTCATATACTTCAACAAGCCCCTCCAGGAGAAGGTCTTCGCGAAGCTCGATTACGCGCTCCGCCCCGGCGGCATACTGGTCATGGGAAAGGCGGAGGTGCTGCCGCACATGTATTCCGCAAGGTACGAGCTGCTCGGGCGCGGCCTCAACATCTACAGGAAATGCCGATGAGACCGCTCAAGTACTTCTACGGACGGCCTATGGGTTTCAAGTTCACGGTCGTCTTCCTCTCCGTCGTCCTTGTCCCGATGTTCCTCCTTGCCTATATCTCCTACAGGGTGATTGACACGAGGCTCATGGAGCACGCGGTCGAGCAGGTCTCCACGGGCATAAAGGCGGCGTGGACCGAGTATTACGTCCGCGGCGAGCAGATGCGCTACGGCATGCTCCAGGCCGCGGCAATGCGCGAGATACAGGACGCGGTCGCCACCGGGAACGCCAGGTATCTCAGGGACAGCATGGTCTCCTGGAAGAAGTCGAGGCCCTATGTGGACATCTGGGCCGTGACCGACGCGGACGGCAGAATCATTGCAAGGCTCAACAGCGCGTCCACCGGCGACCTCTACCCCCTCGGCGGGCTTACCAGGCAGGCCGTGGAGGGCAGGGAGGCCCGGACCTCCACCGAGCTACTCGACAAGGCGGCCTTGAGGCTCGAGGGGCCGGAGCTTGCCCTGAACGCGTCGCCGGACGCGGAAGCGCCCGCCGGCGACTCCCCGGGCGTGCTGGCGCTTATGGTGGTCACGCCGGTGCTGGACGGACGGGGCGCGGTAACCGGAACCATAATCACAGGGGATGTTCTTAATAACGACAGCTTCGTACCCGACATGGTGTCCCGGAAGCTCCCAGGGTTCTTCACCACCATATCCGCCATGGGTGTGCGCGTATCGACCAACATAGCCGACGAGAACGGGAGGAACATGCGCGGCACGCGCGTAAACGGGACGGCCTATGCGGAGCTTGCGGCCGGCAAGCCTTTCCTCGGCGAGATGACCGTCGGGGGGCTTTCGCTGATATCGATGTCCGAGCCGATCAGGGACTCGAGGGGCAATATAGTCGGCTCCCTGCACGTCGGCATCTCCAAGGAGAGGCTGTGGTCCATCCAGAGGGAAAACCAGCTGGTCATAGCCGTAATAACCCTCATAGGCTTCGGCTTCGCGCTCATTGCCGCCTTCGTCTCTACCAACAGGATAACGAGGCCCCTCAAGGAGGTAAAGGAGAAGCTCCTTGCGTACGGCAGGGGCGACCTGGGGGTGAGGATAGTGGTCGAGGACGCCGAGGCCGTGGACGAGATAGCCGTGCTCGCCAAGGTATTCAACAGGATGGCGGACGAGGCGGGCGGAAGGGAAGCCGAGAAGGCCAGGTACCTTGCCGAGATAGAGGCGAAGAACACCGCGCTTGCCCACCTGAACGAAGAGCTCCGGATATCCAACGAGGAGCTCGAGATTGCGTACGAGGAAACACAGAGCCAGACCGAGGAGCTCCATGCCATAAACGAGGAGCTGAAGCTCCTTAACGAGGACCTGGACAGGAAAAATACCGAGCTCCAGAAGGCTAACAGGATAATACTCAAGGAAGAGGAGGAGCTCAAGAAGGCCAAGAACAAGCTCCGGCTCATCTACGACGGCATAAGGGACTTCATACTGCTCGTCGGGAGCGATTACAAGATAGTCGAGGCGAACAGGTCTTTCCTCGAGATGACGGGCCTCACGGAGCGGGCAGCCGTCGGCAGGAACGTATACGCCGCGTTCGGGCTTGAGCCGCCGGCCAGGAACTGCCCGGTAAGGAAGTCGATAGAGCACTCGTCCACCGCCGAGATGGAGTTCACGACGCCGGACGGCAAGGTCTTCGTCTGGCAGTCCTATCCGGTGCTGGACGGGGAAAAGCCCGGGAGCGCCGTCGTCTACGTCCACGACGTTACGGAAAAACGGCTCCTTACGCAGAAGCTCCTCCAGTCGGACAAGCTTTCGTCTCTCGGGGAGCTGGTCTCCGGGGTCGCGCACGAGCTCAATAACCCGCTTACCGGGATAATGTGCTTCTCCGAGCTCCTCCTCGAGGACAAGCTCGGCGAGAGCGCAAGCTCCAAGATACGGAAGATAAACGAGGCCTCGCACCGCTGCAAGAAGATAATCGAGAACCTTCTCACCTTCGCCAGGTGGAAGAGGCCCGAGAAGAAGTACGGCGACGTAAACCGCATAATAAGGGACAGCCTGGATTTCAGGGCATACCAGCTGAGGATCGACAACATAAAAGTCGACCTCGACCTTGACGACTCGATACCCGGGACCATGCTGGACGCCAACCAGATACAGCAGGTGTTCCTGAACCTCATAAACAACGCGAGCGACGCGATAAAGGAGGGCGGCTCCGGCGGCACCATCAGGATAACGAGCAGGCACAGCAACGGGAAGATAGTCGTAAGCGTCGAGGATTCCGGCAAGGGCATATCCGAAGAGATAGCGAACAGGATATTCGACCCGTTCTTTACCACAAAGGAGGTGGGGAAGGGGACCGGGCTCGGCCTCTCCATCTCGTACGGCATAGTGCACGAGCACGGCGGCAACATATACGCGTCCAGCCGGAGAAGGAGCGGGACCACCTTCATAGTGGAGCTGCCGGTCGTGGGCGACGACTCCGAAGGCCTCTTTTACGGCGGCACGGAAGCATCCGAGAAGTTAAGGGTGGACGGCAAGAAGGCCCTCGTCGTTGACGACGAGCCCATAGTGCTGGACCTCCTCATGGACTCGCTCACCGGCTTCGGCTTCGTGGTGGACAGGTGCTCGTCCGCCGAGGACGCCATCATCAAGGTGTCCGGCTCGGACTACGACCTCATAATAAGCGACATCAAGATGCCGGGGCTCGGCGGCAAGGGGTTCTACAACGAGGTGCAGGTCCTGAGGCCGGAGGCCCTGAAGAAGATGATATTCATATCGGGAGACAGCATAAACCCCGAGACGCAGGCCTTCCTTTCCAAGGTGGGCGCGCCTTCCATCAAGAAGCCTTTCACGATAGACGAGCTCAGCAGCGTCGTCTCGAAACTGGTGAACTGAGAGCCCGGCCCCGGCGATGCGTCAGCGCCTCCCCTCCGGCCAATTTCCCATTGAAGCGCTAACACGAAAGGATGTATAAAGTAACGGGCCGGCGAATCCCGGCCTAATTCATTTGTGGTCCCGCTTGGAGCTTTAAAAAATGCGGCAAAAAAAACCTTCTCGCACCCCTGGAGCGCAGAGCCTGCTGGTGCTTCTTTCAAGCCTGCTTTTTTTCGGGGCACTATCCGTCGTTTTCGGCCAGGTCGTGGACTGGGACCTGAAGAACTACCATTTCTACAACCCGTACGCCTTCCTGAACGGCCGTCTCGGGTTCGATTACGGGCCGGCGCAGTTCCAGACCTACCTGAACCCCTTGTCGGACCTGCCGTTCTATATTTCCTTTCTGTACCTTAAGCCGGTTTACGTGGGCTTTGTGCTGGGCGCCCTGCACGGAATTAATTTCTGGCTGTTGTACCTCATCGGCCTTAAGCTATTTACCTTTGAGGATGGCCTCAAAAGAAGCGCCCTTTCATTCTCCTCTGCCGCTGCCGGCGCCTTCGGCGCCGGGTTCCTGTCCGTACTCGGCACCACCCTCATCGACAGCCTCGTCGCGATATTCGTATTGTGGTCGGTCCTCTTGATGCTCGGGGCTTTTTGAGAAAACGGGGCGCAAGACGGTCTTGATATCCTTTTTCCTGAGCGGCCTTGTCCTCGGGGCCGGGGTCGGGCTGATACTTACGCAATTGATCTATGCCGCGGGCGCCTTCATGGCCGTCCTTGCCGTCTCAAGAGGATTGAAGAGATCCGTTGCGAGCGCGTTCGCATGGGCCTTCGGAATCGCCGCCGGTGTTCTGTCCTCCTCGGGTTTCTGGATGTACATGCTCTGGACGAGGTTCGAGAGCCCGTTCTTTCCGTTCTTCAATGCTTTTTTCAAATCCCCTTATTTCGATCCAGTCGAAATCGCTGACACCAGGTTCTTTCCCGAGGGAGTTATCCAGACCCTTTTCTTCCCTTTCTATTTCGCCCGGTTAAATTTTTATCTGGTGCTTGAACAGTACTTCAGGGAGGTCCGCTTTGCGGTAGTCTATATCCTGCTTGTCCTTTCGGCCTTGATGCTTGCACACCGCTATCTCAGAAAGGCCGGTGAAAATCGGCCTGGCTGGGACAGCTCGAAATACCTCTTTCTGGCCGTTTTCTTCGTCGGCTCTTATGTGATATGGCAGATAAGGTTCCCGTATTACAGGTATCTGATACCGCTCGAGCTCCTTGCCCCGGCCTTGGTAGTAGTGCTCTTGAGCTACGTTGTGAGGAGCAGGCCCTGGTTTTATCTCTCCGTTGCAGCGGCCCTTATAGGCATCATCTCGATGGTCAAGGTCCCGGATTGGGGACGGACGAACTGGTCTGAGTCTTATTTCGGATTGGAGACGCCTCCTGCGTATATCGAGAAGAATTCGGTGGTGATCATGGCCGGTCAGAGGCCGTACTCGTACTTGATCCCGTTTTTTCCGGAAGACATCCGTTTCGTAAGAGTGGAAAGCAACTTCACCGCTCCCCATAAGAACACCCTTTACCAGAAGGAAATCCGGGAGTTGCTGAATGAGCACGCAGGCCCGGTCTATCTGCTGGTCCCGTTCGCAAATGTCTTCCAGATAGAAAAAATAACCGGTGAATACGGCATGTACGCGAGGAAAGATGACTGCAGCTCGTTCTCATCGGCAAAGGGCTTGGCCGCGGAGGGCGAGGACAGGTTCATACTCTGCAGGCTCGCAAGGCTTCCTGAACGGAATGCGTCTGGACCCATCAGATGAGTGCTGAACGGAAAAACAATTTTTCTCCTTTCAGGGCCCAGGGTTTACTGGTGCTTTTCATAAGCGTTATCTTCTTCGGGTCCCTGTCGGTCGCCTTGGGCCCGGTCATAGACTGGGACCTGAAGAACTACCATTTCTACAACCCGTACGCCTTCCTCAACGGCCGTCTCGGTTTTGATTACGGCCCGGCGCAGTTCCAGACCTACCTGAACCCTTTAACGGACCTGCCGTTCTATATCTCTTTCCTGTACCTTCCGCCGGTGTACGCGGGCTTTGTGATGGGAGCCCTGCACGGGGTCAATTTCTGGCTTCTGTACCTCATAGGCCTTAAGCTATTCACCTTTGAAGAAGGGCTTAAAAGGATAGTCCTTTCGTTTTTCACGGCCGCAACAGGCACGTTCGGGGCCGGGTTCCTTTCCGAGCTCGGCGCCACCCTCAACGACAGCCTTGTTTCCGTCCTCGTGCTGTTGTCGGTTCTCCTGATGCTCGGGGCCCTTGAGAAAGCGGGCCGCAGGGCGTTCCTTTTATCTCTCTTCTTTAGCGGCCTTGTCATGGGGGCCGGAGTCGGGCTTAAACTCACTCAATTAATCTACGCGGCGGGCGCCCTCATGGCCGTTCTTGTCGTGTCGAGGGGTCTAAAGGATGCGGTTATGAACGGAGTCGGCTGGAGCTTCGGTATTTTCTCAGGCATGCTGTTGTCCTCGGGTTTCTGGATGCTCAAGCTATGGGAAAAATTCGGCAGCCCCTTTTTCCCGTTTTTCAACTCCTTTTTCAAATCCGGGTATTTCGACCCCGTCGAGATTGCCGACTTGCGTTTCTTCCCCCGCGACGCCGTCCAGACACTTTTCTATCCCTTCTATTTCGCGCGCCTGAACAACCTGGCGTTGGAGCTGCACTTCAGGGACATCCGCTTTGCGGCGGCCTACATATTAATCGTCATCTCGGCCCTTGCGACGGTCTATATTTTTTTCAGAAAGAGAAATGAGAAACTGGCTGGACTGGATGGCAGGAGAAAGGATATATTCCTAACGGTCTTTTTTGTCGGCTCTTACGTCGTATGGCAGATAAGGTTCCCGTACTACAGATATCTTGTGCCGCTGGAACTGCTGTCTCCGGTATTGATAGCGGCGCTTTTAAGCTGCCTTGTGAAAAGCAGGCCCTGGTTTCGCCTCTCCGTCGCCGCGCTCTTCATTGCCATTGTCTCCGCGGTCAAGGTCCCTGACTGGGGGAGGACGGACTGGTCGGAGACGCTTTTCGGGCTTAAGCGGCCCCCGGCTGAAATCGAGCGGGACTCGGTGGTGCTCATGGCCGGGATACGCCCCTATTCGTATATAATACCCTTTTTCCCCGAGGACGTCCGTTTCGTAAGGGTCGAGAGCAATCTTACCGCACCGTATAAAGATACTAAATTCCAGGCGGAGATGAGGGAGGTTTTGAGGAACCACAGCGGCCCGGCATACATCATAGTGCCTTTCCCGAACATATTGCAGATAGAGAGTACCGCGGGCAAATTCAACATGTACGCCATTAAAGAGGAGTGCCGCACGTTCAGCTCCATAGACGACCAGTTCATAATATGCAGGCTGGGGAGGGTCTTTTCCCCTTGACGGATGCGCCGCCCGGAGCGAAGATAGTTTGTCGCCGGGGGCGGCCCGCATCAGGCACCCGGGCTTAAGGAAAGGAACGAGAATGTCGGTAAAAACCGGTAAAATGCCCCTGCCGGTCCTCCTTGTCGACGACGAGGCCCAGATACTTAAGAGCTACAGCGTCTTGCTCCGTAGCGCCGGGATAAAGCAGGTCCTTACGGTCGACGACAGCAGGCAGGTGATGCCGCTCCTCGAGAAGCAGGAGGTCGCGGCCATCGTCCTCGACCTTTCCATGCCCCACGTCTCCGGGACCCGGCTCCTCCATGAGATAGCAAACAGCCACCCGATGGTCCCGGTCATAATACTCACGGCCGTAAACGACATCGAGACCGCGGTTGAATGCATGAAGTCCGGGGCGTTCGATTACCTCGTGAAGCCCGTGGAGCGGAGCAGGTTCGAGGCGAGCGTAAGGAGGGCGCTCGATTTCCATTCGCTCCGGATTGAGGTCCTTTCCCTCAAGCGGAGCCTCTTGATGGGCGACCTCGAGAACGAGGAAGCCTTCTCCTCCATAATCACCGTAAACAAGAAGATGCGGGCCATCTTCCAGTACGTCGAGGTCATAGCCGCCACACAGCAGCCGGTCCTCATAACCGGCGAGACCGGGGTCGGTAAGGAGCTCTTCGCAAGGGCGGTCCACGACATAAGCGGCAGGAAAGGGGAGTTCGTTGCCGTGAACGTGGCCGGGCTTGACGACACCATGTTCTCGGACACGCTCTTCGGCCACAAGAAGGGCGCGTATACCGGGGCGGACGAGGCGAGGGAGGGGCTCATAGCCCATGCCGCCGGCGGGACCCTCTTCCTTGACGAGATAGGGGACACGAACGAGTCCTCCCAGGTGAAGCTCCTGCGGCTCCTGCAGGAACAGAAATACTACCCGCTGGGATCGGACGTCCCCAAGAAGGCGACGTCCGGATAGTCGTCGCCACGAACCACGACTTCCTGAGGCTCATTGCCGAAGGCGGCTTCAGGAAGGACCCTACTACAGGCTCCGGCCCACCAGGTCCACATCCGCCGCTCCGCGAGCGCCAGGAGGACATCCCGGTGCTCATAACCATTCCTGGCAGAGGGCTGCGGACGCCATGAAAAAGAAGAAGCCTACCCGCCGCCCGAGCTCGCCACCCTCATGTCCACCTATCATTTCCCGGGCAACGTCCGGGGCTCCAAGGCAATGGTCTACGACGCGGTTACGCCAGGCACAAGGGCGGCGTGCTTTCAATGGAAAGACTTCAGGGACATAATAGGCCGGGAGAGGACGGCGGCAGCCCCCCAAAAGGAGCTTAAGCCGGGGCCGCCCGTATCCGCCGAGAACTTCCCCACCCTGAAGGAATCGGAAGACGTCCTCATAGCCAGGGCCCTTGAGCTTTCCCACGGGAACCAGGGCATAGCCGCGAACCTCCTTGGGATTACCCGCCAGGCGCTCAATAAGCGGCTCAAGAGAAAGGACCCTCGCAAGCATTAGGACATTGGGATTTAATCAGATCTTCCCTTGGTAAGAATTAAATCTTGTCATTCTGAGCGAAGCGAAGAATCTGTTTTCAGGAGTTAAGGAAGCTCTGATTAATTCAATGTGTTCGTCATTGCGAGCGTGTGAGCCGAAGCCGCGAGCGAAGCGTGGCGGGAAGCAATCTTGTCTTTTGGAAAATCAAGCACTTGGAGATTGCTTCGGAGCCAAGGCTCCTCGCAATGACAACAGAATATTCTTTCTGCGCTGGAACGTGAAAAGCAGATAAAAGGGTGGATGAGAGCCAGAAAAATCGAATTGATCGAATCCATGAATCCTGGGTGGCATGACCTATCTGAATAGTTATGCTGGGCCCAGAGATTCTTCGCTTCGCTCAGAATGACAGCGTTTGCGAATTAATCAGACAGTCCAGGGGATCTTTTAAGCATTCCGCCCATCCCCGAGTCCATGTCATTCCGGCATGACGTAAATCCATCTCATTCCTCCCAATCGTTATAGGCCACCTCTAAAATAGTTATTTTTTCCTGATCTCTGTGTCAGGGCGGAAATAAAAATGCTCACATATTCCCATATATGCTGCGCTTTTTATTTCCGCCCTTCCTTGACCTCTGAAAAAATTCCGAATTTTTAGAGGCACCCTATAGCGAAATAGCCGCACGCACCCCTGAGACAATTTTTGCTCCTGCGATTTTTTTTGCACCTGCACGAAACCCTTGCCTTGACAGGCCATTCCGCTTTATCGGATACAAAACCTTTGAACAACCGTCGCATCCCATCACGTACGCTGGAAGTCTTCGTCGCCTCATGTCATTGGCAAAATCCGGCGTCCGTCTTTTGGCATGCTTTCTGCAAAACATCCCCTTCACTGAGATAAGCGGCCAAGCGCATATGTGAGTGCCCTTTCAGGATTCCCTTAGGATACCTCTGAAGGCCGGACCTCCCAGACAGCACGCTTCAGGATTTGCAGGTTTCATAACGGACCCCGGCGCTCCCGGGTGAGCGGGAAAACTCAGCTCGTGGATACAGGCATGCTCGACTCGAGGAAGATACTTGTCGTCGACGACGACGAGAACATACGGGACCTCTGCTCGGAGGTGCTGCGCGTCGCCGGCTACCAGGTGGACACCGCAAGGCACGGGCTCGAGGGCCTTGAGAGGCTCCGGGATTCTGGTTTCCGCTACGACCTGGTCGTCTCCGACATGAACATGCCCGGGCTCGGTGGCATGGAGTTCTACAGGGCCGCCCTGGAGAATAGCCCCGGGCTCCGGGAGAAGTTCCTTTTCGTGACCGGCAACCCCGATTTGGCGTTTGGCCGCGTCGCGGATGCCGGACCCCCCTGCCTCCCCAAGCCTTTCCGGATATCAGAGTTCCTCGAAAAGGTTGAAAAGCTCATGGAGAAGTCGCTTCTGGGCATCCTGGGGCGCGGCGGAGGCAAGAGGGCCGAGGGGAGGATCGAGATATCCCTGGACTGTCATGTCACGGCCTGCGGCGCGGAGCTCGCGGCCCGGACTGTCGACATTTCCACGCACGGCGTGAAGGTGGAATGCCCCGGCAGCGACCTACTTGAGGCAGGCGCCGTTATCGGGCTTCGCCTCGGCATAGGCCGCGGGTTCGAGACCGGGAGAAAGGCGGTCGTGGCGTGGTCCACAGAGGCGGACGGCTCCGTTTTATCGGGGCTCAGGCTGGATGAGCCTGTGCCGGTATCTTCACTCGTAAACGCTGCGGCCAGGCGGGCGGGGCCAGAGGCCCAGGGGTTCCGCCAGGGAGAGGGCCTTCCTCAAAAACATCTTTGAAAATCAGCGCCAAGGAGGAGCAAATGTTCAAAGGCAAAGGCAAGAACAGGAAATACGTGGGCTTCGGCGGAAACGGAGAGGAAAAGCCGTTCGTGCCCATGAAAAAACTCTCGGAAGGGGCTGTGTCCCGGACCCAGCAGAAGTGGCCCCTCCCCTACCGGAGGAATAAAGCGGAAGAGGCCGGAAAGGCCGTCCCGGGCCGCGACTACATGAAGGAAGAGTCGGCCCTCGGGCCCGAAGCGGCCTCCAAGCCTGCCGGGAAAAGGCGCGGCAGGAAAGAGGACAGGGAAAAGGAAACTACCGCGACCGATTCGGTGAAGGTATATTTCAGCGGCATAAAGAAGTTCTCGCTCCTGACATCCGACGAGGAGAAAACACTCGCCAGGAAGATCGCGAAAGGCGATACCCAGGCCAGGAGGAAGATGATAGAGGCGAACCTCCGGCTCGTGGTCAACATAGCGAAGAGGTACCTTAACAGGGGGCTGCCGCTCCAGGACCTCATAGAGGAAGGGAATATCGGCCTCATAAAATCCGTCGAGCGGTTCAAGGCCACGAAGGGGTGCAAGTTCTCCACCTACGCGACCTACTGGATAAAGCAGGCCATAGAGCGCGCCATAGCCAACCAGTCTTCTATTGTGAGGCTCCCTATACACGTGACCGCTGACATATCCAAGCTCACCCGGGCAAACAGGGAGCTTACGAGGGCGCTTAAAAGGGAGCCGAGCCTCGTAGAGCTCTCGGAAAAGACGGGGCTTTCCGGGAGGTACGTCAAGAAGCTCAACACCATCAGCAAGAAGAGCTATTCTCTCGAGGCGAGCTTTCCGGACGACACCGACCAGTCGCTCCTCGACAGGCTGGAGGACGACAGGTTCCCGACCCCGATGGAGGTCATCGACGATTCCCGGAGGGTCGACAGGATAAACTCCTGGCTCGGGATGCTCGATGAGAACGAAAGGACGATCTTGAAGCTCAGGTTTGGCCTCGAGGAGGACGAGCCCCAGACGCTCGAAGCGATAGGAAAGTCGTTCGGCGTGACCAGGGAGCGCGTGCGCCAGATAGAAGTAAAGGCACTTGACAAGCTCAAGAAGATAATACGCCAGTCGGACATAGACTCGTTCGATTCGGTCTGATTTTGGCTGCCTCTAAAATTGCTCTTTTCCTGATCTCTTCGTTGAGGCGGAATAAAATGCTCACATATTCACATATATGCTCCGCTTTTATTTCCGCCTCTGCCTCGACCTCAGAAAAAATTTCTAATTTTTAGAGCACCCTTTTAGGCCGCCTCTTTAAAAAAAAAGAGGGCATTGAAGTTCCCCGCGGCATCGCGTGGAACTTCGACACATGATTTTCGATTTATATTTGCTCGCTTGTTCCACGAAGAAAGCTCCCGGGGGAATGCGCTCGCTTGTGTGGTCAATCGGGTGGGTTTGCCGCGAGCCTTAAATGAAATGAAAGGGAGGCGGTATGACGATAAAAGTCCTCATCGCCTTCAGCAACCGGCTCTTCTCTGAAGGCATAAGGAAGCTCCTTGAAGGGACCGGGGATATACAGGTCGCCGGGACGGTCGAGCCCGGCGAGAGCCCCGTGCAGGCCATAGAGTCGCTGAGGCCCGACTGCGTACTGGTTGATTTCACCACCCTTTTCAACGGGTTCGGAGACGACGGCCATGCCTCGGGCAGGTTCATACTCATCGACACCAGATGCGGCGAGGAGAACATAGTCTCGGCAGTGCTCACAAAGGGGCTCAAGGGGGTCTTATCCGCCGGCTCGACCCCGCTTCTCCTCAAGAAGGCCATAAGGGCCGTCGCCTGCGGCGAGATATGGCTCGACAAGATAGAGGTGAAAAACATACTGACCGGGCTCCACGCCCTCAAGAAGGCGGCAAGGCCGTCCCTCTCCGAACGGGAATGGGAGGTCGTGAGCCTCGTGGGCCAGGGGTTCAGGAATAAGGAAATAGCCTTGAGGCTCTGCATAAGCGAGCCAACTGTCAAAACGCACCTCCAGCGCATATTCCACAAGCTCGATATCCAGAACAGGCCCCAGCTCATAACGTTCGCCCTCAGGAACCGGAACGAGCGCCAGGCCGCGGAAGCGCCTGACCGCCTCCGGCCTGTCCGTACGGACAGAGGGGTTTGACACACCCTGTGCCCTGATATAAAATCCTTTCAAGGCGGAGGCGCTACAGCCCGCCGTTTCAGGCGAAGCGGTCCCTTCGAGCGCCTGAAAGTCTTCTCAATCCCCATGCGCCCCCTTAGGAAGCGGCCGGTCAAGGCGGCTTGCCTGGCCGGGGCGGACAATCCATAAGCCGGGAGGGCCTTTGAAGGACAAGGCCGTCACTGTGGTAGTTGAGATACCGAAAGGGTGCCGCAACAAGTACGAGTACGACCCTGCGGCAAAGGTCATCCGTTTCGACAGGATGCTCTTCTCGGCGGTCCATTACCCGAGCGACTACGGCTTCATACCAGGCACGCTCGCCGGGGACGGCGACGCGCTCGACGCGCTGGTGCTCGTATGGGAGCCGACCTTTCCCGGATGCCATATAGATACGAGGGCTGTGGGCGTATTCAAGATGGTGGACGAGAAGGGGCCTGACGAAAAGATACTCTGCGTGCCGCTGAGGGACCCGCTCTGGAACTACATAAACGAGCTTAAGGACGTTCCGCCGCATTTACTCAAGGAGATAGGCCATTTCTTCGAGATTTACAAGGACCTGGAAGAGAAAAAGACCGGGGTCGAGGGCTGGGCAGGCCGGGAAACGGCGGAAAAGGTCATAGCCGAGTCGAGGGCCAGGTTCCGCGGGCAACGGGCCGTGAGCCTGCCAAGGCGTAACTGACCACTACCGCCTGGAAGGCGGTAGGTTCCTTGGTTTAGCAGGGTGCGGAAAAAGTCCGGGCTGTCATTGCGAGGAGCTTTAGCTCCGAAGCAATCTCAAAGTGCTTGGTTTTCCAGAGAACGAGATTGCTTCGCTTCGCTCGCAATGACAAACTGAAGTCATGAAGCGACGTAATCTTCCTGACCGGTCCATCCAGAGAGAGAATGAAAAGGCCCTGTCCCCTCGCATACAAAGTCGTGCTGGCATTCCTTGTAGTCCTCCTTCCCGTATCCGCCATGTTCCTCTTTAGCCTCAAGAGCATCAGCAGGGATACGGGCGCCCTTGTGAACGAGAACTTGAGGTCTATTGCTGAGGCCAGGTCCTCGGAACTCCTCTTTTTCCTGGAGTCGCTCAAGCAGAGGGTCGTCGATTTCTCTACCGACGGGATGATAAGGGACAGCCTCGAGAGGGCGGTAAAGGAGGGGCTCGACGAGGACCCGGCCCTCAGCGCGTATCTCGTCGAGCATAAGCTCCCGGTCCTTGAGGACGCATACGGGCTTTCGGTAATGCGCATGGACGGAAAGGTCGTCTCCTCCACGGACCAGGCCGTTATCGGGGAGGACCGGTCAGGCCAGGAATTTTTCCTGAAGGGGAGCGAGGGGCCTTCGATTACGGTCCGGCCTGCCGGTGTTCCCGATCTTGTCGCCTCGGTGCCGCTCCGGAGCAGGGAGAATGGGGATATCATAGGCGTGCTCGCGGCCTTTGTTCTAAAGGAGCGGATTGGAGATATCCTGGCCAGGGGCAGGGGGCGTGATATCGGCATTACGCGCCGGGCTTTGGAGGGCTACGAAACGCTCGACATATACCTCGTGAACATGGACAGGCTCATGATAACCCCTTCGTGGCTCATCGAGGACACCGCCTTCAGGACCACCGTGGATACCGAGGCGGTGCGGGCCTGTTTGGAAGAAACAAGGGACCACATGGGCGTTTACGAAGACTACAGGGGTGAAATAGTATTAGGGACGTCCATTTGCCTGCAGGATTTCGGCTGGGTCCTACTTACGGAGGTGGACAGAAGCGAGGCCTTCGCCCCGGTGCGTCGCCTCGTCAATTACGGAATGCTCACCGGAGTGACGGTGCTGGTCCTCGTCTCGGGTTTCGCGCTCTATTTCTTCAGGATGGCCAGGCAGCTCAAGACCATCGCCTCTGCCTCGAAGGAGATAGCCGCCGGGAACTATGCCGCCCGCGTGCCGGTAAGGAGCGGGGACGAGATAGGCATCCTTGCGGGCCATTTCAACAGGATGGCTGCCGACGTTGAGGAACGGAGCCGCGCCCTCATGGAGAGCGAGGAGAGGTTCAGGGGCATTATGGATAATACGAACAACGTCGTCTATCTAAAGGACGTCGAGGGCAGGTACTTGCTGATAAACAGGAGATACGAGGAGCTTTTTCATATCAGCGGCGGGGAGATAAGCGGAAAGACAGACTACGACTTTTTCCCGCGGGAGGTGGCCGATGCCTTCCGGGCCAACGACCTTAAGGCCCTTGCATCCGAAAGGCCGGTCGAGTTCGAGGAGTACGCGCCGCATGATGACGGGCTCCATTCGTATATTTCCATCAAGTTCAGGCTCAGGGCCGCTGACGGCCAGATATACGGGGTGGCGGGCATATCCACGGACATAACCCAGATAAGGAGGTCGCAGGAGGCGCTGGCCGAGAGCGAGGAGAAGTTCAGGGGCCTTGTCGAGACGATCAACGATTTCGTATGGGAGGTGGACGAGAACCTCGTATACACGTATGCCAGCCCGAAGGTGAGGAGCATACTCGGATACGAGCCCGATGAGATAATCGGAAGGACGCCCTTTGACCTCATGCCCCCCGAGGAGGCCGAGAAGGTTAAAAGAGATATCGAGCGGTCAGTGGAAAGAAAAGAATCTTTCAATGCGTACGAGAACCTGAATTTCAAAAAAGACGGCTCTCCCGTGGTGCTTGAGACCAACGCCTCCCCCGTCTTCGACCCGGACGGGGTCTTCCGGGGCTACAGGGGCATTGACAGGGACGTAACCGAAAGGAAAGCCGCTGAGAACGCCCTGAGCGAGAGCGAATCGAGGCTCGCCAACGCGCAGAGGATAGCGAGGCTCGGGAACTGGGACTGGGACATCGTGAATAACGACCTTCACTGGTCCGACGAGATATACAGGATATTCGGCGTAACGCCCCGCGAGTTCGGGGCCACATACGAGTCCTTCCTCAACCATGTACACCCCGAAGACAGGGAGAACGTGATTAAGGCGGTCGACGAGGCGCTTTACGGGAAGGCGCCGTACTCGATAGACCACAGGGTCGTGCTCCGCGACGGGACGGAGAAGATAGTGCACGAGCAGGGAGAGGTCGTCCATGACCCGGCAGGGAAACCGCTCAGGATGTCGGGCACGGTACTGGACATAACCGAGAGGAAGAGGGCCGAGGATGAGGTAAGGAAGCTGAATGCCGAGCTCGAGCAGAGGGTGGAGGAAAGGACCGCGGAGCTCGCAGCGGCCAACCGCGAGCTTGAGGCCTTCAGCTACAGCGTGGCGCACGATCTGAAGACCCCCTTGAGGGTCATAGACGGGTTCGCGAGGATACTCGTAAAGGACTGCTCTGACGCGCTCGGCACGACCGGAAAGGAGTACCTTGAAAGGCTCGTGGCCGCGAGCAGGCGCATGGGCGAGCTCATAGACGCGCTCTTGAAGCTCTCGCGAGTGATGAGGGCGGAGATGACCGTAGAGAGGGTATACCTTAGCGGCGTCGCGAGGGCCATCGCCTCGGATTTGAGGAAGGCCCAGCCCGACAGGAATGCCGAATTCATCATACATGAGAACCTGGCCGCTGACGGCGACCCGGGGCTTCTTAAGACCGTGATGGAGAACCTCCTGGGGAACGCCTGGAAGTTCACCTCTAAAAAGGGCGTTGCGAGGATCGAGTTCGGCTCATCCGGGAAGGAGGACGGGAAAACCGTCTTTTTCGTGCGCGACAACGGCGCAGGCTTCGAGATGAAGTATGCGGAAAGGCTTTTTAACCCCTTCCAGAGGCTCCACGGCGAGGACGAGTTCCCGGGCACCGGCATAGGCCTGGCCACGGTCCAGAGGATAATACAGCGCCACGGGGGCAGCATCCGGGCCGAAGGAGAAAGTGAGAAGGGCGCAACTTTTTATTTTACTATTTAACTGAAAGTGGGTTACAATTGTTACGATTTTTAAATCCATAGCCAACCCAAGAGCGAATGCACCCTGAAACCATCCCTCTCAAGGTCCTTATCGCCGAGGACTCGGAAGACGACCTCATATTCCTCATGCGCGAGCTCCGGCGCGGCGGCTATGATATGTCCTTCCTCAGGGTGGACAATGAAAGAGACCTGCAGGAAGCGCTCGAAAAAGGCCCCTGGGACCTTATCATATCCGACTACATAATGCCGAGGCTCTGCGGCCTCGAGGTGGTGAAGGCCGTAAGGGAGCGCGGCCTCGAGGTGCCGGTCATAGTCGTATCGGGCCTCATGGGCGAGGACCTGGCGGTCACCACCATGAAGGCCGGGGCTGACGACTATATACTGAAGGACAGGCTCTTCAGGCTCCTCCCGGCAATAGAGCGCGAGCTTCGCGACTATGCCACGAAAAGGGCGCACAGGAAGGCTGAAAAGGAGCTCCGGGCCCTTAACCGGCTGCTTGAGACCCTGACCGAGGTCGACAAGATGCTCGTAAGGGAGTCCTCCGGGCGGATGGTCCTTTCCGAGACCTGCCGCATACTCGTTGAAAAGGCCGGGTTCATGGCTGCGTGGATAGGGAAATCGCGAGTAGCGACAGGCGAGATCGTCCCGCTTGCCGCGGCAGGCTGCGACAATGATTTCCTCCGGATAGCCCGGAGGAGGCAGGACGGCATCCCGCCCGGGCCCGGCACCGTGGACAGGGCCATCGACTCCGGCTCTTACTCCGTATGCCTTGATATCGAAGGCGACGGGGGCCTCAAGCCCCTGGCCGGCGAGGCCGCGAGCCGGGGCTACAGGGCGTGCGCTTCCTTCCCTCTCGTGGTAAGGGGTACTATCTTCGGGGCCCTTACCGTCTACTCCGAAAACCCCTCGGTCTTTTTCGAAAAGATGGTGGACCTCCTTCTGAGCCTCGCGGCGGACGTGGGGTTTGCGCTCCAATCCATAGAGGAGGCCGCGGAGCGCAGGAAGGCGGTAGATGCCCTCAGGGAGAGCGAGGAACGCCTGAGGACCATATTCGAATCGGCGATGGACGGCATGTTCGTCATCGACATGGAAGGGCGCTACCTCGACGTAAACCTCTCGGGCTGCCTGATGGTCGGCTATTCGCGCGAGGAGATACTCTCGTCCGACGTGGCCCTGCTCGCCATCCCCGGGAGGTTCGACAGGCTCAAGCTGCACAGGGACCTCTGGAAAAAGGGCGGTTTCGTGCAGGAGGTGCCGCTACGGAGGAAGGACGGCTCGGTCCTCTGGGTGGACATGGCCATAACGCCCTTCAAGGTCGGCGAAAAGGATCTCGCCCTCGGGATAAAAAGGGACATAACCGCTCGGAAGAACGCCGAGGACGCCCTGAGGGAAAGCGAGGAGCGGTTCAGGCAGATATTCGAGCAGAACCAGAACGCGCAGATACTCATAGATGGCGGTAGCTGCAGGATAACCGACGCGAACCCGGCGGCCATAACGCTATTCGGGTACTCGAGGGAGGAGCTCGCCTCATCAGACCCGCCCCCGTTCTTTCTGGACCACGGCCTCTCGGATGCGATAAAGAGCCTTTCGGCCCGTGACGCCGGTTTCACGATAGACAGGGCAGAGGGCGAGAGGAAGGACGGCACCAGGGTGACCTTCTCGGCCAGGGGCCAGGTCATAAAGCTCAAGGACGGTAAGATGGTCCTCTGCACGGTCCAGGACCTGACCGACTTCATAAGGATGGAGGAGGAGGCCCGCCTTATGCAGGCCAAGCTCATCCACGCGAACAAGATGACCTCAATAGGGACGCTCGCATCAGGTGTCGCCCACGAGATAAACAACCCCAATAATTTCATACTCTTCAACTCGGCCCTGCTCGCGGACGCGTGGAAGGACTCGGTAAGGATACTCGACGGGTATTACCGGGAGCACGGGGACTTCTCCCTCGGGGGGCTCCCTTATTCGGAGATGTCCGAGGTCATACCCGAGCTCCTTTCAGGGATAACCGACGGGTCGAGGAGGATAAAGGGGATAGTGGATAGCTTGAAGGACTTCTCGAGGCCGGACAAGGCCTGCTTCGACGGAGAACTCGACGTGAACAGGGCGGTCCTGGCGGCCGTCTCCATCTTGAGCAGCCAGATAATGAAGCACACGGACAAATTCGAGGTCTCGACCGCCGAGGGCCTCCCTGCCGTCCGGGGGAGCTCGCAGAAGATAGAGCAGGTGCTCATAAACCTTGTCATCAACGCCCTCCACGCGCTCCCGGAGAGGGCTCGGGGCGTCCGTGTAAGGACTTTCCATGACAAGGAAAATGGCGAGGTGGTCATCGAGGTACGCGACGAGGGCGCGGGAATGTCCAGGGAGGTGCTGGAGAGGATAACCGAGCCCTTCTTTACGACGAGGGAGGATGCCGGAGGCACGGGCCTCGGCCTTTCCATATCCTATTCGATAATAAGGGAGCACGGAGGGAGCATGGACTTCGAATCCGAGCCCGGTAAAGGCACCACCGTTTCCATAAGGCTTCCGGCGGCATAACCTCTAACAGGCTGCTGAAAAAGTCGTTCTCCGTCGAAGGCTACGTCGCTTGACACTCCGGCGTACAAGAAAAGTACGCCTCATTCCCAGTTCCCCTGTTCCAACGGGGGCCTCGCATATGGAGCTTTTTGAGCAGTTTGAATAAAAACGGAGTTTTTCAGCAAGCTGCTAAAAGATTGAATCTTTTCCCCGGACTCTGCGTAAAAATGCTCACATATTTTCATATATGCTCCTATGCTTCGCTTTTTACTTCCACCCTGCAGACCTCGGGAAAAATAGCTAAGGAAGCTTGATTAATTCGTGCATTCGTCATTGCGAGCGCAGCGAAGCAATCTCTTCTTTTGAATATCAGGCACTTTGAGATTGCTTCGTCGTTTCACTCCTCGCAATGACCGCAAGAAACGGAATTAATCAGACCTTCCCTAATTCTTAGAGGTTGTCTGAATCCGGCACTCCGCGTCCACCCGTAACCTCCTCAAAAATCCTGCAATCCTTCCAGTCTCATCAGGCTGATCTATTTCCCGCCGATTGATTTAATCGGAATATCTTATAGACTCTAAATATGGCCGAGGACTCCAAATACCCCAACTCCGAGAGGGGGGGCGGATGGAAGATATTGATAGCCCTGGTGCTCTTCGGGCTCTTCCTCTATATATGGGGCCAGTCGGTCGAGGAGGGGACAGGGGCCGAGCAGAGGATAAGCTATACGGAGTTCCAGGAGCAGCTCGAGGCCGGGAACATCCGCTCGATAACCATGAAGGGGCAGGAGGTGACCGGCGAGTTCAAGAGCCCGGTCCAGGTGGGTGTTCCCGGCCCCGAGGGCGCGCCCGGACCTGCCGCCGGTCTTCATGACCTATCTCCCGCGTTCCAGGGCCGGAGATACTGGGGGAATTCGAAAAAAAAGGCATAGCCGTAAACGTCGAGCCTGACGAAGGCGGGTCGCCTTTATGGCAGTTCGTGATACTGCTCCTGCCGTGGGTCCTCATAATCGGAATCTGGTTCCTCATCATAAGAGGGTAGTGCAGCAATGGCGGCGCAGCCAGGGCCTTAACTCGGCATGAGCAAGGCGAAGCTCACAACATGCGCAAAGCCCAGCATCACGTTCATGAACGTCGCCGGGCTTGAGAACGCGAAGATGGAGCTCCAGGAGACGGTCGAGTTCCTCAAGAACCCGGCCCGGTTCACATCGATAGGCGCAAAGGTCCCCAAAGGCATACCCCTCATAGGGCCGCCGGGCACAGGCAAGACGCTCCTTGCGAGGGCCACGGCAGGCGAGGCCGGCGTCCCCTCTTCAGCATAAGCGTCAGAGTTCGTCGAGATGTTCGTGGGCGGGCGCGTCCAGGGTGAGGGACATGTTCAAGAAGGCCAGCGAGACCCGGCCCTCGATAATCTTCTTGGCAGACGAGATAGATTCCGTCGGGAGGGTCAGGGGCGCGGGCCTCGGCGGGGGCACGACGAGAGGGAGCAGACCCTGAACCAGCCCCAGCGAGATGGACGGATTCGAGCCGCACGAGGAGATAATAGTCATAGCCGCCACCAACAGGCCGGACGTCCCTCGACCCGGCGCTTTTAAGGCCCGGCCGCTTCGACCGCCACATCGTCATAGACAGGCCCGGCTGGAAGGACAGGAAGTCAATTCTCGAGGTCCACGCGAGGAACAAGAGGATAGCCCCCGAGATCGACTTCGAGAAGATAGCCAAGGGAACCCCCGGCATGACCGGGGCCGACCTTGAAAACCTCATGAACGAGGCCGCGCTCGAGGCCGTGAAGAAAGGCAAGGAGCGTATAGAGATGAGGGACTTTGAGGAGGCGAGGGACAGGGTTATAATGGGCTCCAAGAGGGAAGAGAGCTTCTCCGAGGACGAAAAGAGGATAACCGCGTACCATGAGGCAGGCCACACGCTGGTCTCCTGGGAGCTCCCGCATACGGACCCCATACACAAGGTCTCCATAATACCGAGGGGCATGGCCCTGGGCGCTACGCAGTTCCTTCCCGAGGAGGACAGGCACTATTACCCGAAGAGTTATCTCATAAACAGGCTCTGTGTTGCGCTCGCGGGGAGGGCCGCCGAAAAGCTGGTCTTCATGTACGTAAGCAGCGGCGCGAACGACGACTTGAAGAACGCGACGGCCCTTGCGGAGAAGATGGTCGCCCAGTGGGGCATGTCCGACAAGGTCGGGCCCATAAACTTCGGCAGGGGCGAGGAGCACCCGTTCATCGGCAGGGACATATCGGTCCAGAAGCGCTACAGCGAGACGATGGCCTGGCTCATGGACAAGGAGATAAGGAACCTTATAATAACGGCCGAAAGGAAGGCGGACGAGATCCTTCTACGGGGGCGGAAGACGTTAGAGGAGCTTGCGGCCGCGCTCCTCAAGGACGAGTCCCTGGACAAGGAGGACGTGGAGGACATAATAAGGAGGACGAAAGGCGTCGAGCCCCTCCGTAAAATAAGCAACTAGCAGGCTGCTGAAAAAGTCCATCTGCGTCGAAGGCTACGTCGCTCGTTACTGCGGCGTACACGGAAAGTACGCCTCATGCCTCGCTCCCCTATTTCAATGGGGGCCTCGCATCTGGAGCTTTTTGAGCAGCCTGAATGAGTTTTTCAGTAAGCTGATAGCGCGTACGCGAGAGTATCCCTTGCTTTTACCCCCGCCCTTTAATATAATAAACCGTCCTTAATCCATTTATCCCCCCTGGACCGCTGTAACGTGTCCCAGCGGTTTCGTTAACGAAGAGGCGATGCCCTTTTCCCTTCAGGCAGGTATGAAAAAGACCACGGTATTCATAGCCGACGACCACCCGGTGCTGCGTAGGGGCATAAAGGCGATCTTCCCCCCGAATGAATACGAGGTGGTGGGGGAGGCCGACAACGGTATGGCGGCCCTGAAGGGCATAGCCGAGCTCAGGCCGGACATAGCCATACTCGACATCACCATGCCGGACCTGGACGGCATAGCGGTGACGAGGCGCGCGGTGGAGGAATTTCCGGAGACCAGGATAATCATCCTCTCCATGCACGCGGACCTGTCGCGCCCCCTGGAGGCCTTCAGGGCAGGGGCGCTGGGCTACGTGCTCAAGGACTCGGAGCCGGGGGAGCTACTGAAGGCGGTCGAGAAAGTGAGGACCGGGAGCAAGTACGCGAGCCCGGCCGTCACGGAGGAGATACTGAACGACTTCGTCGAGGTCATAAAGAAGGAGCAGAGCCACGACCCATTCGACACCCTCTCCGGAAGGGAAAAAGAGGTGCTCAAGCACATCGCTGACGGGTCCACCAGCAAGGAGATAGCCGAGAAGCTCTTCATATCGCTTGCTACCGTAAAAAGCCACAGGAACAACATAATGAAGAAACTTAAGGTGAGCGATATGGCGAGCCTTATAAAGATAGCAATCAGGAAAGGCATGGTCCATCCCGACTGACGGGCCCATGAGCCCTGCCCTTAGGAACCAACCCTCCCCGAACCAAATACCCGGTTTCAAAAGAAAATTCCCGGCAAAACTCATTCGGGTTTTGCGCGATACACGGCAAGGCAGGGCTTTTGTCATCGAGGCCTAACAGCTTGCCGAAAAACTCCGTTTTTATTCAGGCTGCTCAAGGCTCCATGCTAGGCGTCGAGGAGCGAGGAATGAGGCGTACTTTTCGTGTACGCCGCAGTGACGAGCGACGAAGACAACGACGCAGATGGACTTTTTGAGCAGCCTGCTAAACCTTTTTGCCGGTCAGGCCTCAACCTTTCGCATTAGTCCTGAATCATCGATTTAAATCCCTCAAAATAGGGTTTAGTCCCGATTATCAGCGCTCCCGTCCAACCGATAAGGAATAAAGGGTGAAACGGCGCGCAAGGATACTGGTGGTCTCCGAGGACCGCATGACGAGGACCATGGTCGGCTTCTCGCTGGCCCTTGAGGATTTCGAGGTGAAGGAAGCGTCCGGCGCAAGCTCGGCTTTGAGCGCGATAGGTTCCGGGTTCGCGCCCGAGCTCGTCATATGCGGGTGCGGCCCGTGGCCGGCCGGAGCGGGATGGCTGAGGGGCATAAGCGGCCTTTCCGTGCTAAGGCGCTCGCCGATACTGGCGATACTGGCGTCGCGGGACGACCTGGACAGGCGCATGGAATGGATGGAGGCCGGGGCCGCGTGCCTGCTTGCGACCCCGTTCTCTTCGGAGCAGCTTCTTGAGATGGTGAAAATGGCCCTTTTCAACGCAGAGTCGACGAGGAGTTCTGATGGACTGGATGTCGTTTAAAATACGTTTGATGGGCGGTTTCGGCATGTCGCTCGCCTTTTTCGCGCTGTTCGTCTGCTGGGCGGTAAGCGCTTCGACAGGCATCGTTGCGTTCGCGCTCGTATCGACGGCGATTTGCGGGCTTACGGCAGTCTTCATGCTCATCGCCGGAAAGCACATACTCGTACCGCTACTCGACGTCAAAAATGCCATAGACGGGCTTTCGGCAGGGAACTTATCGAGCAGGTCGGACGTTAAGGTAAGGGTGCTTGGTATCGAGATGAAGGACGAGTTCGCGGAATTGAGCGCGAGCGTGAACTGCATGGCAGAAAGGGTATCGCGCCTTGTAGAAAAAATAGAAGAGACCTCGACCCATCTTGCCTCGGCGTCGGAAGAGCTCTCGGCCACCTCGGCGCACATATCCGAGGGCGCGATGAGGCAGTCCGGACAGACATCCTATGCTGCGACGGCAATGGACCAGATGAACGCCACGGTGCTGGAGGTCGCGAAGAACTCCCACCAGGCCTCGATAGACGCGAAAAAGGCGAGCGAGACCGCCTCAAGGGGCGGACGGGTGGTGGGCGGGGCGATCTCCGCCATGCAGGACGTGGCCGAAGCAACGTCCGTCTCGGCCTCCACGATACAGAAGCTCGGCAGCAGGTCGGAGGAGATCGGGACGATCGTCTCCGTCATAAACGACATAGCCGACCAGACGAACCTCCTTGCGCTGAACGCCGCCATAGAGGCCGCGAGGGCCGGCGAGCAGGGCCGCGGTTTCGCGGTCGTCGCGGACGAGGTCAGGAAGCTTGCGGAAAGGACGACCAGGGCGACCAGGGAGATCGGGGGGATGATAACTTCCATACAGGAAGAGACCTCCAAGGCTGTTTCGGCCATGAACGAAGGCAACCTGAAGGTCGAAAACGGCGTGAGGCTCGCCAACGAGGCAGGCCAGGCGCTTAATGACATCGTCTCGGGGGTCGAGCTCGTGACCGACATGATAGCGCAGATAGCGACCTCCGCCGAGGAGCAGAGCGCCACGACTGACGAGATCGCAAGGAGCGTTGAATCGATAGCAGAGGTCTCAAAGGAGAGCGTTTCCGCCACCGGCGAGGTGGCGAGGGCCACGGGCGAGCTTGCGGCCCTCGCTACTGAGCTCAAAAGCCTCGTATCAGGCTTCAAGGCAAAAGACCGGGATGAAGATGAAGAGACCGGCCCGGAAAGGGCCGTTCACAACAGGCTCCGCATAGTGCACCCCCTCCGTAAAGCCACTCCAGCCTACACCAGAGAAGCATAGCACCCAGCTTGAGCGACTGCCTGCCGCCCCCCGTCCTCCGGGGGGCGCCATCCATCCCTTTCCCGCCGGCGTTCCCCGGATGGGTTCCAGGCGCAATGCGGGCTATCCGACTGACCGGCCCTTTACAAAACACTTAATATTTCAACCGGAACTGCCGAAGAATAGCGGACGGGTACTTGCGCTTTCAGGGCGGTATCGAGAAGATGCGCCCCGGGGCCGTAACTGTCAAATTTACCTTGACTTTCCGGCTGGCAAGGGGTAAGTTTCCAGTTGAACACGTCAATAAAAAGGGGGCCTTATAATGGCAAGGAAGATACTTCTGGCAGACGATTCCATTACGATCCAGAAGGTCATATCCATTACTTTCGCCTCTGAAGACTATGAGCTTATCATAGCGGGTGACGGGGATACGGCCTTTAGGAAAGCCAGGGAGGCGAAGCCGGACCTCATCATAGCCGATATAGCCATGCCCGGGAAGTCGGGTTATGAGCTTGCGGCCGCTGTAAAGTCCGACCCGGAGCTTAGGAATACGCCGGTCCTTCTCCTTGCGGGCACGTTTGAGCCGCTCGACAAGAACGAGGCCATGAGGGTAGGCGCGGACGACAGCATCGTCAAGCCTTTCGAGTCCCAGGACCTCCTGGACAAGGTAAAGGACCTCCTTGCAAGCGCCGAGTCGAGCCAGGGGCAGGCCGCCTCAACGGCCCCTGTGAAGCCCGGCGCATCCGCCGCCCAGGGCGAAGGGGCGGAGGATATCTGGTCTGCCGGAGGGTTCCTTAGCGCGCCGGACGAGTTCGAGACAAAAGCCGAGGATACTGGCGGCAGCGTGGACCTTGATTTCCTTACCTCCGGAGGGCTTTTCGAGGAGGAGGAGAAGGGGCAGCCGAAGGCGGATGACTTCACTGACCTCGTTTTAAACGAAGACGAGTTCAAGACTGGCCCCGGTACTGCCGTAAAGGGCCCGGAAACGACCCCCGAATCCCCGTTCGAGCTTAAAGGCTTCGATTCCGGCGAGGAAAGGAAGGGCGAGCCGCCGTTCGACCTCGGCGCTTTCGACAGCTTCTATAACGCGGATAACAGGTCTGCCGGGGCGCCCGAAATCAAGCCGTTCGGGAGCGGACCCGCGATGAAAGAGGAAGCGGAAGGGCTTCCAGATACGGGCTCGTTCCAGCCCTTCAGGGAGGAAACCGCCCCGGTAGAGGAGATATCCCGGGTTGAAGACATTTTTGAGGAGGAAGGCGAGATAGCCGAGCCCGACCTCCTCGAGATACCGGAAGAGATAATCGAGTCCAGGCCGGAGGCGCCGTCTTTAAGGAAAGCGGAAATGACCGTTCCGGAGCCGCCGGCCCGCGCACCCCAGCCGCGCCCCGCAGAGGTCTCGGAGGCCGAGATACGGGCGGCGGTCGAGCGCGCTACGGCCGGGATAGAGGAGAGGATCGCCTCCAGCCTCGAGAAAAGGCTCGGGAAGGCCGAGGCCCAGGCGGCTGAGGTCATCGAGAAGGTAGCCGAGAGGGTCGAGGAGAGGCTCAGAAATGAGCTCGCCTCGAAGCTTGCGCGCCTCGATTCCCTTGTTGCCGAGGCCGCGGAAAGGGCAGCCGAAAGGATGGAGGAGAAGATACGGGGAGAGCTCGTTCAGCGCCTCCAGGGGCTCTCGGTCCCGAAGGAGCAGGTGGAAGCCGTCGTCTCCAGGTCCGCCAAGCAGGTCGTGGAGCACGTCTCATGGGAGGTGGTCCCCGAGCTTGCGGAGCGCCTCATAAAAGAGGAGATCAGAAAGGTCAAGGAAGCGTTCCTCAAGACAAGGTAAGTAAATAAGAGGCCTTTATCGAATTCTCTGCCGTTTCCGAGCGGCAGAGAATTTTTTTGTTTTTTTTACAACCATTCCAAATTATAATTTCAGTTTGGCGGTCCGAGAACTGAAACGGCTTGCAAGCCGGGGCTTTGGGCACAGGGGCTATTCCCACTTCCTGCGGCCTGGGCCGGTTTTGTATCCTGCATCGGCCGTTCCGCCCGCAGCGGTTTTTTCCCCGTAAAAAAGATCAGGAAGGTTCGGATGAGCGAGAAGACGCTTGAGAAGACTTACGAGCCCGGCTCTGTCGAGGGCCGGTGGGCGGATTACTGGATAAAGGAGAAGCTCGCGACCCCCGGGGAGCGCTCGGAAAAACCGTCTTTCTCGATGGTCATACCCCCGCCCAACATCACCGGCGCCCTGCACCTCGGCCACGCCCTCAATTCCACCCTTCAGGACATACTCGCCAGGTCCCGGCGCATGAGGGGCTTTAACGTCCTCTGGCTTCCCGGCATAGACCACGCGGGCATAGCCACACAGAACGTGGTGGAGAAGCAGCTCGCCGCCGAAGGCCTCGACAGGCACAAGGTCGGAAGGGAAGCCTTCATAGAGCGGGTCTGGAAATGGAAGAACGAGTCAGGCGGCACGATAATAAACCAGCTTAAGAGGCTCGGGGCCTCGTGCGACTGGACGCGCCTCCGTTTCACGATGGACGAGGGGCTCTCCAGGGCCGTCCGCGAGGTCTTTACTTCGCTCTACAAAGAGGGGCTCATATACCGGGGCGACTACATCATAAACTGGTGCCCCAGGTGCCACACCGCCCTATCCGACCTCGAGGTCGAGTTCAACGAGACCGAAGGCAGCCTCTGGTACATGCGCTACCCGCTCGTCAAGCCTGCTGGCGGCATCGAATACCTTACGGTCGCAACCACCAGGCCCGAGACGATGCTCGGCGATACTGCCGTGGCCGTAAACCCCGAGGACGGGAGGTACAAGGCCCTCATCGGGAAGAAGGTCAGGCTGCCGTTCGTCGAGCGCGAGATACCAGTAATAGGGGACGATTCCGTCTCCATAGAGTTCGGCACGGGCGCGGTGAAGATCACCCCCGCACACGACTTTAACGACTTCGAGGTCGGCAGAAGGCACAAGCTACAGTCCATAAAGGTGATGGACGAGAGCGCCAGGATGAACGAGAACGCAGGCCCCTTCAAGGGCATGGATAGATATGAGGCCCGGAAAAAGGTCGTATCCGGGCTCGAGGAAAAGGGCCTCCTTGAAAAGACCGAGAAGCACAAGCTCATGCTCGGCGGCTGCTACAGGTGCTCTACCATAGTCGAGCCCACCCTCTCCAAGCAGTGGTTCGTGAAGGTCGCCCCGTTGGCCGGCCCGGCCATCGAGGCCGTGGAGGACGGACGGATAAAGTTCGTCCCGAAGAACTGGGAGAACCTGTATTTCGACTGGATGAGGAACATCCGGGACTGGTGCATCTCCCGCCAGATATGGTGGGGGCACAGGATACCCGCATGGCATTGCAGGGACTGCGGCGGTGTCACGGTCTCGACCATCGACCCGGACAAGTGCGAAAGCTGCGGCTGTAAAAATATCGAGCAGGACCCGGACGTGCTGGATACTTGGTTCTCGTCGGCGCTCTGGCCGTTCTCCACGCTCGGCTGGCCGGAGAAGACCGGGGACTTGAAGGCCTTTTATCCCACATCGGTCCTTTCCACGAGCTTCGACATCATCTTTTTCTGGGTCGCCAGGATGGCGATGATGGGCTTGAAATTCATGAAAGACGTGCCTTTCAGGGAGGTCTACATACATGCCCTCATAAGGGACGCCAAGGGGCAGAAGATGAGCAAGAGCAAGGGGAACGTCATAGACCCCCTTGTGATGATGGAGCAGTACGGGACCGACGCCTTCAGGTTCACGCTCGCGGTGCTCGCGGCGCAGGGCAGGGACATAAAGCTCGCAGAGGACCGCATAGCCGGATACAGGAACTTCTGCAATAAGATTTGGAACGTCGCAAGGTTCACTCTGATGAACCTCGACGAGACGTTCTTCGAGGCTATGGCTTCGGGCAGGGCCAGGGTGGACGAGTCCCGCTTCAACATGGCTGATAAATGGATATGGGAGCGGAGGAACGCCTGCATAAGGGAGGTGATCGAGGCCATCGACACCTACAGGTTCGACGAGGCCGCAAGGGTCCTTTACAGGTTCGTCTGGCACGAGCTATGCGACTGGTATGTGGAGCTTGTAAAGCTTGATCTGAGGGGCGAGAGCGGCGCGGAAAGGAAGCTCGATGCGCAGTCTACCCTCGCGACGGTCATGATGGACACCATGAAGCTACTCCACCCTTTCATGCCCTTCATAACCGAGGAGATAGCAGAGAAGCTGCCGGGCCATGCCGGGAGCCTTATGGCAGGTGACTTCCCGAAAGAGGGCAGGGCATTTCCCGACGAGGCCGCGCGCATGGAGGACGTGATGGACGTCATAAGGGCCGTGAGGAACATCCGGACCGACATGAACGTGCCGCCGTCGGCAATGGCCGACTGCTTCTGCTTTGCCGACGACCCGGGCTTGAGAGAGACGCTTTCGGAGGGGGCGGAGTACATCAAGCTCCTTGCGAGGGTAAAGGGGCTCGTCATAGCCGAAAAAGGCGAGAGGCCCGGGGATTCCGTATCAGCCGTGGCCGGGGCAGGGCAGAAGAAGGCCGAGGTCTTCGTGCCGCTCGGCGGGCTCGTCGATTTCGAGGTCGAGGAGAAGAGGATTACGAAAGAGCTTTCAAAGGCCGAGGGGGAAGCCTCGGGACTTATGAAGATGCTCGGGAACGAGGAGTTCACGAAAAAGGCCCCGCCAGAGGTGGTCGAAAAGGACAGGGCCAGGCTCGAAGTCCTGGAGGAAAAGACAGGGAAGCTCAAGGCCGGGCTTGAGCGCATCAGAACATAAGGGCTTGAGGCAGCCTCTGACACAGGCTGCTGAAAAAGTCCATCTGCGTCGAAGGCTACGTCGCTCGTCATTGCGGCGTACACGAAAAGTACGCCTCATTCCTCGCTCCCTTATACCAATGGGGGCCTCGCATCTGGAGCTTTTGAGGCAGCCTGAATAAAAACGGAGTTTTCCAGCAAGCTAAAAATTGATATTTTCCCCGGACTCAGCGTCAGGCCGTTAATAAAAATGCTCACATATTGTCATATATGCTCCGCTTTTTATTCCCGGCCTTCCGGAAAAGCGGGAAAAATCTCAAATTTTTAGAGGTTGCCTTGAGAAAGAATATCGCCCGGAAAAAACGTGGCCGACTTGGTGTAGACAAGGCGCTCAAACACTACGCGGCCCTTCTCATAGACGCTGCCCTTGCGGAGGACGTGGGCCCTGGCGACATTACGACCGACGCGATAGTCAAAAAAGGGCAGGCCGGGGCTGCGGAGTTCATTGCAAAGGAAGAGATGGTAATAGCCGGGCTCTTCATCCCGGAGATGGTCTTTAAAAAGCTCGACAAAAAGGCAGTATTCAGGGCCAGCTTCAAGGACGGCGAGCGGGTGAGGAAAGGGCAGGCCATCGCTACAGTCTCGGGCAAGCTCTCCGCGCTACTTACGGGCGAAAGGGTCGCCCTCAACTTCCTCCAGCGCCTCTAGGGCATAGCTACGAGGACCAATGAGTTCGCGCGGAGGATAAAGTCCCCGGGCGTAAAACTCCTGGACACCCGGAAGACGACCCCTTGCATGAGGCCCCTTGAGAGGTATGCCGTAAAGGCCGGGGGCGGGGAGAACCACAGGTTCGGCCTCTTCGACGCGGTCTTGATAAAGGACAACCACATAAAGGCCGCGGGCTCGGTCGCCTCGGCAATCGAAGCCGTAAGTAAAAAGAAGAGGGGCAGGGTAAGGGTGGAAGTGGAGGTCACGGACCTCCGCGAGACCAGGGAAGCGCTTGAAACCCGGGGGGCGGATATCATAATGCTCGACAACATGGCCATTGCCGAGATGAAGAAGGCCGTGAAGATTATCGGGAAAAGGGCGCTCGTGGAGGCATCGGGGAACGTGAGCCTTGAAACCATAGGCCCCATCTCGAAAACCGGAGTGGATTTCATATCCGCCGGGAGCATTACACATTCGGCGCGGGCCGTGGACATCAGCATGGAAGTGGTATCCCTATGCGGGACAAAGGGCAGGAAGCCGAGATAATAAGGCTCCTCAAGGCAGGGGCCGGCCATGTCTCGGGGCAGAAGCTGAGCAGGGCGCTGGGGGTGACCAGGACCGCGGTCTGGAAGCACATCGAGGCCCTCAGGAAATCCGGGTACACGATAGAGGCAAGCCCTTCAAAGGGCTACAGGCTAAAGGGCCCACTCCCGTTTAACGGCATTGAGGTCTCGTCCCTTCTTGAGACAGGCTTTGTCGGGAGGGAGCTTCGCTTCCACAATGAAGTCGGCTCCACCAATGCCGAGGCCTTTGAGCTTGCCCGGAACGGGGCGGTAGAAGGCACGGTCATAATGGCCGAGGGCCAGACCAATGGAAAGGGACGTCTCGGGAGAAGATGGGAGTCTCCTGCAGGGCACAATATCTATCTCTCGATAATCCTAAGGCCGCCCATACCGCCGGAAGAGGCGCACTGGCTCACGTTCGTGGCGGCCGTAGCAGCGGCAGAGGCGATATCGGAATTTTGCCCGGCAAGGCCGGTTTTGAAATGGCCGAACGACATACTCATCAACGGGAGGAAGGCGGCAGGCATACTCCTTGAGATGGGCTCCGAGCCCGAGAGGGTGCATTTCGTGGTCATGGGCATCGGCGTTAACGTCAATATGACCAGGCCCATGTTCCCGGAATACATAAGGAATACGGCCACTTCCGTCCGCGAGACCAAGGGGGCCGAGGTCGACAGAAGAACCCTCGCGGGCCGTCTTTTATCGAGCGTCGAGCTGTGGTATAAGGTATACTTAGCCGAGGGTTCCGTGCCTATACTTTCGGAATGGAAGAGGTATTTCGGCTTTGAGGGCAAGGAGATACGGGTCGTCTCGTTCGGCAATACCGTAAAAGGCGTCTGCCTGGGGGTTGACGATACCGGGGCGCTCCTTATAAGGGAACCGGGCGGCGCCGTAAAGAAGATAGTGGCCGGCGACATGGAGGCGGCGTCCAAATAGGTGCTCCTGACCGTAGACATAGGCAACACCTCCATAACACTGGGTGTTTTCAGGGGCGAAGAGCTTAAAGAGAGCCGGCGTCTCTCGACGGACGCCCGGAGGACGGCGGACGAGTACGGGGCCGCGCTCCTTGCGCTCTTTTCATCCCCGGGCATAAAGGCCCGGGACCTCAAGGCGGCCATAGTCTCTTCGGTCGTGCCTCAGCTGAATGAGGCCATGAAGGACGCGCTCGCGAGATACCTGAATCTCAGCGCGACGTTCGTCACGCACGAGAACTGCGGGATTAATATCCTAACCGAAAGACCCTCGGAGGTAGGCCCTGACAGGCTCGTAAACGCGGTCGCGGCTTTCAGCATGCATAAGAGGCCGCTCATAGTGGCCGACTTCGGGACCGCGGCGACGTTCGATTACGTTACTGGGAAGGGCGAGTTTGCCGGCGGGGCCATCGCCCCTGGCATAGGCTTATCGGCAGAGGCGCTCCATGTGAAGACCGCGGCGCTACCCAGGGTCGAGCCCGATAAGCCGGAGAGGGTTATCGGCAGGAACACGGTCGAGGCCATGCGCTCCGGGATATTCTACGGCTTTCTGGGGCTTGTGGACGGCATACTGGAGAGGATGGCCGAAGAAGCCGGGACAAACCCCATAGTAGTCGCGACCGGCGGGTACGCGGGCCTCCTTAAGGGCAGGTCGAGGCGCATAACCGAGATAGACGAATTCCTGACCCTCAAGGGCTTAAGGATAATCCACGGAGGGAAGATAGATTAGATGTCTGAAGGCCGGGAACACTTCATCGCTGGAAAACGATTTCTGAAGGAAGACAACCTGGACAGGGCCCTGAAGTCGTTCGACAAGGCCTGGAAAGAGGACAAGGAGAACCCCGAGTACATGTCGTACTACGGCATGGTCAGGGCCATGAGGGCCGGGGAGATAGGCCTGGGCCTCGAGTTCTGCACCAGGGCCGTAAAGAAGGAGTTCTTCAGGGCCGAGTTTTATTTGAACCTCGGCAAGGTCTACATGGCCGCCGGGAATAAGAAGGGGGCCATTAAGGTATTCAAGAAAGGCTTGAGGTACGATGCGGCGAACGAGGAGATGAACTCGCTCCTCATACAGCTCGGGTTCAGGAACAGGCCGGTCATCCCGGTCCTCGACAGGTCCAACCCGCTCAATAAGTTCCTCGGGATACTCCTGAGGAGGACGATACCGGGCCTCCTGGGAAAAAAGAAAAACAGGTAATGGCAACCTCCGAAAACGATCTTTCCGGATTCTTGTCAGGCCGGGAACAAAAGCTCACATTTGTCATATATGCTCGCTTTTAATCCCCGGCCTTCCGGAAAAGCGGAAAAATCCCTAATTTTTAGAGGTTTCCAATATACGTGAGACCCTCAACCCGGAGGAGGTGGTTTGATGGAAGTCTCGCTGGAAAAAAAGAGGAACATATCCGTCATCGCGCACGGCGGCGCGGGCAAGACCTCCCTCGCTGAGGCGATGCTCTTCAACGCCGGGGCGGTCGACAGGCTCGGCAGGGTGGACGACGGCACCTCGCACCTCGACTTCGAGCCCGAGGAGCAGAAGCGGAAGATCACCATTTCCGCGGCCATACACCACTACGACTGGGACGGCTGCCGGGTGAACGTGATAGACACCCCGGGGTATTCGAACTTCCTCACCGAGACCAGGGACTCGCTCAGGGTGGTCGGCGGGGCCGTGGTCATCCTTAGCGCCATATCCGGCGTGAAAGTCCAGACTGAAAAGATTTGGGAGTTCGCGGACGAGTTCGAGGTCTCGCGCATAGCCTTCGTCAACAAGATGGACCGCGAGAGGGCGGGCTATCTGAGGGCCGTGGACGACATGGAGAAGGTCCTCAAGGTCAAGGGCGTGCCCATGCAGATACCCATAGGCGAGGGGCACGGCTTCAGGGGGCTCGTGGACCTGGTCTCCATGAAGGCATACATTTACAAGGACGACGGCTCCGGAGGGTTCGAAATCGGCGGGGTCCCGAAAGAGCTCGAATCCGAGGCCGCGGCCATGAGGGAGAACATGATAGCCGCGGTGGCCGAATCGGACGAGGCGCTTACGGAGAAATACCTTAACGGCGACAGGATATCGGAAGAGGAGCTACTTAAGGCCCTGAGAGAAGGGGTCCTCACAAGGAGGTTCATCCCGGTCTACCTGGGCTCCGCCCTCAAGAACATGGGCGTGAATCTGTTGATGGACGCGGTGAACGGGAACCTGCCTTCGCCGCTCGACAAGGGCGCCATCCGGGGGCACATAAGGGGCGTTGACCCGAGGACCGGGGAGGAAATAGAGCGGGAGCCCAGGGTAGAGGAGCCCTTCTCGGCGTTCGTCTTCAAGTCGCTCATCGACCCCTACACCGGGAAGCTCTCCATATTCAGGGTCTTCTCCGGGTCCCTTCACGCCGACTCTACCGTCCTCAACCCCACGAGGGACATAAAGGAGAAGATAAGCCACCTCTACCTCATGGAGGGGAAGAAGCTTAAAGAGGTGGGGAGGGTGGAGGCCGGGGACATAGCGGCGGTCTCGAAATTGAAGGACACCCACATAGGGGACACCCTGTCGGACGTCGCCGAGCCCGTGAGGTTCCGGCAGTTCCCGCCGGTCGTCTCGTCTCTCTCCTATGCCATCCACCCGAAGACCAAGGCGGACGAGGACAAGACGCCTCTGGCCATAGCCAAGCTCATGGAGGAGGACCCGAGCATGGATTTCAGGATGGAAGAGGAGACGCACGAATTCCTCCTCTCCGGCGTGGGGCAGGTGCACATCGAGGTGTCCGTAGAGAAGCTTAAGAGGAAGTTCGGGTGCGAGGTGGAGCTCAAGACCCCGATGGTGCCCTACAAGGAGACCATAAGGTCGCACGTGAAGGTGCAGGGGAAATACAAGAAGCAGTCGGGCGGCAGGGGGCAGTACGGGGACGCCTGGCTCGACATAAGCCCGCTACCCAGGGGCAAGGGATTCGAGTTCGTGGACCAGATAACCGGGGGCGCGATACCGAGGCAGTACATACCCGCGGTCGAAAAGGGCATAATCGATGCCATGAGGCACGGGGTGCTTGCCGGGTTCCCGGTCGTGGACGTGAGGGTGGCCCTCTACGACGGCACTTACCATACGGTTGATTCGTCCGAGATGGCCTTCAAGATAGCCGGGTCAATGGGCTTCAAGAAGGGGATCGAGGAGGCCAACCCGGTCATACTCGAACCCGTCATGAGGATGGAGATAGGCGTGCCGGAGGAGAAGCTCGGGGACGTTATCGGAGACATAAACTCGCGGCGCGGGAAGATACTGGGCGCCGAACCCAAGGCAGGCAGCCAGACCATAAGGGCCCTCGTGCCAATGGCGGAGGTCATTACATACGCGACTGATCTCCGCGGAATGACAGGCGACAGGGGCATATTCACGATGGAGTTCTCGCACTACGAGGAGGTGCCGACGTACCTCCGCCAGAAGATAATAGCCGCGCACAGGCCGGAGAAGGAAAAGGCTGAGTGAAGGGATGAAGGTCAGGCAGGAGCTCCTCAGGTTTTTCAAGGCGCCGCCCGAGGGGCGGCTCGCGCTGGCCAGAAGGGCCGGGGACGAGGCGCTCCCTCCCTCCGACGAGGTGACGGTCCTTTTTGTCCTGGGCTTTGACAAGGACCCGGCCGTGTCCGGCGCGGCAAAAAAGAGCCTCGGCGAGTACCCCCTTGACGGCCTCATAAAGGCGCTTGAAGAGAAGCTCGACCCGCTTGTCATAAAAAAGGCGCTCGAGCTCAGGGACGACGACTCGCTCCGTATAATGGCCGCCCTCAACCCGGGCACCGACGACGAGACGCTTAAGTCTCTTGCCGAGACCGGGCCGGAGGAGGTCGTGGCCGCGATCTCGGAGGACGGCCCTTTACTTTCGAGAAAGCCCTTCCTTGTAGAGGCGCTCAAAAAGAACCCCCACATGACGCTTTCCATGTCCGGCATCCTCGAAGAGCGCCTGCTTGATCCCGAGGCGAATAAAACCGGCGAATCAGCCGCCTCGGCCTCAGAGCAGATAGAGAAAGACCTCCTTGACGAAAAGAAGGACAAGGCTGACGAGCAGAACCTCTATAAGGCCGTATCCAGCATGACAATGGGCCAGAAATTGAAGCTCGCGCTTTGCGGGAACAAGGCCGCGCGCGAGCTCCTTGTAAAAGACCCGAACAAGATAATCTCGGTAGCGGTGCTCAAAAACCCGAGGGTCACCGAGGAGGAGGTCCAGAAGGTGACGGCTTCAAAAGGGACGAGCGACGACCTGCTGCGCCAGATATCCCGGAATAAGGAATGGATGAAGAGCCACACGATAAGGGTCGGGATGCTGTCTAATCCCAAGACGCCGCTCGCCATTTCCCTTAAGCTCCTCGATACGGTATTCGAGAAGGACCTGCAGACGATAGCCAAAAGCAAGAACGTGTCCTCGGCCCTTTCGTCCGCCGCAAGGAGAAGGCTCGAGGCCAAGGCGGGCAGGGGCTGATGCCGCTCGGCGTCCATGTCTCGATCGCCGGAGGGGTATCGAAGTCGGTAGAGAGGGCCCGGCGGCTCGGGTGCGACGCCATGCAGATATTCGGCAGGAACCCGAGGAGCTGGATATACACGCCCCTCCCCGAAGCCGAGGCCCGGCTCTTCAGGACCCTGAGGAAGGAGGCCGGCCTCTTCCCGGTGGTCGTCCATACGAACTACCTCATAAACCTTACCGCGCCCGACGACGGCATCTTCCACAAGTCGATAGACATGTTCAAAAAGGAGCTGGGGATAGCCGAGGCCATAGGCGCCGACTACCTTGTCACGCACCTCGGAAGCCCGCAGGACATGGGCCCCGCGTTCGCGCTGAAAAGGGTCTCCCTCGCGCTTCTGGAGGTCGCAAGAAGCGGCCTCGGCAGGACCACGCGCGTCCTCCTTGAGAACACATCGGGCTATGGGCCGGGCTTCGGGAGCAGGCTCGACGACATCGGACGGATAATAAGGGGCGCCAAGGAGAGCGGGCTCGATGCGGGCCTGTGCTTCGACACGTGCCATGCTTTCGCAGCCGGGTATTCCTTTTCGACCCCCCGGGAGGCCGATTCACTCGCAAAGAGGATAGAGGCGGAGGCCGGGCGCGGTAGCCTCCGGGTCATACACCTTAACGACTCGCGGGGCGGACTTGGCTCGAAGCTCGACCGCCACGCCGATATCGGCAAGGGCGCGATAGGGGCCGAGGCGTTCAGGCACTTCCTCAACCACCCGAAGATAAGGAAGGTGCCCATGATACTCGAGACCCCGAAGGACTCGGACGAGGACGATCTGAGGAACCTCGCCGAGGCAAGGCGGATACTAAGGGGCATAGATAGATTGCCTTGAATTATACCCCTTATCTGGTTTAGGATTATTCTTAAGACGATTACAAGGAGGCTTTCACGCGATGTACGATCTGGTCATAATCGGGGGCGGGCCTGCCGGGCTCACGGCTGGCATATACGCGCAGAGGGCGAGGCTCAAGACGGTGCTCCTTGAGAAGCAGATGGTTGGCGGCCAGATAGCCGTAAGCGACGTTATAGAGAACTACCCCGGTTTCCCGTCCATAAGCGGCGCAGGGCTCATGGAAAAGTTCGAGGAGCACGCGCGCGGCCTGGGGCTTGAAATAAGGCTCGCCGGAGTCCTCGACATCGCGCTCGAAGGCGGCGTCAAGGTCTTGAAGACCACCGAAGGCGAAATAAGGGCCAAGGCCGTTATAATAGCGACCGGCGCAAAACCCAAGAGGCTTGGCGTTCCGGGAGAGAAGGAGCTTACCGGGAAGGGCGTCTCCTACTGCGCCACCTGCGACGGCCCGTTCTTCAGGAACCTCAAGGTACTGGTCGTGGGCGGGGGCGATACCGCCGTAAAGGAGGCCGTCTACCTTTCGAGGATAGCGGCAAAGGTCTACATCTCCCACAGGCGGGACAGGTTCAGGGCCGAGAAGATGCACCAGGAGAAGCTCGAGAGCACGCCCAATATAGAGATATTGAAGAGCCACATCCTCACGCACATAAAAGAGGAAGCGGGGCTCGTAAAGAGCGCCCTCCTCGACGACATCAAGACAGGCGAGCAGAAATCCATAGACGTCGAGGGGGTCTTCATATTCGTGGGCATAAACCCCACGACCGACTTCGCGGACGTTGACAAGGACGACAGGGGCTTTATAAAGACCGACGCAAAGCTCCAGACGAGCATGCCGGGCGTTTTCGCGGCAGGCGACTGCCGCACGACGCCCCTTCTTCAGGTCGCCACAGCCGTGGGCGACGGCGCGATAGCCGCGGCGTCAGCCATAGACTATATCGAACACTTCGAAACGGAGGCAAGGGACTGAGAGGACCAAGATTGTCATTCTGAGGAGCCGAAGGCGACGAAGAATCTCGTTTTACTTCAGAATTCAAGTGATTCAGAGATTCTTCGCTCCGCTCAGAATGACAAACCAAAAAGATTAGCAGTCAAACCTTAAGACGCCCATTCCATATATGTCCGACCATACGATAAAGTGTCCAAACTGTCATATCGAGTTCCAGCTCACAGAGGCGCTTTCGGACCGCATCAAGGAGGGGTTGCGGGCCGAGTACGAGGAGAAGGCCGTCCGGAAGGACCTGGAGGTCCGGAAAAGGGAAGAGGAGCTCAGTAAGAAGCTTTCGGAGCTGGAGGAGGCGAGGAAAGCGGTCGAGGACACGGTCGCGTCCAGGCTCTCCGCCGATAAGGCGAGGCTTGTCGAGGAGGCGCGGAAAAAGGCCCTTGAGAGGTTCGAGACCGAGCTCAGGGACATGAAAGAGGAGCAGGCCAGGAAGGACGAGCTCCTTGAAGACGCCCGGAAAAGGGAGCTTGAGCTGAGGAAGAAGGCGAGGGAGCTCGAGGAGGCGAAGAAGGCGCTCGATATCGAGGCGGCCAGGAAGATCGACTCCGAGAGGGAGAAGATACGCCAGTCGGCCCTCGAGATGTTTTCGGAGGAGCACAGGCTCAAGGACCTTGAGAAGGACAAGAAGATAAGCGACATGCTCAAGACCATAGAGGAATTGAAGCGTAAGGGCGAGCAGGGCTCCATGCAGGCCCAGGGCGAGGTCCTGGAGCTCGACCTCGAAGCTCTCCTGAAGTCCATGTTCCCGGTGGACATCATCGAGCCCGTGCCAAAGGGCGTACGGGGCGCGGACATAATCCAGAAGGTATACACGCGGACCGGCCAGCACTGCGGTTCGATCGTGTGGGAGTCCAAGAGGACCAAGGCCTGGAACGACGAATGGATAGCGAAGCTCAAGGACGACCAGAGGGACATAAAGGCCGAGGTCGCGGTACTCGTGACCGAGGCCCTTCCAAAGGGGGTCTCGTCATTCGCCCAGATAGACGGCGTGTGGGTGTCGGTCGTCGGCCTTGCGGGCTGCCTTGCGGAAGTGCTCCGGGCCGGGCTCATCCAGCTGTCTCTTGCGAGGCTTTCGTCGATCGGGAAGAACGAGAAGATGGAGGCCATATACGCATATCTCTCCGGCCAGGGCTTCAGGCAGAGGGTCGAGGGGATAGTGGAGTCCTTCAAGGAGCTGAAGGAGGAGCTCGAGGCCGAGAAAAGGGCCATGACCAAGGTGTGGGCGCGGAGGGAAAAGCAGCTCGAGAGGGCCGTTGCCAACACTGCGGGCATGTACGGGGACATGCAGGGCATAATAGGCTCTACCCTTCCGGAGCTTAAGTCCCTGGAGCTGGGCTCCGGGGAAGAGGAGTAGGGGCAGGGAAGCAAATGGCCCGGGGAAACCGGGCCGGGAGAAGTGATATGCATACGATAGCGCTCATAGTCATAATAGCGGTCTCGCTCGGGATAATGCCCGCTTTCATAGCCATGCAAAAGGGCCGGAGTTTCCTTATATGGTGGGTCTACGGCACGCTGGCGTTCGTTATCGCCATGCCGCACGCCCTCTTTCTGGACAGGGGCCTGAGGTTCGTGGGCGGAGGCACAAGGACCTGCGGCTTCTGCAGGATGAAGGTGAGCATATCCGCCGCGCACTGTCCCAGGTGCGGACACGAGTTCATAGAATTCTGAGATGGACGGGAGAGCGGGCGCGATACGCGGAAAAAGCGTGCTGACGGGCTGGAGGGCTGGCCTTCACCAGGTAATATACGAGGCCGACACTCCGGCCGGCAGGCTTTTCGACAAGGCCCTCATAGCCGCCATACTCTTGAGCGTCCTTGTGGTGATGCTCGACAGCGTGTCCTGGATTTCCGAGGAATACGGGACCGCGCTATATGTAGCCGAGTGGTTCTTCACCGTCCTTTTCACCATAGAATACGCCTTGAGGCTCGTCTGCGTCGCAAGGCCCCTCAAATACGCTACAAGCACCTTAGGCATAATAGACCTCCTTGCCGTAATCCCGACCTATATCGACCTCCTCCTTCCGGGCGGCCGCTACCTGATGGTGGTCCGGGTGCTCAGGGTGCTCCGCATATTCCGCACATTCAAGCTCTTCGAGTACATGGACGAGGGCGCTTATATCATAAGGGCGCTCAATGCCAGCAGGAAGAAGATATCCGTGTTCCTCTTTGCGGTCATGAACCTCGTCGTCGTCCTCGGCTCACTCATGTACCTCATAGAGGGCGAGGAGAACGGCTTCACCAGCATCCCAAGGAGCGTATACTGGTGCGTGGTGACGCTCACGACCGTGGGTTACGGCGACATCGCGCCCAAGACCGCGCTCGGCATGGGGCTTGCCACGGCGGTCATGATAATCGGGTACGGGATAATCGCCATCCCCACCGGCATAGTCACCGTCGAGATGGTTCAGCAGGCGGCGGCCTCGAGGAAATCGACCCAGGCCTGCCCGTCGTGCGTCGCGGAAGGCCATGACACGGACGCGGTCTTCTGCAAATGCTGCGGCTCTAAACTCAACTAACAGGATGTTGAAAAAAGTCATTCCTGGACTTTTTCAACCACGGCTTGGCCGGAATGAATCCGTCCAAGCCTCACAAATCGCTCGCCCCGGATAGCCTTCGCAAATCGGCAATCCATCCGTGGATTGCATGGCAGGGTGTTTTTCAACACCCTGCCATGCCGTTCTTTCCCCGCCACCAGTTTTCGCAAAGTTTGCGGGCCATCTATGCTCAATACGGGCTATACTTTAATATGGACGGTAAGCGGCCTTCCGTCATTGCAGGGTCCTGCCCGCTTAAAATGAAACGGGGAAAGGAGTAATGCCATGCCAAGGACAACGGTCGACACGTACGAAGATACCGTGGTCGCAGGCAAAAAGATAGCCGCAACCGTATATGTCCTGCAGGCCATCGGCCTCTTCATAGGCATAACATACATAATCGCGGTCATAATCAATTACGTCAAGGCCTCGGACGTAAGAGGCACCTGGATAGAGTCGCACTTCAGGTGGCAGATAAGGACCTTCTGGTTCAGTATACTCTGGGCCGTCATAGGCGCCCTGACCTATCTCCTCGTAATAGGGTATTTCATACTCCTGGCCGTGGCCGTATGGGTCATCTACAGGATAGTGAAAGGGGCCTTTTACCTCAAGAACAACCGGGCCATGTACGGCCTGGAGATGTAGGAGGCCCTTAGGAGGCGGGCGGATGAAGGCCATAGCGTACTCTCCCGGCAGAAGGGAGCTTAGGATTGTAGAGCGGCCCGAGCCGGCCGTCATGGCCGGGGACCAGGTGAAGATATTGGTCTCGAGGGTGGGCGTCTGCGGCACCGACCGCGAGCGTATAGCCGAGGGCAAGGCCCCGCCGCCCGAAGGCTACGACGACCTGGTCATCGGGCACGAGAGCTTCGGAAGAGTGGTGGAGGTAGTTCTTTCCCTGAGAGCCCCCCAAACTCGGGGGGCTCTCAGGGAAACTAAAAATTTTTGGAAAGAGTTTGAGAGAACCTTTTTATAAAAAGGTTCTCTCAAGTCTTTTCAGCAACCTGCTATATCTCCGCTGTAAGCCCGTCGTGGGCGAATTCGATTCCCGGGGGCAGGTTCTTGCTGTCCCTTTCATAGAGGACGTTGTGGCTAAGGTGGGTGAAGATGGTCCTCGGAGCGCCAATTTTTTTAGCGGCCTCGAGCGCCTGGGATATGGTGAAGTGAGTGGGGTGAGGCTTATGCCTTAATGCGCCGAGGACAAGGATTTCAGCGCCCAGGAGGGCGTTGAAGGAGCTTTCGGGTATCTCGCTGCAATCGGTCACGTAAGCGAGCTGCCCGACCCTCCAGCCCATGATCATTGAATGCCCGTGCATGACCGGCACTGGAGCGACCTTCTCGCCGAACAGCTCGAAAGGCCCCTCGACCGCCTGTATCGAGAGGTTCGGCTTCCAGCCGTCCCTGCCGTCTTCCCTGAAGATATACTCGAATGTGGCTTTTATGCGGCTTACGGTCCTTTGGCTACCGTAGCAGGGGATGGCGGCGTTATCGTTGGAGAGGTTGAAGGCCCGAAGGTCGTCTATGCCGTGGATGTGGTCGGCGTGCGGGTGGGTATAGAGGACCGCGTCGATCCTTTCGACCCCGTTCGCGAGGGCCTGGGCACGGAGGTCGGTCGAGGTATCTATGAGGATGTTCCTGCCGTTTGACTGTATTAAGAGGGAAGACCTGGTGCGCTTATCCAGCGGGTTCGTGGAGGAGCAGACCTCGCAGTGGCAGCCTATGACCGGCACGCCGGTGGACGTGCCGCAGCCGAGTATCACGATATTCATCTGGCTTGAATCCAGTCGGCAAAACGGAGTTTTTCAGCAAGCAGATAGTTAAAGCTTTACTTTTTAAGCTCGCCCATGACCGTGAGCTTCTCGAAGACGTCCTCGCCGTGGGGGGCGTCGGCCATGAAGTCCGTGAGGTCCTCACCTGAATAGTGTTCGAAATGCATGCCGTCGATAAAGAGCGGGTTGCCGGTCACGTCGTAGACCTTGCCATTGTAGGCTATATAGACGGGCCTGGAGGGGTCGCTGCCGTCGAACTGCTTGAGCTCTTTTTCATCGAATATCTTCATGTTCATGCAATATAAAATGGCGCGGGTATGAAAGTCAATACAAATACCGCTATTGTAGCGGCGGTTATAAGCCTCCTTCTCCCGTCCATCGGCTCGTGCTGGTCTTCTACCGGCGGGTGGAAGGTGCCGATTATCGCTATGAGGGCGGCCCATATGAACCAGCCGGGCCAGGCCGCGAACCCGAGTATGACGAGGACGGCGAGCATGCCGAAGGAAAAGGCCCTGTGCATCGGGCCGAGGAGCGCGTAGACGAGGTGGCCGCCGTCGAGCTGGCCTATGGGCAGGAGGTTCATGGCCGTAACGAACATGCCAATCCATCCGGCGAAGGCGACCGGGCTCAAGAGCACGTCGTGCGTATCCGGGAGAGGGCCCATGACCAGATACGAAAGGGCCTGGAATATTATCGACGAGCCGAGGCCGAGCGAGCCCGCGGCCGCGCCCTTCGGCACTATCACCGACTCCCCGAGGCCCCAGACTGTCACGAATATCGCTATGACGAACCCCGCGAGCGGCCCTGCAGCCCCGATATCGACGAGCGCGGCCTTCGTGGTTATGGGGGACTTTATCTTGATGAGCGCCCCGAAGGTGCCAATCATGGGCGGGAAAGGCGGCGCGGGGATGAACGTCGGCAGGGTCGTAACTACGCCGTGCCTTCTCGACGCGATGAAATGGCCGAGCTCATGCGTCCCGAGTATAAGGAGGAGCGAGGCGGAGAAGGGGATGCCATGCGTAAGCCCGTAAGGGTCTGAGAATATGTCGACCCCCTGCTGCATGGCCCCCGAGGCGACGGTGGTCGCTACCGTCAGCATGAAAAGTGCCAGCGGCAGGAGCACCCGCGGCCTTTCGGGCCCGTATGCGATTGTGTATCCGTTATCCCCGTCCATTCAACCCGCCCAGGTGTTCTGCTTTTTGACGTACTCGTGATAGAACTCGACCATGGCCTGCCCGATGGAGATTATCAGCGGCCCGGCTATTATGCCGATGAGCCCGAACGCGTTCATTGCCCCGAGTATGCTGAAGAAGAGGAGGAGCGGGTGCAGGTTGGTCCTGCCGCTTACGAGATACGGCCTCATGAAATTATCAACCAGGCCTATTACGAATATGCCCCAGACCGAAAGCCCGACGGCGCCGATGTAGTCGCCGTTCACCGCCAGGTAAACGGCGACAGGCGCCCATACGAGCGAAGCCCCGATGTTAGGGATGAATGTGGTGAGGAACATGACGAAGGTCAGGACCAGGACGGCCTCTATGCCGAGATACCACAGGGCTATGCCGCCCAGTATGGCCTGCGCCACGCCCACGAGCACGCCCCCGTAAATGGTCGCGTATATGACACCCCTGTTCTTCCGTATTATCTCTTCCTTGTGCTCCGGGGAGACAGGCACGAGGTCTTTTACGACCTCGAAGAGCTTGTCTCCGTCCTTAAAGAGGAAATACATGGTGAAAAACGCGAGAAAGAGGTTTATTACGAGGCTTGCGAAGCCTTTGAAGAAGCCGGTTATGCCCTGGCCGGCGAAGCCCGCTGCTTCCCTTATTACAGTTGCGGCCATTCCCCTTATGTCAAGCGTCCCCAGGTCGACATAGTTGCCGAGGTATTTTTCGGCCCATGTGAAGAAAAAACCCGGTGTGGCGGCGCGTGCCGATATGTCCTTGATATAGTCCTCGGCCCAGGCATAGAGGTCAAGGAGCTCGGCGGCAAGCGCCGACCCCAGGATGGCCATGGGCACTATGAGGAAAAGGGCTATGCTGGAGCATGCGATAACGGAGGCAAGGGACCTCCGTCCCCGGAGCCGCGTTGCGAGCCAGATATAATAAGGATAGAAAAGGATTACGAAGATTATGGCCCAGAAAATCGGTATAAGGAACGGCACCATGACCAGGTACATCAGGTAGCCGATTATGACTGAAAGTACAAGTGTGAGGAGGTATTCCCATTTCATGGCTAAATAGGCAAGGGAGAATCCTTTTGATTTCCCCGCACCTTCTCAGTATAATTATATTTCGCGGAAATACAAGGATTTATCGTGTTCGCGAAACTCCCGGCAAAGGCTTGAAATTCCCGGCATATCAACCGAAACCCAATAATCCCAATCATGGAGTTTGCAAAGTGGCTATAAAGGCGGTAGCGCTCCTTTCGGGCGGCCTGGATTCCACGCTCGCCGTCAAGCTCATGCTCGACCAGGGCATAGAGGTACATGCGCTCAACTTCACTTCTGGTTTCTGCACCTGCAACCACGGCGGCGCAGGGGGCGGCTGCAAGAGCGAGGCAAGGAGGGTTGCCGAGGAGTTCGGCATCCCCATTAAGGTGCTCGCCAAGGGCATGGACTACATCGAGATCGTCCGCAACCCCAGGCACGGCTACGGCAAGGGCATGAACCCCTGCGTCGACTGCAGGGTCTACATGTTCAGGCGCGCCGGGGAGTACATGCGCGAGATAGGGGCCTCTTTCATCATAACCGGAGAGGTGCTCGGCCAGCGTCCCATGAGCCAGAGGAAGGACGCCATGAGGGTAATCGAAAGGGAGAGCGGGCTCGAGGGGCTGATCCTCCGGCCCTTGAGCGCCAAGCAGCTCGAGCCCACGATACCCGAAAAAGAGGGGCTGGTCGACAGGGAAAGGCTACTTGACGTCCTCGGCAGGTCGAGGCGGAAGCAGATGGACCTTGCCGAGGACCTCGATATAAACGATTACCCGTGCCCTTCAGGAGGCTGCCTGCTTACGGACAAGATATTCTCGAAGAAGGTGAGGGACCTCCTCCGGAACAAGGCGGACGTCACCAAGAGGGACCTCGAGCTCCTTAAGACCGGCAGGCACTTCAGGTACGGGAAATCGAAGGTAATAATCGGAAGGAACGAGGCCGACAACACGAGGCTCCGCCACATGCTCCAGGAAGGGGATACCCTCATAGAGCCGGGCGGGTTCCCGGGCCCGGTCGCGGTCCTCTCCGGCGAGGGCGGGGAAGAGGCGCTCAGGTTCGCGGGGAGCCTTATCCTCAAATACGCCCTCGACAAGGCAGGAGGGCAGAAGAGCCTCAAGGCCACGCGCGGCGACTGGTCGATGGATTTCGAGGTGGAGGGCCCGGCCCCCGAGCCGGTCATCGAGGAGACGAGGGTATGCTGAGCGGCCCGGCTTCCGGCGAGCCGCGGGGAGACGCTGAGAGGGGATCGGCGCTCCTAAAGCTTACGAAGCTCAAGGGCATACTCCTCGGCATGGACTCCGTGCTCGTGGCGTTCTCAGGCGGGGTCGATTCGACCTTCCTTTTGAAGGTGGCCGTGGATACGCTCGGCGAAAAGGCCGCAGCCGTTACCGCGGTGTCCCCCACCTATCCCGATAGCGAGCTTAAGGAGGCATGCTCGCTCGCCGGGCTTATCGGGGCAAGGCACGTCATAGTGGATTCAAACGAGCTCGAGATACCGAACTTCGCCGAGAACGACGAAAAGAGGTGTTATTACTGCAAGAGCGAGCTTTTCGCCATAAGCCGGGAAAAGGCCCGGTCACTGGGCTTTAAAAACGTGGCAGACGGATCGAACGCCGACGACGCCCTCGATTACAGGCCCGGGAGGACCGCCGCTTCCGAGCTCGGCGTGAGGAGCCCCCTTCACGAAGCCGGGCTGACAAAGTCGGAAATAAGGCTTTTGAGCAAGGAGCTTGATCTGCCGACCTGGGACAAGCCGAGCCAGGCCTGCCTTTCGTCCCGCTTCCCGTACGGGACCCGGATAACCGTTGAGCGCGTTGAAAAGGTCGCGCTCGGGGAGGAGCTCTTGAGGTCTCTCGGTTTCAGGCAGTTCAGGGTGCGCTACCACGGCGAGACTGTGAGGATAGAGGTTGAGGAAGGGGACCTCGGGCGTTTCCTCGACGACGGCGTAAGGAGAAAGGTCGTCGTCGGGCTGAAATCAATCGGTTTCGTTTATGTCACGCTCGATTTGCAGGGCTACAGGACCGGAAGCATGAACGAGGCGCTTAAAAAGAGGTGATTCGTCAGGCCCCTTCGGCCGTTCTTTCCTTTCGCGCCTCCTCGCGCCATTCCCTGAAATGGTGCTTGACCAGGGCCTTGAAGAATTCCCCTTCCGAGTTTACTATCTCGTAAACGGGCATGGGTGTTGCTTCCTCGAAGCCCTTGAAGATGACCTCTCCTATCTTGCAGAAGGCCTCGACTTTTTCCGCCCCTTTCACCTGCTCGTGGCTGAACCAGAGTTCAAGCGGCTCGAAAGGGAAGAAGAACCCGTCCCTGATGGATGAGTGCAGGTCCTCCGGCCTGACCGACTTTCTGAAAAACCATTTCGAGCCTTTTCCCTCCTTGATATAAGCCTCGAGCGCATTGAGGCTCAGCACCTCGCCCTTGTTGTAGATGTCGGCTGCCGGAGATATGATTTTTAGGTTCGAGAACGGCTCGCCGGAGATTATGCGGTTTACGTCGTTCAGGAACTCGTTCGCCAGCACCTGCGCCATGGCCTTCGAGTTCGCGGCCTTCCTCGAGTACACGAGCTTCTCGAATGCGTTGTCGAGCTCGGGCGGAAGCTTGACCGAGCAGACCCTGTCTATGTAGGCGTTGAAGGGATATTTCAGCCACTTGTTGCCGCGTTTAGTCCTCTCGTTTTCGAGCGAGCGTTCGAGCTTCGCCCTTACGAGCGGGTTCCTGAAGGTGCCCCTGGAGGCCTCGTTTATCTTGCCGCCTATGGAGACGCTCACGGGCTCGGAGAAATCCTGCCTGGTCTCGATTATGAGGGTCTCGGCCTTTGCGCCGTAGGCGATGTAGAGCCCGGCCTCGAGCTCGCCCTTTATGGCCGTCTCAAGCTCCTCCCTGTAGGTGGCCTCCAGCCTGTGCTCCTCCTCCCCGAGGGAGGCCAGTTTTCCCTCAACCCCGGCCTCGTCCCTCGCAAGCGCCGCGTTTATCTCGGCCCTTTTGCGCTTGAGGTCGTCCTTCCTTGCGGCGAACCTCCTGTGCACCTCTTCAAGGAGCTCTTCTTCCCTTTTCGGCGGGAGCTTTTTAAGGAGCTCTTCCCTGTACTTCCGTATTATTTGCTGGATGTCCCTGGCCAGGGCCACGAGGTACGATACCCCGCCTGAGAATATCGCGGCGTCCCCCGGGAGGTTCGTAAGCCTTATGCCGCGCTCGTCGGCGGCGACCCCGCTTCCCGTCCCGTACTTGCTGGCCGCGTCCAGTATGGGCTTGTAGAAGTGCTCACGCATGAAATCCGCCATGGCTATTTCCCTGACCTTCAAGGTCCTCCTCGAGAAGTCCTTCATGTCTATGAAGAGCTGGCCTTCCTCCTCGAGGGCGAGCCCCTTGAGGACGGCCCTGTCATCCACCGAAAAACGGTAAAGGCGGCCCCTCCCGTATTCCTCGACCAGGAGGCCCGGCTTGAGCTCCCCGCGCCTGTCCGCGAGGCAGTTCCTCATCGGCCCGGTGAAGCTTTCAACGAGGTCGTCGAAGACGCAGGCGTAGTACCCCTCCATGACCCCGGCGGCGTCCTCCCCGGGCCTCTTCGGGCGCTTGAGGAGGCTTCCGAACCTCGATTTCCTGAAACCCTCGATGAACTTCTGGAAGGACAGCACCGTCTCATTTCTTTGCCGGTCGAGCGCATACCTTTTCCTTGTCTCCTCAAGCCCGGCCCAGAGGTCCGAGATCTGCTTCTGGTCCGAGAGGAAGCTCCTTATAAGCCTGTCTTCGTTGTATGTCTCAAAGAGGACCGATTGCGCTTCCGAGGGCTGGTCGAACTCGGAAAGGAAGGCGAGCGATTCGCGCCTGAAGGCGTTTATGTACGACTGGGCGCGCACGGCCTCGCTCACTTCAGGGTCCTTGCCGGCAGCCTTAAGGGTGGCCCTGACCATGTCTTCGATCGAGAGGGCCTCGTCGAAGCCGGCCGCCACTTTCGAGAGGGCGGCGAAGGTCTCCTCGTTTATCCCGTAGGGGTTGAGCGAGCTCGTAACGAGGGCGTCAGGTATGGAGAGAAATGACTTGGGGGCAATGGCCGAGGCGAGGAGCAGCCGGGTATCGTCGTTTAGATACGAGGCCTCCGATTCCCTGAGCCTTTCAAGAAAGGAGCTTAGCGCCCCGCTGAGCGCAAGGAACATCACGAGGCCCGTGGCGAGGTCGGCTTTTTCGTAAGGGATGCCCTTTATCCTGAGCCCCTTTGCCTTCTCCTTCTTCTTTCTAATCGTATTTATGAGGGCCAGGAGCGCGATATATGCGGTCCTTTCCTCCCCTCCGGAGCGGGCCTCCTCCTTGAGCATCTTTTCGAAGTATCCGTAGACCCATTTTACGAACTTCCTGCCGTGGCCCTCCGAGCCCAGCCAGTTGGCGAGTATGGCGCTGTCGATATAGGGCACCCCGGCGAGCGCCAGGGAAGCGGTCTCTTTTTCGAGCGAGCCGGAGATGAAGAGGTCGGTCCTGAAGGTCTTGGGCTTGAGCTGGCCCGTAAGGAGGAGCATGGGGGCCGGGTCCGCGCCCTCCATCTTGGGGTCGTAACGCTTGCAGAGGTTGGAAGCCAGCCCCAGGACGGCCTCTTCAACGCAGGCCTCGTCCTCGCCCCCCATGTGATAGGGGAGCTTCAATTCCGTTATGGTCTCGCCGTGTTTGAAGCGCAGTTCCCGGGGGTCTATGGTCCACGGCCTGCCCCCGGTAAAGTCTACATTCCTTGAAGCGAGCCGGGTTATAAGCTCAAGCCTCCTGCCGTTATAGCCGCTCATCTGCAGTCCTTTTGTATTCAGCCCTGGCCGGCCCTGGGCGGTTTGCCGGGCCCGGCCGGATTCAACAAGCTTGTAACAAGACCCGGCGAAAGAACTCCTGAGTTCCCAGCTTATCAATAAAAAGGACTTCAAATCAAGGGTTTAAGTCACACCTCCGGGGCGCTTCGTGCGCCCGGTCACTGAAGAGATTCGATTCCATGGTTTACGATAAAAATAACCGGCCCAGCAGCTTTCATTCCCTTGAGCCGGTATCTCAGGTAAGCTGGCCGCCGGAAACGCATTAAACCTGTTTTACACCGGCCGTTTTTATGGTATAAATCCCGGGTAGTCGTCCTTCTCATCAGCTGACAGGCAAGAGTCCAGCCCGGGGCGAAGGCCGCCAGGGCCGAGTCCAATCGAGGATTTAATGCAGATGAGCTCGTTAAAAGAAAAGCTTAACAACATGTTCCTCAAGGTGGTGGCCGGGACCGTTACCAGGGAGGAAGGGGCGATGCTCCTCAATCACCTGGCGAAAGAAGACCCTTCCGCAACGGCTGAAGAGCTTTTGAACCTTGTCGATGCGCCCCCCCAGGGGGTCTACCCAAAGACCATCCTGCACATGGTGGCGCTTGCAAGGAACAAGGCCTTTTACGAGATTATGGCCGCAGGGCTCTTGAACAAGGACGAGGACGTCTCAATGATGTCGGCCCAGGAGCTTGCCAGGATAAAGTCATTCGAGGCCAGGAATCTCCTCACGAAAAATCTGAACCACGATACCCCCCATGTGAGGAAGGCGTCGGCCTCCGCGCTCATACAGGGTTTTCCCGAAGGGCTGGACATAGTAAAGCGCCACGTGCTCGGGGACAGGGAGCCGGAACTCAGGTTCTCGTCGGCCCAGGCCATCGTTGAATCGGGCAGGAAAGGGGTGGAGGCGCTCCTCGCAATACTCGGCTCCGGGAGCCCTGAGGGGCTGGATGTCTCGGCGGATGCGCTGGCGGACTCCGCTGAGGAACTGGGCGCGGGCGACGTGCAGAAGGTATTCGAGGCGCTTACGAACGCCGGCGACAGGGAAGACCGCGCCTCCATCATAGGGCTCCTGAGGGTGGTCGCGTCGCTCAGGGACAAGGCAAGGGGTTTCGAGGGGTTCATACAGGCCTTCGCGGACTCCCCCTTCGAGCAGGTAAGGTCCGAGGCAACGAGCGCGCTCCAGAAGATAAGGCCCTAACGGGCGCTGTCAGCACCCGAGAGATATTCCCTCGCTTTCTCATGTGCCGGGTCCAGCCGCAGAGCGGTCAGGAACTCGGCCCTCGCCTCATCCGTCTTCCCGGATTTCATAAGGGCGTCTCCGAGAGCGTAATGCGCCTCTGCTGAGCCGGGGTTGCCCCTTACGGTCTCTCTGAGGGCGGACTCCGCCTCACCGTGCCTTTCAAGGGCAAGGAGGGCGGCCCCGGACCCTAAGCCCGCCATCACGTTTCCAGGCTCGTAAAACAGGGCCTTCCTGTAAGCTGCCAGAGCCTCTTCAAGCTCCCCCCTGTCCGCGTGGATCTTCCCGATATTGATATGCGAGCTGGTGTTGGCTGGCTTTATCTCGAGGGCGAGCCTGTATTCCTCCATTGCCTCGTCCAGAAGTCCTTGCGTGTAATACGCGTACCCGAGGTTGTTGCGGGCCTGCGCTATCTGCGGGTCCAGCGACAGGGCAAGCCGGTATTTTTCGACCGCCTCGTCGGCCCATCCGCGAAGGTGGTAGATGGCGCCTATGTTGAAGTGCGCCTTCGCAAGGCCGGGGCTTAGAGCAGCCGCTTTCATGTTCTCCTCCAGCGCCCTGTCGAGCTGTCCCTGCCTTGCGAGCACTATTGCGTAGTTCAGGTGCGCCCTGGCCTTCATGGGCGACTTTTCCACGACGTCGCTCCACATCGCGAGCTGGTCCGACCATACCTCGTTTCTCGCGTGGGTCGCGAAGGAGAGGGCCACCGCCGCGGCGAGCAGGAGCCCCGACGCGAGCGAGGCCGCTATCGTGCGTGTCCCGTCCATTTCGAGCTAAAAAGGCAGCATTCTGAAGAAGCCCCTTGACGCCCTCAGGTAGAAGGTGTTCTCCGTCCTCTCGCGCCGGTCCTCTTCGTGGATCAGGAACCGGTGCTCGAAGAAGAAGCTCCAATGCCTCAGGCCGGTATTGATGGTGTTGGTGATGGAGGTTATCTCTATGAGCTCTTCATTCCGCCAGGTGGACGTCCTTTCGGCGGTAGCGTTCCATTCCGAGTTCCTTAAGAGGCGCCTCCTGTATGCGGCGGAGAGGTTCAGCGCCGTTGTCGTTTCGCTTTCCACGTAGTAATCGGTCTTCCTCCGCGTAAGCCCGAGGCGCAGGACCAGGTCGCCTCCCATGAGCCTCCTCCTGTGCGTTAGGAGGTGCCCGGCCCCGAAGTTCGTGTTCGTCGTTTTTGACGTGCCGTTCACAGGGTCGGTGACCTTGAAGAAGTCGTAAGAGAAGCTCAGGGTGGTGTTCTTGAAATAGGTTGAATTGGCGGTAAACTTGAACTGCTCCTCCTCCCTGTTTTCCAGCTCCACGAACTCGTTTTTTTTCGAGACGGTCTCATAGAAGAGGCTCAGGTTCACGTATTTGAAATAGTTCGAGTTTGCGTTCAAGTTGATGCGCTCCTCGTCCCTGGTGTCCAGATTTATCCGTGAGGAGTTCGTGTAAAAGAAATAATTCGCGGAAACCGAAGCGTATTCATGCCACTCCCTGCTCGATGCGCTCAGTGAATACGAGTGGCCTTCGCTGAGAGTCTCGGACCCATCTGTGAAGAGATTGTAGTTGGCGGAGGCGTTAAAGGACGCGAACCTGGTCAGGTCGATGTCGCTCAGGGTCGCTGAAACGTTCTGGTCGAGGCCGGTAAGCTCCGTGCTCGTGTTCAACCGCTCCTCCTCCAGCGCGTTCTCCCTGTAGCCGAGCCCGTAAGAGGCGGAGAGGTCCGCCCAACCCAGGCCTTTACCGTAGGTGACCGAGGTCTGGGTAATTATGCTCTCCCTGACCCTGCCGTTTGTGAGCTTGTCATAGTTATAGGTGATCGTCTGCCCCAGCGCAACATTCCGGCTGAGGGTATAGCTCGCGCCGAGATTGAGGTCGAGGCTTGAGCTTTCGAGCGTCGATGTCGCTGATTCGGTTACCGAATCGCTGGTATAAAGGCTCATGTTCGTGCTCAGGTTTCTCGAAAACCTGTAGTTGACCGCGCCGCTGTATGACTGCCCGTGGATATCTTGCGTTTCTTTCTCGGTCAAGTAATAGCTGTAGTTGTGGGACTGGCTGAATTCCCGGCCGGGCCTGGACCTCAGGTTGATGGTTATCCCCTGGGTGGTCTCTTCGGATTCGTTATCGAAACGCGGGTCCTTGTGGTTCCTCGCGTACCCGAACCTCAGGGTCGTGTCCCTTGAGAGGATGGTCCGGTTTATGAAGTTGATGCCGGTTATGCTGTCCGAGTTGTCGCCGGTCGTGTAGTTGTAATAGAAGTTGTTGTGCGTGCGCCCGAGTTGCTTTTGCATCTCGAGCCTGTAATGCGAGGCGGTCGAGGTGGCGCCGTTGTGGTCGGACTCGGTCTGCGAGGCCGTAAGGAGGGTCTTGGGGAGGTCGTCCCTTTTCAAGGCCCACCTGAGGGTGTATTTCGTGATGGTGTCCTCGGTCTCGGTTCCCGAGAAGGCGGTCGTGTTCGTGGACCGGTTTACCGAAAGTTCGAGCGGCATCGTCGACTTCGGTAGGAACGCGGTCTTGAGGTAATAGTTCAGGCCGTCCCTTTTGCGGTCGGCGGTATAGGAATACGAGGAGTCGCTGGTTACGAACCGCACCCCGGCGTTGTACGTCATAAGGTAGCGCGAATAGATGTTGCCCAGGGTGTCGAGCTTGTAGGTCTGCTTGAACGAATCGCTCTCCCTTGTGCGGTTCTCGTCCTCGGCGGTATGGTGCTTGAAATCGAACTGGATGCTACCGTAGAGGAGCCTGTAGATATACGGGTCCCGCGGGTCGTCGCAGAGCCCGGCAGCCGGCAACAGTACCCCTGTCGTAGCCAGGAACAGGGTCAACCATATCGCCTTTTTGCCGCCAACAGACATCAAAAACGGTCCTTTCCACCAGTTCAGCCGTTATCGCGCCGGGGACTGGGCCCGCGGCAGGAGGAAACCGGCTACCCCTGCCAGGCGCACCTGAACCCCAAGTCGTCAAAACGGCCCTGAGGGGGAGCGGCGTTCCTGAAGGCCGCCCTCACGTAGACCTGGAGGCTGTAATGGCCCATGCCTCCCCACCCGCCGCCGCGCACTACCTTGAAGCGCTCGCCGTAGTCCTTGTCTTTGAAGTCGTTTCCGGGATACGGTTTGTACCAGTCGGCGGTCCATTCCTGGGCGTTCCCCGCCATGTCCATCGCGCCGTACGGGCTGGCCCCGTCCTTTAACGAGCCTACCGGCAGGGTGCCGTTGTACGCCCCAAGCGTGTTCACCTTCTTGAGGTCGAAATCATCCCCCCAGGGGAACCGCCTTCCGTCCGTGCCGCGGGCGGCCTTTTCCCATTCGGCTTCCGTGGGTAGCCGTTTCCCTTTCCATCTGCAGAACTCGTCGGCTTCATTCCATGTGACCATGACTACCGGGTGGTCGTCGAGCCCGGCCTGATAGCTGCCTCCCATCCAGTGCGGCGGCGCGGGCCTTCCGGTGGCCGCCAGGAATTCCATGAACTGGCGGTTGGTCACCTCCGTAGCGTCGATGTGGAACTCCTTGAGCTTCTCCGTCCTTTCGGGCCGCTCGTTGGCGTACCAGGGCCTCCTGTCGCCGTACTGGACCGCCTTGGCTTCCTTGTCGACCTCGTTGCTGCCCATAGTGAATTTCCCTTTCGGGACGCGCACCATGCCGTCGGGAGGCGTGGCCGACGAGCAGGCGGTCAAAGCCGCGAGCGCGGAAAAGAGCGCGAATTTCCTCAATACAGTCCCGAGCATCAATGATCTCCTCCTTGCATGCACGCCGGGTGCGGACGCCGCCCGGCCTTTAGTCAGTGAATGAAAACGGCGCTGTCGGTGCTTGAAATTATCGACTCCCTGAACCGTTCCCTGGTCTTCAGGTCGTAGAAATCGATAGGGTTGTGGTCGTCGGTGAAAAGAATGCCGCCTGTCTTTTCGAGCGGTATCTTCCTGGAATAAAGTCCTTTCAGGTCTTCAATGAACGGCGGGAATACGTCCTCCGGCACGAACCCGCCGTCAATCGCCCTCTCCCCGTCGTAAGCCGCGAAAAGAAGATTGACGACCTGCGGAGTGTCGGAAAAATATCCTGCGGCCGCATATACGTCCACGTGCGAAAAGACGCGCTTGAGCGTGCCCTTCAGCATGGACGGGACCTCGTGCGTTCCTGTCCGGCTCTCGCCGATGAAGTTTATAAGAAGGACCCCGCCGCTTGAGAGCCTTTTTTTCATGAGTTCGAATGACTCGATGCTCACAAGGTGGCTGGGCGGAGTGTCGCCTGAGAACGCGTCGAGGAAGATGATATCGTAGTCCTCTCCCGGGGACTTGAGGAAGTACCGCCCGTCCTGGATGTATATCCTGTGCTTTCCAGGGTCGAACGAGAAGTAATTCGAGGCCGTGTCTATGACCGTCCGGTCTATCTCGACCACGTCCGTGGAGATGCCGTAGCGGCTGAACCTTTTCGGGAGTATGCCGCTCCCCAGCCCTATAACGAGGGCCCGCTCGGAGCCCGGCCGGTACGTTATCGCGAGCTGCTCGGCGTAATAGGTGTATTTCGATATGGGGAGGCCGGTCGTGACGTCGATTGCGCCCTGGATTATGTTCTCAAGGAGGAACTCCCTGTACCTGGTGTCTCCATAGGAGTAGTCCACGACCTTTATCTGCCCGTAGGGGCTGTCCTTGCTCATGACTACCGATACGCTGGTGCCGTCCGGCCTTGTAACGGAAGGGAGCTCGTCAGGGACGAAAAAAAAGACCGCGGGGAGGGCCATGAGGGCGACCGCAAGCGGTTTCTTCATGAAGACCGCCCAGTAAGCGGCGGAAATCCCGAAGAGGATGAAGGCGGACAGATAGATGATGTTATTGACCCCGAGGTTCGGGATGAGGAGAAAGCCCGTAAGGACCGTCCCAGTGACGCTCCCTAACGTGGAAACGGCATAGAGCCAGCCGACGGTCCTGCCGACCCCCATGCCGTCGCGCATGTAAAGCTTCACCGTGTACGGGCTTACCATCCCGAGGAGGAAGAGGGGCGGTCCGAAAAGGACGGCGGAGCTCGCCAGCGACCCGGCCCGGAGGCCGAGGTAGACGGCCTTTCCTATGACGACCCCCTTGATGAGGGGGATCGAGAGCACGAAAAGGCCGGCAAGCAGTATTATCGCGAAGAGGGAGCCGCAGCTGGCCTTCCTGTCCGCGAGCCTGCCGCCGAACCAGTATCCGATGGCCAGGGAGACGAGGGCCACGGTTATGAGCGAGGTCCATACGAAAAGACTCACGCCGAACGGCGGCCCGATAATCCTCGAGCCGAGGAGCTCGATTACCATCACGATAGCGCCGCTTAAAAAAGCGGTGAAGACCAGGTACGCTCCTATTGAGGTCCCGCTCCGCTCAGCACCCCTCCATGCCCCGGCGCTATTTTGCGTCTTTTGCGCACCTGAAGCCAAAGTTGTTGTTCCTCGAGTATGAAAAATATCCTTGTTGAAACCGCGCTGGATGCCGCACTTGTAATAGGTGCAGTCGTACCATGATCCGGCCCCTTATGACCTTGTTATCTCAGTCGTGTTCTTGCCCCGTGGGTGTTCCTGGATGGGTTGAAACCAGCTGTTTATTCATCTTCGAAGGCGTTGCTGGCCGATGTCGTATACGCCAGTACGGGCTCTTGCCGTCCTCGAAGCTCCTGACAGGGCAGCGTGTCCTCGTTCCTGTACTGGGGTGTTGCCCTTGTTCCTGTCGAACTTGTCGCCCCAGGGGAAGGTCCTGCCGTCAGTGCCCCTTGCGGCCTTTTCCCATTCCTGCTCGGTCGGGAGCCTTTTGGCTTCCCATTTGCAGAAGGCGTCGGCATCGGCCCAGCTCACGTACACCACAGGGTGGTCTTCCCTGCCGTCGGGTATGCGGCCGCCTTTCCAGTGCTCGGGATGGGGGCGGCCGGTTGCGTCCACAAACCGCTTGAACCTCTTGTTGGTGACCTCGTACCTGTCGATATAGAACGATTCCAGCTGACCTTGTGCTCGGCTGGCCTTGGCCACCAGTCGTTCGAGCTCATCGTGAACCGCCGGCAGGCACCAGACCACGCCCTCGGGGCCGCCGGGCTTTTGCGGGGCTTTTTCCCTCCTCCGCTTTGTCGCAGCCCTGGCGTACTTGGTTCGCTCCTCGTCTGCGCCGTGGGGGCGACCCGCATCTTCGTTATCCTGAGGTAGCTTGCCCAGGCCCGTCCGTGGCACTTTGGCGCAGGTGTCGTCCCTCAGTAGTCGATCGAGCACTCTTCGTCGGGGGTACGGCATTTGAAGGCTCTGCCGGTGATTGGCCGTAGTCGCCGACTGCCCGGGCGAGCCGTTTACTCCTGCTGCCGACGCCAGGAAGAGCGCTGCCATGATGCCCCTGGGGAATATTTTTCATCAGTACCTCCGCAGATGGCGGGCTGGCCCTCGCCTCCTTAGGGCCTTTGCTTCCTCTTTCGAGGTGTTTGACATATAGGCGAGCACGTTCCCATCGCCCTTCGGTCAATATCTCCCGCCACCGGCATGGACATGGCCTTCCGCCGATGTCCTGGCGTACGCTCTTCCGTTATGGAGTCGATTCCAGAATGGTCTTGGCCATTCTTCCTGTCTTCGACGAGTTCGCTGGGTGCGGGTTACGCTATCCCGACCGGGCCGTCCCTACCCCTTTGCGCCGGCAGAAATGGCACTGGAAATAGATCTCCCTGCTCCTGGCGAGGTCCGCCCTGGCCGGCTTTTTGGGGCCGCAACAGGCGGGGCTGCTCTCCTGAGCAGCCGATTGGGCGCGGCGATAACCGCCAGCGCAGCCGCGGCAAAAACCGCGCCGGCCGGGGGTTTTCTATTTACAGGATCGTTCATGCGTCTCGTCCTTCGATGCAGATAGTTCAAACAGGCTGCTGAAACCATCTGCGTCACGAAGGCTACGTCGTTGGACACCCGGGCGTACAAGAAAAGTACGCCTCATTCTAGTTCCCTATTCCAACGGGGCCTCGCATCTGAGCTTTTGAGCAGCCTGAATAAAACGGGTTTTTCAGCGTTGCCAAAGAAGGCGATCAGGGCTTCTGATTGGTGAACCGGTGGCACCGACACTTGTTTCCAACCGAAACTCCTGGTCTGGATTATGGCGTCTGGCGATCGCAACCGCCCGGCCCGGGGCTACTCTTTCAGGGATTCGAGCACGTACTCTATCTTCGCGGCGTCCCTTATGCCCTTCATCCAGTCGCTCCAGTATTTCCTGTGCTCCTTTTGCCTGAGCTCAACCTCTCAGCTTCTTTTCGGTCGATCTCCGACCTTTCTGGATCAGGGGCTTGCGGCCCTCGACCTTACCAGGTGATAGCCGTGGATGGTCATCACGGGCCCGACCATCTTCGCCACTTCCGCAGTCTCCACCGCCTCCTCGATCTCCTCGAATAAGCTGCCCACGTGGGCCCAGCCCATGTCCCTTCGCTGACGGCGCGGCGGTCCTCGGAGAACTCTTCCGCCAGCTTGGCAAAGTCCTTGCCCGATTTCGCTTGTTTCAGTATCTCCTCGGCCTTCCTCTTGGACTCGTTCCAGACGACGGCGCCGCCGCCGGGGTCGGCCTTGACGAGGATGGACCGTAGATGGAGCCTCTCGGGTTCCATGAACTTTTGCTTGTTCTTTTCGTAGTAGTTCCTGAGGAAATCATCTGTAACCGCTTCAAATGCCCTCTTCTCGAACTCGTCCCTCTTCTCAGACGAGACCTGGGTGACCACGCGCTCCTTCTTGGAGATTTTGCTATTGTTCATGGTCATGCTGTTCTTTTGCTAATTTTTTGAAGCTGTCCTCCTTGGGCACGTTCTTCTTTCACGTCGCTGAGGGCCTTGTCGATCTCCTTTTTGTCGACCTTGTCCAGCTTGTTTTTCTTCGCGAAATCGTAGATGAGCTCCGTTTCTATCAGGGTATTGAGCGCTTTTTTCTGTATCTTGAGAAAACGCTCGTCAGAGACAGAACTATGGTATGTCATGAATGGGAGCAGCTTGTTCATGGTCCCTTCGAGCTGCCCCTTGGTGATGGTTACTCCGTTCACCTTGGTCACAGCGTCGTTAGGGCCGAGCAGTTGATAGTTCTGTTGTGCTCCGGCCGGCGAGAAGGCGATAAGTACGGCGGAGACTGAAGCCAATAAAGAACCCAGGAATGGACGCATCATATAAGAACCTCCGTTTTGATGGGCTGCATTATAATACAAAGCTCGGGAATATAAAACATTTTTCAGGCGTTCTGCCGTATTTTCCGCAGGGTGCTTTCCCGGTTCCCGACCGTCGAAATCGAAAATGCGGGCGCGATATTCCTCCTTATTCACATGGTAGAGAGCAGGGCCATTTTAGCCCTTTTTGCTTAAAACCTGGGTTATCGGGATATTAAAAAGTTTTAACATGAAACAATCTTTAAGAACGGTTTTTCCCCGGGACGCTGCGTCATTACGTGAATAAAACGCATGCATATATATCCGCTATACGCACCGCTTGTCCAGCCTTCCGGAAAGGCCGGATAAAATATCAGGTTTTAGAGGGAGGTCCGCACCTGCGGCGAGCGGAAGGAGCGCATTCGTGGATTTTTGAGCGCCCGGACAGTCCTGGCCGGAGTCCGCGCCAGATTGCTTTATCGACATGGTTTTGGATTGTTGTCCCTGAGCGTTTGTATTCACGGTATTCAGGCAAGGACCTGGTTGATTCAAGGGAATGGCGGTGAAAAAAGCGGAAAAAAAAGAAGGGCCGGCATATCGCCGGCCCTTCTTCAACTCTCAACCGAGCGCCTTTTCAGGCGCGGGCTGTCTTACTTCTCGTGGCAGGTCTTGCAAACGCCGGAACCAGTGTTGCCGCCGACCCTTCTGAGGAACATACCGTCGGTGCAGGTTTCGCCGTTGTTGCCGCACCAGTTGGACCAGCTGTTGCCGGTGTGCTCATAGCCTTCGAGGTAGGTGAACTTGACCTCGTCCCAGCTGGTGTTCTTGAAGTGCGGGTCGTGGCAGCTTACGCACTCGACCTTGTCGTTCCTGAGGAGGTCGGCAATGGTCGCGGTGTCGGATATGAAACCGCCTACCGCCCACTTGTTCTGGGTGAGGTTGCCGCCGGCCTGTACGGCGCTATGCGCGGTCGACCATACGTCAGAGGCGAGGTCGATGCCGGCTATGTCCGTGGTGGTGGCCCTGAGGCTGGCCCTGCCGCCATCGATGTGGTCCGCGCCGTAGTAGGTTACGGAGACCGGGTGGTCGTTGCTGAGGTCAGTGCCGATGTTGAGCCTGCCGATCTGGCTGACCGCGAAGGTCGTGGTGGTGCTGCCGTGGCAGCCGTAGGTACAGCCGAGGCTGTCGCGGCCGGCGCCGGGCGACTTGTAGCTGCCCACGCTCAGAACACCCATCTGGAAGTTCCAGCCCTGGTCGCCGGTGTTGAGACCCTTGCCGGGCGCGTTCACGAGGTTGTCGAAGGTGGTTACGCCGTCGTGGCAGCTAAGACAGGCCAGTGTCGCGCCGCCCACCTGGGTGACCGTGGTACCGGCAACGGTCGTGCCGTAGGGGGTGTAAGGCGTGGCGGACTGGTTGGTCCTGTTCCAAAGCGGGGGTGCTTCGCCGGCCGCGAACCCGGTCGTGTTAGTGTGGTGAGGGGTGTGACAGAACACGCAGATTTCAGTCGTGCTCTGGGTCGCAATCGGACCGCCCAAGGCTCCCAGGTTGTGCCTGGATTTACCGATGCCGTTCGCGGCGGAGCCGGCCTGGAATTCAGTTGAGAAGTCGGTCGCGCTTACGACACTTCCGGTACAGACGGCGGCTGTGAAGACGGCGGCTGTAAGGAGCGCTTTTCTGAGAGTGAACCTTTTCATAATCCTACTCCTTTGATTTGTTTTTTCGTTTTTTTGAAGTCCGTCGTGACGGCCAAAAAAAGGCCGTCAATACTGTCCGCCGTCATCGGCAGTATTGCGGCATCGTCGCCGGCAAAACTTGTGAAGGCCCACCGTGAGCCTTCGAGTCTACTCAGGCTAGCCCATTATACTCGCGAATTAAAAGCTGTCAAGGGAAATTAATCTGAATTTAATCTGGGGAAGGCCTCAAGATAAGCATATATTTCTTTATAAATCAGCCTGTTGCAAAAAAAGGCCGCCCTGAGCGGGGCGGCCTTGGTCGATGCCGTATTATTTTTTCTTCTTTGCCTGCGTCGCAGCCGCTTCCCTTGCCTTTGATTTCTCGCCCAGGAACTCGTATACGTTTACCCTCGAGTTCCATGAGTCGACTACATATATATAGTCCTCGTTGTCGATTGCTATGCCGGCAGGGAGTATCATCGCGGCCCTTCCGCTGCCGTATCCAGAGAAGCCGAGGAGTATCCGTCCCTCGGCATTGAATATCTGGACGTTATTGAAGGCCGCGTCCACCACATACAGGTGCCCCTCGCTGTCGAGCGCGACACCCCTCGGCCGCGCGAACATGCCGGGCGAGTCGCCGAACTGGCCGAACGCCCTGATGAACTTGCCTTCCGAATCGAATATCTGCATCCTGCCGTTCATGGTGTCGACGACGTAGATATTGCCGTTCGCGTCCACGGCTATGTGGGACGGGAAGTTGAACTCGCCTTCCTCCTTGCCCCTTTTCCCGATGGTGTTTATGTGCTTGAGCGTTTCGAGGTCGAAGACCCTCACGTCGTGCGTATGCGTGTCGATTACGTAGAGCCTTTTTTTGTTGTTGTCGACGGCCAGCCCCGTAGGCTGCTGGAAGGGAACCTCGGGCTTTAATATCGCGATGACCTTCCCGTCCGGGGCGAGGGCTGTCACGGTGTCGACCTGGGAGTCTGAGACGAATATCCTGTCGGAGTCGTCGGTCACTACGCTTATGGGCTTGTAGAATATCTTTACGCCCATATCGCTCAAGGTGAACACCTTTGAGTTTTTCGTGTCGAATACGAAGATGTCGGATTTGGCCGTGTCGGTCACAAAGACCTTGCCGTGCCTGTCCACGTGCACGCCCATAGGCTTGCTGAGGTTCGTCCCGGAAGTTTCGCCGAGGAACAGGCTGGCAGCGACCCCGCTCTTGGCGAAGTCGGCGGTGCCCCTGTGGGCCCTAACGTATTTTATGCGGGGCTCGTCAGGCGGTTCGGGCCAGAAGACGTCGCCGTGAGGGTTTGTCGGCGCGCACCCGTAAAGGATCATTGCGCCGGCCAAAACGAAAAGAAGCTTCCTTGCGAATCTGCTCATTTTGCCTTCCTCGTTCCTTTTCAAATTGAAATTATGGTTGCCATAGCCTGTAGCCGAGGACCACGGCGGTTCGAATTAGATGCGGGGCTGGTGTTCAGGTGTTTTGAGATGCCGCTCCCGCAAGGGGATATATTACACAGCTGAATCCGGCGAGTCAAGCTGTTTGGGCCTCTTCGCCGCCAGCTATCCTGGGGGATGTTGACTACCTCCACCTCTCCCTTTCAAGGGATTCGCCCTTTTTCACTATATGGCACCTTACGCAATTGTCCCTGGGCCAGAAGGTGAAGGCGACCTTGCCGTGGCACCTCCCGCACCATTGGCCCTGGAATATCTCGTCCATCGTTATGGGGTTTGCGCCGACCTCGGGGATGAATATCTTGGGATGGCAGTTGTTGCAGCTCAGCCAGTAAGTGTGTATGGAGTGCGGGAACAGGACATTGAACATGAGGGGGACCTTGGCCTCGATGAAGATGTTGAGGTCCAGTATCGGTTCCTCCTCTGCCCCCGGGTCGATGGAGCCCCTGGGGTTTATATACCCTCCCATGACCGCGGCGGTCCAGTTGACCTCGCCTGATGGGTCCTTCGGCAGCGCGTCAAGCGCCTGTATCTCGGTCGTCCCCTTTCGGATCACCGCCCTTGAAGCGAGCTCTTTATAGAACTTCTCGTAATAATCCGTCTCAGACTCGCGGGTTGCTTTGGCACTGGCGGTTTTTTGCGCCCGGGGGTCGATTAAATTATCGAGGGTTTCACCGCAGCCCGCGACGGCAATGAGGATGGAGAGGATGGCAAAGAGGCGCTTTTTCAATGGGAGAGGTTTCAATTGCAGGCCTTCTATCTAATAGGATTGAAAACCTTCCTGATCGCTAACCACGGTTTGTCCGAAATTCATTAAATTTCACAAATTGTTTCGACTTTCCAAGCCCTTTAACGGCAATCCATCCATGGATACTGGCATTGCGGGTGTTTTCACCCTGCCAATGACAGGTTGCGATTTCATACATTTTCCAGTCCATACGTTTGTACTAGACGAGAGGATATTGTCAAGCATTATGGCGTGCATATCTTGAATATATTTGACAATTCCCGCACAAAGATATAATTTAGGACGCATGAAAAGTAAGGCCGTATGGTCTATTGGCGGGGGAAAGGGCGGCATAGGCAAGAGCGTCATGACCGCCAACATAGGATGCGCGCTCGCCGGGATGGGAAAGAAGGTGGTCCTCGTTGACGCGGACCTCGGAGGCGCCAACCTCCATACCTATTTCGGGATAAAATACCCTCCGGCCGGCCTTGACGATTTCCTCAAGGGGCGGATAGCCGAACTCGATCAGGCCATGATAGAGACGGCGCTCCCCAGCCTCAGCCTCATATGCGGCGCAGGCGAGTTCCTCGGCATCGCAAACCCGGCCCATGCCAAAAAGCAGAAGCTCATGAACGGCATAAGGAAGCTCGCCGCGGATTACATAATCGTCGACCTCGGCGCGGGCTCCTCCTACAACACGCTTGATTTCTTCTCGCTCTCAAGCCAGGGGATAGTGGTCCTTGCGCCCGAGCCCGCCGCCATACAGAACGCCTACATATTCCTGAAGAGCTTCGTTTACAGGAGGCTTCAAAGGCTCTTCTCTGGAAACCAGAGGCTCATTGAAATAATACAGGACGCGACGGACCCGAGGAGCCGGGGCGCGGTCAAGTCCTTCCCGGACCTTTGCGAAAGGATAGCGGCCGAGGACAGGGACGCTGCATCCCGCGCCGTTATGGAGGTCAAGGGCTTCAGGCCCAGGCTTCTCCTCAACATGGCGTCTTCCGCGGAAGACGCCAGGGTGGCCGAGGCCTTCAAGGGCGCGGCCTCTACATTTCTCGGCCTTGAGACCGACTTTATCGGCGCCGTCATGTCAAGGCGCTCCATCAAAGACGCGGCGCGGAAGATGAGGCCCTTTATGCTGGAGGAATCGGCTGTGGACGCTAACGAAGACATGAAAAGGGTAATACAGAACCTTCTTAAATCCGAGGAGCTTGCAAAAGAGGCGCCCCAGGCAAAGGCACAGGACGGCTGCCCGGAAAAAGGCCCGGAGCCCGCGCCCCCCGCGGCCCAAGCCGGTGCGCCTGCCGGAGATGAGGTCTTCGGCTTCAACGAGAACATAAGCCATGAAGGGGCCGTCTTCCACGTGCAGACAGAGGCCCAGGGCGGCGCCGACGCATTCGTAGAGACCATCATATATAACGGCGGCAGGATCTTCTTCTCGAAAAGGACGCGCTGGAAGGAAGCGACCCCGGAAGCGGCCCGGGCCGGGTTCAAGGAGTTCGCCGCAAGGCAGCACAGGGCAGCGGTGGCGGCCATAAAAGCGAACAGGATAACGATAAAGACATGAGCTCGGGCAGGGTATTTATAACGGGAGACCTTGAAGCCTTCCATCCAGCGTTCAACGACCTCGTCGCTGAATGCGGCTTCCCGGTCTTTGTCGGAGGCCGGGGTGTTGCCCCCGAAGCCGACGACCTGCCTGTCGTTGGCGTTTCCGGCATGGAGGGGCTAAAGGAGTCGGGATTTGAGACCCCGAGGCCCTTTCTCGTCTATACGGGACTCGTTATGCCTGAGGCCGAGATGCAGAGGCTTAAGGAGGCCGGCCTTCTCGGGATCATTTGCGCGGATACCCCGCCCGAGGACCTTGCGTTCCTCCTTAAGAAGGCCTTCTTCTATGAAAAGATGCTGCGTCGTAACCCGAGGGCCCCGGTCAACATGCCCGTTGCGCTCTCATTCGGCGCAAGGGAAGTAAGCTCCTTTGCGACGCTCTTGAGCAGGGACGGCATATTCATCGTGAGCCTCAATCCCCCGCCGGTGAACTCGACGTGCACGCTGCGTTTCAACCTGCCCGGCATACAAAAAGAGCTTGCGACCGGGGCCAGGGTCCTCTACCAGATAAGCGTGAACAGGGATTTGAATATCATATCCAGCCCCGGGGACCCTCTGCAAGGCTCGTACTGCACCCGGGCAATGGCGCTTCTCTTCACTGATATGCCGAGAAGGGACAGAGCTTACAGAGAGTTACATAGAGATGAGTTTAGTTAGTTGTTTGGCCTGATGCTCGTCTTCGTACTGATATTCCGGCGGCCACTAAAAGTACGCCCTGGCTCCCCTCATTTTTCGACTCCCTGCATCTTGAGCTTTTGAGCAGCTCGCATAATTTTGAGTGATTTCAATTATTTAGAGCGCTGTCCATCCTTTTGAGACCTCAGGCGCGCTTCCTTTCCTCTTCGCTCGAAGCCTTTAGTATCTCCGCCACCTCGCTGTCCTCGACCTGGCCGAAGTCCACATATAGCTGGCTTACCGCGAAGAAGAGGTCGGGTATGTGCGGGCATATGACCTCGGAGACCTCTTCCATCTCGCGTATGCGCTCAACCGTGTCTGCGGGCCCGCCTGGCACGGCGGCGACTATCTTCCTTGCGCCCGAGGCGTGCGCGGCCTGTATGGCCGAGATCATGGTGGAGCCGGTGGCGAGCCCGTCGTCGACTATAACGACAGTCCTCCCCTTTAGCGGCACCTTTTCCTTTACGGCCCTGTAGAGGTTAAGGCGCTCCCTCATGGTGCGGAGCCTCGATTTTGTCTCCTCTTCGATATAGCTGTCCTTGACGTGCAATCCCCGTATCGCGAGCCGGTTAAGGTACACATGCCCGTCCTCTGATACCGCCCCGATTGCGAGCTCCGGGTTGTACGGGGCCCTGAGCTTTCCCGCGAGTATGACGTCGAGCTCGGCCCCGAGAGCCCTTGCCAACTCCGCGGCCACCACGACTCCGCCCCTCGGTAGCCCCACGATCACCGGCCTTTCGCCAGCGTACTTCTTCAGGCTCTCCGCAAGGGCGCGCCCGGCATCCACCCTGTCCTGGTAAGGGGCAGGCCTGTCCATTCGATTGCCTCCTGCCTAAATCTTATCTTTTAATGAACCCTTGTCAAGAGATGGAAAGGCTTGCGTCCATCCTATTCCGTTTCAGCGGAGGCAACAGGCGTTCGGTTGACGAGGCCCATCCATTTGACTGCCGCGTCCGCGACCGCTATCAGGGCGAGCACGGCCATGACCGCTACGAGCACGGAATCGAGGCGGAAGGTAAAGGCCTGCGAGGGGTCCGCCGCCGTAGCTGCCCTGGCCGTGAATATCCAGAAGAGCTTCCAGGCGGCCACGAGCGTCATGACCACCATGAAGGCCATGGGGACGAGCGTTACCCAGGCATATCTGGCCTTTCCCATCTTGATGAGTATGGTAGTCCCGACCGATAGCGCTATCGCGGCAAGGAGCTGGTTGGCCACGCCGAACATGGGCCAGATTGTGGCCACACTCCCCGAGCTTATAAGATAGCCCCACGCCGCGACGACAAGCGCCGTGAGGACTACGATGGCAGGCATGGAGCCTGTCCTCCCCAGGGCTTGTAAAGTAGCGCGAACTCCTGGAGGATGAACCGCGCTACCCTTGTGCCGCCGTCTATGGTGGTGAGTATGAAAAGCGCCTCGAACATGAGCGCGAAGTTATACCAGTACGGCATGAGCCCCTTCATGCCGGGGAGGGCGCTGAAGATGTAGGCCATGCCTACGGCGAGCGAAACCGCGCCGCCGGGCCTTCCGGCCACTTCGGTGCCCACGGTCGCGGAGAGCTCCTTTATCTTTTCAGGTGCAAAGCCCATTGCCGAGAGCGCGTCAAAGGAGAGGGTGGTGTTTATGGCGAAGTAGTCGCCGGGGATGAGGACTGATGCGGCTATGAGGGCGATTACCGCGACGAACCCCTCCGCGAGCATCGCGCCGAAGCCGATGGGCTTTATGTCGCGCTCCCTTATTATCATCTTGGGAGTCGTGCCCGAGGCAATGAGCGAATGGAAGCCGGAGATGGCCCCGCACGCTATGGTTATGAACATGAACGGGAACACGGTGCCGGGGATTATGGGCCCGCCGCCGTCGATAAAGCGCGTGACCGCGGGCATCTGTATCTCGGGCGCGAGCAAGATGACCCCTGCAGCGAGTAATACGACCGTCCCTATCTTCATGAAGGTGGATAGATAGTCCCTCGGCGCAAGGAGCAGCCATATGGGCAGCACCGACGCGAAAAAGCCGTACACGGCGATTGACCAGATAAGGAACTCCCTGTCCCTGTCGAAGACGGGCTCAAGGAATGTGCCCTGGATATAGCTGCCGCCGATGACCGCGGCTATGAGAAGGGCTATGCCGATGACGCTCACTTCCCCGACCCTCCCTGGCCGGAGCTTCTGGAGGTATATGCCCATAAAGAGGGCTATGGGGATCGTGGCGGCTATGGTGAATGTGCCCCAGGGGCTTTTAAAGAGGGCGTTCACGACCGCGAGCCCGAGCCCGGCGAGCGCCACGATTATGATGAAGAGCACTGCAAGAGCGGCGGTGAAGCCCGCAACCGGCCCTATCTCTTTCCTTGCTATCTCGGCAAGCGAGCAGCCGTTCCTCCTTACGGACGCGAAGAGTATGACCATGTCGTGGACCGCGCCTCCGAAGACCGCGCCCACGAGTATCCAGAGAAAGCCCGGAAGATAGCCGAACTGGGCGGCAAGCACAGGGCCTATGAGGGGGCCCGCCCCGGCGATAGAGGCGAAATGGTGGCCGAAGAGGACGAGCCTGTGCGTCGGGTGAAAGTCCGACCCGTCGTTCAGGCGAATTGCCGGGGTGGTCCTCCTGTCGTCAAGGGCCAGGACCTTGGCGGCTATGAAGGCCCCGTACAGGCGATAGGCGATTATGAAGAAGCACGCGGCGGCTATGACGAGCCAGAGGGCGTTTACGCTCTCCGAGGGGTTTACGATGCGGGTTGCCACGGCAAATGAAATCGCGAAGAGGAGAGCGAGGGCGGCTATCACAATGCTTGAAAGCTTCATCGGTGCTTATGCCTTTTTAGGGAGATTGCGGGAGGGCTATTTTAAGGCAGGCGGCATGGGGGTGTCAAGGGAGTGGAGATGGGGTTTAATCATTCACTCTGCTTGTTAGCTCCAAATGCACGTAGAATTTTCGAGCGTTCTTGCAAGATGCCTCTTAACGCGCTTCCGCGCTTTCGGGCATAAGGCTCCGTTCGCTTTCCGCCTCCTTCCTCCGGGCTCGGTCCTTAAGTCGCTCGGCATCTGCCTCGCTCCTGCTGCCCCGCCTCGCCCGCCCCTCCTCCACCCCTATGCTCACTCCGCCTTATGCCCCTGGATTGTTTTAGAGACAAAAAGAGCCAGGTAGGTCGGGTTAGCGGAGCGTAACCCGACAAACATGCTACTTCGCCTCTCCCCCGACCGTTATCTCCGGAATCCTCAAGGTAGGCTGCGCATCCGAGACAGGCACGCCCTGGCTGTCCTTGCCGCAGGTGCCTATGCCGAAGCCCAGGTCTGTCCCCACCATGTCTATCTTCATGAGCACATCCGGGCCGTTCCCGGTGAGTGTCGCTCCGCGCACCGGCTCGCCTATCTTGCCTTTCTCGATAAGGTAGCCCTCGGTCACCTCGAAGACGAAATCGCCGTTCATTGGTATTCACCTGGCCGCCGCCCATTTTGACGAACAAACCTTTTCGAGTGAGCTTATTATGGCCTCGGGGCTCTCCTTTCCGGGCGCTATAATGGTGTTAGTCATCCTCGGTATGGGCCTGTGGTGGTAGGACTCCCGCCTGCCGTTCCCTGTGGGCCTGAGGCCCGACTTCATGGAATTGAGCCTGTCGCACATGTACGAGCGGAGGATTCCGTTCTCGACGAGCATGGTCCTTTCCGCGGGAGTGCCTTCGTCATCGAAGAAGAACGAGCCCCTCTTGTATGGAATGGTAGCGTCGTCGAGCACTGTTATGGATTCGTTTGCGACCTTCTCGCCCAGCTTCCCTGAATAGACGGAAAGGTTCTGGAGCGCAAGGTCGGCCTCAAGGCCGTGGCCCACGGCCTCGTGTATCATGGTGCCTCCGGCATCGCTTGAGAGGACGACTCCCATGCTCCCGCCGGGTGCCCTCCTTGCGCTTAGCATCATAATCGCCCTCCGGGCGGCGGCCTCGGCTATGGCCTCGGGCGGGGTCTCGTCAAAGGCCTCAAGCCCCATTATGCCGCCGAGCGGCTCGTATCCGGTCTGCATGACATCGCCCTCTGCCGAGACTGCGTTGCAGAGGAAAAGGAGCGCGTTCCTCTCCTCCTCGACCCACTCGCCGAGCGAGTTTACGACGGCGGTCCTACGGAGGCCGTCGCCGTAGACGACCCTGACCTGCCGTATCCTCTTATCGAACGCCCAGGCCGTCTTCTCGGCCCGCTTTACAAACCCGACCTTCTCGTCGAGCGGAGCCTTATAAGGGAGGCGCTTTATATCGAAACCCTGGGCGGATTCCTTTTTGGTGAGGTTCAGGTCGCCGATTTCCTTACCTTCGCTAACCCCCTTGGCAACCGCGCCTGCCACTTCCAGTAGCCCCTTCTCCGTAAGGTCGTTCGTGTACGCGTAGTAGGTCTTTAGCCCGGCTATTACCCTTATCCCCGCGCCCCGGTCCCTGCCGGTGACGACCCGCTCTATCCTTTTTTCCTCGGCGACTATCGAGGTGTTGGCGGTATCTTCGACGTAGATGTCCGCGTATTCGCCTCCGTTTGCGAGAGCGGCCTTAAGGACCCTGAAAGGGTCGAACGCGTCAATGAGTTCCATCGTCCTCAAACCTCCTTAACGAGAGAGCTTTTCACTATCAGGATGTTGGAAAAGTCCTTCCTGGACTTTTCCAACCACGGCTTGGCCGGAATGAATCCGTCCAAGCCTTACAAATTGCTCGACCTGGATAGTCTTCGCAATTTGGCAATCCATCCGTGGATTGCCTGGCAGGGTGTTTTTCAACACCCAGCTATCTTCGTCTTTCCCGTTCTTTCCTTTCGAACATCTGGCAATCCATGCCCGAGGACCTCTTTACCACGGCAGAGGGCATCTCCCGGCTCTTGAAGCGCAGGGCCTTGCACCCCCTCGGGAAGAACTCGTCCCAGGTCACATAGAAGTGCCTGCATTGGTAGCAGTTTATACCGTCCTCGTCCGCCATATCCTAAAAGGCTGCTGAAAAAAATCCATCTGTTTTGTTGTCTGGCAGCTTGTTGAAAAACTCCTTTTTTATTCAGGCTGCTTAAAAAGCTCCAGATGCGAGGCGTCGAGAAGCGAGGAATGAGGCGTACTTTTCGTGTACGCCGCAGTGACGAACGACGAAGACTTCGACGCAGATGGACTTTTTCAGCAGCCTGCTAAGGCAATGCAATAAAAAAGCCCCGCGCCTTTAAGGGAGCGGGGCTTTTTGAGGCGTTCCTTTTTAGCGCGTGATCCTGCAGGCGAGCATTCCCAGCAACTTATTGACCGGGTTCTGCCTGGGGAGGAACGTAAGGACGGGCTTTCTCCTTACGCCCAGCCTCTTAAGCTCGCTAAGGAGGGCGAAGTTGTCTCTGTCGAGCTTGAGGCCCTTCCTGAAGGCCCTCACGGCAACGGATTTCTGCCCGTTAAGAAGGAATATCCTCCCGAGGTTCAGGTATATCTCGGGGTTATAGAACTCCTTCTCCGCCGCCATGAGGCAGAGCGATATGGCCTTGTCGAAGTTACCCTCGGAGTTGGCGAGGCTCACGGCGTAATACGACATTGCGGTCGGGTGCTGCGTAAAGCAGAGGTCCTGGTCGAACACCCTTACCGCGTCATCGAATAGCCCCTCTCGCGCAAGCCCTATCCCCTTTTCGATAACCTCAGTGCTCATAACGTCCTCCTCTGGAATTATCTATAAACCGATGCCGCTCATGAAAGGGGAGACCGAAAACCGAAGGTGAATCTCTATATTCCTTATAAACCAGGGCCGGATTTATTTAAGTGACCGTAGTCACAAAAGGGATACCGCAGTCACAAAAAGGGGCCAGGAGCCGGAATGGTTAAAAGAGGATACAACTCTTTGAAATTATTGGTTTTTACTGGAGCTTAAGGCCGGTCTCAACTGTCTTTCCGTGCGGGCCGTACTTAAGGGACACCTCTCCCGACCCGCTCACGCAAAATGCCACGTGTACCTCGTCGGGAACGGCCTCCTCGAAAACCAGGGTAAAGGGCTTGAGCCCGGGCATGGCCTCGCCCGCCGTCTCCTTAAGCTCCTGCTTCAGGTACTCTATGCCGTCCTCGACCACCCATCTCCTCGCCAGGAGCCTCTCGGGTATCTCGAAGAGCTCTATTGTTATCTCCCTTTGCAGCCCGAGTTTCCTTGCGGGCCTGAGCCTGAACGCCTTCTCGAGCGGGAGCTGCTCGCCTTTCTCAAGCACGATGCAGAAGGAGTGCGTTACGTCCTTCTCGTGAGGCGCGTACCGGAGGGCGTACGCCATCGCAAGGTGCCTGTCCGTCACGTCCCTGGTGCCGTAGAGGGCCGCCCCCATGCCGACCGCCGTCAGCGGGCTGTGGTCGTAGATGAGGTTCCCGGCCCTGAGCTCCGGGAAGATGTCGCCTATCTTGTCCTTGAAGGACGGTATCTGCGACGAGCCGCCGGTGAGGAGTATGGCCTCTATGGCCTCTTTCCTCACTCCGACCTTCTCCGCCCTCTTTATGACGTTTATGATGGCGCGGTCGACGGTCGCGTAGAACTCCCTCTTCTCGAGGACCTCCTCGAATTCGTCCCTCGCGACCTTGCCGGCCTCCATGCCGTCCCAGACGAACGGGACCTCCCTCCTCTCGGAAAGCCTTATCTTCACCTCCTCCGCCGCGAGGCGGAGGCTTTCGCGGGAAGCGCCGGTTATTCCGGCCTTTGCCGAGAGGTGCTCGGCAAGCCAGTGGTCGATGTCGTGGCCGCCCAGCATGAGCGCCCTCTCGGGCTTTGCCACTATGTGGACCTCGTCCATATTGAGCCTTACGACCATCGTGTTGAGCGTGCTCCCGCCGAAGTCGATGACCATTATGAGCCTGTCCCTGTCGTCGGCCACCTGGTAGCCCACGGCCGCCGCGAGCGGCTCCTCTATGAGCTCCACCCTCGCGCCCTTCATGACCTTCGAGGCTATCTCGCGGACCGCGGAGCTGTAGTCCTGGTAGCCGACCGGCACCGTCATGTAGACGACCTCGGCTGCGTTCCTGGGTAGGATCGAGAACCAGCCCGTATTTACGGTCGCCTTCTTCATGTGCTGGTAGAGTATCCTTATGAACCTCTCCATGTGCTCCCTGCCCCTGGGGTTCCCCTCGAGGAGCAGCTGCTTCATGTTGGATACCGGGTTTCCGCCGGCCGCCTCCGCGCCTATGTTGTTGGTCTCGGCGCTAAGGAGCGTCGGCACGATATGTATGGAATCGTACTGCCTGCATATGGGGCCCAGGTGCATGAAATCCGGGGCCTCGTCCTTTTTTTTCCTCATGACGACGGTGTTGGTCGCCCCGAGGTCTATGGAGATGCACTCCCTCGGCGCAAGGTCCTTCTGCTTGACGACCAGAGCGCCCGTTTCCGGGTGGAGCTCCGAGACGAAGACCGGCCTTTCGACCTCGGCCCCGTGATACGTGGTCTTCAGGGACTCGAGGCGGGCCACCACCTTTTTGACGGAATCGCGGAGCCCCTGTGGGCGTATCCAGACGTGCGTATAAGGCCTGAGCGTCTCTATGAAGCGCGTGTCGTTCAGGGATTCGCCGAATTTAAGGAGCTCCTTCGACATGGCCTTGGAGTATTTCTCGCGCGAGAACCTGTTCTTCTTGGAGTCCGATATGTCGTGGTCCTCGGCCGAGAGTATGTAGTCGACCACGTCGAAGACATCCACGTCCTCCATCCATTTCCGGACCGTGAAGAAGGAGAGCGCGTCCTCTATTATCTTCTGTATGAGAGGGAAGAAGTCGCGCGACTTGGGGACGGCCTGGAAGAGCTCTATAAGGCAGTACTCCATGCCGAACGGGTCGGTGACTGCGAGGGTGGCCCTGTACGCGCCCTCAAAGGCCTTCAAGCGGAGCGCCCCGAACTCCCCGTCCCTGGGGAGCTCGTCGCCGATGGACAAACAGGCGTATCTCCTGTAGTACGGCTCGGCCACAGCCTCGGCGGCCCTTATCGCGAGCTCCATCGCCTCTTTGTAAACCGGAAGGAACGGCCCGTCCCTGGGCATCAATCTCGCAACGCCCAGGATGGCGTATCCGGCGAAAAACGATATGTCGCTCGCCTTGGGGAGCTCGCTCGCTATCCTCTCGAGGTCGGGCTCTGCGAACCTGGGCCTGTCCGGAAGTCCCAGGAGCCTCGTACTGCGAGGGCGGAGCCGGTGAGCTCCTGCGTCTTCGGGATCTCGTTGAGCCGGAGCTCCGTTATCCTCCTCTGCTTCTCGTCCAGCGCGTCGGCAGCGATGATCGCCGCCTCGGCGGCCTTGAAATAGAACCCGCTGAAGGCCGGGGTGCAAGGGACCTCTTTTACGAAATCAAGGAGGGCGAGCCTTTTTTCGGCGGGGTCCTCTATCCGGTCGAGGAGCTCGAATGCGGAGGCGAATAGCTCAAGGGCCTCGGGGGTCTTCGGAAGCTCCCTGCCTGCGCGCACGATGAGGCTCCGAATGGCGGACTTATCGTCAGTGCCCCTGGCGATAGTCAGGTATTGTCTCGGGGCTTCGAGGCCGCTCGTCTTCATAAAACCGTCCTGGTCAGGCTGCCGAACCCGGTCTCCTTCACGGTCCCGTCGCCGGAGATGAATAGCTCGACCCTGCCGGGCATCATGAGGTCGGCTAAGGAGTACCGGGTGGTAAGGAAATGGAACCGCTGGTTCGTGGAGCCCCGCGGGAGGAGCGTCTCCTCCGGCATCTGCATTCGATAAGGCCCGTCCACAAGGAGGTCTATGAGGGGGAGGCATTCCCTCATGAGAGGGCCGGCCTCAAGCTCTTCGAGGGCGAAACCCGTGTACACGAGCGTCGAAAGGCCCCTGGCCCTTGCAGCGGCAAGGAGCTCCCTCAGGCCCCGGGGCTGGAGGAAAGGCTCGCCGCCGCTTACGGTTATGCCCTCGACGCCGGGGGCCATGCGCCCTTCGAGGAGCGAGGCCGCGGGCCGGAGCTCCTTTTCCTCGAAGGAGTGCGTGGCAGGGTTGAAGCAGCCCTCGCATCCCCTCAGGCAGCCCTGGAAAAAGACGACGAGCCGCAGACCCGGGCCGTTCACCCTGGAGCGGGGCAGAATAGCGTGTATGTTAAGAAGGGTGCTGTCCATCGGAGTCTTACAGGATGTTGAAAAAGTCCTTGCTGGACTTTTTCAACCACGGCTTGGCCGGAATTAATCCGTCCAGGCCTCACGAATCGCTCGACCTGGATAGTCTTCGCAATCTGGCAATCCATCCGCGGATTGCCTGGCAGGTGTTTTCAATACCCTGCAAATAGCGCGTGCGCGGAGAGTAATGCGCAAGGAACACAACTGGGCAGGACCGCCCCCGGCGGCCCTAATCCCCTGATTCGAGCTTTACCCTGACCTCTCCTCCGAAGACCTCGTCCTTCTCGACGAACTTCTCCATTGTGCCGAGGTGCTTCGTGAGCTGCTTGGCCACTTCCCTGCAGTCGCTGTAGACGCTCGAATCTATCTCCACCTTGCCGTCAGGCGTTATCCGTATCCGTATCTGCCTGTCCATGTGGCCTCCTAGCCTTTAAGGACTATCTGTATCTCGCCCGCGGTCTCGGTCTCGCTCGATATCTCGAAATCGAGCGGCAGGTTGTCCTTTATGGACTCGTAGGCGTACATCTGCTTCAACCTGTTCGAGAATGCGTTCACGACGCGGTTGTCGCCGCCGAGCTGGTAGTTGCCGGCCTTCTCCCTGGAGATATTGATGATGTCGCCGTCCCTGTCCACCTCGATAGCGTCCTTGCGCTCGCTTGCGACGAAACTCGTTATCTCGCCGCGCTTCTTGAGCTCCTCGAGGGCGCATATGAGGTACTTCTTTACCGAAAGCTCGGTCTTTATGACGGTATAGAAGGACATCTGCCGCCTCCTTATTGCAGGGGGTTTTCCCTGAAGAACCGGTTGAGCCCTTCGCCGTTAATGAGGACTTCCTTCATGAGCTTCTCGACGAGCGCAAGGATGACCTCCCTGTTCTCGGATATGACCTTTGAGGTCGACTCCTTGGCGGAATCGAGTATCTTCTGTATGTCCTCGAGCACGTCCCCGCCCGATGTGAGGGCGTAGTCCTGGAGGACCATGAGGGACTTATTTCTCATTATCTCGCCGAAGCCGTACTCTATGACCATCTTCCGGGCTATGCCGGTCGCCTGGATGAGGTCGTGGGAGGCGCCGACGGTCTTCGAGTCGTTCCCTATGAGCTCGTCCTCGGCGACCATGCCGCCGAGTATGACGCCTATCTCCTTTTCGAGGTCGCTCTTGGTGTAGGTCGTCCTTATGGCCTCGTCGACCGGTATGAAGGCCGAGTAGGGCTTGTAGTTGTCTATGCTGACGAACGCCGGGGTGCGGTTGAAGTACCGCTTCATGAGTACCGCGTGCCCGGCCTCGTGCAGGGCGATGTTCCTCTTCTCGGTCTCCGAGAGCGATTCAGCCCTCTGGAGGAATAGGGACTTGGACGCGGGCCTGGCCCTCTGGTGGCTCCACGCCCTGAGCTCCTCTATCTCCTCCTTTTTAAGGACCGAGAGAGGGGTTATGTGCCGTATGGACTTAAGCAGCCTCTCCTGCGTGACGTCGAGGGCGAGGAGCCCGTCCACGACCTCTTCCATGTTCCTTCCCGCGTGCTCCTCCTGCAGATGGTTGAAGGTCGAGACGACCGCGTCCTTTACGGCCTGCTCTATCTCCGCGCCTGTAAAGCCCTGGCTGTTCTGGGAAAGCTCCTTCACGTCCATCTTCGAAAGGTTCTGTATCCTCCTTTCGAGGTGGATCCTGTATATCTCCTCCCTCTCCTCCTGGCTCGGGAGGTCGACGAAAAAGACCTCGTCGTATCTCCCCTTCCTCCAGAGCTCGGGCGGGAGGTTCCTGGGCTCGTTGGCGGTGGAGATGACGAAGACGGGGTGCTCCTTCTCCTGCAGCCAGGTGATGAAGGTGCCGAAGACCCTCATCTGCGTGCCCGAGTCTCCCTGGTAGCCCCCGATGCCGCCGAATGCCTTGTCTATCTCGTCTATCCAGAGTATACACGGGCTTACCGCCTCGGCAAGCTGTATGCACCGCCTGATGTTCTTTTCCGACTCGCCCACGGTCGAGCCGAAGAGGCGCCCGACGTCTAGCCGGAGGAGCGGGAGGTTCCATATGCCCGCGAGCGCCTTGCAGCAGAGGCTCTTGCCCGAGCCGGGGACGCCTATGAGAAGGAGGCCCTTCGGGATGTCGAGACCCAGGGTCGTTATCTTGTCCCTCGATAGCCTGAATACGTTCTCCCTCTCGATGAACCACTTCTTTATCTCGCTAAGTCCCCCGATGTTCTCTATGTTCTCCCTGTGGGGGTAGTAGTCGAGTATCTTCTGCTTCTTTATTATCTGTTGCTTCTCATCCTGTATATAGGATATGCAGTCCTCGTTCAGGAAGCCGTTATTAAGGCTTATGGCCTTCCTTATGACGCGCCTGATGTTGTCGAGCGAAAGGCCCTGGAGGGACTTGTAGAGGATCGACCTGGTGGAGGCGTGCCAGCTCGACGGGATGAGGTGGCCGTAGGTGCGGGATACAAGGTCGGCTATCTCGTCGTAGTCCGGCAGCGACAATTCGAGGACCACTATGTCCTCCTCGAGCTCGGGCGGTATCTCGCCGAGCGTGGGCGAAAGGATGCAGACGGTATTTATGGTATGGCGCTCGTCTATTATGGCCGGGAGGTCTCTGAACTTGCGGAGGAACTCGTGGGAGTTGAAATATGAGGCTATGTCCTTCAAAAGAAAGAAGTTACTTACGTTCTCGCCCTTTGTTATCTTCTCCTCTATGACCGAGAGTATCTTTTCCCGGCCCATTGGCTCCCGTTTCTTCTTCTCGCCGCCGTATAGCCCCCTGGAAACCGACCAGGACCAGAAATTGAGCTTCATGGAATCGCATAGCGACTCCATTATCTTCTCGACCCTCCGCTCCTCGAAGGAGACGAGCCATGGGGTACCTGGCCTCGACGTGTATCCGTATCTCGTTCTCGAAGTCCCTGGCGTTCATATAAGGCGCACCTTTCAGACGGTCCTGTTATTAGCGGGATGCGAAAAACACCCCGGGCTTTTTCAACGTACTGTCAGGGCCTGATAACGGGGAGACAGCCTTTCCGAAGCGGGCCTGCCCTGGCCCGGGACCATCAACGGCTCAGAACATCATACCATAATACTCCCCTCTTTCAAACCTGAAAACCTCCGTTTGAAAAGGGCTTTTGTCCCTGTCCGGCCTGTCGCGATTGGGTCAATATAGCATAATCCCCGGACCCGCTTCAAACAAAAGAGGTTACGGGACGACCGTAACCTCTTTTTTGTGCCGTGCTCATGGATGAATGCCGGGGAACTCCCGCAGGCCGCCTCCGGCATCATGGACCATCTATTCGTTTTCCATGCCTGCCCGCCGGCTCTCAAGCCGCCGGCCTGCCCCGGCCAGCGATGAGGGAGACGACGAAAAGCACCAGGAATACGACAAAGAGCACCTTTGCTATCCATGCCGCGGTCCCCGCGACCCCGGCGAAGCCCAGGACCGCCGCGATTATGGCAATTATGAGGAAGGTTATCGCCCATGAAAGCATTCGAGCCACCTTCTTTCCCCCGGCGCGCTTCCGGGCCGGGCCTCTTGGAGGGCAAAGCCCCCTGCTACATAGGAATTTCCGTTCTTATTTGATTATATATTGGGGGCAACCCGTGTCAAATCAGCCGCGCTTACGTCCCAAGCGCTTATTTGTTGCCTTTTCAGGCGGCCTGATATAATCTATCTCTTCGGATTTCCGTGAAAAGGCGATGGAGCTTCTAAAAGAATTCATAGACATATTCATGCACATAGACAAGCACCTTGGGGCTGTCATACAGGCCTACGGGGCCTGGACCTATCTCATCCTCTTCCTCATAATCTTCTGCGAAACCGGGCTTGTGGTAACGCCTCTACTGCCCGGCGACTCGCTCCTTTTCGCGATAGGCACCTTTGCCGCGATGGGGTATCTGGAAGTGGAGTACGTGATAGCCGGGCTCGCCGTAGCGGCGATATTGGGCGACTCGGTAAACTACGCGATAGGGCATTATCTGGGACCGAAGGTCTTCTCCAGGAAAGACAGCCTGATATTCAGGAAGGAATACCTCGACAAGACGCACAGGTTCTACCAGAAGTACGGGGCAAGGACCATAGTCATCGCAAGGTTCGTCCCCATCGTACGCACCTTCGCGCCGTTCGTGGCCGGTGTGGGCGCGATGTCCTACGGCAGGTTCCTCTTCTACAACATCACCGGGGCTATCGCCTGGATACTCATATTCGTGCTCGCGGGCTACTACTTCGGCAGCATCCCTCTTGTAAAAGAGAACTTCACCCTGGTGATCCTCGCCATAATAGTGCTTTCCATAATGCCCGGCATCATAGAGTTCGTGAGGGCGCGCCGCCAGCCCGCCTGAGGAACTTTCATTCCTTTATACCTCATTGCAAAAGGCCTTTTCCGCGCTTCCGCGCGGTTTTCGGGCATGAGGCCCCGTGCCCTTTCCGCCTCCATCCTCCGGGCTCGGCCCTGTAGGGCGCGCTGTGCGTGCCATGAATTTATAGGCTTGGCCTCGCTCCTGCTACCCCGCCTCGCCCGTCCTTCCCCCATCCCTATGTTCGCTCCGCCTCATGCCCCGGGGTTGTTTAAAAAAACAAACCAATAAAAAGTGGCGCGCGCAGCGCGCCCTACCAGGCTATCCCCCTCCCCCACCCCGTGAACGGGCCCCTGAAGTAGCTGCGCTCATACAGCCTCGGCCCGTTCACGCACCTCCTCCCTAAGGCTACGCTCGCCTTACCCTCCGGGGTTTGTTAAAGACAAAAAAGAATCAAAACACTTTTGTTCTTCAAAACAACCCGGGGCATAAGGCGTTGCGAGCATAAGGCTGGGGGAAGGACGGGCGAGGCGAGGAAGCAGGAGCTCGGCCCAAAAGGCCGAGCGACATAAGGGCCGAGCTCGGAGGATGGGGGCGGAAAGCGAGCGGAGCCTTATGCCCAAAAGAGCGCGGCAGCGCGCTAAAAGGCCTTTGCAATAATGGTTGAATAACAAGAGGAAAACTTTTAAAAACGCGCCGGGGTTTCCCGGCGCGATTTCCTAACCGGCCCTACGAGCAGGAGTATCCCGAAAAGGACCGCGACCAGGTTTATGACCTTGATCATCGGGTTTATGCCCGGCCCTGCCGTGTCCTTGTATGGGTCGCCCACGGTGTCGCCCGTCACGGCGGCCTGGTGCGCCGGCTTGTGCTTGCCGCCGTGGTTGCCCTCCTCTATGAACTTTTTGGCGTTGTCCCAGGCGGCCCCGCCCGAGGTCATCTTTATCGCAACGAAAAGGCCGGTCACGATGCTTCCGACGAGGACCCCTCCGAGGGCCTTCGGCCCCAGGATCACGCCGACAAGCACGGGGACGACGATCGGGATGAGAGGGCACAATCATCTTCTGCGGGGCCGCGGCGGTGACTATATCGACGCATTTCCCGTACTCGCCGGGCGCTCCCGTCCATTATGCCCTTTATCTCCCTGAACTGCCTCCTTACCTCGTCCACTATGGAGCCCGCGGCGGTCCCGACCGCCTTCATGAGCAAGGCCGCGAAATAGAAGGGCAGCATGCCGCCTATGAAGAGGCCCACGAGGACGAGAGGGTCCGAGAGGTCGAAGATGACCTGCGCCCCTCCGGCCGATATGGTCCTGGTGTATTCGGCGAAGAGGACTATTGCGGCGAGCCCCGCCGAGCCTATGGCGTAGCCCTTTGTGACCGCCTTTGTCGTATTGCCGACGGCGTCCAGCGGGTCGGTCACGCCGCGCACCCCGGCCCCCATATCGGCCATCTCGGCTATGCCGCCCGCGTTGTCGGTTATCGGGCCGAAGGAGTCTATGGCCACGACAATCCCCGCCATCGTGAGCATGGCCTCGGCTGAGACCGCGACTCCGAAGAGGCCCGCCAGCTCATAGCTCGCCAGTATGGCCCCGGCGATAACGAGGACCGGCAGGGCCGTGGCCTCCTTGCCTATGGCTAGCCCCGCGATTATGTTGGTCGCGTGCCCGGAGACCGACGCGTTGGCTATGTGCTGGACCGGGCTGTAATGCTTGGCAGTGTAATAGTCGGTTATGACGACGAGCGATATGGTGACCGCAAGCCCTATGAGGGCGCAGAGATAGTAGCTGCTCCAGCCCACACCCCCTACCCCGTCCATGAGATAGTACGCGACCGGGAAGAAGGCCACGGCCGAAAGGACCGCCGTCGCTACGAACCCCTTGTAGAGCGCGGTCATTATGTTGTTAGAGGAGCCGAGCCTCACGAACCAGCTCCCGATAATGGTCATTATAATCGCCGCGCCGCCGAGCACGAGCGGGAAAAGCATGGCGTTCTCCGAGCCCGGGAAAAGGATGTGCGCGAGCGCCATGGTCGCGACGGTCGTAACGGCGTAGGTCTCGAAGAGGTCCGCGGCCATCCCGGCGCAGTCGCCGACGTTGTCGCCCACGTTGTCCGCTATGACCGCCGGGTTCCTCGGGTCGTCCTCAGGTATGCCGGCCTCTACCTTTCCAACGAGGTCAGCGCCGACGTCCGCGGCCTTGGTGTATATGCCGCCACCCACCCTGGCGAAGAGCGATATGAGGCTTCCGCCTAGCCCTAGCGAAAGCAACGACGCTATCGCGTGCGTCTCGTCGGTCACCCGTATAGCCACGGCGTAGAAACCGGTAACCGCGAGGAGCCCGAGGCCGATGAGTAGGAGCCCTGTCACGGCCCCGCCCCTGAATGCGACCACGAGCGCGGCGTTAAGCCCCTTGTGGGCCGCCTGCGCGGTCTTGGCGTTGGCCCTTACGGCCACCATCATGCCGACATAGCCCGAAATGCCGGAGGCCGCGCCGCCCACGAGAAAGCCGCACGCCGTAAGAAGCCCGAAGTACTCTGACCAGAAGCCCGCCACCCACAGGAGCACGAAAATGACCGCCGCAACGACCGCGACGGTCTTGAACTGCCTTGCCATGTAGGCGCTTGCGCCTTCGTGGATCGCAGCCTGGATCCTCCTCATCTCAGGCGTGCCGCTGTCGAGCCCCCTTACCCAGAACGCGAGCCAGGCCGCGTAGACAATGCCCAGCACCGCTGCTCCCAGCGCAAAGAGGATAGTCATTGTAGAGCTTTCCATCTACCGGTTCTCCTTTGCTGAAGAATGGTGGAACACTGCTCTTGGTACGATTGAGACACTGCCATTGCAAAAAAAAACGGAACAACTGGAACCGCTATACCGCATTTATTCAGTTGACCCGGATGCTCTCCTGTGACCAGCGGCTGATTTTGTCTTTAAATTTATTCTGAATTACGTTAAAGGGCCTGCTCTGCCAAGCGACGATATGCTATTGAGCTTAACGCTTTCTCCGGGCGGCAAGTAGCTGTAACTGAGGGGAGACGGAGATACCGCCCCGGAACTCTATCTATAACACTGTATAACACTGAACGATTGTACCTATTTAACATTTTCCGGTTCCGTTATCAATCCATTTCTGGGGCCGCCTTCCCCGCATAACTTGCCCCGATGAAATGTGATAGAGTTATCTCTATATGGAAAGACGGTTTACCTTGGCACCCGATAAATGAATGCATATGAGGAGGGGCTGGATGAAAGGGAGAGCTGGAAGAGGAGCGGCAGGGAGGAAAGGCGACGGGGCGAAGACGTCCGCTCCGGAGCGGTATTTCAGGGCGGCAAACTACATCGCGGCAGCCCAGATTTATCTGAAAGACAACCCGCTCATGGAGGAGCCGTTGAAGCTTGAGCACATCAAGGAGCGGCTCCTCGGGCATTGGGGCACGGCGCCCGGAATAAACCTCACATGCCTGCACCTCAACAGGCTTATACTCGAAACCGACGCGAGCGTGCTTTTCGTGACCGGCCCGGGGCACGGCGCTGCCGCGAACCTCGCGAACATGTACCTCGAGGGCTCGCTTACGCCCTTCTACCCCGAGCTTACGCTCGACAGGGAGGGCCTCGGGAAGCTCATAAAATGGTTCTCCTGGCCCGATAAGTTCCCGAGCCACCTGAACCCGGCCCTCCCGGGGGTCATCCACGAGGGCGGGGAGCTCGGGTACGCCCTCTCCACTTCCTACGGGACCGTCCTCGACAACCCCGGGCTCATAACAGCGTGCCTCGTGGGAGACGGCGAGGCGGAGACGGGCCCGACGGCCGGGGCGTGGCACATGAACAAGTTCATTAACCCGGCTACCGACGGCGCGGTGCTGCCCATACTCCACCTTAACGGCTTCAAGATTTCTTCGCCTACCATATTCGGCACCATGACGGACAAGGAGCTTACTGACCTCTTCACCGGCTACGGGCATTCCGTGGAGATAGTCTCCGCAGAACCCCGGGTGCACGAGGAGTATGACGCCGCCCTCGAACGGGCGTACGCAGCCATACGGAAGCTCCAGGACGATTCAAGGAGCGGCAGGAGGCCGGAGCGGCCTTCGTGGCCCATGATAATACTTAAGACCCCCAAGGGCTGGACAGGGCCGAAGAAACTGGACGGCAAGATGATCGAAGGCTCGTTCAGGTCGCACCAGGTCCCGGGAAAGGACCTCAAGAAAAACCCGGCCCACCTGAAGGCGGTCGAGGAGTGGCTACGCTCCTACAGGCCCTGGGAGCTATTCGAAAAGGACGGCAGGCCAGCCGAGGACATTCTTTCACAGTGCCCGAAAGGCGACCTCCGGATGTCCATGAACCCGCATAGCTTCGGCGGCGAAAGGAGGGTCCCGCTCAGGATGCCCCGTCTCGACGAGCACTGGGTCAAGGTGGAGGCAAAGGGCGTGAAGGAGGCGAGCGCCATGGAGGTGCTCGGCCGCTATTTCAAGGAGCTCATGGTCGAGAACCGCACTGAGCGTAACTTCCGCATCGTCTGCCCTGACGAGCTCGAATCGAACAGGCTCGAGGCCGTTCTGGACGTGACCAGCAGGCAGTACGCCTGGCCGGTCCCCCCCGGCTCCGAGAAGATAGGCCCCGAGGGCATGGTGCTGGAGGTCTTGAGCGAGCACAACTGCCAGGGCTGGCTCCAGGGCTTTCTCCTTACGGGCAGGCACGGGGTTTTCCCGTGCTATGAGGCTTTCCTCCAGATAGTCGACGGCATGGCGAACCAGTATTCCAAGTTCCTCAAGTCATCGCTTGAAGTGCCCTGGAGAAAGCCCATATCGTCCCTTAACTTCATACTCACATCCGAGGCCTGGAGGCAGGAGCATAACGGGTATTCCCACCAGGGCCCGGGCTTCATAAATAACCTCCTCACCAAGAAAGGGCACATATACCGCATATTCCTGCCGCCTGACGCCAATTCGCTCCTCTGCACCATGTATAACTGCCTGAAATCCACCGACCAGATAAACCTCGTCATAGCGAGCAAGCAGCCGATGGTGCAGTGGCTGACCATGACCGAGGCGGCCGAGAACTGCAGGGCGGGCATAGGCATCTGGGACTGGGCCTCCACCAACGGCGGCGAAGACCCTGAGCTCGTTCTTGCCGCAAGCGGCAACAATCTCACCCTCGAGGCCATGGCCGCCGCCGAGATACTCCGCGAGGAGGCCCCGGACTGGCGCATAAGGGTCGTGAACGTCATCGACATACTCGTCCTCGGGATACCACAGAAGTACCCCGGCGGCCTCGACGAGGCCCGGTTCCAGAGGATATTCCCGCTCGGCTGCCCGGTGCTCTTCAACTTCCACGGGTATACCGCGGCCATAAAGCAGCTCGTATGGGAGAGGCCGGAAAACGACAGGTTCTCCATAAACGGCTACAGGGAGGAGGGCACGACCACGACCCTTTGACATGCACGTACGGAACCGGACGAGCCGCTACCACCTGCTCCTTCAGGCCGCTGAAAGATTGCGCTCGTGAGCCCGGCAGTGGGCTTGCCAGCTCATCATGAAATACGAAAAAGCTCCTTGACCACAGATCATATATAGACCGCTACGGAGTAGAATCGCCTGAGATACTCGAATGAAATGGAAGGCCGCGCGGGCGGAGATAGCCACGGCCGCGCGCCGCTCTCAGTTTGACTAATCCGATTAGATATAAACTATACCATTGCTGTCCCGTTCATCTTTATCAAGGCGTTCCATTGATTAATAAGTCCAGCGAACAAGAGGGTTTAAGATCCATAATCCCAGGTTATCTGTTTTCAGGACATAAATGCCGAAAAACGGAAGTCCTGACCATCCCCCTTTGAAAAAGGGGGATAAGAGGGGGATTTTTTCAGACGTTTTTAATCCCCCCTCACCCCCTTTATGAAAGGGGGGAAGTTAGTAGGACAGCAATGAAACGCATACGTAAACAACTATCAGGGTGTTGAAAAACACCCTGATAAACAATCCACGGATGGATTGCCAAATATGCGAAGACCATCCAAGTCGAGCAATTTGTAAGGCTTGGACGGATTCATTCCGGCCAAGCCGTGGTTGAAAAAGTCCAGGAAGGACTTTTTCAACATCCTGATTGGGGCTCGGCACCTCTCTGGCGCGGACTTTTCCTCTTTACTGAACCTGATTCCCGGCGGATGGATATTGGAGCGAATATCGAAGGAGCTGGATGCCGGTTCACGGTCTGGGCTCCCGGATCCTCGGCACTGTGCCTCGTGATACAGGCCGCGGGAGAGGGGCCCTGGCGCGCTCTGCCGATGGAAAGGGACGGGTCCGGTTATTGGAGCGCCCTTGTCACGGGCGCCGGGGCCGGGACAAGGTACCGCTTCTCCCTCGACGGCAGGGAGCGGGCCGACCCCGCCTCCCATTACCAGCCGCTCGGGGTCGAGGGCCCCTCTGAGGCTGTCGACCACGCGTCGTTCCGGTGGAGAGATGGCGCATGGGAGGCACCAAGCCCCGCCGAGATGGTCATCTACGAGGTCCACCCCGGCGCGTTCACCGTTCAAGGGGACCTTGAATCCATCATACCCAGGCTCAGGGCGTTGAAAGACCTCGGCGTGAACGCGCTTGAGCTGATGCCTGTAGCCCAGTTTCCGGGCGAACGGAACTGGGGCTATGACGGCGTATTCCCTTTCGCGGTACAGAACACCTACGGCGGCCCTGAGGCGCTTAAGCGCCTCGTGAACGAATGCCACATTATCGGCATGGCCGTGATACTGGACGTGGTCTACAACCACTTCGGCCCCGAGGGGAACCACATAGCCGAGTTCGGCCCCTACTTCACGGACAGGTACAGGACACCCTGGGGGGATGCCGTCAACTTCGACGGCAGGGGGAGCGACCACGTTCGGGAGTTCTTTATAAGGAACGCCATCCACTGGTTCGAAAACTATCACATAGACGCGCTCCGGCTTGATGCGATACACGCCATAATAGACATGAGCGCGAACCCGTTCCTCCGGGCCCTCTCCGACAGGGTCGCCGAATATTCGTCGAAAAAGGGCCGCGCCTTCCGCCTTTTCGCCGAAAGCGACCTAAACGACACCAGAGTCGTATCAAAAGGGGAATACGGCCTGGGCCTCGACGCGCTCTGGTCCGACGACTTTCACCACTCCGCCCACGCGCTCATAACAGGCGAGCGGGGCGGCTATTATGCCGACTTCGGCGATGTCCGGCACCTTGCGAAGGCCATGAACGAGGGGTTCGTCTACTCCGGGCAGTACTCGCCGTACAGGGGCCGGTGCTTCGGGCGTCTCCCGGCGGGGGTGCCCAAGAACCGCTTCATGGTCTCGGTCCAGAACCATGACCAGGTCGGGAACCGGATGCTCGGAGAGAGGCTCTCAAGGCTCGTCTCCTTCGAGGGGCTCAAGCTCGCGGCAGGCCTCCTTCTCCTCTCGCCCTTCATACCGCTCCTTTTCATGGGGGAGGAGTACGGCGAGGATGCGCCGTTCCTCTACTTCATCGACCACAGGGGCGCGGAGCTCGTCCGCGACGTGAGGGAGGGAAGGAGGAAGGAATTCGAGGCCTTCGAATGGGACGCGGACCCGCCTGACCCGGCAGGCATCGGGACGTTCCTTGCATCCAGAATCGACTGGGAAAAGAGGGGCGCGGGACGGCACAGGACCCTCCTCGAACTATACAGGACTCTTATAAGGCTTCGCCGCGAATTCCCCGCCCTGGCGATCGGCGGTAGCGTAACGGCGACCGCGCTCGAAGACGAGAAGGCGATGCTCCTTCTAAGGGAGGCGGACGGAGAGGCAGTATCCGCCGCCTTCAATTTCAGCCTGGACGAGGCAGGAATAAAGCGGCCGCTCCCAAAAGGGAAATGGGCCAGGGTCCTTGACTCAGCCGGGAAGGAGTGGGAAGGGCCCGGCTCGCTCATGCCTGCGGCCCTGGAATCCGGGGCCCCTGACCGGGACTTCGTCCTCCGCCCGATGAGCTTCGCCCTTTACGCGAAAGAGGGGCCCTGATTGAAAAAATACATCTGCATACACGGCCACTTCTACCAGCCCCCGAGGGAGAACCCCTGGCTCGAAAGGATAGAGCTCCAGGACTCGGCGCACCCATACCACGACTGGAACCAGAGGATTACCGAGGAATGCTATGAGCCCAATTCGGCCGCCCGCATACTCGGCCCGGACCTTAAGATTATCGAGATAACAAACAACTATTCGAAGATAAGCTTCAATTTCGGCCCCACCCTCCTGTACAACATGCGGACCGACAGCCCGGAGGTATACAGGAACATCATCGAGGCCGACCGGATGAGCATGGAAAACTACGGGGGCCGGGGCTCCGCCATTGCCCAGGTCTACAACCATATGATAATGCCGCTCGCAACGAAGAGGGACAAGCGCACACAGGCGGTCTGGGGCATAAGGGACTTTGTATCCAGGTTCGGGAGGGAACCGGAGGGCATGTGGCTTCCGGAGACGGCCGTTGACGTTGAAACGCTTGAGGTCCTCTCCGAGCTCGGCATGAAGTTCACGGTACTCGCCCCGAGGCAGGCGCGGAGGGTAAGGAAGAACCAGAAAGGCGCAAGGTGGAAGGACCTCTCGGGCGAGGACGTTGACACGACAGCGCCGTACCTCTGCAACCTGCCGTCGGGAAGGTCTATCGCCGTCTTCTTCTACAACGGGCAGATATCGCGGGACGTGGGGTTCGGTAACCTCCTTGACAACGGCGAAAACTTCGCGCAGAGGCTCGAGGACGCCTTTCCGGCGGACGAAAGGGAGGCGGCCCTCGTGCACATAGCAACCGACGGAGAATCGTACGGCCACCACCACAGGCACGGCGACATGGCGCTCTCCTACTGCCTCTACCTCATAGAGACAAAGGGGCTTGCGAAGCTCACGAACTACGGCGAATACCTTGAGAAGTTCCCGCCGGAAAACCTGGTCGAGATACACGAGAACTCGTCCTGGAGCTGCGTACACGGCGTGGAGCGCTGGAGGGCCGACTGCGGCTGCAATACCGGAGGACACCCCCTCTGGAACCAGTCATGGAGGGGGCCGCTCAGGGAGGCTTTCGACTGGCTGAGGGACACCCTCGCCCCTGTCTACGAGAGAGAGGGCTCGGCCCTCCTTGCCGACCCCTGGGCCGCCAGGGACGAGTACATAGATGTCATTAACGACAGGTCCGTGGAGAACGTGGAGGCCTTCTTCAATAGGCACGCGGCGAGGCAGCTCGGGAAGAGCGAAATGGTTCGGGCCATAAAGCTCCTCGAGATGCAGAGGAACTCCCAGCTCATGTACACGAGCTGCGGCTGGTTCTTCGACGAGGTCTCCGGCATAGAGGGCGTCCAGGTGATCATGTACGCCTCGATGGCCATGCAGCTCGCGGAGGAGGCCGCCGGGGTCTCTCTCGAATCCGGGTTCAAGGTGAGGCTGGAGCGCACTCCCAGCAACGTCTTCGGCAACGCCAGGAACGCTTACGACAGGTTCGTAAAGGCCTCTCGCGTCGACCTCCTCCGGGTCGGGGCGCACCACGCGATATCGTCCCTCTTCGAGGAATACTCGAAGAAGACCTCCATATACGCGTTCGAGGCCGAGAACGAGTTCTACGAGAAAATAGAGGCCGGCAAGCACAAACTCGCCATCGGGAAGACGGTAATAAGGTCCAGGGTCTCGTGGGAAGAGGCGCTGCTCTCCTCCGCTGTACTCCACCTCGGCGAGATGAGCGTAAACTGCGGGATAAGGTTCTTCAGGAACGATGAGGATTTCATGGCCGCCGAGCAGGAGCTGAAGGCCGCCTTCGACCGGGGCGACATCCCTGAAGTCATAAGGCTCATGGACAGGCATCTCGGCGCGGCGAACTATTCCCTCTGGCACCTCTTCAGGGACGAGCAGAGGAAGATCGTGAACGAGATACTCCACATGACGAGCCGCGACATCGAGGGCTTCCACAGGCAGATATTCGAGAGCAACTACAGCACCATGGACTTTCTCCGGAAGCTCGGGGTGCCGCTCCCCAGGCCCCTCGGGGTCTCGGCTGAGTTCATCCTGAACCACGACCTCGAGGAGGTGCTGAAGGAAAAGGAGCTTAACCTGGAGAAGTTCCGTGGCATCATAAAAAAATCGAGGCACCTTGCCGTCCAGATAGACCCGGAGAACATAGGTTATTTCGCGAGCGCGTGGGTGACCGGGCGCATGGAGGAGGTGAGCGGGGACTCGATGAGGCTCGATGAGATAGAGCGGCTGAGGGACGCATTGAAGCTCCTCCGGACAACGCCGGTTAAGCTCAAGCTCTGGAAGGCGCAGAACCTTTACTTCGCGCTCGGAAGGAAGGTGCTGGCCGAGGCCCGCGAGAAGGCCTCCGAAGGGGACGAGGCCTCGATGAGGTGGGTCGAGGCATTCGAGGACTTAGGCAACTACTTCCACGTAAGCGTCTCATGACATGCGGGTCCCCTCCTCCACATACAGGCTGCAGTTCAACTCCTCTTTCCGCCTTAAAGACGCCTCCGGCATCATCGATTATATAAATCGTCTCGGCATATCGGACATATACGCCTCGCCGGCCTTCAGGGCGCGGAAGGGGAGCATGCACGGCTACGACATAGTGGACCACGGGAGCATGAACCCCGAGGTCGGGACAATCGAGGAGCTTGAATCCATTTTCGGCAAACTCAAGGCGCTCGGAATGGGATGGGTCCAGGACTTCGTGCCCAACCATATGGCCTACGACGGCGAGAACAGGCTATTGATGGACGTGCTCGAAAAAGGGCGGGCATCGAAGTACTCGGGCTTTTTCGACATCGAATGGGACCACCCGTACGAGGGAATAAAAGAGAAGGTGCTGGCCCCCTTTCTCGGCCGCACATACGGCGAAGCGCTCGAAGGGGGCGAGATACGGCTCGACTACTCGGATGACGGCCTCAAGGTGAGATACTATGAGACGAGCTTCCCCCTCAAGATCGACTCTTACCAGGTCTTCCTTTCGCACCTCTCGGGAAAGCTCGTGCAAAAGCTCGGCAGGGAGCACCCTGACTACGTCAAGCTCCTCGGGATACGGTACGTTCTGAAGACCCTTGCCGCGGGCGGCGAGGCCGAACTCGAGGACCAGGCCCTTTTCGTGAAGAGGATGCTCTGGGAGCTCTATACCGGAAACCGGGATTTCAGGTCGGAGCTCGACGAGAGCCTCGCGGCCTTCAACGGCTCCCCCGGCGACCCGGAGAGCTATAACCTCCTTGATAAGCTCCTCTCCGAGCAGTCCTTCAAGCTCTCGTTCTGGAAGGTGGCGGCAGAGGAGACGAACTACAGGAGGTTCTTCAACATAAACGGCCTCATTACGCTCCGGACAGAGGACGAGGAGGTCTTCGATAAGACCCACGCCCTTCTTTTGAGGCTCCTGAATAAAGGAACGACTGGCGTGAGGATTGACCACATAGACGGCCTGCAGAACCCCCTTGAGTACCTCCGGAGGCTAAGAGACCGTGCCGGTGACGCCTACATCATAGTCGAGAAGATACTCGGGAGCGGCGAGCCCCTGCCTGAAGCCTGGCCGGTCGAGGGCACGACAGGCTACGATTTCATGTCGGCCCTTAACGGCATTTTCTGCGATACGACCCACGAATCGAGATTAACGCGCATATACTCGAGCTTCACGGGGATAAAATCGAAATATAACCACCTCTTCCACGAGAAGAAGAAGCTCATCACCGAGATGGACATGATGAGCGACGTATCGAACCTCGCGCAGCTCCTTAAGCTTACCCTTAGCCGCGACAGGCACGGCAGCGACATCACTCTCCCAGGCCTAAAGAGGGCCATAGTCGAGGTCATGGCCGCATTCCCGGTCTACAGGACCTACATATGCGCGGAGTCGGTCACCGGGACGGATTTGAAATACATAAGGGAGGCTGTCGAGAGCGCCATCGCCGGGAACCCGGCCCTCTATAACGAGCTTTCCTTCATCGGGAAGGTCCTGGCCCTGGACTTCAGGGAATACCAGGGCGAGGAGGAAAAGGGCGAATGGCTCAAATTCGTGATGCGCTTCCAGCAGTTCACGGGGCCGCTCATGGCCAAGGGCATCGAGGACACCCTCTTTTACGTCTACAACAGGCTCATCTCCCTTAACGAGGTGGGCTCATCTCCGGGACGGTTCGGCACGACCCTGGAGGAATTCCATTCAAGGAACAGGAAGGCCGCTGAAGGCCGCCCGCATTCGATGAACGCGACCTCCACCCATGACACGAAAAGGGGCGAGGACGCGCGTGCGCGCATAAACGTCCTATCCGAGATTCCGGGGGAATGGGAAGCGGCCCTCAGAAGGTGGAGCGCCGTGAACAGGAAAAGGAAGCAAAGGGCCGGGGGCCTTGGCGTGCCTGACAGGAATGACGAGTATTTCCTGTACCAGACGTTATTAGGCACTTTCCCCTTCGAAGACGGCGGCCTCCCCGAATACCGCGAACGCATAAAGGCGTACATGAAAAAAGCCGTCCGCGAGGCCAAGATACACACCGCGTGGCTGCGGCCCGATACGGAGTACGAGGAGGGTTTCATGCAGTTCATAGACGCAATACTAAACTCGCCTGATAACGGTTTCTTAAGGAGTTCATTCCTTTTCAGAGAAAGGCCGCCTGGTACGGGATGATAAACTCGCTCTCCCAGCTCGTCATAAAGTCCGGCTCTCCAGGGGTGCCGGATTTCTATCAGGGGACCGAGCTATGGGACCTAAGCCTCGTGGACCCCGACAACCGCCGCCCGGTCGACTTCGGATGGAGAAAGGCCCTGCTTGACGAGGTAGTAAACCGGGCCGCCGAGGACCGGGGTGCGCTTATAAAGGAGATGCTCGCCTCTCCGGAGGACGGGAGGATAAAGCTATTCGCAACCCACGCGGCCCTGAATAAGAGAGGGTCGCATTACGAGCTTTTCAAGGACGGCTCGTACGAGCCCATTGAGACCGAAGGGGCGCTAAGGAGGCACCTCGTCGCCTTTGCAAGGGTGCTCGGCAAAGAGGCCGCTATCGTCGCGGCCCCGCGCCTCATGGCCCGGGTCGTGCCCGAACGGGAATGGCCCCTGGGCCCGGACGTGTGGGATGGCGCCTTCTTGAGGCTTCCCGAGGGACTCAGGGACGCCTCGTGGCAAGACGCGTTTACCGGGCGGGAATTGAAATTGAACGGGGTACAGGAGGCCGGGGCAGTGCTCCACTCCTTCCCGATCGCGCTCCTTATAAAAAAGTAGGCTCCCTTTGAGAGAGCGCCCTCGCGATCCGGACCGGCCCTGTCCCGGTCATGAGCGCGGAAATAGCGAGATAAACCGCCAAGCCGGAAGAGAGCTTAAGGAGCGGCCCGTCCAGGAGCATCATGCATCCGTACATGCAGGCTCCCGCCAAAAGGCATTTCCCCGTGAACCGGAGCGGGAAAGCAAGTCCCGGCCTTCCGAGGACCGCCGAATAGACGGCGAGCCCAGCCCCTTCCGCGAGTACGAGCGACCAGGCCGCGCCCGAAAGCCCCCATGCCGGTATGAGAGTGAAGCATAGCGCAGCCGAAGCTGCCGCCATTGCCGACGAGACCGCAAGATTAATCGGCCCGCGGGCCGCGGCATTCAGCGCCGACCTCGCGCACGTATTGAAGAAGGAAAGCGCTGTTGCCCAGCTGAGGACGCTCAAGGCCAGAGAGGCCGGGCCGAACGAGCCCCCTCCGAGGAGCCGCGTAATATCATCCGAGAGCGCGACAGTCCCGGCGGCCAGAGGCATGGCCGTGAACGCCATTATGCAGGTGCTTTTTCTCAAATAGGCGTTCAATCCCGCCTGGCCCGCCTGGCCCGCCTGGCCGGATTGAGAGGCCATGAGCGGGAAAAAGGAATGCATAAGCGCCTCGGGGATTATCCTGAGCGAGGTCGTAAGCCTGAAGGCGAGCGCGTAATATCCCATCGCCTCTATGCTGCCGTAAAGGAAGAGTACGATTGAGCCGAGCATGAGATAAACGGTATTGAGCGCGTTGGAAAGCCCTATGGGCAGGGCCTCCCTGAGCATACCGGCGTAGGATACCTTCTCGCCTCCGGGAGCCGGGGCCGCCCTGTATGAGAGGACGGCGAGGAGGACGAACCCTGGGAGGTTCGAGAGGACGTATACCGCCGTTATGGCCTCAACACCCGCGCCAGCGTGAACTACCGCCAATACCGCCAAAAGGCCGAGGCCTTCGGAGGCGATCCCGAGCGCTGCGCTTACGCGCATCCCGAGAGACGCCCTGAAGGGGGTCTCGAGGAACCACCTGAAGGTCACGTCCCTGAAAGAGAAGATGAGCCCCAGCGAGGCCAGGGCCGTAAGGAAGAGTGCGTCTTTTTCAAAACCGAGCGCCGCCCCGCCGCCTATGGCCGCCGAAATAGCCGCAAGCGTCGAGACTATGCCGAGCCTGAGCCCCTTACGGTAGACATCCCCCGCCTTTTGGGGCTCGGCCCTCATGCGCCGTATCATGACGGTTGTAAGCCCCGCCTCGGCAACGGCGCTGAAAAATACGATATAGAAAAAGGCGAAGGAGAATAAGCCGAAACCAGCGGCCCCCAGGTGGCGCGCCAGCACGACCACGAGCGCGACGCTCGACGCCTTGTTGAAGGCGCTCGGAAGGAGCATCCAGAAAGTGTTTTTAAAGACCCTGTCCATCAAGCGGCTTTCAGCTATTGGCCCCAGCCCTCCCGCTTGAATTCCCCCGTAAAGAGGGGCAGGCTGCCCAGTCCGTATACGATAAGCGTAAGCCAGCAGGCTACGGGGTGGAAGAGCCAGGCTATATCGGGCCTTCTGGAGTACCCCCGAGCGGCCTGCGAGATCAAGGGCAATACCGTAAGGCATGAGAAGACGAACCTTGCGACAGCGTGCCTCTTGACCCCGTTCCAGGGGTACTCCCTTATGCCGAGCCTCTCGTAATGACGGAAGTCCCGTATCCTCCGCATCTGTTTCCTTACGAACGTCCTGGTATCGCCTGAGAATACATGGACGATCCCGGTCCTGACCTTGGCAAGGCGCGCCCCGGGGCGCCTTTTGAGGATCCCGCGTATCATGTCTATGTCGAAGAGATACTCGCCTCTGCCTTCGAGGGCGCGCTTACGCACGATAAACCCGTTCGCGCCCATCGTCGGATAGCGGGCCGGGTCCAATTCGAGCTTGAACCAGCCCCCCCTGTCCTCCGCCCTGTAGGGCATCTCGGTCCACCTTCCGGTTACGGCCGAGTACCTGTCGTAGTTGCCCGCGAAGAGGCAGAAAGGGTCGTTCATCCCGAGGTGCGAGCAGTACCTGGTTATGAACCCGTCGCCGGCCCTGCACGCGTATTCGAGCGGCTCCGCGCCGACAACGTCGGAGTCGGCGAACGGCTCGGACATCCTCTTAAGCCAGCCCCTGTCCGGGAGGACGTTATCAGAGTCTATGAAGGCAACGAGCTCCCCCCTGGCCTCCTTAATGCCAACCGCCTTCCCAGCCTCGCCAGTCTTTAGCGGGTTCCGCACCGCCCTTATATGAAAGCTGCCCCTTGCCGCGGCGAGCCTCACTATATCGAGGGTAGAGTCAGTAGAGCCGCCGTCGGCTATGACTATCTCGAGCATATCTGCCGGCCAGTCCTGCCCTGAGATGCTTTTCAGACACTCATCCAGGGTCTTCCAGGAGTTGAGGGTCGGTATCACGACTGAAACCG